>NZ_JADQDC010000004.1 GCF_015694345.1 Novosphingobium jiangmenense
CTGCGATCTCGTCAAACGGGTTCATGCTCATCTTCACGTTCGCAAGATCGACCCCCGAACCATCCGCCTTCACACGTGGCTTCACGTTGTAGTCAATCACCCGCTTCACGCAGACCAGGGCTTTCATCGCAAGGCGTCCTTTCCTTGATTCCGTGGGCTTCCGCATAATTTGCGCTTACGTAAACGTCAACTGCACAAGTGGGTCTTGCGTTGCGTAACAAAAAAGGGCGCCGGTTGCCCGACGCCCCTTCTTGGAACAACAATCAGGTGAAATATCAGGCGACCTTCCGGACTTCAGCGACGATCTTCCTGGCGGCATCGCCGAGGTCGTTGGCGGGGACGATGGGCAGGCCCGAGTTGGCGAGGATGTCCTTGCCCTGCTGTACGTTGGTGCCTTCGAGGCGGACGACGAGGGGAACCGAGAGGTTCACTTCCTTGGCCGCAGCGACGATGCCGTCGGCGATGATGTCGCACTTCATGATCCCGCCGAAGATGTTGACGAGAATGCCCTTCACCGCCGGGTCCTTGAGGATGATCTTGAACGCCGCGGTGACCTTCTCGGTCGTCGCACCGCCGCCCACGTCGAGGAAGTTCGCCGGGAATTCGCCGTTGAGCTTGATGATGTCCATCGTCGCCATGGCAAGGCCTGCGCCGTTGACCATGCAGCCGATGTTGCCGTCGAGCTTGATGTAGGCGAGGTCGTACTTGCTCGCCTCGATCTCGGCCGGGTCTTCCTCGGTCTCGTCGCGCAGCGCCATCACGTCGGGGTGGCGATAGAGCGAGTTCGAATCGAAGCTCATCTTGGTGTCGAGGACGAGGAGGTTGGCGGCCCCAGAAGAATCTGGCTTTGTCTCCACCAGCGGGTTGATCTCGAGCATGTCGCAATCCAATGCCACGAAGGCGTTGTAGAGCTGCTCGGCGATCTTGCCGGCCTGCTTGTTGAGATCGCCGGTCAGCTTGAGCGCATAGCCGACGGCGCGGCCGTGGTGCGGCATGAAGCCTTCGGCCGGGTCGATGGTGATCGTGGCGATCTTCTCAGGGGTCGAGTGTGCGACCTCCTCGATGTCCATGCCGCCCTCGGTCGAGACGATCATGGCAACGCGGCTCGATGCGCGGTCCACCACCATCGAGAGGTAGTATTCCTTCGCGATATCAACGCCGTCCGTGATGTAGAGGCGGTTGACCTGCTTGCCCGCTTCGCCGGTCTGCACCGTGACGAGGGTGTTGCCGAGCATCTCCTTGGCGAAAGCCTCGACTTCCTCGATGCTCTTGGCCAGGCGCACGCCGCCCTTGGCATCGGCGGGCAGTTCCTTGAACTTGCCCTTGCCGCGACCGCCCGCATGGATCTGCGCCTTGACCACGTAAAGCGGCCCCGGAAGCTGCTTGGCCGCAGCAACCGCTTCCTCAACCGTCAGCGCCGCAATCCCCGCAGGAATGCCGACACCAAACTTCGCAAGCAGTTCCTTCGCCTGGTACTCATGGACGTTCATGCGTTTTCCCCGTTTCGAACAGGCGCGCCATGCTGGCGCAAAGGTATACGACGCCGTTGGCGCTAGACTCGGAATGCCTTAAGCACAGTGTGGGAAGCTTGAAAAGGAGCGTCAATGCGAGACATCACGCAATCTTTGATAACGTCTCGCAATTGCAGAATATCAGGATGGTGGCCGTCCATGGAGGCGCAGAATGATCGACTATGACCGCCTCCACCAGATCGTCCGCGCCGCCGGAGACATGGCGCTGGGACTCTGGCCGGGCCACGGCCATGCTCCGCAAGTCTGGGAGAAAACGCCGGGCAGTCCGATATGCGACGCCGACCTTGCGGTCGATGCCTTTCTCAAGCGGGAACTGGGCGCGCTACTCCCCTCCGCCGGGTGGCTTTCCGAAGAAACTGTCGATCATCCCGAGCGGCTGGAACGCGGACTGTGCTGGCTGGTCGATCCTGTGGACGGGACGCGCGATTTCGTGCGCGGGCGGCCCGGGTGGTCGGTGTCGGTAGCGCTGGTCAGCGAGGGACGACCGTTGATCGGGGCGCTGAGCGCGCCGGCGCGGGGCGAGTACTGGTCTGCCATTGCCGGACAGGGCGCGATGCGGAACGGCATAACGCTGCACGCCAGCACGCGCACGATACTCCCCGGATCGCGCGTGCCTGCCGACACCCTGCCCAAGGCTGATGCCGATCTCGTGACAGTGGACAAACCCAACTCGATCGCGCTGCGCATTGCCATGGTCGGAGCGAACGAAGCCGACCTGCTGGCGACGCTGCGCTGGGGCTTCGAATGGGACATTGCCGCAGCAACTTTGATCGCGCGAGAGGCCGGAGCAGCGACTTCGGACGCGTTCGGCAAGCCATTGCACTACAACAAGCGCGATCCCCGCGCCTTCGGTCTGCTGGTTACTGCACCGGCAATCCATGCTGCCGCAGTGGAACGGCTGGCCGAAAGGGCAGCGAAGCTCGCCTAGACGAAGTCCTCGGTGTCGATGGTGGGCAGCATGACCCCGGCATAGCGGTGGCCGGAAACAGTCTGCTGGTTGATCAGCGCATCGACTTCCGTTGCCACGGCCGCGGGGATTTCCCAGTCCCAGCGGGCGATGTTCTCTTCGAGGTGGGCGATCTTGCCGGTGCCGGGAATGGTGACGACATGCTCGCCCCGCGAGAGCACCCAGGCGAGCGACAGTTGCGCCGGCGTCACCCCTTCGCGCGCTGCGATGGCGTTGAAAGCATCGACCAGTGCTAGGTTCTTCTGCCAGTTTTCACCCATGAAGCGCGGCATCGCCTTGCGGATGTCGCCATCGGGCAGCGCTTGCGGATCGCGGACGCCATTGGCGAGCACCCCGCGTGCAACCGGCGAGAAGGCGACGAAGGTGGTGCCGAGCTCGCGGCAGGCTTCGAGCACGGCGATCTCAGCCTGACGCGTCCACGGCGAGTATTCGGTCTGCATCGCGGCGATCGGGTGAACTGCGGCAGCCTTGCGCAGGGTCTCTGCCGACATTTCCGAAAGGCCGATCCCGCCGATCTTGCCCTCCTTCACGAGGTCCGCCAACGCGCCGACCGAATCCTCGATCGGCACCGTGAAATCGCGGCGGTGCATGTAGTAGAGGTCGATGTGATCGGTCTGGAGCAGGCGGAGCGAGACTTCGAGTTCGCTGCGGATGGTATCGGGATGGCAATCTATCCCGCGCTTTTCGCCACTGGCGAAGATGCCCATCTTCGAGGCGAGGAAGACCTTGTCGCGGCGGCCCTTGAGCGCGACGCCCACCTGCGTTTCGTTGTGACCAAGGCCATAGAGACGGGCCGTATCGAAGTGGTCGTAGCCGATGTCGACGGCGTACTGGAGCAGGCGGATGCCGTCTTCCTCGCTTGGTCGACCGCTGTAGGCCCAGCTCAGCGACATGCAGCCAAGCCCGATCGGGTTGGTCTCGCGTCCGTTGATCGTGCGGCGCTGAATCGGCATGCGAACCTGTCTCCTTCGGACGCGCCGATGCCAGCCCCACCCGACGGCGGTCAACCGCGAAACGCATGCTCCATAACAAAAGCGGCGCAGCCCCGAAGGACCGCGCCGCTTGGTCAAGGCATGTGGAGGCGTTACTGGCCCGAGCGAGCCGCGTTCACATCGTCCTGGCTGATCGGGACGATCTTGATTTCCACGCGGCGGTTGGCCGAACGGCCCTCCTCGGTGTCGTTAGAAGCGATCGGCTGCGATTCGCCGAAGCCCTGGCTGCGGATGCGGGCATAGCCGACGCCGCGCGAGGTCAGGTAGTCTGCCACCGCGCGCGCACGGCGCTCCGACAGCGCCTGATTATAGGCGTCGGAGCCCGTTGAATCGGTGTGGCCGTACACGTCGATCAGCGAGTTGGGGTATTGGGTCAGCGACTGGGCAATCTTGTCGAGCGTGTCGCGGAAGCCCGGCTTCACCGCCGAACTGTCAACGTCGAAGGTTACGC
Source organism: Novosphingobium jiangmenense (assembly GCF_015694345.1). GTDB lineage: Bacteria > Pseudomonadota > Alphaproteobacteria > Sphingomonadales > Sphingomonadaceae > Novosphingobium > Novosphingobium jiangmenense. The sequence goes on from NZ_JADQDC010000004.1 coordinate 3,943, forward strand.
CGTTGGGCAGGTTGACGAGGATTGCCTGACCATTGTCGGTCTCGGTAACGTCAACGCCCGTGCCAGCGGTCTGCTCGCGCAACTGCTTGATCTGCTTGTCCTTCTGGTAGCCGATCACGCCACCGGCGACGCCGCCAATGCCGGCGCCGACAATGCGCCCGGTCTTGCCACCGATCAGGCCGCCGAGGAGGGCGCCACCAAGCGCGCCACCAATGCCGCCGATGGCGGTGCGAGAAACCTTCTTTTCGCCGGTGTTGGGATCGGTGACGCAGGCAGACAGGCTGACCAGCGAAACAGCGCACAGGCTCGACATCAGAACACGACGGATTTTCATTTCCTGTCCCCTTTTACCAGCATCCGGACTTCAACATTAACGCCGCGATGGCGCTTTGACAGGGTGAAATACGCCCACTTCGACTGAACGGTTCCCGAACGGGAACCTGCATGGCGCGATCCTCAGGAACAATTCGCGCGCTATTCGCCTTTCCCGGTAAATCTGTTAGGGGCCATAGCGTGACACCTTTTCCCTGGTCTGACGTCTTCGTGATCCTGGGCCTCGTCTTGCTCAACGGCCTGTTTTCCATGTCGGAACTGGCGATTGTCTCGGCACGCCCTGCCCGCCTCAAGGTTGCTGCCGAAGAGGGCAGCAAGGGTGCGAAAGTCGCGCTCGCCCTGGCGGCGGACCCCGGAAAATTTTTGTCGACCGTGCAGATCGGCATCACCCTGGTGGGAATCATTGCCGGTGCCTATTCGGGATCGAGCCTTGGCGGGCCGATGGCGCAACGGCTGGAAGCCTGGGGCTTTCCGGCTCAGTACGCCGACGACGCGGGCTTCGTGATCGTCATTGCGGTTACCACTTACCTCAGCCTCGTGGTGGGCGAACTGGTGCCCAAGCAACTGGCGCTGCGCGCGGCCGAGCCGATTGCCAAGCTGGCGGCACCGGCCATGGCGTTGATGTCGAAGGTAACCGCACCCTTCGTCTGGCTGCTCGACAATTCGTCCAGCGCGATCATCCGCCTGCTTGGCCTGAAGCAGGGCACCGAGCAGGAGGTGACTGCCGAGGAACTCCACATGATCTTCGCCGAAGCCACGCGCTCCGGCGTGATCGAGGAGGAAGAGCGGGCGATCATGACCGGCATCATGCGCCTGGCCGAGAGGCCGGTGCGCGAGGTGATGACGCCGCGCACCGAACTGCACTGGATCGAGCGCAAGGCGAGCGAAGCGGACCTGCGCGAGGCGATCGAGGACAGCCCTCATTCGCTGCTGCTGGTGGCGGACGGGTCGGTCGACCGGATCGTTGGCGTAGTGAAGGTGCGCGACGTGCTTTCGACGCTGCTGCGCGGGCGCAAGGTTCAGCTCGGGCGGCTGATGAAGAAGCCCGCAATCGTGCCGGACCAGCTCGATACGATGGATGCGCTGGGCATGATCCAGCAGGCCGAAGTGGCGATCGCGCTGGTGCACGACGAATATGGACACCTTGAAGGCATCGTCACCCCAGCAGACTTGCTGGCGGCAATTGCCGGCAACTTCGTCGGCCATGCCGATGCCGGTGACGAGCCGATGGTGGTGGAACGCGAGGACGGCTCGCTGCTGATCTCGGGCGCGCTGCCTGCCGACGCGCTGGCGGACCGGCTCGGGCTGGACCTGCCTGACGACCGCGAATTCGCGACGACGGCGGGGTACTGCCTCTCCGTCCTCAAGAAGCTGCCCAACGAGGGCGAGCATTTCCACGATCAGGGGTGGCGCTTCGAAGTGGTCGACATGGACGGTCGCAAGATCGACAAGCTGCTGGTGTGCCGGACCAAGGCCATGCCTGCAGTTGCGCCTGAGGGGGATGGCTGACTTAGCGTGTGATGCTTCGACAGGCTCAGCATGAGCGGGGTTTGTAAGAGCATAAGGTAACTCAACCGACGCCCGCTCATCCTGAGCTTGTCGAAGGATGCCAACGCAAAAGGGGCGACCTTGCGGACGCCCCTTTCCTGTTCAGTGATGTTCTGACGATCAGCGCGGCAGTTCGCTGACGCCCATCAGCGCTTCGTCGACGGCGCGGGCGCACTGGCGGCCTTCGCGGATCGCCCAGACGACAAGGCTCTGGCCACGGCGCATGTCACCGCAGGCAAAGACGTTCTCGACGCTGGTCTTGTAGTCGACCACGTTGCCCTTGACGTTGCCGCGCGGGTCGAGCTCGACGCCGGCCTGTTCGAGCAGGCCCTGCTTGCGGGGGCCGACGAAGCCCATGGCGAGCAGGATCAGGTCGGCCTTGAGCACGAATTCGCTGCCGGCGACTTCCTGCATCTTGCCATCGACCCACTCGACGCGGACGCATTCGAGGCCGGTCACGTCGTTCTCGCCAACGACGCGCTTGGTCAGTACGGCGAACTCGCGCTCGCAGCCTTCCTCGTGGCTCGACGAGGTGCGCAGCTTGAGCGGCCAGTTCGGCCAGCTCAGCGCCTTGTCTTCCTTTTCGGGCGGCTTCGGCATGATTTCGAGCTGGGTGACCGAAGCGGCGCCCTGGCGGTTGGAGGTGCCGACGCAGTCAGAGCCGGTATCACCACCTCCGATCACGACGACATGCTTGCCGGTCGCGAGCAGCGAGCCGCGCGGGGCGGCGCGCAGTTCATCGTCACCCGCATTGCGCTTGTTCTGCTGGGTCAGGAATTCCATCGCCATGCGCACGCTGGGCAGTTCTGCGCCGGGGATGTTGAGGCCGCGCGGATCTTCCGCACCGCCCGAGAGCACCACCGCATCGAAGTTTTCCTGCAACGAAGCGAACGAGACGGTCACGCCCACTTCGACGCTGGTGCGGAACTGGACGCCTTCGGCCTCCATCTGCATCGCGCGGCGGTTGATGTGGGTCTTTTCCATCTTGAAGTCGGGAATGCCGTAGCGGAGCAGACCGCCGATGCGGTCGTTCTTCTCGAACACGGTGACCGAGTGGCCGGCGCGGGCCAGCTGCTGGGCAGCGGCCATGCCTGCCGGGCCGGAGCCGACGACAGCGACCGACTTGCCGGTCTTCTTCGCCGGAACCTGCGGCTCGATCCAGCCTTCCTTCCACCCGCGATCGACGATGGCGCATTCGATCGACTTGATGGTGACCGGCTGGTCCACGATGTTCAGCGTGCAGGCGGCCTCGCACGGGGCGGGGCAGATGCGGCCGGTGAACTCGGGGAAGTTGTTGGTCGAGTGGAGATTGGTCAGCGCGTCGCGCCAGTCATTCTCGTAGACCAGGTGGTTCCAGTCGGGGATCTGGTTGTTCACCGGACAGCCGTTGTGGCAGTACGGAATGCCGCAGTTCATGCACCGCGATGCCTGGCCCTTGAGACCAGCATCGTCGTGCGGGATCACGAACTCGCGATAGTGCTTCAGTCGCTCCGCAGGCGCATCATAAGTGCGATCCTTGCGGTCGATCTCGAGAAAGCCGGTTGCCTTGCCCATTGTAATCTAACCCTTACTCAGCCGCGACAGAGGCGGCTTCGAGGCGCTCGGCCTCCATCTGACGGAGCGCCCGCGCATAGTCGCGCGGCATGACCTTGACGAACTTGCCCAGAGCCTCGGACCAGTTGTCGAGAATCTCGCGGGCGCGCTTGCTGCCGGTGTAGAGGTGGTGACGTTCCACCAGCACGCGCAGGCGTTCGGCATCGTGACGCAGCATGTCGCCCATGCCGTAGTCGTAAACGTCGACACCGCGCTGCTGCGGACGGCCTGCACCGTCGTCTTCGTCACGCTCTGCCGAGATCGGCAGGACGTCGACCATCGCGCCGTTGACGAGCTGGGCGAAGTTGCCGTCCACGTCATAGACGTAGGCGACGCCGCCCGACATGCCCGCCGCGAAGTTGCGGCCGGTGCGACCCAGAACAACGACGACGCCGCCGGTCATGTATTCGCAACCGTGATCGCCAGTGCCTTCGACGACCGCGACGGCCCCCGAGTTGCGCACCGCGAAGCGTTCACCGCCAACGCCGTTGAAGTAGGCCTCACCCGCGATCGCACCGTAGAGCACGGTGTTGCCGACGATGATGTTCTCGGTCGGGTCACGATCGACGTGGCTTGGCTGGCGCACGATCACGCGACCGCCCGACAGACCCTTGCCGACGTAGTCGTTGGCATCGCCGACGAGATCGAGCGTCACGCCATGGGCGAGGAACGCGCCGAACGACTGGCCGGCCACACCCTTGAACGAGATGTGGATGGTGTTGTCCGGCAGGCCCTTGTGCCCGTACTTCTTGGCGACTTCGCCAGAGAGCATCGCGCCCACCGTGCGGTTGACGTTGATGACCTTGCGTTCGAGGCGGACCGGTTCGCCCTTGTCCAATGCCGGAGCGCTGGCGGCAATCAGGTCCTTGTCGAGCGCGGCTTCGAGGCCGTGATCCTGCGTCTCGCTCCAGTTCAGGGTCGTGCCTTCGACCGGCTCGACCTTGTGCAGCAGCTTCGACAGGTCGACGCCCTGCGCCTTCCAGTGCGAGACGGCCTTCTTGGTATCGAGACGATCGACGCGGCCAACCATTTCGGCGACCGTGCGGAAGCCCATCTCGGCCATGATCGCGCGCAGCTCTTCGGCGACGAAGAAGAAGTAGTTGATCACATGCTCGGGCTGGCCGGTGAAGCGCGCACGCAGGACCGGGTCCTGGGTGGCGACGCCGACCGGGCAGGTGTTGAGGTGGCACTTGCGCATCATGATGCACCCGGCCGCGATCAGCGGTGCGGTGGCAAAGCCGAACTCGTCAGCGCCGAGCAGCGCGGCGATGGCGACGTCACGACCGGTGCGCAGGCCGCCGTCGGCCTGCACGCAGATGCGGCTGCGCAGGTTGTTGAGCAGCAGCGTCTGCTGGGTTTCGGCAAGGCCGATTTCCCATGGGCTGCCGGCGTGCGTCAGCGAGGTCAGCGGCGAAGCGCCAGTGCCGCCTTCGTAGCCCGAGATCGTCACGTGGTCGGCACGCGCCTTGGACACGCCTGCAGCCACGGTGCCCACGCCCACTTCCGACACCAGCTTGACCGAGATGCGCGCGCCGGTGTTCACGTTCTTGAGATCGTGAATGAGCTGCGCGAGGTCCTCGATCGAGTAGATGTCGTGGTGCGGCGGCGGCGAGATCAGGCCGACACCCGGGGTCGAGTGACGGGTCTTGCCGATGGTCTTGTCGACCTTGTCGCCCGGCAGCTGGCCACCTTCGCCGGGCTTCGCGCCCTGCGCCATCTTGATCTGCACGTCGTCGGCGTTGACGAGGTATTCGGCAGTAACGCCGAAGCGGCCCGAAGCGACCTGCTTGATGGCCGAACGCATCGAGTCGCCGTTTGCGAGCGGCTTGAAGCGCGCGGGATCCTCGCCGCCCTCGCCCGTGTTCGACTTGCCGCCGATGCGGTTCATCGCCACGGCCAGCGTGGTGTGGGCTTCCCAAGAGATCGAGCCGTAGCTCATCGCGCCAGTGGCGAAGCGTTTCACGATCTCGCTGGCGGGTTCGACTTCGGAGATGTCGATAGCCTGATCGGCCTTCTTCAGCTCCATCAGACCGCGGATGGTGAGCATCCGTTCGGACTGGTCGTTGATCGACTGGGCGAATTCGCGATACTTTTCAGGCGTGTTGCCGCGCACCGCGTGCTGCAGGTTGGCAATGTTCGACGCCGTCCAAGCATGCTCTTCGCCGCGCAGGCGCAGCTGATACATGCCGCCCACGTCGAGCATCTTCTTGTAGATCGGGTTGTCGCCATAGGCCGCAGCGTGGCGGCGCACGGTCTCTTCCGCGATCTCCTTGAGGCCGACACCTTCGATCGTCGTCGCGGTGCCGGTGAAATAGGCGTTCACGAACTCGGTCGACAGGCCGACAGCGTCGAAGATCTGGGCACCGCAATAGGACTGGTAGGTCGAGATGCCCATCTTGGACATGACCTTGAGGATACCCTTGCCGATGGCCTTGATGTAGTTCTTCTTGACGTCCTTGGCTTCGAGCGGAAGCTCCTTCGAGACGCGGATCTGCTCCAGCGTCTCGAACGCGACGTAGGGGTTGATCGCTTCCGCGCCATAGCCTGCCAGCACGCAGAAGTGATGCACTTCACGCGCTTCGCCGGTCTCGACGACAAGGCCGGTCTGCATGCGCAGGCCCTGGCGGACGAGGTGCTGGTGCACCGCGGCGGTTGCCAGCGCCGCCGGCATCGGGATGCGGCTTTCGCACTGGGCGCGGTCCGACAGAATCAGGATGTTCTTGTCGGCAAGCACTGCTTCGGTGGCCGCCCAGCACATTTCCTTGATCGCCATTTCAAGGCCATCGGCCCCGGTGGCGGCATCCCAGGTCGTGTCGATCGTGGCGGTGCGGAAGGCGCCGTCAAGCGCGGCTTCGACCGAGCGGATCTTGGCGACGTCCTCGTTCGTCAGGATCGGCTGGTCGACTTCGAGGCGCTTGTGGCTGCCGGCATCGTGGCCGAGCAGGTTCGGGCGCGGACCGATCATCGATACCAGCGACATGACCAGTTCCTCACGGATCGGGTCGATCGGCGGGTTGGTGACCTGCGCGAAGTTCTGCTTGAAGTAGTCGTAGAGCAGGCGCGAACGCTTCGACAGCACCGCGATCGGGGTGTCGGTGCCCATCGAGCCGATCGGATCGTCACCGGCCACGGCCATCGGCTCGAGGAACTTGGTGACGTCTTCCTGGGTGTACCCGAAGGCCTGCTGGCGATCGAGCAGCGAGGTGGTTTCCACCGGCAGCGCAGCCAGCTCGGGCTCGATCACGTCGAGCTCCTTGAGCTTGTACTGCGCCTGCTCGAGCCATTCTTCGTAAGGCTCGGCATTGGCCAGCTCGGCCTTGATTTCCTCGTCCTCGATGATCTTGCCCTGATCCATGTCGATCAGCAGCATCTTGCCCGGCTGGAGGCGCCACTTGCGGACGATGTCTTCCTCGCGGAAGGGCAGGACGCCGCTTTCCGAAGCCATGCAGATCAGATCGTCACGCGTGATCGAGAAGCGCGCGGGGCGCAGACCGTTGCGGTCAAGCGTGGCGCCGATCTGACGACCATCGGTGAAGGCGACGGCGGCAGGGCCGTCCCACGGCTCCATCAGGGCGGCGTGGTATTCGTAGAATGCACGGCGCGCCGGGCTCATCAGCGGGTTGCCGGCCCAAGCTTCGGGCACGAGCATCATCACCGCATGGGCAAGGCTATAGCCACCGGCCAGCAGCAGTTCGAGCGCGTTGTCGAGGCTGGCGGTGTCCGACTGGCCGTGCGGGATCAGCGGCCACATCTTGTCGAGATCCGGGCCGAGCAGCTCGGATTCCATGGTGCGGCGGCGCGCGTTCATCCAGTTCACGTTGCCGCGAACGGTGTTGATTTCGCCGTTGTGAGCAATGAAGCGGAACGGGTGCGCCAGCTTCCAGCTCGGGAAGGTGTTGGTCGAAAAGCGCTGGTGCACAAGGCCCAGAGCCGAGACGCAATCCGGATCGCGCAGATCGTCGTAGAACGAGCCGACCTGGTTGGCGAGCAGCAGGCCCTTGTAGACAATCGTGCGGGTCGAGAAGCTCGGCATGTAGAGCTGCGTCACGCCCGGCAGGTTGTGCTTCTCGGCCATGGCAGCAAGCGGATTCTGCGTCTGCTTGCGAATGGCGAGCAGCTTGCGCTCGAACGCGTCCTGATCGGGCGTGCCGGCACCGCGCTTGATGAAGCACTGGCGGATCACCGGCATCTGCTCGATCACGGTCTTGCCGAGGCCATCGAGCGTGGTCGGCACATCGCGCCAGCCGATCAGTTCCTGGCCTTCCTTGGCGATGAACTTCTCGAAGAACTCGGTCACGAACAGGCGCGCGGCCTCGTCCTGCGGCAGGAAGCACATGGCCACGGCATAATCGCCCGGCTGGGGCAGGTCCTTGCCTTCGGAAGAGGCCCACTTGCGGAACAGCTGGTCGGGAATCTGGATCAGGATGCCCGCGCCGTCACCCAGCAGCGGGTCGGCGCCGACGGCACCGCGATGGTCGAGATTGTGCAGAATCTCCAGCGCCTGGTCCACGATGGCATGGCTTTTCTGACCTTTGATGTGGGCAATGAAGCCCACGCCACAGGCGTCATGCTCGTTACGCGGATCGTAGAGGCCCTGAAGCGGCGGAAATCCCATCTCGATGATCGTCCTACATTCAAAAAAGCGGCAATGGCCGAAACGGCTGCGGCGCGCGAATCACCCTCGCGGAAAAGCGACGAAAATTGCGCGAAGTGCCCCCATGACTGCAGGAAAGTTATTTTGCAACTGCGCAAGGGCATCAAGCGGGCGCTTAATGCCGTAAATACGGTTGCGACATGGCAGATATTGCCGGTTTCCGGGACCTTACTGCCCGAAAGTGCCGTGCAGGACCGTCAGAAATCAGCCTTGGGCGGTCATCCGCTGCAGCGTGGCGAGTGCGGCCCGGAGGGCGCGGTCGGCCTCTTCCGGATCGGGCAGCGCGCCGGGGACTGCAGCCGTTGCCGGGGGCATGGCCTCGGTCGGGCTGGAAGGTGCCGCGCGACCGGGCGCGGCAAGGGGCGAGCCGGGAAGCTGCTGGATCGTCGGCCGCTCGAAGTGCCGCGGCGCCTGAAGCACCGAACCCTGCCCCGGAAACACCACGACCGGCTCCAGGGAATCCTCGACGTCGCCTCCCGCATCGCTGCCAAGGCCGAGGCCGTCGTCTATGCGGAAGGCCGGGCGCAACGAGGTCGGCTGCATGTCGAGCAGCGAGGGATAGCGTTCCTCCGCCACTTCCGGTTCTGCCGTCGCCTGCTGTTCCGAGGCGCCCAATTCGGCAACTGGACCTGCCGACTTGAGAAAGCGGGGCGGCGCTGCAGCTTCGTCAATCTCATCCGCATCGGCTTGCTCGACCGCATGGTCAACCAGAGGCGGCTCGAAGGCGGCGGGCCGAATGGGGACAACGCGATCCGGCTGCATTTGCGCCGGTGCAGGCGCAACCGCGGCGTCCTCGGAAGCAGGACGGATAGGGGCAGACACGGCCTGGGCCGAAAACCTCGCACTCGGTGCGACGAAGCTGGACGCTTCGAGCGGGGCGAGATCACGTGTCGGCGCGGCATGGCGCGAAATGGCCAGGGCTAGGCGTTCGATCAGTTGCACCATGCCGAGCGCATCGAGGGGCGCGCGCTCAAGCGGGGTCACGTCGTCAGCAGGTGCCTGGTGCAAAGTCTGGCGCGGAGCCGATACCGCCGGCTGCGCCTGCGGCTGGGGCTCGACCGGCGCTTCAGGCGCAATTTCAGCTGCCGGGGATTCCGGAACCGCATCGGCCTGAGCAAAAGGAGCGGCAGGTGGGGGGGCGGGCACAAGGACCGTCTGAGAAAGGACCGCCTGAGAGGCGCTGTCTGCGGCGTCAAACAGGCCCTTCATGGCCAGCGGATCTGCCGAGCCGAGCGGCCCGGGCTTGTGCGCCTCCGCAGCGGGCGCGGCCTCGTCTCGTTCCCACGGCAGGAAGCCGGGCAGCGGGGCCTCTTCGGAAGGCACCATGAGGCGGCCTTCGTCGTTGAGGGAAAGCGCGCGGCGGCGCGATGGGACTTCGGCGTCATCATCGATGCCACCGATCGGCTCGCCCAGATCCTCCCTGGGATTGAGCGGTTTGCGCGCCTCAACGGTCTCTGGCTGCGCAACCGGCCTGCTGCGCGACGTTGCCCCCATGTCCCGCCGGCGTGGCGCGGCTGCCTCGCGCGGGGCAAGACGGCGACCGACCACGAAGCCGATCACGGCTCCCGTCAGCAGCATCACGAGCGCCAGCAATACGCGCGCCGTGAAGCCAAGCGGTGGAGCGGCAGCGGGAAGCACCGCAGGAATACCCAAAGCCACCACAGGGCCTTCAAGCAGAGAGGGCGCGACGGCAAAGCTTCCCAGCCCCAGGAAGGCCGCGAACCACAATGCAGTCACAACCGGGAACATCGGGTGCGCGGTGATGGGCTTTTGCTTGCGCTTCGTCGCGGTCACTTGCGTCTCATCCTGTGCTTCCGGCCTTTTCAGACCCGGCGATCGCTGATCACGCGGCAATCGCGGGCATTCGGTGATTCGGTAACAGGGCTTGGTAAACAGGGAGATAACGCCTGACGTTGAGAGCCCAGTCATGGCTGCTGCGGACAAAGTCCCGCGCCACCTCGCGCTGGGCGTTCCAGCTTTGCGGTGTACCCAGAAGCTCCGAGAGCGCTGCCGCCAGACCAACGGGATCGTCGGGGGGGAACAGGGTGCCGGTCTGTCCATGCCGGATCAGCTCGCGATGGCCGCCGACGTCCGAGGCGCTGACGAGCTTGCCCTGGGCCATGGCCTCGAGCGGCTTTAGAGGGGTGACAAGATCGGTCAGGCGCATCGCCTTGCGCGGATAGCAGACCACATCGACCAGCGAGTAATAACGGTCTACCTCGTGATGGGGGACGCGACCGACGAAGCGGATGGCATCCGCCACCGGCGAGGCCTGTGCCTGCGCGCGCAAGTCCGCCTCGGCCGGGCCGCCACCGACCAGGAGCAGGCGCGCAGCGGGCACCCGGGCGACGATGGCAGGCATCGCGGCGATCAGGTCGTCGAGCCCTTCATAGGGGTAGAAGCTGCCGAGAAAGCCGATCACCGGACCCTCACCCAGCCCGAGTTCGGCGGCCAGCGCTGCATCGCGCGGCAGGGGATCGCCGAACAGGTCGAGATCGACGCCATTGGGCATGATCGAGAGCTTTTCGGGCGGGAAGCCGCGCGCGATCAGATCGGTGCGCAAGCCCTCGCAGATTGTCACCACATGGTCGGCGCCGCTGACGACATCGTTCTCCAGTACGCGGGTCAGCCAGTACTTGGCGGAGCCTTCGCGCCCGGTGCCATTGCCGACGGCGGCGTCCTCCCAGAAGGCGCGGATCTCGTAGACCACGGGAATCCCAAGCTTGCGCCCAGCTTTGAGAGCTGCGAGTCCGCACAGTGCGGGCGAGTGGGCGTGGAGCACATCCGGCCGCCATTCGCGCGCCAGTTTGACGATACGGTCGGCCAGCGCCGTAACTTCGCTCCATTCACGCACCAGCGGAAGACCACCCGAAGCACCCCCTGCGCGATAGAAGGTCAGGCCATCGACCACTTCGGGATCGGCGGGCGTCGGCGCGGTGTGGCGCTGCCCGGTGACCCCGCGCACCTCCAGCCCCAGCGCCTCCTGCGCCTTGAGGATCGCGCGGGTGCGGAAGGTGTAGCCGCTGTGCATCGGCAGCGAATGGTCGAGAACGTGGAGCACGCGTGTCATGGCTTCCGTCTGCCATGGAAGGCTTAACGCCGCGTCAACCTCGATCGGCTAGCGCTTGGCCCGACATGATCGACAAGTTCACGATATTCCTGCCGCACGTGCTGATGGCGATTGCCGTCTGGCGACTGCTGCATCGTGACGACCTCGATGACGATCCCTCGCTGCCCGGCCGCAAGGTGCCGTTCCGCAAGAGTAGCAGTCCCGCTCCGGACAGCAGCGATGCTTGACCTGTTCCTGCTGTCCTGCGTGCTCGCCTTCATCGGCGCGGGCTTTCGCAAGCCGTTCATCTTCGTGCTGGCCTACAGCTATATCGACATCGTCGCGCCGCAGAAGGTCAGCTGGGGCATTCTCAGCCACATCCCGGTATCGCTGATCGCGTTCCTCTGCGCGTTCATCTCGTGGTTCGTGGCCGAGGACAAGAACGGCATCCGCTTCTCGCTGCGCCAGTTCCTGCTCCTGACGCTACTGGTCTATTGCGGGCTGACAACGCAGGCGGCGGATTTCCCGGTGGAAGCGGCCGACAAGTGGGCGTGGGTGTGGAAAGCGCTGCTCTGGGCGCTGTTCCTGCCCCTGACCCTGCGCACGCGCCTGCGGATCGAGGCGATCACGCTGATCCTGGCCCTGTCGATCGGGGTGATCGTGATCGGCGGCGGCATCAAGACGGCGGCAGGCGGCGGTGGATACGGCGAACTGCGCCTGCTGGTGAACGACAACACCGGGCTTTACGAAGGCTCGATCATTTCCGCCGTGGCCATCGCGGTGATCCCGCTGGCACTGTGGCTCTCGCGCTATGGCACGATCTTTCCGCCAGACTGGCGCGTGAAGACCTTTGCCTGGGCATTGTGCTTTGCCTGCGCGCTGATGCCGATCGGCACCGGCGCGCGCACCGGCCTCGTCTGCGTCGTGGTGCTGGCGGCAATGATCCTGCGCACGGCCAAGCGCCGCCTGCTGATCGTCTCGGTCATGGCCGCCGGCGCCCTGATCGCGGTCCCGCTCCTGCCGAAGGAGTTCACCGACCGCATGAGCACGATCCGGAACCACCAGTCCGACCAGTCCGCCTCCACCCGCGTGGCGGTGTGGAAGTGGACCATCGAGTTTGCCAAGCGCCACCCCTTCGGCGGCGGCTTCGAAGCCTATCGCCAGAACAGGCTGCAGTACGACACGGTCAAGGCCGACTACGCCGGCGACAACAATGCCGCGCTTGAATACCAGCCGATCGTCGAGGAAGGCCGCGCCTACCATTCGAGCTACTTCGAAATGCTGGGCGAACAGGGCTATCCCGGCCTTGCCCTCTGGCTGAGCCTGCACCTGCTGGGCGTGTGGCAGATGGAAGTCCTGCGACGACGCTACCGCAAGGAGACGTCCGAGGAATTCCGCTGGGTCTCGCCGCTGGCCGAGGCCTTGCAGCAGGCGCAGATCATCTACCTCGTCGGCTCGACCTTCGTCGGCATCGCGTTCCAGCCCTTCTGCTACATGCTTGTCGGGCTGCAATGCGGGCTGTGGGCCTATATCAAGCGGGTACGGACCGCGCAGCCCGCGCCCTTTCGCAAACCGGCCCCATCAACCCTGCCTCGGTCCGCCACCGCTTAACCAGGCGCTTAAACCGGCTTGCTCCCGACCCGGCTTGTCGCCATTGTGCGGGCGCAAGAGCCAAAAGCAGGAGAGCGCACCGCCATGACGACCTACGTCCCCGCCGAAGAGATCAAGACCCGGATCGGCCAGGTGGTCGGCACCTCGAACTGGGTGGAGATCACGCAGGAGCGCGTGAACAAGTTTGCCGAGGCGACGGGCGACTTCCAGTTCATCCACGTCGATCCGGAGAAAGCGAAGCTGACCCCGTTCGGTGGCCCCATCGCGCATGGCTTCCTCACCCTGTCGCTGATTCCGCTGCTGACGATGGAAAGTGATTGCCCACGGCCTGAACACATCAAGATGGGCGTGAACTACGGCGGCAATCGTACCCGCTTCCTCGCCCCGGTCCGCGTCGGCAAGCGTGTGCGCGGCGTGTTCAAGCTGCTCGAGATGGACGAGAAGCGTCCCGGCCAGTGGCAGCAGACGATGGAGATCACGGTCGAGATCGAAGGCGAGGCCAAGCCCGCGCTGCAGTGCGAGTGGATCACCCAGTTCTTCGTGTGAGGCGCTGAACTCTGGCAACAGTCGCGCGCATCAGATGGAAAATCAGGTGCCGCGCCACTGCCGGAACCTTGGCCAGCACAAACAAGGGCCGCACCGTGAAGGCCCGCCACAGCATGCCGAGCCGGGGTTCGAGGCGGCTCGCCAGACCGTGCTCCAGCAGGACCTTTGCGCGCATCCCGGGATCGCTGACATGCGCCAGTTCCCGGCGGATGATCTGGCCGACGAGCCGGTGGATGGTCCGGGCGCGCTGATCGGTCAGGCTGCCTTCGTGGCGGCGGTAAAGATAGAGGTCCTCATCCAGCGTGACGAAGCGGAAGGTCCGTGCGGCGCGCAGCCAGAAGTCGTAGTCCTCCACGCCGAACAGGCCGGTGTCATACCCGCCAAGGCTGCGCGTCACTTGTTCGCGATAGAGGAACGCCGCGCCGATGCGATTGCCGAGCAGGATTTCCGAGGCCGGCCCCACCTTCTGAAACCCGATCACGGCACCGGCCGCGTCGATCACGCTGTAGTTCGCATGGGCAATGCCGGCATCCGGATTGGCATCGAGCGCCGCCACCAGCCGTTCCAGCATTTGCGGCCGGGCGATGTTGTCGTCCGAAGTCCAGCCGTGGAGCGAGCCGCGCGCGGCTGCGAAACCCGTGTTCAAGGCGCCGGGCAGGCCCTTGTTGGGACGGTTGGTAATGACGCGGATGCGGCAGTCGGAACGGGCGTGCCGGACAAGGATCTCGGGCGTTTCGTCGGTCGATCCGTCGTCCACGCAGATAAGTTCGAAATCGCGGAAGGTCTGTGAGCGGATCGAGCGGATCGCCTGATCGAGATAGGCGGCACCATTGTGCACGGGCAGCACGATGCTTACTCGAGGGTCGGACACAGACCATCCGGCGTCGACCTGCGCCTCGTCTCCCCTTGCGGGCGTATCGTGAAACTCCATTGCCACGCCCGACCTTCTGCCACGCGAAGGCAAATGCGGCTTTTCCCGAACGTTGCGCTCTGTTGCGCTGCAGAACGGGTCGGCATCCGTCCCGCTATGGTACGGAATAGCAGGCGACGATTGCGTCAGGCATCCCGCAAAGCTTGCAGTTCCATTCCACGCTTTGCAGGCGCATTCGGCCCCGGCGTCGGCAGGTCACCTGGAAACCAGGCTCATCGCTGGCTCGAGCAAATCGATGTCGCAGCGCCGCATTGATAACGTTAGCAGTTGCGGTAAGGACCTTATTGACAGGGAATCCTCCGAAACATCAAATAAGTATCTGATGTTAGATGTTTTTTTATTTCTTGAGATGTGATGAATATCACAAGGAACGTATAGGTATGCGCATTTGCGAAATCCGGAATCAGGGCCTCGCATAGAACCCCTCCAGTTGATTAAGGTTCGTGCAGACACGGTCGATCGGTCGCTGCCTCTTTCCATCGAAAAGCGTGCAATTGGCGGAAAACCGAGGTTGCTGCGGGCAGGCTTACAGAAATCAACCGCATATGGCGGCCAACCAGCATTCACCCCGTTTAATCATATATTGATATTTTGTTAATGATTCAAAAAAGCTTCAAGCGAAGCAATACGTTAACCGTGACGCACCGTTGTTTGCCGGGTGAGTATCCATTATACCAAGACTGATTGCATCGATATTTCATCCCATTCCGAGCAGTTCATTAAAATGGTAAAACCGCTCAAAAAACAATGCGACTTTGCAATCGGCGACCCTTCGCCAGTTTTATCCTATTTATACTACAATTTTGAAATAGATTGCTATCCTAGTACTGTAAGAAATCTTGTAGCTAGGATCGCGACATTCGGAAGTCCATCGGTTATACAGCAGACGGAATGGCTGCAATTCGTTTTCCCCCAGCAATCGGTCCGCTCTGTTTCGGAAAGCTACATTGCCGACATAAGCCCGACCCGTTCCGACTACGACGTGCTTGCTGTTGCCGGAAATGACATTCGCAGGGTCAGGCAGCTGTTGCGGATCTACCTTCCGCTGCCTTCGGCCAAGCCCAAGTTCGCAATTCTCGGCGCCACATCGCCGCGAGACCGCGCCACGCTGCTGAACGCCGGTTTCGATGATGTCTTCGATGCACGCATGTCTGTCACCGAAGCGCAGGCGCGCATTCTGGCTTGCGCCCAACGTTACGCAAGCGTCGCGCAAAGCAGCGCCAAGGCGTTCCCGGATGCACCGCAACTCCAGCGGCTGCGCAGGATCCTCGCACAGCTCAGTCCGCGCGAACGATCGATCTGCGAAGCGTTGATGCGCCAGTTCCCCGACGCGGCAAACATCGAAAGTCTGGCAACGGCTCATCGCGGCAGACGGCCACTGGCCCCAGCGTCCTTGCGCGTCCTGATTTCGGCAATCCGCGCCAAGCTCCCGGCCGGAGTGACGATCTCCTATGCCCACCCGAAGTCCTACATGCTGCGGGATACCGGAGGCAACCAATGCATCTGACCGTGCGCAGAATCGATCTGCGATCGACCTCACGCAACGGCAGTTCCGTCATCAGATGCGGCAATGCCATGGCCGCTGAACGCTGCAAGGCCTCATCATGATCATACGCAGAATCGTCGTCATCATGTCCAGGGTCTTGCCGCGCAAACTCTTCAGACGTGTCCGCAGACGGTTTCCGCTGTGCCGATACAATTTCCACTCTGCTTCACGAAACCGTCCCGAGGGGCAGGGTGCAGAAGTGGGTCACGCAAACTTCTGCACGCACTGCGACGCAGTGGTTGCTCGCGATGCAAACGGGCATTGGCGCGAAATGCCCGTCGGCATTTTCGAGTCCGACGAGAGCCTGCCCCGACATTCCCCGCCCTTACAGCGCTCCTCCGTGATGGATCGAACCGGATCGCCCCTTCTGAAAGACCGGCTTTCGTGACAGAGGCATGACCAGCCGCGACTCCGGGAAAATCGCGGCTGGAGCAAATGCTGGTGTTCAGGCGACGACGCTGAGCTTGCGCCCCTTGGCCTTCTTCTCGAACTGGCCGATCCACTGCTCGACCACCGGGGCGATCGACGTGCGCCAGCGCGAGCCGTTGAAGATGCCGTAGTGGCCGACTTCCGGGGCCAGCAGGTACTGCTTCATGTCCTCGGGCAGGTTCGGCGTCACCTTCAGCGCTGCCTTGGTCTGGCCGATGCCCGAGATGTCGTCACGCTCGCCCTCGATGCACAGGATAGCGGTATCGGTGATCGCGCCGAGATCGACGGCCTGGCCGCGGTGGATGAACTCGCCCTTGGGCAGGGCGTGCCGCTGGAAAACGACGTCGACGGTCTGGAGATAGAATTCGGCGGGCAGATCGCAGACCGCGCGATATTCGTCGTAGAAAGCCTTGGTCGCCTCGGCGCTTTCGTCGGCACCGGCGTTCATGTGCTGGAAGAGCTTGTAGTGGCTCATCATGTGGCTGGCCATGTTCATCGACATGAAGCTGGCGAGCTGCACGAAGCCCGGATAGACGCGGCGGCCTTCGCCCGGATAGTTGGTCGGCACGGTGGTGATCACGTTGTGCTTGAACCAGACGTAGGGCTTGGTGATCGCGTGGTCGTTTACAGCGGTCGGGCTCTCGCGCGTGTCGATCGGTCCGCCCATCATGGTCAGCGTCACCGGGCGGCACGGATGCTTCTTCGCGCCCATGATCGCGGTTGCGGCAAAGGCCGGGACCGATGGCTGGCACACCGCCATCATGTGTGCGCCTTCGCCGATGTGCTCGAGGAAGCCGGTCAGGTAGTCGATGTAGTCGTCAAGGTCGAAGGTGCCTTCGGCCAGCGGCACGTACTTCGCGTCGGCCCAGTCGGTGATGTAGACGACGCAGCGTTCGAGCATGCGTTCGACCGTGCCGCGCAGCAGCGTGGCGTAGTGGCCGCTCATCGGCGCGACGATCAGCAGGCGCGGCGCATTCTTGGGCAGGCCATCGTGGGTGAACATCTTGAGGTCACCAAACGGGCGGGTGACGACGGTCGTCTCCTTCACCGCATGGGCAGTGCCATCGACATGGATGACCTTGATGCCAAAGGCGGGCTTGCCACGCGGCGCTGCTGCATGGGCGAAGACGTCGAGCGCGTTGGCAATCGTCTGCGAAGGACCGACACCGGCCCAGGGATTGCGCGGATCGGTCAGCGCGTCAGCCATCATCGAGGCCCAGGCGCTGCCCGCATTCATCAGCGAGCGCTGAATTTCGTAAGCCTTGTAGAGCACTGCGAACACCTTCTGATTTATGGCCCGCGCGGACGCGGGAGTCGTTTGTATACAGATTGGCGCGATTCGGCTGTTTGTGCAACGCAACAATTGGCCGGTCACCCGCCCGTCGGATAATCCGCCCCCTTTCGGTAATCCCCGCCATCGGCTAGGCACCCGCCATGGACGAGGAAACCCAGAGCCCGCCGCCTGCTGCCGAACCTGCTCCCAAGGCAAAGACCCTTGGGCCACTGCGCATGATCTGGCGCGAGGCGCTGAAGTATCCCCGCCAGCTTTTGTTTGCCGCGCTGGCACTGCTGACCACTTCAGCTGCGACCATCGCCATCCCGGCGCGTTTCAAGGCGATCATCGACAAGGCATTCGGCCCCGGCGCCGATCCTTCGACGATCAACTCCTCGTTCCAATACCTCCTGATGATCGTGCTGGTGCTGGGCGTCGGCACTGCCTGCCGCTTCTATTTCGTGTCTTGGCTGGGTGAGCGCGTCGTTGCCGACATCCGCCTGCGCGTGCAGGAGAACCTGCTGCGCCTGCCCCCCTCGTTCTTCGAGACCAACAGTCCGAAAGAAATCTCCTCGCGCATGACTTCGGACACTGCGATCATCGAGCAGGTCGTCGGCACGACGGTCTCGGTCGCCTTGCGCAACACGATCACGGCGATCGGTGGCCTGGCCTACCTGTTCTACCTGGCACCCAAGCTGACCGCGATCCTCATGATCGGGATTCCACTGGTCGTGGGCCCGATCGTCTTTTTCGGGCGCCGCGTGCGCAATGTCTCTCGATCGAGCCAAGACCGCGTTGCAGGCATCGGCGTAATCGTGGCGGAAGTGCTGGGCGCGATGAAGATCGTGCAGGCCTTCGGACAGGAAAAGCGTGAACTCGAAAGGTTCAGCGAACGCGTGGAAGCAACCTTCCAGACGGCGCTTCGCCGGATTTCGTTGCGCGCACTGATGACCTCGATCGTGATTGTGCTGGTTTTCGGCGGTATCACGATGCTGGTCTGGGAAGGCGCTAACGGCGTGGCGGAAGGTTCGATCAGCGGCGGCACGATCTTTGCCATCGTCATCACCGCAGGCCTCGTGGCAGGTGCCCTTGGCGCCCTGTCCGAAGTCTACGGCGATCTCCTGCGCGGTGCCGGCGCTGCTGGACGGCTCAACGAACTGCTGCGCGAAGAGCCGGAAATCTCTGCGCCCGCGCGCCCCACTGCCCTTCCCGTCCCCCCGCGCGGCCAGATCGCGTTCCAGAACGTCGCCTTCCGCTATCCCTCGCGGCCCGAGGTTCTTGCCCTCGACGACTTCTCGCTGACCGTCGAACCCGGCGAGACCGTCGCCATCGTCGGCCCCTCCGGCGCGGGCAAGTCCACCCTGTTCCTGCTCGCCCAGCGCTTCTACGATCCGCATGGCGGCACGATCCGCATCGATGGCGTGCCGCTGACCAGCGCCGATCCCGCCGAGATCCGCGCCCGCACCGCGCTTGTCCCGCAGGACGCCACCCTCTTCGCCGCCTCTGCGCGCGACAACCTGCGCTATGGCAATTGGGGCGCGAGCGACGACCAGATCTGGGAAGCGGCGCGCGCCGCCAACGCCGAACAGTTCCTGCGCGATCTGCCGCAAGGCCTCGACACATTCCTTGGCGAAGACGGCGCGCGCCTTTCCGGCGGCCAGCGCCAGCGCATCGCCATCGCCCGTGCGGTGCTGCGCAATTCGCCAATCCTGCTGCTCGACGAGGCGACCTCCGCGCTGGACGCCGAGAGCGAACGGCTGGTGCAGGAAGCGCTCGACCGGCTAATGCAGGACCGCACGACGCTGGTCATCGCACATCGCCTCGCCACCATCCGCGCGGCAGACCGCATCGTCGTGATGGACGCCGGCAGGATCGTCGAACAGGGCACCCACGCCAGCCTGACGGCAGCCGACGGCCTCTATGCCCGCCTCGCCCGCCTGCAGTTCGAAGGGCTCGCCGCCTGACGCCTTGACTTGATGCTGCATTGCGGCAAACGCTTGGGATACCATGGACACCATCGTCACCGCCATCCTGCTCGGCATCGTCGAGGGACTCACCGAGTTCCTGCCGGTCTCCTCGACCGGCCACCTCATCCTCGCCACCGAACTGTTCGGTTATGACGCGCACCAGTGGGCGATGTTCAACGTCGTGATCCAGCTGGGCGCGATCCTGGCGGTGGTCGTCCAGTACTGGCGGACGTTCTGGGCGGTGGGCATGGGCCTGCTCAAGCTCAACCCGATGTCCTTGCGCTTCCTGCGCAACCTGCTCGCCGCCTTCATCCCCTCGGCGGTGCTTGGCCTTGCCCTGAAGAAGTACATCGATGTCCTGCTCGGCAGCCCCTCGGTCGTCTGCTGGGCGCTGATCGTCGGCGGCATCGCGATCCTCCTGATCGAGAAGCGCGCCAGGACCGGTGAACTCACCGGCATCGGCGAACTGCCGCTGCGCCAGGCCTTGGGCGTCGGCCTTGCGCAATGCCTCGCCATGGTCCCGGGTGTCAGCCGTTCGGGCGCGACGATAATGGGCGCGCTGGCCATGGGCATCGAGCGGCGCACGGCGGCCGAGTTCAGCTTCTTCCTCGCCATCCCGACCATGCTGGGCGCAACCACTCTCGAACTGCTCGACAATCGCGATGCCTTGATGAGCGGCACGATGGGCGTGGGCTGGACCGAGATCGGGATCGGCTTTGCCGTCTCGTTCGTCGTCGCACTCGCCGTCATCCGCATGTTCGTCGCCTACGTCAGCAAGTCCGGCTTCAAGCCCTTTGCCTGGTACCGCATCGTCGCGGGAGCTGTGGCCTTGGTCTGGCTCGGGATGCGCTAGGATTACAACTTTCTGACAAAGCTCTGAATATCACCCCACCGCATTTGCGGAACCAAGTGACTTGTCGGGATTTTTACCGGCAACAGCACTTCAAAGGGGTACTTACAATGGGCCTTATCATTCTTCTCGTCGTCGGCGGCATCCTGGGCTGGCTGGCCAGCATCGTGATGCGCACCGACGCGCAGCAGGGCATCTTCCTCAACATCGTCGTCGGCATCGTCGGCGCCCTGCTCGGCGGCTTCCTGCTCGCTCCGCTGATCGGCGGCGGTTCGATCACCAACGGCATTTCGGCCGGCACCCTGATCGTCTCGTTCCTTGGCGCGCTGATCCTGCTCGCCATCGTGAACCTGGTCCGTCGCGGTTCGGTTCGCTGAACCCGGATTTCCTGATCAACAACCTGAAGGCGGTCGTTCTGGCCGCCTTCTCCATACCTGAAGGGGACTGACATGAAGGCAATTTTCAAGGGCGCCATGATGGCGTCGGTTCTGGCCATGGGCTTTGGCCTCTCGGCTTGCGACAGCGGCAAGGAAAACGCTGCCGAAGACCAGGCTGACGCGGTGCGTCAGGCTTCGGACGCCGCTGCCGACACCATGGAAAACAAGGCTGACGCCATGGGCGGCGCCTCGGAAGACGCGCTCGAGAACAAGGCCGACGCCGTCCGTGAAACGGGCGAGAAGAAGGCCGACGCCATGGAAGATCAGGCTGACAAGATGGACAAGACCCCGGGCTGAGCCTGGGATCTATCCGCCTTCAAGGCCGAAGGAGCCCGGCGCACCCTGGAAGGCGCCGGGCTTTTTCGTGCGCCTCAGACCGGCGTGGCGCCCGATCCCCGCCCGCCGCGCAAGTGATACTCCAGCGTGCCCCGGTGCAGCACGTCGTCGACGTCGATCACGGCCATATTGGCATAAGTGAACCCGGCCCCTAGCCCGCGATAGAGCCGGTCGAAATCGCGCTCGACGGTCTGGTGGTAGAGATCCTCGAAGCTCTCGATCACGAAGTAGGTCGGCTGCAGGTCGTCGATCACGTAGTCGGTGCGCATCACCCGGTCGACATTGAGCATGATCCGGTTGGGAGACTGCCCCTCGAGCGCGAACACGGCCTCGGCGGGGCCGGACAGGATGCCCGCACCATAAACCTTGGGCTCGCCCCCTTCCATCACCAGCCCGAACTCCACCGTGTACCAATAGAGCGCGCCCAGCGACTTCAGCCGGTTGTAGCGCATCGCCTTCCACCCGGCGCGGCCATACTCCTGCATGTAATCGGCATAAGTCGGGTCGGTCAGCATCGGCACGTGGCCGAACACGTCGTGGAAGACGTCGGGCTCCTGAATGTAGTCGAACGTCTCGCGCGTGCGGATGAAGTTGCCCGCAGGGAAGCGCCGGTTGGCAAGGTGCCAGAAGAACACGTGATCGGGGATCAGCATCGGCACCGGCACGACGCTCCACCCGGTCAGCGCACCGAGTTCATCGGAAAGCCTGCCGAAATCGGGAACGCCGCCGCGACCGAGATCGAGGCGCTCCAGCCCCTGCAGGAAGGCATTGCAGGCACGCCCCGGCAGCACCTCCATCTGACGGGCGAACAATTCGTCCCAGATGGCATTCTCGTCGGCCGTGTAGCTACGCTGCGCGGGCTCCAGCCAATCCTCGCCCACCCGCTCCGGGCGCTTGAGCGGCGCGGTATAGACGCCTTCGGGCATCTCGGGCAGGCGGGTAAAGTCCGTCACTAGGCTGGCAGTGGTCATCGTCTCTGCAATCTGGTTTCTTATGCAACCAGTATCACAAGCAACCCCGTCCGGCAAATCACGACACGAGTCTCTCCTCGCTTGACTTTGCCCCGATTCTCCCCCAACGGCCCGACCCTGTGACGGCGGCGTGGAAACGCGCCGCCACATTCGTTTTCAGTTTCGCGCGCGAAAGTTCAGGATAGAGCCATGGCAAAGCCCACCACCGTCAAGATCCGTCTGGTCTCGACCGCTGACACCGGCTTCTTCTACGTGACCAAGAAGAATCCCCGCAACACGACCGAGAAGATGACCTTCCGCAAGTATGACCCGGTCGTGCGCAAGCACGTCGAGTTCAAGGAAGCGAAGATCAAGTAATCAGCGCTTTCGCGCTTTACATTCGCCTGAGCCGCCGGTCTCTTCGGAACCAGGGCGGTTCACGGCGAGTTCAACGCCGACACTGCAAGGAACGGCGATGAACACGATCTACACCTCGATTCGCAAGATGGGCCGCACGGTAACCTATTCCGCCGCGGCCCTTTCGCTTGCCCTCGCTGCGGCCACGCCCGCAATGCTTGCCGCGCCCACGGTGGCGCAGGCGCAAGCCTCCGACATCGATCGCGCCGTATCGGCGCTGCGCGGCATCACCACGCTCCGCGCCAACTTCACGCAGTCCGATCGCTCCGGCCAGAATGTCTCCGGCGTGCTGACGATGAAGCAGCCCGGCAAGATCCGCTTCCAGTACCAGAAGGGCGTGCCCCTGCTGATCGTGGGCGACGGCAAGGCGCTGACCATGATTGACTACGAGGTCCGCCAGGTTCAGCGCTGGCCGATCGGCAACAGCCCGCTGGGCGCATTGCTCGATCCGAACAAGGACGTAGCGCGCTTCGCCAGGCAGCTGCCCACCGGCGATCCCGGCGTGATCAGCCTGCAGGTGCGCGATCCCAAGCATCCCGAATATGGCACGATCACCATGATCTTCGTGCGCAACGGCAACGCGCCCGGCGGCCTGCAGCTCGATTCGTGGGTCGCCCTCGATTCGCAGAACAAGCGCACCACCGTCCGCCTCTCGGGCCACCAGTACGGCGTTGCAGTGCCCGACAGCACCTTCCGCTGGACCGACCCCCGCCGCCCCGTGACGCGCTGAGCCTCAAAAACCTACCCTTACCTCGTCATCCCGGGCTTGCCCCGGGATCCCGCTTGCTGAGCGTTCGCCCAATAGCGGGACCCCGGATCAAGTCCGGGGTGACGATCACTTTTTGAACAGGCGATCCTTCACCGACACCACCCATCGCCCCCAACCCTCACCTCACCCCTCAAGCGTTCACCCCTTGCGACAAGCTGCGACAAACCTGCAGGCACCGTTCATCGGGGCGCAAGCGAGCAAGGCCTAGAACGGTTTCGGCGAGGCGGTCGAGGCGGGTTTCCCCCCTGTTGCCCGGTCTCCTGGAGGCCTCCTCGCCAAGCGTGACGAACGCAAATGGAACCCTCGGACCAATGCCCCCGGTCCGAGGGTTTTGTTTTCTGTTCGCTTTGGAGGCACCTTGCATTGTATCGCGCAACGATACGCGATACACAGCCTCATGATTATCGGATTCCGGCACAAGGGGCTTGAAGCCTTTTACAACACCGGTACGACGCGTGGCATTCAGGCTTCCCACGTGAAGAAGATCCGGAACATTCTGGGCCTGCTTGAGGTTGCCGCAGCACCAGAGGACATGAACTTGCCGTCCTTCAAGCTGCACCCGCTGAAGGGCGATCTGAAGGGCCATTGGTCTGTCTGGGTCAATGGCAACTGGCGGATAACCTTCCGCTTTATTGGGACCGACGCCGAACTCGTCGATTATCAGGATTACCATTGAGGTCATGACGATGATGCACAACCCACCCCACCCCGGCGAACTGCTCCGCGATGAAGTGATCGAAGCGCTGAACTTGTCCGTGACCGAAGCCGCCAGCCGCCTCGCAATGTCGCGCGTGGCCCTCTCGCGTGTGCTGAACGGCAAGGCCGGGATCAGCCCCGATCTTGCCCTGCGGCTAGAACAAGCAGGCGCAAGCACGGCGCGGGCATGGTTGGCAATGCAGGCGAACTTCGACCTGTGGCGTGCGCGGCAGCATGAGCAGCCGGTTGTGCGGCGGTTGCAGGAAGCGGCTTAGAGCAAGGCATGCCAGTCGCCAGTCCCGCTCAACCGCCCGAAACGCCTGTTGAACTTCGCCCAGAGATCAAGTCTTTCATCAAACAAGCTGCTGAGAACGTCTTTGGTGGCGACGTTGTGGTCAGGCACTACGGGACGGACAGCACGTGGCGAATCCATGTGGAAATCGAATCCTGTGCGGGTCTCGACCGCGAAGCCTTCATCGGGATCTTGCTGACACAGGCCAACCATTTCCCACATGTTGAAATTACCAAGCGGGGGTCAAAACCTAAGGGTGATGCGAAGATTGCATACAGACAGGGTGTAATCCTCTGACGCTACGCCCTGGCATGGTAATCGCGGTAACCTGCGCAAGGATGACCTCTTCCCCACATCCCATCTAGCAATCACCCCCCGGCAACCCTAAAGCAGCGCCATGATCTCGGTTGCCACATGGAACATCAATTCGGTCCGCCTCCGGGCCGATCAGGTCGAACGCTTTCTCACGCAGGAATCGCCCGATGTGCTGTGCCTGCAGGAGATCAAGACGCCGGAGAACCTGTTCCCGCACGATGTGTTCGAAAAGCTCGGCTACACTCACCGCGCGGTCCACGGGCAGAAGGGCTACCACGGCGTCGCCACCGTCAGCCGCATCCCGTTCCGCGATTTCAGCAAGCATGACTGGCAGGACAATGGCGAGGCGCGCCACATCGGCGTCGAACTGCTCGGCCCCGGCAACGGGCTGATCGTCGAGAACGTCTATATTCCGGCGGGCGGCGACGTTCCGGACCGTGCGGTGAACCCCAAGTTCGGCCAGAAGCTCGATTTCCTCGAGCGCATGACCCGCTGGGCCGAGAAGATCGAGCGCCCGACGCTGATCACCGGCGATTTCAACATCGCCCCGCTGGAATGCGACGTCTACGATCACAAGGCGCTGCTCAAGGTCGTCAGCCATACGCCGACCGAGGTCGAGACGCTGCAGCGTTTTGCCGATGCGCACGGCTGGGTCGATCTTGGGCGCAAGCATATCCCCGCGCCCGAGCGCAACTACTCGTGGTGGTCCTACCGCTCCTACTGGCGCGCCAAGGATCAGGGCCGTCGGCTCGACCACATGTGGGCCTCGCCCGAAGCTGCCGCGCAGACGCGCTCGCACCGCTTCGTGGAAGAGACGCGCAAGTGGGAGCAGCCTTCGGATCACATTCCGCTGATCACCGAGCTGGATTTGTGAGCGATTCCCGTAACGTAGCAAAGGCGCTCGACGCGCTGCGCCACGGTTGGGCGATCCGGGTCACTGCCGCGGACGGGGCGCTCGATCTGCTACCTGCGGAAACCGCTTATGCCCAGCCCGGCATCTACGCCGCGCGCCTGCTCATCTCCGCCGCCCGCGCCGCGACCCTCAAGCTCGCCAACCAGCGCGATGCTGCGGTGCCCGAAGCGCCGGTGATGATCCATGGCGCAGAACCGTTCAACCTTTCAGCTGCGCGCAATCTCGCCGATCCTGCGCAGGATCTCGGCAGCCCCTTGCGCGGGCCTTTCAAGGCCGATCCGATCGAAGCGCATCATGCTGCCGTGGCGGCGATGGAGATGGCGCGGCTGGCGGGAATCCTGCCCGCGTTCCTGATCTCGACCGGCGTGGAGATCGCCGCCGAGGTTTCCGCCGAGGACCTTGCCGCGTTCAAGGACCCGCTCAACCTCACCATCCAGGCCCGCGCCCGCTTGCCGGTCCATGCCTGCGAACATGCTGAAATCGTGGCCTTCCGCGCCCGGGATGACTTGCGCGAACACGTCGCGCTGGTGATCGGCACACAGACCAGCGAGCGCGCGCCGGTGGTGCGGCTGCACAGCGAATGCCTAACCGGCGACATCCTCGGCAGCCTCAAGTGCGATTGCGGGCCGCAACTCGATGCCGCGCTCGCCCGCATGGCCGAGGAAGCCAATGCGGGAGGCTGGGGCGTCCTGCTCTACCTGCGGCAGGAAGGGCGCGGCATCGGCCTGATCAACAAGCTGCGCGCCTACGAACTGCAGGACCAGGGCTTCGACACTGTCGATGCCAACGAGCGCCTGGGCCTGCCGAGCGAGGCGCGCGACTTTCCGGTGGCGGCGCGGATGCTCGACCTGCTGGGCGTTCGGTCGATCCGTCTGTTGACCAACAACCCACAGAAGGTGGCGACTTTGCAGGCACTTGGGGTGGAGGTGACGGAGCGCGTTGCACACCAGCTCCCCGCCAACCCCCACAACCAGCGCTATCTCGACACCAAGCGAGACCGGACTGGTCATTTGCTCCGCTAGAACGCGCGCCAGGCGATCAGCAGGATTGCGGCCGCGACGATCGCTGCGAAGAGCAGGGCATAGCCCATGTCCTTGATGGTAAATTTGTCAACGTTTTCAGACCGAAAGCGTCGGTAACCACGCTCCGCAGCGGGGTTGCTGGCAACCAGCGCGACGTCGAGCGCACTGGCTTCGGAGCGGAACCAGTTGACCATCAATTGCCGCTCTTCGGGCGTGACATCGGGGTATGCCGAGAGGAGCGCCTCGACGTGGGCGCGGCGTGCGTCGATGGCCGACGCAATCGTGGAAGTGTTTGACATTGCTGTATTCCTGACAAGTTTGAACAGCGCCGAAGGGCGCGGGGCTCAGGTCAGGACAGTGGCGGTGCTCTTGGTGCGGGCAGCAGCGCGAGCGGCTGCGGCGCAGGGGGCGCGGTTTGCGGGGGCCAGAAACCCTCGGGCTGGACCAGTTGTGGCGCTGCCGGTTCGGGTGCGAGGATCACCGGCGGGGGCGGTGCCATCGGAATGGCAACGCGCTGAATCTGAACGCGATTTGCCGGAGCTACTGCCGTCTCTGCCGTCGCCGCGCTGAAGGCGGAGCCGTGACGCACGGTCACGGGCGCCTCGAACGGGGCAATGGCGTGGGTCAGGACGGTGAGGGCAAGCAGCAGCGCCCAGAGCCGTCCACCCAGCTTCAGGAGCGGTGCACTCAACATTCCAACTCCAGATAGACTCTCGGAGGCAGAGGGGCAACTCCACGCCAACTCTGCCCTAACTCGGTGCAACTCTAGCGGGACTCGAAGCGGCTGAGGCCCGACCCGAGAGCGTTCGCGCCGAGTGCGAGTTTGTCGCCCGACCAGTCCGCGACGAAGGCCGACGAGCGACTCACACCGGGGGCAAATCGCGCGTCGTTTCCAACAACCGCAAGGCCGGTCGATGGGTGCGCCTTGCCCTCGGCGGCGATGGCGATGAAGGCGCTGTAGTTCTCTTTGTCGAGACCCTGGACGAAGACGTTGTCGGCGATGCGGCCGGTCGCTCCGGCGGGCAGGTCGATCATGTAATTGGTTGTTTTGCCGGCGGTATCGTCAAAGCTGGACTGGGTGACCTCGACGCGGCCCGCGCGGCTCTTGACGTAGTGCCCGCCGCGTCCGGCCTCGAAGCGGCTGCGGCGGATGGTAACGCTGCCGTAGTCGCCGAAGTAGACCGAGTGCGCACAGGCAAGGCCGCGATCGCAGCGGCCGAGGCGGGAAAAGGTCGACTTTTCAATGAGAACCGCACCCGTTGGGTCGTCGGCAGAAAGGATGCCCTGCTCGCTGTCACGGAACCATGACTGGCGGACGGTCAGATTGCCGCGCTCGAGCCGGATGCCCGAGCCGTTGGCATCGGGCACGCGGATGTTCTGGAAGATCAGGCCTTCGACCGTGGTCGAGCGGCCGCGAGCGACGATGGCGGCCTTGCCTTCGCAGGCGGCGCCATCGAACACCGTCTGCCCCGGGACTTGCGCGACGAAGCCGACATCGCCCGCCTGCTGGACCGCGCAATCGCGGTATACGCCGGGTGCGATGCGGATGGTGCCGGTGCCCTCGCCGATGGCGTTCACGGCCTGCTGCAGCGCTTGGTAGCTGCGTCCGGTCTGGACAACGGTGTAGGGCGAGCGCTGGCCCTGGGCGAGCAGCGCGGTTGCGGGAATCGTCGCGATCACCGCGATCCCCAAGAGGAAGACGGCGAGGCGCTGGCCGCGATGGCGGCGCTCTCTGGAGGCGAACGGGTTCATCATGCGCATATCAGGTCCCCGGCGTTTTCTTGGACCCGGGGTAGCGCGGAATGATTGACAGGCCCTTATGTTCCGGCGGGAACCGGGGCCTGCCCGAAGTTACAGGGCCAACTACTGCCAAATCAGTCCTTGCTGCCCCAGGGCCACTTCCAGCCGCCGCGCGTGCGCTTTGCGGAGATCGAGAAGACCACCGCCGTGGCAACGATGAACAGGGCGAAACCAAACGTGCGCAAGCGTCCGTCGCCGCTGTCGTCGAGCCACTTCACCAGTGGCAGCAGGGCGACATAGGCACCGATGAGCGCCCAACCCTGCCAGCGGATCGGCAAGCCGGAGCCGAGGCCAAAGCGCTTGGGTGCGAACCATGCGCCGTCGTCGGCCGGGACTTCCGCCTTGGGCGGGCGGGTGGTGTAGCGAGGATCAACCATCACTGTTCTCCGTTTTTGCTGGCCGTCCGCGCTTGACGGGTTCGGCGGCGGCCAGCTTCACGCCGCGTCGGGTCAAGGCCTCGCGCAGCAGCACTTCGATCTGGGCGTTAGCGGAGCGCAAATCGGCCGAGGCCGTGCGCTCGATCGCGGCGAAGAGTGCCGGATCGATGCGCAGCGGGAAGGCTTTCTTCGGGCTCGGCGCCATGACTTAAGGCTTACTGGTAGAGCGTGCCGGCGTTGACCACCGGCTGGGCATCACGCTCACCACACAGGACGACCATGAGGTTGGAGACCATGGCGGCACGGCGCTCGTCATCGAGTTCGACCACGTTCTTTTCAGAGAGCTGGGTCAGCGCCATCTCGACCATCGAGACTGCGCCTTCGACCAGCTTCTTGCGTGCCGAGATCACCGCCTCGGCCTGCTGCCGGCGAAGCATGGCGCCAGCAATTTCGGGCGCATAGGCGAGGTGCGTGAGGCCGCATTCGTCAACCGTGATGCCCGCCAGCACCAGCCGCGCGTTGAGTTCGGTGCGCAGTTCGGCGTTGATCTGATCATGGTGGCTGCGCAGCGTGACCTCGTGATGCTCGATATCGTCATAGGGATAGCGCGAGCCGATCGAGCGCACTGCACTTTCGATCTGGACGAAGACGAAGGCCTTGTAGTCATCGACGTCGAACAGGGCCTGCGCGGTATCGGACACGCGCCAGACGACGTTGGCGGCGATCTCGATCGGGTTGCCGCGCAAGTCGTTGACCTTGAGCTTTTCCGACACGACGTTGTTGGCGCGGACCGAGATCTTGGTCTTGGTCATCCACGGCCAGACCCAGCGCAGACCGTGGTTGCGGTCGGTGCCGCGATAGGAGCCGAACAGGTTGATCGCGGCGGCCTGGTTGGGCTGGATCATGTAGAAGCCCGAGGCGATGAACACGATGGCGACGGGCAGCGCCGCGATGGTGGCGATGAAGCCGGGCACTTCGTCCTCGGAGGGATTGCCGCTGGCAAAGCCGATGACCCGGATCGCGGTGAGCGCGACAAGCGCCACCATCAGGATCAACATGAGATAGCCGCTGATCGACCAGGCGCCGGTTTCGGTGCTGGCACTGTGCGTCTTCGACTCGGACATCGGAGATTCCCCTTAAATCTGATATCACTTTAATATCAAATCCGGTTGCGGGTGCAAGCGGATTTGGGGAGAGGTTTGTGCTGTGCCGCTTGCCCACCCCCGCCCCCTCCCGCCTGCGGGAGGGGGATGAGAGGAAGCGCGGCATATTGTGAAAAGACGTATCTTCTCGCTCCCCTCCCGCAGGCGGGAGGGGCTGGGGGTGGGCACCCTTTACACATCCCCCTTGCAATCCGGACCGAATCACTCCACATTGTGTGAGCGGACCGGGCCCCTCTGGCGCGGCGTTCTGGCCAATGTTGGCAGTTCGCTTCGTGATGTCGGACCGCATCGGGTAATGCCGATGCCAAGCGGGTCCGGGTCTTCTCCCCCCTCCCTTCCGGACTTGGCCCTCGCGGGCATCGGCATTCCCGATCGTAGCAACTGCTCGACTAGGGAGCTTTGACATGTCCGACCGTTATTTCCGCCTGATGGAGCGCCACCAGAAGCTGGACGAGGCGCTGCGCCTTGCGCGCGATCCGCTTGATGTTCTGCGCCTGCGCAGCCTCAAGAGCGCGGTGAAGGCGCGGCTTGCGGCGCTGTTCCTGCGTCGTCCGGAAGCCGTTCTGGCAACAGTCTGAAATAGAGGAACGACCGCTGCGCCCTGCGCATTTGGGGCGCGGCGGGGACTGGAGTCTGACTGATGGAATTCCTTTTTGCAGACTGGCTGGGCACGCCCGCGTGGTTCTGGCTGGCCTTCCTCGGCCTTGTCGTCGCGCTGACGGCGTTTGACCTTGGCGTCCTCCACAAGGAGGACAAGGCCATGGGCATCGGCGAATCGCTGAAGCTTACCGCATTCTACATCACCATCGCGCTGCTGTTCGGCGCGTGGGTCTGGGCCGAAAAGGGCGCGGATCTGGGCATGAAGTACTACACCGGCTTCTTCATCGAGAAGGCGCTGTCGATCGACAACGTCTTCGTGATCAGCCTGATCTTCACCTTCTTCGCCATTCCCGCCAAGTATCAGTATCGCGCCCTGCTGTGGGGCATCGTGGCGGTGATCTTCCTGCGTGGCGGGATGATCGCGGGCGGCGCTGCACTGGTCGAGCGGGCCTATTGGGTGCTCTACATCTTTGCCGCGTTCCTGGTGTTCACCGGCATCAAGATGTTCTTCACCAATGACCACGATCCCGACATCGGCAACAACCCTGCCGTGCGCTGGATCAGCCGCCACATGCGCGTGACCAAGGAGCTGCACGACCAGAAGTTCTTCGTAAAGGTGCCGGACGAGAAAACCGGCAAGCTGGTCAACGCGGCAACGCCGCTGTTCCTCGCGCTGGTGGTGATCAACCTTGCCGACCTGGTGTTCGCGGTGGATTCGGTCCCGGCGATCTTCGCGATCACGACCGATACCTTCATCGTCTACACCTCGAACATCATGGCGATCCTGGGCCTGCGCGCGCTCTACTTCGCGCTGGCGGCGATGATCGACCGCTTTGCGTACCTGAAGTACGCGCTGGCGGCGGTGCTGGTGTTCATCGGCAGCAAGATCTTCGTCTCGGACTTCCTGCTTGGCGGTGACAAGTTCCCGCCGGTGCTGAGCCTTGGCGTGACCTTGGCGCTGATCGCCGGCGGCGTGGTGTTCTCGCTGTGGAAGACGCGGGGGCAGGCGGTGGAGCGGCCTTCGGTTTGATGGTTGCTGGGTTGGTAAGCGATCGCTCTGGGTCCCCGCCTTCGCGGGGACCCAGAGAGTGATTGGCGGGGATGACAAAGTGTATGTGAATTCGTCATTCCCGCGCAGGCGGGAATCCAGCGCCCACACTCACCCGAAGGTCAATCGAGTGGCGAAAAGCCAAGGTCTTCCGCGAGATCTCGCCAAAGCGGATTACTCTCTTCAATCAGGCGGATTTTCCACGCTCTCTCCCACTTCTTCAGGCGTTTCTCTCGGGTGATCGCATGTTCCATCGTCGCATGTTGCTCGAACCAGACGAGGCGTTTCACGCCGTGGTCTTTGGTGAAGCCTTCGAACGTGCCATCGCGATGCTGATGGATGCGGGCGAGGAGATTGCTGGTCACGCCGATGTAAAGGGTGCCATTGCGCTTTGAAGCGAGGATGTAGGTTGTTGGCGAGAAATCGCGCTGCATGTCGAGAGCGCTAGTGCCTTGCCGCCTGCGCG
This sequence comes from Novosphingobium jiangmenense, assembly GCF_015694345.1. GTDB lineage: Bacteria > Pseudomonadota > Alphaproteobacteria > Sphingomonadales > Sphingomonadaceae > Novosphingobium > Novosphingobium jiangmenense. The sequence continues at coordinate 35,874 of NZ_JADQDC010000004.1, forward strand.
GGAATGACGATTGGTTTCAGTTTGGAGAGACCCCAACCTTCGTCACTCCCGCGAAGGCGGGAGTCCTGTCGGGCATGGCGCTTGGTCGCTCTGGGTCCCCGCCTTCGCGGGGATGACGAGGTTAAGTTAGTTGGTCGACCTCACCACTGGCGGATCACCGCAAGGAACCTGTCGCCATAGGCGTCGAGCTTGCGGGTGCCGACGCCGCCGATCTGGCCGAGTTCGCCGAGGCTGGCGGGGCGGGCGGCGGCCATTTCGCGCAGGACGGAATCGTGGAAGATGACGTAGGGCGGGACGCCAGCCTCGCGCGCGAGATCGCGGCGCAGGGTGCGCAGGGCGTCGAACAGGGGATCGCCGACAGGATTTAGTGCTCCGCCCGCGCTGCCGCGGCGACGGCCGGGGCGGCCTTCCTTTTTCGGTACTAGGACCAGCGGGACGTCAGCCTCGCCTTTGAGGATGGCGCGGGCATCGCCGCCGAGCGCGAGGCCGCCGTGTTCGGTTGCCACCAGCGCGCCTCTTGCCTGCAAGGCGCGGGCGAGCGGGCGCAGGAGCGGGGCTTCGTCGGTTGTGACGATGCCGAAGACCGAAAGCTGGTCGTGCCCGCGCTGGGTGACGCGCTCGTCGGCAACGCCGGTCAGGACCTTTTCGACATAGCCGAAGCCGAAGGACTGGCCGGTGCGATAGACCGCCGAGAGCAGTTTGCGCGCGACTTCGGTGGCGTCGGTGACGCGCGGGGCATCGAGGCAGTTGTCGCAATTGCCGCACGACGGCGGCGGGTTTTCGCCGAAGTGGCGCAGCAGCAGGGCACGGCGGCAGTGCGGGGTTTCGACCAGCGAGGCCAGCGCGTCGATGCGGGTGCGTTCGCCGGCACGGCGGTGCTCTTCCACTTCGGCGAGGCGCTGGCGGGCGCGCACGAAGTCTTCCGCTCCCCACAGCATGACGGCGACCGAGGGATCGCCATCGCGCCCGGCGCGGCCGGTTTCCTGGTAATAGCTCTCGATCGATTTCGGGCAGGCGGCGTGGGCGACGAACCGCACGTCGGGCTTGTCGATGCCCATGCCGAAGGCGACGGTGGCGACCATGACCATGTCTTCCGATGCCACGAAGCGTGCCTGATTGTCGGCGCGGACCTGCGGATCGAGCCCGGCGTGATAGGGCAGGCAGGGGCGGCCGCTTGCCTGCAACTGCTGGCTGAGCTTCTCGACTTGCGCGCGGGTGGGAGCGTAGACGATGCCGGGGCCGGGGTTCTCGGCAATGACCGTCATCAGCTGGCGCAAGGGGTTGTCGCGCGGGGTGATGGCGTAGCGGATGTTGGGCCGATCAAAGCCTGCGACGATCAGGCCTTCCTCGGGAATGCCGAGCTGGGCGAGGATGTCGGCGCGGGTATGGCGGTCGGCGGTGGCGGTGAGCGCAAGGCGCGGGACGTCCGGGAAGGCGTCCATCAGCGGGCGCAGCAGGCGGTAATCGGGGCGGAAATCGTGGCCCCACTCGGAGACGCAGTGCGCCTCGTCGATGGCGAACATGGCGACGCGACCGCGCGTCAGCATATCGAGGAAGTGCGGCTGGCTGGCGCGTTCGGGGGCGACGTAGAGCAGATCGAGGTCGCCTGCGAGGAAGCGGTCGATGGTCTGGCCCCGGTCCATGTCGACGCTGGTCAGCGTGGCGGCGCGGATGCCGTTGGCGGTGGCGCTGCGCAGCTGGTCATGCATCAGCGCGATCAACGGCGAGACGACGACGCAGGTGCCGGGGAGCATGACCGCAGGCAGCTGATAGGTCAGCGACTTGCCCGCGCCGGTGGGCATGACGGCGAGCGTCGATCGGCCCGCCAGCACGCGCTCCACCACGTCCGCTTGCACACCGCGAAAGGCGTTGAAGCCGAACACGGCATGGAGACGGTCGAGGATTTCGGATTGCGGGAATGCGGTGTCGGTCAGGCTCACCGGCTCGCTATGGCAGATCGGGCGCTGTCATTCCACGCCGGATGCATCGCAGGTTATTCGCCCACGATCACATGCAGGCGGCTGATGCGGCTGGTGACGATCTTCCAGCCATCGGCCTCCTTGCGGTAGGTTTCGTGGTAGTGGCCCATGCCGTGGAGGAAGGGTTTGCCCTCGGCGTCCCAGATCTGGTCTTCCATCGCGATCACGCCGTGCGCTTCGGTTTCCGAGAGCAGTTCGATCTCGTGGCAGTGGCCGTGGTGGACGGTGCGCAGCGCGTCCACGGCGGACTCGACAAAGGCGGCAATGTTGTCGCCTCCGGAGTGGGTCCAGTTCTCGGCATCCTCGGCAGGTTCGATCGAGAGCGAGCATGAGGCGTCGAACACGGCGTCGTCGGCGAAGACTGCACGCAGGCCGGCGTAGTCCTTGGTGTCCATGCAGCGGAAATAGCGGGCTTTCAGCTGCTTGATCTCCTCGATGGCGATCAGGCGGGTAACGGGGTCGATGGACATTGCGGGCCTCTCCGGTGCTTTTGCCACAGGAGAGGGGACTTCGCAGGCCGGCGCTACTCTTATTTTTGCGAGACCTGGTGCGCGGAGAACTCGACCAGCCACTGCGGTGGTTGACCGGTGCGGGCCCAGTCTATGCCCCAGGTGAAAGTGGCATAGAGTGCGGCGAAGGTCAGCAGCGCCATCAGCGACCAGTAGCCGGGGCCATAGGCGGTGACGCGGCGGGGATCGGCGCGATCGTACCATACGCGGAACACGCCCGAGGGCTTCCACGAACGCTGGACTTGCCGACCGACCATGGCGTGGGTGCGGGTCCCCTCAATGGTTTCGAACACGACCTCGTCCTCGATCCAGCGCTTGCCCTCGCCATCGCGGATGTCGAAGCCGCGCAGGGTGCCGATGGATTGCTGCATATGGGCAAAATCATCGAGGCGTTCGAGATCGCTGTAGCCGCCGCGCCAGACATGGGCGACGGCAACCTGCCAGCCGTTGAAAAGCGTGGCGGCGCGCCAGAGGCACCAGCACAGGCCGAGCACCATTGCGGCAACGCCTGCCATCAGGAGATCCACGGGTTCCATGCTGCCGACCCGTAGCGCGCGGACGTTAATGGAGCGTTGGCTTGGCCAGCGCCTTCAGCTTTGGCGTGACCATCGGCACGGTCAGCATCGTGCTCATCACCGCCATCAGCAGCAGCGCGGTGAAGGTCTCGTTGGTGACGATGCCCTTGTCGAGCAGGACGTTGACGAAGATGATCATGATCAGCGCCTTGGTCTGCAGCATCCAGCCGATGATCGACGCCTCGCCCCTGGCCCAGCCGAGCAGGCGGCCGGCGATGCGTACGCCGACAAGCTTGCCGGCGATCGAGGCGACGAGGAACAGGAACGCAGCGCCGAATACGGCAAGGCCGCCGACGTCCCATTTGGTGCGCAGGCCGGTGGAAAGGAAGAACACCGGCATGACGGCGAGCAGCAGGAACTGGCGGAAGCCGTCGAGACGTTCGCGCGTGAACCACTGCGCATCGAGCACGGCGCCTGCGAGGAACGCGCCGACCATGAAGTGCAGGCCCGACCAGTCGGCCGCGAAGCCGACGACCGCTAGCCAGATCAGCGACACGTACCAGCGGTCATTCTCGGACAGGCGGCGGAACAGGGCGCGGACGGCCCACGAAGCCACGGCGAAGGCGACGAGGAAGATGCCCTGCCGTTCCACCCGGTGCCAGTCCACGAGGATGAGCGCAAGGACGCCCCAGATCGCCACGTCATCAAGGCTGGCGTAGCGCAGCAGGCGCTGGCCGAGAGGTTCGCGGAAGATGCCGAGCTTTTCCATCAGCAGCACGAGAATCGGCAGGGCAGTGACCGCGCAGGCCATGCCGATGCCGAGCACGGCCTGCGGGTAGCTGCCGTTGGGACCAATCCAGCCCGGCGTGCGCAGCAGGAAGGCCGCGGCCAGTGCGCCGGTGAGCAGCGGAGTCAGCAAGGCTCCGGCAGCGGTGATCGCGGTTTCGCGGCGGTTGGCCCAGGCGTCGGTGATGTCGAGTTCGAGACCGGCGACGAACACGAACATCATCACCGCCCACCAGGCGATGCCGTTCAGCGAGCCAATGACCTGCGGGTTGAAGACGAAGGCGTAGTAATTCGGGAAGGCTGCGCCGAGGACGCCGGGGCCGAGCAGGATGCCGCCGATGATCTGCACCACCACCAGCGGCGCCCAGTAATCGGTGCGGAGGAGCCGCCAGGCGAGATAGGGCACGGCAAGGATGATCGTCAGCGCGATCAGGAACACTTCCGTTGTGCCCATGGCGGGCGCGGCTGGCGTCATTGGTCTATCCCCCGAAGTGCCGTCGTCTATGCAAGGGTGCGACGGCTTGTCCAATCGATCCGAAAGGCCATATCCTGTGGCAAGGAGGCGGCCAATGACCTTTGACCTCGGCAAGGCCCTGTTGCGCAAGGAAGAATACGAATCCGCGAGGCTGACGGAGTTCGAATTTGCCGAAATGGTGCGGGCGTTGAAGGCGCTGGCGGCGGAGCTTGCCGTGCCGGTCGAGCCGATGCTGGGCGTGTTGGCCGAGCGTGGGCTTGGTGCGGCGCTCGGGCATTTGCGAGAACTGGCAAGTCGCGATGTCGAGGCCGATTACCTGCGCTGCCGGGCCAATGCGCGGGCCAAGCTGATCGAGGAGCGTGGCGATCCTTCTCCGGGGAAGACTCGGCTGAAAGCTCTGTTACCGCTTAACCATCGCGCGACTCCGGCAAGGTGCGTTGCTGGCGGTTAAGCGCCGGTTTGCGTCGGCCTGACAGCTTCTTCCCATGGCGGATCTGTCCGCCGCGACGGGAGATTTTCGATGGGCTTTGAAGGGCGCGACAGCTTCGTTCGCCGCGAGGAATGCAAGGCGGCGTGGGAAAGCGAAGTGGAGTTTGCCGAGATGGCGCGGGTGCTTAAGGCGCTGGCGGCGGAGCTGGGGCAGGACACCGATGTCGCGCTGGGCGAATTGGCGGCGCATGGACTGGGCGCGGCGCTGGGCGTGCTGGCCGGGCAGGCCGAGGTTTCGGGCGTGGAGGCCGATTACCTCAGGCGGCGGGCGCTGTCGCGGGTGGAGGCGAGCCGGTTGCAGTAAGCCCCCCGACCTTCGTCATTCCCGCGCAGGCGGGAACCCAGTCTGACTTTGCGCAGTGTCGCTCTGGATCCCCGCCAGCGCGGGGATGACGAGGGTTTTAAGGACGCAGGGTTCGCTCAATCCAGATTGGGCCGCAGCCAGCGTTCCATCGCCGGCACGTCCCAGCCGCGCCGTCCGGCGTAGTCTTCGAGCTGGTCGCGGCCGATGGTGGCGACGCCGAAGTACTGGCTTTCGGGGTGGGCGAAGTAGAAGCCCGAGACTGCGGAGGTGGGCAGCATGGCCTGCGATTCGGTCAGCGTGATGCCAGCGGTGTTGGTAGCGTCGAGCAGATCGAACAGGATCGGCTTGAGGGTGTGGTCCGGGCAAGCCGGGTAGCCGGGTGCGGGGCGGATGCCGCGATATTGTTCGCGGATCAGCGCTTCGTTGGTCAGCTGCTCGCCGGGGGCATAGGCCCAGAGCGTGGTGCGCACATACTGATGCAGGCGTTCTGCAAAGGCTTCGGCGAAACGGTCAGCCAGCGCCTTCAAGAGGATGTCGGAATAGTCGTCGTTGTCGGCCTTGAAGCGGGCGAGGTGCTCATCGATGCCGTGGATGCCGACGGCAAAGCCGCCGATCCAGTCGCCCGCCGGATCGATGAAGTCCGCAAGGCAGAAGTTGGCGCGACCGCGGCTCTTGACGAACTGCTGGCGCAGGAACGGCAGGCGCACCGAGAGCTCGTCGTCGTTCGGATGCAGGATCACGTCATCGCCGTGCCGTGCGCAAGGCCAGAACTGGGCAACGCCCTTGGCGGTGAGCCACTTATCGGCGATGATCTTGTCGAGCATCGCGCGGGCATCGGCGTAGAGGCTGCGCGCGGATTCACCGATGATCTCGTCCTCGAGGATCGCAGGGTACGTACCGGCGAGCTCCCATGAGCGGAAGAACGGGGTCCAGTCGAAGCACTCGACCAGATCATTCAGGTCCCAGTCTTCGAACACATGGCGGCCGGGCTGTTCGGGCGGCGGGGCCTTTTCCGAGAAGTCCGGCGCGAAGGCATTGAGGCGGGCGTCTTCGAGGCTGAGGAGCTTCGACGCGCCCTTGCCCGCGCGGGCATCGCGAACGTGCTGGTAGTCGGCAGCGGTGGCCTTGATGAAGCCTTGCGCCTGCGTATCGGACAGCAGCTGCGAGGCGACGCCGACAGCGCGGCTGGCATCGAGCACATGGACGACCGGGCCGTCATAGGCCGGGTCGATGCGCAGGGCGGTGTGGACCTTGCTGGTGGTGGCACCGCCGATCAGCAGCGGGATGCTCATCCCGGCACGCTGCATTTCCTCGGCCACGGTGACCATTTCGTCGAGCGACGGGGTGATCAGGCCGGACAGGCCGATCATGTCGACCTGTTCCTTCTGTGCCACGTCGAGGATCGTTGCCCACGGCACCATCACGCCGAGGTCGATCACTTCGTAGCCGTTGCACTGCAGGACCACGCCGACGATGTTCTTGCCGATGTCGTGAACGTCTCCCTTGACGGTGGCCATGATGATCCGGCCCTTGGCCTTGGCGCCCTCTTCCTTTTCCGCCTCGATGAACGGGATGAGGTGGGCGACGGCCTTCTTCATCACGCGCGCGGACTTGACCACCTGCGGCAGGAACATCTTGCCCGAGCCGAACAGGTCGCCGACCGTGTTCATGCCCTCCATAAGCGGGCCTTCGATCACCTCGATCGGACGACCACCACGGGCGGCGATGGCGGCGCGTGCTTCCTCGGTATCGTCGACGACGAAAGCGTCGATGCCCTTGACCAGCGCGTGTTCGAGGCGGCGGACGACGTCCCAGCCGCGCCATTCCTCGGCTTCCTTCTCGGCGACCTTGTCCTTGCCCTTGTAGCTTTCGGCAAGCTCGATCAGGCGCTCGGTTGCGGTCTTGCCGTCATCGGCGGCAGGTTTGCGGTTGAGCACCACGTCCTCGCAAGCCTCACGCAGGACCGGGTCGATCTGGTCGTAGATATCGAGCTGGCCAGCGTTGACGATGGCCATGTCCATGCCCGCCGGAATGGCATGGTAGAGGAACACCGAGTGCATCGCGCGGCGTACGATCTCGTTGCCGCGGAAGCTGAACGAGAGGTTGGAGAGGCCGCCCGAGATGTGGACGTGCGGGCAGCGCGCCTTGATCTCGCGCGTGGCTTCGATGAAGTCCAACCCGTAGTTGTCGTGCTCTTCGATGCCGGTGGCAACGGCGAAGACGTTGGGGTCGAAGATGATGTCTTCGGGCGGGAAGCCGATGCCGGTAAGCAGCTTGTAGGCGCGCTCGCAGATTTCGACCTTGCGATCCCTGGTGTCGGCCTGGCCCTTTTCGTCGAAGGCCATGACGACGACGGCGGCGCCATAGTCCATGCACAGGCGGGCGTGGTGGAGGAAGGCTTCCTCGCCCTCTTTCATCGAAATCGAGTTGACGATCGGCTTGCCCGATACGCACTTGAGCCCTGCTTCGATCACGTCCCACTTCGAGCTGTCGATCATCACCGGCACGCGGGCGATGTCGGGCTCGGCGGCGATGAGCTTGAGGAAGGTGGTCATCGCCTCGACCGCGTCGAGCAGGCCCTCGTCCATGTTGACGTCGATCACCTGCGCGCCGTTCTCGACCTGCTGGCGCGCGACTTCGACCGCCTTGGCATAGTCGCCCGCGAGGATCAGCTTCTTGAACGCGGCAGAGCCGGTAACGTTGGTGCGTTCGCCGACGTTGACGAAACGCGAGCCGGTAAATGTATCGGTCATGGAAATCAGGCAGCCATTACAAAAGGTTCGAGCCCGGCGAGGCGGGTAACGGTGGCGGGCACGGCCATCTTGCGCGGGGGCAGGGCCTTCACTGCCTGCGCCATCGCGGCGATGTGCGCGGGCGTGGAGCCGCAGCAGCCGCCCAGCACGTTGACCTGACCGTGGTCGGCCCATTCCTTGACGAGGCCGGCAGTGGTCTGCGGCATCTCGTCATACTCGCCGAGTTCGTTGGGCAGGCCCGCGTTGGGATAGACCATGATCAGCGTGTCGGCGATTTCGGACAGCGCCTTCACGTGCGGGCGCAACTGGGTCGCGCCGAACGAGCAGTTGAGGCCGACTGTGAGCGGCTTGGCGTGGCGGATCGCGTACCAGAACGCCTCGACCGTGTGGCCCGAGAGGTTGCGACCGGAAAGATCGGTCAGCGTCATCGACATCATGATCGGGATTTCGCGAGCGAGGTCCTTCTCCACCTTGCGGACCGACATCACGCCCGCCTTGGCGTTCAAGGTATCGAACACCGTCTCGATCAGGATGAAGTCCGCGCCGCCTTCGACGAGGGCGTGGACCTGTTCGGCATAGACGTCGACGAGGTGGTCCCAGTCGATCTCGCGGAAGCCGGGGTCGTTGACATCAGGCGAGAGCGAGAGGGTCTTGTTCGTGGGGCCGATTGCGCCTGCCACGAAGCGGGGGCGGCCGTCCTTGGCGGTGAACTCGTCAGCGACGCGGCGCGCGAGCCTGGCCGATTCCACATTGATTTCGCGCACGAGGTGTTCGGCGGCGTAATCGGCCTGGCTGATGCGGTTGGCGCTGAAGGTGTTGGTTTCGGCGATATCGGCCCCGGCCTCGAAATAGGCACGGTGGATCGATTCCGGCACCTCGGGCTTGGTCAGGGCGAGGATGTCGTTGTTGCCCTTCTGGTCTTTGGCCAAGCCCAGCGTCCCGGCGTAGTCAGCCTCGGACAGCTTGAAGTTCTGGATCTCGGTGCCGAACGCGCCATCGGTGATCAGGATGCGCTGCGCGGCCTGTTCGAGGAAGGCTGTGCGGGCAGTTGAAGGTACGAGAGTCACGCGGCTTTCTCCAGCGCCGGGGCCTTGGGGCGAAGGCCAAGCAGGTGGCAGATCGCATAGGACAGTTCGGCGCGGTTGAGGGTGTAGAAGTGGAAATCGCGCACGCCGCCGGCATAGAGGCGGCGGCAGAACTCGGCGGCGATGGTCGCGGCGACGAGCTGGCGCGAGGCGGGGTGGGTGTCGAGCCCCTCAAACAGGCCGTCCATCCATGCCGGGATCGCGGCGCCGCAGGCGGCGGCGAACTTGCGCGTCTGGGCGACGTTGGAGACGGGCAGGATGCCGGGGAGGACCGGGGCATCGATGCCTGCCGCTGCAAGCTTGTCGCGGAAGCGGAAGAAGGTTTCGGGTTCGAAGAAGAACTGGCTGATCGCGCGGGTGGCACCGGCATCGAGCTTGCGCTTGAGGTTGTCGATATCGGCTTGGCTGCTCGGTGAATCCGGGTGGGCTTCAGGGTACGCGGCGACCGAGATTTCGAACGGAGCGATCTCTTTCAGGCCCGCGACCAGTTCGGCGGCGTTGGCATAGCCTTCCGGGTGCGGGGTGAACGGCACGCCGGGAGCGCCCATGTCGCCACGCAGGGCGACGATGTGGCGGACGCCTGCTTCCCAGTAGCTTTCGGCGACTTCGCGGATTTCGGCCTTGCTGGCATCGACGCAGGTGAGGTGCGCGGCGGCGGGGAGCTTTGCTTCCTTGATGATGCGGGCAACTGTGCCGTGGGTGCGATCGCGGGTCGAGCCGCCCGCGCCATAGGTGACCGAGACGAACTTCGGCTGCAGGGGCCCTAGGGTTTCGACCACGTCCCAAAGCTGCGCCATCAGCGCGTCGGTCTTCGGCGGGAAGAACTCGAACGACACGTTGATGTCGCCCGGCAGCCCGGCGAAGAGCGGGGTGTCGAGCGCGGTGCGGGCTTCGCGAAGTTGGTCGTAGCTGGCGTTCATGGGGCTTTCCGGCTTTGCCGTGGTTCGAGTTGCGCCACGCTGTCCTCCCGGCGCACGCCGGTCCACAGCTTGACGACGAGTTCGTGGCCCGCGAGCGCGCGGGTTTCGTGGGGGACGAAGCCCGCATCGCGCAACATCGCCTCGATCTGGGCATCGGAGAAGCCGAGGCGGGCGTGGGCGTGGGTCTGGCGAAGGTCTTCGCGATCGTGCGCGGCGAAATCGACGATGGCGATGCGGCCACCCGGCGCGGTGACGCGGGCGGCTCCTGCCAGCACAGCTTCGGGCGCTTGGGCATAGTGCAGGACCTGGTGGAACAGCACCGTATCGAAGCTGCGCGCGGCGAAGGGGATCTGCGCGAAATCGCCTTGGACCAGCTCGACGCTGTCCGCGCGCAGATGCTGGAGCCGTGCGCGGGCGATGCGCAGCATGTCGGGGCTCTTGTCGAAGGCGACGACATGCGCAGCGTGGGGCGCGAGAAGTTCCGCGATGCGTCCGGTGCCGGTGCCGACATCGAGCATGCGACCGAGACTGGCCGCACCGGCAAGACCGAGCAGCATTTCAGTGAGCGCAGCTTCGACCGGGCCATCTTCGATATGCAGCGAGCGCAGTTCGTCCCACTCTTCGGCGTGGCGGGAAAACCAGTCGAGCGCGTGGGATTCACGCGAGGATCGGATGGCATCGAGATGCTGGCGATCTTCGGCGCAACGACGACCGAAAGCGGTGTCCTCCTGTTCGGCAACAGCGAGCAGCCGAGCGATTGCCGCCGCGAGCGGACCGTCCGAATTTTCGGAGATCGAGCTGCGCAGGAACACCCAGGCGCCTTCCTTGCGGCGCTCTGCCAAGCCTGAATCGCACAGGATCTTGATGTGGCGCGAGACGCGCGGCTGGCTTTGCCCGAGCACTTGCGCGACTTCGCCCACCGCCAGTTCCATGCTGGCGAGGAGGCGCAGGATGCGCAGGCGCGTAGGGTCGTCAAGCGCGCGAATGGCGTCGTGGATGGCCATGCGGAAAGGCATATAAAGAAACCTTTATACGTGTCAACGGATATAAGGAAGTTGTTATATCAATTGTTACGGTTCGTCGCATCAGAGGCAACGATACGTTTGCCTTAGCCTCTGGCCACTTATAGAACAGCCCCTGTTACGCACCGCAAAGGGCTGCCAGCCTCGATGCGGAGCCACGAAACAGCCCAGAGAGGGAACTCGATGAAGAAGTACGCAAGCCTCGCGATCGTCGCTGCAGCAGCCCTTGCCTTGTCGGCCTGTGGCAAGTCCGACGATGCATCGGAAGCGGCTGCCGAGGACACGGTGGAAATGCCCGCGGACGAACTGCCGGCAATGGAGCCCTCTGCCGCTGCCGCGCCGATGGCGCCGGTGGTCGATGCCTCGGCCGCAGCTGACGCCGAAGCGAATGCCGTGCGGGATACCGCGAACAACGCCGCTGCCGTTGCCGCAGCCGCGCAAGCCGCCGCCGCCGATGGCGAGGACCAGCAGTCGGCACCGCCCGCGCAGTGACGCATTTCCCTCGCCTGATCCGTACGATCGCTGCTGCGGCGCTGCTCGCGTCTCTGACAGGCTGCGGATCGGGCGAGGAGGAAAAGCCAGGCGGCGTTTCGCAAGATGATGCCAAAGCGCTCGACGCTGCGGCCGAGATGCTCGACGCGCGCAAGCAGCCGGCCCTGCCCGAAGCGACTGTGCCTGCTCAGGAAGCTCCGGCGCCGTCGGCTTCCTGACCCCGCATCTGCTCGGTCATTCGCGCAACCAGCCACAACCTGATCGCGCCCGCCAGCCCGGGCGGCGTTTCCGCGCCGATCCGCTCGGCATCGATCCGCGCCACCAGCGCATTGATCGGCACGCCCTCGCCCGCCGCCGCCTCGCGCAGCATCTCCCAGAACATCGGTTCGAGGCTGATCGAGGTCTTGTGCCCGGCGATCTCGACCGAGCGCTTTATCGGCGGGTGATAGGTCTCGGTCATAGGGGGAGCGGGCGCTCGTGAGGCACCCGCCGCACCATCAGTACATGTGCTGGCCGCCGTTGAGCGACATCGTCGAGCCAGTCACGAAACCGCCTTCGTCAGCGGTGAGGAAGGCAACGCCGCGGGCGATTTCCTCGGCATGGCCAAGGCGGCCGACCGGGATCTTGGCGACGATCTTTTCAAGGACAGCGGGCGGCACGGCAGCGACCATGTCGGTATCGATGTAGCCGGGTGCGATGGCGTTGACGGTAACACCGTACTTTGCGCCTTCCTGCGCCAAGGCCTTTGTGAAGCCGTGGATGCCCGACTTGGCTGCAGCATAGTTGACCTGGCCATATTGACCTGCCTGGCCGTTGATCGAACCGATGTTCACGATGCGGCCCCAGCCGCGTTCGCGCATGCCGGGGAAGGTGGCCTTGGCCATGTTGAAGCAACCGCCGAGGTTGATGCGCATGACCTCGTTCCAGTCATCGAAGCTCATCTTGTGGAGCACGCCGTCGCGGGTGATGCCGGCGTTGTTGACGACAATGTCGATCTCACCGACTTCTGCCGCGATCTGCGCACAGCCCTTGATCGTGGCTTCGTGATCGCCGACGTCGAAGCGGTAGGCGGGAATGCCGGTTTTGGCCGTGAAGGCGCGGGCCTTTTCCTCGTTCCCGGCGTAGTTGGCGACGACGGTGCGTCCTTGCGCCTTGAGTGCCAGACAGATCGCCTGACCGATCCCGCGCGTACCGCCGGTAACAACTGCAACTCGCGACATGCTTTACCCTCCGATGTTCCCTCTGGGAACTACGGTAGGTTCATGACGGAGATGCGACAAGTTGCCGAATACGTAAATGCTGCGAAAGGACGAGAATTCGCACTGCAGCAAAACTGCGGAAACGGACCAGGTTTCAGACGAATTCCGAACGAATTCAGAAGCGGAACTGGGTTCCGACGTAGACGGCCTGATTGTCCTGCTTGCCATCCGTCAACGGACGCAGACGATCACGCTCAGGCGAGTAGCGCACGCCTGCGGTGACGTTGAGGTTCTTGGTCAGGCGATAGCTACCGCCGAGATCGAGCTGATAATCGCCCTGCCCTTCGAGCGTGCGCGGCGCGCGGCCAGCCTGATCGCGACCTTCGGCTTCGATGCGTGGCGCAAAGCGGCTGGGGGTGGAGGCAGGGGCCGAAGCCTTGAACTTGGCAAGATCGGGCATGTCGATCCGCTGCAAATCGTGCAGGCCGGAAGCGGCAGCGGGCGTTGCAAAGCTGGCATAGCCACGGGCCATGCCGAGGTTGAATGCCATCGGCGCGATGCGGACAGGCGAGGCACCCGGCTGCGAGGCATCAGCCAACTGGCCGCGCACTGCGAAGTTCTGCGAGTTCAGCGCATCGACACGCACCGCAACCGTGACCGACCGCGTCGGGCGGGTCTCGGTGCCGGCGGGCGTGAAGCGGAACAGCTTTCCGTTCTTCAGCGCGCGAACGGTGATCTGCGAGGCAAGACGTTCATCGACCGAAGCCGGCGTGAACGAACCGATGCCACCGCGCGCAGCGAGGCTGACGGGCGCCATGTCGAAACCGCTGGAAAAGGCCGAAGTTACGGTAGGCGAAAGGGCGAGGCCGATCACGACGGCGGCACCGAGCGTCAACGGCGCACGCAGGCGGCGGCGCATTGCACCCTTTCCTGCAGCCTTGTTGCCGTTGCCAACCATGTTACGTCCGTTCGTCCCCAACCCGGGTTTGCCCCGCTTTTCCGACCTTGCCACCGGAACCGCCAAAGCGAATCCAAGCCGGGCCAGATTGTTCTACGTAATACTTCTATCACGCGAAGGTTTCCAGTCCCGCACCTGTTCCTTGTCGCAGCTGATGACTCTTCCCGGAAAGGTGTGGCCCAATGTCCACAGGTTGCAAAAACTGCCAACGCCGGCGACCGCACGACATTCAGCAAGCATTCACGGGTGCGCCGCCCATTTGCGGCCCCGAATCCCGGGTTCGTTCATCGCGCTTGCCGCATGGCGCGCGGCGGTGATAGAGGCTTTGTTCGATCACGCGCGTTCACATGCGCGCAAACCTGCGGCAACGTCCGGAACCGGGCCGACCTGCAAGCCAAGGACTGTTTCGTAGTGACCATGACCGCCAAGACCACCCCGACCACCAGCAAGCTTGTTCCCACCCGCAAGCTTGTCATCCGTGGGCTGATGATCGGGACCATGGCCCTTGCAGTCACCGCCTGCGGCAAGAAGGAACGCCCCAAGGCCGACCTCGCCGCCAGCCAGGTCACCACGATCGGCGTCAATTCCTACCTGTGGCGCGCCACGCTCGATGCGCTCTCGTTCATGCCGCTGCTGCAGACCGACAGCAACGGCGGCGTGATCGTGACCGACTGGTACGCCAACCCCAAGAACCCGGGCGAGCGCGTGAAGGTGACGGTCTCGATCGTAGACCAGGACCTGCGCGCCGATGCGCTGCGCGTGGCGGCCAGCCGCCAGGTCTCGCAGAACGGCCAGTGGGTCGATGCGCCGGTCCAGGCTGCCACCGTGCAGAAGCTGGAAGACATCATCCTGACCAAGGCCCGCGACCTGCGCCGCGCAGCCATCGCAGGCTAAGTCTCCGCAAGGCGAATCTTGCACGAGTCGGCTGCGCTCCCTAGAGGAGCGCGCATGACCGAGAACACTGCTCCCGAACGCTTCGATCCCTCCATCGCCGACACCCGCTGGCAGCAGGTGTGGGACGAGCAGCAGTCGTTCCGGGCTGACGACAACAGCGCAAAGCCGCGCAGCTACGTGCTGGAGATGTTCCCCTATCCTTCGGGGCGCATCCATATCGGTCATGTGCGCAACTACACGATGGGCGACGTGCTCGCGCGCTACAAGCGCATGCGCGGGTTCGAAGTGCTGCACCCGATGGGCTGGGACGCCTTCGGCATGCCCGCCGAAAACGCGGCGATGGAAAAGGGCGTCCACCCCGGCGGATGGACCCGCGACAACATCGCCAACATGAAGGCGCAGTTGAAGCGGCTTGGCTTCGCCCTCGACTGGAGCCGCGAGATCGCGACCTGCGAGCCGGAGTATTACGGCCACGAGCAGTCGCTGTTCCTTGATCTCTACGCGGCGGGCCTGGTCTACCGCAAGGAATCTACGGTCAACTGGGACCCGGTCGATCATACCGTGCTGGCGAACGAGCAGGTCATCGACGGGCGCGGCTGGCGTTCGGGCGCGCTGGTCGAGAAGCGCAAGCTGAACCAGTGGTTCCTCAAGATCACCGACTTTGCCGACGAACTGCTCGAAGGCCTCTCCACGCTGGACAAGTGGCCAGAGAAGGTCCGCACGATGCAGGAGAACTGGATCGGCAAGAGCCAGGGCCTGCAGTTCCGCTTCGACCTCTCCAATGGCGAGAGCGTCGAGGTCTATACCACCCGGCCCGACACGATCTTCGGGGCAAGCTTCGTGGCCGTGGCGGCGGATCATCCGATCGCGCAGGGCGTCGCGGCGGTGAACTGCGAGGCGGCCAACTTCATTGCCCTGTGCAAGAAGGGCGGAACCACTGCCGCCGAGCTCGAAACGGCGGAGAAGCTGGGCTTCGACACCGGCATTGGCGCGCGCCATCCGCTGACGGGCAAGTACCTGCCGGTCTACATCGCGAACTTCGTGCTGATGGAATACGGCACCGGTGCGATCATGGCCGTGCCGGGGCACGACCAGCGCGACTTCGATTTCGCCACCAAGTACGGATTGCCGATCCTGCGTGTGGTCGCGGCCGATCCGGCCGATGCGGACAAGCCTTTTGCGGGCGAGGCCGAGGCGGGTGACGGCGTGCTGGTCAACTCCGACTTCCTCAACGGCATGAGCGTGGCCGAGGCCAAGGCCGCGGTCATTGGCCGCGCGCAGGGCGAAGGCTGGGGCGAAGGCAAGACGGTGTGGCGCCTGCGCGACTGGGGCGTATCGCGCCAGCGCTACTGGGGTACGCCGATCCCGTTCGTGCACTGCGAGGTGTGCGGCGTGGTGCCGGTGCCCAAGAAGCAGCTGCCGGTGAAGCTGCCGGAGGACGTGACCTTCGACGTGCCGGGGAATCCGCTGGACCGCCACCCGACGTGGAAGCATGTCGACTGCCCGCAGTGTGGCCATGCCGCGCGTCGCGAGACCGACACGCTCGACACGTTTGTCGACAGTTCGTGGTACTTCCTGCGCTTTGCCAGCCAGCCGGAGGACCGCCCGTTCGATCCGGAAGAGATCAAGCGCTGGCTGCCGGTGGAGCAGTACATCGGCGGGATCGAGCATGCGATCCTCCACCTGCTCTACGCCCGCTTCTGGACCCGCGCCCTGGCTCGCATCGGCAAGATCGAGGTGACAGAGCCGTTCGGCAGCCTGTTCACGCAAGGCATGGTCACGCACGAGACTTACGAGCGCAAGAACCCCGAAAACGGGCAGCCGGTGTTCTTCTCGCCCTCCGAGGTGGAGCGCAGTGGCGACGGTGCGACGCTGAAGGCGGATGGCGCACCGGTCGAGATCGGGCGCGTGATCAAGATGTCCAAGTCCAAGAAGAACGTGGTGGACCCGGACGAGATCGTTGCGAAGTATGGTGCCGATGCGATCCGCTGGTTCATGCTTTCGGACTCGCCGCCCGAGCGCGACCTGCCGTGGTCGGAAGCCGGGATCGAGGGCTGCGCACGCTTCGTGCAGCGCCTGTGGCGTCTGTTCGGCCAGTACGACGCCGCTGCGACTGGCGAGGACAAGGCGCTCGACCGCAAGGCGCACCAGACGGTCCATGCCGTCGCTTCGGATATCGAGGCGCTCGGCTTCAACAAGGCCGTGGCGCGCATCTACGAACTGACCGGCGCGATCGAGAAGGCTGCGCCTTCGGCCAGCCGCTCGGCTGCGATCCAAAAGGTGCTGCTGCTGGTCGGCCCGATGATGCCGCACCTGGCCGAAGAAGCCTACGCACGATTCGGCTCCGGGCTGGTGGCCGACGCGGCATGGCCCGAAGTCGATCCCGCGCTGCTGGTCGATGACGAGGTGACCGTGGCCGTGCAGGTCAAGGGCAAGCTGCGCGATACCCTGACCGTGGCCAAGGGGACGCCCAAGGAAGAGCTCGAACGCCTTGCTCTCGCTTCCGAGAAAGTGCAGCGTGCGCTGGAAGGGGCGGAAGTGAAGAAGGTGATCGTGGTGCCCGACCGTCTGGTGAACCTTGTCGCATAAGCGCCTTCTCATCCTCGCTTCGCTGGCGCTTATGGGCGGCTGTGGCTTGCAGCCGATGTATGCCGGCGGCGGCAAGGGCGAGATTGCCCGCGCGCTGGCCGACGTCAGCGTCTCACCGATCGAAGGCCAGTCTGGCTGGCTTGTGCGCAACGCGCTGGTCGATCGTCTCGGCGCGGGAGCGGCAGGGACGGCATCGCGATACCGGCTGGACATTCGCCTCGACGACCGCGTCGAGGGCCTGGGCCAGCTGTCGAACGATGCGATCACCCGCGAACGCCGCACGCTGCGCGCGCGCTATCAGCTGGTCGACACGCAGAATGGCGAAGTCGTACTCGATGCGACGGCGGGGTCCGACGCCGGATTTGACGTGGTGAACAGCGAATATGCGGTGATCGCGGCGGAGCAGACCGCGCTCGAGAACCTGTCACAGGAAGTGGCCGACCAGATCGTCACCCGCGTATCGGTCCGCCTGCGCAAGCGCTCCTGAGCGCCGCGTGAAGGTCACCCAGAAGAACTTTGCGGCAAGTGCGGGACGCGCGGTAAAGGACTGCCGCATCTTCTATTTTTGCGGACCGGACGAGTCCGGGGCGAGCGATGCCGCGGCGAAAATCGCCGGCATGCTGGGCGAGGCCGAAAAGGTCGATCTCGGCGGCGCCGAGCTGAAGCGCGATCCGGTGCGTCTGGCCGACGAGGCGCGCTCGGTCTCGCTGTTCGGCGACAGGCGGATAATTCATGTCCGCGCGACCGGTGACGACGCTTACGATGCTGTCGAAACGCTGCTGCAAAGCCCGGTCGATGGCTGGCCGGTCCTGATCGTCGCAAGCTCGGCCACCGACAAGTCGCGCATTGCCAAGCTGCTCGAGAACCGGGCTGATGCGCTTGTCGGCATGTTCCATCCGCCAGACCTCAAATCGGTCGCCGGCACTATCCGCAGCACGGCCGACGGCATGGGCGTGCGCCTGACCGACGAGCTTTCGGAGCGCATTGCCCGGGCGACCGCGCTCGATACCCGCATGGCGCGCAGCGAACTGGAGAAGATCGCGCTCTATCTCGACGCCAGCCCGCAGGCGCCGCGCACGGCGAGCGCGGCCGATCTCGACGAGGTCTGCGCGGTAAGCGAGGACGACGGCATGATGCCGCTGGTCAATGCGGTGCTCGGGGGTGAGGCCCGTCGCATTCCCGGCGAACTTGCGCGCATGCGCGAGCAGGGCATCAACCCGGTCGGACTGGTGCTGGCATTCGAAAGGCGCGCCGGGCAGCTCGTGCAACTGGCGGGGCGGCTCGGCGAGCGTGGCGACATCAACGCGTTCATGCAGCAGGAAAGCGACGCGCGGCGCGTCTTTTTCCGCGACCGGGCAGACCTGACCCAGCAATTGAAGCGCTGGCGGGGGCCGCGGCTCATCCGCCTGTGCGAGCGGCTCGTCATGCTGCACCGCACACTCATTGCCGACAACCGCAACGGTGAACTGGTCCTCGCCCAAGGACTTGCGGAGATCGCGCGCGCCGCAGCACGGTGAAGCGTGGCGGAATTCCGTCACCCGGTGTGGCGTACGTCACATCAGGGCACGAAGGCGCTTGCCATAGGATGAACCCTAGGTATTTTTGCGCAGTGCAATAAGAAAAGCATTGGTCGCTAGAGAGATTCGATCAAGGCCGTCGGCGGACAAGGTACAAAGTCCCGCCGCTCATGGTTGAAGGGGCAACTGGACGCGATGACAATGCACATTTCGGCAGACGAGATGCGCCAGTCGCAAGGGCGCAAGCGGATCACGCTTCCGCTCGCGCCGTCGCTTGAACAGCGCCGGTTGCAGCTTTACGTCGCCCTGCTCCTCGCAGATGGCCTGGCCATCATCGGCGGCTTCGGCGCTGCCAGCTGGCTCTATCTGGGCAACTTCGCCGATCCGGCGTCACTGCTGCACAGTCAGGTCATGCTGCCGATCTACTGGACGATCGCGCTCGGCCTGCAGGTCTATACACTACCGGCACTGCGCCGTCCGAACTTCGCGCGCGGCCGTTCGGCACTGTCACTGCTTGGAGCGGAATCCGTGCTGCTTTTCGTAGGCTTTGCCACGAAGAGCACCGAGGATTTCTCGCGCGTTTCGGCAATACTCGGCCTTGCCTTCAGCCTGGCGCTGTTGCTTTGGGTACGGGCATTGCTGCGCCCGCTCATTCGTGCGCGTTGCGGCGAAGTGGCCCTGAACACGCTGCTTATCGATGACGGCGGTGCTTCGCTGCGCATTCCGTACGCCTTTCATATCGACGCGCGCGAACACCATCTGGCACCGGACCTTGGCGATCCGCACATGATGGACCGTCTCGGACTCTACATGCTCAACATGGACCGCGTGCTTGTCACCTGCCCGCCGGATCGGCGCGCATCGTGGGCGCTGGTTTTCAAGAGCGCCAACGTTTCGGGCGAGATCGTCGATCCCGAAGTGCGCAAGCTTGGCGTGATCGGCGCGCGGCGCGACCGCGATTACGGCGCTCTGATCGTTGCCAGCGGACCGCTTGGTTTGCGCTCCCGCGCGATCAAGCGCGCGCTCGACCTGACTCTGGCGGGAGGTGCCGTCCTGGCGCTGGCCCCCTTGCTGCTGCTTGTGGCCTTGCTGATCAAGCTTGAGGACCGGGGCCCGATCTTCTTCGTGCAGAAGCGCACAGGTCGCGGCAACCGCTTTTTCCCGATTTTCAAGTTCCGCTCGATGCGGGTCGAGAAGCTCGACGCTTCGGGCAATCGCTCGGCCAGCAAGGACGATGATCGCATCACCCGCATCGGGCGCTTCATCCGCCGGACCAGCATCGACGAGCTGCCGCAGCTGTTCAACGTTTTGCGCGGCGAGATGTCGATCGTCGGTCCGCGTCCCCACGCGATCGGGTCACTGGCGGGCGACAAGCTGTTCTGGGAAGTCGACCACCGCTACTGGCTGCGCCACTCGCTCAAGCCGGGCCTGACCGGCCTTGCCCAAGTGCGCGGTTTCCGTGGTGCGACCGACACCGAAAACGATCTGGCTGACCGACTTCAGGCCGACCTCGAGTATCTCGACGGCTGGACGATCTGGCGCGATCTCAAGATCATCGTCAACACCGCGCGCGTCCTCGTGCACGACCGCGCCTTTTGAGGGACGGCCGCTTACCCACGATGCAGCGATGCCGCGCTCACCGGACAGGTAAGGCCAGGCACTTCAGCCTGCAGCCGGGCCACCCGCTTGGCAAAGCTGCGGTGGGTCGGCGCGCGCAGGAAGCCGAGCCAATCACCCTTGCCGAGACGCTGGAACAGGCCAAGGCCCTTGGTCGCATCGTAACCCGCACAGTGCATCAGCCTGAGGCCGAGCGAGTCCGCATCGTCCTCCATGGACCGGCGCGCCGAGATGCCGCCGCCCTTGCGGTGCCGCAGGATGATGTGGGCCAGTTCATGCCCCGCCGCGAGCGCAATCTCGTCGTCGCTGCGCGCGAAGGTGACAAGGCCGGTAGAGATGGCGACGTTCCGGGCATCGCTGTGAGCATCGACGCCGCGATCGGTGACCAGCACCAGCCGCGCGGCGCAATGGCGGACCGGGCGGACCTGAATATGCAGGGGCTTTCCCGCGCGCAGCACGTCGAAGGCGATGGGTTGGTCGCCGGGGGCCTCGGCAATCTCGTCCAGCAGCGCTTCGCCGACCAGCGCACCGGCCTTGCGCCGCGTCGCAATCGCTTCGACCATTTGGCCTGCGATTGCGACGACTTCGTCACCGGGTTGCAATCCGGCGCGGTCTGCCGGACCGCCTGCGGCAATCGCGGCAACGACCGGACGCGCGCCCATGCCCAGCGTCCGTGCCAGCAGGGGCCAGTCATTGGCGGCGTAGGCGCGGCGGTCATCGAACAGCACGCCGCTGTCGCGCGCGCTGGTGGGGCACAGGCTGCCTGCTGCCTGTCGCAACTGCCATTCCTGCTGCATCACGCGGGCCATGTCCTGGCGCAGGCGGATCGGCCAGGCCATGTCGGTGGCCGCCTGCGCCGTGCCTATGAGCGTCAGCAACAGCGCCAAGGGGGCAGTCATCGCGCGGCGGCGCAGGTTCGCCACTGTCAGGTCTCCTTGGCATACAGCTTCGAATTGAAGCGCTTACCCTTTTCGACCAACGCTGGCAAAGCGGATGCGACAGCCTTTTGCGTTCGACCGCAACGGTTTGGAGTTTGAAATGACGAAGGTTCTTGCCGCGGCATCGGCCGGCGGCCATTGGGAGCAGATGATGCTGCTTCGCCCGATGCTCGAGCAGTTTGACGTCCACTTCGCCACGACGCACCCCGACCTGCCCAAGCGCGCCGGGATCACGAACGCGACAATCCTGCCAGACTGCAACCAGAACCAGCCGCTCAAGTCGCTGATGTGCCTTGTTGCGGCGGCCCGGCTCGTGCTGCGCTTCCGGCCAGACGTGGTGATCTCGACCGGGGCCGCGCCGGGCTTCTTCTGCATTGCGCTGGCCCGCCTGATCGGCGCGCGGACGCTGTGGATCGACAGCGTCGCCAATGCCGAGCAGCTTTCGATGTGCGGCAAGCTTTCCCGCATCTTCTCGACGCGGTGCATCACCCAATGGGAACACCTCGAGCGCGATGGTCGCCCCGGCTTTGCAGGGAGCCTGCTGTGATTCTGGTAACCGTCGGCATGCAGCTGGGCTTCGATCGCCTGATCAGGGCGATGGACGAGATCGCGCCGGAACTCGGCATGCCGGTCATCGCCCAGACCGGCAAGGGCACCTACCAGGCGCGCAACATCAAGACGCTGGAAAGCATCGCGCCGAGCGAGTTCGACAAGCTGATTCGCGAAACGCGTCTCCTGGTCGCGCACGCCGGGATCGGCACGGTGCTGACCGCGCAGAAGTTCGGCAAGCCTCTGGTACTGTTCCCGCGCCGTGCCAGCTTCGGCGAACACCGCAACGACCACCAGCTGGCTACGGTTGGCCAGCTTGACGGACGTCCCGGCATCGGCGTTGCTTACGAGGAAGCGGACCTTCGCGCCGCGATTGCCAAGGGGCTGGAGAGCGAGATGGGCGGGGTCGCCTCGGATCTGGCGGAACGGCG
Organism: Novosphingobium jiangmenense; assembly: GCF_015694345.1. Classification (GTDB taxonomy): domain Bacteria; phylum Pseudomonadota; class Alphaproteobacteria; order Sphingomonadales; family Sphingomonadaceae; genus Novosphingobium; species Novosphingobium jiangmenense. The sequence goes on from NZ_JADQDC010000004.1 coordinate 57,895, forward strand.
TTCGCGCCTGACTGCTGCGGTGGAACGTTTTATCCGGTCAGGCGAGATCTGAATGCTTGCGTCGGCCACCCTGTCGCGCCCGTGTCCGCAACGACACGAGATAATGGCGCGACAAGCCGAGGACGGCCAGGGTCGATCCGATATCGACAATCCAGTTGAGGCGCGGCCCCCGGTACAGCACGCTATCGATGATGTGCATCGAGACCATGCGCAGGGCGACGAGCATCAGCATCGCGCCGCAACTGATCACCGCGAGCAGGGTGATCCGCGAAAGGCCGGGACGTTGCAGGATGCCGCTGCGCCAGGTCCATACGGCGCCGGCCATTGCCGAAAGCGATGCGACCACGACGAGGATCGCCGCAGTGATAGACTGGATGTCCCATCGATCATCGTAGGCACGCTCGGCGCGGAGCTCTCCCCGCATTGCTGCGCGCAGGGCTTCTTCGAGGCCGAGCTGGCGCGACACTGCCAGCAGCAGGAAAAGAACACCGGCGAACAGCCAGACCCGCGCATGCCACTGTGGCAGGCCCATTCCGGCAGTCGCTTCGCGTGCCGCAAGCATGCTGCGCAGCGCGGAAAGCGCGGCAACGAGGTAGAGCATCACGGCAATGCCGCCGAGAATACCGGACGAATACGACATCTTGAACAACGTTCCTCAACGCGTAGAATGCTGCAGCGCAGCACAAGTTTTCCGAGCAGTAGCCATGAGACTTTTTTACGCGCCCGCAAGTCCATTTGGCCCTGGTTGCGGGCGCAAGGCCACAACCCGGCCCAAAACTCGGGTCCGAGGTTAATAAATGCATAACAAACTGTCCAGAACACGCGAAAATTGCCGTCCCGCGCCATCTGGCCGGCCCTTGCGCTCGCAAGATGCGGGGGTTATGCCGAGAATACTTATTTCCCAGACAGGTCTCGCAAGGTGAAAGCAGGCATGAACAAGACAATGGCTCGCTGCACTGCAAGGACCGCTTTGGCAGGTGCGCTGGCACTGACGATCGCCGGTTGCAGCACCGGCCCGGTGGCAAAAGTCGGCCTGGTCGATCAGACTCCCTCGGCGGAACTTGGCCAGCAGGATTATTCCGGGATCGAATCATCGACCTACACGCTGCGCCCTTCGGACGTCGTATCGGTCATCGTATTCCGCGAACCGGACCTCTCGGTCGAGAACATCCCTGTTGGCGCCGACGGCATGCTTTCGCTGCCGCTGCTCGGCTCCATCAAGGTGGACGGGATGACCACGCGCGATCTCGAGCGCACGGTGGCAGAGCGGCTTGCCAAAGGTGATCTCGTGGACCCGAAGGTCTCGGTCAACGTGATGCAGTTCGGCTCCCATGTCGTGACCGTCGAGGGATCGGTCGAAAAGCCCGGCATGTATCCGTTCAAGCCGGGCACGCGTCTTTCGGGCGCCATCGCCCTGGCCAACGGCCTGAAACGCGAAGCAAAGCTGAAGGAAGTGGCAATCTTCCGTCAGACTGCGCGCGGCATGGCAGTTGCGAAGTTCGATTACGGCGCAGTCCGGTCGGGCACGATGCTTGATCCGATCCTGATGCCGACCGATCGCGTCGTCGTCGGCACTTCGGGCCTCTCGCTGTTCTGGCAGGACCTGATCAAGACCCTGCCCGCCTTCGCCTTGTTTACCAACATCTGATGAGCCGAGCCGACTCGCCTGAAACCTGCGCCCACCGCCTTGCGGCGACAATGCGCCGGTCCGGCAAGGACGGATTCTGGAAAAGGTATTATCCTGCATGACCACTGCCCTTCAAAGCCGCTCTTACCCGGAGCATGCGCTGCTTGATGACGGTGAAATGGGCGGTGGGCTGAGCAGCATGCTGAGCCTCTCTACGATCCGAGGCATAGTCTATCGCCAGCGGTTCATGCTGATCGGCATCATCACGCTGGCACTGGTCGCGGCGCTGGTCATCACCCTGCTGACCCGGCCGCTCTACAGTGCGTCCACCACGGTCCGCATCGATCCGCTGACAAGCAACATCGTCGACGGCCAGAACCTCGAACCCGAGGTGCCGGTCAACGAAATCGACCGCTACATGCAGACGCAGGCGACAGTCATCACCAGCCGCCGCATTGCCTATCAGGTGGTCGACACCCGCAAGCTCGACACGCGCGAGGACTTCCTGGGCGACTTCGCGACCAAGCGTCCCGACGGGATGAGCGACAAGGACTGGAAGCACGAGCGGCGAGAGGCTGCCGCAGGGATGGTCCAAGGTGGCGTCAAGGTTGACGTTCCGATGGAAAACCGGGTGATCACCATCACCTACACCTCTCCCAGCGCGAAGCTGGCAGCGGAAGTTGCCAACGCAGTGGCCGATGTGTTCGTGCAGGAAGACCTGCGCCGTGCGCTGGAAACCAACGTCTATGCGCAGAACTACCTGAAGGGCCAGATCGAGAAGCTGCAGCGCAGCGTCCAGAACGCCGAAGAAGCAGCGAACGCCTACGCAAAAGCCAACGGTATTGTTGCACAGGCGCCGATGGCCTCGTCGGCAACGGACGGTGATACGTCGCAGACGGTCACGGTGGCGACCCTTGCCACCGTGAATGAAACCTATACCGCCGCCCGCACCAAGCGCATTGCCGCCGAACAGCGCTGGAACGCCGTCTCGGGCGTGCCTGCGGGGCAACTGCCGGAAGTGCAGCAGAACAATGCGATTCAGGGGATGATTGCGGAGCGCTCGAAGGCGATCACCGAGCTTTCGCAGCTGCGCCAGCGTTATGGCGAAAGCTACCCCCGGCTTCGCGAGCTGAATGCGCAGGTTTCATCGCTGACCACCCAGATCAACAAGGCCAGCAACGACATCAAGAGCGCCATCCGCGACGACTACACGATCGCCCTGCGCCAGGAGCAGGCGCTGGAAGGCGAACTCAACAAGGTTTCGGGCAAGACGCTCGACGAGCAGGATCGCCGGGTGCGTTACAACATGCTCGATCGCGAGGCGACCGCGCAGCGCACACAGCTGGCATCGCTGCTTACCCGCTACAACGAGATCTCGTCAGCGGCCAACCTCAAGCCCGGCACCAGCTCGAAGCTTGATGCGGCGCAGGTTCCGGGTGGACCGGTTTCGCCCAACCTGCCCAAGAACATGCTGATCGGCCTGTTCCTCGGCTCGGCCCTGGCCCTGGCCATCGCCGTGCTGCGCGAAGCGTTCGATGATCGCCTGCGCACCACCGAGGACGTCGAGCGCAAGCTCGGCCTGCCACTGCTCGGTTATACGCCGGACATTTCGGACCGCGACGTGATCGAGGAGATCAACGATCCCTTCAGCATCCTTATGGAAGCCTATTCCTCGATCCGCTCGTCGATCGACTTTGCGGTGCCGGGCAACCATCGCGTGCTTCAGGTGACCAGTTCGGAGCCATCGGAAGGCAAGTCGCTGACCGCGTCGACCATCGCCCGCAAGTATGCGCAACTCGGACGCAAGACGCTGCTGATCGACGCCGACTTGCGCAAGCCGTCATTGTTCGCGCTGTTCGGCACGACCCGCCCGAAGAGCGGCTTCGTCGAAGTGCTACTTGGCGACGTGCGGTTTGAGGATGCGCTGATCCCGAACACGCCCGAGAATCTGGATGTGCTTCCCGTTGCCCCTTCGAAGGTCAACCCGGTGGAACTGCTTTCGTCGCAGGTGCTGACCGACTTCGTCGAGAAGTATCGCGAACAGTATTCGCTGATCATCTTCGACTCGGTGCCGGTGATGGGCCTTGCCGACGCTCCGCTGCTGTCGCGCATTGCCGATGCGACCGTGTTCATCGTCGAAGCCAACCGCGCCCATTACGGTCAGGCCAAGACGGCGGTTCGACGCCTGATGAGCGCCGGCGCGCGGATGGCCGGCGTGGTGCTGACCAAGTATCGCGCCGCCGAGGCCGGCATGTCCTACGACTACCACTACCAGTACTACGCCTACGGCGAACGTTCGAAGGACTGACGTACCGGCGAAGGCTGACGACCAAGGGCCCGCGCAGACCGACCGGTTTGCGCGGGCCTTTCCGTTGGCGCGCTCCTTCTCGCAGTCAGGCGTTGCGGGTCTTTGGCTGTGCTTCTCGGGCAGAGCGGAATCCGGAGGTCGGCCGGAAAGCGGTGGACTCGCAGGCTCATGCGCTCCACCGTCGAGGCGTAAGCGACAAATCACTTCAGCAACTCGGAATGGGAAATGGCGCACCCGACAGGATTCGAACCTGTGGCCTTTGCCTTCGGAGGGCAACGCTCTATCCAGCTGAGCTACGGGTGCAGGGCCGAGACGGCACCTAGCAGCGCCTTGGCGGCCTTGCCAGCGATTTTCGCGTCGATCTGCCTCGCGGCATCCGGCTTAGCGATTTGGGAACCTGTTGCAGGCTAGGCCGGGGGGCATGAACGGGATCCCGACGTCCACGAACGATTCGCGCAGCGCACCGCCGCCGCAGGCAGGTCGGGTGGAATTTGGCCATGCGGCGGGCAACGCGATGTCGATGAAATGGTCGGCATTGCATGATGCCGCCGCTCTGGTCTGCACCCTGGCCGGACTTCAGCCGGAGATGCGCAAGCCCGATGTGCGAAACTTCCCGGCGATCATGCGCGACACCGGCGGCTGGCGCTACGATCTGGCCAAGCAGGGCGTGGACGATCTGGCGTCGATCATGGAACCGGGGCTCGCAGCCTTGTTGGCGGTCTCGGCCCGCGGGCAATCCCCTCGACCGGCGGCCGCGGCACTATGGCAGGAGTTCGTTGCGTCGCGGGCCGCGTTGCTTGCACTGGTGCCGCCTCTGGGCATCAAGCGGCGGGCCTGAACTCCCTCCCGTTCAACCACCCCAGGTGGCGCAGTGCGGATCAAGGCCGACCAGCTGGCGCCGCAGCGAAGCACGGGCAAGACGTTCGACTTCAGCCTTGCGGCGAGCGGCGGCGAGCGGGATAGTTGGCGCCGGGCGCAGAATCTCGGCATCGTAGCCATCGGCGACGATCACGCCGCAGGCATGGGGCAGAAAGTCTTCGGTTTCGAGAACGGCGCGATCGAGATGCGGGGCAAGGCCCCAGTAGAACCGGTCGCAATGGTCGAGATAATCGGTCCACTTGCCATCGCCGAGGAGATCGGCGCGGCTGACCTTGATCTCGACGATCACGACTTGCCCTTTGGCATCGATCCCCATCAGGTCTGCACGCCTGCCCGAGCGCAAGGGCATTTCGGGCAGGCACCAGATATCGTTGCGCGCGAACAGGCGGCAGATGCCGCGCGCCACGGCGCGGGCTTCGCGTTCGATCACGTCAGGAGCAGTGGCGGCCGATTCGATCATGCCGCCACTCTAGAACAAATGTCGAACGCGTAAAGCCTCAGAAGATGCCGAGGGTCTGCACAAACAGCCAGACGCCCGTCGCAACGAGCAGGGCGGCGGCAATCATGCGCACGACATCCAGGGGCACACGCTTGATCAGTTCGTTGCCGAAGAACACTGCGGGCACGTTGGCGATCATCATGCCGAGCGTCGTCCCCATCGTCACCGCGATGGCGTCGTTGAAGCGCGCGCCTAGCGCGATCGTGGCGATCTGCGTCTTGTCTCCCATCTCGACGATGAAGAAGGCGACCAGCGTGGTGAGGAAGGCACCGTGGCGCGAGGGCTTGGGCGCTTCGTCCTCGTCCATCTTGTCGGGAACCAGCGTCCACAGACCCATGGCGACAAAGCCCATGGCCACGGCATAGCGGAACCACTGCCCATCGAGATAGGCGGCGGCGGTTGCGCCGAGCAGCGCGGCGAGGAAGTGGTTGGCGAGCGTTGCGCTGAGGATACCGAGCACGATCGGCAGCGGGCGCTTGAAGCGCGTGGCGAGGATGATCGCAAGGAGCTGCGTCTTGTCGCCGATTTCGGCGAGCGCAACGATCGCGGTGGAGGTGGTGAGAGCTTCGAACATCATGATTTCCGGGGCCGGGCGGAGCGATCAGGCCAACGACAACGTGCCCCTCCGCCCGGCCCGGACGATGGGTTCGCTGTCATTGGTCTCGCCCGGAGGACCAGAAAGGTCCTGCCGCCTGCGCCATGGCCTCTCGACCAAGCATGTTGACGCTGAGGGCCGCGAAACGCGGTGGCTACTCCCCAAGTGACGTGAGAGGGCCGTTAGCTGCGTATGGTGTGCGGCGCAAGAGCGAGCTATGGCGCGCCGGAGCGCTACCCGACGACGGGCGCGCCAAAGGAACCCCGTCGTGAAGCGCATTGCCTTTGCCATCGTCGCATGTTGCATTGCCCCGCCCGCACAGGCCGAGGAAAGTCCCTGGACACTCTCTGCATCGGCGCGGCTGCGCGTGGAATCCATCGGCGGGCAGTTCCGCCCCCTGCCCGCTCCGGCAACCGATACGATGGTTTCGCTCAGGACCGAGCTTGCTGCGAGCTATGATGCCGGGCCGGTACGATTCAATGCCGAGGTGTGGGACGCGCGCGCCTGGGGGCAGGACCTGCGGTCATCAGCCAACAGCGGCGAGGTCAATGCGCTGGAACTGGTGCAGGCCAATGTCGCGGTGAAGCTGGCAGGAAAGAGCGCGCTGACGCTGGGGCGCTATACGCTCGACCTCGGCAACCGGCGCATGGTGGCGCGGCAGCGGTTCCGGAACACGACAAATGCCTTCACTGGAGCGCTGCTCGCGCTGGACGGGGGCAAGGGGCGCAAGCTTGACCTCATGTTCGCGCTGCCGCACCAGCGCCTGCCCGATGATGCGGCAAGCATCCGCGACGACAAGGTGCAGTGGGACCGCGAGAGCTTCGACGTGATGTTCTTCGGCGGACACGGCACACTACCGAACGTGCTGGGCGGCACGCTGCAGCCCTACGCGTTCGGGCTGGTCGAGCGCGATAGCGCGAAGCTGGCGACCGCGAACCGGCGGATCGGGACCGTGGGGGCGCGGCACTTCGTCAAGGCGAAGGCAGGCGCCTGGGACCACGACATCGAAGGCGCGGTGCAGTTCGGCAAGGCGCGGCGGACAGCGGGCGCGGCGGACGTGACGGACCTCGACGTGTTTGCGTGGTTCGTCCACGCCGACGCCGGATACACCTTCGCAGGCGGCTGGAGCCCGCGCGTGGTGGCGATGTTCGATGCGGCGAGCGGCGACAAGGGCAAGGCGGGGAAGTTCACGCGGTTCGACGCGCTCTATTCGGCGCGGCGTTTCGAGTTCGGACCGAACGGGCTGTACGGTCCATTCCGCCGGAGCAACATCGTCTCGCCCTCGCTGCGACTGGAGGTGACGCCTTCCAAGCGGACCGACGGGTTCATGGCCTGGCGCACGGCCTGGGCGGAGAACCGGCGCGACCAGTTTGCCGCGACGGGCGTGCGCGATGCGAGCGGGGCTTCGGGCAACCTTGGCGGACACCAGATCGAGGGGCGCGTACGGCACTGGATCGTACCGGGGCTGCTTCAGGTGGATGGCGGCGCGGCGGTGCTGCTCAAGCGTCGGCTGTTGACGAATGCACCTAACGCGCCTGCGACGGGGAACACCACCTACGGCTATGTGGACCTGACGCTGACGCTTTGACGGGCGGCGAGAGCACGGAGGATCGCGTGCTTCTCCTGCGCCGTGGCGGTGAACCATGCCGTGATTTCGCCAAGCGTGCGCTGGCAACCGCGGCAGACCTCGGTCGCCCGGTCGATCTCGCAGACGCCGGTGCAGGGACTGGGCGGGTGCGCTTCGGTCACCGCGCAGACTTCTCCGCCGAGAGCCGGGTCATCAGCAGGGCCGCACGCTTGGCCTGGGTCCAGATGCTGGGGACATCGACCGTTTCGCCCGGCGCATGATCGCCGGTGGAGTGCGGGCCGAGGCCGACGAGGCCGTCGACGTATTCGGCAACGAAGCTGATGTCCCCAGCCCCGCGCTTCATCGGATCGAGCGGCTGCATCTGCGGCAGGTCGAGCGTTGTGTTGACCTGGTTGAGCCGGGCCAGCAGCGCCTTGTTGCCCTCGGTCGGAGCCATCGGCGGATAGCCTTCGCTGAATTCGATCTTTGCGGTGGTCACACCGGGATAGCTGCGCGCGACGATGGCTTGCATCTTGCGCATCGCGGCGGCGTTTTGCTGAGGCGAGAGGGTGCGCAGATCTCCGCGTGCCACGGCCTTGCCGGCGATTATGTTGGTTTTCCCCTGCGCAGAGACATGGGCGTTGTCTTCCGCCACAGTTGCCTCCGCCCCGCCGGCGATCAGGCCGACGTTGAGGGTGAGGTAGGGTTCGGGCAGTTCGGTGCGGAAGGCGTCCACGATCTTCGCTGCGGCATAGATGGCACCGTCGCCCGCGCTTGCGCCCCAAACGCCGCTGGAGTGGCCGGACTTCGCCTCGATGGTGAGCGCCCAGCTTTGCGAGGAGCGGCGGGCGATCGAGCCCATGTCGAGACCGTTCTCGCGGGAGAGGCCTTCGAAATCGAGCGCGACATCGGCGGCCTTTGCGGCAGCGACGAGGTCGGCGCGAGCGACTTGGGTGGGAGAACCCGCCTCCTCCTCGTCGCCTGTGAGGAAGACTTCGATGTTGGCGCCCTTGAGGGTTCCCGCCGCATGCATGGCGCGCACGGCGGCGAGAATCACGGCGATGCCGCCCTTGTCGTCACCCACGCCGGGGCCGGTGGCCTTGTCTCCGTTGCGCACATAGGTCTGGAAAGGGGAGTCCGGCTCGAACACCGTATCGAGGTGTCCGATCAGCAGGAGCTTCTTTTTGCCCTTGCGGCCCTTGTGGCTGAGGACGAGGTGCCCGGCTCGTCCTGTCTGCTCCATCGGAATCCAGCGCGAGGTGAAGCCCAGAGCGGTGAACTCCGGCACGACGATATCCCGCACCTTGCGCACGCCATCGAGGTTACGGCTTCCCGAGTTCTGGTTAACCATGGTCTCAAGGAACTTGAGCGTGCGGGCCTGCTCGGCGTCGACCGTCGCGGCCATCTTCGCTTCGGCCCCCTTTGGCGCGGCATGTGCGGTGCTGCCAACGAGCACAAGAGCAGCCATCAGACCAGACGTGAAACGCATCGACCCACTCCTTTTGCGGGCACGTTGGCGAGGTGGAAGGCGCCTTGCAACCGCCTTTTGCCCGAATTTCCTTGCCTTATCGGGAGGTGCCCCCTATGTGCAGCGCAGCAAGACCGGCGGCGGACAATCCGCTGCAATCCGGGTGCTGGCGTGAGATTTCGCTCTCGAAGCAGAAATCCGCCCCGGACGAACGGTCATTGCCCCGCCCGCTTCCCCTTTCACGCATGGGTCGCACGATCGACCCCGCTCGTGCCGTCTTGGCGCGTGCGCACAAGCGAACTCCCTCGCGCGTCGGCATTCTGCCGATGCGCCGACGAAAGCATATTCATGTCCTATTTTTCCGAACTCGGCCTTGCCGAACCCATTCTTCGTGCGCTTGAATCCAAGGGCTACAACGACCCGACGCCGATCCAGCGCCAGGCGATCCCCGCCCTGCTGCAGGGGCGCGACCTGCTCGGCATCGCGCAGACTGGCACCGGCAAGACCGCCGCGTTCTCGCTGCCTTCGCTGCACCGCCTGGCGGCCAATCCGCAGCCGCGCAAGCCGGCCTCGTGCCGCATGCTGGTGCTCTCGCCGACGCGTGAGCTGGCCGCGCAGATTGCCGACAACATGAAGGGCTATGCCCGCTATCTCAACATGTCGGTCGATTGCGTGTTCGGCGGCGTGCCGGTGGGCAAGCAGGCCCGCCGTCTGGTGCCGGGCGTCGACATCCTTGTCGCCACGCCGGGCCGCCTGCTCGATCTGATCGACCAGCGCGCACTGACGCTGGGCCGCACCGAAATCTTCGTGCTCGACGAAGCCGACCAGATGATGGACCTGGGCTTCATCCATGCGCTGAAGCGCGTGGCCAACCTGCTGCCCAAGACCCGCCAGAGCCTGTTTTTCTCGGCAACGATGCCCAAGGCGATCGAAGACCTTGGCAAGCAGTTCATCGTCAATCCGGTGCGCGTCGAAGTCGCCCCCAACTCGACCACGGCCGAGCGCGTCGAACAGTACGTTACGTTCATCAACCAGGCCGAGAAGCAGGCGCTGCTCACGCTGCGCATCCGTGCGCTGCTGGCCTCGAAGGAGCTCGACCGCGCGCTGGTGTTCACCCGCACCAAGCACGGTGCCGACCGCGTGGTGCGCCACTTGACTTCCGCCGGGATCGACGCCCGCGCCATCCACGGCAACAAGAGCCAGGCGCAGCGCACCGCCGCGCTCGAGGCGTTCCGTCAGGGTTCGTGCCCGGTGCTGGTCGCCACTGACATCGCCGCGCGCGGGATCGACGTTTCGGGGGTGAGCCACGTGTTCAACTTCGAACTGCCCAACGTGCCCGAGCAGTACGTCCATCGCATCGGCCGCACCGCGCGTGCCGGGGCTGACGGCATCGCCATCAGCTTCTGCGCGCCGGACGAGAAGCCCTACCTCAAGGACATCGAGAAGCTGACGCGGGTCAAGATCGACACGCTGGGCCTGCCCGAAAACTTCATGGCCGAAGCCGCCAAGCTGCCCGCCCCCAGCCGCAAGCCTGCGGAAATGGAGCAGGATGCGCGCCGCGATGCCCGCGATGCGCGTGGCAATAGTGGCCGTGGCAGCCAAGGTCAGGGGCGTGGTGGCGAGGGCCGGGGTGGTCAGCGCCGCGACAGCCAGGCCCATGGCGGCCGCGCGCAGGGCCGTGATGGACGTCCGCGCGACGTCTCGCCGCGTCAGGAGCGTCGTGACGGCGGTGCTGCCGATCGCGGTCCGGTGCGCAATCCGGTGCTCGAAGCCACGCTCAACGGTGGCGAGCGCGAGGACGCGGGCAAGCCGCGTCGCTTCCGTCCGCGCGGTGCGCCGGGCGTGGGCGCGCACAAGCACAAGGTTCGCCGCGCGAGCTGAGGGTCCGGGAACAGCCCTGCCCCAAGGCAGGGCTGTCCTCTCGCTTGAAACCTTGGCATAGACCCTCGCGATGGACAGCGTTGTAGCCTCGGCGATTGCCATGACCGTGATCGTGGCGGTGCGCTACCTGCTCACCAGCGGCATGTTCGCCTGGGCCACGCACAAGGTGCGGCCCGGCCACTATGCGGGGCTGGAAAAGCAGATCCGTTCCGAAATCACCTGGAGCCTTGCCACGGCGGCGATCTATGGCGTGCCGGCAGGCGTGGTGGCGTGGGGCTGGCAGCAGCGCGGGTGGACGAAGATCTACACTGATCCGCTTGCCTACCCCTTGTGGTGGATGCCGGTTTCGCTGCTGCTCTACCTCTTCATCCACGACACCTGGTTCTACTGGACCCACCGATGGATGCATCGCCCGAAGGTGTTCAGGGCCGTCCATGCGATCCACCATGCCAGCCGCCCGCCGACAGCCTGGGCGGCGATGAACTTCCATCCCGTAGAGGCGGCCATCGTCTCGCTGCTGATCCCTGCGCTGGTCTTCGTGATCCCGATCCACGCCGGGATGCTGGGGCTGGTGCTGCTGGTGATGACCGTGATGGGCGTGACCAATCACATGGGCTGGGAGATGTTCCCGAAGTGGCTCGTTCATTCCGGAGCAGGGAACTGGCTGATAACCGCGAGCCACCACCATCGCCACCATGAACAATACCGCTGCAACTACGGTCTCTATTTCCGCCTGTGGGACCGGCTGTGCGGCACAGACAAGGGACTGTCCGCACCATGAAGCGCATTGCACTCCTGCTGCCTCTCCTCCTCGCCGGCAACGCACCCGCACCGACCAGCATTACGGTTGACGTGACCGGCCTGCGCAATGCCAAGGGCATGGTGTGGCTGTGCATGAGCGCGAATCCCAGGCTGTTCCCCGAAGGCTGCGACAAGGACCCCGCCCACCGCACCGCATCGATGCGCGCCGACCAGCCGGGGCCGATGGTGATCCGCGACGTGATGCCGGGCCGCTATGCCATCGTCCTCCTGCATGACGAGAACGGGAACAAGAAGATGGACAAGACGCTGTTCCTGCCGAAGGAGGGCTTCGGCTTCTCGCGCGATGCGCCGGTCAGAATGTCGGCGCCAAAGTTCGATGCGGCGGCCTTCGACGTTACCGGCGGCACGTCTGTCCGCATGAAAATGAAGGTCCGATACCTGTAGTGCCAGTCGCCCCCGTCAAGCCTGCCGAATCAAAGCCTGCCCACGGAACCTCTCTGGCGCCGTTCCGCTATCCGGCATTCCGGGCGATCTGGACGGCGAACCTGTTCTCCAACATCGGCTCGATGATCCAGTCGGTCGGCGCGGCGTGGCTGATGACCGAACTGACGACGTCGCACCTGATGGTAGCGCTGGTGCAGGCTTCGGCGACGATCCCGATCCTGCTGCTGGGCATGTTTGCCGGCGCGATTGCCGACAATTACGACCGTCGCCGTGTGATGCTGGCGGCGCAGACGGGGATGCTTGTCGTGTCCTCCGTACTGGCGGTCTTGGCATATACCGAGAACGTCGGGCCATGGTCGCTACTGGCGCTGACGCTCATGGTGGGCATGGGTACCGCGCTCAACGGCCCGGCGTGGCAAGCTTCGGTGCGGCTGCAGGTCGCGCGGCAGGACTTGCCTCAGGCGATCTCGCTCAATGCGATCTCGTTCAATCTGGCGCGCAGCGTGGGTCCGGCGCTCGGTGGCATCCTGATTTCGCTGTGGGACACCAGTCTTGCCTTCGCCCTCAATGCGATCAGCTATCTTGGCATGATCGTGGTGCTGGCCCGCTGGCGGCCCGAATCGCTGCCGCCGATGCGCGAGCCGATGCTGGCGGCGATCGGGCGCGGCGTACGGTTCTGTGTCTCGTCCTCGCCGATCCGCAAGGTGCTGCTGCGCGGCCTTGCCATCGGCTTCGGCGCGGCGGGATTGCAGGCCCTGATGCCAAGCGTGGCGCGCGACATGCTCAAGGGCAGCGAACTTGACTACGGCCTGATGCTGGGCGGGTTCGGCATCGGTTCGATCGTGACCGCATTCTGGATTTCAAAGGTACGCCAGCGTCTCGGCAGCGAGTCGGTGGTGACCGGGGCGACGCTGATCTTCGCCTGCGCGCAGCTGCTGATGGCGTCCGCCACCGGCATACCCGTAGCCGTGCTTGCGGCCTTCATCGGCGGGATGGGCTGGGCCAGCGCGATGACCAGCCTCAACGTCGCCATGCAGTTGCGCAGCCCGGAGGACATCCTCGGGCGGTGCCTGTCGATATATCAGGCGGTGACCTTTGGCGGCATGGCGCTGGGCGCCTGGGTGTGGGGGTCTGTGGCGGACATCGCCAGCCTCCCAACCGCGCTTCATGCCGCTGCAGCGTGGCTGGCGCTTTCACTTGCCATGCACTTTTTTGCGCCTATGCCGACGCGCGAAGAGGGGCGGCTGGACGCCGTTCCCACGCCGAGAAGTTGAAGCCGGAGGTTTCCGAATTGACCGACGCCCGCCCGTTGCGCTCGCTCCTGTACATGCCCGCCAGCAACGCCCGGGCGATGGCCAAGGCACGCAACCTCGATTGCGATGCGGTGTGTCTCGATCTGGAAGACGCGGTAGCACCGGAAGCCAAGGCCGAGGCGCGCGCTGCCCTGGTTGCCGAGGTACAGGCGGGCGGCTTCGGGCACCGCCGTCTGGTCGCGCGCATCAACGGCCTGTCGACGCCTTGGGGGCATGACGATATTGCGGCGCTGGCACAGGCGCCGGTCGAGGCAGTGCTTGCGCCCAAGGTTGACGATGCCGCCGACATTCAGGCCCTGTCGGCAGCGATGGACGCGGCCGGGTTCGCGCCCGACGTTGCGCTGTGGGTGATGATCGAGACGCCGCGCGCGGTGCTGGCGCTGGAGCGGATTGCCGATTGCGCCGCGACCACGCGCCTTGCCGGCTTCGTGCTCGGGCTCAACGACCTCGCCAAGGACAGCGGCATTGCCCAGTTGCCGGGGCGCGGGGCGTTCCTGCCGGTGCTGACCATGGCGGTGCTCGCCGCGCGGGCGAATGGCCTCGTCATCCTCGACGGCGTGTGCAACGCGATCGAGGACACCGTGCGTCTGGAAGGCGAATGCGTGCAGGCCCGCGATTCGGGTTTTGACGGCAAGACGCTGATTCACCCCGCGCAACTCGAAGTCTGCAACCGCGTGTTTGCGCCGACGCAGGCCGATCTCGCCGAAGCCGAAGCAATCGTCGCGGCCTTTGCCGACCCGGCCAATTCCGGCAAGGGCGCGCTGCGCGTGAACGGAAAAATGGCGGAATTACTGCACCTTACCCAAGCCGAACGGCTTCTGGCCAAAGCAGCCGCCATCGCTGCGCGTTAACCTCGCATAAGCTCCACTGGCGCAACTTAAGCACTTCTTCACGAAGTTGCGCCAGACCTGTGCCCATTAAGGGGACCAGGTGAGCCTGATGGATACTTTGCGTGGATTTGATCGTGACGCCGCCGAGGCCGAACTCGACCTCTCCGGTTTCGAGGACGATGCGCCGAGCGAACCGCCGCCGGTCGTCGGCCAGGACGAACGCCGCATGCAGGTGCGCGCCTACAACTATTGGGCGGGCCTCCTGGGCGATCACTCCTTCCCCCCGGTCGCATCGCTGCTGGCCGGGCATTACCCGGACTTTGCCGACAACCTCGTGCTCCTGCACTTCGATGAAGGCATCGAGGATCCGGCGATCACCTTCCTCGGCGCGAAGCTGGCCGACGAATGCGGCACGGAAAGCTCGATCGAACGCTTGAGCCAGGTGCCGGGCCGCTCGCTGCTCTCGCGCATCACCGACCACTACATGCAGATCATCGCCAACCAGGCGCCGATCGGCTTCGAGGCCGAGTTCGTGAACCACTTCGGGCGCACGATCCTCTATCGCGGCATCCTGCTGCCGTTCTCGTCTGACGGCACGCGCATCGACTACATCATGGGCGCGATCAACTGGAAGGAACTGGCCGACCAGGCAACGACCGACGAACTGCTGCTGGAAATCGGTCAGGCGCTGGATGCCGCGCCGATCAAGGCGCAGCCGCGCCGTCCGCTAATCGAGCCGACCGATGCCTGGGCCGATGGTCCCGCCTCGCTGGACGGTGATGCCTTTCCGGAACCGGCCTTCGGGCTCGACGACGATATCCTGCCGCTGCCCGTCAGCGCGCCAGCAGAGAACGAGCTCGAGGCCCTGGCTGATTGGCTCGCTTCGGCGCGCGAACTGGCGCTGGTCGCCAATTCGAGCGAGGACCGCACCCGCAGCGCGCTTTACGCCGCGATCGGTCGCGCCTGGGACTTCGCCCTCGCCGCACAGGCCGAGCCTGAAGAGTTTGCCGAACTGCTCGAAGACGCAGGCCTGACCATGCAGGAACGCGCGCCGATGACCCCTGTGGTCAAGCTCGTGTTCGGCGCGGACTACGACAAGACGCGCCTGACCGAATATGCCACCGCGTTGACCCACGCCCAGCGCATCGGGCTGGGACGCGGTGAACTGGCGGCCTATCTCTCGGAAGCTGCGGGTGGTCTCAAGGGTGTGATCAACGCCGAGCGCCGCCTGCGCCGCGAGGAAGCGGGCAAGGCTCTGGCCAAGCGCGGGCCTGAAGCTCTCGCGCAATCGCTGCGGGCGCTGCCATCGCGCAAGGTCACCGAAATTGCTCCGCCCGAGGGTGCCGAATTTGCGCTGGTCGTGGTGCGGCGACTGGAGAACGGCGAGATCGTCGCGCTGGGCGAAGTGCATGACGACGCTGCCCTGTTCGAGCGCGCGGCACGCCACCTTATCGGCTGACACCCTGCCCCTGCAGGTGCCTTGCGCAATGGCGGCAGCCTGCTAGCCAGAGCCGCATGGCACGGACGGACAAGGGCAAGCGGCGCATGGGGTGGATCGGCTGGACGGCGGTGTGCATCGTCCTGCTGGGGCTGGTCGGCTATCTTGCCTATCGCCATGCGATGCAGAACAACGCCGTTGCCGTGCTCGATGGCGCGGACAAGCTGCTGAACGGCGGCGACGGCGCGATCCGGCTGGTGGCAGCAGAGCGCTACGGCAAGGACCCGGCGCAGAAGCTCGAGATGTTCGTGCCGCAGGGCGCCAAGGGCGCGCTGCCGATCGTGGTGTTCGTCCACGGCGGCGGCTGGTCGAGCGGCGATCCGCACGACTACCGCTTCATTGCGCGGACTTTCTGCGCGCAAGGCTACGCGGTCGTGCTGGCAGGCTACCGGCTTTACCCGCAGGCGAAATATCCCGCGATGCTCCAGGACGGCGCCGCGGCGCTGCGCTGGGTGCAGGACAATGCGGCGAAGCTTGGCGGAGATCCCGCACGGATGGCGCTGATGGGGCATTCGGCGGGGGCCTACAACGTCGTCATGCTCTCGCTCGATCCGCAGTGGCTGCTGGGCGTGGGACTCGATACCGGAGTTATCCGAGGCACTGTTTCGCTGGCGGGACCATTCGATTTCCTGCCTTTCGACACGCCCGCGACGATCCACAGCTTCGGCGATGCACCCGATCCTTCGATGACCCAGCCGGTCAACTTCGCGCGCAACGATGCCCCGCCGTTGCTGCTGGTGACGGGTGACGCCGATACGCGGGTCAAGCCGCGCAATTCCAGGGCGCTGGCCCGGCGCATGACCGAGGCAGGCACGGCCACCGAGCCGGTCCTGCTTGAAGGCGTGAACCACGAGGGCATCATCATGATGTTCGCCCGCCCCTTCTCGCGCGACACGCGCGGCCTTGATGCAGTCCTGCCGTTCCTCGCCAAGGTGACGGCACCTTCAGTTGCGGTTCAGGCGCAGGGTCGATAGTCCCGGCACCGTGACGCGCCGACTCCCCGCCCTGTTCTTCAAGCGACTGCTGGCGCTCATCGCCGCGCTTTCCTTGTGCATCCAGCCTGCCGCCGCGCAATCGGTCCTGCGCGACGCCGAAACCGAGGCGCTGTTCCGCGATGCCTCGGCACCGATCTTCAAAGCAGCCGGGTTCAACCCCAACGCGGTAGAACTCGTGCTGCTCAACGATGGCTCGATCAACGCCTTCGTGGCAGGCGGGCAGGCGATCTATATCCATTCGGGGCTGATCGGCGCGACCGACAACGTCAACGAGCTGCAGGGCGTGATCGCCCACGAACTCGGCCACATCACCGGCGGCCACATCATCCGCTATGACGAGGGCCTGAAGCCCGCGACCGGGATCACCGTGCTCTCGCTGTTGCTCGGCGGGCTGGCGGCGGCGGCGGGTTCTCCCGATGCCGCGCTGGGCGTGTTCATGGCCGGGCAGCAGGCCGCGCTGGGCAAGTTCCTCGCCTTCAGCCGTGCGCAGGAAAGCTCCGCAGACGCGGCGGGCGCGAAGTTCCTTTCGGACGCCGGGATTTCCGGGCGCGGCTCGCTGGAGTTCTTCAAGAAGCTGCAGAACCAGGAATTCCGCTATGGCTTCAGCCGCCGCAGCAATCCCGATGCCGAGTTCTACAGCACCCACCCGATGACGGCTGACCGTCTCACCACGCTGCAGGACGTCTATGAAAAGGACCCGGCGTGGAACACGCCGCCGCCGGCAGAATTGCAGGCCCGGTTCCTGCGGGTGAAGGCCAAGCTCTATGGCTACCTCGCCGAGCCGCAGGATACGCTGCGGGCCTACCCTGAGTACCTGACCGACGTGCCTGCGCGCTATGCCCGCGCCTATGCCTTCCACAAGGAGGCCTTCGTCGACAAGGCGCTGGACGAGACCAAGGCGCTGATCGCGACCGACCCCACCAATCCCTACTTCCTCGAACTCGAAGGCCAGATCCTGCTCGAATCGGGCAGGCCGGCAGAGGCCGTCGTCCCCTTGCGCAAGGCAACGCAGCTGACCAGCAACGAGCCGCTGATCGCCACGACCTTCGGCCACGCCCTGATCGCCACCGAGGACAAGGACAATTTCGCCGAGGCGGAGAAGGTGCTCAAGGCTTCAGCCGCGCGCGACAAGGACAATCCCTTCACGTGGTACCAGCTTGGCGTCGTCTACGAGGCCAAGGGCGACATCCCCCGGGCGCGGCTTGCCAGTGCCGAACAGCAGCTGATGAACATGCAACTGGGCGAGGCTGTGCGCAGCGCGGAAGCCGCGGAAGCCGCGCTGCCCAAGGGCACGCCCGACTGGTTGCGCGCGCAGGACATCGCCATGTCGGCCCGCGCGATGATGGAACGTCAGAAGAAATCGCGCTAGGCACCAGAGAATGTCGGATACACAGCCCCGCCGCCTTGGCGCTCTTGCCGCCGTAGCCCTGCTTTTCGCTGCCGGAGGCGCCGTTGCGGGCTGGTGGTACGAACACCGGCAAGCCGATGGCGCGCCTGGTGAAGACCCGCAATTGGAAGCCTCGCTCGCCAGCGCCGGGATCGACGGCAAGGAACGCGCGGCGATCGAAGGGCTGGTACGCTCCTACATTCTCGAACACCCCGAAGTCCTGCCCGAGGCGATGGAGCGGCTGCAGCAGCGCGAGGCCGCGGCGCAGATCGGCCCGATGCGCGGGGCACTGGAAACGCCCTACCCCGGCGCTGTGCTCGGCAATCCCAATGGCAAGGTCACGCTGGTCGAATTCACCGATTTTGCCTGCACCTATTGCCGGCAGAGCGTGAAGGCGCTGGAAGCACTGATCGCGAAGAACCCGGACTTGCGCGTCGTGGTCCGCGAACTGCCGATCATCGCCCCCGAAAGCGCGCCTGCCGCGCGGATGGCGCTGGCTGCGGCCGCGCAAGGCAAGTATCCCGCCTATCACAAGGCGATGTTCGAAGGCGCCCGGCCTTCGGATGCGAGCATCACCGCAGCCGCCACGGCAGCGGGCGTGGATCTGGCAGCAGCGCGGACTTTCGTTGCGCGGCCGGATGTCGACGAAGAGCTGAAGCGCAACCTGCAGATGGCGCGCCAGCTTGGCATCAACGGCACCCCGGCCTGGGTGATCGGCGAACAGCTGGTGCATGGCGCGGTGCCGCAGGAAGATTTGCAGGCTGCCATCGATACGGCACGCAAGGGCTGAGGCGGGCTAGCCTAACCTCCCGCTAACGGTTACAAACCTTTTCATGGCCGCGCTGCCGTTCAGACCCACGCCGTTCTTCGGCAACAAGAACCGTGCCTTCTGGCGCCTGCAGTTCATGGGCTGGGGCGGCGCGATGCTGCTGCGCGCGATGTCGTCGATCGCCAATGCGCAACCGTGGTCGTTCCTCGTCATCGTCGCCATCGCCACGATCACCGGCTTTTCGATCTCGCTGATCCTGTCGGTCATCTACCGCGCGCTGATCAACCGCCGCCCGATCGTGACCTGGGGCGTGACCGCCGTGGCAATGTCGGTAGCAGTCGGCCTCTATGCCTTCATCGATTCGTGGGTGATTAGCCTCTACCGGCAGGGCGGTGATGCCAGTTTCGCCCAGCTTTTCGTCGGCGTGTTCTACCTTGACCTGACGCTCGTGATCTCGTGGACCGGGCTGTACTACGCGATCAACTTCTTCCTGCAGGTGGAAGAGCAGAACGACCAGCTGATGCGGCTCGAGGCGCAGGCGACCAGCGCCCAGCTGGCCATGCTGCGCTATCAGCTCAATCCGCATTTCCTGTTCAACACACTGAATTCGATCTCGACCCTCGTCCTGCTCAAGCAGACCGAGCCCGCCAACGCGATGCTTTCGCGGCTGTCGTCGTTCCTGCGCTACACGCTGGTCAACGAGCCGACCGCGCGGGTGACCGTGGCGCAGGAGATCGAGACGCTGAAGCTCTATCTCGATATCGAGCGCATGCGCTTCGAGGAACGGCTGCGCACCGAATTCCGCATCGACGATGCCGTGCGCAACGGATTGATGCCCTCGCTGCTGCTGCAGCCGCTGGTCGAGAATGCGATCAAGTATGCCGTGAGCCCGATGGAATACGGCGCGGAAATCACGGTGGAGGCGCAACTCGTCGGCCCGATGCTGCGGGTCACCGTGTCGGACACCGGACCGGGCTTGCCAGCGGGCACCGATCCTTCAAGCGTGTTCGGCGTGAGCAGTGACAGCACCGGGATCGGTCTTGCCAACATCCGCGATCGTCTGGTCCAGGCCTATGGCGAGAACCAGCGCTTCGACATCTCGAACCGCCCGGAAGGGGGGTTTCAGGTGGTGCTGGAACTGCCTTTCGAGGCCAAGCCCGAACCCGTGCAGGCGATCCCCGTCCGCAAGGTGGCGGGAGTTGGCGCATGATTTCGGGAACCGACTGCCACTTTACCCGTCCTGCCATCAGGCAAACTCCAACGGGGGGACCGTTCCGGGGGCGCAACGTGATCCATAAGGGAACCGCATGACGATCCGCACGATCCTCGTCGACGACGAGAAACTGGCCATCCAGGGGCTGCAGCTCCGCCTTCAGGCCTTCCCCGATGTCAAGGTGATCGACACCTGCTCGAACGGGCGCGAGGCCATCCGCAAGATCAAGACCGAAAAGCCCGACCTCGTGTTCTGCGACATCCAGATGCCGGGGTTCGACGGCTTCTCGGTGGTCAAGGGCGTGATGGAAATCGACCCGCCGCTGTTCGTCTTTGTCACCGCCTATTCCGAACACGCGATCAAGGCGTTCGAAGCCAATGCGGTCGACTATCTGCTCAAGCCGGTCGAGGAAGACCGCCTCGCCGACGCGCTTGACCGCGCGCGTACGCGTCTTTCGGAAAAGCGCAGCCGCGAAGAGGCGGACAAGCTCAAGAACGTGCTCGCCGAAGTCGCCCCCGACGCCCTGCCCGAGATCGAGGACGAGGGCGAGCCGGTGGCAGGCCGCTTCGAGAAGCTCATCAACATCAAGGACCGCGGCAAGATCTTCCGCGTCGATGTCGACACGATCGAGCGCATCGAGGCCGCCGGCGACTACATGTGCATCTACACCGGCGACAATTCGCTGATCCTGCGCGAAACGATGAAGGACCTCGAGCGCCGCCTCGATCCGCGCGTGTTCCAGCGCGTGCATCGGTCCAAGATCGTCAACCTCGATCAGGTGCGTCAGGTCAAGCCGCACACCAATGGCGAATGCTTCCTCGTTCTCGAAAGCGGCGCCGAGGTGAAGGTGTCGCGATCCTACCGCGACGTGGTGGCGCGGTTCGTTCACTGAACTCGACAGAGAGGCCGGGAATGGTATTGGGCCCTGCATGAGCAGCTTTTCCATTCCCGGCTTCGATCTGGAAGCCTTCGTCGCCGCTACGCTTGCCGAGGATCTGGGTGAAGGCCTGCCCGGCGGCGGGCATGACGTGACCAGCGAGAGCGTGATCCCCGCCGACGCGCGCTTTTCGGGCGTGATGGACAGCCGCGATGCGATCACCGTGTGCGGGCTGCCGATAGCCGCCGCGTTCTTCCGCGCGCTCGATCCGGACATGAAGATCGAGATTCTGGTCGAGGAAGGCGCACGGGTTGCGCCGGGCTCTGACCTGATGCGGCTTGAGGGCAATGCCCGCGCCATGCTGACGGGCGAGCGCAGCGCGCTGAACACGGTGCAGCACCTTAGCGGCGTGGCCACGCTGACGCGGCAATATGTCGATGCGAAGGGTGACACGACGGCAAAGCTGCTCGACACCCGCAAGACCATCCCGGGCCTGCGCCATCTCGAAAAGTATGCCGTGCGCACCGGCGGTGGCACCAATCACCGCATGGGCCTGTGGGACGCGGCGATGATCAAGGACAACCACGTCCTTGTCGCGGGCGGCGTGGCCGAGGCCGTGCGCCGTGCGCTTTCTGCCGGGGTGAAGGACGTGATCTGCGAGGTCGACCACATCGACCAGATCATGCCCGCCCTCGATGCCGGGGCGACGCGCCTGCTGCTCGACAACATGGGGCCGGACATGCTGCGCGAGGCCGTTGCGCTCGTTGCAGGCCGCGTCCCCTGCGAGGCCTCGGGTGGCGTGCGGCTCGATACCATCGGCGCGATTGCGGCCTCGGGCGTGGATTACGTCTCGGTCGGCCGCTTGACCCAGAGCGCGCCTGCCGCCGACATCGGCCTCGACTTCACGCCAATTGCCTGAACGGAACCCGTGATGCGCCCCGCCACCATCCGCGCCTTCGAAGCGAGCGTGATCGCCAGCCAGCTGATCCGCATCGTCAACATCGTCGCCAATGCCGGTGCCATGGCGGCAGCGCTGGAGATCGAACGCAACCAGTTGCTGGTCGGTCCCTTTGCCAACATGCTGGTCGCCGTCGGTCTGGCGCTCGCCATATCGCGCGGGAAGTTCGCCATTGCGCGCTGGTTTCTGCTGGTCGTGATCGCGCTGGACCTGATCGGACTCGGTGGCATCCCCGCCGTCGCCACAATGATCGGCATTCCCTTCGCGATCTTCTCGACGCTGGCGATCCTGCTGATGCTGGCCGCGGGCGTGCTGATGTTCCTGCCCGCGTCGACGGCGTGGCTGAAGCAGGACAAGGCAGACTGACCGTGCGCTGGCTCGCGGCGCTGGCGGCATTGGCGGGCACCCCCGCCCTCGCCCAGGGCTGGCAATGCCAGGTGCCGCCGCAGATCAGCGTGCCGCCCCTGCCCGCGCCCGATGCGCCGCCCCGCGTGGTGCCGACGACCGGCTACACGCTGGCGATAAGCTGGTCGCCCGAGTTCTGCCGCACGCGCAAGGACGATCCCGCCCACGCCACGCAGTGTTCGGGCCGGCAAGGTCGCTTCGGCTTCGTGCTGCATGGTCTGTGGCCGGATGGCAAGGGCGGCAAGTTTCCGCAATACTGCCCCTCCCGCCTGCTGCCCGATGCGCAAGTCCTGCGCCGCAACTTCTGCACCACCCCTTCGGCCGACCTGATGATGCACGAATGGGCCAAGCACGGCACCTGCATGGGGATCAGTCCAGCGGACTACTTCGCCAAGGGGCGGGAGCTGTTCCAGAGCCTGGAGTTCCCCGACATGGCGCGCCTCTCGCGCACCGAGGGACTGGATGTCGGCAAGGTCAAGCAGGCGCTGGTCATCGCCAATCCGCGCCTCAGGCCCGAGATGATTCGCCTGCTGCTCGGCCGCGATGGCTGGCTGCGAGAGGTACACTTGTGCCATTCGCGCAAGCTCAAGCCGGTGCGATGCCCGATCGGCAACGGCGGGCCACCGGACACGGTGCCGGTGAAGATCTGGCGCTCTTTCTAGCGCCGTTCCCGGAAGAACTGCCGCAACATCTCCGCTGCCTCATCCTCACCCATGCCGGAATAGACTTCGGGCCGGTGCAGGCAGGTCGGCTGTTCGAATACCCGCGCGCCATGCTCCACCGCGCCACCCTTGGGATCGCTGGCGGCATAATAGACGCGGGCAATGCGGGCATGGGCAATGGCGCCGGCACACATCGCGCAAGGCTCAAGGCTGACCCACAGGTCGCAACCTTCAAGCCGCTCCTGCCCCAGCGCCCCAGCGGCTGCGCGAATCGCCAGCACCTCGGCATGAGCGGTCGGGTCGCACAGCTTTCGCGGCTGATTGTGGGCAGCGGCGATGACCTTTCCGTCCTTGACGATCACCGCGCCGATGGGCACTTCGCCCGCATCCGCAGCGAACTGGGCTTCTTCAAAGGCCAGTCGCATCGGTTCGGGAAGAGGCCAGCGGGTCATGCCTACGGCATATTCGTTTGCTGGCCATTCGCAAGGCGAATGGCGGCGGCACCGGTCCGCTCCCCCGCCCGGCCACCCACGAGAGTATCCTGAATGGGTGGCCGGGCGGGGGAGCGGGCCGGTGCCGTGTCAGGATCGACGCGAATGCGGCGATCCGGCCTAGACATCAAACGCGAATCCTTGACTTCGCTCCGTGAATCGATAAGAGCCGCGCCTTCCCGATAGGTATTATCGAACACAAGCGAGATTTCAGCCATGTCGCGTATCTGCGAACTGACCGGTAAGGGCCGCCAAGTCGGTCACAACGTAAGCCACGCCAACAACAAGACCAAGCGTCTGTTCCTGCCCAACCTGCAGAACGTCACGCTGATGAGCGAAAAGCTGGAGCGCAGCTTCAAGTTCCGCGTTTCGACGCACGGTCTGCGTTCGGTCGAGCACAACGGCGGTCTCGACAACTGGCTGCTCAAGCAGTCGGACACCAAGCTTTCGACGCGCGCCCTCAAGGTGAAGCGCGAGCTGGTCAAGGCGAACGCCGCCTAATCTTCTGCCCGCAAGGGACGAAACATCGAAGGCCCCCATCCCTTGCGGATCGGGGGCTTTTGTTGCGTCGGTCAGAATCTCTCCGGAAGACGCAGCTTCATCAGCCGCGTTTCCTGAAAAGCCGAATCGTTGGCATCGGTGATCAGCCAGAGCGCATGGCCCTTGCCCTCAGGCACCAGCGTCATCCCTTCCCAGTTCTCACGCAAATAGGGTCCGTCGAGCGTCGCAAGTTGCTGTGTCCGCAGCGGACGCGTGGGATCAAGCCGCCGCAAATCGGCTAGCACCAGCCGCGCCTCGAAGTGCGGCAGCAGGAAGGCAAAGCGGCGGACAAGCAGGAGCAGGCGGCCATCTGGCAGCGCCACGGCATCGACCGGATCGAAGCCGGGCGGGACGATCACGCCGAAGGGTTGCCCCTTGGTCTCGCCGGGATGGCCCGGAAAGATCAGG
Organism: Novosphingobium jiangmenense; assembly: GCF_015694345.1. Classification (GTDB taxonomy): domain Bacteria; phylum Pseudomonadota; class Alphaproteobacteria; order Sphingomonadales; family Sphingomonadaceae; genus Novosphingobium; species Novosphingobium jiangmenense. The sequence continues at coordinate 82,271 of NZ_JADQDC010000004.1, forward strand.
CCCAGATGCAGCCCGCCGCGTCCTGTCCCGCAGGATTCGCACAGCATCGCCCAGCGACCATCTGGCAACCGCGCCATGGCTTCCGTGCCACCGTTGCGCGGCCAGTCCGCGATCTCGGGTACTTCCAGCAGCCGCGCCTTGCCGAGACGCGTGTCGACCCGCACCACGTTGCGATTGTCCTCCAGACCTAGCCACAAGGCACCGTCAGGATCGCGGACGGCGGATTCGACATCGAAGCCGAAGTAGCGGCCGTCGGCCAGGCGCAACGACACGGCCCGCTGGACCTTGGGCAAGCTCCACCCCGTGCGCGGCGGCAAGGGAAGCGAAAGGACGCGGTTACGATCGCTGATGGCAAGGAATCCGCCGGAGCGCGATTGCACCAGCGCAGAATAGCCACCGAAGAAGCGGTCCGTGCCACTGATTCGCCACAGCCCCTCGATCGCGAACGGCGCCAGACCGGCGCGTTCGGCAGCGGGGACCTCCGCCAGGATGTCCTCGACCAGCACTTTGCCCGTGCCGAGATTGGGATTGGGCCTCGGCCCCGTCCAGCTCAGCCAGAGCAGCGGAAGCAGCAGCAGGAGAAAGGCCAGGACTTTGCGCACGCAGGCGCGTTGGCACATCTTTGCCTGCGGTCAACCTGCAACCGCAACCGACAACAACAAAGGGTCAGGCCAGATGATGTCAGGCAGGCCGGAACTTCAGCGCGTCGCCATTGATGCAATAGCGCAGGCCGGTGGGCGCAGGACCATCGTCGAAAACATGGCCGAGATGGCCGCCACACTGCGTGCAGTGCACTTCGGTGCGTGACATGCCGAGGCTGCGGTCGGTGCTGGTCGCCACGCCCTTGGGCAGCGGCTTCCAGAAGCTCGGCCAGCCGGTGCCGCTGTCGAACTTGGTGGTGGAGGAGAACAGCGCGTTGCCATCGGCGGCGCAGACGAAGGTGCCCTTGCGGTGTTCCTTCAGCAGCGGCGAGGTGAACGGGCGCTCGGTACCTTCCTCGCGCAGGATGTAGAACTGCTCCGGCGTCAGAACGCGGCGCCATTCGGCCTCGCTCTTCATGATCGGGAACGTGCCCTTGGCCGCCGGCTTGGCACTGCAGGCACTGGCAAAGGGCAGGACCGAACCTGCGGCGAGAAATGCAACAAAGCGGCGGCGGGTGGCGATCATCTGCAAACCTTCCGGTGTCCTGCCGATGGGTGAGAGGGTGTTACCTCGGGGGGCGGAATTCCCACCGGCAGGACTTGGGCCTTGCTAGCCCGGCCCTGCCTGCGCCATCGTGACGAAGGTCATAGCACCATTACCTGTCTGCGCGATTACCGCCTTTCGAGCACGACCTCGAGCTTGCGGAATCCGTGGACGAAATTGGCGCGCACGCGCTCGACCTCGCCAGCCACCCGCACCTGCATCCGCCGTTCGTGCATTTCCTCAAGCAGGATGCGCAGTTGCAGCTCGGCAAGCCGCGCGCCGACGCAGCGGTGCACGCCATAGCCGAAGGACAGGTGCCTGCGCGCATTGTCGCGGTCGACGATGAGCTTGTCGGGGTTCTCGAACACGGTCTCGTCGCGGTTGGCCGAGATGTACCAGAGGATCAGCTTCTCGCCTGCCTTGATCTGCTGGCCGAACAGGTCTGCGTCAGCCGTGGCAGTGCGGCGCATGTGGGCGAGCGGGGTGACGTAGCGGATGCATTCCTGCACCGCATTGGGGATCAGCGAGGGATCGCGCGCGAGCAGGTCACGCTGGTCGGGGAACTGGTCGAGCGCGTGGACGATGCCCGACATGGTGTTGCGCGTGGTGTCGTTGCCGCCGACGATCAGCAGCACGAGATTGCCCATGAACTCCTGCGGGCTCATGTGATTCATCGCCTCGGAGTGAATCATCATCGAGATGAGATCGCCCGAAGGCTCCGAACGCATGCGCTCGCCCCACAGCCGCTGGAAGTAGTGCGCCATCTCGCCGAGGAAGCCGAAGCGCATGTCGGTGAGGTCCCGGGCCAGGGTCAGTTCGACGTCACCAGCCCAGTCCGACCAGAACGTCAGGAGGCGCCGGTCCGGCCAGGGGAAGCCGAACAGCAGGGCGAGCATGCCGGTGGTCAGTTCGATCGAGACCTTGTCCACCCAATCGAACTTCTCGCCCCACGGCAGCGAATCGAGGACCTCTCCGGTGCGCTGACGGATCTCGCGCTCCATCTCGACCATCTTGGCCGGGGTGAAGGCGGGCGCCACGGTGCGACGCTGGCCGGTGTGCTCTGGGCGGTCCATCGCGATGAACATCGGCAGCTGGCGTTCGGCAAGGACTGCCGGGTCGACGTCGGCCGGGGGATCGCCAATGGTGATGCCGCCGTACTGCCACGACGAGGAGAACAGTTCGGGCAGCGATTCGACGTGCTGGATCGCCTTGTGGTTCACCACGTTCCAGTAGGCCCCGTAGGGCGATTCGGGGATGAAGTTCACCGGTGCTTCGCGGCGCATCTCGGCGAAGATCGGCTGCCAGCGATCCTCGACATATATGTCGGAGCGGCTGACGTCCCACTTGTGGGTATGCGCCGGAGCGCCCTGCGGATTGTCCTTGAGCCAGGCGGTGAACGCCTCGATCGCGGTGGGGGAACTGCGGTAGGTGAACTGCGGGGCTTCGGGTGCAAGCTGCGTGGCCATGGCTATCCTCCGGAAAGGCCGCGCGTTGCCCGCGCGGTCCTTTTCACTCTGGCAGCTTGCCACAACCTACATTGATGTCAATAAGCTTTGCGCCGGAACAGGCCCCGCTTCGTCTTGCCGCGCGCCGGGCCGGACTTCATCACCGTCCGGCGGAACAACTGCGCCCCTGCCCGCACGATCACCACCACCCAGAACGCCTGCCACAGCAGCGCCACGATATGTGGCCAGACGGCAGGTTCCTGCGCCGCGCGCGCCAGCATCGCGTAGGGCGAGCTGACCGGGAAGATCACCGAGAGCCATTCGACCCACGAGCCCGGCATCGTCAGCGCGTAGCTCGAGAAGAAGAACACCATGAGCTGGAACATCGAGACCGGCATAGACAGCGTCTGCACTTCGCGCACCGTTGCTGCCATGCCGCCGATCGACAGGAACAGCGATCCCATCAGCAGATAGGCCATGGCGAAGTAGAGGAAGCCGAGGATCAGGAACAAGGGCCAGCCGACAGCGGGCGTCGACAGCGCGGGCATGCTCTTCGCGCCCATCAGCACGATGGTGCCGATTGCCGTTCCCCACACCGCTATGCCGACGAGGCTGACCGCGAGCATCGCAAAGAGCTTGCCCATGAACATCGCATCCATCGGGATCGCTGCTGCCAGTACCTCGATGATCTTGTTGCCCTTTTCCTCGACAAGGTTGGACAGGACCATGCCCGCCAGCAGCATCGTCAGCAGGAACAGCAGCACTTGTGCGCCTTGGGCAGTGTAGACCTGTCCGGTGCGGACCTTGGCGATCGAGGTGTTGACCTCTTCAACCTGCACGTCGGGATAGGCCGTCGGCGTATCGGCCCGGGCGCGGGCGGCGAGGTTGGAGACGAGGCCGACCCATTGGCGAGCGCGGTCGGCGGTGGCCGTCAGCGTCGGCTTGGCGAGCGTCCCGCCGACCACGGCAGTGACCTCGCGAGAGCCATCGGCCAGCGCCGCCTTGGCGTCGAAGGGTTTGCCAGCGACAGGAGTGGCGAGTTCGAACATGTCGGGCAGGCCCCCGGCCATCCGCCCCTGCAACTCTTCGCGCGCGGCCATCATGCGCTTGTTGTCCTCGGCGCTCATGGCAAGCCCGATGGTCGGCCGCTCGACGTTCTGCTGGACCTTGGCGCCGATGTTGCCGGCAAGCCCGCCGACGATCAGCGGGAACGCCGGGCCGATCAGGAAGAAGATGAAAGTCTTGGAGAAAACCACCGCGACGAAATCGCGCCGGGCGATGACCAGCGCAGCGCGCAGCTTTTCGGCAAATCCGCTCACCGCTCTTCTCCTTCGCCATCCTCGAGCGCCTTGGCCGCCGCCTCGCCTGCAATGGCGACGAAGGCGTCGTGCAGCCCTGCCCGCTCGATCGAGAGGCTGAGGATGCCGGCATCGCCTTCGATCAGCGCGCGCAACAGCGGTTCGACGCCGGTTTCGGGCAGGGTGAAGTGCCAGAACGCGCCTTCGTGGCGCACGTCTGCGGGAAGCGCGGCGCGCCACGGTCCGTCCTGTGCCCGGGTTTCGAGCCGGACTTGCGGGCGCAGGCGATCGCGGGCGAGATCGACCGGCCCGGCGAAGGGCACCTTGCCCCCGGCGATAATCGCCACCTGATCGCACAGACGCTCGGCATGGGCGATGACGTGGGTCGAGAAGATCACCGTCGTTCCACCCGCCGCCAGCGCGCGGATCATGCGTTCGAGCTTGCCCTGGTTGAGCGCGTCGAGGCCGGAGAAGGGTTCGTCGAACACGACGAGGTCCGGCTTGTGGACCAGCGTGCCAAGCAGCTGCACGGTCTGCGCCATGCCCTTCGACATCTGGCGGATCTGGCGGTCAGCCGCGTAGCCAAGCCCATGTTCTTCCAGCAATTCCCGCCCGCGGCGGCGACCTTCCTTGAGCGGCACGCCGCGCAGCGCGGCGAGGAAGCCGATGGCTTCGTAAGCCTTCATTGCCGGGTAGAGGCCGCGCTCCTCGGGCAGGTAGCCGATGCGGCGGGCGACATCGGTCGGGCGTTCGTGGCCCAGCACGCGGCGGTATCCGGCGTCGGGATCGATGATGCCGAGCAGCATGCGCAGCGTGGTGGTCTTGCCCGCGCCATTGGGCCCGAGAATGCCGTAGATCGCACCCTTTGGCACCGATATGTCGACGCCATCGACGGCGGTGAAACCGTCGAACCGCTTGACCAGCCCGCGCGCCTCGATGGCGAGTTCCACCCCGGTGCTGTCAACCGCGTTGCCAGTCACCGGCCATTCCCCTAGCTCGATCTTCATGGGTCATTGCCCTAGCGATAGGCGATGAACGAGCAGGGCAGCAAGTGTGGTTAACGCAAGTCCAACTCTTCGAGGCAGAGAGGCAACTCCCGGGGGCAGAGGGGCAACTCCTGGCAACGAAGGCCTGACTCTCGAGCGCAAAGTGCAGGCAGAAGCGCTACGCCTCGGCTTCGCCGCCTGCGGCATCGCGCCGGCCAGCGATGACCCCCTCCGCGCGACTCGACTCGAGCAGTGGATCGCCGATGGTTGCCACGGATCGATGGAGTGGATGGAGACGCGGCTCCATCACCGTCGTGGCCCGCAGTCGCTCTGGCCCGAAGCGAGGAGCGTGATCGCGCTGGGGATGAGCTATGCCCCGGCGGCAGACCCTCGCGCACTGGAAGCGCACCCGGAGCGTGGGCGCATTTCGGTCTACGCGCAGGGCGGCGATTATCACGACGTGGTGAAGCGCAATCTCAAGGCGCTGGCGCGGTGGCTGGTGGCCGAGGTGCCGGGAGCGGAGGTCAAGGTCTTCGTCGATACCGCGCCGGTCATGGAAAAGCCGCTGGGGCAGGCGGCGGGGATCGGGTGGCAGGGGAAGCATACCAATCTGGTCAGCCGGACGCACGGATCCTGGCTGTTCCTCGGCGCGATCTATACGACGCTGGAGTTGACGCCCGATGCGCCGCACGCCGACCGCTGCGGGTCATGCACCGCATGCCAGACGGCCTGTCCCACGATGGCTTTTCCCAAGCCTTATCAGCTCGATGCGCGGCGGTGCATTTCCTACCTGACGATCGAGCACAAGGGGCCGGTGGCGGAGGAGTTTCGGGCCGCCCTGGGCAACCGTATCTACGGCTGCGACGATTGCCTTGCCGCCTGTCCGTGGAACAGCTTTGCGCAAGCGGCGCAGGCCAATCGCGCGTTCCTGCCGCGCGCCGAACTGACCGCGCCGAAGCTGGCGGAGCTGCTGGCACTGGACGATGCAACGTTCCGCAAGGTGTTCAGCGGCAGTCCGATCAAGCGGATCGGGCGGGACCGGATGGTGCGCAACTGTCTTTACGCCGCCGGCAACAGCGGAGACCGGACGCTGCTGCCAATGGTTGAGGCCTTGCGCAGCGATCCTGACCCAGCGGTGGCAGATGCCGCACGCTGGGCTGCGGAGCGGCTGGCTTAGGCCACCATTTCCTTCAGCGGAACGCTGGCGTCGGCCAGTTGCTCGGGCGAGAGCTGGGCGCGGGCTTCGACCAGTTTCTTGCCCTGCACGTAGTCCTTGACCATGTTCACGCAATCGAGCGCGATGACCTTGCCGTTCTTGAGGTAGACCACCGAGAACGAACGCGTCGCCGGATCGCCGCGCAGCACGGCGTTGTCGTGGCCGGTGGAGAGGCCGACGGTCTGCAGGCGCAGGTCATACTGGTTTGACCAGAACCATGGCGTCGCCTTGTAGGGCACAGGAGCGCCGCAGATGTCCTTGGCGGCGGTGGTCGCCTGATCGTTGGCGTTCTGGACGGATTCGAGGCGGATCACTGCGCCGTCGGCGAAATCGTTGGCATGGGCCGCGCAATCGCCGATGGCATAGACATCGGGCAGCGAGGTGCGGCAGAATTCGTCGACATCCACGCCGTTGCCACCCGAAGCGCCAGCCGAGAGCAGCGGGCCGACGCAGGGGATGATGCCGATGCCGACAATGACGATATCGGCGGGGAGCACGGAGCCGTCCTGCATCTTCACCCCGGTCACCTTGGTGCCATCGCCTTCGATGCAGTCCATCGCCGCGCCGGTGCGCAGATCGACGCCGTGGGCGCGGTGTTCGGCCTGATAGAACTCGGACAGCGCTTCACCGGCAACGCGCGCCAGCACGCGCGGCAGGGCTTCGAGCAGGGTCACGTGAACGTCAAACTTGGTCAGCACCGCTGCTGCTTCGAGGCCGATGTAGCCGCCGCCGATGACCACGGCGCGCTTGGCTCCGGCATCGAGTTCGCTCATCAGGCGATCAGCGTCCTCCTTGGTGCGCACCGCATGAACACCGGCGAGGTCCGCGCCCATGCATGACAGGCGGCGCGGATCGCCGCCGGTCGCCCAGATCAGCTTGCCGTAGCCGATCTCGCTGCCGTCACCGAGCTTGACGGTGTGCGCGGCGGGATCGAGCGAGACGACTTCGGCGCCGAGCTTCATCTCGACCGCCTTGTCCTCCCAGAACTGGGCGGGGCGGATGCAGATGCGATCGAAGGTCTTGTCGCGGGCGAGGTATTCCTTCGACAGCGGCGGACGCTCGTAAGGGATCTCGGGCTCGCGCCCGATCACCAGAATGCGGCCTTCGAAACCGTTCTGGCGCAGTGCGATGGCCGCCTGCGCGCCGCCATGGCCTGCACCCACGATGATGACGTCTGCGTGTTCCATCCGGTGACCCTTCGAATCCCTCTGCCTTGCGCCTGCCGTTTGGACAAAAGCGTCCCGGCGTCAACTGACGCAATCGAAAAAGACCATCCCTACAAGGCCACTCTTGCCGAAAGCGGCCATTGCGGATTATGCTATGCAATATAACACATGGGCGACGTAAGATCGCTCGACGGGAGTGGAGACAAAGATGCGCGCAAGAACGGCAATCGCGGCACTGCTGGCCGTGGCTACCCTCGCTCCGATGTCGGTAGCGGCAGACGAACCGGTTCAGACGCCGCCCGACCCGGTCATCTCGATGCGGCAGCACTGGCTGGACGACGGCATCAACAGCTTCAACTTCCGCAACTCCGCGCAGATTTTCGAGACGCGGACTGTGGCCAAGGGCAAGATGGCCTGGCCTCTGCTGCAAGGTGCGAAGGCCACCATGCCCGCCGATTACGACAACTGGGCGCGGCGGACCTATACCAATGCGCTGCTGGTGATCCACGATGGCCGGATAGTGTTCGAGGACTATCGCAACCGGACGACCCCTGAAGATCGTTTCATCTCGTTCTCGATGGCCAAGACGATCACCGCGCTGCTGGTCGGCCTTGCGGTTCAGGACGGCAAGATTGCCTCGATCGACGATCCGGTGAGCAAGTACGTGCCCGAACTGAAGGGCGGCGGCTACGAGGGCGTCTCGATCCGCCACTTGCTGCAGATGCGCTCGGGCGTGGCTTACGAGGAGCGCTACGACTTCGGCGAAAAGCCGAGCCTTGCCGCGCTAATCCACATGAACGCCATCGTCGCCAACAAGGAGCGCTTTGCCGACCGCGCAAGGACCATCGCCAAGGCCGTGGAGCCAGGCAGCCGCTTCAACTATGCCACGCTCGACACCGCAGTGCTCGGCTGGGTGGTGGAAAGCGCCACGGGCGAGAAGCTGGCGTCATACATGAGCCGCCGCCTGTGGCAGCCGCTGGGTGCGGAAGCGGATGGCTTCTGGATCGCCGACGGGCCGCAAGGGGTAGGGCGCGAGCTTTCGGGCATGGGCTACAACGCGCGGTTGCGGGACTTCGGGCGGCTGGGGCTGATGCTGCTGAACAAGGGCAAGGCCAACGGACGGCAAGTGGTGCCCGAAAGCTGGGTCAAGCAGCAGACCACGATGATCCCGTTCGCGGCATCGGCGGCGCTCGGCCTCGGCAAGGGCTATGGCTTCCAGACCTGGCAACTGGACAGCGAGCCGGGCGCCTATTCCGCCGTGGGGCTGGCCGGGCAATTCATCTACGTTCACCCCGCCAGCAACACGGTGATCGTGAAGCTGAGCCATTTCCCCAATCCGGAGCCGGAAGGGGTGATCGACGAAACGCTGAAGGGCTTTCACGCGATCATCGCGGGCCTGCCGAAGTAGCGGTCAGATCTCGACAATGGTGGCGGCGAGGCGTTCGACCTCGGCGCGATCGTGGCTTACATAGAGGATGGGCAGGCGCATCTCGTCGCGCAGGCGCTCGATGACGCGCATGACCTCTTCGCGGCGGGCGCGGTCAAGCGAGGCGAGGGGTTCGTCCATCAGCAGGAAGCGGGGGTTGGAGAGGAGGGCGCGGCCGATGGCGACGCGTTGCGCCTCACCGCCCGAGAGGGTGCGCGGCCAGCGGTGAAGCAGGTGGGCGATGCCAAGGAAGTCGACCACTTCGGCTTGTGACATCACGCCACCGTGGCGCGCGCCATAGGCGAGGTTGGCGCGGACGCGCAGGTGGGGGAATAGCCGTGCGTCCTGAAACACATAGCCGGAGCGGCGTTGCTGGACGGGCATGTCCATTCCGGCGGCGCTGTCGAACAGGACTTCGCCGCCGACGGCGATGCGGCCCTGATTCGGCCTCAGCAGGCCGGAGACCATGTTGAGGATCGAGGTCTTGCCTGCGCCCGAGGGGCCGAACAGCGCAGTGAGGCCGGGGGGCGCGGCGAAGCTGCAGGCGATGTGCGTATCGCCTAGCTTGCGCGAGACGGTGACCTCAAAGGACATGGGCGCTCCTGCCCATGCGACGGGCGAGGACTTCGGAGATGACCAGCGCCGCCAGCGAGAGAAGGACCGAGATCATGGCAAGGCGAGTGACTGCGCTTTCGCCACCGGGGATCTGCAAGGCACTGTAGATCGCGAGTGGCAGGGTCTGGGTTTCGCCGGGGATATTGCTGACGAAGGTGATCGTCGCGCCGAATTCGCCGAGCGAGCGGGCGAAGCCGAGCACGGTTCCGGCAATCACGCCCGGCAGCGCGAGCGGGACGGTGATCGTGCGGAAAGTGCGCCAGCGCGAGGCGCCAAGGGTCATGGCGGCGACTTCGAGGCGCTGGTCGACCGCTTCGATCGACAGGCGCATGGCACGGACCATCAGCGGCAGGGCCATGACGGCGGCGGCGAGCGCGGCGCCGGTCCAGCGGAACATGAAGGTGAGGCCGAGGGTGCCATCGAGCCATGCTCCGGCGGGGCCTTGCGGGCCGAAGGCGAGGAGCAGGAGCCAGCCGGTCACGACCGGCGGGAGGACCAGCGGCAAGTGGATCAGCGCATCGAGCAGGACCTTGCCGGGGAAGCGCCCCCGCGCCAGCGCCCATGCCAGCGCGAAAGCGACAGGCAGGCAGGCAGCGACCGCGACGGCACCGACCTTGAGCGAAAGCCGGACGATCTCCCACTCCTCGGCGGTCATCAGCGCTGCCCGAACCCGCGCTTGAGGAAGATGGCGCGGCCTTCGCGGGAGATCAGGAAGCGGCGGAAGGCTTCTGCGTCGCGATGGCGTGAACTGGCGAGGAGGGCGACCGGGTAAGTGATCGGCTGGTGGCTGGCGGCGGGGAACGTGCCGATGACGCGGACGGCGCGCGAGGCCATGGCGTCGGTGGCGTAGACGATGCCGAGGGGAGCGGCGCCGCGTTCGACCAGCGCGAGGGCGGCGCGGACGTTCTCGGCGGCGGCGACCTTGCCCGCGACGGTGGTCCAGACTCCCAGCTTGGTGAGCGCCTCGCGCCCGTAGCGACCGGCAGGGACAGCAGCGGGATCGGCCATGGCGAGGCGACCGGTGCCCAGCGCCTTGGCCAATGCGAAGTTGCGGGTGGTCCGCAGGTTCACGCGGCTTTGCGCAGGCGCGATGAGGACCAGCCGGTTTTCGGTGAGGCGGGCGCGGGTGCCAAGCTTGAGCAGGGACTTGCGCTGAAGGTAATCCATCCACTCTTCATCGGCAGACGCGAAGAGATCGGCGCGGGCGCCAGCCTCGGCCTGACGCGCCAGCGCGGATGAGGCGGCGAAGGAAAGGACCGGGCGGGGATGGCCTTTGCGCGCCCATGCAGTCGCGGCGTCAGTCATCGCTTCCTGCAGGCTGGCGGCGGCGAGGACCAGCGGGCCTTTGTCCTGCGCCAGCGCCGGGGTGGCCGGGCCGAGCGCGAGCAGCAGGGCGAGGAAGGCGCGGCGCAGAATCGGCGGCATCATGGTTCCGGAACAAGCTATGTTCCGCTGTATATACCATGATGCCGCTTGGGCAATGGCGGCCAGAGGGTTCAGCGGCCGAGCAGGGTCCTCGCTTGGCTGGCGACTTGCGCGAGCATGGCCGGAGCCACTGCCGGTGCAGCCTGCGCGCGGGCGACGAGGCTGCGGAACTGGCGCACGGCCACCGCATTCGCCGAGAGCCATTCGCTGACGAAGGCATCGGGCGAGCCGCCCTTCGACCGCGCGAGGAAATCGAGGCGCATCTGCTGGAAATCGCGGGCAAGCCCGGCGACAAGCAGGCGCTCCCACGGATCGGACGGATTCATGCGGCGTGCGGCCTGTTGCGCCCAGTCGATACCGAGTGCTGCGCCGAGATCGGCGAAGGCACCGGTCAGTGCGGCGGCATCGACATTGAGCTCTCCGGCGAGATGGGCGAGGCCGATGGCGCCGTCCATGTCGTAGAGGTGGACGAGCCGCGATGCGATTTCGGCGGGGACGCCGCTGGTGGCGAGATCGTCGGCCATGCGGCGCGCCTGTGCCTGCGCCGCACCGCGCAGCAGGTCTGCAGTGGTGTGCGAGAGCAGGGCGACGCCGCCGAACAGGTCCTCGATCAGGGCGTCGGGCGATTGCGTGCCGCGACCGGCGCGCAGGACGTCGGCGACATGGCCGCGCAGGCCTTGGGCGATGCGGTCGAACAGGTCGAGGCGCAGAGTTTCTGGCATGTCTGCGGTGTCGAGCAGGTCCCAGGTATTGCGCAGATCAAGCAGTCGCTCTGCCGCGACGAAGGCGGCGGCGACTTGCGCCAGCGAGACGCCCTCTTCCTCGCACAGTTCGAACGGGATCACCGGGCCCATGCGGTTGATGATGCGGTTGGCGAGCTTGGTGGCGATGATCTCGCGGCGCAGGCGGTGGTGGACGATCTCGGTTTCGTAGGCCTCCCGCATCTGCGGCGGGAAGGCGGCGACGAGTTCCTCTTCGAGCACGGGATCATCGACCACGGTGCTCTCTTCCAGCGCGCGCTGGAGCACGAGCTTGCTACTGGAAAGCAGCACGGCGAGTTCGGGGCGGGTGAGGCCCTGCCCTGCGGCAGCGCGGCGGGCGAGGTCTTCGGCACCGGCGAGGCCTTCGGTCTTGCGATCGAGGTCGCCGCCTTCCTCGAGCACGTCGATCAGGCGCGACCATGCCGGCATGGCGGGGGCGCCGCCGCGTTCGGCGATGGACAGGGCCAGCGCCTGCAGGCGATTGTCCTCGAGCACGAGGTGGGCGACCTCGTCGGTCATCGCGGCGAGCAGTTCGACGCGGGCGTCTTCGGTCAGCTTGCCCGAGCGCTTGGCGGCGGCGAGGGCGATCTTGATGTTGACCTCGTTGTCCGAGCAATCGACGCCGGCGGAGTTGTCGATGAAGTCGGTGTTGATACGGCCACCGTGCAGCGAGAACTCGATACGCGCGGCTTGGGTGGTGCCGAGGTTGGCGCCTTCGCCGATGACCTTGGCACGGACCTCGTTGGCCGAGACGCGGACGGAATCGTTGGACGGGTCGCCGACATCGACGTTGTTCTGCGTTGAGGCCCTCACGTAGGTGCCGATGCCGCCGAACCAGAGCAGGTCGACGCTGCTGCGCAGGATCGCCGAGATGAGGGTTTCGGGATCGGTCTCGGCGACGTCCAGCCCAAGCATGGCCTGCACTTCGGGCGAGAGCGGGATCGCCTTCATCGAGCGGGGGAATACGCCGCCGCCCTTGGAAATCAGGGTCTTGTCGTAATCGTCCCAGCTGGAGCGGGGCAGCGCGAACATGCGGTTGCGCTCTTCCCAACTGCGCGCCGGGTCGGGATCGGGATCGAGGAAGACGTGGCGGTGGTCGAACGCTGCGACGACCTTCAGCGCCTTCGACAGCAGCATGCCGTTGCCGAACACGTCGCCCGACATGTCGCCGCAACCGGCCACGCGGATCGGCTGGGTCTGCACGTCGACGCCGAGTTCGAGGAAATGGCGGCGGACCGAGAGCCAGGCCCCGCGCGCGGTGATACCCATGGCCTTGTGGTCGTAACCCTTCGAGCCGCCGCTGGCGAAGGCATCGTCGAGCCAGAAGTCCTTCGATTCGGCGATGGCATTGGCGACGTCGGAGAAGGTGGCGGTGCCCTTGTCGGCGGCGACGACGAAGTAGGGGTCCTCGCCATCGCGGATCACGACATGGGCGGGGTGGACGACCTTGCCCTCGACGATGTTGTCGGTGATCGACAGCAGGGTGCGGATGAACACCTGGTAGCTGACCTTGCCCTCGGCGAGCCAGCCTTCGCGGTCCTTGACGGGATCGGGCAACTGCTTGGGATAGAAGCCACCCTTGGCGCCGGTCGGCACGATCACGGCGTTCTTGACGCGCTGCGCCTTCATCAGGCCCAGGACTTCGGTGCGGAAATCGTCGCGACGGTCGGACCAGCGCAGGCCCCCGCGCGCGACGGGCCCTGCGCGCAGGTGGATACCTTCGACGCGGGGGGAATAGACGAATATCTCGCGCCACGGCAGCGGCTTGGGCAGGCCGGGGACGAGGGCGGAATCGATCTTGAAGGCCATCGCCTCTGCAGCAGCGGGGGCGAAGGCGTTGGTGCGCAGGATCGCGCCGACGAGCGCGCGGAAGCTGCGCAGGAGGCGGTCGTCGTTGATCGCGGCAACACTTGCGAGGCCGGTCCGGATGCGCTCCTCGGCTTGGCCAAAGGCCTCATCGCGGTCGCCGGTGAAAGCGGGATCGTGGCGGGCGACGAAGGCATCGACAAGGCCGCGCGTGACTGTCGGTGCGTTCTTGAGTGCCTCGACGACGGTGGGGATGCCGAAGGTCATGCCGGCCTGGCGCAAGTAGCGGTAGAAGGCGCGGAGCCAGTTGGCTTCGGTGGCGGTGAGGCCGGTGGCGACGATGAGGCGGTTGAAGGCATCGTCCTCGGCCGCGCCGTTGAGGACCGCGGCGAGCGAGCTTTCGATCGAGGCCGCGCGGGCGAGCAGGTCTTCGACCGAGCTGTCAGCCGGATGGGCGACGAGGAAATCGTGGATGTAGCCCAAGCGGCCGCCGTCGAGCGGCGTGGGCACTTCCTCGAGCACGCGGAAACCGAAGTTCTCAAGCACCGGCACCGCATCGGACAGGACGATCGCGCCTTCGCGCTGGTAGAGCTTGAGGCGCAGCGCGGCTTCGCCGGGATTGCGATGCAGGCGCACGGCACGGCGCGGGGCGTTGCTGCCCGAGAGCGTACGCAGGACGCGGATGTCGCGCGCGGCCTCTGCAGCGCCCGATGCGTTGCGATAGGCGATGGGGAAGGCATCGGCATAGCGCGCGGCGATGGCGGCGGCGCGGGAGGGCTCTTCGCTCGTGGCCAGCTCGGTTTCGACCGCGCCGGCCCAGCCGCGGACCATGCCCTGCAGCTGCTGATCGAGCGCGGCTTCGTCGGCGCGGGTGTCCTGATCGCGGACGTCGAGGACGAAGCGCAGCATGGCCAGCGTGCTGCCTTCGACCTGCAGCGACCAGTCGATCACCTGCGCTCCGGCGGCGGCTTCGAGCATCGCGCGGATGGCAAGGCGGACTTGGGTGGAAAGCACGTCGCGCGGGAGCCAGACGAAGGCGAAGAGGTGGCGGGCAAGCGGCGCTTCGACCAGCGCGAGGCGGGGGCGCGGGCGATCGACCAGACTCATCATCGCGGTGGAGACGCGTTCGAGATCGGCATCGTCGAAGCTGACGAGGAGATCGTGCGGGAGGGCGGTGAGGGCGTGGACCAGCGCCTTGCCGGCATGGCCGTTGGGGGCGAAGCCGAACTTGTCCATCATCTCGGCCAGCTGGGTGCGCAGGCGCGGCACGCGATCGGGCGCGGCGGCGAGCGCGGCACTGGTCCAGACCCCGGCGTGGACCGAGAGGGCCACGACCTTGCCGCGTTCGATGCGCGGCACCATGAACAGGTCGAGGGGCACCCGGCGGTGGACGTTGGCGATGCGGTTCGCCTTGACGATCAAGGGCGCGCGGCCCTTTCCGCTTTCGAACCAGCGGAAGGCGCGGGTGAAGGAACTGTCAGCGAGCAGGCTGCGGTCGCTGGCGCGGCAGATGCCGAGCGGCTTCTCCTCGGTGCCATCGCGCAGGCGAGTGACGCTGCCGAGCTGGGTGAGCATCCCATCGGCGAGCCAGCGCAGGAGTGCAGCGCCTTCCGGATCGGCAAGGCCCGCCGCGTCCTCGCGCATCGCGGCCTGCATCAGCGGCCAGTCGGTGACGGCAGCGCGGACATCGGCCAGCGTCTCTTCCAGCGCGGCGACGAGGCTGCGGCGCTGGCGCGCGTCGGCACGTTCGGTTTCGAGGTAGACGATCGATTCGCGGCGTTCGCCCGAAGCATCGCCTGCGGGGAAATCGGTGAGGTTGCCTTCGGCATCACGACGCACCGCAACGACGGGGTGAACCAGGCGGTCGATAGCGAGGCCCTGCGCGGTGATGGCAGAGGTGATGGAGTCGACGAGAAAGGGCATGTCGTCGTTGATCACGGCGATGCGCAAGTGACGGCCGCCGCTGTCCGAACCGCTGACGCTTTCGATGGCGATGGCAGGATCGCTGCCCTTGCGCACCGCGGCAGCTCCGGCGGAGAAACGGGCGGCTTCGGCGAGGCGCGCAGTGTCGAAATCGAGCGCTTCATCGGGCAGGAGAGCGGCGGCGAAACGCTCTGCCAGCGCGAGGGCAATCTGGTCGGAGGGGTCCTGCGAGGCTGGCGCGGCAGGGGCTTGCGAACGGCTTGCGGACGTTGACGCCATGGGGTTTTCCCGACTCTCCTTGCGAGAGGATATTTCACTCTCGTGTAATTATTGAATACGTAAGCGTATCATTGTTCCAAAGAGTAATCCAGCCGTTGCGAGACCTCAAGTCCGGTTCTCTGGCGCGTCCGGCTTAACCCGCCGTTGTGAACCCTTTGCGCGTGTTTTCGTGCCGAAGGATTGCGGAAACGTGTTTTCAGGCTGGTGCGAGTTCGCGCGCGGCCTCGGCGGTGAGTCGCAGGGAACGCAGGCGCGCTTCCTGATCGTAGATCGAGGCGGCAACGATGATCTCGTCCGCCTGGGTGCGTTCGGCAAAGGCGGCGAGGCCAGCGCGGACCGTTGTTACCGAACCGCAAGTGCTGACCTGGCGGACATGCTCGAGCATGGCGAGGGCGGGCGGCGGCAGGCTGTCGCGGTAACCGGGGACGGGCGGCTTGAGCTTGCCGGGGGTACCGGTGCGCAGGGCGACGAATGCCTGATCCATCGACGAGGCGAGCAACTGGCCTTCCTCATCGCTTTCGGCAGCGACGACATTGATGGCGGCGGCGCAATAGGGTGCGTCCAGAGTCTCGGAGGGCTGGAAGCGCTCGCGATAGATCTTCAACGCGGCATCGAGATGATCGGGCGCGAAGTGCGAGGCAAAGGCATAGGGCAGGCCGAGCATCGCCGCGAGCTGCGCGCCGAACAGGCTGGAGCCGAGAATCCACAGCTGCGGGCGCGCGCCCTTGGCGGGATAGGCCTGCAGCGGCACGCGCGGATCGCCGGCGAACTGGAGCTGAAGCTCGACCACGTCCTGCGGGAAGTCCTCGGCGGCGCGGTTGGTGTCCTTGTGCAAGGCGCGCATGATGCGCTGGTCGGCACCGGGGGCGCGACCAAGACCGAGGTCGATGCGGCCGGGGAACAGGGCGTCGAGCGTGCCGAACTGCTCGGCAATCACGAGCGGGTTGTGGTTGGGCAGCATGATCCCGCCCGAGCCGATGCGAATGGTCGTAGTCGAATGGCCGATGTGGGCCAGCGCGACGGCGGTCGCTGCGCCTGCCAGTCCTTCCATGCCGTGGTGTTCGGCGACCCAGTAGCGCTGGTAGCCGCATTCCTCGGCCACGCGTGCGGCGGCGGCGGAGTTGTCGAGCGCGGCCCTTGCTGTCCCGCCCTCGACCACGCTGACCAGATCGAGGACGGAGAGTTTCATGGCGCTGTCTTTCCTGCGGTTGCCGGAGCTTCAGATTTAGGCGCGGGGCCAAGCTGTTCAAGGTAGCTCTGCGCGGTCTTGCCCGCTTCGCCGTCCTTGTCGGCCGAGACGACCGATTCCCAAGACTTTCGCGCGGCCTCGTCCCGGCCCGAAAGCACCGCGATGACGCCCGCTTCGAGGCCGATCTGCGGATTGCGCGGGCCATATTGTGCGGCGACCTCGATGTCGCGCTGGGCGCGGTCGAGTTCGCCGTTGCGCCGGGCGAGCGTGGCGGAGAGGAGCCAGCCTTCGGGGTCTTCGGGCGCGAGACGGTGGGCCTCGTCGAGTGCGTCGCCTGCCTCCGCCAGCCGCCCGAGCGCGACCAGCGCGCGCGAACGATCGGCCTGCATTGCCCCCAGCGCAGCATTGTCGGCATAGCCCTGAACGGCGATGGCGCGATCAAACCAGCCCAGCGCTTGTTCGGCCTTCCCACCGGCCAGCGCCGCGTTGCCGGCCATGCCCATGAGCGGGACGGCGGCGACTTCCTGCTGCTTGGGCACGCCGGAGACGGCCTGGGCGAAAGCTTCCAGAGCGCCGTCAAAGTCCCCGGCGTTGGAACGCAGGATGCCGAGGCACTGGTTGGCGCGGACCTGCTGCCCGCCGTCACGGCTTTCGCCGAGCCACGTCTGCACTTCGACCATCGCCGCGTCGGGATCGGTGGCGGCCTTTTGCAGGCAGTAGGCCAGCCGGTCCTGCTCGGGCAGGTTCGGGCGTTCGAGGCCCGCCTGCTTCTCCGCCTCGCGCTGCTGCTCGGGGCTGCGGCGGCGCGGGATCGGCAGGTCGGACGGGCGCATCGACATGGTGGCGGGACCGATCTGCATGAGCGAGGCCTGCTGTTCGATGCGATGCTCCACGGCAAAAAGCGGTGCGGGAAGATCGATCATGGCAGGCTTGTCCTTCGGCACGTCAGGCGTCTTGCCCGGCAGCGAGCCCGGCGAGTTCGCGCAGGAGCAGCGCGATGTCGGCAGGGCGCGAGAGCCGGTGATCGCCGTCCTTGATCAGGTGCACCTGCACATCGGCTGAACGCAGGGCGCGGGCGAGGTTGATCGAGATCTCCCACGGCACGTCAGCGTCGGCCTGACCGTGGATCAGGCGGACCGGGCCGTCGAAGGCAATGCCGCTGGCGAGGCGCTTGTGGCGTTCGGCGTCGGAAAAGAACCCGGCGTGAGTCGGGGTGGGTTCGGGGCCGTAGGGGTTGTCCTCGTAGATCGTGCGCCCGGCGGCGAGTTCGATGCGCTGCGATTGCGACAGGCCCCATTCGGTGAAATCAGGCGCAGGTGCGATGCCGACCAGTGCCTTTGCCCTCTCGCCCAGCGCTTCGGCGAGGAGGAGCATGAGCCAGCCGCCCATGCTGGAGCCAACGAGTTGCACAGGCCCGATGCCGAGGTGGTCGATCAGGCCGACGATCTCGTCACGCCATTTGGAGAGCCGGCCATCGGCGAAGTCACCATCGCTTTCCCCGCAGCCGGTGTAGTCTAGCAAGAGGCAGCCGCGCCCGTGCTCGCGGGCCCATTGGAGCACGGCCTGCGCCTTGCCGCCGGCCATGTCGGACATGTAGCCGGGGAGGAAGATGATGGTGGGAGAAGTGCCGGCGAGGTGGCGGTAGGCCATCTGCTGGCCGGAAGGCAGGGTAAAGCGCGCTACGTCGGTCATGCCCTGTCATGGCCCGCACGAACGGGCGGGGCAAGCTCAGTTGAGCGGAAGGATCAGGGTGACGTGAGGAACGGCGGCATTGGCGGTGCTGGCGGGGCGGTCAACCTTGTGGTGCTTGCTGGCGGACATCGAGGCAGCGGCGATGCCAATCGCAATGGCCAGCCACATGCCGATGCGGCGCGGGT
This sequence comes from Novosphingobium jiangmenense, assembly GCF_015694345.1. GTDB lineage: Bacteria > Pseudomonadota > Alphaproteobacteria > Sphingomonadales > Sphingomonadaceae > Novosphingobium > Novosphingobium jiangmenense. The sequence continues at coordinate 100,868 of NZ_JADQDC010000004.1, forward strand.
GCTTTCCGGGCATTTTCATTCTCCACGCTGGAAGATGTCTTCGATCGGCAGGGCGAAGACATCGGCGATGCGGAAGGCGAGCGGGAGCGAGGGGTCGTACTTGCCCGTCTCGATCGCGTTGACCGACTGGCGGCTGACCTCGAGCTTTTCGGCAAGGTCGGCCTGGCTCCAGTTGCGCTCGGCGCGCAGGACCTTGAGTCGGTTCTTCATTCGCCACCTCCGCACCGTTCCAGCAGCGCGTTGATGCAACCACCGAGGCCCAGCCCGCCGAACCACAGGACCGTGGCGTAGAACGCCGGGACGTGCGGGAGCAGGCCGAAGCTTTCGACAAAGCCCCATGCCGTCGCCACGCTGAGCGTGAAGCCGGTGGCGATGAGGATCTGCCGGGTCATCAGGTAGCGCTGATATTCATCGCGCAGCGAGGTCAGCAGGCGGCCGATCGCCACGAATACGCCGATCACCGGGAGCGCGGGAAGTAGCGCAGCGGCATAGGCGCTGAGGCCGGTGGGGGCGCTGTTCTTGAAGAACAGGTTCACGCCGACGAGCGTGGCGACGTAGCCGCCCATCAGCAGCATGACGGCGCGGGTGTAGCGGCGGTGTTCGGGAGTCATCCGGGCAACCATGGCTCAGGCCTCCTGCTGGCGGCGCAGGCAGCGCGTGCCCGAAAGCGCGGCGACGAGCGGCACGAACAGCACGGCGGTGGTGGTCGAGCCCTTGGGCAGGACTTCGAAGATATCGAGCAGGGCGATCACGACCATCACGAGGGCCGTCACGGCGGGGAGAACGAAGCGAATCATGGGTCAAGCCTCCTTGATCTGATGACAAGGTTACTTGACCATTCTACGCGCCATGTCAAGCGTCATTGTCATCATGCCAATGGTGCTTGACCTGATAGACCTAATGACTCTGCCACGGTTCCGCGCTAGAAGCGCAAGCGATGGCCGACCGTTGCACCAGCACTACAACCACTACCCCCGCGAGCCGGGGGCGGTCGCTGCTGGGCTAAGTCCTGCCGCGATGCCGCCGCCCGGTTCGGGCGGCCTTGCGCATCGCCTCCCGAACCGACCGAATTGCCTGATGCGCGCCCTTCCGGTGGCGGCGCTCCTGTGCCAAAGCGCTGCCACGAGATTGCAGAGAGACCCGCATGTCCGAGTTGCTGAAGATCACCCTGCCCGATGGTTCCGTGCGCGAGGTTGCGCCGGGCAGCACTCCGGCCGACATCGCCGCCGCAATCGGCCCGGGCCTTGCCAAGGCGGCACTGGCGGCGAAGGTCGATGGCGAGCTGGTCGACCTTTCGCGGCCCTTCACCGCCGATGCGCAACTGGCGCTGGTGACGGCGAAGGACGAGGCCGAGGCGCTGGACCTGGCGCGGCATGACTATGCGCACGTGCTGGCAGAAGCGGTGCAGGCGCTGTTTCCGGGGACGCAGATCACCTTCGGGCCGAGCACGGACGACGGCTTCTACTATGACTTCGCACCGAAGGACCGCCCGTTCACCGACGAGGACCTGCCGGCGATCGAGGCGGAGATGCGCAAGATCATCGCCGCCAACAAGCCGCTGCGCCGCGAGGTGTGGAGCCGCGAACAGCTGATCAGCCGCTGGAAGCAGCAGGGCGAGAGCTTCAAGGCCGAATGGGCGGCGGAACTGCCGGGCGACGAACCGCTGACGGTCTACTGGTCGGGCGATGACTGGCTCGACATGTGCCGCGGGCCGCACCTGCCCTCGACCGGTAAGCTCGATCCGGCGGCGTTCAAGCTGACGCGCGTTTCGGGGGCCTACTGGCGCGGCGACCAGAAGAACGCGATGCTCAGCCGCGTCTATGGCACCGGCTGGCTCAACAAGAAGCAGCTCGATGCGCACCTGACGCGGCTGGAAGAAGCGGCCAAGCGCGATCACCGCAAGCTCGGCAACGAGATGGACCTGTTCCATCTCCAGCAGGAAGCCCACGGATCGGTGTTCTGGCACCCCAAGGGCTACCTGATCTGGCGCGAGCTGGAAGCCTACATGCGCCGCGCCATCGACGGCGCGGGCTATCGCGAAGTGAAGACGCCGCAGGTCATGGACGCGCGCCAGTGGGAGCAGTCCGGACACTGGGGCAAGTATCGCGAGAACATGTTCGTCATCCCCGACGAGGTGCCGAACGTCGAGGATGAGGGCCCGATCGTCTCCAACGATGCCGAGTGGATGGCGCTGAAGCCGATGAATTGCCCGGCGCACGTGCTGATCTTCCGGCAGGGCATCAAGTCCTACCGCGAACTGCCGCTGCGCCTCTACGAGAACGGCTGCTGCCACCGCAACGAACCGCACGGCGCGCTCCATGGCCTGATGCGCGTACGCCAGTTCACGCAGGACGACGCGCACATCTTCTGCCGCGAAGACCAGATCGTGTCCGAAGTGCAGGCGTTCTGCGAACTGGCCGACCGCATCTACAAGCACTTCGGCTTCACCTACTCGATCAAGCTCGCGCTGCGCCCGGAAAAGCGCTTCGGCACCGAGGAGATGTGGGACAAGGCCGAGGCCGAACTGCGCGCCGCCGTGGTCCGCGCCGGCCTTGCCACCGAGGAATACGGCTGGGAGGAACTGCCGGGCGAAGGTGCGTTCTATGCGCCCAAGCTGGAATGGCACCTGACCGATGCAATCGGCCGCACTTGGCAGGTGGGCACGATCCAGTCCGACCGCGTCCTGCCCGAGCGCCTCGACGCCACCTACATCGGCGAGGATGGCGAGAAGCACCGCCCGGTCATGCTGCACCGCGCGATCTTCGGCTCCTACGAACGCTTCATCGGTATCCTGATCGAGCACTTTGCCGGTCGCCTGCCGGCGTGGCTGGCGCCGGTGCAGGCCGTGGTCGCCACCATCGTTTCGGACGCTGACGACTATGCCAGGGATGCGCTGGCCAAGCTGAAGGCAGCGGGGATCCGTGCCGAGACCGACCTGCGCAACGAGAAGATCAACTACAAGGTGCGCGAACACTCGCTGCAGAAGGTCCCCTACCTGCTGGTGGTGGGCAAGCGCGAGGCCGAGGAAGGCACCGTGGCGATCCGCACCCTGGGCGAACAGCACCAGAAGGTGATGTCGCTGGACGAGGCGATTGCCCTGCTCAAGGGCGAGGCAACGCCGCCGGATCTGCGGAGCTGACCTCGCTCGACCTGCCACTCATTTCGCTCGGGCTTTGTGCGCTGGCGGCGTTCGTCGCCGCCTTCGTGCGCGGGCTGGCCGGCTTTGGCATGGCCATCCTGCTGGTGCCGCTGATCGGGCTGGTGATTCCACCGGGCGAGGCGGTGGTCGTGTCCAACATGCTCGGGCTGCTGATCGGTCTGGTCGGCGCGCGGCAGGTGTGGAACGCGGGCGAGAAGAGCGCTGGCGTGATCGGCGGACTGGCAATGCTGCTGACACCGGCAGGACTGCTGATGCTGTTCGCGACGCCGCCCGAAGTGGCGCGCGTGCTCATCGCGGCGGTGGCCATTGGCGCATTCCTGCTGGTGCTGTTGCCCGCCAAGCCGGGACACGCGCCGGGGAAGGTTGAGACGGGCCTGACTGGAGCGGCGGCGGGATTGCTCACCGGATTTGCGGGAATGCCGGGGCCGCCGGTGGTGCCCTATTACTTGCGCCGCCCCATCCCGCGCGAAGTTGCGCGCGCCTCGATGCTGACAGTATTTCTGCTCACGTCCATCGCCAGCACGGCGGCGGCTTTGGCGCTCAAGCTAGCTTCGTGGCGCGATGTGCTGTTTGCGCTCGTACTGTTCGCGCCGGTGCTGATCGGCAACCACCTCGGCACGCGCGCCTTCGGCAAGGTCAGCGATGCGGCGTGGCGCGGGTTTGTGGGCTTTCTGCTGGCAGTATCCGGTCTGATGGCGGTTGTCCGCCTGCTTAGCTGATCAGACGGTAAAGCTCTCGCCGCAGCCGCACGAACCCTTGGCGTTGGGGTTCTGGAACACGAAGCCGGCGGTGAAATCGTCTTCCTGCCAGTCCATCGTGCTGCCGATCAGGTAGAGCACCGAGGCGCTGTCGATGAAGAACAGGCCGCCCGGCGTCTCGATCTTCTCATCGAGCGGGTTGGCTTCGTTCACGTAGTCGACCGAATAGGCGAGGCCGGAGCAGCCGCGGCGCGGGGTGGACAGCTTCACGCCGATCGCGCCTTCCGGAGCGGTCGCCATGAGGTGTGCCACGCGCGCCTCCGCACTGGGCGTGAGGATCACTGCGGCGGGACGCGGGCGGCGGACTTTGGTTTCGGTCGTCATGGTGACACCTATATGGGGAGCGTTCAGAGCATTCCCAGTTCGAGCTTGGCTTCGTCGCTCATCTTGGCAGGATCCCATGCGGGGTCCCAGACGAGGTTGACGTCGGCTTCGCGCACGCCGGGCACTGCCGAGACGCGCAGTTCGACTTCGCCAGGCATTGACTCGGCCACCGGGCAATGCGGCGTGGTCAGCGTCATCGTCACATCGACATGCCCGTCGTCCGAAACGTCGACGCCATAGATCAGGCCGAGATCGTAGATGTTGACCGGGATTTCCGGGTCGAAGATTTCCTTGAGCGCCGCGATCACGCCTTCATAGATGTCGCCGCCGGGTTCGCCCGAGGAGACAGCTTCCGGCTTGGCCGCGAGGAAGCCTTCGAGATAGTCGCGCTTGCGCTCGAGCTTTTCGGCAGGCGTCTCTTCCACCGCGTCTTCGACGAAGGCGCGCTTGGGGGCCGATACGGCTTCGACCTCTTCGACCGCGAACTTTACCTCAGCGGGGTTCTGGGGATCGTTGTCGCTCATCCGAAAATCCTCTTGGTCCTTTCGATCCCGCGCACGAGCGCGGCGATATCGCTTTCATCGCTGTAGATGCCGAAGCTGGCGCGGGCGGTGGCGGGCACGCCAAGGTGCGCCATCAGCGGCTGGGCGCAATGGTGTCCGGCGCGGATCGCCACGCCTTCCTCGTCCAGAATCGTGCCGAGATCGTGCGGGTGCACACCTTCGAGCGCGAAGCTGAGGATGCCGGCGCTGTCTTCAGGGCCGAACAGGCGGACCGAGTTCATGCCGCGCAGGGCTTCGCGCGCCTTGGCAACGAGCGCGCATTCGTGGGCGTGGATGGCGTCGAGCCCCTGTGCCTGAACGAAATCGACCGCAGCGCCGAAGCCGATGGCCTCGACAATGGCGGGGGTGCCTGCCTCGAACCGCTGCGGCGCGGGGGCGTAGGTGGTTTTCTCAAACGTGACCTTGTCGATCATCGCACCGCCGCCCTGCCATGGCGGCATGGCATCGAGGATCTCGGCCTTGGCCCAGAGCGCGCCGATGCCGGTGGGGCCATAGAGCTTGTGCGCGGAGAAGACGTAGAAATCGGCGTCGAGGGCCTTCACGTCGACAGTGAGGCGGGCAACAGACTGGCAGCCATCGAGCAGAATCTTCGCGCCGACGCGGCGCGCCAGCGCGACCGCGCGCGGGGCATCGAGCGTGGAGCCGAGGACGTTGGAGACGTGCGCAAAAGCGACCAGCTTGTGTGCAGGCGTGATCGTCCGCTCGGCGGCGTCGAGGTCGATCAATCCGTCCTCGGTCAGCGGGCAGACGTCGATCTCGACGCCAGTGCGGTCGCGCAGCAGCTGCCACGGCACGATGTTGGCGTGGTGCTCAAGCGTGGATATGAGAATGCGATCACCGGCCTTGAGGTTCGCCTGACCCCAGGTCTGCGCGACGAGATTGATCGCCTCGGTCGCGCCGCGCGTGAAAACGAGTTCATTCTCGGCCCCGCCGACCAGCGCGGCAACCTTGCGGCGCGCGGCCTCGAAGGCCAGCGTCATGTCAGCCGAGCGCGCATAGACGCCGCGATGGACGGTGGCGTAGTCACTGCCCAGCGCGCGCACCATCGCATCGATCACCACTTGCGGCTTCTGCGCGGTGGCGGCGGTATCGAGGTAGTGCCAGCGGCTGCCGTCAGGATTGACGAGGCCGGGCCACTCTGCGGTGCGGGTGAGCGCGTCCGTCGTCACAACACGGCGTCCAGTGCGTTCAATGCGGCTTCGGTCAGCGCCTCTTCCTCCGCCGCACCGACAAAGGCCTCTGCGATGAAGGCATGAAGCATGAGCTTCTTGGCGTCGGCGGGCGGCAACCCACGTTGCGCCAGATAGAAAAGGCTCTGCTGATCGAGTTCACCGACGGCGCAGCCATGGGCGCACTTGACGTCGTCGGCGTAGATTTCGAGTTCCGGGCGTGCATTGGCGGTGGCGGTACGATCGAGCAGCATGGCGCGGATCGACTGTTCGCCATCGGTGCCGATGGCCCCGCGCGCCACGACGACGCGACCGAGGTAGGTGCCGGTGGCCTTGCCGCCGAGGACCGAGCGCACGATCTGGCTCGAGACGGCATCAGGCTCGGCATGGACAACTTCGGTGACGATCTCGGCGGTCTGTTCGCCGCCCGCGATCTGGGCTGCGCCGAGGTGGAACTTCGCGCCCTTGCCTAGCGTGACCTTGACCAAAATGCGGCCGTAGGCGGAGCCGGCGTTGAGCAGACGCAGGTCATACTCGGCGCCGTCTCCCAGCGTGATGGCGATGTCCTGCGCGGCATCGTTTGCGCCATCGAGAACGACGGCACTCGCGCCCTGCTCGCCCGCAGCGACACGGATTTCCTGCACCGGCAGCGGCCAGAGCGCTTCGAGCGCCGCGAGGTCGGCGTAGCGGAAGGCTTCTTGCCTGCGGGTGGGCAGTGCACTCATGCCGCGACGGCCTCGTAGCCGTGCTCTTCGAGTTCGAGCGCGAGTTCGGGGCCACCGCTCTTGACGATGCGGCCACCGGCAAGGACGTGGACGAAATCGGGCTTCACGTAATCGAGCAGGCGCTGGTAGTGCGTGATCAGCAACACTGCCTTGTCGGGCTTGCGCATGATCGCATTGATGCCCTCGCCGCAGATGCGCAGCGCATCGATGTCGAGGCCGGAGTCGGTCTCGTCGAGGATCGCGATCTTGGGATCGAGGATGCCCATCTGGACCATCTCGGCGCGCTTCTTCTCGCCGCCCGAAAAGCCGACGTTCACCGGGCGCTTGAGCATGTCCATGTCCATGCGCAGCAGCCCCGCCTTCTCCTTGGCGAGCTTGAGGAATTCGCCGCCCGAAAGCGGAGCCTCGCCCCGGGCCTTGCGCTGGGCATTGGCGGATTCGCGCAGGAACTGGACGAAGGATACGCCGGGGATTTCGACCGGGTACTGGAAGCCGAGGAACAGGCCTGCAGCGGCGCGCTCGTGCGGTTCGAGTTCGAACAGGTCGGTGCCATCCAATGTGGCCGTCCCGCCGGTCACTTCATAGCCGGGGCGCCCGCCGAGCGTGTAGCCCAGCGTCGACTTGCCCGCGCCGTTCGGCCCCATGATCGCGTGGATCTCGCCCGCGTTGATGGTAAGCGAAAGGCCCTTGAGGATCGGCTTGTCGGCAACGGAGGCCTGGAGGTTTTCAATCTTGAGCATCGTCATCTCTTTCAACCGCGAGGCGAACGCTGCGGACGGGCGCCGGAGCGCGAATAGGAGGGGCGTGCGGGGCGCGAGGCGGCGCGCAGTTCGTCGTAACGGACCTTCATCGCGCGCAGCACGGCGGCGCAGGCACCTTCGGGATCGCCGAGGACTTCGGCTGCATCGTAGCGGATGACCTTGAGTCCCACTTCGGCAAGGCTGGCATCGCGGCGGCGTTCGATCTCGGGCGCATCGCCACGATCGAGCGCGACGACCAGCTTCAGTGGCTGGCTGGCGAAATCGACGATGGCCGAGCCGATCACGGCGTAGCGCTTGAACTTGTACTTGCCGAGGTCTTCCTTGGCGAGCTCGTCGGCCAAGGCGAGGTGTGCCTCGTCCGGCTCGCGGCGCAACTGGCGCGCGCGCTCGTGAATCGCGTCAAGACGCGAACCGGAAATCGCCCAGCCGCGACCCTTCTTCTGGATCTTCGGCGCATCGGCACGTTCGCCGACAGGGCGGATGGTAAGCGTCTTCTTCAACCGACTGATCCTTCAAGGCTGATGCCGAGCAGCTTCTGCGCTTCGACCGCGAATTCCATCGGCAGTTGCTGCAGCACCTCGCGGGCGAAGCCGTTGACGATCAGGGCGACGGCGCTTTCCTGGTCGAGGCCGCGCTGCATGGCGTAGAACAGCTGGTCGTCGCTGATCTTGCTGGTGGTGGCTTCGTGTTCGATCGTGGCGCTGGGGTTGCGCACTTCGATATAGGGCACGGTGTGCGCGCCGCATTCGGCGCCGAGCAGCAGGCTGTCGCACTGGGTGAAGTTGCGCACGCCTTCGGCCTGCGGGGCGACGCGCACCAGACCGCGATAGGTGTTGTTGCTCTTGCCCGCAGAGATGCCCTTCGACACGATCGTCGAGCGCGACCCCTTGCCATTGTGGATCATCTTGGTGCCGGTATCGGCCTGCTGGTAATTGTTGGTGACGGCGACCGAGTAGAACTCGCCCACCGAATCCTCGCCATTCAGCACGCAGGACGGATACTTCCAGGTGATCGCCGAGCCGGTTTCGACCTGCGTCCACGACACCTTCGAGCGGGCACCCTGGCACAGCGCGCGCTTGGTGACGAAGTTGTAGATGCCGCCCTTGCCTTCCGCGTCGCCGGGATACCAGTTCTGCACGGTGGAGTACTTGATCTCGGCATCGTCGAGCGCGACAAGTTCGACCACGGCGGCGTGAAGCTGGTTCTCGTCACGCTGCGGGGCGGTGCAGCCCTCGAGATAGCTGACGTAGGCGCCCTTGTCGGCAACGATCAAGGTGCGTTCGAACTGGCCGGTGTTCTCCGCGTTGATGCGGAAATAGGTGCTCAGCTCCATCGGGCAGCGCACGCCTTCGGGGATGTAGACGAAGGTGCCGTCGGAAAAGACCGCGCAGTTGAGCGTGGCGAAGTAGTTGTCGTGCATCGGCACGACCTTGCCCAGCCACTTCTTCACGAGGCCCGGGTATTCGCGGATCGCCTCGGAGATAGAGCGGAAGATGACGCCTGCCGCTTCCAGCTCCTTGCGGAAGGTGGTGGCGACCGAGACGCTGTCGAACACGGCGTCCACTGCGATCTTGCGCGCGCCTTCGACGCCGGCGAGCACCTTCTGCTCTTCCAGCGGAATGCCGAGCTTTTCGTAGACGCGCAGGATTTCGGGATCGACCTCGTCAAGGCTGCCGAGCTTTGGCTTGGCCTTGGGGGCGGCCCAGTAATAGGCGTCCTGATAGTCGATCGGCGGGATGTTCAGCTTCGCCCAGTCGGGCGTGGGCATGGTCAGCCAGTGGCGATAGGCCTTTAGCCGCCATTCGAGCATCCACTCCGGCTCGTCCTTCTTGGCCGAGATGTAGCGGACGGTATCTTCGGACAGGCCCTTGGGCCCGTACTCCTGCTCGATGTCAGACGACCAGCCGTGTTCGTATTCGGCAACCTTTGCGGCAGCTTCACGAGCGGCCTGGTCCTTGAGTTCGACGTTCTCGGTCATGCCATAACCTCCGTCACCGCTGCGGCAGGACGGGACAATTGGGTGAGCGGTATGCCCGCCAACGCGCCGCGAAGTGCGGCATCGACGGCAGGCCAGTGCGGACGGACGGTGCACGCGGCTTCCAGCGTGCAATCATGGCGCCCATGCTCGCTGCAGGGCGTGAGCGCAATGGGGCCTTCCACTGCCTCGACGATATCGGCCAAAGTGATAGCTGCGGCCGGGCGCGCAAGTTTCAGGCCGCCACGCGCACCACGGACGGACTTGAGCAGGCCCGCAGCCGAAAGCTTGCTGACCAGCTTCTGCACGGTCGGCACCGGCAGGCCGGTTTCGTCGGCGAGTTGCTGGGCACAGACGCGGCTCTGCCCGCAATGGCGCGCAGCGGCGGTCATCGTGACGACGGCGTAATCGGCCATGCTCGAAAGACGCATCTGGCAGGGTCCCGGGTAGCGATCCGACAAATCGGACCGAATCACTCCGGTTATCTAGGCGCGGTCTCCAGCAGGCACAACCCGCGATCGGAACAAAAGGGCAGGGCAGATAGGCCAGGGCAAGGAGCCAAGGCAAAAAAAGGGCGGCCGAGCCCCTTGGGGTCACCGGCCGCCTCAAAGTCGAGAACTCGTTGCAAGACTGCACCGAGCCCTTCGGGTCGCATCGCCTTCCTAAGCAGAAGCAGTTCGGGAGAATTGTATGGATTCGACAATTTCGGTGGCAAAGGCGCAACATACCAAGCGCAATCAATTACAATTGCTGTCAGATTCGAGAAGATCAGGCTTGGCCGCGGGAAGATAACGTCGCAAAGACCGGCGAAGGGGTGTGGTGTGGCGTGATTTGCCCGAACCCGGCCTCTTTGCCTTGCACCGCTTGCAAAACCGGAACTGCTTGACCGTGACGCCATATTCGCTGCTGCGCCCACTGATCTTTCGAATCCCTGCCGAAGCCGCACACCGCCTGACGATCCGCGCACTCGCCGTTTCGCAGCCCGGTGGACCTGTCGCCCCCACGCCAAACCTCGCGCAGCGGATCGCCGGCATCGCATTTCCCAATCCTGTCGGCATGGCCCCGGGGTTCGACAAGAATGCCGAGGTGCCCGATGCCATGCTGGGCATGGGCTTCGGCTTCGTCGAGGTGGGCACGGTGACGCCGCTGCCGCAGGAAGGCAATCCGAAGCCTCGGCTGTTCCGGCTCGTCGAGGACCGCGCTGTGATCAACCGCATGGGATTCAACAACGAAGGCGCCCAGGCTGTCACCAATCGGCTGATCCGTCGTCGCGAGACGGGCAAGCACGGCTTGCCGGGCATCGTCGGCGTGAACATCGGGGCGAACAAGGATTCAGGCGACCGCATCGCCGATTATGCCCAGATGACCCGGCTCATGGCGCCGCTGGCGTCGTACCTTACGGTCAACATCTCCTCGCCCAACACGCCGGGACTGAGAGCCTTGCAGGATGAAGGCGCACTCTCGGCACTGCTCGATGCGGTGATCGAGGCGCGCGGCAACATGAACGTGCCGATCTTCCTGAAGCTGGCGCCCGATCTCGAGCCTTCGGACATTGACGCCATCTGCCGGATCGCAATCGAAAAGCGGCTGGCGGCGCTGATCGTCTCCAACACGACCATCACACGCCCAGCCTTGCGCTCAAGCCACGCGGGCGAAACGGGCGGTCTGTCGGGCGAACCCTTGCGTGAACTGGCGCTGCAACGGCTGCGCGATTTCCGCAAGGCGAGCGGCGGCGCAATTCCGCTGATCGGCGTCGGGGGAATTGCTACCGTAGAGGATGCCTGGGCGCGCATCCGTGCCGGGGCGAGCCTGATCCAGATATACAGCGCGATGGTCTATGAAGGGCCGGGCCTTGCCCGTCGCCTTGTCGCAGGACTGGAACAGAAGGTCAGGCAGGCTGGCATGACCTCCATTGCCGAGGCGGTCGGCAGCGAATAGCAAGGGGGCATGTCGCTCCCCCGCTTCCTGCAACCCGCCCCACTCGTTGCCCTTCTGCTGGCAAGCGGGTGCGTGCCCCCGCCCACTGCCGCGATTTCACCGGCCAACCCTACGCCTGCCGTCGCCGCAGCGGAGGGCGTTCCGCTCGACAGCCCCGGTCTGGTTTCCGCAGCTGACCCGCGCGCAGCCGAGGCGGGTGCGCAGATGCTGCGCCTTGGTGGCAGCGCCACCGATGCTGCGATCGCAACGATGCTGGCCCTCACCGTGGTCGAACCGCAAAGCTCCGGCATAGGCGGCGGCGGATTTCTCGTGCTGGGCGATGCGGCAGGCGGCGTCGAAACCATCGACGGGCGCGAGACCGCACCGAAAGCCGCAACCCCGCAATGGTTCTACGTCGACGGCAAGGCACTGGCATATGGCGATGCCATCCCGGGCGGGCGCAGCGTCGGCGTGCCGGGCAATCTGCGGCTGGCGGCGATGGCGCACAACGGCAAGGGCAGGCTGGCGTGGCGCACGCTGTTCCAGCCGGCGATCCGTCTGGCGCGCGAAGGCTTTGCCATCACCCCGCGCCTGCGCACCATTCTCGCCGCCGCCAGCCGGACAGGTGCGCTCGATCCCGATGCGCGGGCACTCTATTACGGCTCGGACGGACAACCACTGCCGGTGGGCACGCAGGTGCGCAATCCCGCGCTGGCCGCGACACTGGAAATGATCGCGGCGCGCGGGGCCGACAGCTTCTACAGCGGAGACAATGCCACGCTTGTCGCCAGCAAGGTCGGCACGGCACCGCGCAATCCGGCGCCGATGACCACGTCCGATCTCGCCGACTACAAGGCAGTGCGCCGCCCGGCGGTTTGCGGGATGTACCGAGCCTACCGCATTTGCGGGATGGGTCCGCCCTCGTCCGGGGCGACGACGGTCTTCGCGATCCTCAAGCAGCTGGAGCGCTTCGACCTCAAGGCGCTTGGGCCGCAAAATCCGGTTTCGTGGCACCTCATCGCCGAATCCCAGCGCCTCGCCTATGCCGATCGGGATCAGTACCTGGCCGACGGCGACTTCGTGGCAGTTCCGGTCGCCGGCCTGACCGATCCTGCCTATCTTGCCTCCCGCTCCGCCCTGATCTCGGAAAGCACCTCGCTCGGACTGGTGCAGCCCGGTACGCCGCCGGGCGCCAGACTGGCCTTCGCCCGCGCGGAGCCTCAGGAAGAGCACGGCACCACGCACTTCGTCACGGTCGATCGCTGGGGCAATGCCGCAAGCTATACCTCGACCATCGAGGGCCCGTTCGGATCGGGGCTGATGGTCGGCGGCTACTACCTCAACAACGAACTGACCGACTTCAACATCGTGCCTGACAAGGACGGCAAGCCCACGGCCAACCGGGTCGAGGGCGGCAAGCGGCCGCGCAGTTCGATGTCGCCGACGCTGGTCTATGGTCCGGACGGCAAGCTGCGCCTCGCGGTCGGCGCAGCGGGTGGCGTGACGATACCGGCGCAAGTGGCAAAGGCTATCATCGGCGTGCTCGACTGGAACCTGTCCGCGCGCGACGCGATTGCGCTGCCGGTGATCTTTGCGCCGGGCGGCGATGCGATCTTCGTGGAAAAGGGCACGACTCTGGAAGCGATGATCCCCGCGCTTCAGCAACTGGGCCATGCACAAGTGCTGGCACGATCTCCCTCTTTCAAGGCCAACGCCATCGAACGGGTCGGGGACCGTTGGCGCGGCGCCGCCGATCCGCGCAGCGAAGGCGCCGCCATCGCGCCCTGATCCAGCCCGTTCGGGCATATCTGCCTGTCGCGTGGAGTGACCGGTTGCCGTAAGGGGACCGGGTGACTAGGTTCCTTTGCAACTGGCAGGGAGCATCGCCTCTCCCTGCCGAAAAGGGGCGAGGGTCAAGACGTGCAGCTTTCCGATTTCGCAGGCTTTCCCAATCTGGTTTCGATGTTCCTGGATCGCGCGGCAGTGCGCGGCGACGGGCCGTTTCTCTGGGCCAAGGCGAAGGGTCAGTGGAACGCGCTGAGCTGGGCCGAGGCCGCCCGGCAGGTCTGCGTGCTGGCGGAGTCCCTGCGCGGACTGGGTCTCAATCCCGGCGACCGGGTCGCGCTCGTTTCGGAAAACCGGCCCGAGTGGTGCATCGCCGACCATGCGATCATGGCGGCCGGGCTGGTGACGGTGCCGACCTACATCACCAATACCGAGCGCGACCACCTGCACATTCTCGAGAATTCGGGCGCGCGCGCGGTGATCGTATCGACCTCGAAGCTGTCGCAGCCGCTGCTCCCGGCGGCGCTGTCGGCTCCCTGCGTGGAGCACGTGATCGGCATGGAGCCGCTGCGCCAGATGCAGGCGGGCAAGCTTTCGTTCCATGACTGGCAGTCGCTGACCAGCGGGGACGGCGTGGCGGCGCGGGCCGCAGTCGACGAACGGCTCAAGACGATGGGCCGCGATGACCTGGCCTGCATCATCTACACCAGCGGCACCGGCGGTTCCCCGCGCGGTGTGCGGCTGCACCACGGTTCGATCCTGTGCAACGTAGAAGGCGCGGCCGAGATTCTGGCCAACGATTTCGGCTGGGACGAGGAGGTGTTCCTCTCGTTCCTGCCACTTTCCCACGCCTATGAGCATACCGGCGGCCAGTACCTGCCGATCGGCATGGGCGCGCAGATCTACTATTCGGAAGGCCTCGAGAAGCTCGCCTCGAACATCGAGGAAGTCCGGCCGACGATCATGGTCGTGGTGCCGCGCCTGTTCGAGGTGCTGCGCACGCGGATCATGAAGCAGGTGGAGAAGCAGGGGAAGGTTGCCAACTATCTGATGGACCGCGCGCTTTCGATCGGCGGGCGCAAGGCCGCGGGCAAGGGACGCCTGCTCGATGCGCCGATGAACCTGATCCTCGAGAAGACCCTGCGACCAAAGATCCGCGCTCGTTTCGGTGGACGGATGAAAGCGATGGTTTCAGGCGGCGCGCCGCTCACCCCCGATGTCGGCGTGTTCTTCCAGGCGATGGGCCTGACCATGCTGCAGGGCTATGGCCAGACCGAGGCCGGGCCGGTGATCTCGTGCAATCGCCCCAAGGTCGGCCTGAGGATGGACACCGTCGGCCCGCCGATGAAGGGGGTCGAGGTCAAGATCGCCGAAGATGGCGAGATCCTCGTGAAGGGCGAACTCGTCATGCACGGCTACTGGCACAACGATGCCGAGACGGCGCGCGCCATTCCGCCCGAAGGCCCGAATGCGGGCTGGCTGCACACCGGCGACATCGGGCACCTCGATGCCAAGGGCCGCATCGTCATCACCGATCGCAAGAAGGACATGATCGTCAACGACAAGGGCGACAATGTCTCCCCGCAGAAAATCGAGGGCATGCTGACGCTGCAGCCGGAGATCGCGCAGGCGATGGTCTCGGGCGACAAGCGGCCCTATATCGTCGGGCTGATCGTGCCTGACCCCGAATGGGCGCTCGAATGGTCACGCGCGCAGGGCGAACACTTCGATTTCAAGGAACTGCAGGACCTTCCCGCATTCAAGAGCGCGATCCGCGCGGCGGTGGACCGGGTCAACAAGGACCTCTCGGTGATCGAGAAGGTGCGCCAGTTCACCTTCGCCGACGAGGCTTTCAGCATCGACAATGGCGAGATGACGCCAAGCCTCAAGATCCGGCGCCACAAGATCAAGGAACGCTACGGCGCGCGCGTGGACGCGCTCTACAAGGGCTGACTACTGGGGCAGAAGGTCAGCGCCCGGCCATGGCCTTGACGCGGGCGAGGTAGGTGCGACCGATGCGCTGGATCGAGCCATCGGCCAGTTCGGCCGACCACACGCCCAGGCCGTCGTGCTTCAGGCCCGCAATGCGATCGCGCCGGACGATGGTCGAGCGGTGGAGGCGGATAAACTGCTCCGGGTCCAGCCGTGCTTCCAACCCGGCGATGGTGTGGAGCATCATGTAGCTGCGGCCTTGCCCGTTTTGATGGCCGACATGCAGGCGGACGTAGTCGCGCTCTGCGTCGATGCGTTCGAGGTCTGAGGCAGCAACTCGGATCAGTTCGGAGCGATGCGGGACCCAGAACTCCTCGATCCACTCGCTGGCAGGTTTTTCGGGCGTGAGCGGCGTTTCGGCGGGCGCGCTGCGGCGCGACTGGGCGCGCTCCACCGCGCGTTCCAGACGCTCCTGGGCGACAGGCTTGAGCACATAGTCGACGGCATCGCAATCGAAGGCCTCCACCGCGAAATCGTCATGCGCGGTGACGAATACCACCGCCGGGCGGTTGGCTTGCCCGGCCAGCGCCCGCGCCACGCCAAGGCCGTCGACTTCGGGCATGGTCATGTCGAGCAGGACGAGATCGGGCGTCAGCGCCTCGATCAGGCGCAGTGCAGCGGCTCCATCGCTGGCGGTGCCGACCACCTGCAGGGCCGGAATCCGGGCGCAGAGAATTTGCATCCGCTCCACCGCCAGCGGTTCGTCATCAACGATCAACGTGCGCAACGTCAGTCCCCTCAGCATTCGTTCCGGACGACCGGCATGGTCAGCACGGTCGCATAACCTCCGGCAGGCAACGGGCCGCTTTCCACCTTGGCCACGTCCTCGCCGAAGCGGGCGGCGAGACGGCTCTTCACGTTGGCGATGCCGATGCCGGTGCCGCCATTGGCAAAGCCCTCGCCCGGACCATCGTCTGCCACGGTCAGCACCAGAAAGCCGCCAGCCTCTCGCGCGGTGATGCGGATGGTGACCGGGCGGATCGTCGTCGAGACCGCATACTTGATCGAGTTCTCGACCAGCGGCTGAAGGATCATGCCGGGCACGCAGGCGGTCATCAGATCGTCGGGGATGTCGAACTCACAACGCAGGCGCTCAGGAAAGCGCACCGCCTCGATGTCGAGGTAGTGGCGCTGCAGGGCGATCTCGTCCTCAAGCGGCATGTCTGACGTGGGGTCGCCCGCAAGGCTGTGGCGATAGAAGCGCGAAATCGACTGGATCATCCGCTCGGCCTGTTCGGTTCGCCCGACCATGACCAAAGCCGACAAGGAATTCAATGTGTTGAACAGGAAATGCGGGTTCACCTGATAGCGCAAGGAGCGCAGTTCGGCGGCCTTGGCGGCGCGGGCGTATTGTCCTTCGCGATACTCCGCCGCGCGCAATTGCTCGCCATTGCCCAGCGCCAGATAGAGCGCGGCCCAAGCGATGAGCAGGAAATAGCGACCCAGCGCAACGTCGGTCAGCTGCCGCCAGAGGCCTTCATTCTCCACCGTCTGGCGGATGATCGTCACGTGGTCGGGGCCGCGCAGGTCCTCGGTGACGATCTCGGACGGGGAAGGCTGTGGCCCGCTCGCCGCCTCGGCCTTGGCTGCCTCTGCCCTGGCTGCTTCCGCCTTGTCCTGTTCCGCCGCTGTCCGGGCTGCTGCGACCTCACGCGCTCGCACGGCTCTTGCCTTCTCCAGCGCCAGCTGGCGGGCCGCCTGCGCTTTCTTCAGCGCCTTGTCCGCCTCGCGGCGCGCCGTTTCGCGGATCTTCTCCCTTTCCGCTGCGGAGAGGACCGGCGGGGCGGGTGGCGCAGGAGGGGCCGCCGATGCTGCCGCAGCCGGCGCCGCAGGTGCTTCAGGCGCATCGCTGATGCTCTCGACGTCGCCATCCTCGTCAACGGTATAGACCTTGCCGCCTGTCCGCACTTCCGAGCGTCCATCGGCAAACTGGCGGACGAAAAGACCCGGCTGCGAAATCACCATGCTGCCGTCGGCGTCCTGCTTCACGCCGAAGTTCTTGAGCGCCTGGATCGTCGCCTCGTCGCCGACCTTGCGCAGTTCGGCAATGTCCTCCTCGTTGAGCAGGGGTTCCAGCGACGACGCGGCCTTGGGGGCAGGGGGAGCCTTTGGTGGCTGAGCCTTGGGGGGAGGGGCGGGTTCGGGCAAATCCGGCTCGGGCGGTGGCGGAGGAATGAAGCCTTCGTCGAGCACGTCGACCAGCACATTGCCCGCCATGTCGTGGCGAATCTTGACCCCCGGCTTGCCCTGACTGCCGGTGACCGTGGTCTGGGTGGTTGTCGTGGTCGTGCCGGACTGTCCCGGTTCGGTGCTGATACGTTCGATCATGCGCTTTTCGACCGGCGCGAAGGCCCACTGGTTCACTGCCGCAAGGGCCAGCGCTGCCGGGAGCATGATCACCAGCGCCGCCGCCACGCGCGTTGCGAGGGGTCGACCATCGAAGCGGCGCAACAGCGGCCAGCACGCCACCGTCACCACGATGCCCGCAACCGTCACCAAGGCGCGGCGCCAGAGCAGGTCGGAGAAATCGCCGAGCTCCACCACCAGACCGCGCACGGTGATCAGAAGGAAATAGCACAGCCACAGCGCCGCTGCCGACAGGATCACCTGCCGGGCCGGAACGCGCGGGATACCCGGATCGATTTGCGACGACGTCATCGCGCGTTGTTTAAACGCGAACCGCCCGACGCGCCATAACGGCGGTCGGGCGGCGAATGTCGTTCATGGAATTTATTGGGTGCGCCCCTGACATCCGTCAGGGGCTTGCGGCACCGGCCCGCTCCCCCGCCCGACCTCCCACGAGAGTATCCTTAATGGGTGGTCGGGCGGGGGAGCGGGCCGGTGCCGTCAAGGAAAGCCCGGATGGGCTTTCCTACCCATCAAACCGCCAGCAGGCCCTCGTCCGCGATCTTCTTCTTCCACACGAGCGGCGCGGCCTGGTGGACGTTCTCGCCCGAGCTGTCGACCGCGACGGTCACCGGCATGTCCTCGACGGTGAACTCGTAGATCGCTTCCATGCCGAGGTCTTCGAAGCCGACGACCTTGGCCTGCTTGATTGCGCGGGCCACGAGGTAAGCCGCGCCGCCGACCGCCATCAGGTAGGCACTCTTGTGCTCGGCGATCGACTTGGTGGCGGCCGGGCCGCGCTCGGCCTTGCCGACGCTGGCGAGCAGGCCGAGGTCGAGCATGGTGTCGGAGAAGCTGTCCATGCGCGTGGCGGTGGTCGGGCCTGCCGGGCCGACGACTTCATCGCGCACCGGATCGACCGGGCCGACGTAGTAGATCACGCGGCCCTTGAAATCGACCGGCAGTTCCTCGCCCTTCGCGAGCATGTCCTTGATGCGCTTGTGCGCGGCATCGCGGCCGGTGAGCATCTTGCCGTTGAGCAGCAGGCGGTCGCCGGCCTTCCAGCCTTCGACCTCGGCCTGGGTCAGCGTGTCGAGATTGACGCGCTTGGCTGCCGAATCCGGCGCCCAGTGGACCTGCGGCCATTCGTCGAGCTTGGGGCGCTCAAGGAAGCTCGGGCCCGAACCGTCGAGACTGAAGTGCGCGTGGCGGGTGGCGGCGCAGTTGGGGATCATCGCCACCGGCTTGCCCGCGGCGTGGCACGGCGCGTCCATGATCTTCACGTCGAGAATGGTCGACAAGCCGCCGAGGCCTTGTGCACCGATGCCGAGCGCATTGACCTTGTCGAAGATCTCGATGCGCATGCGCTCGATATCGGTCTGGGGGCCGCGCTGCTTGAGCTGGGCCATGTCGATCGGCTCCATCAGCGCCTTCTTGGCGAGGAGCACGCAGTGCTCCGCCGTGCCGCCGATACCGATGCCGAGCATGCCCGGCGGGCACCAGCCGGCGCCCATCTGCGGCAGCATCTCGACCACCCAGTCGACGATGTTCTCGGACGGGTTCATCATCTTGAACTTCGACTTGTTTTCCGAGCCGCCACCCTTGGCCGCGACGTCGACCGTGACCTTGTTGCCCTTGACCATCTCGACATGGAGCACGCAGGGCGTGTTGTCGCGGGTGTTGCGGCGGGTGAAGGCAGGGTCGGCCAGCACCGAGGCGCGCAGCTTGTTGTCGGGATGGTTGTAGGCGCGGCGCACGCCTTCATCGACGACATCCTGCAGGCTCATGTCGGATTCGAGGCGGCAGTCCTGCCCCCATTCGATGAACACGTTGACGATGCCGGTGTCCTGGCAGATCGGGCGATGCCCTTCGGCGCACATGCGGCTGTTGGTGAGGATCTGCGCGATGGCATCCTTGGCGGCAGGGCCCTGTTCGGCCTTGTAGGCTTCGCCCAGCGCTCGGATGTAGTCCATCGGGTGGAAATAGCTGATGTACTGCAACGCGTCCGCGACGCTCTCGATCAGGTCCGCTTCCTTGATCGTGACCATTTCCGCCATGTTGCCGACTCCCTCCAGAGGCCTTGATTGCGAGAGGCGCATTACGCGGCAATTTGCGACAAGCAAATCCCTTGGAAACAGCAGGTCGATAATCTACAGGCACTTGGCAAGATTCAGGCTGCCTCTGGTGCGGTGGTGCAGCCCCAACAGATATGAGGGTTCGAATGACCGTGGTTGAAGATCGCCCGGCGGCGAATGAAATGCTGGTCGCGCGCCGTGCGATGATCGATAGCCAGCTCCGCGTGAGCGGGGTGAATTCTCCTGCCGTGCTCAACGCCTTCAACGCGGTCCCGCGCGAAGACTTCGTCCCTGCCGAGCGCCGCGCGGTCGCCTATATCGATCGTGCCGTGCCGCTGGGCGAAGGCCGCTCGCTGTCGCCGGCGCTGACCTACGGACAGATGCTCGAAGCCGCGCAGGCCACGCGGGACGATTCGGTGCTGGTCATCTCGCCCAACGGCTACCTGGCCGCGCTGGCCGGGCATCTTGCCGGCAACGTGACGCGGGCCGATTCGCTGGCAACGGCGCAAGGCGGTCCCTATTCGCTGATCCTGATCGACGGTGCGGCCGAAGTGCTGCCCGACGCGCTGGCAGCGCTCCTGTCCGACGACGGCCGCATCGTTACCGGAATTGCCGATCGCGGCGTTACCCGGCTGGCGCTCGGGCGCAAGGCGCTTGGCAAGGTCGTGGCGACGCCGCTGGCCGAAGCCGACTTCGCGGTACTGGCTGAATTCGCCGCACCGAAGAAATGGAGCTTCTGAGCCTCATGGCTACCCGCAAGGCGCTGCGCCTCGTTCTGGTGGCGGGCGCCGCCAGCATCGCCACGACGCCTGCCATGGCGGACGACCTGCGCGAGGCCCTGACCAGCGCCTACAACACCAATCCCACGCTTCAGGCCGCGCGGGCCAACCAGCGCGCGACGGACGAAGGCGTACCGATCGCGCGGGCTCGCGGTCTGCCGAGCCTGCAGGGTCAGGCGAGCTACACCAAGGTGCTGCGCGCCAACCCGAACTCGTTTCTGATCACCGACTGGTCGAACAGCATCGATCTCAGCCTCGGCGTGCCGGTCTATTCGGGGGGCGCGGTCAAGAATTTGATCCGCGCCGCCAAGACCCGCGTCGAAGCCGGGCAGGAAGATCTGCGCGCGACTGAGTCCGGCGTGTTCTCGCAAGTCGTCGCCGCTTATATGGACGTGATCCGCGATTCCGCGATCGTCGGGCTGAACAAGAGCAACGTCGATGTCCTTGAGGTGAACCTCAAGGCGACCAGCGACCGCTTCGAGATCGGCGACGTGACCCGCACCGACGTTGCCCAGTCCAATTCCCGCCTCGCGCTGGCCCGTGGCGATCTGCGCACGGCGCAAGCCAACCTCATCGCCAGCCGCGAACGGTACATCCAGGTCGTGGGCAAGGCACCGACCGATCTGCAGCCCCCGCCGCCGCTGCCCGGCCTGCCGGGGAACGCGGACGATGCCGTCGATTTCGCGCTCGAGAACAATCCCGATCTGATCGCCGCGCGCGAGCGGAGCAAGGCCGCCGCTTTCGATGTGAAGGTCGCCGATGCGGCAAAGCTGCCTACCGTTTCACTGTCTACGAATGGCAGCCGACAGGCTTTCAAGGGGACATTCCAGGGTTCGAGCCAGACCTTGCAGCAGGCGAACACGACGGCTCAGGCCGGCGTCAGCGTCTCGATCCCGCTCTATCAGGGTGGTGGCCCCGCTGCGCAGACTCGCCAGGCGCAGGCACGTGAGAGTGCCACGCTGGAGCAGGAAATCGGCGTGGAGCGCGAAGTGATCGCCTCGGTGCGCTCGGCCTATGCATCGTTGCAGGCGGCGAACGAGATCATCGCTATGAACCAGACCGCGGTCGATGCTGCGGCTCTGAGCCTTGAGGGCGTGCGCGCGGAGAACACGGTCGGCAATCGCACGATCCTCAACATCCTCGATGCCGAGCAGGAACTGCTGCGGGCGCAGGTGCAGCTCGTGGCGGCGCGGCGCAATGCCTATGTCGCCGGGTTCAACCTGCTGGCGGCGATGGGCAAGGCAGATGCCAACGACCTCGGTCTCGATGGCGGCGCGCTCTATGATCCGCAGGTCAACTACGATCGCGTGAAGGGCCGCATCTGGGACTGGGACCGCGATCCCAAGCCTGCGGCGGTGTCCACGCGCACCGTTGACACGCCCGCGCAGGATGCGACAATTCCGCCCTCGCCGCTTCCATAAGAGAATCGGTGCAGCAGGGGCATTTGGGGGTACTAACTGCAATGCGTCAGGCCGGTGAACCGTCCGTCGAGGAAATCCTCGAATCGATCAAGAAGGTGATCGCGCGCGACAACAAGGCCGAGGCGCAGGCGCGCCTGCAGCCCAAGCCCGCCCCGCGCCCCGACGTGCTTGAACTGACCGACCCTGCCGAAGAGGAAGAAGCCGAACCGACGGGCGGTCTGATCGCCGACGCCGCAGCCGCATCGATGCGCGAATCGCTGGCGGCGCTGTCGATGTTGGCGCAGCCCGGTGCCACCCCGCAGATTGTCCGCTCGGGCGAGACCTCGCTCGAAGGGCTGGTGCGGGATCTGCTCAAGCCGATGCTGGCCGAGTGGCTCGACAAGAACCTCCCCGCCATGGTCGAGAAGATGGTTGCAGCCGAGATCGCTCGCATCGCCGGGAAGCGCGGCTGATTTTGCGTTTGCGCCGTGGACTTACGGCGCTAATCCGGTTTCCATGAAAACCAACTCGCTGTTGCGGGCAGCTGCTCCGCTCGCCTTCGCTTTCGCCGCTCCTGCCCTTGCCCAGCAGGCTGCGCCGTTCTCTCCGCAAGATCTGGTAACCCTCGGCCGGCTTGGCGGCACTGCGGTTTCGCCCGACGGCAAGACCGTCGCCTACATCATCACCTCGACCGATCCTGCGAACTACAAGCGCACGCCGACGCTGTGGGTGCGCAGCACCGATGGAAAGACTGCCCCCCGCCGGATCGACACCGGCGGCAGCGCCAGCGACCCCGCCTTCGCGCCGGACGGTTCGCTCTACTACCTCTCGGACCGCAAGGTCGGCGAAGCCGAGACCACGCAGGTCTGGAAGGTCGATGTCGCATCGGGGGTGACGACGCAGGTCACCGCTTTCAAGACAGAGGTCTCCGGCTTCGAACTCTCGCCCAACGGCAAGCGCATCGCCGTGTGGGGCGACATCGCGCGTGATTGCCCGACCTTCGGCTGCGACCACGACGGCAACACCGCCCTCCCCGGACCCGGCACCGGCCGACACTACAAGGACGGCACGGGCTTCGTGCGCCACTGGGACGCATGGGAAACCCCCGGCAACTACAGCCGCGTCTTCGCTTTCGATCTCGGCGCGGACGGCAAGGCTTCGGGTGTAGGCAAGGCAGCAGACGGCCCTGTTGGCACCCTCACCGGCGACAGCCCGGGCAAGCCCTTCGGCGGCGGCGAGGACGTGGCTTGGGCGGCGGACTCGCAGTCTTTGTTCTTCGTTGCGCGGCAGGCTGACCGCAACGAGCCGACCTCGACCAATCTCGACATCTGGCAATCGAAGTTCGACGGCGCAGCCCCGCAGAACCTGACGCAAGCCAACAAGGCCA
Organism: Novosphingobium jiangmenense; assembly: GCF_015694345.1. Classification (GTDB taxonomy): domain Bacteria; phylum Pseudomonadota; class Alphaproteobacteria; order Sphingomonadales; family Sphingomonadaceae; genus Novosphingobium; species Novosphingobium jiangmenense. The sequence goes on from NZ_JADQDC010000004.1 coordinate 123,984, forward strand.
CCGACAATACGCCCGCCCCTTCGCCCGATGGCAAGTGGCTGGCCTATGCCGCGATGGCGCGGCCCGGCTATGAAGCGGACCGTCTGGTCGTCCACCTGATCAACCTGCAGACCGGCGAGAACCGCGAGCTGACCGGTGGTTGGGATCGCTCGGTCGCCTCGCTGACGTGGACGCCGGACAGCAAGGCGCTGATCGCAACCGCCGAAGACGTCCTCGATACGCCTGCCTTCCGCATCGATCCGGTGAACGGCAGGGTCACGCGCCTCATCCTCAACCCCGGCCGCGAAGGGCACATCGGCAATGTCGTCCCGCTCAAGGACGGTCGCCTGGTCTACACGCGCGATTCGCTCGACGCCCCGGCCGAACTGTTCATCGGCAAGCCGGGCAAGGCAGGCGCGCGGCTGACCGACGTTGCAGCTTCAACACTGGCACAGCGCGCACCGGTCGTCACGCAGCGCTTCAGCTTCAAGGGCGCGGATGGCGATACGGTCTGGGGCCAGATCACCAAGCCGAGCTGGATCAAGGGCAAGATGCCTTCGGTCCTGTTCGTCCACGGTGGGCCGCAGGGCTCCTACAACGACAGCTGGTCCAACCGCTGGAACGCGCGCGTCTGGGCGAGTCAGGGCTACGCCATTGTCTCGGTCGATTTCCACGGATCCACCGGATACGGGCAGGCGTTCACCGATGGCATCAACCGCCAGTGGGGCGGCAAGCCGCTGGAAGACCTGCAGAAGGGCTTTGCCGCCGCGATCGCGTTGGATGGGCAGATCGATGGCGACAACGCCTGTGCGGCGGGCGCTTCCTACGGCGGCTACATGATGAACTGGATCGCCGGTAACTGGCCGGACCGGTTCAAGTGCCTCATCCAGCATGACGGCGTGTTCGATGCCCGTGCCATGGCCTACGAAACCGAGGAACTGTGGTTCGACGAGTGGGAGCACGGCGGGCACCCCTACTACGAAGCGCCGGAAGAGTTCGAGAAGTGGAACCCGGTTAACCACGTCGCCAAGTGGAAGACGCCGATGCTGGTTATCACCGGCGAGAAGGACTTCCGCATTCCCTATACGCAAGGGCTGGCCGCGTTCACTGCGCTCCAGCGCCGGGGCATTCCGTCCGAACTGCTGGTCTTCCCGGACGAGAACCACTGGGTGCTCAAGGCCAAGAACTCGTTGCAGTGGCACCAGACCTCGTTCAACTGGCTCGACCGCTGGTTGAAGAAGGATGGCAAGGCCGAATGATCCCCGATCCCGCAGAGATTGCCCTTGCGGAAATAGCGCTCGAAAAGCTGGGCGGGTTCAACCCTAAGCGCCATATCCTGCTCTGCGCTGGCCCCGAAAAGGACAAGTGCGCCCCGCGCGATGTGGGTGACGAGGCGTGGAACTACCTCAAGAAGCGCCTCGGCGAGCTCAAGCTTGGCGGGGCGCAGGGGGTGCTGCGCAACAAGGTCGGCTGCCTGCGCGTGTGCATGGTCGGGCCGGTCGCGGTCGTCTACCCGGACAACGTCTGGTACCATTCCTGCACCCCGCCGGTGCTGGAGCGGATCATTCAGGAGCACGTGATCGGCGGCGTGCCGGTCGAGGACTACCGACTGAATCCCCCAGCTTAGGCAGCCCGTTCCATCACCCGCGGAATGAAGCCGAGAAGCTCGCTGGCGAGATAACCCAGCGGGCCGATCGCTTCGGCACAGCGCCTGCCGGCCTCGCCGTGCAGCCATACCGACCATAGCGCCGCCTGCAGCGGTTCCGCCCCGCGCGCCAGCAGCGCAGCGGCGATTCCGGCCATGACGTCGCCCGAACCACCGGTTGCCAGACCGACATTTCCGCCGCTGTAGCTGAACAGCTCGTCCTCCGGAGTCGCCACCAGCGTGACTGCGCCCTTCAGGACGACCACGGCCCCAAACTGGCCGGCGCACTGGCAGACTGCGGCCGCGCGATCCCGTTCCACAACTTCCGCAGCCACCTGAAGCAGCGCCGCGATCTCGCCGATGTGTGGCGTCAGCACTGCCGGAGAGCGCCGTTTGCGCAGGCGTCCGGCGTGATCGCAGATCGCCATAAGGGCCGCCGCATCGAGAACCAGCGCGGTTTCTCCAGCCGCATCCATCAGCTTTCCGACAAGCGCCGAAGCTTGGTCCGCACAGCTCATCGCCGGGCCAAGAACAAGACAATCAGTCTTGGCGACTTCCGCTTTCAGCGAGGCGCGGGCCGCGTCAATCTCGCCCTTAGGGTCGGCGGCGAGTGGCAGGACCGCCACTTCCGGCATCAGCACGCCGATCATCATCGCGGTGGACCCGACCGTCGCGATCCGCACCTTGCCCGCACCGGCGCGGAGGGCCGCCTCGGCCGTCAGCCGCACGCCGCCCGGAACCATCGAGCAACCGCCGACGACCAGCACGCGCCCGCGTGCGTTCTTGTCGCTCTCCTCGTGCGGCTGCGGCAATGGCTGTTCGCGCAGCCACGCGCCGTCGAGAACCCTTGCCTCACCCACGCGCCGCGACCATGCGATCCGGTGCTCGCGTTGCTTCGGTGCCTTCGCGGACCATCGGCGCCACCATGTTGTAGTGCTCCAGCACAAGGCTGCCCTCGCCCTCGCCCGCCCGGTCGAGGCGGTATTGCGTGATCGCGCAGTTGGCGATGTCACCGGCCTTGTCGATCGCCAGCACTTCGGCCTCGGACATGTGCTCGAGCACGTAGCGCATGCACAGGACGACGACCTGATGCGCGACGATCATCACCCGCTTGCCCGCATAATGCAGCGACACGGTGTCGAGCAGCGCGCGGAGGCGGAAGATCACGTCGACCCAGCTCTCGCCACCGGGCGGACGGTGATAGAACTTGCCCAGCACGCGGCGGAACTCTGCCTGATCGGGCTGGAAGTGGCGGATGCCGGGCGTGGTCAGGCCGTCGAGAATCCCGAATTCCTTTTCCCGCAGCCGCTCGTCGATGCAGATGCGCAGGTCGCCCGCGCATCCCCCGGCCTCACGGAAGATCTCGGCCGTCTGCACAGCGCGAACGTAAGGACTCGCAAGGATGACCTCGGGGCGCTCGCCCTCCTCGCCCTGCGCAAACCAGTGGCCCAAGGCTCGGGCCTGCCGCTGGCCGAGCGGAGAAAGCGGGACGTCCACATCGCGGTGATCGAGCGCAATGCGCAGGTCGCCAGCGGCGTCGGCGGCATCGCGCGCGACATTGCCCGCGCTCTGGCCGTGCCGGATCAGCCAAAGCACTTCGGGCCAGCGTTCGTGCGGTTGCGGGAGCGTTTGCGGTCCGATCATGCATACCCAATCGCGGGGCCGCCGCGAAGGTTCCGGAACGTTCGCCGGGCTTGAGGGATTGAGCGGTCAACCGACTCATTTTCCAAGGAAATCGCAACCATGGCTCAAGCAAAGTTCACCGATGCCATCGCCTTGCTCAAGGCCGATCACCGCGCCGTCGAAGCGCTGTTCGAGAAGTTCGACAGCGCCCGCGCCGACCGCAAGCAGGCGCTGGCCCTGCAGATCTGCAACGAACTCAAGATCCACACGATCATCGAGGAAGAGCTCTTCTACCCCGCACTCAAGGGCAAGATCGAGGAAGAGACCTATACCGAGGCCTATGTCGAGCACGATGCCGCGAAGTTGCTGATCAACGACATCATGGCGACCTCACCCGAGGACCAGTTCTTCGACGCCAAGGTCAAGGTGCTGAGCGAGGAGATCAAGCACCACGTCCACGAGGAAGAGGCACGCTCGGAAGGCATGTTTTCGCAGGCGCGCGAGGCCGGGCTTGATATGGTGGCGCTGCGCGATGCGATGCTGGCGCGCAAGCAGGAGCTGACGGCCCAAGCCAAGGCCGAGGCGCTGCCCCAGGCCGAATTGCGGGTGCTTCAGGCCTCGGCCTGAGCCGGCTCGCTGCCCTGCCGCATCGTGCGGTAGGCGTTCGCCGCGCGGCGGATGTGGGTGTTTGCCACCGCGCCCGCCCATTCCTCGTCACGCATCTCGAATGCGCTGACGAGGTCGCGGTGATCGCGCTGGCTTTGCTCCATGTCCGCCCGGCTGTACTGCTCGGCGGTGCGATGGACGACGATCTGGCTGACGACGAACTTCATCAGTTGGCCCAACCGCTCCGACTGCGCGGCTGCGAGAATCACCGCGTGGAAGTGGCGATTGCCTTCGACGAAGCCGGAGACATCCGGCCCTTCCGGTGCCGCAATGGCCTGGTCGATGAAATCGCAATGTGCCTTGAGTTCGGCGATCTGCTCATCGGTGATCATCCGCGCCGCGCGGGAAGCGCAATGACTTTCCAGCATCGCACGTAGCGTGAACAGCTCTTCCTCATCCTCGTCGGACCAGACCGGCACGAAGACCCGGTTGGTCCCGGAACGTTGCAGCAGCATTTCGGCGACAAGTTCGGCGATAGCCTCGCGCACCGGGGTGCGCGAAAGGCCGCAATACTGCGCAAACTCGTCCTCGGGCACGAATTGTCCCGCAGGGAAATGGCCTGACAGAATCCCGGCGCGGATCTTGCGATAGGCTTCCTGCGAGGCTTTGGACACGGAATCTCCTGATGCAATCGGGGAGCGGGCACGCGCCCGCTCCCCATTTGTCCCTGATCAGAACGACGCGCCCACTTCAACCCCGATGAGACGACGCGCGCCCGGCGAGATGAAGGAACCGCCGAACTCGATCGCCGGAATCGCCTCGGCGATGTACTTCCGGTCGAGCAGGTTGTCGGCGAACACGGCGATGCGGTAGCGGTCGGTGGTGATCCCTGCGCGCAGGTTGAGCACCCCGAAGGCATCGCGCTTGGCAACGTCGTAACGGGCGTTGCCGAACGCTGGCGGCAGGAAGTTCAGCGCCGAGATCGGCAGGAGGCCCGAGAAGATCGTCGGGCGTTCCTGATCCTGGACCGAGTGGAACCAGGTCGGCCCGGTCACGCGGTAGTCGGCGCGGAACAGCAACTTGGCGCTGTCCGAAAGCGGCGCGTTGATTTCCGTGCCGAGGTTCAGCGTCCAGTCGGCGGTGTAGGGCGACTTGTTGCCCACCGTGTAGGGCCGCGAAGCGTTCTTCTTGATCTCGCTGTCCGTCACGTTGAACGAGCCGAACACCTTCCAGCCATCGACCACCTTGCCGGTCAGGTTGATTTCCGCGCCCTTGATGTCGACGCGGTCGATGTTCGAGACCACGCGGAGCAGGCCGAAATCGCCGACGAAGAATTCGAAGAACTGCATGTCGGTGACGCGGGTGTAGTAGCCGGCGAGGTCATAGGTGATGCGGCCGTCGAACAGCTCGCCCTTCACGCCGGCTTCGAAGGCGCTGGAGCGTTCCTTGCGGTACTGGTCGTTGATGGTAACGCCCGCGTTGATCGTGCCCGGCGTGACGCCGTTGTTGAAGCGGGTGTTGACCACGGCCGAGGAGCCCTGGTTGTTGAAGCCGCCCGATTTGAAGCCGATGCCCCAGTTGGCGTAGAGGTTCAGCGCATTGGTCGGATGGTAGCTCAGCGTCACCTTGGGCTGGAGCTGCTTGAACGTGGCGTTCTGCGGGGTGAAGGCCCCGAAGGCGAGGCCCGGATTGATCGGACCGCCGGTGAACGGATCGGTCACGTTGGGCACCAACGAATTGGCGGCGCGATCCTCGATGTCATAGCGCAGGGCGATGCCACCTGTGAACACTTCGGACGGCTTCCACTCGGCCGAGCCGAACGCGGCATAGACGTTGGTGCGGAACTTGTCGGCCAGCAGCAGCGAGGTCGGGTTCTTGGTGTCCGGCGCGTTGTAGAGCTGCTTGATCACGCCCTGACCGGTATCGCCGCCAAGGCTGACGCCGGTCTTGCGGTCGATGTGCAGGTAGTAGGCGCCAAGCTGCCAGGTGAGCGGCCCGTCGGTGTTCGACAGCAGGCGGACTTCGGTGCTGAAGTCCTTCTGGTTGCGCAGCTGGTACTGGATGCCGTCGCAGGTCGTCGGGCTGTAGGGACCGAAGGTGGAGCCGTTCGCGGGGGCAAACAGGAACGGTACCGGGATCGCGCCGATATTGCCGGGCTGGTTGACTGGATAGCCGGTGAGGGCCTGCGTGCTCGAAAAGCACTTGCCGACCGTGCTCGCCACGCGCGGATCGGAATTGGTGATGTAGCGCGCGAAGTCGGCAGAGGTGCCGTCGGCGACGAGGTCCTGCTTGACGTCCGAGTAGAGCGCCCAGGCGACCAGCTTCATGCCATTGCCGAACTCCTGGTCGAGCTTGATCGAGGCGTCGATGCTCTTCTGATCGTTGGTGGCGCGGATGTTGTTGTAGAAGTTGAACTGGTGCTTGTTCACGTCTTCATAGAACGCAGGGTTCACCGTGCCGAACTGCGGCAGGTGGAACGAGGCGTTGAAGGGCAAGGAGGCGCCGTGGAACTCGGCGTAGCGCGCCTTGAGATCGATCTGGGTCGCAGTGCCCTTGCCGATCATCACGCGGCCATCAAGCGCCCAGTTCTCCTTGTCATCGACGGTCTTGGAGTTGTTCAGGAACTTGTTGCGCCACCAGCCATCGGTCGAGAAATAGTAGCCCGAGGCAACGAAGCCGACGTTCTCGCCCAGCGGCCCGGCGATGTGCGCGGTCGCTTCGTAAGTCGCTTCGTTGGCGTAGGACGCCCGCAGGCCGCCGGTCAGCGTGTCGGTGGGCTTCAGGGTCTGCAGCACGATCGCGCCAGCCGCAGCGTTGCGGCCATAGAGCGCGCCTTGCGGACCCTTCAGCACTTCGACCTGAGACAGCGTACCCTGCGGCTGGTTGAGCTGCGCGGTGTTGGTCTTGAGAATGCCGTCGACCACCAGCGCGACCGAGCTTTCGGCATCGCGCGCGCCGTTGATGCCGCGAATGTTGATCTGCGTGTCGCCCGCTTCGGCCGTGCCGGTGACGATGGTGACGCCGGGGGTAAGCTGGGTGAAGTCCTCGGCCTTGACCGCGCCGGTGTTCTGCAGCGCAGTGGCAGTCAACACCGAAACCGAGGCCGGCACGTCCTGGAGGCGCTCGTTCTGGCGGCGGGCGGTAACGATGATCGTCTCGCCGGTCTCATCGGCCTTCGCGGTATCCTGGGGCGCTTCCTGCGCGAAGGACGGCGCGGCGCTGGCAATCAGTCCGATGGCAGCAGTGTTCAACAGAAGACGGGTGGCACGCATTCTCAAACCTCCCTGATGGTTCGATGACGTTGTTTCGAAAACGTCGGTCATGCTCTGACGGCATTCGCTTGTTGCGAGCGCACGGGCTTTCGCCCCCCTCTTGACGCTCGCTTCTTGGTTAGGCAGCTTATTGTATACAAACTTGATCGGTCAAGGTGCTTGCAGACCTGCACCTACGGGCAGGTTTCGGCAGCCTGCGGAATGCCCGCACAGTAATATTGCATACGAAGAGAGACCTGGATTGATGACTTCCGGCATGCCCTGCCCTGCTCGAGGAGAGGCGGCGTGAACGCCCGCACGATTTCGTTCGTCGAAGTCGGCCCGCGCGATGGGCTGCAGAACGAGAAGGCGATCGTGGCCACGGCGGACAAGCTCGAGCTGATCCGCCGCAGCATCGCCGCCGGTGCACGCCGCATCGAGGTGACGAGCTTCGTCAATCCCAAGCGCGTGCCGCAGATGGCCGACGCCGAAGAGGTATGCGCCGGACTGCCTCAGGCAGAAGGCGTCAGCTTCATCGGATTGGTCCTCAACGCCAAAGGTGCCGAGCGCGCCATCGCCACGGGCCGCCTGCACGAGCTCGGCGCCGTCTGCGTTTCGACCGATGGCTTTGCGATTGCCAACCAGGGCCAGACCAGCGACGAATCGGTCGCAGCGGCAAAAGCCATCGTCAAAATGGCCAAGGATGCCGGCCTCAAGGGCCAGGCCACCATCGGTGCATCGTTCGGTTGCCCGTTCGAGGGCGAAGTCTCGGAAGACCGCGTCGTCGCCATGGCTTCTTCGCTGGCCGAGGCCGAGCCGATCGAGGTGGCCCTTGCCGACACCATCGGCGTGGCTGACCCCGCTCACGTCTCGCGCCTTGTCCGTCGCGTGGTCGAGGCCGTCGCGCCGCTGCCGGTCCGGGTGCATTTCCACAACACGCGCGGCACCGGCATCGCCAATGTCTGGGCGGCGGTAGAGGCAGGCGCTTGCGTCGTTGATGCTGCGCTCGGCGGCCTCGGCGGCTGCCCCTTTGCGCCGGGCGCCGCAGGCAACGTGTCGAGCGAGGACGTCGTCTACATGCTCCACCGCGCGGGCGTGGAGACCGGCATGGACCTGTCGCAACTGATCGAGGCCAACCGCTGGCTTGCCAGCGTCATGGCCCGCGAACTTCCCTCGATGGTGGCCAAGGCGCCGCCCTTCCCCAAGATTCCGCAGGAGCAATAAGACAATGGGCTATCGCCTTGGCGTGGATGTCGGCGGCACTTTCACCGACCTCCTGCTGTTCGACACTTCGTCGAGCGCATTCTGGCGTCACAAGACGCCTTCGACCCCGCACGACAGTTCCGAGGGCATCCTCAACGGCGTCACCGCGATCTGCGAGAAGGCCGGGATCACGCCCGGCGACGTCGAATACTTTCTCCACGGCACCACGGTGGCAACCAATGCCGTGCTCGAAGGCAAGGGTTCGCGCGTCGGCCTGGTGACGACCGAGGGCTACCGCCACGTCATGCAGATCGCGCGGAGCTTCGTGCCCGGCGGGCTTGCCGGCTGGATCGTCTGGCCAAAGCCGCAACCGCTGGCAGCGCTCGAGGATACGGTCACGATCAAGGGCCGCATGAGCGCCGAAGGCTCGGAAATCCGCCCGATTGACGATGCCGACATCCGCACCCAGTTGGGCGTGCTTAAGGCCAATGGCGTCGAAGCGATCACTGTCAGCCTGATCAACGCATATACCAACGGCGACCACGAGAAGCGCGTGGGCGAACTCGCCGCCGAAATCATGCCGGGCGTGCCGGTGTCGCTGAGCCACGAAGTCCTGCCCGAAATGCAGGAGTACGAGCGCACCCTGACCACCGTCGCCAACGCGGCAGTGCGCCCGGTCGTCGGCAAGTACGTCTCGAACCTGCGGTCGCGCCTTGCCGACGCCGGGATGAACGGCAAGCTCTCGCTGCTGCGCTCCGACGGCGGTCTGATGAGCGCCCAGAAGGCCGAGGAGCATCCGGTCAACATCCTGATGTCCGGTCCTGCCGGTGGCGTAACCGGCGCGATCTGGGTCGGCCGGAACGCTGGAATCAGGAATATCCTGACCCTCGACGTCGGCGGCACCAGCACCGACGTTGCCCTGATCGAGAACCTCGAAGCCCGTCGCCAGCGCACCACCGAAGTGGGCCACCTCTCCGTCCGCGCCTCGGCATTGGATGTGAAGACGGTTGGCGCAGGCGGCGGTTCGATCGCCTATGTTCCTGAGCTGACAAGAGCCCTTCGGGTCGGGCCGCAGAGCGCAGGAGCCGTGCCGGGGCCGGTCGCCTATGGAAAAGGCGGCACGTTGCCCACGGTAACCGACGCGAACGTCGTGCTCGGCTACCTTCCCGAGAATCTGCTCGGCGGCACGTTCAATCTTGACCGCGAAGGCGCAAAGAAGGCGGTGCAGACGATCGCCGATGCGCTCGGTATCGACCTCATGGCAGCCGCTCGCGGCATCATCGACATCGTCAACGAGAACATGTTCGGCGCGCTGCGCATGATCTCGGTTCAGCAGGGTTATGACCCGCGCGATTTTGCGCTGATGGGCTTTGGCGGGGCAGGACCGCTGCACGTCAACGCGGTGGCGCGCCTGATGGGTTCGTGGCCTGCGATCTCCCCGGTCAGCCCCGGCGTGCTCTGCGCGCTCGGCGATGCGACGACACGGATGCGCACCGAAACCGCCCGTTCGTTCAGCCGCCTCGCCAGCCAGACAGAAGCGGCAGACCTGATCGCCATCCTTGACGAAATGGCGGCGCAAACCCGCGCCGAACTGCTCGCTGACGGCGTGCCCGCGGACGAGATCAGCACCGCTTTCGAAGTCGACGTGCGCTATGCGGGTCAAGCCTTCGAAGTGCCGCTGACGATCACGCCGGACGTGCTGAACGCCGATGGCATCGCCGGAATCCTCGAGCGCTTCGACGCCGAGCACAAGCGCCTGTTCACCTTCAACATGGACACCCCGCACGAGATCGTGAACCTCCGCGCCGTGGCCATGGGCCGTGCGCTCGATCTGCCCGCCGCCGAACTGGAAAAGGGCGATGGCAATCCCATCGCCGCCAAGATGCGCGACCACACCTTGTGGATGGACGGACGCGAACAGCCCGCCGTGATCTATGACCGTGCCAAGCTGCGCGCCGGAGACGTGATCCCCGGCCCCGCCATCGTCTGCGAAATGGATTCCACGACGCTGATCGAAAGCGGCTGCGTCGGCACCGTCGATCACGTCGGCAACATCCTGATCAATCTGGCCTGAGGGAGCACCAGCCATGCCTGCAACCATCGTCCAGACCAACGACAAGCCGTTCGAGCGCGTCGCCATTGACCCGGTGACGCTCGACATCATCGAGAACGCCCTGCGCAACGCGCGCATTGAGATGGACGCCACCCTCGTCCGCACCGCGATGTCGCCGGGTATCCGGGAACAGGGTGACGCCTTCCCCTTGATCGCGGACCACACCGGCAAGATGATCGTCGGCCAGTTCGGCTCGTTCATCGGCGGCTTCCTCGACAACTTCGACGGCACGCTGGAAGACGGCGACATGATCTTCCTGTCCGACCCCTATTCGGTCGGCGGCGCGGTCAGCCATTCGAACGACTGGCTCGTTCTCCTGCCGGTGTTCAAGGACGGGCGCCTGATCGCCTACACCTCGATGTTCGGCCATCAGAGCGACATCGGCGGCAAGGTCGTCGGCTCGATGCCGATCAATGCCCGCTCGATCTTCGAGGAAGGCGTGCGCATTCCGCCGGTGAAGATCTGGCGCAAGGGCGTGTATAACGCCGACCTGATCCGCCTCGTCATGCACCAGACCCGCAAGCCCGACTGGTGCGCGGCAGACCTGAACGCGCTGATCGCCTCGTGCCGCGTGGCCGCGCGCCGCGTGATCGAGCTGGCCGAGCGCTTCGGCGACGACGTCTATGTCTCGGCCACGCAGGAACTGCTCGCCCGCAACCATCGCGCGATGAAGGCTCTGGTCGGCATGGCAATCGCCGAAGAGCCGGTCAGCTTCGAAGACTACATCTGCGACGACGGCATGGGGTTCGGCCCCTACAAGATCAAATGCACGATGTGGCGCGAGGGCGAGAAGGTCATACTCGATTTCGCAGGGACCGATCCGCAGTCGGTCGCCTCGATCAACTTCTTCCTCAACGAGAACATGTTCAAGATGTTCTTCGGCATCTACATGATCATGGTCTTCGACCCGCAGATCCTGTTCAACGACGGGTTCTACGACCTGATCGACGTGCGGATTCCGGAAGGCTCGCTGCTCAAGCCGAAGTTCCCCGCCGCGCTTTCGGGCCGCACCCATGCCCTTGGCCGCATCTTCGACATTCTCGGGGGCCTTCTCGGCCAGAAGACGCCGGAATTCCTCAACGCCGCAGGGTTCTCCTCGTCGCCACACTTGTTCTACGCCGGCAACGACGAACGCGCCGGCAAGAATGGCGACTGGTTCCAACTGTTCCAGATCGGCTTCGGCGGCATCCCGGGACGTCCGATGGGCGATGGCCCCGACGGCCACTCGCTCTGGCCGGGCTTCACCAACGTGCCCAACGAGTTCCTCGAGCGCTACTTCCCGATGGTGATCGAACGCTACGAGTGCGAGCCGGATTCGGGCGGCGCGGGCCTCCATCGCGGCGGCAACGGCATCCGCATGACCTACCGCTTCCTCTCCAAGGGCACCATCGCGATCCATGACGACCGCTGGTTCGTGCCGCCATGGGGCGTGAACGGTGGCGAGCCGGGAGCGCGGGCACGCAAGATTCTCGAAAAGCCCGATGGCACGCAGACAATCGTCGGCAACAAGGTCGAGGATCTCGAAGTCGAAGCGGGCGACATGCTCCACTTCATCACCTGGGGCGGTGGCGGCTGGGGCGATCCGCTCGCCCGCGATCCGGCACTGGTCGGCAAGGAAATCGTGCAGGGCCTAGTCACGCCACAGGGCGCACGGGCTTATGGCGTGGTCGCCGATGACCGTGGTGCGGTCAATCTCGCCGAGACCGAAGCCCTGCGCGCGCGCCTGCGCGAAGAACGCGGCGAGCTACCGCTGTTCAACTACGGTCCGGGCATCGAGGTTCTGCGCGCCAATTGCGAAGCGGAGACCGGCCTGCCTGCACCGATCCAACCCGAATGGCCGCTACTGGAGGCGGCAGAATGACCATGGCGACAAGCATCCCAGCCGTTCCGAACCCCGGCCCCTTGCGCGACATCCGTGTCGTCGAGCTGGGCCAGCTGCTCGCAGGCCCGTTCTGCGGCCAGCTGCTGGGCGACATGGGCGCCGACGTGATCAAGGTCGAACCCCCTGTAACCGGCGATCCGATGCGCGATTGGGGGCAGGGTTCGGAAAAGGTCCAGTGGGAAGTGATCGCGCGCAACAAGCGCTCGGTCAGCGCGAACCTGCGCGTTCCAGAAGGCCAGGCGCTGGTCAAGCGCCTGATCGCCCACGCCGACGTGCTGATCGAGAACTTCAAGCCCGGCACGATGGAGAAGTGGGGTCTCGGCCCCGACGTGCTTCTGGCCGAGAAGCCCGACCTGATCATCGCCCGTATGTCGGGCTACGGCCAGACCGGCCCCTATTCGGACCGCGCCGGCTTCGGCGGCATCGGCGAAGCCATGGGCGGTTGGCGCTACATCGTCGGCGAGCCTGACCGCGCGCCGAGCCGCATGGGCATTTCCATCGGCGATACGCTGACGGCCACTTACGGCTGCATGGGCGTGCTGGCCGCCCTGCACGAACGGACCCGCTCCGGGCGCGGACAGGTGATCGATGCCGCGCTTTACGAGTCCGTGCTGCAGGTCATGGAAGGACTGGTCCCCGAGTACGACCGCACCGGCTATATCCGCGAGCGCTCCGGCTCGGTCCTCAAGGGCATCGCGCCGTCCAACGTCTACAAGTGCAAGGACGGCGAATTCATGATCGGAGCCAACAAGGATTCGCTGTGGAAGCGGCTCGCCACCGCCATGGGCCGCGACGAACTGGGTGACGATCCGCGCTATGCGACGCACCTTGCCCGCGGCGAGAACCAGGACGAACTCGACGACCTGATCAACGACTGGACCCGCACGCTGACCATCGACGAAGTCGACGCACTGATGATCGAGCATTCGATCCCGGCCGGCCGCGTCTACCGCGCGCCCGACATGCTGGCCGACCCGCACTTCCAGGCGCGCGAGGCTATCATCGAGGTCGAGACCGAGCGCTTCGGTCCTCTCAAGATGCAGTCGAGCTTTCCCAAGCTCTCGGCCACGCCCGGCTCGGTCCGCCGACCGGCTCCCTCGAAGGTCGGCCAGCACAATGCCGAAATCTATGGCGAACTGCTGGGCCTGAGCGATGCCGATCTTGCCCGGATGGCGGAGCAGGGCGTCATCTGACGCCCTGCCGCAGGATCATTCGAAGCCGATCTTCTTCATGTAGGCCGCGCTCCCGGCGATCGCGACCTTGAGGTCGTCGGCACGGTCCTGCTCGACGAAGAAGTGCTCGACGCCCGATTCCTTTGCGGCGGCGATGATCCCGGCCATGTCGAGCGAGCCGTCGCCAAGGTAGGTCAGGTACGGGAACATCCCGATCCAGTCCGACGGCGCGCCCCCATCGCCGGGGAAGCGGTGGTCGCCCTTCATGTCCTTGAGATGCACCATCCGGTAGCGCCCCTTGTAGCGCGCCAGATAGGCCTTGCAGTCCGCGCCGCCCGCCGTGCTCCAGTAGGTGTCCATTTCGAGGAAGACGTGGGCGGGATCGGTCGCCTCGATCAGCGTCTCCAGCGGCACCTTGCCACCCACCGGCACCAGCCCGTAGCCGTGGTTGTGATAGGCAAAGCGCACGCCATGCCGCGTTGCATCCTTGCCGATCGCGTTGAACATATCCGCCGCGCGCTTATAATCGTCGAAGGTCTGGCGCTGGTCAGCCGGCAGGCTCGGCAGGGTGACATAGGTCGCGCCCAGCGCATGGGCCGCCTCTGCCAGTTCGCCCATCCGCGTCTGCAGCGTAAACAGGTCGGTGTGCATCGAAGGCACCGTCAGGCCATGTCGCGCGAATGTTGCGCCGATCTGCGCCGTCGTCAGCCCGAAGAAACCGCTGCCCGAAAACCCGAGCATGGCCGCCGTCTTCTTCCAGTTCTCGATCTGCCGGGGATCACTGAAGGTGTATGGCCCGTAGGTCTCGAGTTCCCGATAGCCCAGCCCCGCCAGCATCGCGATGGTGCCCTCGAAATCCTCGCTGAGCATCCTGGCGACCGACCACAGCTGGATACCGAACTTGCGGCCAGTTGCGGCACCGAACGATGGTGCGGCGGCCAAGGCTACGCCCACGACTGCGGCACTGCCGGCACCGGCAAGGAAGGTACGTCGGTTCATCGCTTTCAGGCTCCCGGGCTTACGCATTGTCTTGCGCTGTCTGAACCCGAATTGAGCGCGTGGCGCCCGCCCGGTCAAGCCTGCAAATTCAGCGGTCGGTCAGGCCCCCGCTTCTTCCCGCTCGATCTCGCGCCAACCGATGTCGCGGCGGCAGAAGCCTTCCGGGAAGCTGATCGCATCGACGGCGACATAGGCCGCATCGCGCGCCGCCTTCACGCTCTCGCCCCTGGCAGTAACGTTGAGCACACGCCCGCCGCTCGCCGAAAGCAGGCCATCCGCCGAAAGCGCGGTACCGGCATGAAAGACCTTCGCTCCCTTCGCCTCGGCTGCCGGGATATGGTCGATCCGCCCGCCCTTCTTCGGCGTGCCCGGATAGCCTTCTGCCGCCATCACCACCGTCATCGCCACTTCGCTCGAGAAGCGCGGGGGCTGGATGCTCGACAGCTTGTTGTCGGCACAGGCCAGCAGCAGTTCAACGAGATCGCTTTCCAGCCGCATCATCAGCACCTGGCATTCGGGATCGCCGAACCGAGCGTTGTATTCGATCAGCTTGGGTCCCTGCTCGGTCAGCATCAGGCCCGCATAGAGCACTCCCGAATAGGGTATGCCTTCATCGGCCATGGTCTTCACCGTCGGGGCGATGATCTGCGAAAGCGCCTGCGCCTCAAGCTCAGGCGTCAGCACCCGCGCGGGGCTGTAGGCGCCCATGCCGCCGGTGTTCGGCCCGGCATCGCCATCGCCGACGCGCTTGTGATCCTGCGCCGATCCGAACGGCACGATCGTCGCCCCATCGGTGAGGGCGAAAAAGCTCGCCTCCTCGCCGGTCATGAATTCCTCGATCACGACTTCGGCCCCGGCCGATCCGAACGCGCCATCGAACATGTCGTCCACGGCGGCTTCGGCCTCGGCCATGGTCATCGCCACGACGACGCCCTTGCCCGCCGCCAGACCGTCAGCCTTGATCACCACCGGCGCGCCGAAGTCCTTTAGCGCCGCCCGCGCCTCTTCCAGAGACTTCGTGCGGACGTAACCGGCGGTCGGAATGTTCGCCCGCGCGCACAGGTCCTTGGTAAAGCCCTTCGAGCCTTCAAGCTGCGCCGCAGCCCGGCTCGGCCCGAACACCGAAAAGCCCGCTGCGCGCAACGAATCCGTCAGGCCATCGACCAGCGGAGCCTCAGGCCCCACCACGACCAGCCCGATGCGATTGCTCTCGCAGAACGTCACGACAGCCGCATGATCGGTCAGGTCCAGCGCCACCAGTTCGGCATGTTGCGCGATGCCAGGGTTGCCAGGCGCCGCATAGAGCTTGTCCAGAAGCGGCGATTGGGCCAGTTTCCAGCTGAGGGCATGTTCACGCCCACCCGATCCCAGCAGCAGGATATTCATGGCTTTCCCTTCCGCGCCCTATGACGACGACGATAACAACGGCTCGGGCGGGCTCCTAGCGAGGGAATCGGTCGGCGACAACGCTCCGGCCCTCTCGATCTCCGAGATTTCCGCGCTCCTGAAGCGCACGGTCGAGGATCGCTTCGGCTTCGTCCGCGTGCGCGGCGAGCTGTCAGGCGTGAAGCGCGCCGCCTCGGGCCACCTCTATCTCTGCCTCAAGGACGAGAATGCGCGGCTTGATGGCGTCATGTGGCGCGGCGGGGTGCAGCGCCTGAACTTCCGCCCCGAAGACGGCGTCGAAGTCATCGCCACCGGCAAGCTGACCACCTATCCCGGCCGTTCGAACTACCAGATCGTGATCGAGCGCATGGAGATCGCGGGCGAAGGCGCCCTGCTCGCCCTCCTTGCCAAGCTCAAGGCACGGCTGGAAGGCGAAGGCCTGTTCGATCCCGCGCGCAAGAAGGCCCTGCCTTTCCTGCCCCGTACCATCGGCGTCGTCACTTCGCCCACTGGCGCGGTAATCCGCGACATCCTCCATCGCCTGTCCGACCGTTTTCCCAGCCGCGTGGTCGTCTGGCCAGTGCTGGTGCAGGGCCAGGGCGCAGCGGCGCAGGTCGCCAACGCCGTGCGAGGCTTCTCCGCCATTCAGCCCGGCGGACCGGTCCCGCGCCCCGATCTCGTCATCGTTGCACGCGGCGGCGGCTCGATCGAGGACCTGTGGTCGTTCAACGAGGAAGAGGTCGTCCGCGCGGTCGCGGACTGCACCATCCCGATCATCAGCGCAGTCGGCCACGAGACCGACACCACCCTGTGCGATTTCGCCGCCGACTTGCGCGCCCCCACGCCCAGCGCCGCCGCCGAACTCGCCGTCCCGGTGCAGGCTGAACTCGCCGCCTTCGTCGCCGATCTCAACGCCCGCCAGCGCCGCGCGCTTGCCCGCCAGCTTGCGCAGGCAAAGGAGCGCCTCGAGGCCCGCAGCCAGCGCCTGCCCCAGCCGCAAGCCTTGTTGCAGGGACAAGCGCAGCGCGTGGACGATCTCGGCGAACGCCTGCGCCGCGCCTTGATCCACCGCACCGAAATCGCAGGCTCACTCCTCGCCCGCCACGCCGGAGCCCTGCGCCCCGCCCTGCTCAGCGCGCGGGTCACGCGGGAACGTGAACGGCTAGACGCCCGCCGCCTTCGCCCCGAAGTCCTGCTCCAGCGCATCGAACACGCGCGCGGCAATGTCGAAGCGCTGGATCGCCTGCGCCGCTCACTGGACCCGAAGGCCCCGCTGCAGCGCGGCTACGTGCTGGTCACCGGGTCCGATGGCCATGTCGTCCGGACGCGCGACGATGCAGCCTCCCGCTCCGCCCTCAGGCTGGAGTTCGCGGACGGCACACTCGACGTCAGCACCGGCGCAACACTGCCCACGTCAACACCAGCATCCCGGCCCGCGCCGAAACCGCGTCCGGCCGCAAGGCCCGAGGGACAGCAGGAATTGTTCTGAGCCGCCGGAAGGTCTACATTGCCCCCATGCTGATGTCCCAATCCGGCCGCCTTGCGCGCCTGCACTATCTCCCCGGCTCGTTCCGCCAGCTTTCGGGCGGCGATCATGTCGTCTGCGCCGTCTCGGGCGAGAAGATCCCGCTCGATGCGCTGCGCTACTGGTGCGCCCAGCGTCAGGAAGCCTACGCCACCGCCGAAATCTCGACGCGCCGCCATCTCGAAGGATGAGGCGCCAGCCGTGATCCTGCACAGGCGCGCCTTCCTCACCGGAACGGTCGCCTCGGTGGCCGGGTTCGCGCTCGGCAATGCACCGCCCAGCCCTGTTGTGCTCAACCCCGGCGGACGAGTGACACAGGGAGGCTGGCTGCGCGGGCGGGTACAGTCTGGCACAACTGCGCTCACCCTCGATGGACAGCAGGTGGAATTCGCCAGTGACGGCGCGTTCCTTCTCGCCTTCGATCGCGATGCCGCGCCATTGGCTCGCCTCGCCGTATCGGGGGCCGGTGGTCCGTCCTACATTCAAGACATCGCCATCGCGCCCCGCGCCTGGCAGATCGAGCATATCAACGTCGCCCGCAAACCCGGCGGCGTCACCGATGGGGACTACCTCCGCCTTCGTCGCGCCGAACTCGCAAAGATAAGCGCCGCCCGTGCGCGCGACACCGGCGCACAAGGCTGGCGGCAGGACTTCATCAAGCCTGCCCCGGGCCGCTTCTCGGGCCGCTTCGGCGCGCAGCGCATCTACAAGGGCGAACCCGCTGCCTACCATTCGGGCCTCGACATCGCCGGCGGTGCCGGCACGACTTACGTGGCCCCTGCCGACGGGGTGGTCACGCTGGCGGCGGAAAGCCCGTTCAGCCTCGAGGGCCGCCTGCTGATGCTGGACCACGGCATGGGCCTCAACAGCGCCTTCCTCCACGCTTCGGAACTGTTCGTCAGCGAAGGCGAGACGGTGCGGCGAGGTGATCCGCTTGGAAGAATCGGCAGCACCGGCCGCGCCACCGGGCCGCATCTGCACTGGTCGGTCAAATGGCGCGAGAGCCGGATCGATCCCCTGCTTCTGATCGACCCCGCGGCCTGAGCCTCGGTCACATCTGCAAACAGCGACCTCGGTTCACAGTTTGCAACAATGGCAATGTACGGCACCGGCGCTTCGTCCAATACTGGTATCCGCTGCAACCCGTTTTACGTTCACAATGCCCTGTTGTTTCAACGGAAACCGTCGCCGTTGAAATTAATGGCAAGTGAACCAAGGGTAAGTGTAATTTCCGTGCATCACCACTAAGTCACCGAAATCCGGGGGCAACTCGCCTGCACCAAAGGCGGTGTGGCAGTTTCGCTACACATGCGTCGAATTCATTTCTTTCGCGCAAATCGTGTTTTGATGCACCGACACATTTCAGCCACACAGACACAACTTGCCCGTCAAACCAGGGGGCCAAACGCTATGTGCCAAGGCGCATCGCCAAGGTTTGGTGAAACGGGAAAGGGCCTGCGCGAGCCTCAACGGCCACGCAGGATCAGGACAAAAGGGACTGGACACGTGAACATCAAAACCTTCTCTGCGCTCCGTGCGAGCGCCGCGCCCTTGGCGCTGCTTGCTGCCGGGATCACCGCTTCGGCAGGATTAGTCGCGCCTGCGATGGCGCAGAACGTTACCGCCGCCACGCTTTCGGGCACCGTCGTCGATGATGCCGGCAACCCGGTCCCCGGCGCCACCGTCACCGTCGAATCGGCCGGTACCGGCTTTACCCGCACCACCACGGCTGCATCCAACGGCACGTTCTCGGTCGTCGGCCTGCAAGTCGGCACCTACAACGTGACCGTCGCTGCCAACGGTTTCACCACCACCCGCAGCGAGAACGTCGCCGTGACGCTGGGCGGCAACAACTACGACTTCACCGTCAGCAACGAAGCACCGACCACCGGCGAAATCGTCGTTCGCGGCGCTCCGGTCCGTCGCGTCGACTTCTCGGGCACGGCCACCGGCCAGGTGTTCTCGGTTCAGGAAGTTGCCGAGAACCTGCCGGTTCCCCGCAGCATCGAAGCGATCCAGCTGCTCACCCCGCAGGCCACCTCGGGCGACACCGCGTTCGGTGGCATCTCGCTTGCCGGTTCGTCGGTCGCAGAGAACATCTTCTACATCAACGGCATGAACGTGACGAACTTCCGCACGTTCGTCGGTGGCACCACCGTTCCGTTCGAATTCTACGACCAGGTCCAGGTCAAGACCGGTGGCTATCAGGCAGAGTTCGGCCGCAACACCGGCGGCGCGGTCATTGCACTTACCCGTTCGGGTTCGAACACCTTCCACGGCGGGTTCAACGTCTATTACGAGCCGAACGCGCTGCGTAACGATCGTCCGAACACCTATGCTGCCCGCAACGACCAGGACTATCTGGAGCGCGTTGAAGGCAACATCTGGGCATCGGGTCCGATCATCAAGGACCGCCTGTTCTTCTTCGGCTTCTTCAACCCCCGTTACTCGACCTCGGGTGACACTGCGCGTACCCAGGGCATCATCGCCGCAACCGGCGCGCCTGACGGCAACTTCACCGACACCCAGCGCGTGACGCAGAAGTCGAACACCCCGTTCTACGGCGGCAAGCTCGACCTCAACCTGTTCGACGGTCACCGCGTCGAAGCAACCTACTTCAACGACAGCGACACGAACAAGGTTTACGTTCGCAACCTTTCGAGCGGTGCGCTGAGCCAGGTCAACGAATCGCGCGGTGGCGAGAACTACATCTTCAAGTACACCGGTTCGTTCACCGACTGGCTGACGATCTCGGGCCTCTACGGTCGCTCGAAGTTCAACCAGACCGACGCCGGTCCGCAGGACGCCGACCCTTACGTCGTTGACCGCCGCAGCGGCGTTGCCAAGCTGCTGTCGGGCAACCCGAACGCACTTGTGGCATCGGGCCGCGACGACCGCGAAAACTTCCGCGTCGACGTCGACCTGAACTTCTCGCTGCTGGGCGAGCACAAGCTCCGCTTCGGTTGGGACTACGAGAAGCTGTTCGCTGCGAGCATCAGCGAATACTCGGGCGGCATCGCGTACATCTTCGAACGCGCCGGCGCTTCGGGCGCCCGTAACGGCCTGATCGCTCCGAACACCGACTATGCCCGCGTCC
Organism: Novosphingobium jiangmenense; assembly: GCF_015694345.1. Classification (GTDB taxonomy): domain Bacteria; phylum Pseudomonadota; class Alphaproteobacteria; order Sphingomonadales; family Sphingomonadaceae; genus Novosphingobium; species Novosphingobium jiangmenense. The sequence continues at coordinate 144,465 of NZ_JADQDC010000004.1, forward strand.
AAACCTATGCTGCAGGCGGCAACTTCAAGTCGAACAACACCGCCTATTACGTGCAGGACGACTGGGATCTCACCGATCGCATCAACCTGTCGCTGGGTCTTCGCAACGACAAGTTCGTGAACAAGACCTCGCTCGGCACCAATTTCGTGTCGATCAAGAACCAGTGGGCGCCGCGCCTTGGCATCAACTTCGACCCCACGGGCGAAAAGAAGGCTCGTCTCTCGGCGTTCTATGGCCGCTACTACCTGCCGGTTGCTGCCAACACCAACATCCGCCTCGGCGGCGCCGAACTGTTCCTGCGTGACTTCTACACCCTGCCGACTGGCGCGGGTGGCGTCTACTCGGGCAGCCTGACCGCGCCGACGCTCGGCACCAAGGTCGATGGCGTTGTCTTCTCCGACGGCACCGTTTCGCCGCCGGCAACGCTGGTCTCGCAGAACCTCAAGCCGCAGTACATGGACGAATTCATCGTTGGCGGTGAATATCGCTTCGACAACAAGATGCGCATCGGCATCAACGTGATCCACCGCAAGCTGGGCACGGTTCTTGAAGACGTCGATCTTGACGGCGACGGTCAAGCCTATGACTCGATCATCGGTGCCTACTGCGCCACCCAGACGCTGGCCTACTGCAACGCGACGACCGAACCGACCGTCAACGGTGGTGGCTACATCCTGATGAACCCGGGCCGCGATGCCGTGTTCCAGGTCACGGATGCTGCCGGCAACCTGCAGCCGATCACGATCCCGGCCTCGTTCATTGGTATCCCCAAGGCCAAGCGCGATTACTGGGCGGTCGAACTGAACTGGGAACGTCCGTTTGACGGCACCTGGGGCCTCAATGCCTCGTACGTGTGGTCGCGTTCCTGGGGCAACTACGAAGGTGGCGTGAAGTCGGATACCGGTCAGGACGATACCGGCATCACCTCGGACTTCGACGAACCCGGCTACGTCGACGGTGCGACCGGCTACCTGCCGAACCACCGCGCCCACACCTTCAAGGTGTTCGGTTCGTACAAGCCCACGCCGCGCTGGCTGCTGTCGTTCAACGCGCTGCTGCAGTCGCCGCGCAAGTTCGGCTGCATCGGCACCTACCCGAAGAACGATGGTCGCGGTTCGGACTCGACGGCAGCGTCGTGGTACTGCAACGCGCAGATCGCGGCCGGCGTGCTTGACGGCACCCTCAATGAGCCGATCGGTCGCGGTCGTGCGTTCCAGAGCGACTGGAACAAGCGCCTCGACCTCGGTGTTGCCTACACCATTCCCATGGAATCGCTGGCGGGTGGCATCACCCTGCGTGCGGACGTGTTCAACGTGTTCAACTTCAAGAGCAAGCTGGACTTCCAGGAACTGGGCGATCGTAACGACGCATCGATCCGCGAATGGTTCTATGGTCTGCCGACCAGCTACCAGACCCCGCGCTACGTGCGCTTCGGTGTCTCGGCCAACTTCTGATCCACTGCCCTCGGGCATTGATCACGAAACAGAAGGGGCGGTTCTTCGGAACCGCCCCTTTCTTTTTGCTGCGATGAGCAACTGACCGCTCCTTCGGAAGTCGTCCCTCCGAACGGTCAGGGGCCGCGCACCGCCCAGGCCTTTACGCCGCTCTGCCCGGCGATTGGTACCGGCTCCAGCCAGTCCGGCGCGTTGCCCGCGATCAGATGAGCCATAAAGCCCTGCGGCGCTATCCTCGCATAGACTTGCGCCTCGCTGCCGCCGGGGCAGATCACCACGAGGGTCGCACCGCGCTTGGCCATGGTCCGGCGTGCCACCTCGTCAGGTCGCAGGAACGCATCCAGCACGTCGCGCATCGCTGCGCTGGCGCGGTGGTGGGCGGTTGCGACGACCTTGTGCCGGGTCGTCACCAGCAGCGTCGGCCCGATGTCCAGTCCGGTCAGCAGCGTCTGCCGGGGCAGGGCGGCAAGAGCGGGCACAGCCTTTTCAAAGCGGCAGGCTTCGGTCAGTGTGTGCGCCGGCTCAGCCGATGGCCTGACCAGACGCATGGCCTGCGCCACCAGCACGCCTGGCAGCAACAGCGCCAGCATCAGCACGATCCGGCCCAGCCGCCGCCATAGCAGGGCATCCTCGCGCCAACGGTTGAACTGGTCCTCAAGCTGCCATGCCGCCGGCACGGCTGCGAAGAGGCAGGCCACCCCGGATGCGCGCGCCACCAGCAGGCCGACAAGCGTGGCGCCTGCCAGCACAAGCGCATAGTCCTGCCACAGCCGGCGCGTTCCGATTTCACGCGCGCGCTGCCAGAGGCGGAGGCACGCCCACAGCCCGAACAGCGGCATCAGCATCATCGTCGCGCCGAGCCCCGCCTCCTGACGCCACACCGGCAGTCCTTCGAGCACCGAATCGAGCCAGACCTTGCGTACCAGCGGATCGAGTGCCGCGAAGGCGTCGCCGGTCAGGCATTGCCGGGCCATCGTCCCCGCAATCGCCAGCCCGCCAAGGCCGAGCAGGCCAAGTGCGACGAGACTGGCCACCGGCGGGCGACGGCGCAGCCGCGGCAGGACGATTCCCGCCCCGGCGCCGATCCACAGCAAGACGGCCACGTGCACCGGCGACATCGCGTCGCAATGCTGCGCCAGATCGGACAGGCCGCGCGTCGCCAGAAACAGCGCGAGACTGGCCAGCGCAAGGCTGACGAGGTAACCGATCAGCCATGCGCTTTCGCCGCGCATCATCCGCAAGGTGCACAGGCCGCCGACGATCACCGTCAGCGGCAGGGACTCCAGGGAGATCGCCAAAGCCAGCGCCAGCGCCAGGCCGGCCACCACGCCGCCGCTGCGGGCAGAGCGGGCAAACAGGCCATTGAGCGCAACCAGCGCGAGCACGAACTGCCAGGCGTGATGATCGATGCGCAAGGGCATCATGCGGAATGAGGCAGGGACCGAAGCCGCCACCAGAACAGCGGCCACCACTCCGGCACCCGGCCCGAATTCGCGATTGGCCAGCCGCGCGGCAAGAGCCATCGCGCAGAGCAGGCTCAGCAGCGGCACCAGCACGATCGTCACGATCTCGGCCTGCGCCTGGCCCAGCACGGGCCGCAGCAGCAGGATCAGCGCGGCAAGCGGCAAGTCCACCACGCGCGTCCAGTGCATGGCCACGCCCTCGGGCGGCGCGATGCGATACTGGTGGAGGTCGAACCAGCTCTGCCCGGCCAGCAGGTCACGGACCTGCTGCAGCCGCAGGGCATCGTCGCCATCGAGGAAGAAGGCGGGCGAAAATCGTCCGCCGCCGCTCAGCAGCATCATAGCGCTGACCAGCAGCCAGACGATCAGGACGCCGCGCCATGGCAGGCCTGCGCCAGCACCCGGGCGCAAGCCGGAAAGGCCTCGCGTCACTGGAAGACGATCCGCTTCCTGAGCAGCCAGGTGGCGGTGAAGCTGGCGCCGACCGCCACGATCTTCGAAGCCCGAGAATCCAGCCCGAGCGCGGTCCCGACGCCGACGATCAGCGTCGTCAGCGCCAGCCCGACCAGCGCCGAACCGACGAACAGCGCTTTCTGCCGGTTGCGCGCGCCGCGCTCGGCCGCGACCGTTTCGGTAAACACGGCCCTGCTCGACAGCAACCAGTGCGCGAGGATGCCCAGCGAGTAGCCGCTGGCCGAGGCGATGACCGGCGCGCTCCCCACCGCCAGCAAGGCAAGGAACGAGCCCATGTCCACTGCCAGCGCGCCAACGCTGGCGAGCAGATAGCGCAGGAGCATTACGCGGCGCAGGCGATCGATCATCGGCAGGATCATCCCGGTCATCTTGCGGTCCAGATCTGGGCTCAGGCAGCCTTGGCCGGCGCAATGCGCTCGGGTACGTCACGGACCGACGCGAGCGCCGCGGCCTGATCTTCGCTCAAAGCCACGCGTGCCGGGATCGACTGCTCGGCCCCCTCGTTGCCGGCCTCGTGATACTCGGCGTCCTCGTTCACGCACCAGGTGTCGTAGACCCGCGCGCCCGCCGCGATGTTCTCCACCGTCAGCATCGCGGTCATCATCGCGTGATCCTGATTGTTGTAGCGGTGCATGCCGTTGCGGCCGACCATGTGCAGCGTCGGATGGCGCGCTTCCAGCTCGCTGCGCATCGCAGCCACGTTCGCCGCATATTCGTCGTCATAGACGGGATAGGCCTTTTCCTGACGCACCACCACGCCACCGATCACCTTGTCCGGGCTGACCAGTCCAAGGATCGCCATTTCCTTCGTCGCCAGCGCGACAAGGTCGTCGTCCGAGGAATCCCACAGATCGTCGCCTTCGAAACAGAAGTACTCGAGGCCGACGCAGGCCACGCTCTCGTCCGGCACCATTTCCGGCGACCAAGAACGGAAGTTCTGGATGCGGCCCACCTTCACCTTGCTGTCGTGGATGTAGATCCAGTTGTCGGGGAACAGTTCTTCCGAGCGGATCTTCAGCGCCACGGTGAGGAAGTCGCGATACTTGAGGCGGCTGGCCTCGAGCGTGGTCTGCGGCAGCGGATGCAGGCGCGCGGCCAGTTCGCGCATCGGCGCCGAACTGATCGCATGGCCAGCCTCAATCACCACGTCGCCGTCCGGACCGCTGGCAGAAAGGCGCCAGCCGCCCTGACCATCGGCGGCGAGCTGCTTGAACGAATGGCCCATCAGCACTTCGCCCTTGCCGGTGGCGACGATCTTGTCGCGCGCGGCATCCCACATCATGCCGGGCCCGAGACGCGGATAGCGGAAGGTCTCGAGCAGGGTCTTGGTCTGCATCCCGTCGTTCGGGCGCTTGTTGAGGCCGAGGCTGCGCTTCAGGCCGTCGGTCACCGCGCCCCACAGCGACAGCCCCTTGATGCGCTGCGCCGCCCAGTCTGCGCTCATCTCGTCGCAGGGCATGCCCCAGACCTTCTCGGTATAGGTCTTGAAGAAGATCGAATAGAGCTTCTGCCCGAACTGGTTGACGGTCCAGTCCTCGAAGCTCTTCACCTTCTTGTTCGGGAACGCCTTGGCCTTGGCAAAGCTTGCCATGCACAGGGTCGAACGCACCAGGCCGAGGTTCCACAGCGCCTCGAAGGCACGCAGCGGGTACGAGTAGAACTTGCCCTCGTAGTAGATGCGGCTCATGCGCGGACGCTGGATGAAATCGTCGGGCAGAATCTCGTTCCACAGGTCGACAACCTGCTGGCTCTTCGAGAAGAAGCGATGCCCGCCGATGTCGAAACGGTAACCTTCGTGCTCGACCGTGCGGCTGATCCCGCCGACGTAGGTGTGGTCCTTCTCGATGATCGCCACGCTGAAGCCGCGCTTGGTCAGGAGATACCCTGCCGTCAGCCCCGCCGGCCCTGCACCGATGATCGCCACGTCCACCTTGCGGGTCGCCGCAGCTTGCGCGCGAATCGTTCCGTTAACCATCAAAACCCCCGTCTGAAGCGCTTTCCGCTTGGGTCAGAGGTGAAGGAAAATGGATAAGGGATGGTTAACAGGTGGTGCGGGTTCCGCGAAATCGGCTGGCGCGGATGCGGACTCAGGGGCGGCGCAGCTTTCCGCCCAGCACGGAATGCGCATCGCCATGGTCGCTCACCTGAAGCGGCGCAGCGATTCGCGCCAGTTCGTCAAGCTTGAACGTCTGCTCGAACAGGAGGCCGTAGCGGGGATGGCTGCGCCAGCGCACCTTGGCATAGATCGGCGGCAGTACTTCCGTCTCCAGCCGGACCAGTTCGTTCATCAGGAGCCACTTGTCGCTCTCGATGCAGGCGCCTTGCTGCGAAATGTCCTGGAAGGCCACATGAACGGCCTCGCCGCCGGAATGCAGGATCGCATCGAGATGGATGCGCAGCCGCACCTGCCGCTTCGGAAAGGCGCCATGGCTTTCATCCAGCAGTCGCTCGATGTCGACTTCGCCGGTGAAGCGGAAGCCCACGTATTCGCCCTCGCTCCAGATCTGTTCGACCGGGTAGCGGTCCCCGTTGCTCATTTCGATGGCCAGCGAGGCATGTTCGGGCAAGGGGTTGAACAGGCGGATCTTGAGGCCGGTCACCGAAGCATCGCGGATCACGCAGAGGAATTCGCTTTCGCCGTCGACGATCAGCTTGGCAGCCCGGATGAGCAGGGTGAACCGCGGCGCGGCGCGCTGTTCCGCCGCTCCATCTGCATTCGGCACCTGATCGTCGACCGGTTGGGACAAAGCCCTTTCCCCCGCATGCAACCACAATTGCAGGGACGCACGCAAGTCCCTGACAGAATCAGTAATAGCGCGTAAGTCCTACCGCGGAGTTACCGACCAAGCGGCGGAATGATTTGTATTTTTTACAGGTCTGTAAGTATCCGCACGAAAGCCTGCATCGGTAAAGTTACTGCTTGCCCAGTTAACTTTAGATAAGGATTGTATCTGGTGCGGACGGCGGGACTCGAACCCGCACGATCAAGGATCAAGGGATTTTAAGTAACACGTCGCGGAATACCGGAGAGTGCCGAGCGATCCAAAAAGCTAGAAAAATCCGGGCCTTTTGAGCAGGATGGGGGGAGTGGAACATACCATAAACCCCCGTGTAATTCCGGGCCAGATTACACTAAAAATGCACTGCTCGATGCGTCGGATGTATTTGCTTTGTTCCGCCTGCGGGTTGAAGAAATAATCGTCGGCAACAGACGGGGTAATCCAGTCTGCCAGACGACCTCCAAATGAAATGTGAGGCAAGTCAGCGATCTGTGATAAAGCTTGGTCGCCGAACCTGGAGAGGATTTCCGAATGGGCGCGTGGTCTGGTGCGCCTAGCAGCTTTGAACACCGCCGTCGTTCGGTTGGGCCGACGAACACCGTATCATCTCAGCCGGATCAGAAGGCATCCAGAACTCCATACGAAGCGGGATCATGTTCTGATGGTGGTCGTACCCATACCGAAGCGAGAGCGAGCTTTTTCCGATCTCCCTTTGAGATAGCCCCATAGCATTCGCAGTGGTTCGGGTTGTCTGGTTCCGGCACTCGCATGATCTTGAAGCCGGCAGCTCGCAACTCGCCGGCGGTCACACGAACCACGCCGAACGTAGGCGCCTCGGCCAGTACGGCCTCAAGATCGGCGTCACTCAACCAAGCCGTCACCGAAAGTCCGACATGCGGCCGTCGGATCTCAAAGTTGCTCCGCTCCGGGCGGAACTCATTTATCCAGGCAGGATGTATGCGGCGAAGCATCCGGCAATCATCGTCTATCGACGTGTCGTCAGATACTTCACCGCCAGTTTCCTGCATGCCCTGTGCTTACAGAGATGAGCAAAAGCGATGCAGCATCGGAAACAACTGATCTACTGCGACCGGATCCGAAATCTCGTTTTCTTCGCCATTGATCTCAAGAAGGGCGGTCGCCAATCCTTCTGGTCCAACGTCAACTTCCAGCTCAGCATCAGACGATTTCCACCGCAAACCGATACCACCGGATGGAAGCGGCACAACTCGCGGCGGAGCGCATCTGCGCAAACCTTCAACGGTCAGTTCGATCGTGGGCGAAACAGCCCGATCGTCCAATGGGAAAGCCTTGTAGCTGTCCCAATTGGGCGGCAAGGCTTCCATCCGGCGAATAGATTCAACTACTCGCTTCAAGCCTTCGGGCAGATCGGGATTTCGATCAGGCTGGTAGCGCACGCGTACCCCGGCCCGGAGACCAAGGTCAATCGGACCTTCAACCGCTTCAGTCGAATTGGCCCAACCATGCGGCGCAAGCCGGGAATTCAACATGTCTTGAGCACGAGAAGCCACTTCTGGCTGTAGGCCCGTCGGAAACGCTAGTGCAGTGCTAGCCATCATACTCTTCCCATTTCTGGCGCATTTGAGGTGTCACGCTCTCAAGGAACGCGCCATTGATCATATCGTGCGCAAGCGCAAAGAATTCTTTTACAGCATGCAGTCCGCCGATCCCGGGTGCGCTCCTTGCAGTCAGTTCGAAGCGGAAAAACTTTGCCCCCTCCGGATCAACGATTGGGGATATCACGCTATGCAACCTGCCAAGAGACTTACCGTCGGCATCGACAATCCGGTGCAGCCGTTGCCGGATGTATGTGTCAGCAACCAGTCCTTGAACATCCCAAGCGAATGGGTCGACCCGGAAAGCATTCGCAATATCGGAGAAATCACGTCCGAATTGCGCCACAGGGATGAGGTTCACGTTGGTGAGTTCGCATTGCTTCGGTGGCGGCATGTATCCGTACCGGCCGATTATGAACTTCTCGAACTTTGAGTACAGTTCCCACAGGCGCCGCGATGTGACCTCATAGCGAGGATATTGTTGCTCAGAATGATCCCGTATCCAGTTGTAGGTGAAGGAGTCGTCCTGAACCTGAATTATTTCACCGCGGTCGTTCTTGAAAAGCGCCTTCGGCAACTGGATTTGCGGAACAACCTCCCACTCAACCAAAGGAGATATGTCCTCAAACATCTCAATCGCGGCGATGAAGCGCGGCCCAGTCTCTGCGACCGGAAAATCTCGCATAATCTCGTTCCAGAAGAGACCTGGATCGACGATCCCAAACTCCCGAATCCGGCCAAAAGAAAGCGAAATCGCCTGCTCGTGGATCGGGGGATGCCGGAAATGGGGCCGTCTGTGAGACGTCACTGTCATTGCTCGCTCATTTTCTCGGTTTGAATCGACAAGCGGGTTGCATGTCAAGTGCCATCGCGATGAGCCCAATAAGGGAATGCCCACATGTAGGACAGCGTTAGTTTAGCATCGAGCAACAGCGGAACTTTCTACGGGTTAGGCTGCGAGGTTTGCAGCGGCAGAAGCTGTAGGACCCGACCGCGCTGGTGATGTGGTGATCTGATACAAAAGCCCCATCGGACTTCGATGGCTTACTGCGTCTTTTCGGTGGATCACCTGAATGCGACACGTTGCAGACATGACACCCTCACGATCGCCGCATCTCGATCCAACCGGCGTCCGACTGAATCACCGTTTGAGATCCCTGTCGACCACCCGACAGGAAAACGCTAGGTGCGTCAGCTCTGCCCATAGCCGCTGCCGCCGTTGTGACGTGCTTGCGAAGAATGGCTTCGACGCTGTCGCGCTCAGGATTATCCGTGAGTTCCTGCAACGCGTCGGCTTCACGCTTTTGGATTTCACGCTGAACCAAGATCAATGCGCGACTGAGATGATTGCGGAAGCCTGCGATGAAGTCAGGTGCAAACGCCGTCCGCCGGCTGACCATCATCACGCTGCTACCATCTTGGCGATCAATGGGAAGGACAAGCTTCTCGTCATGAAATGTAAAGCCGGACGGCAATGGGCCAGGCCCGAAATGTGCGACCGCATCGTCCCGCAGAGCAACCAGCTGGTCATGGAAATTGCGCTGATCGCCGGAGAACTTTGCCCGTAGGTCGAGTGTCCCGCGATGATCCGACTTCGATTTGGTCGCCCGCACATAGAAGACGACGGCGCTGTGCATCATCGCCATGCTCGCATGCTGCGCCCACTCCAGACCGGCATCATGAGCGCGGGAGGCAGCCGGGCACGAGGCGATCATGTCGAGCGCGATATTGAGATCGACCTTGATCGAGTGGCAATCGCTCAATCTCTTGATCTTGCGTGAAATCGTCGGGAAGTCTGCTTGCAACTCCTCTGCCGCAGCCAGAAGGTCAATGACAGGTGCAGTCGCTATGTTGACGGTCATGTCCGTCCGGCCCGGCGCGCTCGAAGATGCTGAGGCCCGGTGCCCGCCACGTGCTTTATCGCTTCCAACTCTGGCCGGTGGTCTTATCGAACCACATGTCGGCAAAATACTCGGGTGACCCCGTCGGTGTCCGGAATGAGAGAATGTCCGGGTGGCGCGCCTTGATCCATGGTCGGAAGTCTGACCAGCTCGGTTCTTTGTCGCCATGTGCCGGACGCCAATACTCTTCAATCCAGCGTGGCGCCCAGAACTCGATCAGGTGTTTGGCCTCGTCCTTCTTCATGACCGGCGCTTAGTTTTCGTTGTCAGACTCAGATCAGGCGGTGCCAGATGCTTCCGATGCTCCCTCGGGAGTGCCTGCCACGCCCTATGGTAATCCGGCCCGGCTTCTTTGAATGAATCCAAAGCGGCCTGAATCCGAACGGGATCCGGAAAATCATCAGCATCAAAGCTCTTGCAGCCGGGCCACAGGCGAGTTGCCCCCTCGCCGGGCAGGTTGCCAAAGCAGGTTTCGTCCGTCCTATTTTCAAGGTGATCCGCGACATCTTTCAGCTGGGTGATGATGTCTTGAAGCTTGCGGCGAGACGCCTCGAACCGCTGCGCGACTGCGCTGTATTCGTCCCAAGTCGTCATTCGTCAGGCTCCGTCAGCATTTTTCTGCTGCTAGTTCCACAAGTCTGGCAATGGCGGTTGCTCTGGCAGGACGGTCTGGTTGCGCCAGTGCCCAACGCTCTGCCGCTTCGATGGTCTCGAGGGGAAGCCGAACGACCGCTGTTGGAGCCTTTGCAGGCCGGCCACGCTTTTTTGTTACAGAAATTGCTTGACCCGTCATCGGCAATTGATGTAACAAAAAATCAGGCCGGAGGGAAGCGCCAACTTCCAACCGGCCCTAACCACCAACGAGAGGCTTACTCGTCATGGCTAATCCGGCTCCTAACCCGAACCGCGCCTCCTTCCAAGCTGCTGTTGCCAGCACCGGCGCCAAGATCATCGCAGACCGTGACCTCGTCGCGTTTCTCGCCAAGCGGGAGGCGAAGTGATGGACCGGCGCTCCTTCATTGGCACAGCTTCAGTCGGCATCGCGTTCGGAAGCTCCCCGCTGACCGGCGCCCCCACTCTCGCGGCAGTGCCTGAGGAGGGCGGGCGCGACGCAGCGATCATTGACGCCTGGAACCGTCGCGTGGCGGCACATGCGATGATCAGCGGCGGAGAAGTCGACGGACGCGACGCCGCGTTGGCGCCGTACTGGGCAATCGTCGACGAATGCGACAAGCTGATCCACACCACGCAGGCGACTACGCCCAAAGGGGTTGCAGTGCAGATATGGACCGCACTCCACAACAGCTCGGCCTACGTGAGAGATGAGGAGCAGGCAATTCTGCGCATGGACCTCGAATATCTCACTGCGCACGCCGGCAGCTTCGACTGGGATGCGAGGTCACTGGTCGCCGCGCTCCGTTCTCTGCAAGCTATGGGAGCCTAAGCTATGATCATCTGGAAAAAGACCCTACGCGACTTCCTCGCGCACGGAGGCCGTGTGCTGGTGGAACCGACCGGTGCGCTAACCGAAGGAGGCGCCGTTCCCCGTTGGTTTGTCGAGGGCGATGTGCCTGAGACAGACATCGCGATCGCCGCCCACCGCGCATATTTCGCACGGCGTGATCAAGCCTTCCGTCAGCGGGTCAAGCGGGCGGCCAGGATGCTTGGCAGACGAACGCAGAACGGCTGGCGGGTGCTGGAGGTGGCCGATGGCAACTCTTCACCGGTTTAGTGCTTTGTATCGGCGCTCAGGATCGATCCTGAGTTCGCCGGCAAATGACAATACACGCAGCAGTCCAACTCGCGAGCACCTTCGCGTCGCGCTCATACTGACCTGGTGGGAGAATGAGCTCTTGCGGTGCATGCGTGGCAGTTCGGGCAAGAGCGATCTCATCGAAGCGCAAACAAAGGTCGCTGATCTTCGCTCGCGGATTCCGGCGGAGCTGCTGCCTGAAGCAAGGGCGTGGGTGCGCGATAGAGATGACCGCTCCGAGCACTCGATTCCCTGAATTGTCCCCCGCGGCGACCAGCCGCAGCCTCAATCCTGAGAGCCAAATCATGCGAAACACATCCACAGCTGCGCCCCAGCCAGGCTTGCGAACCTATATCGTCTACGATCGAGTGTCTGCGTCGCTTCGCACCCACGAAGTTTCATCCGACATCGTCGCGCCACACTTGCGGAGGGGCGATGTGGCGATCTTCGACCCCACAGACCGAGAGCCAATGCATGGCGAGCACTTCGTCGTGCAATGGACGAGCTCGGACCGGAGGGACGTTGTAGAGGTAAGCTTGGAGCCCGGGGGCTGGTGCTTCATCTGGCACAACACCGTCGCCGCCGTTGGCGGTGGGCCATCGGAGAAGGTGCGCTGGTGCGATGGCCCATATCGGCCTGGTGGAATGGAGCAGCGTATCCTCGGCCGAGTGGTCGGTATCCTCGCACCTAACCCTTCAGGCTTTGGCTGAGCTGGCCGAGCCTCGAGGAAAGGTGTGGCCGTGGCGCATTCCGAGAAACGCTCGCCGTCGACGGCAGCGCGGATCAAGATGGAGGCGAGCAAAGCTCCGAATGCTCACCACTTCGCAGCCAGCCTCGCGCTCTCCAGAAGCTTCTCGGACGCGCCGTGGTGGCCCGAGCTCTACAACCGAGCCTTCCCTACCCTCGTAAGCGCCGTGAGTGTCCACGACGACGGTTGGGCGCAGAGGGGTGGTATCGATCGTGTACTGACACTGTCCTGCGGGCGGGTGTACACGGTCGACGAAAAGGTCAGGACACACGATTGGCCCGACATTCTCCTTGAGCAATGGAGTGACGAAGCGCGCCGCTCGCCCGGCTGGGTGCAAAAGCCGCTCGCCTGCGACTTCATCGCCTATGCCTTCGCGCCCAGCCGTCGCTGCTATCTTCTCCCGGTCAATCTTCTGCAGCGGGCCTGGAGGCTGCATGGCCGGTCATGGCTGAAGGATCACGGGCAACGCCGGGCGCAGAACCGCGGCTACGTGTCCACGAGCGTCCCAGTCCCGATCTCTGACCTGATGCAGGGCATGATCGATGCGATGCTGGTGGGGTTGTGACCGAGCAGGCCGCGCCGTCCCTTACTGTGCCCGAGACTTGTCCATCAGATTGTCTGGCAGATCGATCTCAACGAGATCCCAGCCGAGGCCATCGCGCTTGAAAACCATGGCGAACGCCTTGTCCCCGCCCTTTGGGGTCGCACGGAACTTATCAAAGCTCACGCGCTCGATCTCCCATTCGGCTGGCTTCTTAGGCTCTGCCTCCGCCGCGTTCGCGCTAGTCTTTGCCTTCAGACGACCGTTCTCGACCATCGCCTTGATGCCCTCGGGAGTGATGACGCCGTCAATCATCGTGTCTACCATGCCCATGGCGAAGGCAGCGCCCAGAACCGCGAAACCATTGTTCTGCTCCTTGGCCATCTCCGCTGCCATCTGAGCCTTGAACTGGCTTTTGATCGAATCTCGTACGGCGGGGAAATCGACGATCTCGGCCAATTCGTCCTTGTCGCCTTGCAGCGCTGCATCGCGCAGCCCAGCCATGGCCATCGAGGGCGAAGCGAAATACCAGCCGGTTCCCGCGACGGTGATGAGCGCAACGGCTCCGAGAATCACTTTGTTCATCGTCTTGACGTAACACCATGAGGCGGAACGGGAACGTATGCTGGATCACATGTGCGTGATATGGATCACAGTTTGACGTGAGCCCTTGCCGGAATTGGTCCGACATGCTCGATATCTTGGTCTCCGGATAGGGCGGAGGCGAGAATGGGCTGGCTCTCATGGTTGCGTGGCGGTACCCACAGAGACCATAAACACGGGACAATCGGAAGTTTTGGCGTCTTACCGACCGTCCGGTTTGATCCCGATCTAGTCAGCGGCGACGTCGAACGAATGGTGCGTGATATGATCGCGGGGGAGAGCGATATACCAGCCGCTAAGAGACGCGGAGCATCACGCGCGGCTCTCGCCTCAATTCGGCGCGGGCGCGATGCTGCAAATCTCACTGGATGGCTCTTGAACGAAATCGAAGGCCTGCCGAAAGCCTCAGCCCAACGGATTGCCCGTACCATCCACAATCGGGCGACCGTAATGATGCGGCTGGCCAGAGAACTGAAGCAAGGCCTTGAGGTCGGAATCTGGATGCATTCCGGAGCGCCCTGTTATCCGCTCGCAGGAGGTGGCACTGTTGCGGGGAAAGAGGCCTCGGCAGCGGCCCACAAGCAACTTTCAGGGAAGCGCTTCAAGCTGGTTGAAGGCGCGCTGATTGACGGCGAAATGTGCTGGCCTGGCTGGGATGAAGGATGCCGCTGCACATGGCGCGCCTACATTGCAGGCTTTGAGTAGAATCGGGATTGCGGCTTAAACTGGCTTGAAATCTAGATAGGTACATTCGACGTCTGTGAACCATGATCCGTTGGGTATTTCTGCCTCAAGTCGATGCGCAAGCCCATAAACCTTCCATATGCCATTTGCTGGCTGCAGTTGGCTTTCCACCTGCAGGCGTCGGCCGAATTCAATCTCCGGATTGTACAGCGAGGTCATCCGTACTCCCGCTTGGGAGAACGACGGATAGCCGACCATACCCGTTGAGTTTGACATCTTCACCACCTTGCCGCCCCGTGCTGCGCCCTGTGGCCAGATCGCTACGATCTTATTCGTTTCGTCGATTAGAAACTCGCAATTGACGTCCCGGCAGACGCTCTCGATTTGTGATCGGAGTGATCCTGGCTTGTATGGGTTCTGGAGGACGCCGTTCACCCCAGAGTTCTCGAGTGTATAGCCCATCTGTTCGACGAGCTTCGACAGCAACAATGCTGCGCTGACGCCACCCTTGTAGCTTGTTGGTTTAACTGGCTTAGCAAGATCGACGAGCCCGGAGGCGGCGGTGATCAGGAATGAGACATCGGGCGGCTGGCTCGCATCGACCCATGCCTCAAGGATGCCGCCTCGGAAACAAACGGATGTCTTGTCGTCGTCGCCCGCTTCGATCGTGAGGCGGTTGGGCTTGCGCTGCTGAATGAAGAACTGGCGCGTCACCGTCAGCTTGTTCATCAGATCCAGCGACAAGCCCCACAGTCGCACCTGTGCCTTAGCACCCACCAATCCCGCATGTATGATGTCGGCAGAGCACCGAACGCCCTCGATCTCGACGCGATTGCTTCCCTCTGCGTTGAACTCGCCGGATGACAACTCGACAATCACTTTCACGACGCGATGCTTGAGGGTCATGGCGCGATCACCTGATCATACTGCGCCGTTGCCAGTCGGCGATTCAGGGCGCTCTTGAAGTCTGCAGCGATGCCCTTGGCGTCGGTGGCCTTCGTGTTGATCGTCATGCTATTGATTGACACCCCGCCCGCGCCGGGACGAGGAGCGGAGTTTCGAGCGAAGTTGCGGTGCAGCGACATGAGCCCCGAAACATTTGCCTGTTTGCGGAAGCTATACCCCTCGTGCCGCGCCATGGCGCGCGCCAGCATTGGAATATGCTCGCGCCCGAGACGGTCGTTGAGACCAAATCCGGTAAGTTGAGAGACATGCCGAGCGTAGGCCCCTACGTCGTTTTCCGAGCTTGGAGCATACTTCGAGAGGATCGAGGAAATGGACGTACGCCCTTGCGACATATAGTTGGCAAGCAGCTTCTCCATCGCAGCGAAGCCATGCTCTGGTGACGAAAATTTGGCAAAGCGACCATCACTTCCAGCGTAGCCCGCCTGCTTTCTGGTCCAGGGCGAATCTACGATGTTGCCGGGGTTGTTGTTGCGATCGGCACGCGTCTTGCCGGTGCCCGACGCAGCCGAAGGCGGAGTGTTGCTCACCTGGCCTGCCTTACTGCCGGGCACAGACCAGCCGCCGTTGTCGCGCTTGATGCCCAAGAGATCGCTCATCCAGCCAGGTAAAGACCAGACCATTTCGGGCTTGTCAGGGGTTCCGGGTCCTTTCGGCGCATCTCCGCCCCCGAGGACGGTGTTTAGCCAGTTGGCGAAGCGCGTCAGAGGGGGCGCAATATCGTTGGCGAGGGTCGTCTGCAGATCAGTGAGGGCTTTTTGCAGTTTCTCCTGCTCCTTAGCGAGATTCTCCATCTCGCTTGAATTTTTGGCATACTTGGCAATCAACTCATCGACTGATTTCTTGCCTTGCATCAGAAACGTTACAGTTGAGGCTGGCAGACCGATCTGCTGCAGCAAGCTCGCGTAGAGCTGCGGGTCAAGGCTATCGCGTGCTGCCGCCAGCTTCTGCAGGATCTTCCCAGCATCAGCACCGAGCAGGTCATCGCCACTGATTCCCAGCATCCCGTAGATG
Organism: Novosphingobium jiangmenense; assembly: GCF_015694345.1. Classification (GTDB taxonomy): domain Bacteria; phylum Pseudomonadota; class Alphaproteobacteria; order Sphingomonadales; family Sphingomonadaceae; genus Novosphingobium; species Novosphingobium jiangmenense. Next base: position 160,420 of record NZ_JADQDC010000004.1, read on the forward strand.
CCCTGTTCCTCAGCCCCCATCTGCCCCATGCGATAGCTCATTTTGGCCCGCTGCACTGCCGACAGGGCGGCATCACCGTCAGTCGCTTGACCACCAGATTCCATCATGGCCTTGCGCCAAGCGAATATCTGCTTGGTGTTCATGCCGAGGATTTGGCCAAAGCGGTCAGCCGATGCCGCGCCCTTCATCATGTCACCGATCAATCCACTGATCGATTTGGCGCCCATGAAGGCCAGCCCGAGCGTGACAACGTCGCGGCTAAGGCTACGCACACTCTCGCCGGTCTTCCGGCTGAATCTCTCGATGTCGTCGAACGTTTTCTTCTGGTCCTGCCTCAGGCGGCTGGAACGCTCGTTGATCTCGCGCTCGCCCTTTTCATAGTCGCGAGTGTCGAGGCCAAGTGTAATGAAGAATGCGTCTAGGATGTGGGTGCCCACTGGAGCCTCCGAGGTTGTAACCTCAGGATAAGCCCTGTTTGCACCCCAAGGCCTGCTTCAACCGAATGGATTGCCCTCGTGGGTCCACAGCCTGTTGAACTCCTGGTGTCTCGTCAAAGCAGCCCTTATCGCCACCGGTTTCAGGCCCAGCCGCATCAAGACAAAGACGGTAAAGAGCATGACGATGCGGCGCGTGGCCCAATGCATCCCTTCGCCGTCTAAGCACTTCTCCTGCAGGTTTGCCGAAAAGTGCGTGTAGTAGTTGCGGGTATCCACCAGCGAGCGGCAGAACTTCCCGCCCACGCCCGCCGGCATCTCATTGAACTCCAACTCGAGCGAAGCCATCAGCGATCGCAAACGCTGCATGAGGCTTGGCTCATTGGCGAAATTCAACATGCCCTTGATCTTCTCGCGGAGAGCGGCTGGCGTCATATCTGGGATCGCGGCCACGAGTGCCTTGCGAGCAGATTCGAAGTCCGACGGCTCGCACAACCTTCCCGACGCTGTTCGACGGTGAAAAACCTCAAGCGCCTGCACAGCGAGCAGGAAGCGGACGTTCACAAATAACTGCTTGGTGCCGATGATGGAAAAGAAGAGGTGCATTGCCGGCTCAAGCAGCGCGTACTGCTCAAACCACGCCTGTATGGCCGAAGGGTTAGCCTCTAGCAGCTCCGGCGCTGAAATGACGGGCGCGCTGCTGTCCAGGTCCTTCGTTTCTGCATCATCCATCCGACTGAAATAGGCATGGACCTCTAGTCGCTCGTCAGAGACATCGCCCTCAGCATCCAAACCTGTGAGCTCCACAGCCAGCATCTTAAGAGGATAGCCGAAGCAGAGGCTCGCAAGATTCTGAAGCTTGCCCAGAGCTTCAAGGTGCCAGCGCACAGATCGAGCCTGGCCGGATCGGATCCCAAGGCAACTGTGAACTGTGGTGTCAAATCCTGTTCGTCCGCGCTGGTCTGTATACATGTTGGTGCCCGTGCGCACCTCCAAGTCGTCGAATTCAGCAATCGTTTCGATGGACTTGGCGTGAACTTCCAGATCAAGCCTTCGCGCTTCGTGATCGTAGCCCCTTCGAAAATGGGAATGGTTTAGCCACGCCTCCAAACCGTGCAGGCGTGCCCAACTCGACCGGAACAGCGGTGAGTCAAGGTCGGCGATGTAAATGCCGAATGCGGCAAAGCTCGCATAGTAGCGGTCCGTCGTAATACCTGGTGCTTTGATGTTCCGAGCGAGTCTGAAGGCATCCGGCAAGGACACCCGTTGCCCACCAATGGTGAGGCCGTGAATGGTCAGATTCTCGCTTGCCGAGTAAAAGCTGGCATCCAGCTTCCCCAGAATGCCGACCAGCTCTAGCGTGATTTCTGCCGGGCTGACTTTGATGATACCAGCCACCTTGTCGTCAGGGGCCGATGCGATCCACCATAGACCGCGCTCCTCGAACGTGGCGTCGAGGTCCGGTTTGGGCTTGCTCATCTGGCCGCGCCCAGAGCGTTCACATGGGGACAAGCAATCACCGCGGACAGCCATCCACTGTCAGTGGCCCGCTGTAAGTGCGCGCTAGGGGAAAGCCGAGCTCCGTCTTCAATGCCATGTCGGCGTTGCAATACGACCGGCTGGCTGTGAGCGACCGGACCGCCCTGAACTCGTAGGGTGGTCCAGCCGCATCGTCGTTGCGCATCAAAGCATAGACCTTGACCGTGGTGGTCGCCGGCTTGGGGACAGAAACAACGATCTGGCGGCTGGCAATAAGCGCGAAGAGGGTTGAACGACCATTGTGGACGCCACGGGCGAAGCGAACGGACCTAATCATGTCCTCGCCGGTGTGAGGCTGGTCGGTGATCTGATCCCTGCCTTCCAGCGTAGCGATCTGGCCGCGCACGGTGACTGTGAAGACGTCGTATCCCCATGCGTTGCCGTTGTCGCGCCAGTTGAGGGTGATCGTGCCAGCCGCCCCGTCTCCGGCGATGTTGGGTACAGCGTTGGTCCCGGCGCGGAGGCGAAGGGGCTCAAGCCGCTCTGACGCTTGCAGCGGGGTCGCCAGTGGCATTGCGAGAGCACAAGCGGCCAGTATCAAGCGTCTGAGCATGGAAACTCCTTGGAGTATGGATTGAAGTTGGCCTCGCCTTGGCGGGCTTATTCCTCTTGTCCGGGCCCTTGCTCTCCCGAGCGCTCCCGATCTTCCCAAGCTTCGACAATGGCCTGAAAATCATCGCCATCAAAGTGGATACCCGCTTTAACAGACCGTATGACTTCGGCCGCTGCCACATTGGTCGGGTCGCTTGCCGATAGCAGGTAAATGCGCCGCAAAAGCTTCGCAGGTGAATCGAAGAAGGTGGCGAGACCATCTCTCGATAGGTTGGAAGTTGGGCCGTAGAGTTTCTGTAGGAAGGCGAGGAGCCAATCGTCATCTTCCGACTTCCGCTCGATCTCTTTGTTTAGCTCATCTCGGCCACCCGCTTGGCTCCAGGCATAAAGCATGTCTGTCGCGCAAGGGTGTGCCATGACCCCCTCCAACCCCATCCGCCGGAATCGTTTGATCATGACGGCTGCGATACGGTCGAATGTTTCCCTGTCGCCCAGCGCTTTGTCGGGATCCCGCCGGTTACCGTAAACACCAAGCGCGAAGGTTTCTCGTCGAAGTAATTCGGTGAGAAAGCCCAAAGAACTGCTATGCTTGGAAATCTTCACGAGAGCAGCCCGGAACTTTTTGGACGGGTAAACCTCCGCCAGCCGCCGGTAAATCCGAATAGTCAGGTACCAGGCGCGCGGTGATCCCCACGCATCGACCTGTTCGGCACCCGCAAGTCTATCGGCGGCCTCAGCCAGCCCAACAATTAGGTTCTCGATCGCCAACTTCTTTAGGTATTCAGCATCGAAATGAAGCAGATTGTCGAGCATCCGCTCAGCTTTCGTCGCTCCAGCATCCCCTCGATGCGCAGACATGCGGTGCAGGACTTCAGCGACATCCTTCCAGTCAGATACCGCAGCCGCCACAAACTCGTTCTGGTCCTGTTCGGTCACGCCGTCAGGGGGATCAAGCAAGGTGAAGTAAATTCGAGCATGGCTCGGGCTTGCCAACCGCTTGTCCATGATATCTTGTGCGGCTGAATTTCGCACGTTCTTCGCGTAAAGCCGTTCCTCGCGATCAGAATTGAATCTGCCGACCTCGATGCCGGGCAGGTGACGATGCATTTCGTAGCATAGCTTTTCCCAGCTCAGCCCGTCAGCCACGAGGGCTTGCTCCATCTCTTTCACTGAGAGGATCCGCTCTGATTCGGACACATGCGCGCGACCGGTCGACTGCGCCACAAAGTGCGTCACGTATTCTTCCGCCCAGCGATAGAAATTTGGCGATCCGACTGCGGTCATGCGAAGCCACACCAGATCGGCGAGGTCCACGCGTCCCTTTAGGCTCGGCCAAAAGGCGCGGATGCTGTCAAGGACCCGAACCACAGCGCGGGGCGAATTGAGGACGCGGCCTCCTGTCTCGTCAATGACCATTTGCAGTTCACTGACCCGTCGATGTCCACATTCGGTGAACGTCTGAAGCTCGGCCAAGAACCAGCGCCGAAGCGCGAATGACTCAGGACGTGGTACCGCGACCTCGGTCTGGATGATCTTCTCAAGGTATGCCGCTCCATTGGCAACACCTGTGCTCGTCTCTATGGACCGCTCAAGCGCTCTGGCGTCATAACAGAGCAAGTACGTGACGTTCGGGAAGTCCGCTACTGATCGCACAAGACGAAGGAGCTCTCGCACTTCGGAAGGCTCCAGCCGATCGACGTCATCGATGGTCACCACGATCCTGCAGCCAAGCTGGCGCAATGCTTCTGAGAGCTTTTCCTTTTGCTCAACCAGAGAAGGACCTTCGCTCCTCTCCGCGGCCGCTTCGGCGATCTTGCTAACTATGTCCCCTAATTGGGTAGCGCCTGGCACAATGAGACCCGCCAAGCTCGTCAGTTTGCCAACTGGTGCCAAGTGGCTAGCAAAGCTCCGGATTTGCTCCGCGACGCCTTTAACAGCACGAACAGACGTGCCCGTCGCATCGCCAGCCGCATGTTCAGCTTCCGCGACAGCCTTTGCGAGATCTTCGAAGAGCGCGGCAAGCAATTGGTCGCGATCGCCGATCAGCCAAGGCCTGAACTCCACGACGTTGACATCAGTCTTCTTTCGGGCGCTGAGCTGCTTCAAAATGAGCGCCAGCAAGCTCGACTTACCCGAACCCCACTTACCCTCAAGTCCGAAGACGAAGCCCTTCTCTGCGGCCTGTGAGGTCAGCGCATCTGCAATGCGTTCGGCCAAGGCAGAGAAGCCGAAGCGATCCTCATCCTTGGACTGAATCGGGCGGTCGCCATGAAAGGGTTGTGAAGTCATGCGTCTACATGACCAGAACTAGGCCCGCGTGACGAGTGTCCTGCCACACATGACGGGCATTATCTTCCGCCCGTGCCCACTGTGTCGCGGCTGGCCGCCTTATTCAGTTACAATCTTGTAGACCGGCGCTCCCAGTGTGACGGAACCATCCGAGCTCGTCATGTCAACCCGATCGCCGTAGCGCTTCGGATCCCACTTCGCGAGCAGCTTGAGCCGATATTCCGCCCTCACCCGGCGGGAGGCCGGATCCTCGTCTCGGGTATCAATGATGGTCAAAACCTCAGCGGCTATTGTGTCGAATCCCGCGTCACGTGCGTCGGCATAGGCCTTGGACAACTCCGCGTCGGCCTTGCACCAATTGCGCCAGGTCTCGTCCGAAGGCATTCCTTCCTGCCGACAGAGCTGGGCCAGCGGCGTGCCCAGGCGAAGCCCTTCAAGAACGGTTTGCTCGATCTCGCGCGTGCGCTTTGTGGGTCTGCTCATAATCTCAGGATAGCCCTCGCGCGCGATGTCCAAAGAAACTCCGCGCAGCATCACAGAGACAGTAGATACTTTCGCACCTCGCCGACCGCTTTTGATCGCGCGCCATGTTTCCAGGCGTTGCGATTGCCCTTAGGTGCGCCGCTTCCCTTTCCGCCGTGCATTCGGCAACGTCGATTGCCCTTCACCGCCGGTGACTGGCATGGGGTCCCGGAGCGGGTCAGAGCCAAGCAGCGCGGTGCTCGAGCCAGCCGCTCGGGTTGCATGAGGTTGTCCGACATAGTTTTCTCCTGAGCCCCCTGCCGTCGAATGGTGGTGGAACTCATCAGCAATGACCGCTTGGCCGCCCTCGTTGACGTGGATGTGGCGTACAATTTGCTCGCGCGGCTGGTGCAGCTTCGTCAGGGCCTCGAGAGTGGCGCGGCCGTTCGCCTGAGCCTTCAGGGCCAGTCGCATGAAACGCTCGGCAGCGTCGACGCTCGTTGTTCTCACGGCCGACGACGCGAATTCCGTGAAGATTGTGTCGAGCGTCAACGCCTGCGCCATGAGCACATGGCTAGCGTCTGCCAGATCGCCGCCACTTGCCTTGCCACACCGGTCTCGGAATGACGCGGGGTACGCGGCAGCGACCTCGTCACCAGAGCCCCAGCCGAGCGTTTTGGCTGCGCTGTCCGCCGCAACACGCGCATGGCGAAAGTACGGGTCGAGCATCGCCCGCGCGAGAAGGTGCGGCGGGTTCGGCTCCGCAGATTCCGGAGCGTCGGTCAACTCACTGTCTGCCATCCTGCCTACCCTTCACGCACCGGATAACTGGGCTTGCGGGTATTGCGGGGTTTCGCGGGTATTGTTTCAGCCCATATTCTAGAGATGTCACTGCCATTTCCCCCGCGTTGGCCACAGCAATACCCGCAAATACCCGCAATACCCGCAAATCTACCCCGCCTTGGCCACCGACCAGGCCTTCTGCTTGGCATGGCTGTTGTAGCCATCGACAAATTTCATGCCGTCAATGATCCTCCCGCGGTGCGTGGACAGCCACTTTGCCAACCGCTTGGAGTTGATTTCACCGCTATGCTCACCGGCGACATCACCCAGAGCAAGGAGAAAGCCGGACCGAATTTGGTTGCCATAGGGATCGCGCTCTTTGGCAATTGAAACGATCTCGGCAGTCGTCTTTTCAGCTCCGCCGACTGCATCATACCAAGAGGCCAGTAAGCTTCTCAGACTTGTCGTGGTCGGATCGTCGGCGCGCGCGGCCTCCATCGTCGACACGGGGTCGGGTTGCCCCAGCCAGACAAGCGCGGAGCGGACAATGCGCGACCAGTCCTCGAACGAGGCCAATGCATGAAGCTGGTTCGGGAAACCGGCGACAGCATAAGCGCGGGCAATTGTCAGCGCTGCGGCCACATACTTGCCGCGGTCAGCAAGCACCAGGTCGAACGGTCGCGTGCGGAATTGGCGCAACTCCGGCCGCTCGACGTTCGGGTCAAGCGAGCAGAGAACGACACGCCGCGTCATGTCGCCCACCAAGCGAATGTTGTTGCCCGTCGCAAAGGTCGTTGCGCGGCTCTCGATCCTGATGGAATTCGAAGTGCCCAAGACGCGTGGCTCGACGATCGGCCGCTCGATCATTTGGCAGAGGAAGTCGCCGCCCAAATCACCGTTGACGTTGTCGATGGAGATAATTGGCTGACCGGCAAAGAGAGCAGACACAAGCCGCTTCTCGGTTTCCGCCTCGTCCCTCCCCGCCGCGATCACAGGCGCACGCTGACCAATGCTGATCGCGGCCGCCAAGTCGATGATGTAGCTCTTGCCCGAGCCAGCGACCGGCGCCGAGGTCACATGCATGGGTGCGACCTGCATCGCGCCTCTGACCACCGGTGTGATCAAGCAAGACAGAGCAACGGCGCGGCTGGCGTCGTTGACGAACGGAAACTCGTCCAGAAGACTGTCCAATTGCTCCAATGCCCGCAGTGCATCTTCCTTCGTCGGACGATCCCCCATTTTAGGAAGCTCTGGAGGATCCATGAGCAGCAGCTGGGTTGCAGGATCGTATCCTGGCTCGCTTAGGATGGTGCCATCGGGTCGCAAAGTAGGCGTGGTGATCACGCCTGCCAGCCGAGGGAATTGCCACTCGCCATCGCGCGCCAAGATTGTCTGAGCAACCACCCGCGGCGGGTCAGTTCGGGCAAGTCGCTTCTTGCGGCCGTCAAACTTCATCCATTGCGCGCTTCGCGAAAGGTGATCCACCATCGAGTCGACACTCACCGTTTTGAGGCGCGCGACCTTCGTTCGCCTTCCATGAGCCGCGGGCAGATCGTCAATTACAGGCCGGACAATGTTCCCGCTGCGGGAATAGAACGGAGCGCTAGCCTGGATGAGCGCCTCCTCGCCCGCGCTGGCGATATTGTGGAGCTCTCCAGCCTCAACTTCGATGACGGGTCGGCTAGTGTTCGTCGACTTCCGAGCAACTGGACGGAGATCATCTTCCTGATCTTCGCCACTCACCTCTGACGCGCCTGCCCGATCAAGAAGCGCTGTTTCTGCCGCCTGCTCAAGCTCGAAAGCTGAATTGCCCTGATCAAGCCAATCAGAGACGTCACCCTTTGCGGGAAGGTTGGGCAAACTGAGAACGGCGCATTCCGATGCGATTCCGCGCAGAAGCGCTAAGCCCTTCGCAGCATGCTCCCGCCCGGCTTCGTCGTTGTCCTCGAGGAGCACGACCCGACGGCCGGCGAGATGTTGTTTGATGCCATCGCGCACCGCGTCGAACTTTCCTGCCCCGCCCGGATGGGTTGTTGCAGTGAAACCCAAGGCCCTAAGCCGGTCGACGTCCTTTTCGCCTTCGCAATAGAAGACAACCGACGCGGGATCGGCGTTGAGCAGATCAGGAAGACGGTAAAGGACCCGCTTGACGCCCTGCATGCAGCCCTTGCGAGATACAAAGCTGCCCTTCCCATCGGGACCATGCTGCCAGAATTCCTTCTCCGTACCCCGGAGCCTGCGCTCAACACGAAACACGGTGTTACCCTGCTCGTCATGGTAATCGTAGAAGGTTGAGCTGGATTTTTCGGCCGTCTTTGGCTCGTCGCGCTGCTTGATTCCCTGCTCCTCGAGCCAACGAAAAGCAGACGCTTTGTCCTGCAATCCGGCTTTATGCATGACGAGTTCGAGCACACCACCCTTGGCGCCGCACTCGTAATCGTGGAACCAGCCGCCCTCGAGGTTGACCTCAAGCGACCCGCGCTTCCCGAACTTCAGCACGCCATCGCGCGGCCTGGACAAATCAGAGTTGGGCTCTGGGAGCAGGGCCTTGGCAACATCGCCCATCATGGCGGCAAGGGGTTGATCGTACGTCATGCAACCACCTTGGGCCGGCAACCCGGCCGCTTGTGTTTCTGGCACCGGCGGTTCGGGCGAAATGTTGAGGCTGCGGCTGGTGCGGTAAACTGGAACCTGGCGCCGCACTCTGGGCACTGCGATGCCCAAACCAGCATGATGCCAAGTGACCCGTCTGGCCTCACATAGGTCGCTGTGTTCGCGACCCAGTAGCGTTGACCATCATGCATTCGGATAGTGCCGATCATGCCTGCCGCCTCGTCCAGTGCTCCGGGCGGGCCCGAAAGTAGACAGGCAGACCTCGCCGAAATGCCGGGTCCTTCACAAGCGCTTCGAGCAGACTGAATTGCGTCACTTCAGTGCGAGTCGGGCCGTTCACTGGAGCCCCTACGAGCTGCGCGATCCACTTGTTGCAGTCACCCACGATCGGGCTGACGATCCACGCTCGAATTGCGCGATGAGGGAACTGCAGGATTATGGCAGGACCGCGTCCGCGAAATGGATAGTCAGGCATGGCCAACCACCTCGCCAATCGCTGGGTGGACGATGAACACATCGTTCACCTGCGTCGCGAGAAAGGCGTCGCGAGCGAACAGATAGTGCTGCCGGATCTGGTGGAACTGCTCCTGCGTTGGAACATCTGGTTCCCACTCGCAGGTCAGCACGTATCCGCTAAGGCTGAACGTGGCGCGAAAGCCGCCTGGCAAGTCAATAGGGGCGCTGATCATGCCGCACCGCCAAACGCAATCGTCGCAAGCAACCCTGCCCGCTCGGGCCGCACTGCGTGCGCCGAGATCAGGAATTGCGCGCGGTGCGCATCAAGAGTAGAGGAGAAGCGCGATCCGCAGGCCAGCTTATCGCGCGATGCCCCGCCCCGAAACGGCGGGGTTTCGCATTTGTGAGGCATGGCTCAAGCTGCCTCCCCAGGTGCGGAATTAGCGCGATGCGCTTCGTCCGCCATTGCCGGCTCAACCGTCACTCGCGCTGCCTTCACCACGTCGGCAAGCAACGTGAGGAAAGAAAGCATCCGGCTCTGAAAGTACTCCGGTGAGGTGCCTTCGAGATCGCTGGCGCCGAAAAGTTCCTGTGCCAGCCGGTCAAGGGAGCTTGCGAGATCGGCGAAGGGCGTCGAATGCTTGCTCATGCCGACTCTCCCTCGACAAGTGCGCGAAGGCTCGCGGCCGGGATCAAGGTGCGCGTCCCGATCTTTCGGGTCTCAATGCGACCCTCTTTCACGAGTCGATAAAGGCTGGTCCTGCCGATCGAGAGCACGCGACATGCATCGCTCATCGAGTACGCAACGGGTGCGAGTGCGCCGGGATCATTGGTCATTGGCTGGCTCCGTTCGATATGGCCAGCACCACAAGAATCCCATTACACCGTTGGAACACAAACTTATTCCAACACGCACGGTGGTGTTCATGCGAACGACGGAAAGTCGTCCCGGTAGCGAGCTCTAACCGGCTGGCTATCGCGTCACCGGTGAGTTGGTTTCTGATGCGAGCGTATGCTGAAGGCGCACGCCTCCGATGCTGAAAATCAGCCATTGCGACCTGTCTTTCATGGGTGGCGCGCACTGGCGCCCGGGAACTTCTTGAGTTCCCCCGCACGTTCGCTTAGGGCTGGCGCGTCGGCTCCTACACTGACACGCTAACCCTCGCGCCTCACCGCGCGGGGGTTTCGTTTATCCGTCCATCTCTGATCCTTCGGTATGATCTGTCGCACGGTCTTGCCGCAATCCAGAGAGCAAGCTGGCCACTCGATCCTTACGGCTCTGGCGAGCAGGCTCGACGCGTTCAGGCCACAGCTTCCGAATCAGTCGCGAGATCGGGACGTAGAATGCCCCCAGAGGCCCATCCTCGTTATGGAGAGAGACTTCGTCATCGTGGGCCAAGCGAGCAATGCCGGAAGCATCTTGCCAAGCAACCCAGGCGTTATCGCCCTCAAGCATCAGATGCTCCGCAGAAGTCAGTTGTAGCGCCCAGTCAATTGCCGTCCCCAAGCTGCCTGAGATGCGCTGGGCATACTCTGCGCCGGCGTCGGAAGCACCGTCGCGCGATTCTTCCCAGAACCACGACTGCACGATGTCGCGCTCAGTCTCGGCAGTGCCTGACTTGCCCCAGTCGTCTGCGGAGATGCGCACGCGCACCGGACGACCCGATGCGAACTGAGCAAGCTTCAGATTCAGTCGGATCGCTGCGCTGAGCTCAGAAGCCGACAGCTCTGCAGCTTCAGCCTCACGGAGGCCCGTCTGGAAGAGATCGGCAAACTGCCGCAGGACGCCGACGTTCACGCCAAGAGAACGGAGCGAGTTCAGGAACATCGCAACGTGCAATTGCGCAAAGGAGAAGCGCCGGTGAGCTCGCGGCTCGGCTGGCAGGGGGACGAGCAAACCTTGCTTCATCCAGAATGCCAGAACGTCATCCGCAATGCCCGTCCTTTCCTGGACTTGCTGACGCGAGAAAGCCTTGCTCACTGGATAGCAGGTGGCGCGATCAAATAGCATAGGTCCATTACACCTATTTCATGGGCACATGTCAATAGGTCCATCGAACCTATTTTAAAACGGCCGTACTTCTAGCTTGCTTCTCGTGCGCCGGTGTCCCGAAACGCATCCAAATCCTTGAGCAGGTAGAAAACGCGCCCACCAACTCGGCGCGGGCGCGGACCTCGGCCCAGCCGTGCGTACTCCGCCAAAGTCTTGGGTGCGTAGCCAAGATATGTCGCCGCGTCTGACCTGGACACCCGGCCATCCGGCAGCACTCTCACCCGAACGTGATCAAAGGTAGCACTCATGACCAAACTCCGAATTACGGATACGGAAAGGTTTCCGTTGAAAAAGAGATAGTGCACCCCTAATTGTGTGGTCAAGCGGAAACGGATAAGTATCCGTGAAATTTTTGGAGTCGTTGGATGTCAGTGGTTGGGAATGGGATTTCGCCGGAGGGGGCGCCGACCTTCACGTTTGGAAAGGTCGTCCAGTTCCTTGCTGTGGCCTTTGACGTGTCAGGCATCAAGTACAAGACCTTCGCTTCCCGCCTTCAGCAGCTCCAGAAGATGGGTTTGCCCAACGGCACGAACACCGGGCGCGGCATCCGTGCAGCTTATGAGACTTGGCATCTCTGCGAATTCCAGTTCTATCTGGATCTCTTGCAGGCAGGAGTTTCACCTTCGATGGTGGCGGCACGCTTCGCTGACGCTCCGTTTTATGCGGCGGAGGGGGTGGGATCGGAAGCCGAGAGCCGGGCTGCCGAAGGTGAACACTTCTATGCCTATGTGCAGATCAACGCCCTAAAGTATCTCGAATCGGATAGCCTTTCCGCTCTCCGCGATGACAGTTCGTCCTACACAGAATTCAGTCTTGGCTCGGACCTAAGCCGACTTTTGCCGATCGCGCGTCATAAGCCAGGTGTTCTGGTTGACCTCGCGGTTCGCATCGATGTTCTCAAGAGAGCTGTCGGCAAAGTCATGCCCCAGCACGCGGATCTCGCCTTCTTCCGCAAGCCCGGAGGTGAATAAGCATGGCCTTGAAGTTCAACCGGCTCACCCGTCCGGCAATCCGCGGCCTACAGAAGGGCGAAAAGCTCCACGAGCATGGGATCACAGCAGAACGCCTGAAGACTGGCGACGTTCGCTATTCTGTCAACATCATGGTGGACGGCCGGCGCGTCCATAGGGTGATCGGTCGCGAAAGCGAAGGCGTGACCCGGGAGCAAGCTGAGCGCGCCATCGAGACTTTTCGAACAAAGGCTCGCGAAGGCCGGCTCGATTTACCAGCCGGGCGGAAGATCCATCGCACCTTCCGGGAAGCTGCTAAGGACTACATCGATCGCCTGGAAGAGGTGGGTGGCAAAGGCATCCCTAAGAAGCGGCAGCAGCTCAACATGCATCTGGTCCCTTACTTCAAGGATCAGCGCGCGGACCGGATAACCGAGTTCACCGTGCAGCATTACGTGAAGTACCGACTTGGCCAGGGCGCCATGCAGTCGACGGTCAATCGCGAGCTCGCCACGCTGTCTCACATGCTTCGGCGGCTGGCCGAGTGGAAGTGGATGCGCAAGGATGACATCCCGCTTATCAAGAAGGGAGCAGAGCCCCGAAAACAGATCGTGGTCCTGACGCCGAAGAATCAGCAAGCCCTATTGCAAGCAGCGATTGAAGATCAGGATCCGTACTGCTGGCTCTTTGTCGCGTTCGGGCTGAACACGGGCATGCGCCACCGCGAGATCCTGAACGTGAAGTGGAGCGACATCGACTTCGATCTTCGCCGCATCCATGTGGCCAAAGCAAAGGCTGGACAGCGTGAGCAGCCGATCACAACCGTGCTGGCTGACATGCTCAAGAAGGAGCGAGAGCAGCGCGAGGACAAGGACGGCTACATCTTCGGCATCACGAAGAACGACAGGACCTTCGGACCGCGCGACGCGATGTCGATCCAATTCAAGCGCGTGGTCGTCAGGGCGAAGCTCGATCCGGCGAAGGTGACGCCCCACGTGATGAGGCACACGGCCATCACGCGGCTGGTCATGTCGAAGGTCGATATCCCTACGATTCAGAAGATCAGCGGGCACAAGACGCTGGCGATGGTGATGCGGTATGTGCACCTCGCCGGCGAGCATATCGACTCAGCGATAACCGCGATCGAGACGAGTCTTCCCGGCACGATTACACCAGAAGTACACACGCAGTCTGGAGATGAGGCGCGAGGAGCGGCCTAAGTCATTGATTTCATTGGTGCGGACGGCGGGACTCGAACCCGCACGATCAAGGATCAAGGGATTTTAAGTCCCCGGCGTCTACCATTCCGCCACGTCCGCCCATCGTTTTGCCGCCCATTGTTCCACCCACGGGCAATCCAAGCGCCTGCCACAGCAAAAGAGGCGCTGCAACGCCGGTTGCAACGCCTCTCATGAATTTGTCCGGACAAGACGTCAGTCGGCGTTGAGCCTCTGGCGCATTTCCTTGCCTGCCTTGAAATAGGGCACGCGCTTGCCGGGAACCTCGACGGTTTCCCCGGTGCGCGGGTTGCGCCCCTTGCGGGCATCGCGTTCACGCGTGGAGAACGCGCCGAACCCGCGCAGTTCCACTCGGCCACCTTCGGCAAGGCGCTTGGCAATCTCATCGAAGAAAACGTCGACAACGCGCTCGATTTCTTCGCTGCGCATACCAGGACTCTCCTTGGCGAGCGCTTGCAGCAGCTCCGATCTTATCATTCTTTCCCTCCGCCAGGCGACCTTGCGGACGCCCCCCGTTTATTGACGATCCCAGCGCCCGAACCCCCGTACGAGCGCGAGTCACGATCCTGCCACGCAGAATCGGGTGTGACAATCGTTTCATAATGTCGGGACGGCCCAAAAATGGACCGTTTCAGGCGCTTTCCGTAACGTCAGCCAGCGTAATGCCGAGAAGAGCCATCCGTGCGGCCACTGCCGGCCATTCATCGCGCAGGAAGGATTCGCGCTCGCGGCGGCGCAGGACTTCGCTGGCCCCCGGCGCCACGAACATCCCGACCCCCCGCTGGACGATCACCAGGCCCTCGTCCTGGAACTGCTGGTAGGCCTTGGCAACGGTGAGCGGATTGGCACCCTGTTCAGCCGCATAGGCCCGCACGGAGGGCAGCATCTGGCCATCGGCGTAACGCCCCTCCAGGATCGCCGCACAGATCTCGTCACGCAGGCGAAGATAGACCGGGCGGCTGGTTTGGCTGGTGGTGATGACCATGGTGATCTAGTGCCATAATACAGCGAGACGCACAACTGCCGAAGGCGATGCGCGGCGGCTCGGCCTTTCGCGGACCGGTCCAGACCGTATTGGTTGCGATTGAAAATAGTTTATTGCCATCGTCGATCGTGGCACTACAGCGGTCGGGAATGCTGCGCGGGAGAGGCGCGGCATCTGTTGCAACAAACACGACGAGAACGCTCGCCCGCATGGCCCAAGACAACCTGACGAGCCCGCAGACCACCGCCTCCGGCGAGTGGTTCGGACATCCCGCGCAATTGAAGCGCCTGTTCACCACCGAGATGTGGGAGCGCTTCGGCTATTACGGCATGCGGGCGATCCTCACGCTCTATCTCGCCAAGCACTTCCTGTTCAACGATACCACCAGCACCGGCATCTACGGCGGCTTTACGGCGCTCGTCTATCTCACGCCGCTGATCGGCGGACTGATCGCCGACCGTTATCTCGGCTCGAAGCGATCGGTGAAGTTCGGCGCGATCCTGATGGCGATCGGCTACTTCATGCTCTGCTTCGGCGGCGAGGCGGCCAAGCCCTATGCCACGATCGAAGGGCAGCGCTACGAAGTCACCGTCACCGAGGCGGCGGGAAGTGAAGTGCGCTCGGTCGAGATGGGCGGGCAGCGCCTCCAGATCGTCGGGAATGACGACAAATCCGTCTCGCTAAAGACGGCAGACGGTGCCGAGGCCCGACGCATTGCACCGGGCGGGTTCCAGTCGGACGGCGAACGCTCGCAGTTCCACATCGCCATCCTGCTGGCCGGCCTCTCTCTGGTCACCGTCGGCAATGGCTTCTTCAAGCCCAATATCTCGACGATCGTCGGCTCGCTCTACGCCGATGGCGACCGGCGCCGCGATGCCGGCTTCACCATCTTCTACATGGGCATCAACCTCGGCTCGCTGATCTCGCAGTTCTTCTGCCCGATCCTCGCCGAAAGCGTCGGCTGGTGGGCGGGCTTCGGCCTTGCCGCCATCGGCATGACCTTCTCGTGGGTGCTGTTCCAGTTCGATGGTGGGCGCCTCGATGGCTATGGCGAGCGCCCTGTCGGCGCCGATCCGCGCAAGGACTGGCTGATCTATGGCGCGGCGCTGGTCTGCGTGCCGCTGTTCTTCTTCCTGTTCACCAATCTCATGGCCTATGTCGCCCCCGAAGCGGGCGAAGGCATCGTCGGCTACTTCCTCGGCCTGCCGATCATGGGCAAGCTGATGTTCGGCACCTTCCTGCTGGCCGTACCCGGCATCCTGATCTGGGCGCTGGCTGCGGGCAACCGCGTCGAATTCCAGATGATGGTCGCGGCGATGGTGCTGATCGTGTTCAACACGGTGTTCTGGACCCTGTTCGAACAGGCCGGTTCCTCGCTCACCCTGTTTGCCGAACGCAACACCCAGCTCGAGATCGGCTGGACGCGTCCGCTCTTCGCGATGTTCCGCGATACGCCCGCAAGCTACTACCTGTTCTTCGCAGTGCTCCTTGGAGGTCTTGGCTGGGCGCTGGCGTGGTTCTTCGGCAATGGCGAAGATCCTGCGACCAAGCGCAGGATGACGCTGGGCTTCGGCGTGGTCATGCTCGCGGGCTTCTTCGGCATGGTCTATGCCCGTTCCCAGGGCTTCGGCAGCGAAGACGTCTATGTCATGCCTGCGGGCCAGACGCAGATCTTCAACGCCCTGTTCATCGTCACGCTCGCGCCGATCTTCAGTGCAATGTGGAACGGCATGGCCCGCAAGGGCATCGAGCCCTCGATCCCGGTAAAGTTCGCCATCGCCCTGATGGGCGTGGGCGCCGGCTTCCTTCTCCTCGTCTGGGGCGCGCAGTTCGCCGATGCCCAGTTCAAGGTCGGTCTGGTGTGGCTGGCTGGTCTTTACCTCATCCATTCCATGGCAGAACTGTGCATCTCGCCGGTCGGCCTGTCCATGATCACCAAGCTCTCGATGGCCCGCATTGTCGGCATGATGATGGGCGTGTGGTTCCTGTCGATCGCCGTGGCGCAATACGTCGCGGGCATGGTCGCGCAGGTCGCCAGCGTCGAGACCGTGGGCGGACAGGTGACCAACCTCAAGGTCAGCCTTGATACCTATGTCGGCGTGTTCACCACCATCGGCTGGATCTCGGTCGGCATTGGCGCAGTGCTGCTTGTCATAGCGCTCCCGCTCAAGAAGCTTATGCACGGGGTGAGCTGAGCTCACCCGCTGCGGATCAATCGGCAGGAAACTCCGTATTGTTACAGAATTGTAATGTGACTAGAGTGTTGCTGACAGAGCTCGCGCCGGATCAACGGCGGAGACGTGCATGAGGGGGCGCAAATGGATCCTGCATTGATCCACCTGGTGGTCGCAACTGCCGGTTTCGTCGGTACGCATTTTCTGATGTCGGGTCCCTTGCGCCCGACGCTGGCGTCCGCACTTGGCAGTCAGGGCTTCCTGCTGCTCTACTCGCTGGTCTCGATCGGCACTTTCGCCTGGGCGGTGGTCGTCTTCGATCGTGCGCCGGCTGACGGTGCACTGTGGAATGGCATGTCGGTCGCCCCATGGGCGCTGGCCAGTATCCTGACCATCACCGCGCTGGCGCTGCTCATTCCCTCCTTCGCCCGCAATCCGGCCCTTCCGGGCAAGAGCGCGGCAGGCGTCGGCACGTGGATTCCGGTCGGCGTCTTCCGCGTGACGCGGCATCCGATGATGTGGGGCATTGCCCTCTGGGCGCTTGGCCACATGATCGCCTCGCCCACCCCGCGCGTGCTGATTCTGATGGCCGGCCTGATCCTTCTGGCGCTGCTCGGCTCGCACTTTCAGGACAAGCGCAAGGTCGCCCAGAACAAGCGCGAGTTTTCGCCCTGGCAGCGGCGGACGACCTTCTGGCCACAACTGCGCGAACTGGCCGGCCTCAAGACGATCTGGCTCCTTGCCTTCCTCGTCTGGTTCATCGCCACCTGGCTCCACTACCACCTGTTCGGCATCCCTGCCGGGCTGTGGATGTGGGTCGGCTGATCAGCGCTTTACGTCAGGATTGACGCGGGCGCTCAGGCCCGCGCTTCGCTCACGCCCGCCGAGTTGTGGCGCAGCGCCTTCAGCGCCGTATCGACGATCTGCGGTGCGTTGAGCCCAGCCGTGTCGTACTGCTTGTCCGGCGCATCATGGTCCTGGAACACGTCGGGCAGCCGCATGGTGCGGATCTTGAGGCCGCCATCGGTCAGCCCCTCGTCGCTTGCCATGGTCAGCACGTGTGCGCCAAGCCCGCCGATCGAGCCTTCCTCGATCGTCACGACAACCTCGTGCGTGGTCATCAACTGGCGGATCAGGTCGGTATCAAGCGGCTTGGCAAAGCGCAGGTCGGCCACCGTCGTCGAAAGCCCCTTGGCCTCCAGCTGGTCCGCCGCCTTCAGCGCTTCGGCCAGACGCGTGCCCAGCGAGAGCAGCGCCACCTTCGACCCTGACCGCACGATGCGGCCCTTGCCGATCTCGAGCAGTTCCGGCTCGTCCGGCAAAGCGACGCCGGTGCCATTGCCGCGCGGATAGCGGAACGCGATCGGACCGCTGTCGTGGCGGGCGGCAGTATAGGTCATGTGGACCAGCTCCGCCTCGTCCGCCGCTGCCATCACCACCATGTTTGGCAGGGTGGCGAGGTAGGTAATGTCGAACGATCCGGCATGGGTCGCGCCATCGGCCCCGACCAGCCCGGCGCGGTCGATCGCAAAGCGTACTGGCAGGTTCTGGATCGCCACGTCATGCACCACCTGGTCGAACGCGCGCTGCAGGAAGGTCGAATAGATCGCGCAGAACGGGCGCATACCCTCTGCCGCAAGGCCCGCCGCGAACGTCACCGCATGCTGCTCGGCAATGCCGACGTCGAAGGTGCGCGTCGGATGCGCCTTGGCGAACTTGTCGACGCCCGTGCCGCTCGGCATCGCCGCCGTGATCGCGCAGATCGTCGCGTCGGTCTCGGCCAGCCTGGCCAGCGTCTCGCCGAACACGTTCTGGTAGGCGGGGGCGCCGGGCTTGGCCTTGACCTGTTCGCCCGTAACCACGTCGAACTTCTGCACGCCGTGATACTTGTCCGCCGCCTGCTCGGCCGGGGCATAGCCCTTGCCCTTCTGCGTCACCACGTGGACGAGGCATGGCCCTTCGGCCGCATCGCGCACGTTCTCCAGCACCGGGATGAGCTGGTCGATGTTGTGCCCGTCGAGCGGGCCGACATAGTAGAAGCCCAGTTCCTCGAACAACGTGCCGCCCATGGCCATGCCGCGCGCGAACTCGTCGGTCTTGCGCGCGGCAGCGTGCAGCGGACGCGGCAGCTTGCGCGACAGGCGCTTGGCGATTTCACGCAAACCCAGGAACTGGCGCGAGGACACCAGCCGCGCGAGATAGGCCGAAAGCCCCCCCACCGGCGGCGCGATCGACATGTCGTTGTCGTTGAGGATGACCACGAGCCGGTTGCCCGCCTCGCCCGCGTTGTTCATCGCCTCGTAGGCCATGCCCGCGCTCATCGCGCCGTCGCCGATCACGGCAATGCCCTTGCCGGGACGGTTGCTCAGCTTGTTGGCGATGGCAAAGCCCAGCGCCGCCGAGATCGAGGTGCTCGAATGCGCGGTGCCGAACGGGTCGTATTCGCTCTCGCTGCGCTTGGTGAAGCCCGAAAGCCCCCCACCCTGCCGCAGCGTGCGGATACGGTCGCGCCGCCCGGTGATGATCTTGTGCGGATAGGCCTGATGGCCCACGTCCCACACCAGCTTGTCCTGCGGCGTGTTGAACACATAGTGGATCGCCACGGTCAGTTCGACCACGCCGAGGCCCGAGCCAAGATGTCCGCCCGTCGAACCGACGGCAGAAATCATTTCGGCGCGCAATTCGTCCGAAAGCTGGCGAAGCTGCGAAGGCGCAAGCTTACGAAGATCCTCAGGGGTATCGACCGTGTCTAGCAGCGGCGTTGCCGGTTCTGAATTCATCCCACCGCCCTTACACCGATGCTTTGGCGCTGTCGAACAGGATCATGTTGCCAAAGCCTTCCCCATGGTCCGGGGCGTGCGCTTGCCGAGCATCACCGACGACGCGACCAGCGCGATGGCCGCCAGCACGAACGCATAACCGGGCGCGGCAAGATCGCCGCTCTGGCCGATGTAGTCCGTCAGCAGCACCGGCGTCAGCCCGAAGGTCAGCGCCACCACCACGCCATAGCCGATGCCGACCAGCCCGGCGCGGTGCCGCTTCGGCGTGATTTCCACGAAGGCGGCATAGGCAACCGCGGCGGAAACCGTCGCCATCAGCAGGAGCAGGGCAGCCGCAAGAGCAAGTTGCGCCAGCGTTCCGGCGGCGATGCCCCAGCGGAACAACGGCAGCGAAACCGCCGCCGCCAGCAGCGCGGTGGCGAAGTTCACCTTCTGCCGCCCGATCCGGTCGCCCAGCCATCCGCCAAAGAGCAGCCCGACGATCTGCGTCCCCGCTGCCGCCATCTGCAGCAGGTAGCCGTTCGTCACCGGAATCTTCAGGAACGTCACCGCATAGACGAACAGGAAATCCCCCGTCGCGCCCGCCAGCAGGAAGCCGAACACCCCCAGCAATGCCGCCGCATAGGCCGGAACGTCGAGCTCGGTCACCACGTTCGGCCCCGTCTCGGGCAAATGCAGCGTCTCATCCAGCCGCCGCCGCAGGATGAAGGCCAGCGGCACGATCCCCGCGCCGATGGCAAAGGCGATGCGCCAGCCACAGGCATCGAGCTCAGCCGGAGTCAGCACGCTCGCCAGCACCAGCCCGACAAGGCCGCTGCACAGCACGCCGATGCGCATCGCCACCAGTTGCAGCGCCACCAGCATCCCGCGCTTGTGGGGCGGCGAACTCTCGGCGAGGAAAGCCGTTGTCGGCCCCACATCGCCGCCAGCCGCAAGCCCCTGCAACAGCCGGAACAGCACGACCAGCACCGGCGCCCAGATTCCGATCACAGCATAGCTCGGCGTCAACGCCAGCCCGATCGCGCTCACGCCCATCAATGCGAAGGTGGCCAGCATCGTCGGGCGGCGTCCCACCTTGTCGCCCAGCAGGCCGAACAGGATCGCTCCCAATGGCCGCGCGCCGAAACCGGCCCCTGCCGTCATCAGCGTGAGCAGCAGCGCACTACCCGGCGCACCGGCCGGGAACATGACCCGCGAAACGTTCACCGCGAAGAAGCTGAAGCTCAAAAAATCGTAGAATTCCAGCGCATTGCCGGAAATAACCGCCGCAAACTGCTTCCGCGTCGGCAGGTACCGTGGCTCGTGTGCCTGATCGTTCATGCTGCCCTCTCCCCATCAGGCAAATTCAATCCTCGGCAGCACACTCCGCGCAATGGCCGCGAATCTCGACCACCGGTCGCACCTCGGCAAAGCCCGCTGCCTGCGCGGCCAGGCGCAACGCACCGGTCAGCTTGTCGTCATCGTTGTGCACGGCCTTGCCGCACAGGTCGCAGATCAGGAAAATGCAGTCGTGCCGGCAACCGGGATGGCTGTTGGCGACATAGGCATTGGCGCTTTCCACCCGTCGGGCGAGGTTGGTGCGCACAAACAGGTCGAGAATGCGATAGACCGAATTGGCCGCAACCCGCTTGCCGCGCCGCGCGCCGACGCTTTCGGCAATGTCATAGGCGGACGCGGGCTTTTCGTGCGCCGCCAGCGCCTCGAACACGTCGGCACGCATCTCGGTCCACTGCTCGCCCGAAGCAACCAGCGCATCGCGCGCGGCCTCGATCAGCTTGTCGCCTGCGAAATCGTGATGATGGTGCCCGGACATCGTCCCTAGATAGGCACGTCCTTGCCGCCACGCAAATCAGGAGTTGGACGGCTACTTGCCCTGATCATTTCGTCATTGCGAGCGGAGCGAAGCAATCCAGTGCGGTTTGCTGTGACGCCCTGGATTGCTTCGTCGACTGCGTCTCCTCGCAATGACGAAGAGGCGCCAATCAGTTCCGCGTGAAGCCGGCCTTGTACAGGTCCGGAAACAGCCGCTTGAGATTCGCCACCTTGGGCGCGTCCCACCGCTTGATATAGCCGTGGTCGGGATTGTTCGCGGCGAAGTCCTGATGATAGCCCTCCGCCGGGTAGAACGCCTTGTAGGGCTCGATCGCGGTGACAAGCGGCTGCTTCCACAGGCCGGACTTCTTGAGTTGGCCGAGGTAGGCCGCAGCCACCCGCGCCTGTTCCGCATTCATCGGCACCAGCGCATTGCGGTACTGCGTGCCGTGGTCAGGGCCTTGGTAGTTCAGCTGCGTCGGATCGGCGCCGACAGCAAAGAACACGCGCAGAAGCTGGTCGTAGCGGATCTTTGCGGGATCATAGGTCACCCGCACCGCCTCGGCGTGACCGGTGCGCCCGGAGCCGACGACGTCATAGATCGCCGTATTCTTCGCCCCGCCATGATAGCCGGAAACGACGCTGCTGACGCCATTCAGATGACTGAACACCGCCTCGATGCCCCAAAAGCAGCCGCCGGCAAACACGGCGGTCTTCTTGCCCGGAGCTTCGTTGGCTTGGACTGCTGCGGCCGGCGTTGCCACCGCACCTTCGGCCTGCGCCGGTTGCTGGCAGGAAGCGGTCAGCACTCCCACCGCCAAGAGTGCGGAAAGGAGCGGGCGGCGCATCCTAGTGCGAGACCTGTTCGGTATCGGGAGTCGCCAGTGCGGTCGTCCCCGAAGTGATGCCCATGACCGCCGCTCCCATCAGGAAGCCGAAGGCCAGAGCGCGGAAGAAGTCAGGCTTGAACAGGCCCATTGTCGTCAGCTTTCACAAATCGTCTTTGCGTCTCGCTGCCCATGGCCCGAGTCGCCTGAATCTTCGGTGACGCCCTGCACAGGGATTCAATCAGGTGATGTGACAATCTGCGAACCGTTCACCGCGTGCGACGAAACGTTAGCCCCGCAACTGCACCCAAACCGGTGCATGGTCGCTGGCCTTCTCGCGGCCACGGTATTCCTTGTCGACGCCCGCCGCCACCAGCCGGTCGGCCAGTTCGGGCGAGAGCAGGGCGTGGTCGATGCGGAAGCCATGGTCGCGCTGCCAGGCACCGGCCTGATAGTCCCAGAACGTCCACACCCCGCCTTGCGGATTGAAGGTGTCGATCGCGTCGGTCCAGCCGTCGTTGAGCAGGCGGCGATAGGCATCGCGCGATTCGGGCTGCGTCAGCGCATCATCGGCCATCGCCTTGACCGAGAATGTGTCCTTGTCCTCGGGGATCACGTTGTAGTCGCCGATCACCACTGCGGGCACGTCCTCGGCCGCGATCTCGGCCATGCGCTTGCGCAACCGCTCCATCCAGCGGAGCTTGTAGTCGAACTTCGGGCCCGGCTGCGGGTTGCCGTTCGGCAGGTAGATGCACACCACGCGGATGCCGAAGACATCGGCCTCGAGATAGCGCGAATGTTCGTCCTCGGGCTCTCCGGCCAAGCCGCGCTGCACTTCGACCGGCGCTTGGCCATCGGCCAGAATTGCCACGCCGTTGAAGCCCTTCTGGCCGTGCCAGATCGCGTGATAGCCGATCTTCTCGAACTCGGCCGCCGGGAAACCCTCGTCCTGCGTCTTGATCTCCTGCAGGCAGGCAACCGACGGCCGCGTCTCCTCAAGCCATTCGAGCAAGCGGGGAAGGCGGGCCTTGATCCCGTTGATGTTGAACGATGAAACCTTGATCATATCGCGAACGATGCGCCGCAGCCGCACCCTGATGCCGCCTGGGGATTCGATACCCGGAATGCCGCGCCGCCGAGCGATTCGACGTATTCCACCACGCTGCCTTCGAGCAGGCCAAGGCTGATCTCGTCGACCACCAGCCGCACGCCATCGGTCTCGGCGATCAGGTCGCCATCCTCGGGCGCTTCGGCCAGTCCGAACTTGTACTGGAAGCCCGAACAGCCGCCGCCTTCGACCGAAAGCCGCAGGATTGCGGGCTTGCCCTGCTTTTGCGCGATGGTGGCAACGCGGGCGGCGGCGCTCGGGGCGAGGGTGACCTGTGTTTCGCTCATGCCTGCAAGATAGGGGCGCGACACAGAAACCTCAACGGTTCCGCTCATCCTCCAGCCGGTCCTCGATCGATTCATCGTGGCCGGTGCCGCTCGACAGGAACACCAGTCCCATCAGTGCCGCCATCAGCATGATCGTCAGCCAGACGCCCAGTGCCGAGGCGATGTAAAGGTGGATCGAAACGAAGCCGATCTGGAGGTAAAGAACATAGAGGACCACGCCGACCACGGCAGTGCTGAACAGCGCCATCCAGCGCATGATCTGCCGGTATCGCGCCCAGGCAAATCGAGCGTTTTCAGGATCATCGAGGGGTGAGCGTCCGACCATGGCAAAGTCCTTTGGCGTTCGAAGATGGTGCGCGCAACGGCTTTGACAATGGCCACCAAGATGGCATGATCCCTATGGGAGTTCAGGCGGCCCGAAAAGACGCCCGAAGGCGCAAGTCGGCCGCATCACGAAGGAGGATGCCATGACGATTGCGCAAGTCATTCAGGGACGCGGTGAAGTCTGGAGCGTGTCCGCCGACGCGCAGGTTTCCGACGCGATCGACATGCTCGCCCACCACCGCATCGGCGCCCTGCCGGTGAGCGACGGGGACAGCGGCGTGGCCGGAATCTTCTCCGAACGCGACATGATCCGCTGCCTGCACAAGCATGGCGAGGCGGCGCTGCACATGAAGGTGCGCGACATGATGACTGCGCCGGTCGTCACCGTTTCCCCTCAGACCTCGGTGATGGAGGCGCTGGCCCTGATGACCCAGCGCCGCTTCCGCCATCTCCCTGTAGTGGAAGGAAATTCCATGGTCGCCTTCGTCTCGATCGGCGACCTCGTGAAGCACCGGCTCGACAAGATCGAGGCCGAGGCGGACGCGATGCGGGTCTATATCCAGCAGGCCTGATCCTACGCTCCCGGCATTTCCAACTCTCGGGGGCAGAAGGGCAACTCCCCCCGAACTCTCCCCCAACTCCCCCGCAACTCCCGGGCACCATCGCCCTGCAAACGGGCATCTCGCATTTCACGTGAAACACTCTAGGCTTCCCTCACACATGGGGAAATCCGACATGCACCTGACCCGCCGCTCGCTCCTCGCCGGAGCCGCCGCCGCGACCGCCTCGCTCTCGATCTCGATCCGCGCGCAGGTCCTGCCGCCGCAAGGCTTCGCCACGCCCTCGGGCACCTTCCCGTTCGGCCCCGAGGTCTACCGCGAGCGCCGGGCGAAGTTGATGGCAACGCTAAAGGATGGCGTGGCGGTGATCCATGGGGCGGAGCGTGACCGGACCAGCGGGCCGGTGAGTCCGCCGTTCTACCAGTCCGGCGATTTCGCGTGGCTGACCGGGATTGTCGACGAACCCGGCGCCGTGCTGGTGCTGGCCCCGGCGGAGCGGACCTACCGGGAATTCCTGCTGCTCCCGTCGCGCGATGTCGAGACCGAGCGCTGGGATGTGGAGCGCTTGCCGCTGGGCTCGCTGATCGAACAACGCACGGGAATTCAGAGGGTTAGACGAACCTCAGGGCTGGATGGCCTCGTCACCCAACTCGCGGCGCGGAGCCGGACGCTGCACTTCATGGGCCCGATCACCAGCGCTTCGGCCCCGGTACCGCCCGCGATGGAACTCTATGGCCGGGTGATGAGCCATGTTCCGGGCTGCACGATGAAGGACCAGAGCGCGCTGCTGCCCGCCCTACGTACCGTCAAGGAACTGCGCGAGCTGGAGCTGATGCGCAAGGCGCTCGCCGCGACGCAGGCCGGCCAACTTGCCGCGATGAAGGCGGTGCGCCCGGGCATGACCGAGCGGCAGCTGACAGCCCTGCTCGAAGACGGCTTCCGGCAGGGCGGGGGCGAGGGGCTGTCCTACGATTCGATCGTGGCGACCGGCCGCAATGCCGCTTCGCTGCACTATGCCCACGGCAATGCGGTGATCGGCGCGCAGGATCTGGTGCTGATCGATGCGGCGGCCTCTGTCGGCACTTATGCCTGCGACATCACCCGCACCTTCCCGGCCTCTGGCAAGTTCACCGCGCAGCAGCGGGCCGACTATGAACTGGTCATGGCGGCGCAGGACGCGGCGGCCAAGCTTTTGAAACCCGGCGTGATTCACGAAGACATGACCGAGGCGGTCTATGCCCTGTTCCGCAAGGCCGGGCGCATTGACGAGTTCCCCCATGGCCTTGGCCACTTCGTCGGCCTCGATGTCCACGACGCGGGCGACTATGCCAAGCCGATCCCGGCGGGCGCGGTGATCACCATCGAGCCGGGGCTGTATAACCAGCAAGCCAATCAGGGCATCCGCATCGAGGACCTCTACCTCGTCACCGCCACCGGCTGCGAACGCCTGAGCACCGGCATCCCGCGCACGGTGGCGGAGATCGAGGCGTTCATGGGGCGGTAGGCCCCTCCGTCAGCGCTTCGCGCTGCCACCCCCCATTTGCACTTCGTGAAATGGGGAGGATTTTTCGGGCGTCAGCCCAAGCGCTTGGCCACAAGTTCCTGCAGGTTGGCTTCGGGGCGCGCGCCGTAGTGCGAGATCACTTCAGCGGCGCAGATGGCGCCGAGAGTGAGGCTTTCGGCGAGCGGTTTGTTGCGGACGTAGCCGTAGAGGAAGCCTGCGGCGAAGAGGTCGCCGGCGCCGGTGGTGTCGACGACCTTGTCGATCGGCTCGGCGGGGACGTGGGCGTGTTCGCCGTTGCTGATGGCGTGGGCGCCGTTTTCGCTGCGAGTGACGACGACAGTGGGGACCTTGGCGGCGAGCTGTTCGATCCCGGCGTGGAAGTCCTCGATGCCGGTCAGCGCGGCGAGTTCGTGTTCGTTGGCGAAGAGGATGTCGATCTGGCCATCATCGATCAGGGCGCGGAAATCGTCGCCGTGGCGGGAGATGACGAAGGCGTCGGACAGGGTGAAGGCGACCTTGCGCCCGGCGTTGCGGGCGGCGGCGATGGCGCGGCGCATGGCCTTGCGCGGCTCTTCCGGGTCCCACAGGTAGCCTTCGAGATAGAGCACGCTGGCCGAGGCGATCTGTGCGTCGTCCAGAGCCTCGGCCGGCAGGAACTGCGAGGCACCGAGGAAGGTGTTCATCGTGCGCTGGCCATCGGGCGAGACGAAGATCAGGCAGCGCGCCGTCGGCGGCTCGTCAGCGCGGACGGGCGTCTGGAAATCGATGCCGCCAGCGCGGATATCGTGGGCGAAGACTTCGCCGAGCTGATCGTCGGCGACCTGGCCGATGAACGCGCACTTTGCGCCCAGAGCAGCGAGGCCTGCCAGCGTGTTGGCCGCCGAGCCGCCCGAGATTTCGCGGGCCGGACCCATCGCGTCGTAGAGTTCGGTGGCGCGGGCCGTGTCGACCAGAGTCATGCCGCCCTTGGCGAGGCCGAGCCGTTCGATGTCCGCATCCTCGCAAGGGGCCATCACGTCGACGATGGCGTTGCCGATGGCGATGACGTCGTAAAGCGGTTCGGACATGCAGGGAGGCTCCGTGAATTCGGGAATGGCGCTGGCCTAGCCGCTATGCCGCGTTGCAGCAAGCCGGTGAACGCGCCGGTCCGATGGCGCAATGCGCCAATCCGCCAAGGGCCATGGTTGACGATGACCCGAGAGCGCGGCATCCCGCAGGCGTGACGCGCCTGAAGATCCTGTCCGTGCCCGCTCTGGCTCTCCTGCTCGCCTCGTGCGGTGGGGGAGGGGCGCCAACCGGCGGCAAGACCGCCGTCGTCCGGTCAGCGCCCAGCGCCCCGGTCCGCACGACGGTGCCGCGTCCGGCGCCGGTGGGCAAGCCGACCGCGCAAGTGCAGATGATCCCCGGGCTGGAGGGCGTGATCGGATCGGATGCGCTGCAGCTTGGCCGGGTGTTCGGCCCGCCCCGGCTCGACGTGATCGAGGACGATGCGCGCAAGCTGCAGTGGTCGGGCACGGCCTGCATCCTCGACGTCTACCTGTATCCCCCGGCGAATGGCGGGAAGCCGACCGCGACTTATGTCGATGCGCGGCGCGGGGATGGGCGCGACGTGGACCGGGCGGCCTGCGTGGCGGCGCTCAGGAAAGCTCCGTAACCGCGCAGGACGGGGCTGCGGGAATCGCGGCCCATGGCGCAAAGGCGGCGACGCCCTCGCGCGAGACATCGGCCAACGTATAGCGATCGAGCACGGCGAGGAAGGCTTCGAGCGCCTCGGCGAGGACGCTGCTGAGCGCGCAGTTTTCGCGCAGGGCGCAGGTCGCGCAGTCGGCGAGGCGCAGGCCTTTTTCGAGCTTGCGCACTGCTTCGCCGACGGTGATTTCGTCAGCCGGGCGGGCGAGGGCAATTCCGCCGCTGCGGCCGCGCTGCGATTGTGCCAGCCCTGCCTGCACCAGCCCTTGGGCGACCTTGGCGACGTGATGGTAGCTCAAGCCCTGCTCGGCCGAGAAGGCAGGCAGGCTCACTGCCGCACCATTGCGGGCGAGCACGATCAGCAGGCGCAGGCCGAAGTCGGTGTGCTGGGTCAATTGCATGACAGGAAGATCGTTTTTCCTCTTGCCTAAATCAAGCAGATAAAATACCGGTATTTTCAATACCTGATTGGAGATCCCCCATGCGCACTGCTTCCGAACATGCAAAGACCATCGTCAAGGCCACTGCTCCGGTGATCGAGAAGCACGGGGTGGACATCACCACCGCCATGTACAAGCGCCTGTTCCAGAACGAAGATGTGAAGGAAATGTTCGACGCCGCCGCGCAGGAAAGCGGCGAGCAGCCGCGCCGTCTGGCCAATGCGATCCTCGCCTACTCGAAGAACATCGACAAGCTCGAGAACCTCGGGCCGGCGGTGACGCGGATGGTGCAGCGCCATGTCGAGACCGGCGTGAAGGCCGAGCATTACCCCTATGTCGCCGAGGCGCTGCTCCCGGCGATTCGCGACGTGCTGGGTGCCGAAGTGGCCACCGACGAAGTGCTGGCGGCCTGGGGCGAGGCCTACTGGATGCTCGCCGATATCCTCATCGCCGCCGAAGCGGAAGCCTACGCCGCAGCAGCCTGACCCCCCAGATCGAGGGCTGTTGCTGCAACGAGCCCGCCTGCCGTGGATCCCCTCAAAAGCGGCAGGCGGGCTTTGTTGTTGTTGAACGGTCGTGCAGGATGCCCACCCCGCTCTGAACCTATACCCTCGTCATTCCCGCGCAGGCGGGAATCCAGCGACCAGCCATTGAACTGGATTCCCGCCTGCGCGGGAATGACGAAGTTGGGAGATGCTCAGGCAGCCCCGGCAGACGTAGGCAAGCGCGCCTATTCCGCCGCGAAGCTGATTTCGGCGTGGGCGCGCAGGCGGTCAACCAGGGCTTCGCCGAGGATCGCGCCGGGCGTGCCGATCACGCCGGGAGCCTTGGCCGAGAGCAGGGCGATGCCGGTTTCGGCGATCATCCGGCTGGTGGAGCCGTAGCCGGGATCGTATCGGCCCTTCACGCCATAGCGGATGGTCTGGCCGTCGGGCATTTCGCCGAGGAACAGGACGTCGTAGAAGCCGGTCTCGCGCTCTTCCTTCGACGGGCCTTCGCCGGGTTGCGGATCGTCGGGACGGCCGATCATCGGCGTCCTGGCCATGTGTTCGGCAATGGCCTTGCCCTGATCGCCGGGGCCGGTGAGCACCATCTCGTCATAGAAGAAGTCCGTGCCCCAGACATGGCCGAGCAGGGCGTTGGTGCGGTGGACGTTCTTGGTGTTGATCGCCGCCATGATGAACGGCGTTTCCCATGAGCCGAGCGCATCGTCGTGCTGGACCTTGTCGCCCGCAGGCTGTGCCGGGCCTTCGAAGCCGGGGGTGAGGCAGAAGCTGCTCTGCATCAGCGGTATAAGCGAGGGGTCCCGGCCCAAGGCGGCAAGCGTGGCCTTGAGGCTGGCGGCGGTGCCGCCTGAAGCGCCGCCCTTCATGCCGCGTACCCGGCCCTTGACGCGCGGGGCAGGGCGGCCGAACCGCGCAACCGCTTCCTTTTGCAGCATCAACACGCCGAGATCGAACGGGATCGAATCGAAGCCGCTCGAGAAGCAGATGCGCGCGCCGGTGCGCCTGGCTTCTTCGCCGTACTTGTCGATCATCTGGCGCATCCACACGGGTTCGCCGCACAAGTCGGCATAATCGGTGCCTGCGGCGATGCAGGCCGCCAGCAGCGGTTCGCCATAGAGCTGATAGGGGCCGACTGTGGTGACGACGACCTTGGCCTGTTCGACCATGGCCTTGAGGCTGGCGGGATCGGCGGCGTCGGCGACGATCAGAGGCGTATTCTTGGGCGCTTCGATCAGCGCGCGGATTTCGGCAAGCTTGGCAGCGGAGCGGCCCGCCATGGCCCAGCGCGGGCCTTCCTGTCCGTAATGCCGCGCCAGATATTCCGCGACCAGCCGCCCGGTAAACCCCGTCGCCCCATAGACGACCACGTCATAGGGCCTTTCCGACTTCTCCATCAGCCTCTCCGCCTGTTGTGTTTATGGGCGGCAGCTTGGCGAGTTCGGTGACGATTGCAACCGGATTTAAGCGGGGGATTAAGCCCCAGCGGTTCGTCATTCCCGCGCAGGCGGGAATCCAGATGACAGACCTTGCGCGCTGGATTCCCGCCTGCGCGGGAATGACGATTTGGGACCGGGCTTACAGCCTCGGCAGGGTGACGCCGCGCTGGCCCATGTATTTGCCGGCGCGATCGGCGTAGCTGACTTCGCACGGTTCGTTGCCCTGCAGGAACAGGAACTGGCAGGCGCCCTCGTTGGCATAGATCTTGGCGGGCAGCGGCGTGGTATTCGAGAATTCGAGCGTGACGTGGCCTTCCCAGCCGGGTTCGAGCGGGGTGACGTTCACGATGATGCCGCAGCGGGCATAAGTGCTCTTGCCGAGGCAGATCACCAGCACGTCGCGCGGCACGCGGAAGTATTCGACCGTGCGGGCGAGCGCGAAGGAATTGGGCGGGATCACGCAGACGTCGGTCTCGCGATCGACCAGGCTGGCGCCGTCGAAGTTCTTCGGGTCCACCACGGCGGAATCGACGTTGGTGAAGATCTTGAACTCGGGCGCGACGCGGGCGTCGTAGCCGTAGGACGAGAGGCCGTAGGAGATGCAGCCATCGCGACGCTGGTTCTCGACGAAGGGCTCGATCATGCCCTCGTTCAGCGCCTTTTCGCGGATCCACTTGTCGGAAAGAATGG
Source organism: Novosphingobium jiangmenense (assembly GCF_015694345.1). Classification (GTDB taxonomy): domain Bacteria; phylum Pseudomonadota; class Alphaproteobacteria; order Sphingomonadales; family Sphingomonadaceae; genus Novosphingobium; species Novosphingobium jiangmenense. Next base: position 190,911 of record NZ_JADQDC010000004.1, read on the forward strand.
CCAAGTCAGGCTCCCAATATAGGTTCAGGCGAGATTGGCGGGGCCGAAGGCGTTGGGCAAGAGCACCGAGAGGCGCATTTCCACGGTTTCGTGCGCGCCGACGCAGATCACCAGCGGATCGGTGCCACCGAGCGCGGCGAGTTCGTTCAGCACCTGGCGGCAGCGGCCGCACGGGCTGATCGCCGCTTCGACCGCTCCGCCCATGCCGCCGAGCACCGCCACGGCGACCAAGCCGCCGCGCCGTCCGGCGTGGGAGGCGATCGAGGCGGCGACGGTCTCGGCGCAGAGCGAGAGGCCGTAGCTGGCGTTTTCGAAGTTCGCGCCCGTGACGATCGCGCCGTCATCGAACAGCAGCGCCGCGCCGACGTGGAAGCCGGAGTAGGGGGCGTAAGCCGTGTCCATCGCGCGGCGGGCGGCGGCGATCAGGTCTTCGCGGGAATTGGCCAGAACGTCGGTCACACCAGAATCCTCACGATTGCACCACGACCCAATGCAGCGGCTTCGTACTGGCATCCAGCCGCAAGCGGTCGGTGGCGGTCCACATTACCCACGGCCTGCCGGCATAACTCGGCGCGAGGAAATCCTGCGCCAACCAGATGTTGCGATCAATCCGCGCGGCGAGGTGGTATTCCTTCTCGAGGCTGCGCGAAACCATCAGGATCACCGGCTTTTCGGCGTGCTTTTCCACCTGGTTGAGGAACGTGGTCAGCTCGCTCTGCATCTGCGCTTCGCCGGGGACCTGCGGACAGGTGCGCGAATCGATGTCGAGACGGATCGCCGGCGGCAGCAGGTCCTTGTCGCGCGGGACCACGGTGACGAAGTTTGCCGCCTGCGCATCGGCGGGCGCGCAGAGGTCATAGACGTGAAGCGCGCCGACCTGCATGCCCCGTTCGCGCGCGGCTATGACTCCATCGGCAAAGGCGGTGTCGCGGGTCGACGTGCCTTCGCTGGCCGTGAGGTAGGCGAAATCCGCACCGGCAGCGCGCAGCAGGCGCCAGTCGATCGGACCATCGTCGTCGCTGAGCCAGACGCCTTGCACAGCGTAATCGCGGCGGTCGGGCATCCACGTGCGTGCCTTCCACCATGCCACGCCGCTCGCGATCAGCACTACGAGCAGCAGGACGCCGAGAATGCGCCTTCGCGCCGCGCCGGGGCGGCCAGTATTCCGTTTTTTCGGCATTGTGAGAGTCGTGCGCCCCGAGTCTGTTCTCAGCCCCTGATATGCAGCACGCAGATCAGGGTAAAGAGGCGGCGGGCCGTGGGAAAGTCCGTATCGATCTTGCCTTCGAGCCGTTCGAGCAGGGTATCGGCGGCATCGTTGTGGATGCCGCGCCGGGCCATGTCGATCGTCTCGATCTCGGACGCGGTGGCCTTCCGGATCGCCTGATAGTAGCTGTCGCAGATCGCGAAATATTCGCGGATCGGGCGGCGGAAGCGGCCGAGGCCGAGGATGATCGTTTCGAGCGGGGTGCCGGCATCGTCGGCAATGGCGAGGACCAGCCGTCCGTCGTCGACCGAGAGCTTGAGGCGATAGGGCCCGGTATGCCCGGCCTCGAACGCGCGCAGCGGCTTGAAGGTGTTTTCCTCGATCAGGTCGAAGATCGCGATGCGCCGCTCCTGCTCGATATCGGCGTTGCGCCAGATGATCGTCGCTTCGTCCAGCTCGATATGGGAGATGCGCGGGTCTGCCATCAGGGCTTCATGTGTTGCAGACGCGTCGGGCTCGGGCAAGGGTTTTGACCGCGTGCTCCCCGCTATCCACAGGGCAGGTCCATTGCCGGATCGGGCTGGTTCGGGCACTATGCCGCCATGTCCGCCAGCGAAGCCATCCTCACCCGCGAACCATCGGAAATCCGCGCCCTGCCCTCCAACGTCGAGGCGGAAGCGGCCTTTCTGGGGGCGGTGCTGATCGACAATCGCATCCTGGAAGAGCTGCAGACCCCGCTGAAATCAGAGCATTTCTTTGCCGCCGTCCATGGCCGGGTGTTCGAACGCATCCAAGCCCTGATCGATCGCAAGGCGGTGGTCACCCCGGTGATGCTCAAGCCCTATTTCGAAAGCGACGAGGGGCTGAAGGAGCTGGGTGGCGTTGCCTATCTGGCGCGACTGACGTCCGACGGGCAGGGCCTGCTCAACCCGCGCGAGCTGGCCGAGCAGATCTATGACCTCGCCCTGCTGCGGGAGTTGATCTCGGTCGGGCGCAATCTTGTCGAAGGCGCGCTGGATACCAGCGATTCGGTGGCGCCGCTCGAGCAGGTGGAGAAGGCCGAAGCCGCGCTCTATGCCGTGGCCGAAGGCGCGCAGACCGGCAGCGAGGCGCAGAGCTTTGCGCAGGCGACGCGCGCGTCGCTGGAAATGATCGAGAAGGCGCTGCTTTCGGGCGGCCATATCTCGGGCAAGACAACCGGCCTGACCTCGGTCAACGAGAAGATCGGTGGCCTCCACGATTCGGACCTTATCATCCTTGCCGGACGCCCCGGCATGGGCAAGACCTCGCTCGTCACCAACATCGCCTTCAACGCGGCCGACCGGCTGCGGCGCGACATGGCCGACGGCATCACGCTCAAGGACTCGGTGGGGGCAGGGGTCGCCTTCTTCAGCCTCGAAATGAGTGCCGACCAGCTGGCCACGCGTATTCTGGCCGAGCAGTCGGGCATCAGTTCCGAAGCGCTGCGCATGGGCCGCATCAGCCGCGAGGACTTCCAGCAGCTTTCGTTCGCCAGCCAGCGCCTTGCCGAACTGCCGCTCTATATCGACGATACCCCGGCGCTGACGATCGGCTCGTTGCGCGCTCGCGCCCGCCGCCTGAAGCGCCGTCACGACATCGGCCTGATCATCGTCGACTACCTGCAGCTGCTGCAGGGATCGGGCCGCAGCGACAACCGCGTGAACGAAATCTCGGAGATTTCGCGTGGGTTGAAGACCTTGGCCAAGGAACTCTCGGTCCCGGTGATCGCGCTGTCGCAGCTTTCGCGTGCGGTGGAACAGCGCGACGACAAGCGCCCGATGCTTTCGGACCTGCGCGAATCGGGCTCGATCGAACAGGACGCCGACATGGTCTGGTTCGTGTTCCGCGAAGACTACTACGTCGCTGCCAAGGAGCCGAAGCAGCCGCAGGGCAACGACGATCCCAAGGTGCAGGAAGCCCATGCCGCGTGGCAGGCGGAAATGGAGCGCGTCTATGGCCTCGCCGAACTGATCGTCGCCAAGCAGCGCCACGGCTCCACCGGCAAGGTCCGCCTGCGCTTCGAATCGCGCATCACCCGGTTCAGCGATCTCGCACCGGACGACCTGCGCGCCGCTTATGCGAGCGACGACGAGTAACTGATTTTGAGGGAAGCCTTATGCAGAGCGATGAGTACCGCCAAGCGCAAGTGGCTATGGCTGGACTGAAGGCAGCGATTGTGAGCCTACTTGAACGCCAATCAGGTGAAATGACCAATGCACAAATTGGTCGTACGCTCGGAATCTACGGAGGACATGAAGGTCACGTCGGCCACATCTCCAGAACTCTCCTTGCCATGCTCGAACAAGAAGGTGTGGTAGAGCAGAACGAATCTAGCAAGGGATGGACGATAAGGCGCCACGGCTAAAGCCCTGTGCGAATCCTTGACTTTTCCACACCCCCGGCCTAGCTGCCGTCCTTTCCGTATCCTTTGATTGATTGGAGTGCCTGATGGCGCGCGTTACCGTCGAAGATTGCGTCGACAAGGTCCCCAACCGTTTCGATCTCGTCCTGCTGGCTGCCGAGCGCGCACGCGCCATCTCGGGCGGCGCCGAACTCACCGTTGATCGTGACCGCGACAAGAACCCGGTCGTCGCCCTGCGCGAGATCGCCGAAGAGACAGTGCGTCCTGCCGTGCTCAAGGAAAACGTCATCCAGTCGCTGCAGCGCGTGCTGCCTGACGACGACGATGAAGTCGATGAAATCGGCTCGCTGTCGCAGTCGGCCGAAGCGCTGCGCATCACCGCCGCAGCACCGGTGCGCAACACCTCTCTGGGTGCTGACTACGACGGTTGATTTCTTTTAGAGATCAATGGCTTAGAAAAAGCCCGCAGTTCACGCTGCGGGCTTTTTTCATGCCTCTCTCCCAATCGTCGTTGCGAGCGGAGCGAAGCAATCCAGGGCGGCTCTGCGCAAGCTCTGGATAGTTTCGTCGATTGCTCTCCTCGCAATGACGAAGGAGAGTCAGGTGTTCTCCAGCCGCTCGGCCATGAGCTGCCAGACCTTGTTGATCGCTTTCAACGGGCGGACCATGACCTTGAAGTCGACGATGCGGCCTTCGAGGTCGAAGCGGATCAGGTCGATGCCGTTGACCTTGATCCCGTCCATCTCGCACTCGAATTCAAGGCAGGCTTCGGGTCCGTCGACCAGTTCGCGCACATAGCGGAAGGTGCCGTTGCCGAAGACGTGGCCCGCTGCGGAAAGGTACATCAGCACCTTCTCGCGGCCCTCCTGTGGGGTGTGGACAACGGGGGAGTGGAACACGGCATCGTCCGCGACGAGTTCGTCGAGCAGCGCGATGTCGCCGCTGACCATGTACCGGTGCCAGGCTGCGAGGCCGAGTTTCATGTGCTTCTCCCGTTGTTCTGTTTATCGGTAGGGCAGGTGCGCGGCGCCGGCATTGATCCGGCGCAACGCAGGTGCATCAGCCCCCGATCTTCAACCGAGGTGCTGTGCGAAGAAATCGCGGGTGCGACGATCGGCGAGGGCCGCGCCGTCCTCATCACGGCGACTGCCCATCTCGGCGGCAAAGCCGTGATCGAGACCTTCGTAATCGTGCAGCGTCACCTTCGGGTGCGGGTCGAGGCCGTCGTGAATCGCCTTCTGCGCTTCGGGGCCGACGAAGTGGTCGGCGGTGGGAATGTGCAGCATCAGCGGATTGGCGATTGCGTGCGATTCGTTCAGCATCTGGTCGATCATCACGCCGTAGTAGCCGACCGAGGCATCGATATCGGTGCGGGCCGCAGCCATGTAGGCCATGCGACCGCCCAGGCAGAAGCCGACGAGGCCGACCTTGTCGATGCCTTCGTAGCCGCGCAGGAAGCGGATCGCCGCTTCGATATCCTTGACGCCCTTGTCCGCGTCGTACTGGCCGAAGTAGCCGAAGGCCTCCTGCATCTGCTCGGGCACGTCGGGATCCAGCTCGACGCCGGGAGCGAAGCGCCAGAAGATGTCGGGCGCCAGCGCCATGTAACCCTGATCGGCCCAGGCTTCGCACTTGTGGCGGATGCCGGGGTTCACGCCGAAGATCTCGGGAATGACGATGATCGCGGCGCGGATCGGCCCTTCGGGCGTGGCGAGATAGCCGGGGATTTCGCCTTCGCCATCGAGCGCTGCAAACGTGATCTTTTCACCCATTGTCGTTCATCCTGCGATTCAAAGGTCTTGGTCGGAAACCATGTTGGCCCCGGAGGTGGACTTTGCCAAGCGTGCATGACAGTCTTCGCTGACAAGCGGATGCCGGGAAGGGACGCACATGAAGGTTACCGTCGAAGTCGATTGCACCCCAGAGGAAGCCCGCCGGTTCCTCGGCCTCCCCGATGTTTCCAAGGCTAACGACGTTTATGTCGAGAGTGTCGCCAAGGCGATGCAGGGGGCGGGCAGCCTCGACCAGTTGCAGAGCTTCGCCAAGCAGGTCGCGCCGATGGGCGAGATCGGGCTGAAGCTGTTCCAGAACTTCATGGAGCAGGGCGGTCTTGGCGCGATGACGGGAACGAGTTCGAAGAAGTCCAAGGACTGACGTTTCACGTGGAACAGTGTAGGGCGGGGCGGTGACCGATACCATCTTCGCCCTTTCCTCCGGCCCGCCACCTGCGGGCATTGCCGTTATCCGCATCTCCGGGCCCCAGGCTGGTGCTGCGCTGAGCGCACTTACGAGCAAGCTACCCACGCAGCGCTGTGCCACCTTGGCGACGCTGGCCGATCCGGTCGACGGCACGCACCTCGACCGGACAATGGTGCTGTGGTTGCCCGGTCCGGGAACGGCGACGGGCGAGGACAGCGCAGAGCTACACCTCCATGGCGGCCGCGCGGTTGTTGCTGCAGTCGAGGCCGCGCTTGAGCGACTGCCCGGTTTGCGCCGCGCGCAGGCGGGGGAGTTCACCCGTCGGGCCTTTGCCAACGGACGGATTGATCTGGCCGAAGCGGAGGGGTTGGCCGACCTGCTTTCGGCGGAGACCGAACTGCAGCGGCGCGTTGCCCTAACCATGGCAGAGGGAGCGCTCTCGCGCGAGGTGGAGGCTTGGCGCAATGAACTGCTTCGGGTCTCGGCGAAGCTGGAAGCGGCGCTCGACTTCTCGGACGAAGATGACGTGGGCGAGGGGGAAGCGGCGCTTCCGGCAGGCTTTGCCGGCGAGTGCCTCGCCTTGGCCGGACGGATCGGCATTTGGCTTGACCGGCCGCGTGCCGAGCCGCTGAAGGAAGGCTTCCGCGTCGTACTGGCAGGGCCGCCGAATGCGGGGAAGTCGACGCTGTTCAACGCTCTGGTCGAGCAGGAAGCGGCGATCACGGCAGCGGAGCCAGGCACGACGCGCGATGTTCTGACCTTTGCGGCGTCGCTCGATGGGGTGCCGTTCACATTCGTGGACACCGCCGGTCTGCGCGATGAAGGTGCGGGAGAAATCGAACGCATCGGTATCGCGCGGGCGCGGGCTGCTGCGGAGAAGGCCGACCTGATCCTGTGGCTAGGGCCAGAGGGAGAAGGGCCGGATGGGCGGACGCTGTGGGAAGTTTCTGCGCGCGCCGATGATCAGACCGCTGCCCGGAAGTCGGGCGAAGCTCTGGTTGTCTCTGCGCGGACAGGCGAAGGGATGGTGGCTCTGCGCTCAGCTCTGGTCGACCATGCCCGCCGTGCCCTGCCGGCGCCGGGAGACGCAGCACTCAATCAGCGCCAGCATGAGCGCCTGAGCGAAGTTGCCGAAGCACTCCGCTTTGCGGCTGCGGAGCGCGATGGTCTGCTGGCGGCGGAGAACCTTCGTCTGGCACGGCGGGCGCTGGATGCGCTGGTTGGCCGCACCGGGACCGAGGATATGCTCGATGCGCTGTTCGGGCGATTCTGCATCGGCAAGTAGGCGTTTCACGTGAAACACCACGCCTGAAACTTTGACGCGAATCTCCAAGTCGCGTATCGCGCTGGCTATGCAGCAATTCGACATCATCGTGGTCGGCGGCGGACATGCCGGCGTCGAGGCGGCCGCCGTCGCGGCGCGGATGGGCGCGCGGACAGCACTGGTCTCGTTCGATCCGGCGACGGTCGGCGCGATGAGCTGCAATCCTGCCATCGGTGGATTGGGCAAAGGGCACCTCGTGCGCGAGGTCGATGCCTTTGACGGACTGATTGCGCGGGCAGCTGATGCGGGGGCGATTCACTACCGGATGCTCAACCGCTCGAAGGGCAGTGCCGTGCAGGGGCCGCGCGTTCAGGCGGATCGCAAACGCTTCAAGGCAGCAATCCAGGCAATGATCGCCGCACAGCCGAACCTTACGGTGGTGGGCGGAGAGGCTGCTGCGCTTCACCTGGAACAAGGCCGCGTCGCCGGGATCGACCTTGCCGACGGAACGCGGATTGAGGGCAGGGCCGTCGTCCTGTGCACGGGCACCTTCCTCGGCGGGCGTCTGTTCCGGGGCGAGGAGCGCATGGACGGAGGGCGGATCGGCGAGGATTCGGCGCACCGCCTGGCGCAGCAATTGCGCGCGGCAGACTTGCCGATGGCGCGGCTCAAGACGGGGACGCCGCCACGGATCGATGGCCGCACCATCGACTGGGCGCGCCTGCCCGAACAGCCGAGCGATGCCGATCCCTGGACGATGTCGCCCCTGACCAGGGCGCGTCCGCTGCCGCAAGTGTTCTGCGCCATCGCACGGACCAACGAGCGGACACATGAGATCATCCGCGGCGGGCTTGACCGCTCGCCACTGTTCACCGGCGCGATTGGCGCACAGGGTCCGCGCTATTGCCCTTCGATCGAGGACAAGATCCATCGCTTCGGCGACCGCGACGGGCATCAGGTATTCCTTGAGCCGGAAGGGCTGGACGACTTTACCGTCTACCCCAACGGCGTCTCGACTTCGCTCCCGACCGACGTGCAGGTGGCGATGATCCGGTCGATGCAAGGGCTGGAGCAGGCCGAGATCCTCGTGCCGGGATATGCAGTCGAATATGATCACATCGATCCGCGCGCGCTGCGGCGGAGTCTGGAGGTCAAGGCGATTCCGGGGCTGTATTGCGCCGGGCAGATCAACGGCACGACCGGATACGAGGAAGCGGCGGCTCAGGGTCTGGTTGCAGGAATGCACGCGGCGGCGGCAGTCCTGGGGCGAGAAGCGCCGGAGCTGGATCGCGCCAATAGCTACATGGCGGTGATGATCGACGACCTGACCTTGCATGGGGTAAGCGAACCTTACCGGATGCTGACCGCGCGGGCCGAGTATCGCCTGCGGCTGCGCGCGAACAATGCCAGCTCGCGGCTGACGCCGATCGGGCTTGCAGTGGGTTGCATCGGCGAAGAGCGGGCGCGCTGGTTCAAAGAGCGACAGGCGCAGCGTAGGCGGCTTGAGGCTGCCCTTGGGCAAGAGGCGACGGCAACCGAGATCAACCGCGCCGGGATGGCGGTTGGCGCGGATGGTGCTCGGCGCTCGCTCACCGAGTGGTTGCGCTTCCCCGAAGTGACGCTGGAGACATTGCGTCCGTGGATCGGAGAGGAGACCTTCGATCCGCTGCTTGCCGAAGAGGTTGAGGAAGACGCTGCTTACGCGCCCTATCTCGCGCGGCAGGATGCCGAATTGCGGGATCTGCGCGCTTCGGACCACGTGCCTTTGGGCGACGGTTTTCCCTTTGCCGAGGTGCCCGGCCTGTCGAACGAGATGGTCGAGCGTCTTGAGAAAGCGCAGCCCGACACCCTCGCGGCGGCAGGTCGCATTGCCGGGATCACACCTGCGGCCTTGGCCAGCCTGCTGGTCCACGCGCGGCGGAGGATGGCGGCGTGATCATTGCGACTGAAGCGGAAGCGCAGGTCTGGCTTCGGGAAGTGCTGGGCGTCAACGACGCTGGCATGGAGCGCTTGAGGAAACTGGTCTTACTGTTGCTCGAAGAGAACGAGCGGCAGAACCTCGTTGCGCGCGGGACCCTGCCGCATGTGTGGGTGAGGCATGTACTCGACTCGGCGCAGCTGCTGCATGTTTCACGTGAAACACTCCCTGACGGCGAATGGCTCGATCTCGGGACTGGCGCCGGATTTCCGGGACTGGCGGTCGCTGCACTGCAGCCGGACCGCCCGGTCACGCTGGTGGATTCCCGGCGCCTGCGCACCGAATGGCTTCAACGCGCTGCTGGCGCCCTCGGATTGAACAATGTCCGCGTCGTCCTGTCACGGGTAGAGGATCTGCCTTCGGGTCCGCACGCGGTAATTTCCGCACGCGCGTTTGCGCCACTGGACAAATTGGTTACGCTTTCTGCACGCTTTTCCACACCGGACACGGTCTGGCTGTTGCCGAAAGGGGCAGGGGCGGCGCAAGAATTGCAGATGCTCCCCGAATCATGGAATCACGTGTTTCACGTGGAACAATCCCTGACGGATGCGAACGCTGGTGTGATCTGTGGCCGATTGCTCGGCGGCAATCCCCCGCGAACCTCGAAGGCCAAGGGCAAACGCGCATGATCACGATCGCGGTCGCAAACCAGAAGGGCGGGGTAGGCAAGACCACCACGGCGATCAACATCGCCACTGCGCTCGCGGCGACGGGGTGGAAAACGCTGCTCGTCGATCTCGATCCGCAGGGCAACTGCTCGACCGGTATCGGCATTTCGGCGGGAGAGCGCGAGCGCTCGTCTTACGATCTGCTGATCGATCAGGCGTCAGTCGCGGAATGCCTGATGGAAACGCGGATCCCGGGGCTCGATATCGTGCCCGCGACGGTCGACCTTTCGGGCGCCGAAGTGGAGCTGGTCAGCGTCGAGGACCGCACCCATCGCCTGCGCAAGGTGCTGAACGGCGATACCGGGCATGACATCTGCCTGATCGATTGCCCGCCGTCGCTCGGCCTGCTGACGCTCAACGCGCTGACGGCGGCCGACACCATTCTGGTTCCGCTGCAGTGCGAGTTCTTCGCGCTCGAAGGGTTGAGCCAGTTGCTGCAGACGGTCGAGCGGGTGCAAGAGCGGTTCAATCCGGACCTCGGCATTCTCGGCATCGTGCTGACGATGTACGATCGGCGCAATCGCCTGACCGACCAGGTGGCCGATGACGTGCGCTCGTGCCTGCGCGATCTGGTGTTCGAGAGCGTGATCCCGCGCAACGTGCGCCTGTCCGAAGCGCCGAGCCATGGCTTGCCGGCACTGATCTATGACCATGCCTGCCCCGGATCGCAGGCCTACATGAAACTGGCGCGCGAGCTGATCGGTCGCCTGCCCGAGAGGAGACAAGCGGCATGAGCGGCGAGGACGCAGTGAAGGCACCCGCGCGCAGGACCGGACTCGGCCGTGGCCTGGGCGCGCTGATGGGCGAAGTCCGCCGCGAGGAACCGATTGCGCGCATCTCGGTCACACCCGCCGATGTGGCCGAGAGCCGCGATGGCGGACTGGCGCTGCTGACGGTCGCTTCGATTGAACCGCATCCGGAACAGCCGCGCCGTCACTTCGATGAAGACGCACTCGAGGAACTGGCACAGTCGATCGCGGCGCGTGGCGTCATCCAGCCGGTGGTGGTGCGACCGCTGCCGGGCGGGCGCTACCAGCTGGTTGCCGGTGAGCGGCGCTGGCGCGCGGCGCAGAAGGCGCGCGTGCACGAAATCCCGGCGATCGTGCGCAAGCTCGACGATCGCGATGTTGCGGCGCTGGCGCTGATCGAGAACCTGCAGCGAGAAGACCTCAACCCGGTGGAAGAAGCGCGTGCTTATCAGCGCCTGGCCGACAGCGAGGGGTTGACGCAGAACGACATCGCCAAGTTCGTCGACAAGTCGCGCAGCCATGTGGCGAACATGATGCGCTTGTTGGGGCTGCCTGACGAAGTGCTCGACATGGTGGTGCGCAGCGAACTGTCGATGGGTCACGCCCGCGCACTGATCAACGCGCCCGATCCTATCGGGCTGGCACGCGAAGTCGTCGCCAAGGACCTGTCGGTCCGCGATGTCGAGAAGCTCGCGCGCAAGGCTTCGCGGCCCGAGGGCCAGCGTCGGCAGGCGCGTGCGGGCAAGGACCCCGTGGGTGCGGCGGATCTCGCCGCGATCCAGCAGCACCTCGAGGACTTTCTCGGACTCAAGGTTACGATCCAGCCGGACTCCGATCCGACGACCGGGGCGGTGACGATTCGCTACAAGAACCTCGACCAACTGGACCTGATCTGCCAGCGACTGACCGGAGGCGAGTTCTAAATAGCTGTCAGTATTGCACTTTTCTGGCGTCACGACGTCAGAATGGCCTGCACCATCGGACATTAATTGGTCGATTAATTCTCGTTGACCGGGACGGGCCAGTGCGCATAGGCTGCGCACAACCAAACCAGAAACCGGAGAGATTGGCCATGTCGCTCGACCTGATCCCGCGCACAGCCTACAACGAAGACCACGAAGCCTTCCGCCAGACCGTCCGCCGCTTCCTGCAGGACGAAGTGGCTCCGCATTCCAACGAATGGGCCGAAGCGGGCATCGTGCCCAAGAGCATCTGGCCCAAGGCGGGCGAGCTGGGGATGCTTTGCCCGACCGTGCCCGAGGAGTACGGCGGCCTTGGCCTCGACTTCGGCTACAACGCCATCGTCGATGAAGAGAGCGCCTATTACGGTCGCGTCGCTACCGGCTTCTCGCTGCAGTCGGACATCGTGGTCAACTACATCGTCTCCTACGGCTCGGAAGAACAGAAGAAGAAGTGGCTGCCCAAGATGGTCTCGGGCGAAGTGATCACCGCCATCGCCATGACCGAACCCGGCACCGGCTCGGACCTTCAGGGCATGAAGACCACGGCCAAGAAGGACGGCAACCACTACGTGATCAACGGGTCGAAGACCTATATCACCAATGGCCAGAACGCCGACCTGATCCTGGTCTGCTGCAAGACCGACACCGAAGTGCAGCCGGCGTGGAAGGGCGTTTCGATCGTGCTGGTCGAGGCCGATCGCGAAGGCTTCAAGCGCGGCCGCAACCTCGACAAGATCGGGCAGGACGAGGCCGATACCTCGGAGCTGTTCTTCGAGGACGTGCGCGTGCCGATCACCAACTGCCTGGGTGAAGAGGGCAAGGGCTTCATCTACCTGATGAGCGAACTGCCGCAGGAGCGTCTTTCCATTGCCGTCAGTGCACAGGCTTCGGCACAGAAGGCCTTCGACGATACCGTGGAATTCACGCGTGAGCGCAAGGCATTCGGCAAGCCGATCCTCGATTTCCAGAACACCCGCTTCACCCTGGCCGATCTCAAGACCAAGCTGCAGGTGGGCTGGGCGCATCTCGACTGGGCGCTGGCTCGGCACCTGAAGAAGGAACTGACTGCGGAGGAAGGTGCTGCGGCCAAGCTGTGGCACACCGAACTGCAGTGGGAAGTGATGGACAAGTGCCTCCAGCTCCACGGCGGTGCGGGCTACATGAACGAGTACGCGATTGCCCGGGCATGGCGCGGTGCGCGCGTTACGCGCATCTTCGGCGGCACCAACGAGATCATGAAGGAACTGATCGGGCGCAAGCTCTGATTGTCGTTTTGTCTGGATTCCCGCCTGCGCGGGAATGACGAAAGTGAACAAGGAAAGGGCCCGCTCTCCGGATTGGAGGGCGGGCCCTTTCGATTCAGACTTCGTCATCGCGAGCAAAGCGAAGCAATCGAGAGCGGCTTGTTGCGATGCTCTGGATTGCTTCTCCCGCTTCGCGGGCTCGCAATGACGAGGGTGTTGTGACGAAAAGTTGGTGGTCTCAACCCGTGTAGACGCGCTTTTCCTTGACCCGCTTTTCCTTGATTACTCTCGGACGTGGTGGGATCACGCGGCTGCGCCGGGTCTCCACCCATCGCTCGGTGACAACGGTTGTTTCAACGCAGGGCTTTTGCTGCGGAAGCATGACCGGGACCATCACGTAGCCGTAGGGCGCATAGCCGGGGTAGTAACCGGGATAGGCAACGCCGGGATAGCCTTGCGGCGGGAGCGAGGCGAAGTAATCGTCACATTCGCGGCGCAGGCCTTTGTCCTCGGCCTTGTCGATCACGTTGCCCGCAACCGCTCCGGCGACGGCTCCGACGGCGGTGCCGAGGACCCGGTCACCCTTTCCGGCAATGCGATTGCCCGCAACGCCGCCCAGCACGCCACCAAGCAGCGCACCGCCGACGCCCTTGTCACCATAGACCTTCGCGCAGCGCTCGTTCATTTCGGCCCAGCGCGGATCGGGTTCGGGTTGATAATTCTGGGGGCGGTAGTTGTTGGGGCGATAGCCCTCTGGCGGTGGCGGCGGGGCGTCGGGCAGCGGCTGCGCCATGACCACGGTCGGGTAGGGCGCGCCGATCATCGGCGGATAGTAGATCGGACCTGCGGCGCCACCGTAGTAGCCGCCCGAATAGCCCCCCTGCCAGCCACCGCTGACCTGACCGCCCTGATGGCGATCACCGGCCAGAGCCGGAGATGAGGCGGCACTTAGCGCGACGGTGGCGATCAGGAGATGACGAAGCATGCGGTTTGCCCCAGATAAGGTTCGTTAACCGCAAACTTACCATCAGACTCCGCACGAAACCAAGGTTCCGGCGGGCGTAGAGTTCCCGCCTGTCCCGATTCGGGGCAGGAATCAGATCCGCGTGGCGATCGCCGCCGCCAAGGCCTCGATTCCGCACGCGTCGTCCTCGTCGAAGCGGGCGGAGGAGGGGCTGTCGAGATCGATCACGGCAATCACCGCGCCATCGCGAATCACCGGCACGACCAGTTCCGAACGGCTTGCCGCGTCGCAGGCGATGTGTCCGGGGAAGGCGTGGACGTCCGGCACCAGTTGCGTGGTCGCGGTGGCCGCTGCCGTCCCGCAGACGCCCGAGCCGAGGGCAATGCGGATGCAGGCGGGCTTGCCGACAAAGGGCCCGAGCACCAGCTCGCCGCCGACCATGCGGTAGAAGCCCGCCCAGTTGAGGTCGGGGAGGTACTGCCAGATCAGCGCGGCGAGGTTGGCCATGTTGGCAATGCCGTCGGGCTCGCCATCGGTGATCGCCTTGGCGGCTTCGAGGAGGTCGGCGTGGAGTTCGGCGCGGCTCTGGCCGTCGGTGGGTGCGAATGTGAACATGCGCCGGAACTTAGCGCAACCGGACCGAAAAGTCGCGCCGCGCAACTTCACGCGGTGCGCCATTGCCCTCAAGGGCGGGCGGGCCTAGATTCGCCTCATGAAGCTGCTCAAGAAACTGCTGATCGCGCTGCTCGTGATCGTCGCCATCATCGCCGCCTGGGTCGCCTGGTCGATCCACGGGTCCTCGGCCGAGTACACGCTCAACGAGACTTCGGGGCCAAAGCCCAAGCTGGCCATGCCCGACAGCCAGACCATCCCGACGATCAAGACCGCCGATCCGATCGGGTGGAAGGATGGCGAGGCGCCGGTCGCGGCGCAGGGGCTGGTGGTCACCCGCTTTGCCGACAAGCTTGATCATCCGCGCACCGTTGTGACGCTGCCCAACGGCGATGTGCTGGTGGCCGAGACCAACTCGCCGCCGCGCAAGGTGGAAGGCATTACCGGCGTGGTGATGGGCTACCTGATGAAGGCGGTCGGCGCGGGCGATCCCTCGCCCAACAAGATCGTGCTGCTGCGCGATGGCGATGGTGACGGCAAGGCCGAGCAGCGCTTCGTGATGGAGAACCCGGCGCTGGATTCGCCGTTCGGCATGGCTTTCCGCGAAGGCCGGTTGCTGGTGGCAAACCACAACGCCGTGCTCTCGTTCCCCTATGAACTTGGCCAGACCACGCTGACCGGCAAGCCGGAAAAGCTGATGGAACTGCCCGGCGGCGGCAACCACTGGGCGCGCAACCTGCTGCTGACGCCGGACGGTTCGAAGCTCTACGTCACGGTGGGCTCGTCCTCGAACATCGCCGAGGATGGCATCGATGCGGAATATCGCCGCGCCTCGATCCACCAGTACGATTTCGCCAAGAAGAAGTCGTACGAGTACGCAGGTGGCCTGCGCAATCCCAACGGGCTGGACTTCAACCCCTACAGCGAAGAGCTGTGGACCGTGGTCAACGAGCGCGACATGCTCGGCTCGGACCTCGTGCCCGATTACCTGACCAACGTGCCCTTCGGCGCGAACTATGGCTGGCCGTGGATCTACTGGAAAAAGAATATCGACCAGCGCGTGAAGGCGCCGATGCCAGAGTACATGCTCGATTACGTGCGCAAGCCCGAATACGGCCTCGGCGCGCACGTGGCGCCGCTGGGCCTTGCCTTTGCCAAGGGCGGCAACCTGATGGGCGACAATTTCCAGCAGGGTGCGTTCATTGCGCGGCATGGGTCCTGGAACCGCCGTCCGCTCTCGGGCTATGACGTGGTCTTCGTGAAGTTCGACACGCGCGGCAATGTCCTGCCCAATCCGCCGGTGCCGGTGCTGACCGGATTTCTCGCTGACGAGAACACCGCGCACGGACGCCCGACCTGGGTGGCCTTCGCCAAGGATGGCGCGCTGCTGGTCAGCGACGATACCGGCGGCGTGATCTGGCGCGTTGTGGCGCCGGGCGCGAAGCCTGCGGCAGCGATCACACCGCTTCCGGCGCGCACGGCTCCGCCACAGCCCAAGGGCACCGGCAAGTTCATCATGAAGCCCAATGCGGATTCGGATCTGGTGAAGCCGCAGGAGTGATCTAAGAAATCGTCATTCCCGCGCAGGCGGGAATCCAGTGAGAGCGCTGTGTTTCGCTGGATTCCCGCTTTCGCGGGAATGACGAATGGGTGGGGTTAGCTAAAGCGCCCGCCCGGCCCGGCCTGCCAGTTCGTTGACATACTGCCAGGCCACACGGCCTGAGCGCCCACCGCGGCGCTTGGACCATTCCAAGGCATCACCTTCCTCGTAAGCAAGTCCGAAGTGCGCCGCATATCCCGCGATGATCGCGAGGTAATCGTCCTGCGTGCAGTTGTGGAAACCCAAGCTGAGGCCGAAGCGGTCGGCGAGGGCGAGGCGATCATCCACCACGTCGCGCGGGTTGATCGGATCGTCCTGCTCGGACAAGTGCCGCTCGACAATCGCGCGGCGGTTTGACGTCACGGCAAGGCGGACATTGGCGGGCCGCGCCTCGACGCCACCTTCCAGCCACGACCGCAGCTTGCGCGCGCCGTCGCTGTCGGACGCATCGAAGCCGAGATCGTCGAGGAAGACGAGGAAGCGGCGGTCGATCTTGCGCAGGATCGCGAAGAGATCCGCCAGGCCTGCATCCGGGCTGGCCTGCACCAGCGCAATCGAGCCGGGCAGGGAGGTCTGCGCTGCGAGAGTTGCGGCACGTAGCAAGGCAGACTTGCCCATGCCGCGCGCGCCCCACAGCAGCATGTCGTGCGCTGCAGCGCCGCGCGAAAGCCGCGCGACGTTCTCCACAACAGCCGCCTTCTGCTTGTCGATGCCCTGCATCAGATCGAGCGCCGGGGCCTCGAGCGGATCGATCCCGCGCGCGGCCTTGCCGTCCCAGACGTATGCGGGGAAGGCAAGCCAGTCGGCGCTGGCGTCGCGCGGCGGAGCAAGGCGCTCCAGCGCTTCGGCGATGCGGGTCAGCAGGGCGTCAGTCATCGACTGGCGGTTATCCCGCGAGCGCCTCGCTGTCGAGATCGTAGAGCAGCGCCGCACCGGCCATCGCCGAGGAACCAAGCCCGCGCGCCTCGGGCACGATCACGCGGTTGAAGAACTTGGTCACCGCGATCTTGCTGTGCAGGTCCGACGCGCGTGACTGGCGACCAAGCTGCCAACCGGCAACGGCCACCGCGCACATCGTAGTGAAGGGCACCGAGCCTGCCAGCTTGTCGTCGAGCGAGGCGGTGGTGCTCATCCACTGGCCGATGGCGGCGGCATCCTTGGCGAGCGCGGCGACTTCGGGGACATCCTCCATTTCCGCAGCGATCTCGGCCATCAGCGACTGGAGAACGCCCCCGTTATCGTAGCCGAGCTTGCGGGTGACGAGGTCGGCAGCCTGAATGCCGTTGGTGCCTTCATAGATCGGGGCGATGCGCGAATCGCGCAGGTGCTGTGCCGCGCCGGTCTCCTCGATGAAGCCCATGCCGCCATGGATCTGGATGCCGAGGCTGGCGACTTCGCAACCGATGTCAGTGCCCCAGGCCTTGAGCATCGGCACGAGCAGTTCCGCCCGCTTCTGCGCCGCTTCGTTGCCGAGCGCGCCACGGTCGACCTGTCCTGCGGTATAGTAGAGCAGGGCGCGGCTGCCTTCGGTGAGCGCGCGCATCCGCATCAGCATGCGGCGCACGTCGGGGTGCTCGATGATGGCGACCGGCGACTTGTCGGGCGAACCGGCCCGAGCGGCCTGCACGCGATCGCGGGCATAAGCACGGGCCTGCTGGAACGCGCGCTCGGCGATCTGCACGCCCTGGCTGCCGACATTGATGCGGGCCGAATTCATCATCGTGAACATGGCGCGCAGGCCACCGTTCTCGTGACCGACCATCTCGCCGATACACTCGTCATTATCGCCATAGCTCATCACGCATGTCGGCGAAGCGTGGATGCCAAGCTTGTGTTCGATCGAAACACAACGGACGTCATTGCGCGCGCCGAGCGAACCGTCCTGTTCCACGTGAAACTTCGGGACAATGAACAGCGAGATGCCACGCGATCCTTCCGGCGCGCCGGGCGTACGAGCAAGGACGAGGTGGATGACGTTCTCGGCCGCGTCATGCTCGCCAAAGGTGATGAAGATCTTGGTCCCGGCGATGCGGTACTTTCCGGCGTGCGGGCCTTCGGTGATCGGCGTCGCGGTGGAGCGCAGCGCGCCGACGTCCGAGCCGGCCTGCGGCTCGGTCAGGTTCATGGTGCCCGACCATTCGCCGGAGATCAGCTTGGGCAGGTACATCGCCTTCTGCGCCGCGCTGCCATGATGCTCCAGCGCCTCGATTGCGCCGACGGTAAGCATCGGCAGCAGCGTGAAGCCCATGTTCGCCGCACCCAGCGTTTCCAGCGTGGCGGTGGCGAGGGTGAACGGCAGACCCTGGCCGCCGAACTCTGCCGAACCGGCGATGGAGTTCCAGCCCTGCTCGACGAAGGCCTTGTAAGCGTCAACGTAGCCTGGGGGCAGGGTGACTTCGCCGTCCTTCCACTTCGCGCCGATCTTGTCGCCGTCGCGGTGGAGCGGCGCCCATTCGCCCGACGCAAAGGCGCCGATGCCTTCGACAATCGCCTCGACCAGATCGGGCGTGGCGGCGGCAAAGCGTTCGCTCTGCGCCAGCTCGTCGATTCCAGCGCTCACGCGGATGGCGAGAAGCTGGTCGGCGGTGGGCGGGGTGAAAGTCATTGTCCTCTCCTGTCTCGCGCAACTTCAGGCACAAGGTCTGTGCGCTTGGCGCGGGCCTCGGCTCTCCCTATAGCGAGCCTGATGGAGCCGACAAAGCCTTCCAAAGTGCACCTGCCCGATGATCGGGGACTGGATGAGGCCGCCCGTGTCATCGCGCATGGCGGTACGGTCGCAGTGCCGACGGAGACTGTCTACGGGTTGGCCGCACGCGCCGACGACGATGCAGCTGTGGCGGGCATCTATCGCGCCAAGGGTCGCCCCGATTTCAACCCGCTGATCGTCCACGTGCCTGACGTTACGGCAGCCGAGACATTGGCCGTGTTCGACGACCGGGCGAGGGCCTTGGCGGAGGCATTCTGGCCCGGCGCACTGACCATGGTCCTGCCCTTGCGCGAAGGTGCGGGACTTGCTCCGGCGGTGAGCGCTGGCCTTCCCACCGTAGCCCTGCGGTGCCCCGCACATCCGGTGATGCAGGCCCTGTTGAAAACCTGTGGATTGCCGCTCGCCGCGCCATCGGCGAATCGCTCGGGCGGGGTCAGTCCGACCAGCGCTGCCCATGTCGCAGACTCGCTGGGTGACCGGGTCGACCTGATCCTCGATGGCGGCGAAACGCAGCAAGGGATCGAATCCACCATCGTCGGCCTGCGCGCCGATGGTTCGTGGACGGTGCTGCGGCCCGGCCCGATCACCGAGGCCGAGATTACGGGCGTTCTGGGCAGCGAAAGTGCCGCCATGACGTCAGCAAAAATCGAGGCACCCGGGCAGTTGGCCAGCCACTATGCGCCGGGAAAGCCGATGCGGCTGAATGCGACCGAGGGGCGGGAAGGGGAATTCCTGATTGGCTTCGGCGAGATTGCCGGAGACGTCACGCTGTCATCTTCAGGCGACCTGGCCGAAGCGGCAGCACGCCTCTACGCCTGCCTGCATGATGGAGCGGCGGCGCCACAGGGCTCGATTGCCGTGGCGCCCATTCCGGACCACGGCATCGGCGTGGCGATCAACGACCGCCTCCGCCGCGCCGCGGCCTGATCGACCTTACTGTTCCTCGGCAGCGTCGCTCGCATCAGCGGAATCGCTGTTCGGCGTCACGCCATTCTCGCAGACCAGCTTACCCGAACCCATCGCGCTGACCTTGCAAGTGGCGCGGCCGAACACGCGCACTTCGCCCGAGCCCATGATGTTGGCGTTGACGTGGCCGTTGGAGGCGAAGCGGGCATTGCCCGAACCGGCGACGTCGACCTTGACCTCGTCGACGGTCAGTCCGTCCATTTCCGCATCGCCGCTACCGGCGACGGTCATCTTCAGTTCCTTCGCCTTGCCCGCCGCGCGCAGCTTGCCCGAGCCGACGACATCGATGCCGAGCTTCTGCGCGTCGATCGCGCGGGCTTCGACGACGCCCGATCCTGCCACGGTGATCTTGGCATCGTTGCCGCCGAGCTGGTCGGTGGTGAGGTTGCCTGAACCCGCCAGCACCACTTCGCTGAGCGCCGGAAGGGTCACGTTTACCGTCGCCGCGCGGGTGGATTGCCCAAGCTTCCAGTCGTCCCGAGTGATGCCGAGCTGGCCTTCGGACAGGGCAAAGCGCAGCTTGTCGGCGCCTTCGCCCTCGACCGTGATCGCCAGCTTGTCGCCCCGCGTGACGCGGACGTTGTCAGGCCCGAGCAGAGCAATGCCAGTGGGCGCAGCGCCGCTCATGTCGAGTTCGGCCAAGGGCACGCCCTTCTTGCCGTCGAACGAGATATTGGCGCCGTCGCACCCGCCGAGCGCGGTGGCGAGACCCATGACAGCAACGCCTGCCAAGGCACGAACGATATTCTGAAACATGACAAGGTCACTCCTGACTGTATTGCCGATATAACACGGTGATACGATGGTGGCCAAGTCGTTCGTGGAAACGGCGCGGCTGTTCGTCGGGAAGTCCGGCAACGAAAAAGGCCCCCGGTTTCCCGGAGGCCTCTTTTCAAACGCCAGTGCGCGAAACGGATCAGGCCGTTTCGTAGTACTTCGGCGCGTGTTCGTTGAGGATCGCGAGGATCTTCTTGAGCGCGGCAGGCTCATCGGTCTTTTCCATCGCCGCGAGTTCGCGGGCGAGGCGCGAGGAGGCCGCTTCGAAGATCTGGCGTTCCGAATAGGACTGTTCCGGCTGATCGTCGGCGCGGAACAGGTCGCGCGTCACTTCGGCGATCGACACGAGGTCACCCGAATTGATCTTCGCTTCGTATTCCTGGGCGCGGCGCGACCACATGGTGCGCTTGACCTTGGGCTTGCCCTTGAGCGTATCGAGCGCTTCGCGCAGCGTCTTGTCCGAAGACAGCTTGCGCATGCCGATCGCTTCGACCTTGTTGACGGGAACGCGAAGGGTCATGCGTTCCTTCTCGAAGCGCAGCACGTAGAGCTGCAGCTTCATGCCGGCAATTTCTTCGTCCTGAAGTTCGACCACCCGGCCGACACCATGCTTCGGATAAACGACGTAGTCCCCAACATCGAAGGCGAGAGCCTTACCTGCCATTGGTAATCCTTTCGACGCGGGCAGGACCGGCAAACGGAGGGGTGCGAAGCCTTGGGGGAAACAGGCATGAGCCCGCCGGATCGACGGTCATGCGAGGCTTGCGATCCGGTTGCTGTTCTCGTCCTGCCGTTTTCGTGGTGAAAAGACGCCGGACAGGCATGAGCCCACCGGCGCTTGGCGGCCCATATAACATCTCGGCAACAAAATTACCACCCCTGAACGCACTGCAGCGCAGCGGAAATCGTTTGCTGCCTCCATTGCGGAGACAACAAACGCCTTACGCTGCGCAGGCAGGGGGCAGGCAAGCGAGGCTGGCGACCTTGCGCCCGCCCTCGCAAACTGCTGGAATCAGTCGCCTTCGCCGGGTTCGGCCGAGAAGTACTTGTCGAACTTGCCTTCTTCGCCCTTGTGCTCGTCGGCGTCGGCCGGAGCGTCCTTCTTGGCGGTGATGTTCGGCCATTCCGCCGAATACTTGGCATTGAGTTCGAGCCACTGCTCGAGCCCGGATTCGGTGTCGGGCAGAATCGCCTCGGCCGGGCATTCCGGTTCGCACACGCCGCAGTCGATGCACTCGCTGGGGTTGATCACCAGCATGTTCTCGCCTTCGTAGAAGCAGTCCACGGGGCAGACTTCGACGCAGTCCATGAACTTGCAGCGGATACAGGCGTCGGTGACGACGTAGGTCATGGCGATTTGATCCCTCAGGTCTTCGTTTGAGGCCGTGCTAGAGGCCTTTGGGCGGTGGCGTCAAGCGGGCGCATGATCGGGCGGCGATTGGTCAGGAATTTCGAGCAGGCGATAGCAGGACTGCGCCTCGGCAGCGGGACCTCGCCGGGCAGGGATCATCAGAACCTCGATCACCGTCACCCGGCTGCGCATCGGCAGGACCAGCACGTCACCAAGCCGCACGTCGGCGCTGCATCGCTCGATCCGGCGGCCATTGAGGCGGATGTGGCCGGCACTGACCCAGTCCTGGGCAAGGCCGCGACTGCCGGCAAAGCGGGTGAACCAGAGGAACTTGTCGATCCGCAAGCAGGCTCTCTCCTCTTTCTATCGCGCCACCAGTTCGGCAAGCGCGGCGAATGCTCCGGTGGGTGGCGGCTTTGGCCTTTCGTTCTCGATCGGTGCCTCGCGGCGGGTCGGGCGCCAATCCCACAGCGGCGGGTGCGGCGGGCCGTATGCCTTTTCGGGCAGGCTACGGCCCATGTGCACGCGAAAGCCCCCGGCGCGGAGCAGGGCCGCATAGGCTGCGGTCGAGAGATTCATCGAACGGGCGACGGCAGGATCGAGGAACACGCGCCTGGCCTTGGTGCCCATGCGCGTGGCGTGGGCGGCGTGCAGCAGCTTTTCCGCGAGATCGACGCGAAGGCATTCGTTGCCGAGGCGACGGTATCCTGCGGGCGCGATCCTGGCGTGGACAACGGGCTGCATCGTCTCGGGCGGGAGCGGAGCCGGCTTGCCCCAGATCCGCGCCAGGCGGTGCCACGCCTGCATCGCGCCGGGGCGCAGGGCATTGGGGAGGAACAGGTCGAGCGCGCCGATGCGCACGCCGAGCTTCTTGAGACGCTGGCGTTGTGCGACGTCGAGCCGGTCGAGACCCGAACCTTCTCGCACCAGCACTCCGCCCGCTTCCACGAGATGGAGCAGCAGGGCGCGCAGTTCCGGGCCCGAAGCGGGATCGCGGCTTGCGTCGTCGAGCGCGAGCAGGGGCTTGAGATGACGCTGGTGCTGCGCCTGAAGCCACGACTCGAGCGCGGCGACCACTCCGGCCTTGTCGTCGGGTGCGAGCCGGTCGAGAGCGGGATCAGGCTTTAGGCGAGGGGAGAGCATGGCGCGCCCGCGCTCCAGCTTGGCCACCACGTTCTCCTGCCAGACAAGCGCGGTGTCTTCGAACTCGATGCCCTGCAGATCGTTCGCCGCTGCGATCAACGCCTTGGCGCGCTTGCCAAGCAGGCCGGGCAGATGGCGTTCCGCTGCAGCCAGCAGCAGCCTGCGGTCCTCCGCGCGGGCGAGGGGATCGACGACGAAGCGAAAGCCTTCGAGGTGGCCGATCGGCTCGTCGTCGACCAGCACCGCTCCTTCATCCGCCAGGCGCACCGGCAGCAGCGAGGCGTCGGCTCCGGCCTTGCGCATCAGCACGGCGGTACGGCGGTTGACGAAGCGTTCGGTCAGGCGCGCATGCAAGGCGTCGGACAGTCGGGCCTCGACCGCGCGGGCGCGGGCCGACATTTCCTCCTTCGCCAGCACCCAGTCGGGCCGCTGCGCGATATAGGCCCACGAGCGGATTGCCGAGACGCGAGCCTGCAGCGTGTCGATGTCGCCCGAGGGGTTGTCGAACTGGGCAATCGCCTGCGCCACGTAGTCCGCGCCGAGATAGCCGTGGCGCAGGTCCTGCCACAGGCGCGCGACGAAGCGGCTGTGCGTTTCCTCCCCCTGCGAGCGGAAATCGGGCAGGCGGCAGACTTCCCAGAAGCGCTCGACCGCACGCTTGCCACGGACGCTTGCAACAGTTTCGGGATCTTCCGCGAGGCGCTTGAGCACGGCGAGGTCGATGGCCTGGGGCGGCGTCACCAGTTCGGGGCGCGGGGGAATGCTCTCGAGATCCTCGATCAGCGCGGCCAGGCTGTCGAACCGCGGCTCCGCCTCGCGCCAGAACAGACGGGTGAGGGGCGGGAAGCGGTGTTCCTCGATCGCGTAGATTTCTTCCGGCGTGAACTCGGGATTGGTGCCACCCGCGCCCGCCAGCGTACCGAAAGTGCCATCGCGCTGGTGACGCCCGGCGCGCCCGGCAATCTGCGCCATTTCTGCGGTCGTCAGCCGTCGCTGGCGGTGGCCGTCGAACTTGGAGAGGCCGGCGAAAGCAACGTGATGCACGTCCAGATTGAGGCCCATCCCCACCGCATCGGTGGCGACGAGGTAGTCGACCTCTCCCGCCTGATACATCGCGACCTGGGCATTGCGCGTCTGCGGGCTCAATGCGCCCATGACCACCGCCGCGCCGCCCCGGAACCGCCGCAGCATCTCGGCCATGACGTAGACCTGCTCGGCACTGAACGCGACGATCGCGCTGCGCGGCGGAATGCGCGAAAGCTTCTTGGCGCCGACGTGAGTGAGCGTCGAAAAGCGCGGGCGGGTGACGATATCCGCCTCGGGCACCAGCGCCTTGATCATCGGCTCCAGCGTCGAGGAGCCGAGCAGCATCGTCTCCTCGCGACCGCGCGTGTGCAGCAGGCGGTCGGTAAACACATGGCCGCGTTCGGGATCGGCGGAAAGCTGCGCCTCGTCGAGCGCGACAAAGGCCAGATCCGGGCGCGAGGGCATCGCCTCGATCGTACACAGGTGCCAGCGCGCACCTTTGGGCTCGATCTTCTCCTCGCCGGTGATCAGCGCAACCTTGTCCGCACCCTTGATCGCGCAGACCCGGTCATAGACCTCGCGCGCCAGCAGCCGCAGCGGAAAGCCGATCGCGCCCGAAGAATGCGCGCAGAGCCGCTCGATGGCGAGGTGGGTCTTGCCGGTGTTGGTCGGCCCAAGCACCGCCTTGACCACGCCAGTGTGCGCGGACTTCCGAGGCTGGGCAGGAATGCGCGGGGCCATGTGTCTGAATGTGGCGGGCATGATGGGTGGAAACAAGCGAGCGGGGCAATTTTATCCCCTGCCCGAAATGTCGCTCAACCTTCGTCATTCCCGCGAAGGCGGGAATCCAGCAAGAGACATTGCCGTCGCATCGCGACGACGCTTCCTGTCCAGCTGGACCCCCGCCTGCGCGGGGGTGACGAGCGCGGGATTGGCGATGAAGCTATAACGAAAGGCCCGGATCGCTCCGGGCCTTTCCTGTTACTGGTTCATCGTCGCGAAGAAGTCTTCGTTGGTCTTCGAATCCTTCATCTTGTCGAGCAGGAACTCCATCGCGTCGACGGTGCCCATCTGCATGAGGATGCGGCGCAGGACCCACATCTTCGAGAGCTGGTCCTTCGGCACGAGCAGCTCTTCCTTGCGGGTGCCGCTCTTGCCCACGTCGAGCGCCGGGAAGATGCGCTTGTCGGCAACCTTGCGGTCGAGCACGATTTCCGAGTTGCCGGTGCCCTTGAACTCTTCGAAGATCACTTCGTCCATGCGGCTGCCGGTATCGATCAGGGCCGTCGCGATGATCGAGAGCGAGCCGCCTTCCTCGATGTTGCGGGCGGCACCGAAGAAGCGCTTGGGGCGCTGCAAGGCATTGGCGTCGACACCACCGGTCAGCACCTTGCCCGAGGACGGAACGACCGTGTTGTAGGCGCGGCCGAGGCGGGTGATCGAGTCGAGCAGGATGACGACGTCACGCTTGTGCTCGACCAGGCGCTTGGCCTTCTCGATGACCATCTCGGCAACCTGCACGTGGCGCGATGCCGGTTCGTCGAAGGTCGAGGAAATGACCTCGCCCTTCACGCTGCGCTGCATGTCGGTGACTTCTTCCGGACGCTCGTCGACCAGCAGGACGATCAGGAAGACTTCCGGATGGTTGTCGGTGATCGCCTTCGCCATGTTCTGCAGCAGCACGGTCTTGCCGGTGCGCGGCGGGGCGACGATCAGCGCGCGCTGGCCCTTGCCCTGAGGCGAGACCAGATCGATCACGCGGGCCGACTTGTCCTTGACCGTCGGGTCGAGCGTGTCGAGCTTGAGGCGCTCGTTCGGGTAGAGCGGCGTGAGGTTGTCGAAGTTGACGCGGTGGCGCACGGCCTCCGGTTCGTCGAAGTTGACCTTGATCAGGCGGGTGATGGCGAAATAGCGCTCGCCATCCTTGGGCGCGCGGACTTCGCCTTCCACGGTATCGCCGGTGCGCAGGCCCCATTTGCGGACCTGGTTCGGCGAGACGTAGATGTCGTCAGGCCCGGCAAGGTAGTTCGCTTCGGGGCTGCGCAGGAAGCCGAAGCCGTCCGGCAGGACCTCGATCGTGCCGATGCCGAGGATTTCCTCGCCGTCTTCCGCCATCTCTTTCAGGATCGCGAACATCAGGTCCTGGCGGCGCATGGTGCTTGCGCCTTCGACCTCGAGCTCTTCGGCCATCTGGACCAGCTCGGCGGGGGTCTTCTTCTTGAGTTCTTTCAGGTGCATTTCTTGTGTTCCCAGTGGGATAGGTGATGGCCGGAAACCTCTGAAGGGCTTGGAGAAAGCGAGAGGGCGGCTGCATCATCGGCAGCGCATCTGCATTCCGGTTCATCGCCAGATATGCCTCGGGCGGGCGATAGTCAATTGTGGATGGGGGCAAGGGGGTGGTATCCTTCTCGCATCAAGCCGGAAAACCGGCCATTCGAGAGGAACGGCACATGATCAGACTGCCCCGCCACAGCGCGGCCTTCCCCCGCCAGCAGGCGCACGATGCCCGGGCCAATGCCTGGGGCTCGCAATGGAAGCACCTGCCGCGCTCGCCGATGCGGCTCGTCCGCAACGCGATGCGCGATGGTTTGCGGACACTTCGCGGCTAGAACGGCTTCACGATCACCATGATGACGATTACCGCGGCGGCAATGCCCGGGATCTCGTTGAGCATGCGCAGCTTCTTGCCCGAGAGTTTCCTCACGCCCTGGGCGAGTTGCTGCGCATAGCTCGCCAGCCAGAAGTGATAGGCCGTCAGCACGAGCACGAAGGCCAGCTTGAGGTGAAACCACCCTTGCGCAAACGCGCCGATGTCCATGGCGAGCAGCAGGCCGAGCAACCAGACCACCACCAGCGCCGGCCACATGATGATCTTCATCAGCTTGCGCTCGCGATCCACCCAGATCGCATTCTCGGGCGAGCCTTCCGGCGCTTCCTGGTGATAGACGAAGAAGCGCGGCAGCATGAACAGGCCGGCCATCCAGAAGATCACGAAGATGACATGGCCCGCCTTGAGCCAGAGATAGAGCATCGCCAATACCTGCTGCATGATGTGCGTTTCCGCCTGAAAATGCGCCCCCCAGGGCTATTTCGGCGCGGAAATCGCGGTTTGCAAGTGCCCGAAAAGGTTCAGTCGCGCGACCAGCCCCGTACGATCTTCAGCAGCGCTTCGACGTTCTCGATCGGGGTGTGCTGGCCGATGCCGTGGCCGAGGTTGAACACGTGCGGGCGGTCGGCGAAAGCTTCGAGCACGCGGATGGTCTGCTTTTCCAGTTCCGGACCGCCCGCCAGCAACAGCAGCGGATCGAGATTGCCCTGCACCGGCATGCCCGCCGGCATCTCGCGCGCGGCCCACAGCGGGTCGATGGTCTCGTCCACGCCGACGGCATTGACGCCGGTCTCGCGGGCATAGGCGGCAAGCTTCTCGCCCGCGCCCTTGGGGAAGCCGATCACTGGCACGTGCGGATAGCGACGCTGCATTTCCGCCGCGATCTTGGCGTTGGGCGCAATCACCCAGCGTTCGAATTCAGCAGGAGCGAGGCTGCCCGACCATGAATCGAACAGCTGCAGGCCTTCGGCACCCGCTTCGACCTGTCCGGAGAGGTATTCGATGGTCACGTGCGAGATCGCATCGATGATCGCCTGGAACTGGCCCGGATCGCGATAGGCGAGCGCGCGGGTGTCGTGGTGATCGCGGCTGCCTTCACCGGCGACCATGTAGGTGGCGACCGTCCACGGAGAGCCGGCAAAGCCCAGCAGCGTCGTCTCGGGGCCAATCTGCGCCTTCACCTTGGCCACCGTCTCGTAGATCGGTGAAAGACGCTCAGGCACCGCGACAAGGCTGTCCAGCGCCACGTCGAGCAGGCGGGGGGAGAGGTCAGGGCCTTCGCCGACGAGGAACTTGAGGTCCTGGCCCATAGCGTAGGGCACGATCAGGATGTCCGAGAACAGGATCGCACCATCGAAGCCGAAGCGGCGGATCGGCTGCACGGTCACTTCCGCAGCAGCGTCGGTGTCATAGACCAGCGCGAGGAAGCCGCCCTTTTCGGCGCGCAGTTCGCGGTATTCGGGCAGGTAGCGCCCGGCCTGGCGCATCAGCCAGATCGGCCGGCGGGAAAGATTGGCACCACGCAGCGTTTCAAGAAGAGGGCCGGGCATCGGGTTCTCGATCCAATCCACTAAAATAGATTCTTAGAATCAGGTTGAAGGTGTTTGTTGGCCCTGTGGAAACCGGGGATTGCACTCGTCTGCCCGATTTGTGAGTCACCTTCCACACTTTTCGGTGTTCGCGACTCTGGACAGTGCATGAGTCAACGCGAAGTTCTCACCGCTCTCCACAGGCTGGGGAAAACACTGTCCACTTGTCCACAAGTGCCCCGGAAGATGACTCGGAACGAGGGTGAATCCGACGTGGAAACTTGTCCCTGACTCTGTCCCGTGGTTTATCGGTGCTGTTTCCACAGGGTCATCCCGACCTTGCCCGGATATCCACCGAAAGCCCGCAAATGCAGCGCCTGCACCTGCACCTCCTGTCGGATTCCACCGGCGAAACGCTGGAAATGATCGCCAAGGCGGCGCTCGCGCAGTTCGATGGTGCTGATGTCGTGCGCCATTTCTGGCCGATGGTCCGCTCTATGCAGCATCTCGATCGCATCATGGGCGAAATCGCGGCAAATCCGGGGCTTGTCCTGTTCACGCTGGTCAATGCCGAAACGCGCGAGCGGCTCGAACAGCGCTGCGTTGCCCTTGGCCTGCCGATGGTCCCGGCGCTCGATGCGGTGACCGATGCTCTGCAGCAGCAGCTCGGCGTCCAGGCCAAGGGCCGTCCCGGCCGCCAGCACATGATGGACGAGGCCTATTTCCGCCGCGTCGATGCGATCCAGTTCACAATTGCCCATGACGACGGCGTGAACTGGGAGAATTGGGAAGAAGCCGACATCGTGCTGGCGGGCGTTTCGCGCAGTTCGAAGACGCCGACCTCGATTTACCTCGCCAATCGCGGCTACAAGGTGGCGAACATCCCGATCGTCGTGGAAAGCCCGCCGCCGTCGATGCTCTTTTCGCTGCGCCGGCCGATGGTCGTGGGCCTCACCACCAGCCCGGAGCGCCTGATCGCGGTGCGCCGCAACCGCCTGCTTTCGTTGAACCAGGCGCCCGAAACCGCCTATGTCGACAACGATCAAGTGACGCGCGAAGTGCAATACGCGCGGCGCATGTTCGCCGACAACGGCTGGCCGGTGATCGACGTCTCGCGCCGCTCGATCGAGGAAACCGCCGCTGCCGTGATCAATCTCTACAACGAACGCACCGCCGGAGCGGGCGGCGATGGAGCCAAACCGATATGACTCTTGTCCTCGCGAGCCAGAGCTACTCGCGCAAGATGATGCTCGAGGCTGCGGGCGTGCCTTTCGAGGCGCGTTCTTCGGATGTCGACGAAAGTGCCATCAAGCGCGAACTGATTGGCGTCACCGGCTGCCAGATCGCCAGCGTCCTGGCCGAGGCCAAGGCGCTTGCCGTCTCGCTCGCCATGCCCGGACGGCTCGTGCTGGGCGGCGATTCCATGGTCGAAGTCTGCGGCCGCCAGTTCGACAAGCCGACGAGCCGCGAGAATGCCGCCGAACATCTCGAATTCTTCTCCGGCAAGGACATGCACCTCCATTCCGCCGCCGTCCTGATGCGCGATGGCCTAGTGATATGGAAAACCTGCGAGACCGCAAAACTGCGGGTTCGAGAGCTTTCTCCCGCATTTATCCAGAGCTATCTCGACAGGGAGTGGCCAGAGGTTTCGGGCTGCGTCGGCGTGTTCCGGATCGAGGCGCTGGGCGTGCAGCTGTTCGAACAGATCGAAGGCAGCCACTTCACCGTGCTGGGGATGCCGCTATTGGCCCTGCTCGGTGCATTGCGCGAACAGGGTGAGTTGCCGTCTTGAGTGTTCCTTACGCCGAAGTGATCGGCGATCCGATCGCACAGTCCAAGTCCCCGGTGATCCACGGCTTCTGGCTCGAGAAGCTTGGGCTGGAGGGCCGCTACGACCGTGCGCACGTCAAGGCCGAGGGTCTGGCTGACTACCTTGCCGCCCGTCGCGCCGATCCCGACTGGCGCGGCTGCAACGTGACCATGCCCCACAAGCAGGCGGTAATTCCGCTCCTCGACCGGCTTGATGCACTGGCGGAGCGCATCGGTGCGGTGAACACCATCGTGCCGGAAGACGGCGCGCTCGTGGGGTACAACACCGACGCTCCCGGCTTCCTCGAACCCCTGCGCGAGGAGCTGGCCAAGACCCATTATTTCCGCATGGCTCGCGTTCTCGGCACCGGCGGCGCCGCGCGGGCGATCATCGCCGCGCTGGCGGATGAGCACATCGTCCTCGTGCTGGCGGGCCGCAATGTCGACAAGGCCCGCGCCCTCCTCGACGAACTCGACCCGCAGGGCGAACACCACGTCGCCCCGCTTGATCACTTCGCCGATGCCACCGACTTTGCTTTCGATGACCGCGAAGGCTGCTTTGATCTGGTGGTCAACGCCTCCTCGCTCGGTATGACCGGCCAGCCCCCGCTCGCCTTCGACATGACTCACGCGCCGCCGGGTTCGGTGTTCTACGACATCGTCACCAGCCCGCTCGAGACCGAATTCCTCAAGGCCGCCAGAGCCGCCGGATTCCGCACCGTTGATGGCCTTTCGATGCTGATCGGACAGGCCGACTACGCCTTTCGCCGCTTCTTCGGCGCGACGCCGCCGCGCGGGGAAGCCGACGCCGAGCTGCGCGCAAGGATCCTGGCATGAGCCGCCCCTTTGTTCTCGGTCTT
The DNA here is from genome assembly GCF_015694345.1 of Novosphingobium jiangmenense. Lineage (GTDB taxonomy): Bacteria > Pseudomonadota > Alphaproteobacteria > Sphingomonadales > Sphingomonadaceae > Novosphingobium > Novosphingobium jiangmenense. The sequence goes on from NZ_JADQDC010000004.1 coordinate 221,517, forward strand.
ACCGGCTCGATCGGCATGGGCAAGTCCGCCGTCGCGCTGATGCTGCGCGAACTGGGCGTGCCGGTGTTCGACGCCGATGCCGCCGTCCACCATCTGCAAGGCCCCGGCGGCGAACTGCTTGCCGCAATCGAGCAAGCCTTCCCCGGCACGACAGGCCCGGAAGGCGTCAAGCGTCAGGAACTCGGCGCACAGGTCTTTGGCGATCCCGAAGCGTTGAAGCGGCTCGAGGCCATCGTCCACCCCGCCGTCGCGCGGATGCGCCATGCTTTCATGGTCGAACACATGGGCGAACCGCTCGTCGTCTTCGACATCCCGCTGCTCTACGAAAAGGGCCACGGCAGCGATCTCGATGCGGTCATGGTCGTCTCTGCCCCGGCTGAGGTTCAGCGCCAGCGCGTGCTTGCCCGCCCCGGCATGACGCCCGAAAAGTTTGCCCATATCCTCTCGCTGCAAGTGCCCGACGCCGAGAAGCGCGCGCGCGCAGACCATGTCATCGATACCGGCGTCACCCTCTCCGAGACGGAGGCGCAAGTTGCCGCGCTGGTTGCGGCCATCCGGGAAAAAAACCTCGGTCGGTAACCCTCCCACCCCCTTGTCAGCCACGGCGGAGGGGTCCACATATTCTTCAATGCGTGAGATCGTTTTCGATACCGAGACGACCGGACTGGACCCGAAAAGCGGGGATCGGCTGGTCGAGATCGGCTGTGTCGAAATGGTCAACCGGGTGCCCACGGGCGCGGTTTTCCATTGCTACTTCAATCCCGAGCGCGACATGCCGGCAGAGGCCGAGGCCGTGCACGGCCTGTCGATCACGTTCCTGTCCGACAAGCCCAAGTTCGCCGCCGAAGCCGACGCGCTGCTCGACTTCCTCGGCGACTCGCCGCTGGTCGCGCACAACGCCGGATTCGACTTCGGCTTCATCAACAACGAGCTGGAAATGTGCGGGCGCGAACCCGTCAGCCGCGATCGCATGGTCGATACGGTGGCCATCGCGCGGCGCAAGCACCCCGGTGCCAAGCTCAGCCTCGATGCCCTGTGCACGCGCTACGGCATAGACCGCAGCCACCGCACCAAGCACGGGGCGCTACTGGACGCGGAACTGCTCGCCCAGCTCTATGTCGAGCTGATGGGCGGGCGGCAGATCGGCCTCGAACTGGCGGCAGATGCCGCAGGGGCAGCCGGTCTTGTCGTGGTGGAGGAGTCGATCACCGTCTCCTCCAGCCTGACCCGCGCATTCCGTTCCCCGCGCCCGCACGCCGCGAGCGCCGAGGAGCTTGCCCGTCATGCCGAATTCATGGCGGGCTTTGCCGAGCCGATCTGGTCGCGCTGAAACCCGGCCGCATGGTCCGGGGTTGAGGACGACCGGGCGTCTCGCCCGAGTGACAGGAGAAGTGACTTATGGATATTCGCGTTTCGGGACACCAGGTCGAAACCGGCGCTGCGCTGCAGACCCATGCCGAGGAGCGCCTCGGCGCCATCGTCGACAAGCACTTTTCCCGAGCGCTTTCCTCGAACGTCACCTTGGGCAAGGCCCCGCACGGCGGATTCCGATGTGATATCGTGACCCACGTGACGCAGGGCCTGATCCTCAAGGGCAGCGCCATTGCCCAGGACGCGCACGTCGCGCTCGACCAGTCGGCCGAGAAGATCGAGAAGCAGCTGCGCCGCTATCGCCGCCGCATCAAGGATCGCCACGAAGGCGCCGATCACGCCCGCAAGGCTGATGAGGCCAACTTCCAGGTGCAGGAAGCGGCCTACACGGTCTTCGTTCATGACGAGGCGAGCGAGGAGGAACCGGCAGACGCGCCGCTGGTCATCGCCGAAACCCGCGTCGACGTTCCCACCGCCAGCGTTTCCGACGCGGTGATGATGCTCGATCTGCGCAACACCAATGCGCTCCTGTTCAAGAATGCCGGCACCGGCGTTCACAACATGGTCTACCGCCGCGGCGATGGTTCGATCGGCTGGGTCGAACCCAAGTAAGGCGCTTGCACAGGTGACGCGAAGGAGGCGCAAGTGCCTCCTTCGCACGCCGTGATACCGGGGCCCGCGGAATCGCTTTGCGCTTGCCTTCCGCGGCATTCGGGAGCATGGCGCGCCCCAATTCACCGTGCCTTTGCACTTATGTGATACGTTTTTTCCGTATGTCGGCTCTCTTTCAACTCGATCCCCAGGCTGTCCGCGTCATGCGGGCCGATACCAAGCAGCAGATCCTTGCCGATCTCGCGGCCAGCTTTGCTGCGGTGTACGGACTCGATGCCAATGTGGTGATCGACGGCATCGAGGAGCGCGAGAAGCTCGGCAGCACCGGCTTCGGTCGCGGCGTTGCCATTCCCCATGCGCGGATCGACGGGCTGGATCGCCCGGTTGCGGTCTTCTTCCGCCTTGAAAACCCGGTCGAGTTTGCCGCGGCCGACGGGATGCCGGTCGATTGCGTGTTCGGCCTGCTCTCGCCCTCGCAGGCGGGCGCCACGCATCTTCAGGCGCTGGCCGCGATCTCGCGCCTGATGCGCGATGAACGCATGCACGAACGCCTCGTCTCTGCAACCGACGCCGACGCGATCTACGGATTGCTCGTCAACGTCATCGATCGCGATGCCGCCTGAGGCCAGCGCCGACAGCGCAAGCCTGCACTGGCGCGCGCTCGAAGGCCTCTATGCCTCGGCCCCGGTCAACAACCTGTTCGAATCCCGGCTTGAAGTCGTCGGTGAAGGCCTGTCGCGCATCCATTTCGACGTGACGCCATCGTGCTTCCACGCGGCGGGCGCCGCCCATGGCACCATCTACTTCAAGATGCTCGACGACGCCGCGTTCTATGCCGCCAACACGCTCGTCACCGACCGCTTCCTGCTGACCACCTCGTTCAACCTGTTCTTCAGCCGCCCGATCAAGGGTGGGCGGGTAACGGCGGAAGGGCACTGGGTCTCGGGCCGACGCCGCGTGCTCGTCGCCGAAGCGCGGCTGATCGATGAGGATGGCGAGGAAGTGGGGCGTGGCACCGGCACGTTCCAGCGCTCGCGCATCCCGCTGTCCAGCCTGGATGGCTACAACGCCGGCCTGCGCGCCGCGCTCGATTGAGCGGTTCGGCGGTGGATTCACGCCTGCCCGCACATCTCGAAGTCCAGGGACTCGTCCGCACGGTTCAGGCCGGCGGCGGCTTTGCCATGGTCCTGCACAAGGGTGAGCGGGACGGTGGCACCATCCTGCTTGTTATCTTGGAAAATCAGTCGCTTGGCGTTCTCTACGAACGGATGCCAGACCTTGATGGACGTCGCAAATGGCGCGTTTCCAAGGCCCAAGTATCTGACAATAAACAGGAATTCGAAGACTATCTGGACCGTAGAATGCGGCAGGATCCCGATGTGTGGATAGTCGAACTGACTGTCGCGGATCGCGAACGCTTCGTCCGGGACAACCTTTCCCCTGCCTGAACACGGGTTGACTCTGCCGCAGCGCACAATAAAGGCGCCCTACCGATTTTTGCGCAGGCGGTGACCGACGGCAACAAGGCCCAAGGCACTGGCACGCAGACGGGGGGCAACCGACATGGCCCTTCGGCAGCAGACCGGCACGCGGGGTTCTCTCGCGCTCACCGGTGTCCTGTCGCGCCATGGACGGAAGTTCACCGCCTATTGACGACAGAGTATGAGCACCAAGTTCAAATACGCCGCTAGCCTGAGCATAGCTGCGACTTTCATCACAACGCTTCTCAGCACTGGCGGATCCCACGCCTCTGCGCAGTCCATCACCACCCCGGCCGCGATCACCGCGACCTTCATCTCCCAGCCCGTGGTTCAGCCTGTTGCCACTGCAACGCCCGAAGCTGCCATCGAAGCTGAAGCCGCCGACGCGGCATCGCTTTCCGAGCTGGTCGAGGAAACCCAGATTCCTTCCGCGCTTTCGAACGAGCTCGAGTGCCTTGCCGGCGCCGTCTACTTCGAAGCCAAAAGCGAAACCCTTGCCGGACAGCTCGCAGTCGGCCGCGTGATCGTGGCCCGCGCCAACTCCGGTCGCTTCCCCGCTTCCTACTGCGGCGTGGTCTACCAGCCCTCGCAGTTCTCGTTCGTGCGTGGCCGCTCGATGCCCGCCATCAACCGCGACAGCCACGCCTGGCAGACCGCCGTGCGCATCGCCAAGATCGCCGATGAAGGCCTGTGGAAGAGCCCGGTCGAAGGCGCCATGTTCTTCCACGCCGCCCGCGTCTCGCCCCGCTGGGACAAGACCCGCATGGCCCGCGTCGACAGCCACATCTTTTACCGCTGATTTCAGCTGCCTTGGACGGCATCGAAAAGGGCCGGTCCCCACGCGGGGCCGGCCCTTTTTCCGTCTGCAAATACGAGAGCTCCGAATACCCACCCCGCTGCGACTAACTTCACTGCGTTCAGTAAGTCTCGCTCCCCTCCCGCATGCGGGAGGGGTTGGGGGTGGGCATTCAGCAGTTGCTTTGCCTCAATGCCGGAAGTGGCGCATGCCGGTGAAGACCATGGCGAGGCCAGCTTCGTCAGCCGCCTTGATCACGTCTTCGTCACGGATCGAGCCGCCCGGCTGGATCACGCAGGTCGCGCCTGCTTCGACCGCTGCCATCAGGCCATCGGCGAAGGGGAAGAACGCGTCCGAAGCGACGGCAGAGCCCACCGTGCGCACTTCGGCAAAGCCGTGCGTCTCGGCTGCTTCCTTGGCCTTGGCCGCAGCGATGCGCGAGGAATCGCGACGGTTCATCTGGCCCGCGCCGATGCCTGCCGTCACCCCGTCCTTGGCATAGACGATCGCGTTCGACTTGACGTGCTTGGCCACGGTCCAGGCGAACAGGGCGTCTTCCAGTTCCTGTTCGGTCGGCGCACGCTTGGTCACGACCTTGAGGTCGGCCTTGTCGATCTTGCCGGCATCGCGATCCTGCACCAGCAGGCCGCCTGCGATCGGCACGGTGGTCAGGCCCTTGCGATTGGCATCGGGCAGGCTGTCGATCAGCAGCAGGCGCAGATTCTTCTTGCGCGCGAAGGCTTCCTTGGCGGCATCATCGGCGCCCGGCGCCACGACCACTTCGGTGAAGATCTCGCAGATCGCGTTGGCCGTCGGTCCGTCGAGCGGCACGTTGGTCGCCACGATGCCGCCGAACGCCGAAACGGAGTCGCACTCCAGCGCATCCTTCCACGCGTCGAGCAGCGTGTCCGCGGTGGCGACGCCGCAGGGGTTGGCGTGCTTGACGATGACCACCGTCGGCTTGGCCCCGGCAAACTCCGCCACCAGTTCCAGTGCCGCGTTGGCATCGTTGTAGTTGTTGTAGGACAGTTCCTTGCCCTGCACCTGCGTCGCCTGCGGCAGACCGGTCACGGCAGGATTGCGGGGCACGTAAAGCGCCGCGTCCTGGTGCGGGTTCTCGCCATAGCGCAGCGTCGTCACGCGGGTGTGCGCGGCGGCGAGGACGGGCGGGAAGTGCTCGCCCTGATCGACCGTCGCGAACCACTGCGAGATCGCCGAGTCATAGGCTGCGGTCGCCGCATAGGCCTTGGCCGCCATCTTGCGGCGGAAGGCCAGCGTCGTCGCGCCGCCGGTCTGCTCCAGTTCGCCGAGGAACGCGGCGTAGTCCGCAGCGTCGGTCAGGATCGTCACGTAATCGTGGTTCTTGGCCGCCGAGCGCACCATCGACGGCCCGCCGATGTCGATGTTCTCGATCACCTCGTCACGCTCGGCGCCCTTGGCCACGGTCGCCTCGAACGGATAGAGGTTCACCACGACGAGATCGATCGCGCCGATCTCATGCTCGGCCATCGCGGCAGCATGTTCAGGGTTGTCGCGCACGGCCAGCAGCCCGCCATGGATCGTCGGGTGCAGCGTCTTGACGCGGCCGTCCATCATTTCGGGAAAGCCGGTATGCTCCGACACGTCCTTCACGCTCAGCCCTGCATCGCGCAGGGCCTTGGCGGTGCCGCCGGTCGACAGCAGCTCGACGCCGCGCGCTGCCAGTGCCTTGCCAAGATCCACAAGACCGGACTTGTCGGACACCGAAAGCAGCGCCCGCTTGATCGTAACCTCGCTCACGTGGGAATTCCTATCTATCGCATCTTCTTCAGCAGCCACGAGAAGCTCTCGCCGCTGCGGGGAACCTTGGCCGTCACGACCAGTTGCCGGGTGCCGATAGGCCGTCCGAGCCCGTCTGCCCAGAGGGATTCCTCGATTCCGACCCCATCGCGGCCAGATCGGAATTGCCACAGGCTGCCATCGGGCAGGCTGAGCGTCACCCCCTTGCCATCTGCGCTCGCCGCCAGCTCGATATGCGGCCCCAGGTGGAAGCGCAGGGCCACGCCGATCATCCCGCGCTTGCCCTTGCGGCCCGAAGGCACGAGCAGGTCCTCGCCGCGCAGTTCGGTGCCATCGTCGCGCAGGATCAGGATGCGGCGGTGGGTCAGGCCATAGCGGCTGACATAACCGTTGTGGCTCGCCTCGATCCGCGTTGCGCCCGGCCCTGCGCCCTCGGCCGAGAGCGTGCGGCGATCGACTTCGACCTCCGATACGCCCGATCCCAGCTTGCCGTTGATCAGCACGGCGGTGGAGTTGAAATCGTCGATCGTCAGCGTCGAATGCGCCGCCGTGGCGCGCAGGCCCTGTTCGAGCCGCAGCGGGATCATGCCCCCGGCAAAGGCCGCACCGCCGCAGTTGACGATCAGCCGCTCCGCCCCATGGCTCAGCTCGAAGGCCAGCGTCGAGGCGCAGCCATCGCGCGTGTGCCGCGCTACCGGCGGCGGTCCGGCATCGAACTGCAGCACGGTCTTGCCCGCCGTCGCGCGCTGGTAGCCCCACTGACGCGCATCGCGCAAAGGCCGGGTGCGGATGCCGCTCGCGCGCACCAGTTCCTCGATCCGCTCGGCGGATACTGCGCCCGCGCCCTGCCAGTTGCCCAAGGCCCCATCGCCATGGAGCAGCGCCAGCAAAGGTGGCACCAGCAGCGTCAGCATCGTCTGGATCTGCGGCAGCGGCTCGGCCCGGATCGCCTCGTAGCAGGCGCGCAGTTCCACCAGCAGCTCGATCGCCTCGATCTGGCAGAGCGGGCTGCGCGACAGCACGCCGCCATCGTCACCCACCAGTTCGCCTAGCGCCTTGACCAGCCCGGCCTCGCCATAGAGCCGGCGCGGCTTGCCATCGGCCATTAGCAGGCCGACCGCGACGAGCGCGCACCAGCCCGCCACTTCGGACAGCCGGTCATCCGCCTTGGTCACCCGCCGGTCCAGCCAGCGCGCGGTGTCCTCGATCGTGTGCAGCACCCGCGTTCGCAGGGCGCGGTCCTGCCCCGAAAGGATCAGCGGCGCGTGGACCATCCAGTTCAGCAGGCGGTGCCCGACATTGCCGACGTCCCAGGCAGGCGTCGGATCAGGCTTGGGATTTGCATTGAGCCAGGTGCCGAGAATGCGCTCTGCCACCTGCACGCATTGCGCCCGCGTGCCGCCGGATTCGAGATCGCGCAGCCAGCGGAAGCCATGGACCATCCGCTCGAACGCCGGTGGCAGGCGCGGGCCGGAGAAGGCGGTGTCGGCAATCGGCGACTTGTAGCCGTGGACGAGGAAATGCCCGGCGCGCAAGGCCTTGCCGGCTGCCGCATCGCCCGGAAGCGGCGGGGTGACCGTGGCCGTCAGCCGCGTCTTTGCCCGCTTGCGGAAAGGGTGGATCGCGCTGGCGGGAAGGCCGAGGCTATAGGCGAACCGCACCAGGCGATCGCCGGCGCCGATGGCAGGCGGGGCGAAATCGGCCAGCGCCAGCGCGCGGCCGGGCTCGATCACTGCCGGATCGGGACGGTCGTCCTCCAGCGGCAGATAACGGGTGGACGGCTCGGGCGTCGGATCAGCCAGCGGTTCCTCCTTCGTCGCCTCGAGCGGGATGGCGGATGCCTTGGCGGAACGGCCAGCGTCCGCCGGGCGACTTCCGAGATCGGGGAAGCCGCCGTTCTCCATGTCAGGCCTGCCCCGCGCCGATGGCCTTCAGCGCGGCAATGTTGGCAGCATATTGCGAGGGCCCGCCCTTGAACGTGGCGGTTCCGGCCACCAGCACATCGGCCCCGGCATCGACGCAGGAGCGGATCGTGCGGGTATCGACCCCGCCATCGACTTCGAGGTGGATGTCCCGGCCCGACTTGTCGATCATCTTCCGCACCGCCTCGATCTTGCGAAGCTGGCTGGAAATGAAGCTCTGCCCGCCAAAGCCGGGATTCACGCTCATGATCAGGACCAGATCGACGTCATCGATCAGGTAATCGAGCATCTTCGCCGGGGTTCCGGGGTTGAGCGATACGCCCGCCTTCTTGCCCAGTCCCTTGATCGCCTGCACCGTGCGGTGAATGTGCGGGCCGGCTTCGGGATGCACGGTGATGATGTCCGCCCCCGCATCTGCAAAGGCCTGCAGGTAGGAATCGACCGGCGAGATCATCAGGTGCACGTCGAACGGCTTGGTCGTGTGCGGGCGCAGCGCCTTCACCACCATCGGCCCGATCGTGATGTTGGGCACGAAGTGGCCGTCCATCACGTCGACATGGATCCAGTCTGCCCCGGCGGCGTCGATCGCGCGCACTTCCTCGCCCAGTTGTGCGAAGTCTGCAGAAAGGATCGAGGGCGAAATCAGCGGGGTCATCTGGACATCTTCCTGCAGCGGGTGGCAGGCGGATTGGTAAACGCGCATGCGCCCGGGCATAGCCACCCCATTCCTCGCGCTTACCGTTGGCGAATCGGCGGAACAAGCGCCACCGGGCGCATTATCCACACGCAATGTCCCGGTTTTGCTGCGTTATGGATCATGAACGCCGGACAAGGGCCGGGTTCAGCCGCTATTCACGGCACGAATCTTACTTAACGAACCAGACAACCGCCGTTATTGGATGTGGCGGGGAAGAGAAAAGGCGCTGCGTGGGCTTTCAATGAAGGCACGTGGAACAAGCGGTTGCCGCAGGAAACATCGAAATCGGGGCTTTTTGACATGACCAAGCCGAAACGGTTGCGCGCCGCGGCCGCTTTGACTGCCACTGCGCTCGCCGCCACTCTCATGACCGGCAGCACCGCCGCCAATGCCAACGGCCCCAATTGCGCCGGGCCGGTGAGCGACACCTACATCAACGTCACCGTCGATGGCGTGCGCAACGGCAACGGGCTGATGGCGGTGACGCTCTATGCGGACGAGCCGCGCAAGTTCCTCGTCAAGAAGGGCTCAATGTATGTCGGCCGCGTCGATGCGACCGCGCCGGAAACGCGCATGTGCCTCTACGTGCCCAAGCCCGGCGTCTATGCGCTGGCGGTCTATCATGACGAGGACAGCAGCCGGAACCTCAAGCGCAGCGGCGTGCTCGGCCTGCCCGAGGAAGGCTTCGGCTTTTCCAACAACCCGCCGACGATCGCGAGCATTCCCTCGTTCCGCTCGGTGCGGCTGAACATCTCGAAGTCGGGCCTGTCGACCCGCATCCACCTCAAGTATCCTTGATCGGATAGCGCTGCTCTCCCCTCCCGCTCGCGGGAGGGGCTGGAGTGGGCCCTGTCGGTGAAAAGCTGTGGCGGGCAGGCTTACTCGCCCGCAGGCACGCCGATATCCGCGAAAGTGCGCGCCAGATGCCACGGCGCCAGCTCTTCGGCGAGCGTATGCGCACGCGGATCGTCGACGTCCATCCACCAGGCATCCTCGATGTCCATCGTGCCGGCGCGTCCGGCATCGGCCAGGCGCTGCATGCCGTCCGACAGGCTCCCCGGCTTGCCCTCGGCAATCGCCTCGTGGATCGCCTTGGCCAGATCCGGCGTGGCGAGGAACGCGCCGCAATCGACCGCATCGTAGGGCGTGATGGTCTTGCCGATGGCGGTGATCATGCCCTCGTCGTCCATCTTCACCCAGGTCGCATCCTCGGGATCGACCAGCGGATTGTCGATGCGACGGTCCACCGCCAGCGTCACCGCGCAGTCCGGGCGGTGTTCGTGGATCAGCCGCTCGAGAATGTCGGCCTCGAACATGTGGTCGGCCATCATCAGCAGGTAGTTGCCCTCGCACCGCGTCGCCCCGGCCATGACGGAGTGGCCGTTGGGCGTGGACCAGTTGGTCAGACGCACCGGCACGATCTCGATCCCGGCGCGAACCGAAAGGTCAGCGAGGAAGGCTTCAAGCAGATCGGCCTGATGGCCGGTGACGACCACCACGCGGGTGACGCCCGCCAGCATTGCCTGCCGCACGCCGATCTCGATCAGCGGCACTCCCGCGACCGGGGTCATCGGCTTCGAAGGAGAAAGCTCGGCAAGGCGGCTGCCGAAACCGGCAGCGATGATCAGCGCATCCATGGTCGCTCCGGGTAAAGGTTTCGGCGGCAAATGAAAAGGCCGACCTGACTTGCGTCGGGTCGGCCTTTCAATCCGTCAGTGAAACTGCAGCTTATTCAGCGGCGAGCTTCTCGACCGAGGCGTACTCGTCGACCATCTGGGCGGCGACGTCGTCGTTGAACTGCTGCGGCGGGTGCTTGCAGAAGTAGGCCGACGGGCCGATCAGCGCACCACCTTCGCCACGGTCCAGCGCGACCTTGCAGCAACGGATCGCGTCCATCACGCAAGCGGCCGAGTTCGGGCTGTCTTCAACCGACAGGCGCAGTTCCAGGTTCATCGGAACGTTGCCCCACTGCTGGCCTTCCATGCGGATGAAGCACAGCTTGTTGTCCTTCTGCCACGGAACATAGTCCGAAGGACCGACGTGGATGTTCTCGTCCTCGAGACGCGTGGCGAGCATGGCCTGCACTGCCTCGGTCTTCGATTCCTTCTTGCTGCCCAGACGCTGGCGGTCGAGCATGTTCATGAAGTCGGTGTTGCCACCGGTGTTGAGCTGGTAGGTGCGCTCGACGTTGACGCCGCGGGCGGCGAACAGGCTGGAGAGCACGCGGTGGACGATGGTTGCACCGACCTGCGCCTTGATGTCGTCGCCGACGATCGGGATGCGCTTCTCGCGGAACTTCGCTTCCCATTCCGGGGTCGAAGCGATGAACACGGGCATGCAGTTGACGACGGCAACGCCGGCTTCAAGCGCGCATTCCATGTAGAATTCGGTGGCTTCCTGCGAACCGACGGGGAGGAAGTTCAGGAGAACTTCGGCGCCCGAGTCCTTGAGGGCCTTGACGATGTCGGCCTGGGTGGCTTCGGGCTGGTCGGCCACGATGAAGCCCTTTTCGCCGACCGAGGTCATGTGCGCGGCAACGCCGTCCGACACGCGACCCATGATCACCTTGCCGCCGGTCATCGGAACGTTCGGCTGGAACACGGTGGTGTTGTTCGGTGCAGCGAAGATGGCTTCGGCGATGTCCTTGCCGACCTTGCGCGCATCGACGTCAACGCCGAGCACGAAGTCGACGTCACCGGCGCCATATCCGCCAATGCGGTCGTGGATGAGGCCCTGCGACGAGTTGTTGTTGCGATAGTAGGCTACACCCTGCACCAGCGAGCTAGCGCAGTTGCCCACGCCGATCACGGCGACCTTGATTGGCTTCATGAATAACGATCCCTTCAGACAGGCGCCCTGCGGCGGCTGTAATCAAACTGCCTCAAAATACCGAAATGCCATCGAATGCAAGCCGAATCCTCAGTCCGTCAAGACGAAGCGGGGAACCGCCGGTCATGGCAGACCTTGCAATCCCCACTCCCTGCTCGCAATCGTGCCGCCTGCACTGCACCAAAGTATGGGCGCGCAAGCCACAGCAATTTCCGATGGGACCGCGCCCTTAACCGAAAAATGCTGCCCGCGATAGTCCGTTTTGCCGGATCGCCCCTACAGGCCTGCAACCGGGTCGGCAACCGTGGCAATATGGTCACCAAGTTCGGCAAGACTTGTCAGGGTCCGGGTCCCCGGAACCGCCCTCTCGAAATCGTCCGGAGCGAACGCGTCGGTCAGGAGCGCACGAAAGCGCACCCGCGCGGCAGCGGCGATGTGGGCGTCGTTCGGTGAATCTCCGGTGAACAGGAATCCGCCCCGCGCGATTCCGAAGCGTTCCTCGATCGCGCGGAAGTGCGGCTCGCCCTTGGCAAAGCCCGGATCTCCGGCCGAAGGCGCGCGATAGCCGAGCGCCATGTCGACGGGCCAGTCGCGCGCGAGGCGTTCGACATAGTGTTCAAGGTTGTTCGAGGATATCGCCACCAGCAGGCCCCGGTCGCGCCACTGCTGCAGCAGCGCGGCGGTGTCTGGTGCGATGGCGATTCCGGTCAGGTAGCCGTCCTTCCAGTCCTCGAAGCGCTGGGCCACCGGATCGGTATCCTGGCCCGGATAGAGCTGGCGCAACTGCTTCTCGAACGGCAGGCCGGACGTGGCGAAATAGGAGCGGCGCGCTTGGTCGAAGGGTGTGCCGAACGATTCTTCCATCAGCTGCGCCGCGCGGTCGGCATAGTCGTCCATCGTCGGCACCAGCGTGCCGTCGAGGTCGAACACCAGAACGCGGACTTCGCCTTCTGCGCTCACGCGGTCAGGCTTTCGCGGGCCACGGCCAGATCCTCGGGGGTATCCACCTCGAACCACTTGAGGCCCGAAAGCCAGCGCACCTGCGGCGCAGTCGCCTCGTCCTGCGCCAGTTCGTGCAGGACCATCTCGACCGAGGCGGTGGCAAGATCCTTGGTCTCGCGCACGCGGTCGAATGCTGCCCAGTAGCCGGCGCGCGCTACTTCGCGCACGAAAGTCGTGCCGATATAGGCGCCGTCGTACTTGGGCAGGGTCTTGGAAATCGCCTGCAGCGCGCCGTCCTTCTCGATCACCTTCATCTCGTCGGGCAGCACCGGCCGCTCGCGCTCGCAGGCGACGGCCACGGTCCGGCCCGCAGCCTCGGTGGTGAAGTGGCGGGTGTACATGTCGGCCGGGAACAGGTGGTCGGCATTGGTCAGCACGAAGGGCGCATCGCCGATCAGTTCCCGTGCCGCGCCGAGCGAGGTCAGGTTGCCTGCTTCAAGCTGGCCGTTGCGCACGGTCCTGACCGGCGCGTCGGGCCATTCGGCAGCGATGTGCTCTTCGATCAACGAAGCACGGTATCCGGTGACGACGATGACTTCACCGGCCACGGCAAGCAGTGCCTCGATCGCGAAATCGAGGCAAGTCCGGCCGGCAACCGCCATCAGCGGCTTGGGCAGGGACTCGGTCGCATCGCCGAGCCGACTGCCACGGCCCGCAGCAAGGATCACACCCTTCATGTTTTATCCCGGTTCCTTGTTGCGGTCGCTTCCGGGTCAATTTGGGGGAACGCAACGCATCGCGCAAGGGGTGGGGGCCACTGATGCCGCGATGCAGCACCAAAGGGTGCCACAGTTGCAACAGGGTTGCGCCAGAGTTGTCGTAGAGTTGTCCCAGAGTTGCGGGGGAGTTGGCCCCGAGTTGGGGGAGAGTTGGAAATGCCGCTTCAGAGCTGCCGCATGTGCGGCGGAAGCAGCATTCCCTCGCTGTCGGCAGCGATCAGCGGGGCGCACCAGGCCACCGCGCCGAGCCAGATGCACAGGCCTCCGAGCAGCATTCCCGGCAGGACCCAGGCAAGGCCGAGCAGGCAGAACACGCAGGCCACAAGTACGTAGACGTCGCGCTTGAACAGGCGCTCCAGCGTCAGGGTCACGGTCTGCAGGACGGGCCGACCATCAAGCCGCTGTTCGAGCGCGGCGCGCAGCACATCGAAGCTGCCGCGCTTCGGACCCATGCGGACGAGCACGCTCATGGCGATGATGCCGCTCACCAGCAGCACCACGCAAGCCAGCGCAATCCATGCGTAATCAATGCCATAGGTGCGGATCACGCCGGTCATCAGGCCGATCACGAAGCCGAGGTTGGCGACCATGTCGCAAGCGGTATCGAGCAGCGCGCCGCGCCGGCTCATCGCCCAGGAAACGCGGGCAATGTCGCCATCGACGCAGTCGGTGACCGAGACGGCCTGGAACAGGAAGCCGCCTAGCGCCAGCCACTCGACCCCGCCCTGGCCAAGGATCACTGCCATGACCATCGCCAGGGCAAGGGTGAACCAGGTGATCGGATCGGGGCCGATTCCGAACTTCATCGCCAGCGCCGACATGCGGAACGAGATCGGCCGGTTGATCCACCGCCCCACCGGCCCCTCGGTGGGCTTCAGCGTCGCGCGCAGCAGGGCCATGACGGTGCCATGGTCGCTGCTCTCGCGGATCAGGCGCGGGTCGCCGGGGACAAGCACCAGCGCCGGGTCCTCGCGCAGGGCTTCAAGCGCCGCCTTGGTCGGCTGCGCTTCGGCCGGAAGCAGGGCAGTGCCCGGCGGCAAGGGATCGGAAGGCGATACGTAGCTGACCTGCGGCAAGGACCGGGTGCGCATGGCAAAGCTGCGGTGCCAGTCCTCGGCCACCGGGGAATCGGCCACGATCACGATCGAGGCCGCTCCGACGAGATCGGCGAGAATCACCCCGCGCGCCACGCCGCTGATGCCGCCGATGCGGCGACGCAGGTAGGAACTGGCCGGAATCGCGACGGAAAACGGGGTATTCAAGCGTGGGTGCCTCATCCAGAGCATCGGAGGCTCTTTCCACGGCCTATAGACACCGCTACCTGATGCGCCAAGACGGCATCGGCGGGATGCACATTCTGTCTGGCACGGCATCAAGGGGTCGCACGGGTGAACGCGGGGAATCGGACGGGGGCCATCGAACGCCCCAAGCGTCCGCGGGAATTGCAGGACGGGCTGAACTATCACCTCTACCACCCGCTGGCATGGCGGCTGGCGAGGCTGCTCGCGCATACGCCGCTCACGCCGAACATGGTCTCGGTCTTCGGCGGGCTGCTCGTCGTCGCGGCGGGCGTGGTCTATTTCAACATGGATTCGACCGGCGGCACCTGGGCGCTCGGCTGGCCGATGGGCGCGATGCTGGGCATGGCGCTGCACATGTCGTGGCACGTGGTCGACGGCGCGGACGGCGACCTTGCACGGATCACCGGCAAGTCCAGCCCGATCGGTGAAATGGTCGACGGCGTCTGCGACTATGTCAGCCACATCGTGCTCTATGTGCTGCTCGCTTTCGTGCTGACCCGCCAGATCGGCTCAGGTGCCGCATGGGCATGGACGCTGGGGGCTGGGGCAAGCCATATCGTCCAGTCCAACCACGTCGAGGTGCAGCGCCGGTTCTACCAGTACTGGACCTATGCGGTGCCCTGGCTGAACAATGCCAAGGACAACAGCGACGGCGTGTTCGGCTCGCGCGGGCCGATTGCCCGGCTGTTCGAGCTGATCACCAAGGGCTACCTGTTCCTCGCCGCGGGTATGACTCCCCACGCCCATCAGGTCGATCAGGCCGTGCGCGGCGCTCTGGCCACCAGCGATCAGCCAAGGCTCGAGGCGATCCGGGCGGAAGTGGCGCGCGAGCAGAAGCCGCTGCTCAATTTCCTCAAGCTGCTCGGCCCCAACCCGCGCGCGATCGTGCTGGGTCTGGCGATGATCGCGGGCAGCCCGGTCTATTACTTCTTCTACCAGGTGGTGGTGCTGAACCTGCTGCTGCTGATCTCGGTCCAGCTGCACAACCGCGCCGCCAAGCGCACGGCTTCCAGAATCTAGCTGACGCGGAAGCGATTGAGCGAGAGGACGCCGGGCTGCGCCTTGCGCCAGAGCGCGACGAACGTGCCGTAGAAGGCAAGCGCGATCAGGGGCGAGACGGCCTTGGTCACCACGGGGTGCGCACCTGCCAGCGCGCTGACCTTGGCAAGGCCGCCGAGCCAGACGCCGAGAAGCACTGACGTTCCGGCTGCAAGCAGCGGGATCGCGGCGTGGAAGGGATGGGGCCGGACGCCGAGGCCTGAAAGCCAGTGCCGCCGCATGAACGAGGCGACCAGCGCCGCCAGCAGCATGGCGAAGGCCGCACCGAGGATGCCGTACTGCGGCGTCAGCAGCGGGATGGCGAGCGCGGCGATCACGATCAGGATCAGGTTGACCTGCAGCGCCAGGGCCGGACGGCGGTAATAGAGGATCATCTCGGACACGCCGAACGCGCCGTTGACGGTCTCGGCCAGCACCATCGCCAGCAGTGCCGCGTAACCGCCTGCGTAATGCGCGCCGAAAAGGTCGAGCAGGGCCTCTCCCGTCGCGGCCATGAGCAGGACGACGCCGAGCTGGATCGTCAGGATCACGCGCGTGGCGGCCGCAGTCGCCTTGCCGGTGGCAACGTCGCCATCGGTCATCATCGTGCGCGCGGTCAGCGGAGTGAGGATGCCGTCGAAGGCCTGCCGAACCTGCAGGATCGGCGTGCGCAACTGGCGCAGCACGCCATAGACGCCGACCGCAGCATCGCCGAGAAGGAAGCCGACGAGATAGAGATCGATGCGCTGGGCAAGCGTGGTCAGGAAATCGCTGCCGCTGGCCGGCGCCAGGGCGCGGGCGCGACGGAGCAGTTCGGCCGGGTGCGGACGCCAGCGGCGCAAGTGGAGCGGACCGAGGCAATGTCTTGCGCTCCACACCGAGAACAGCACCAGCGCGACCGATCCGGCCCAGTAGCCGATGACCATGCCGGTCTGTTCGAGCCCGATATACCACGCGCCGAAGGCCACCGCGGTCAGCACATAGGGCTCGACAAGGCCCCGCGCGATGACTTCGTAGCGCATCTTGTGGGTCCAGCGCGTTGCGGCGAGGGCAATGTCGCCGATGACCTGCCCGAGCACCGCCGGTGCGATCAGGGCAAGCGCGAGGCGCAGGCTGTCTGAAACGATCCTGCCCGGCAGGGCTTCAGCCAGCAGGACCAGCAGCGCCGAGACCACCAGACCCGAAAGGGTGGCAAGCAGGAGCGCGTCGAGCAGGACGTGCGTCGCTCCGCGTGGCTGTTCGCCTTGCGTCGCCTCTTCCAGCCAGGGAAAGATCATGCGCTTGAGGCCGAGGCTGGCGACGGGGGCGGCGAGTTCGACCATCGCGCTGGCCATGGTGAACACGCCGTAGTTGGCCGCACCATAGAGCCGTGCGCCGACGTAGAGGAACGAGGCCCGCGCCGCGAAGCGGATCACGAAGCTGAGCGCGTTCGATCCTGCGCCACGCGCGATAACTGTCTGTGATTGCCGGGGTGCGGTCATTGCACCGGTGCGCTTGGAGCCAAACGAGCGCGGTGGCAAGTGATCAGGCGGTTCAGGCGGGATCGCGCCTCATGGCGAAGAGGCAGAGCAGCACGACGCCCAGCGACAGCACCTCCATCACGCCCCAGGCCAGCCACTGCGAATGGTTGTAGAGCCACACGCCAATGGCCGGTGCGGCGATATAGGCCGCGCCATTGACCGAGGCGACGATTCCGGCGGATTGGCCCTGCTCGGCGGGCGAGACGGCAAGGCTTGCGCCCGAGGTGAACCCGGGGCGGAACAGGCCGAAGCCCATCGAGGCGATGGCAAAGCCCACCGCGATCGTGTGCAGGTCCTGCCCGGTGGCGACCGGGATGATCCCGAGGGCCGCAAGGCCCATGCCCCACAGGGTGGACGTGCGCGGGCCGAGACCGAGCATGGGGATCAGGCCCCATTGCGCGAGTAGTGTCGCCACCGCGCCGCACATCAGCACCAGGCCGACCGGGCCTGCACCGGCATCCGGGTCGCCGCGCAGGCCGAGCCGGTCAAGCAGCAGGAAGCCGATCACGCCAAGGACCATGGCCTGCGCATGGCCACCTATCAGGCCTGCCACGAGCCAGGGGCGCAGGCGGCGATCGGTCCAGCGCAGGCGGTCGATGCCGAGGTGCTGCGGTTCGGCTTCGGGCAATTCGTCCGGGCTGCCATCGGGATGCTCCTCGACCATGCGCGGGTTGGACGAGGCGCTGAACGGAGCGGACATGACCTCGCCGCGCGCGGCAAAGCGCGGATCGTCATCGGGCAGGCGGGTGCGCAGCAGGACCAGCACGATGATCCCGAACAGCGCGAACATGGCGAAGGGGCCGACGAGGCCAAGGCCCGGCAGGATCAGCAGCGGGGCGAGGGCGGGCCCGAGCACTGTGCCGAGGCCGAAGCTCGAGGCCACCAGCGACAGCGCCTTGGTGCGGTCGGCCCGGCCGGTGCGGCTGGCGACATAGGCCTGCACGGCGGGCGGCGCAGCGGAGCCGAAACCGCCATAGAGCGAACGGGCGAGGGCGAAGAGTGCCATGGTCAGGCCCGCGCCGAACCAGCCATCTAGGCCGAAGTGCAGGATCATGCCACACAGGGCAAAGGACGAGATGAAGCCGGTGACACCCAGCGCCATCATCGCCTTGCGGCCGCGACGGTCGGACCGGCGCGCCCAATAGGGTGCCATCATCACCCACAGCAGCGCCGACCACGAATAGGCAAGGCTCACCCAGACGTCGGCAATGCCAAGCCGGGTGCCGATCGAGGGCATGACCGACTGCATCGCGGTGTTGCCCGCAGCGGTCACCAGCATGACCGCAAAAAGCAGCGCCATGCGCTCCTTCGGCAGGCGGATCGGTCCTTCGCTCATCCCTCGGCCCCTTGTCCGGGGATCGAAATTGTCCACGGCTGGTTCATCCATTGCTGACTAGGCCGGGCTAACACTGCTTGCAATGGCAGGCCAAATTTGCGACCCGCTTGAACCAGCTTGACCGGCAGAGGACCATTTCCTGCAATGACTTCGACCCAGGTGGCGCGTGAGCCTCTTCTTCAGCGGGCAAAACGCAAGGTGGAACGCTTCGCGGGACCGGCCGGTATCTTCTTCAAGGGCTTCCTCAAGCATCCGGCGATGGTCGGCGCGATTGTCCCTTCGTCCAACCGCACGATCGAGCGCGTGCTGTCGGTGGTCGACTGGGAAGAATGCCGCCTTTTCGTGGAATACGGCCCGGGCGTGGGCACGTTCTGCCGCCCGGTGCTGGAAAAGCTGCGCCGCGATGGCCGTCTGATCGTGATCGACACGAACCCTGATTTCATCGCCTACCTGCAGAAGACCATCGGCGACAGCCGATTCATCGCCGTGCATGGTTCGGCTGCGGATGTGGAAGAGATCGTCAAGGCGCATGGGTTTGACCATGCCGACTACGTGCTTTCGGGCCTGCCGTTCTCGAACCTGCCGGAAGGCGTGGGTCCGGCGATCATGGGCGCGACGCATCGCGTGCTGCGCCCGGGCGGGGCATTCCTCGTCTATCAGTACACTGCCCGCGCGCGGGACCTGATGGGCCAGTTCTTCCGCCGCATCGACAAGGGCTTCGAGCCGGTCAACATTCCGCCCTGCGTGATCAGCTGGGGCTGGAAGGAATAATCCCTCAGTCGAAGACCGAGCGGATTTCCGCCGTCGGCGGTCCGGCCAGCTGGCGGTAGACCGCTGCCAGAATCGCGATGAAATAGACCAGGGCGCCCGAGGTGATGGCGCTCGAGACGGCGGCGGTAAGCACGCGCTGCAGCTCGCCGCCGGTGGTCAGCACCAGCACGACGCCGACCAGCATCATCGCCAGGCCATAGACCACGGCAAAGACCACCCCCAGCAGCACGAAGAACGCCAGCAGGCGTCCCGAGTTGCCCTGCGTCAGCGCCCACGAACGGCGCAGTGCCTGCACCGGATTGCGCTCGGCCTCGATCGCCAGCACCGGAGCAACCAGTGCCATGCGCAGGCTGCACCAGATCATCGCCACGAAAGCGGCGAGGATGACGATCGCGCCGATCGCCTGCACCCCGGTCAGTGCCGCAGCGCTCACCAGCACGAGGAACGCCATGCCGATCGCACCGCCGACGATCAGCTGGGCCAGCATGTACGGCCCAAGGGCGCGGAAGCCCCGGCTGATCGCCTGCGCCACGGTGGGCCGCTGCGGATCGGTCATCACAATGAGCATCGTGACGGTCCCGGCCATCTGCAGCAGCGTGACGACGATCAGGAGCGGGAGCGACGAGGTCCACGCTTCGGCCATGATCTCCATCATCTTTCCGGGCGGCGTGCCCGGCGCCATCTGCGGTTCGGGCACGAAGATGGTGAAGGCGAGGCCCGGCAGCAGGAAGAACACGCCGGCAATGGCCATCAGCATGTCGCGGTTGGTGGCGACGAGGCGAGTGGCGGTCTTCCAGGCGAGGCTGCTGTCGAGACGGGGTGTCATGGCCGGGTCAATAGCAGCGTCGGGCGGCGAGGTCGAACGTCAGTTTTGCCGCCTGCGCCTCTTGTCTCACGCGCCTGGCTGCGCCATCTCGCTGGCCATGGCTTTGGACGAGAGCATCGAGATCCGCCGCGAAAGCGCGCAAGTGCCCTATCGCACCGCGCTTGACGAAATGGCGACGCGCAATGCCGCGATTGCCGAGGGCAATGCGCAGGAACTGATCTGGCTGCTCGAGCATCCGCCTGTCTACACCGCCGGGACCAGTGCCGCGCCCGACGAATTGCTTGATCCGCGTTTCGAGGTGGTCGAGGCGGGGCGGGGCGGGCGCTATACCTATCACGGGCCGGGGCAGCGGGTGGGCTATGTGCTGCTCGACCTGCGCAAGCGGGCGCGCGATGTGCGCGGCTTCGTCCATGCGCTGGAAGGCTGGGTGATCGAGACGCTGGCCGACTTCGGCGTGGAATCGTGGCGCGCCGAGGGGCGCGTCGGCATCTGGACCCATGGTGCGGACGGGCGCGAGGCGAAGATCGGCGCGATCGGCGTGCGCATCCGTCGCTGGGTGACGATGCACGGCTTTTCGGTGAACCTTTCGCCCGATCTCTCGCACTTCGGCGGCATCGTGCCGTGCGGGATCGAGGAATTCGGCGTGACCAGTCTTGCCGCGCTGGGCAGGGAGGTTAAACCGGAGGCCTGGGACGAGGCGCTGCTCTCGCACCTCGACCGTTTTCTCGAACGTCTGGATACGCCGTGCCCGCCATCAGTCGCCTGATTCTCGCCCCGCTTGCACTCGGCCTTGCGCTTGGCGGCTGCGGCAAGAAGGCCGACGACAAGGTGGCAACGGCAGCCGGTGGCGAAGTGCTGCCGGGGTCGATCTCGGACGACATGATCGACCTCGATACCTCGACAGCGTCACCGCCGCTGGCTGCGGTCCATGCCGAGGCGAAGAAGAAGGCTGCGCCCGAGGCGAGCGATGCGGCCGAGGAGGCGCCTGCCGAAGCCGCCGCCCCGCCTGCGGATTCAGCCGATCCCCAGTAGCTGCTTTGCCATCCTGAGGTGCGGCTGGTCGACCATGCGGCCGTTGTACTGCAGCGTGCCGGCATAGGGATTTGCCGAGAACAGCGCGACGATGGCCTGGGCTTCGGCCAGTTCCTCCTCGCTCGGCGCGAAGGCGGCGTTGATGATCGGCACCTGGCTGGGATGGATCGCCAGCATGCCGGTGAAGCCATCGGCCCTGGCGGCTTCGGCGGCGCGGCGCGTACCGTCCTCGTCGCGGAAATCGTCGTAGAGCGTGTCGACTGCCCAGACGCCCTTGGCATGGGATACGAGCAGGCACTGCGCGCGGATGAAGCGGAAGGCATCGGTCCATGCGCCTTCGGCATCGCGCTTGCGGCTGGCGCCAAGCACGGCGGACAGGTCCTCGGCACCCCAGGTCAGCCCGGCAAGGCGCGGCATCGGTTCGTTGACATAGGACGGGATGGTAAGCGCCGAGCGCGCGGTCTCGCTGACCAGCGGCAGGATCTTCGTCGCCCCGTTGGGCACGCGGTTGCGCTGTTCGAGCTCGTAGATTTCGGCGGCGACCATGCGGATCTGGTCGGGGCCCTCGCACTTGGGCAGCATCACGCCGTCGGGGGCACCGGCCATGACGACGGCAAGGTCCTCGCGCCACATGCCGGTCTCGATCGCGTTGATCCGCACCCAGCGCGCCAGCGGGCGGTTTTCGGTCACCTGCTGGCGGTGGATCGACAGCCAGTCGCGGGCGAGGACGCGGGCCTGCGGCTTGGCCGCCGGGGCAACCGCGTCCTCGAGATCGACGATCACCGCATGCGCACCGGTAGACATGGCCTTGCCCAGCTTCTTCTCGCTGTCACCGGGAACGAAGAGCCATGATCTTGGCGGCATGCGGCATTACTCCATCAGGCTGTGGCGGTTTCCTCCGCCAGCGTCGGATAGTCGGTATAGCCGACCTCGCCGGGGAAATACCACGTCTGTGGCACCCCCTTGTTCGGATTGATGTGCGCCCCGACACGGATGCGCTCGACCAGATCGGGGTTCGAGATGAACGGACGCCCGAAGCTGATCGCGTCAGCGCGGCCGGAGGCAACGTCGGCCGCTGCCTCTTCCGGCGTGTAGTCGCTGTTGAGGACCAGCGGACCGGTGTAGATCGAGCGGATCAAGGCGTCCTGCTTGGGCACTTCGGTGGAACCGAAGGTGCCGTCGGGTCCGGGCTGGCGCAGTTCGAGGAAGCTGATGCCGAGGTCCTGAAGCACGCGCGCTGCTTCGCCGAAGGTTGCGGCGGGGTTGCTGTCGTCGGTGCCCTGCGATTCGCCGTTGGGGGAGAGGCGAACCGAGACGAGGTCCTTGCCCCAGACCGCGATCAGCCGTTCCACCACCTCGCGCAGGATGCGCACGCGGTTCTGCGGGGAACCGCCGTAGTCGTCGTCGCGCAGGTTGGTGCCGTCGCGCAGGAACTGGTCGATCAGGTAGCCATTGGCGGCGTGGAGCTGCACGCCATCGAACCCTGCCTTCTTGGCGTTCTCGGCAGCGCGGGTGTAGTCATCGAGCAGGCGCGGCATTTCATCGAGGCGCAGCGGGCGTGCCGTCGCGAAGTCCTGCTTGCCTTCCGGCGTGTGCGCTTGCCCGGGCGCGCGGGTGGCAGAAGCAGAGACCGGCGGTTCGCCGCCGAGGAAGTACGGGTGGACGATGCGGCCCATGTGCCACAGCTGCATGATGATGCGCCCGCCAGCCTCGTGCACGGCTTCGGTCACCGGCTTCCACGCTTCGGTCTGTTCGTCCGACCAGATACCCGGCGCGCTGGGCCAGCCCAAACCTTCGCGGCTGATGCCGGTCGCTTCGGAAATGATCAGCCCCGCGCTGGCCCGCTGGCGGTAGTATTCGATCATCACCGGCGTCGGCACGCCTTCGGCGGTTGCGCGACCGCGGGTGAGCGGTGCCATGATGATGCGGTTGGGCGCTTCGATCGCACCAAGGCGCAGGGGCTGGAACAGCGGTTCGTGCATGCTAGAGGGCCTTTCGGTAAATGACCGCGAAACGCGAGGATCCATCCTAGGTTTCGCTTTGCAACTGGATTAGGCTGCGCCCATGACGATTTCAAGTGACGCAGACCTGTCAATTCGTCCCACGCCGAAGCATTTCCTTGCCCTGCTGACAGGAAACGTTGCGTTGGCGCTGGGGCCGTGGTTCGTGCGGATCGCCGATAGCGGACCGGTCTCGGCCGGGTTCTGGCGGCTGGCCCTGGCGCTGCCGTTGCTCGCCTTGTTCGCATGGCGCGGGAAGGAGCCTTTGCGCGGGTATCCGGCCAAGGACTGGTGGTTCATTGCCGCAGCGGGCGTTGTCTTTGCGCTCGATCTGGCGAGCTGGCACGTCGGGATCGAGCGGACCAAGCTCGGCAACGCCACGCTGTTCGGCAATTCGGGCAGCGTAATCCTGATGGTCTGGGGCCTGGTGACGATGCACCGCCGCCCGCATTTGCGCGAGTTTGCCGCCGTGGCGATGGCGCTGGGCGGGGCAGGGCTGCTGCTCGGCCGTTCGATGGAGATCGACGCGCGGACCCTTGCCGGGGACCTGTTCTGCATCCTCGCCGGGCTGTTCTACGTCGTCTACATCCTGCTGGTGCAGAACGTGCGCGAGCGGCTGAAGCCGTGGAGCCTGCTGTTCTGGTCAAGCCTTGCCGGATGCCCGGTCCTGCTCGTCACCGCGCTGGCGATGGGCGAGCCGGTGATCGCGCAGAACTGGTGGCCGCTCATCGGCCTGATGCTGGCGAGCCAGATCGTCGGCCAGGGCCTGCTGGTCTATTCGCTCGGCCACTTCCCGCCGCTGGTGATCGGGCTTGTGCTGCTGACGCAACCCGCAGTCTCGGTCCTTGTCGGCTGGCTGTCGTTCGGCGAGGTCCTCGCCCTGCCCGACGCCATAGGCATGGCACTCGTCGGCGCGGCCTTGGTGCTGGCGCGGCTGGGTGAGGGAAAACCCGCAAGGTAGCGCCATTCTCGACTTGTCTGTGCTCCTCTGCTATGTGTGAATCACATAGTCAGAGGCAATGGAGTTCGAGTTCGATCCCGCCAAGGACGAGGCCAATCGCTTCAAGCACGGGTTGAAGCTTGCGTTCGGGATGCGGATTTTCCGTGATCCGTTCCACTTGCTTACGCCAACGATCCGGATCGGCGACGAAGAAGAGCGTTGGAAGATAACCGGCTTGGTGCAGGGTAAACTCTACACTGCCATTCACGTCTGGCGAGGCCGCACCGTAAGATTTATCTCGGTGCGAAGGAGCAATTCCAGTGAACAAAGAGACTACGATCGCAATTCCGGCAGACCCTAATGATCCTGAGGACCGGGATGTCAGTGTGGCAGACCTTGAACGAGCACATATGGGTCGCAGGTTCCGCGTGCTGCGATACCGCCTGAGCCTGAGCCAGCAGGAGTTTGCTGCAGCTTACGGCATTCCTGTAGCGAACTTGCGCCAATACGAAATGGCCCGCCACATGCCGCCGCCCGCCGTCCGCGCCTACCTCAAGGTGATCGAGGCCGAGCCGGAGATGGTGCGGCGGGTGATGGCCGGGTAGATCTTATTGGGCCTCCAGACGGAGGTGACCAGTTTCTTCATCCAAGTAGACTACCCGCCAACGTCGACCCTGCTTTTCGGTGGGAAACCACACTTGGGCATCTTCGTAACTGATCCCCGGTTCTCCGCTGATCAGGATGGCATCAATCCAGCCATCAAATTCGATAAGGGCACGACTCGCATGTAGAATGCGCTTCTTGTTCCCGGATTTTACCGACCAGTCTGCGATGGAGTTCTTGTGCTCGCGAGTATCGTATGAAAGGTCTTGCCAGTTAAGTCTGCGCTTCCAGATGGTAATACAGACGCCATCATCCTTCTCTGCTGACCAGTCCTGACGAGCTGATCTCAGCTTGTATCCGAGCGATTCAAAGGCTTCGGCGTAACGCATGGCGAGTCACCCCCCGAAAGGCTTCGCTCCCAGATCGCCCAGCCCGACGGTGCCGCTTGCCATGTCGAGCATGCGGTCGAGGCTCTTCTTGGCGGCGAGGCGAAGGTCTTCGTCCATTTCGATGCGCGGCTGCAGGTCGCGCAGGGCGAGGTAGAGCTTTTCCATCGTGTTGAGCGCCATGTAGGGGCAGATGTTGCAGTTGCAGTTGCCGTCCGCGCCGGGGGCACCGATGAAGGTCTTGTCGGGCATGGCGAGCTGCATCTGGTGGATGATGTGCGGCTCGGTCGCCACGATCAGCGTGTCGCCGGTCATGGTCTTGGCATATTGCAGGATGCCGCTGGTCGAGCCGACGTAATCGGCATGGTCGACAATGTGCGGCGGGCATTCCGGGTGCGCGGCGATGGGCGCGTCGGGGTGCTGCGCCTTGAGCTTGAGCAATTCCGTTTCCGAAAACGCCTCGTGCACGATGCACACGCCCGGCCAGAGCAGCATGTCGCGGCCGAACTTGCGGTTGAGATAGCCGCCGAGGTGGCGGTCAGGCCCGAAGATGATCTTCTGCTCGGGCGGGATCTGGGCGAGGATCGTCTCGGCGCTGGAGCTGGTGACGATCACGTCGGACAGCGCTTTCACCTCGGTCGAGCAATTGATGTAGGTCAGCGCGATGTGATCGGGGTGGGCTTCGCGGAACGCCTTGAACTTGTCCGGCGGGCACGAATCCTCGAGGCTGCAGCCTGCGTCCATGTCGGGCAGGACGACGATCTTCTGAGGGCTGAGGATCTTGGCGGTGTCGGCCATGAACTTGACGCCGCAGAAGGCGATGACGTCGGCATCGGTGGCCGCGGCCTTGCGCGAGAGCTCGAGGCTGTCGCCGACGAAATCCGCGAGGTCCTGGATTTCCGGGCGCTGGTAGTAGTGCGCGAGGATCACCGCGTTGCGCTCCATGCGCAGGCGGTCGATCTCGGCGCGCAGGTCAAGGCCGGAAAGGTTCAGGGGCTGGGCAGTCATCGCGTCACGTCCTCCCGCCCGCTTCGGTCTTGCGGGCGAGAGGGGGACTTAGGGACCTCAACCCGCTGCCGCAATACCTTCTGCCAGCGAAACGAACGGCGGGAAGACGGCAAGGCCCATGACCACGCCGAACAGGACCACCACGGCCAGCGCACTGAAGCGGGTGGCGGGATGGACGGCGCCTGTTTCGCGCAAGTCGTGCATCGCGATGATGCCCACAGCGAAGAGCTGGAACGCGCCCTCGACAATCGGCGTCAGCGTTGGCCCGAGAATCGGAGCAGGCACGAGGCGACCGATCGCGGGTTCGAGGATCAGGATCATCGCGCCCATCATCAGGCGGCGATGCCACTGGGTTTCGCGGCGCATGGCGATGGCGGCGATGACCATGGCGGCGAACAGCGCGGTGCCGATGTGCGTCAGCGCGAGGAAATAGGCGTTGCTGAAGAACGGCGGCACGCGGTGCAGTTCGATCGCCATGCGGCCGGTGAACATGCCGAGGCCGGCGATGAACAGGACGAGCGCCAGCGATACCCAGCCAAGCTTGCGATGCAGGGCGATGTTGCCGGTCAGCGCAAGCTGGTTCTGCAGCACGAACATGCCGAGCCACGACAGCATCGCCACGCCGTGGAGATGGACCCAGATGGGCGCCGTGGTCGGCGACGACATCCCGCGCAAGGCCCACTGGCCGAACGCGAGGACGACGAACACCGCCATGCCGATGGCCATGCGGGTAAAGAAGCGCTGGTCGCGCGAGTACGGATAAGCAGTTGTATTGATTGCGGCGGTAGCCATTCGATGTCTCCACCAGTCCCGAGGCGCCCGCTAGGCGATTCGGTCCGCTCTGGCGGTGACGACGGTCACACATGCAACCAGATTTGCGGTCCTACTTTGCGTCGAAGGTGACTTCGACCTTTGCCTTGCCGTACCCTGCAACCTGCAGCGGGATCGACAGGTTCTGGGTAATGGCTTCCTTGGCGGCCTGCCGGGCGAGATTCATCAGCACCGGGTTGGCGGCCTGCTGCACCGCTTGCGCTTCGGCCAGCCGGGTGTTGTCGCGGGTCAGCTTGTCCTGCGCATCGCGGCTGATCCAGATGCCGTCGCGCAAGTACTGCGCGCGGGCTTCGTCGAGGTTGGGGCGGCTCACGGTGAGCGGGGGCAGACGGACCGACAGGGTCTGGCCTTCGGCATTCCACGTCAGCCGGTCACGGCCGACCTGTGCCAGATTGATCGTGTAGTCGATCCGTGCGGGAATCACCGCGACCTGCTTGGAATTGACCAGACCGAACAGGCGGGAATCGTTGCTCGATACGACGGGGGCGAGCTCGGCGCTGAACACCGTCAGCTTGTCCTGCTTCTCGAAGGCGACGAGGCTGGTGGCCAAGGGATCGCCGAGGTCGTCGGGCTGCCACCATTTCCAGGCGAAGAACGCGGCAGCGGCCAGCGCGACGAGGAACAGGCCCCATGGCAGCAGCGA
The DNA here is from genome assembly GCF_015694345.1 of Novosphingobium jiangmenense. Classification (GTDB taxonomy): domain Bacteria; phylum Pseudomonadota; class Alphaproteobacteria; order Sphingomonadales; family Sphingomonadaceae; genus Novosphingobium; species Novosphingobium jiangmenense. The sequence goes on from NZ_JADQDC010000004.1 coordinate 248,960, forward strand.
GATCCGCGCGAGGGTTGGTGCGGTTCGTGTGGGCGCTGGGCGGGGGGTCAGGCTGGGATCATCCATGTCTCGTCCTCAACCCGGACTCGTCCCTGTCGTTCCAGATCGAGCAGGTGGGCGAGCACCGAGCGGCCTGCTGCGCCATGCAGGCGCGGGTCGAGGCCCTTGTACATCGCGGCGACGAATTCCGGGATCGCGTGGGGTCCGCCATCCTCGAGCAGGCGCAGAATTTGGCGTTCGCGCTGGCGGCGGTGGCCGAGCATGCCGCGGACGAGCTGGCGCGGATTGTCGATCTGCGGGCCGTGGGCGGGATAGAGCACGCGGTCGTCGCGGTCGTGCAGCTTCTGCAGGCTGGCCATGTAGGCGGCCATGTCGCCATCGGGCGGGGAGACCACCGAGGTCGACCAGCCCATGACGTGATCGCCGGTAAACAGCGCGCCGCTTTCGACCACGCTGTAGCACAAGTGGTTCGAGGTATGGCCGGGGGTGGCGACGGCTTCGATTGTCCAGCCATCACCGCAGATGCGCTCGCCATCGGCGAGAATGCGGTCTGGCCGGTAGTCGGCGTCGAAGGCGGCATCGGCGCGGGGGCCGTCGTCCTCCATGGTCAGCGGAGCGCAGCCGATGATCGGCGCGCCGGTGGCTTGTGCCAGCGGGCGGGAGGCGGGGCTGTGGTCACGATGGGTGTGGGTGCAGACGATGGCGGTGACCTTGGCATCGCCAACGGCCGCGAGGATCGCTTCGAGATGGCCCTGGCTTTCGGAGCCGACGACGTGGTCCATGCCGTAGGGGCCGGGATCGATCACCGCGACATCGCTGCCCGCGCCGACGAGATAGGTCTGCGTGCCGGTGAAGGTATAGGGCGAAGGGTTGGGCGCGAGCACGCGGCGCACCAGCGGTTCGAGCTGCTCGGCGCGGCCGAGGGGCCATTCGCTGCGGTCGGGGATCGGGGGCATCTGGGCCATCGCTGGGGTATGGGGACTGCAACGCGCCTGCGCAACCGCGCAAGTCATGTCAAATCGCGAGCAATGACGTCACGACGCCAAACAAATCACGCCGCGCTCGAATGATCCGCGACCGCACGCGCAAGGCGATCGCGCAGGCGCTGCACTGCGCTGCCATTGGCGATGGCCTCGGACCGCCACGCCTGTTCGAGCCGCTGGATGCGCTGGTAGAGCCGCTGGCTTTCGTGCACCAGCACCTGCACGTCCTCGGGCAGCGTGGCCACGACTTCGGGATCGCTGTCAGGGAAATTGGCGATCAGACGGCCGTGGCGGCGCAGTTGCAGTTCGGAAAGCTCACCGGCGAAATGGGCGCGGTGGTTGAGCAGCCAGGCGAGGCAATGCATCACCCGCGTCGTCGTGCGCAACGCTTCGCAGCTGACCTGCACGCGGCGCAGATCTTCATCGTCAGCAATGATCCGGTTGGTCTCGGTGCGCAGCCGCTCGAACCGCGTGCGCACCTCGTCGGCCAGGCTCAGCGCCTGCGCATGTAGGGCGTCGACGATACGCGGGTTGAGGCTCGGCAACAAAGGCATGGACAGCGCATAGTCCTGTCGTGGGTCTTTCGCCAACAGGACAACGCGCGGATTGCCGTCCCGTTTCGTGAACGTTTCTTAACGGGACAACCTGCGTTTGCAGGATCAGCGAATCAAGTGTCTGATTTCAGGCGATGATATCCGGGATCAGGTAATCCTCGATCATCGCGATCTGGTCTTTCAGCAGCAATTTGCGCTTCTTGAGGCGGGCGATCTGCAGCTGGTCGCGCGCGCCGTTGAGCGAAAGCGCGTCGATGGCCGCATCAAGGTCACGGTGTTCGATACGCAGCGCCGCAAGCCGCTTGCGCATTTCCTCTTCGGTCACGTTCCGCCCAACTCCTTCGACCCGATGAACCGGTGGGTTAGCACGACTTACGGCATGACCCGTAAACTGCAACGCTCCAGCGCGGTTTGGCTTGCAAGATACGGCCAATGTGGGAGCATGACAACGCGCCGCCTGTTCGAGTCGTGCAAGAACCGGCCGAAAGGTTGCGCCGCCCCGCACGGGGATGGCCTCGTGCGGTTTTCTGAAGGGACTTTATCCCTAAAGGAGGACAAAGCATGGAATCGACGCACATCAGCGCACTCCAGACAAAGCACGCCGGACTTGAAAAGCAGATCCAGATGGAGATGTCCCGGCCCCTCCCTGACGATACGCTGGTGGCTCAGCTCAAGCGAAAGAAGCTGAAAATCAAGGAAGAGCTGTCCCGCCTCCATTGAGCGCGAGCGCCTTCCAAGGCACCACACGGAGCCGCCCCACCGGGCGGCTCTTTTGTGTCCGGCGAAGCGAATAGCTATCCGCAGGGCAGACGCTTCCGCATCGGATTGTGCGCAACATTCCCAAACCGCGCGCACTAGGCTAATCCAGCGTTCATGCTCAGCGCCGTGACCGCCGCCCGTCAAATCCTTACCTCGTTGCACGAGGTCATGGCCTCGCGGGCCGGTGCCCAGGCCAAGCTCAACCAGATTGTCGAGGTGATCGGCGAGAATCTCGATTCCGAGGTCTGTTCGATCTACCTCCTGCGCGAGGGCATGCTCGAGCTGTTCGCCACGCGCGGCCTCAACCAGGCAGCCGTCCACGTCACCCGGCTGGCGGTGGGCGAAGGCCTGGTCGGCACGATCGCCGGCAACGTCGAGACGCTGAACCTTGCCGAAGCGGCCGCGCACCCCGACTTCGCGTTCCGCCCCGAAACGGGCGAGGAAAAGTTCCACTCCTTCGCCGGCGTGCCAATCGTGCGACGCGAACGGGCCGTGGGCGTCGTCGCGGTCCAGCATGTCGAGCCGCGCCGTTACGAAGAGGTCGAGATCGAGGCGCTGCAGACCGTGGCGATGGTGCTGTCGGAACTGATCGCCAATGCCGAGCTGATCGACGACGAGGAAACGCTCGGTGTTCCCGCGCACCTGACCGGGCCGGATCGCATCAAGGGACTGACGCTGGTGAAGGGGCTGGCCAGTGGCGTTGCCGTCTATCACCAGCCCCGCGTCACCATTGAACACGTCGTGGCCGAAGATACCGAGGCCGAACGCCAGCGCGTCTACCTCGCCTTTGACAAGATGCGCGAACAGATCGACCGCATGGCCAGCCAGGCCGAGTTCGGCGTGGGCGGCGAGCATGAAGAGGTCCTCGAGACCTATCGCATGTTCGCCTACGACGAAGGCTGGTCGCGCCGGATCAACGAGGCGATCGATTCCGGCCTCACTGCCGAAGCCGCGATCGAGCGCGTCCAGCAGCGCACCCGCATGCGCATGCGCCAGATCGACGATCCCTTGCTGGCCGATCGCATGCACGATCTCGAGGACCTCTCGAACCGTCTGCTGCGGATCGTCTCGGGCCAGCTCGGCACGGCCGCGAGCATGGGGCTCAAGGGCGACGCCATCCTGATCGCGCGCAATCTCGGTCCGGCGGAACTGCTCGAATATGACCGGCGGCGCTTGAAGGGCGTGATCCTCGAAGAGGGCTCGCTCACCGCGCACGTGGTTATCGTGGCGCGGGCGATGGGCATTCCGGTGGTAGGCCGGATGCGGGCGTTGCGTGGCAAGGTCCGCGATGGCGATCATCTGCTGCTCGATGGCGATCAGGGCGTGGTTGACGTGCGGCCTGCGCCGACGCTGATCGAGGCTTTCGAGGCGCGCTTTGCCAAGAACCGCGAGCGCCAGGCGCATTACGCCACGATGCGCGAGGTCGAGCCGTTCACGCGCGATGGCACCCGTGTGACGGTGCTGATGAACGCAGGTCTTCGCGACGATACGCCGATGCTCAACCTGACCGGTGCGGATGGCATCGGCCTGTTCCGCACCGAGTTCCAGTTCCTGGTCTCGGCAACGCTGCCCTCGCGCGAGCGGCAGACCCGGCTCTATCGCGACGTCATGGACGCGGCGGGAGACCGTCCGGTGGTGTTCCGCACGGTCGATATCGGCGGTGACAAGGTCCTGCCCTACTTGCGCCACAACGATGGCGAGGCGGAGGAAAACCCCGCCATGGGCTGGCGCGCCCTGCGCGTCGCGCTTGAACGTGACGGGTTGCTCAAGGTGCAGGCCCGAGCCCTGCTCGAAGCCGCAGGCGGGCGCACGCTCAACGTCATGTTCCCGATGGTCACCGAACCGTGGGAATTCGATGCGGCCAAGGCCGTGTTCGAAAGCCAGCTGGCTTTCCTGCGCAAGCAGAAGAAGATCCTGCCCGAGGCGATCCGCTATGGCGCGATGCTGGAAGTCCCGGCGCTGGCCGAATGCCTCGACGTGCTGGCGCCCAAGCTGTCGTTCCTGTCGATCGGCACGAATGACCTCACGCAGTTCCTCTTCGCGGCGGATCGCGCCAATCCCAAGCTGGCCGAGCGCTATGACTGGCTGAGTCCGGCGATTCTGCGTTTCCTGCGCCGCGTGGTGAACACTGTGGCGCCGTTCGGCACCGACGTGACGGTATGCGGCGAAATGGGCGGGCGCAGGCTGGAGGCGCTGGCGCTGCTCGGCCTTGGCATAACCCGCCTGTCGATCACACCGGCAGCCGTGGGCCCGGTCAAGGAACTGGTGCGCAAGATCGACCTGAACGAGATTCGCACCGCGATGAACGGCTGGCTCTCCGAACCGCCAAGGGACTTGCGCTCGGCCATAGCCGAATGGGCGTTCTATCGTGGCATAGAATGTGATTGACATCCGCGCGGGCGAGGTCCGCGCCGCCGCTCGCATCTTCAAAAGTGCGCTTCGTCGCCGAATTCTGCCATTTTTCGCCCAAGGCCGTTGACTTTCACAGCGGTCCGGCGAAGCCTGTCACACGGGTTGCAAAGCATGCCTGATCAATGGGCGCGGAAGACGGGAGTTACGCCTTGGCTGAAGCCGGCGGTCTGCAGGACATTACCAATACTGACGATACGCTGATGCCGGCAGGCGAACCCGCCCTGCCCAAGGCGGGTGATGTGCTGCGCGCGGCGCGAGAAGCGGCCGGGCTTGACCTGAAGCAGCTGTCCCAGGCCACGCGAGTGACGGCCCGGCATCTCGAGGCTCTGGAAAGCGGCGACTATGCCGCGTTTCCGGGGCGCCCATATGCGCTGGGTTTTGCCCGAAGCTATGCCCGCGCGGTAGGCCTCGACGAGAAAGTCGTGGCCGATGCAGTGCGCGCCGACCTTGATCGGCAAGCGCCTCCGCCGCCTCCGCGCGCGATCAACCAGTTCGAGGTCGGCGATCCGGCAAAGACGCCCTCGCGCCTGACGGGCTGGCTTGCGGCCGGCCTTGCCGTGGCAATCGCTCTCGGCGGTCTGGCGTTCTGGCGCAGCTATTACCTGCCCTCGGCCGCACTGCCTTCGCTGGTGAACCTGGAAGAGACTCGGCCGGCGCCCGCCCAAGTGCCTCCCGCAACTCCGGTTGCTGCGCCTCAACCGACAGGTCCTGTCGTGTTTACCGCTAACGAGGACCGCATCTGGGTCAAGTTCTATGACGGCAGCGGCAAGCAGATCCTGCAGAAGGAATTGGCCAAGGGCGAAAGCTTCACGGTGCCGCAGGACGTTGTCGAGCCGAAGCTGTGGACGGGCCGCCCCGATGCACTTTCGGTGACCATCGGCGGGCAGGCCGTTCCGCGCATTGCCGAGAAGGAAGGGATCGTGAAGGATGTGCCGGTGTCTGCGGCCGCCTTGCTGGCGCGCGGGACTCCTGCTGCTGCGCCATCTCTTTCTGCTACGCCGTTGACTGCGGCCCCTGTCGCACGGCCTGTCGTGCGTCGGCGCGCCGCACAACCGGTAGCTACGCCCGAGGCTACGATGCCTGCAGCACCTCCTCCTGCAGAAGCGGCGGCTGCACCAGCGACGCAGCGCTGAAAACACGCCGCAACGGGCGGATAACCTGCCGGTCGGTCTCGACTTGATGCTGGCTATCGGGCAAACTTGCGCCGTTGATTGAGGGTGCGCGCGGGATCGTGCGCCGCTGAACGGGAACGACCATGACCTTGACTATCCGGCGTGCAGCGCCGCTTGGAGCCCTTCTTCTGGGGCTTGCCGCCCCGATTGCCGCGCCGGTTCTGGCCCAGTCCACTCCACCCAAGACCACGACTGCGCAGGTCGATCCTGAAATGCGCCTGCGCCGGATCGAAGCAGAAATCCGCGCGATGCAGCGCAAGGTCTTCCCGGACGGCGCAGGCAAGACATTCGTCCCCGAAATCACGCCCGGCCAGTCGACCACGACGCCCACCGGCACGCCCGCGTCTTCGGCGGTGACCGACATTCTGGCGCGGATGGACGCGGTCGAGGCGCAGATGGCGCGGCTGACGGCGCAGGTCGAGGAAGGACAGAACCGCTCGGCCAAGATCGAGGAGCGGCTGGCCAAGCTCGAGGCTGCGGCTGCTCCTGCACCAGCGCCAGAGGAACCGGCGGTCGCACCGGCTCCGACCGCAACCGAAACGCCTGCTCCGGCGCCGACACCGGTCGCGCCGAAGCCCGCAGCGCCAGCGACCAGCAAGCCAGCGCCGGCCAAGCCCGCAACCCCGGCCGCCGCAAAGCCCGCGTCGCCATCGGCGGCGCGCGTCGCGGCGGTGCAGGCGATCGAAAAGCCTGCAACCGGCGATGCTGCGTTGGACGATTACAACTACGGTTTCCGCCTGTGGGAGGCAAAGTTCTATCCCGAGGCGCAGCAGCAGTTGCAGATCTACGTGGATCGCCACCCGAAGCACAACATGATCAGCTTTGGCCGCAACCTGCTGGGCCGTGCCTGGCTGGACGATGGCAAGCCGGGCACGGCGGCGCAGTTCTTCCTGCAGAACTATCTGGCCGACAAGAAGGGCGCCCGCGCGCCCGACAGCCTGCTCTACCTCGGCATCGCCATGGTCAAGCTGAAGGATACCGAGAAGGCTTGCGGCGCCTTTGCCGAACTCGCCTCGACTTATCCGGGCGAGATCGCCGGGCGCCTCAAGGGCCAGTACGATGCCGCACGCGGCACGGTGAAGTGCAAGTAATGGTGCCGGGAATAGCCTGACCGCTGCCGCTGCGCGCTTTGCCGTGCAGTGGACGGCGGTTGCTCCCGATGGACCCGTCGGGCTTGCCGTATCGGGCGGGTCGGACAGTCTGGCCATGCTCCTGCTGTTCCACGAAGTTGCGCCGCGCAACTTCTGCGTGGCCACGGTCGACCATGGGTTGCGGGCCGAATCGGCGGATGAAGCGGCGCTGGTCGCTGCGGTCTGCGCGGACCGTGGCATTCCGCACCGGACGCTGAAGCTCTCGCTGGAAAAAGGCAGTGGGGTTCAGGAGCGGGCGAGGGCGGCGCGCTATGCGGCGCTGGCGGAGTGGGTGAAGGCCGCAGGTCTGGTCGCCATCGTCACCGCGCATCATGCCGACGATCAGGCCGAGACAATGGTCATGCGCCTCAATCGCGGGGCGGGTCTGCGTGGGCTTGCCGCCATGCGAGCCGTTGCCCATGTGCCGGGAGCGCCCGACCTTCCGCTTATCCGTCCCTTGCTGTCATTGCGCCGCGCCGAATTGCAGTCGGTCGTTGCAGCGGCCGGTCTTGTTGCTTCTGATGACCCTTCCAACCGCGATCCCGGGTACGAGCGCGTGCGTACGCGCGACGCCTTGACGTCAAGCAAGGCTTTCGATGCTAAGGGCTTTGCGGCAAGCGCAAAACATCTGGCGGAGGCGGATCAGGCGCTGGAATGGATCGTTGCTCGACTCTGGAGTGACGTGACGCAGACCGGGGAGGCGGTGCTGTGGCGCCCATCCGCCGACTTGCCGGACACGCTCTCCCTCCGTGTGCTCGAACGGATTCTGTCTGCTTTCGATGCACCTGTTCCACGCGGGCCGGAGTTGCTACGCTGGCTCGGCACCTTGCGCTCGGGCGGGGTCGCTACCCTGGGCGGCGTGAAGGGCGATGCGCGCAAGGAGACTTGGCGTTTCACGCTTGCGCCCAAGCCCCGGCACTAAGGGACATTCGCCTTCAAGGCAGGTCGCCGAAAAACCACAATTCCATTATATTGCGATTCAGGCGTTATTGAGAATCGGGTGGCCAACCCTACATTGGCTCCAGAGCCGCCCGCGTTCCCGGGCGATTGCGGAAAGACAGCGATGAACGACGACCAGCCCCAGGGCAATCCGTGGATCAAGAGCCTCCTCGTCTGGGGCGGGATCTTCCTCGCACTCCTGCTGGTGGTCTCGATGTTCGGATCGCGTGTCGATACCAACGCCACGACCATTCCCTATTCCGCGTTCCGATCGCAGGTCAGCGAAGGCCAGGTCCGCTCGGTCGAGATCGCGCCTGAGCGCATTACCGGCACGCTCAAGAACGGCGGCCAGTTCGCCACCATTCCGGTACCGGGCGATTCCGATCTGCCCAAGCTGCTGGCGGACAACAACGTGCAGTATGCCGGCAAAGCGGCCGAACAGCCGAACATGCTGATGTACATCCTGTTCAATTCGCTGCCGTTCCTGCTGATCCTCGGCGTTGCTTTCTTTGCGCTGCGTCAGATGCAGAAGGGCGGCGGATCGGGTGCAATGGGCTTCGGCAAATCCAAGGCCAAGCTCCTGACCGAGCGTTCAGGCCGCGTCACCTTCGATGACGTTGCTGGCATCGACGAAGCACGCGAGGAGCTTGAGGAAATCGTCGAGTTCCTGCGCGATCCTTCGCGCTTCTCCAAGCTTGGCGGCCAGATTCCCAAGGGCGCGCTGCTGGTCGGCTCGCCCGGCACCGGCAAGACCCTGCTCGCCCGCGCCATTGCCGGTGAGGCGGGCGTGCCGTTCTTCACCATCTCGGGTTCGGACTTCGTCGAGATGTTCGTCGGCGTCGGCGCAAGCCGCGTGCGCGACATGTTCGAGCAGGCCAAGAAAAACGCGCCGTGCATCGTCTTCATCGACGAAATCGACGCCGTCGGTCGTCATCGCGGCCACGGCCTCGGCAATTCCAACGACGAGCGCGAGCAGACGCTGAACCAGCTGCTGGTCGAGATGGATGGCTTCGAGGCCAACGAAGGCATCATCATCATCGCGGCGACCAACCGCCCCGACGTGCTCGATCCAGCGCTGCTGCGCCCCGGTCGCTTCGACCGCCAGGTGGTCGTGCCGATCCCTGACATCGAAGGCCGCGAGAAGATCCTCTCGGTCCACATGAAGAAGGTGCCGCTGGCACCTGACGTCAATGCGCGCACCATCGCGCGTGGCACGCCGGGCTTCTCCGGTGCGGACCTCGCCAACCTCGTCAACGAAGCCGCCCTGCTCGCCGCGCGCCGCAACAAGCGCCTCGTCGCCATGCAGGAGTTCGAGGACGCCAAGGACAAGGTCATGATGGGCGCCGAACGCCGCTCGATGGTCATGACCGATGACGAGAAGAAGATGACCGCCTATCATGAGGCCGGCCACGCCATCGTCTCGGTCAAGGAACCGGCGTCCGACCCGATCCACAAGGCGACGATCATTCCGCGTGGCCGCGCGCTGGGCATGGTCATGCGCCTGCCGGAGCGTGACAGCTATTCCTATCACCGCGACAAGATGCACGCGAACCTCTCGGTCGCCATGGGCGGTCGCGTGGCGGAAGAGCTGATCTTCGGGCACGACAAGGTATCGTCGGGCGCCTCTTCGGACATCCAGTACGCCACCTCGCTGGCCCGCTCGATGGTGACCAAGTGGGGTATGTCGGAAAAGCTCGGGCCGCTGCAGTATGAAGACCAGCAGGAAGGCTATCTCGGCATGGGCGGCTCTGCCCGCCTGTTCGCCTCGGACGAGACCAACAAGCTGATCGACAGCGAAATCCGCCTGCTCGTCGATGGTGCCCATGCCCGTGCCACCGACATCCTCAAGACCAACGAGGACAAGCTCCACCTCCTCGCCCAGGCGCTGCTCGAATACGAGACGCTGACGGGCGACGAGATCAAGGAACTGCTCGACAGCGGCAAGATCGACCGTCCGCAGAACCCGACGGGCACCGCCCGCCCGGTGGCAGCGCAGGGTTCGGCCGTGCCGCGCGCTGGCAAGAAGTTCGGCTCGGCCAATCCGCAGCCGGCCTGATCACCGGATCAGCTTGAAACAAGGAAGGCCGGGGGGAAACCTCCGGCCTTCTTTGTTTCAGACATCAGGTTCAGCCACCCGCCTCGACGAGGATGATGACTGCGAACAGCATCATGGCCATGAAAGCAAACATGCTGAGGAACCACGTGCGCCACCATGCGCCGAACCATGACAGGCCGTAAGTGCCGCGCAGTTGCAGGAGCATGTGGATCGGCGGAAGGATGGCGACTACGCCGATGCTGACGATGCCGAGTTTCCCGCCAATCGTCGCTACGATTCCCAGCAGGGTCATGAAGCACAGCGAGTAGGTCACGAACACGGTGTGATCGTAAAGCCCGAAGCGGCGGCTGAACGGGAACAGCAGCCATAGGAACGGCACCGAGATCGGGATCAGCGCCCAGCTCAGCTTGTAGCTGTAGGTCTGCACCTTGTAGAGCGCGAGACCGGGGTTGGCCTTGGCCTTCTTCACCGCCTCGTTGATCCAGCCGACGTCGCCCGCTGTCTCGAGGCCGCTGGTGTCGACATTGGCCACGCTGATGCCGCTTGCCTTGACCTGCTCAAGCCCCGCAATGTTCTTGCGCGTTTCGGCGATGGCCGCATCGATCTTCGCCAATTGTGCCGCGTCGCTGGTAGCCGAGCTGCGCTCGGCCTTCAGTTTGACCAGATCCTCGCGCTCCTGCTTGAGGCCCTGCTCTACGGTCGTGTTGACGCTGGCGCCGATATCGCCGCCCAGCGAATTGATCGTGGTGAACAGCAGGAACACACAGAACAGGAACAGCGCAATCGGGCTGACGTAGCTTGCGCGCTTGCCGTCGATGTACTCCCGGGTCAGCTTGCCCGGTTTGGCAACCAGCATTGGCAAGGTGCGCCAGATCTTGCCCTCGAAATGGAACACGCCGTGAAGCAGATCGTGGAAGAAAGCGCCCAGTGTCTTGTGGACGTGGGCGGCTTGCCCGCAGGCGTGGCAATGGCTGCCGACCAGCGGCGTTGCACAATTGAGGCAGGCGGATTCGTGGGTGTGGCCATCGGCGCGATACTCGCCCGCAGTCGGCTCCACAGTCCGCGCCGCAGCCAGCGCGCCAGCCATGTCACCCAAAGTCTCCGTGCCGCTCAATCCCGTTCCCCCTGTAACCTGTTCCAGCATAGCGAGCGCCGGTGTGTACTGCCACACCCTTGAGCCAAGGCGACAAAGTGGCCGATTTCACCGAACATTAACCTTGTCCGTGCAGTCCGGAGCGCAAGAGGGTAAGGCAGCAATCGTGTTCACGCCACGGGACCAGATCTGGGCACTCGCCGGAGCGGGTGGGGGGAGCGGCTTCGGCCAGCGCACCGCGCCACCGCGCGTACCGGTACCGCCGACGCGCTGGCAGTTGCTGCTTGGTCGCCTGGAACATGGACTCGAGCGGCATTGGCCGCGCCTTACGGCACCGGTCGAACGCGCCTTCGCGAAGTTCGATCTCGTTCCCGATCTGGCCGAGGACCTCGGCAGTGCCCGCTGGTTCCGGGGCTTTGGCACCATGCTCGGCCTTGGGGCGGCTGCTGTGCTGATGTGGCCCAGCTTTGCACCGCTGCAGGCTGCGCCGCTGACCTTGCTCGACGACGCCGCGCACGACGAATTCCGCGTGCAGGGCATCCGTCCGTTGGCATTTGGCGCGGACAACGGGCGGCGGATGAACGCTACGTCTGCAGTGATCCCGCTGGCCGCCGCGCCCGAACGCCCGAGCATCGACCTCACCGCCACGCTCGGCGCAGGCGACAGCTTCCCGCGCATGCTGCAACGGGCTGGCCTTGCCAGCACCGACATCGTGCGGGTGCTCGATCTGGTCGGTGGGCAGGTCAAGCCGGGCGCGATTCCAGAGGGCACGCGTTTCTCGATCCGCCTGGGCGCGCGCACCAGCCCGGCCCAACCGCGCCCGCTGGAGCAGCTTTCGTTCCGCCCGCGCTTCGATCTCGCGCTCGACATCCGGCGCAGCGGTGGTGGTCTGGCGCTGGCCAGCAACGCCATTGCCGTCGACACCTCACCGCAGCGCATTCGCGGCATCGTCGGGGCAAGCCTCTATCGCTCGGCCCGCGCGGCCGGGGCGCCACCGTCTGCGGTGCAGGACTATCTGCGCACGATCGACGAACACATGGCATTCGAGGAAATCGCGCCGGGTGACGAGTTCGATCTGGTCTTTGCCAACCGCCGCGCCGGAACGGGCGAGCAGCAACCGGGCGATCTGCTCTATGCTGGCGTGGTCCGGGCCGGGAAGCCGGTGCTGCAACTCCTGCGCTGGGGCAACGATGGCGCGTTCTACTCACCACAGGGCATGGCCGAAGGCGCGCAGGAAACGACCGGCTTCCTCGGTGCGCCGGTCAATGGTCATATAACCTCGGGCTACGGCTCACGCCGCCATCCCATCCTCGGCTATGTGCGCATGCACGCCGGGATCGACTTTGCCGCCAGCTGGGGCGCGCCGGTCTATGCCGCCACCGATGGCCGCGTGAGCTTTGCCGGGTGGCATGGCGGGCATGGCAATTACGTCCGCCTCGATCACGGCGGCGGCATCGGCACCGGCTATGGCCACATGAGCCGCATTGCCGTCGCGCCGGGCATGAGCGTGCGACGTGGGCAGGTGATCGGCTATGTCGGCTCGACCGGGCTTTCGACCGGTCCGCACCTCCATTACGAGATGTATCGAGGGGGCCAGACCGTGAATCCGATGTCGATGACCTCGATCGTCCAGCGCGCCACCGTCGATCCGGCGCAACTTGCCGCCTTCCGCAGCAAGCTTGCGCAGATCACCGCGATTCCCGCAAACCGCTCTCACTGATTGCAGCAGGGCGGGCCAAGCGCTAGGCCTGCTTGCCATGACGACTTATCCGATGACTCGCCTGCGCCGCACCCGTGCCACCGCATGGAGCCGCGCCATGCACCGCGAAGTGCTGGTCACCCCCGCCGACCTGATCTGGCCGCTGTTCGTGACCGAGGGCGATGGCGTCGAGGACCCGATCCTCTCGCTCCCCGGCGTCTCGCGCTGGTCGGTCGACGGTATCGTCGCACGAGCGAAGGAAGCCGTGGCGCTTGGCATTCCCTGCCTCGCCCTGTTTCCCAATACCCAGCCAGATCGCCGTAGCGAGGATGGCAAGGAAGCCCTGAACCCCGACAACCTGATGTGCCGCGCGATCAAGGCGATCAAGGACGCCTGCGGCGACGACATTGGCGTGCTGACCGACGTCGCCCTCGACCCCTATACCAGCCACGGCCAGGACGGGCTGATCGACGAGCAGGGTTATGTCCTCAACGACCAGACCGTCGAGATGCTCGTCGGCCAGAGCCTCAACCAGGCCGCCGCCGGGGCTGACATCATTGCGCCCTCGGACATGATGGACGGCCGCATTGGCGCGATCCGCGAGGCGCTCGAAGGCGCGGGCCATATCAACGTGCAGATCATGTCGTACGCGGCCAAGTACGCCTCTGCGTTCTACGGCCCGTTCCGCGATGCGGTCGGCTCGCGCGGGCTGCTCAAGGGCAACAAGAAGACCTACCAGATGGACCCGGGTAACGCCGAGGAAGCGCTGCGCGAGGTGGAAATGGATCTGGCCGAAGGCGCGGACAGCGTGATGGTCAAGCCGGGGCTGCCTTATCTCGACATTGCGTGCCGCGTGAAGGAAACCTTCGGCGTGCCGGTCTTCGCCTATCAGGTGAGCGGCGAATACGCGATGATCGAGGCGGCGGTGGCGGCAGGCGCTGCCGATCGCGATGCGATGGTGCTCGAAACGCTAGTATCGTTCAAGCGCGCGGGCTGCTCTGGCGTGCTGACCTACCATGCTGCCCATGCGGCGCGCCTGATGAGCAAGTAGATGACTTACCCTGACGTTTCGATCATCCCCTTCAACGGCAAGACACCGCGCATCCACGAATCCGCGTTCATCGCGCCGGGGTGCCGAATCATCGGTGATGTTGAAATCGGGCCTGACGTGTCCATCTGGTACAATTGCGTGCTGCGCGGCGACGTCAACTTCATCCGCATCGGCGCGCGTTCCAACATCCAGGATGGCAGCGTCATCCACGTCGACAGCCCTGCGCCGAACAAGCCCGAGGGCTTCCCGACAATCATCGGCGAGGACGTGCTGGTCGGACACCTCGCCATGGTCCACGGCTGCGTGATCGAGGATCGCGGCTTCGTCGGCCTCGGCGCGATCGTGATGAGCGGCGCGCATATCGAAAGCGACGGCATGCTGGCGGCGGGCGCCATGCTCACCGGCGGCAAGCGCGTGCTTTCGCGCCAGCTGTGGAGCGGGCGTCCCGCAGTGTACATGCGCGATCTCAACGACGTTGCGATCACCGAGATGCAGCGTGGCGTCCAAGGGTATGTCCGCAACGGGCAGGCGCATAAGGCGGCCGTTCTTGGCGCGACCGAAGGCTGATCTTCCACCGCCCGAGGCCTTGCGCGCCTTGGCGGATGGTGAGGGGCGGCTCGCGGTGCGGGTCACGCCCGGCGCACGTGGCGAAGGGATCGAGATAGAAGCCGGCCGCGTGGCGGTGAAGGTCCGTGCCAAGCCAGAGGATGGCAAGGCCACCGCTGCCGTTCTCGAACTGCTGGCGCAGGCCTTGCAAGTTGCGCCCTCGAAGGTCGAAATGTTGCGCGGCGCAACTTCTCGGGAGAAGCTGTTCAGGATCCCGCCGGCCTAGGGTGCGGACCCTAGCTTTCAGCGGGAACCTTGAAGGCGATCGCCACCATCAAAGCGCTCCACGCGCTGGCGATCCACAGGCAGCCCAGCGGCAGGCGGTCCTGCAGGAACGCGCCGAGCACCGCGCCAGCCAGCAGGCCTGCCCAGAGTTGCGCCCAGGACGCCCAGGCGCCATCGCGCTTGCCCGAAAGACGTCGCGCAAGACCAAGGCCAAGCTTGACCAGCGCGCCGGTCATGTAGGTCAGCCCAACGGTCACCTCGCCATCGCGCTGAAAGGTGTTGTTGAGCGCGCCCATCGCCAGCACCAGCGCCGCCATCATCAGCGCTCCGTGATCGGCGAAGCGGGCAAGCGAGGCGGCGACCAGCAGCGTGGTGACCAGCGCCAGAACGGCGGGCTTGCGAAAGGAACCGGCGCGCTCCGAGACCAGCGCGCCGCCGGTCACTCCAGCGATGAACCCGAGAATGAGCAGCATCGGGACCAATGCATCGGCGGGAGCGGTGCCCAGCGCGACGCCAAGGCGCGTGGTGTTTCCCGACATGAACGACACGAAGTATCCATGCGCCGACAGGAAGCCAACCGAATCGACAAAACCGGCCATCCCGGCAAGAGCCATGGCAAACGTCCGGCGCTGGCGGTCGTTGAGGATCACGCGCGCCTTCTAGCGCGGCTTCGCGCGCAAGGGAATCAGGTGCGCGCCATGCCTTTGGCCATCTGGCCAAGGACCTCGCTGAGCCCTGCTGCAATCTCGCTGTCTTCGGGAGACACGTCGGCGATGGCGCGGGACATGCAGTCGGCCCATTGCGTGGCCGTCTCGCGCGTGATCGGGAAGGGCTTGTGCATTGACATCATGCACTTGCCGGGATGCGCCTCGAACCAGTCGCGCGGGCCGCCGCTCCACCCTGAGAGGAAACCGGGGAGGGATTCGCGCATCGGCGCAAGGTCGGGCGCGTGCATCGCGCGCAGTTCGGCATAGGCCGGATCGGCGTCCATTAGGTCATAGAAGCGGTCGGTGATGCGGCGCAGAGTGTCGATGCCGCCAAGGCGGTCGTAGGGGCTTTTTGCGGGGGCCTGGGTAGCCAAGGAATTGCTCCGGAACTGGGATCTGGAGCCTTGCTTCTGCCCGCGATCTGCGCCCGCAACATTGACCGCAATCAATCACTTGGCGCTTCATTCGCGGTGGGGAAGGGCCTTGGCCGCCAATCCTGCCGCCATGCCGCCGAGCACGGCACCGATGGCCCAGTTCGTCGCCACTGCATCCCACTGGCGATAGCGGGTCCACTCGCTCCCGGTGCGCAGCGATGTCCATGCGAGTCGGCCCAGGGCATAGGCCGGAGCGGCGAACAAAAGGTTGGCCATTAGCGTTCTCTCCCAGAGCTTTACGGAAGAACGGCAATGGCGTTGCAGGGTTCCGCCAGAGCCTAGTCCGCGATCAGGTTCCTGAGCGTTTCAAGCCGGTCAGCTTCATGAGCCGGTTTGTCGTTGCGGATGCGGCTGATGCGGGGGAAACGCATGGCGACGCCGGACTTGTGGCGCTTGCTGGCGTGGACCGAATCGAAGGCGACTTCGAACACCAGCGACTTGTCGGTCTCGCGCACCGGGCCGAACTTCGCTACGGTGTGCTGCCGGACGTAGCGATCGAGCCATTTCAGCTCCTCGTCGGTAAAGCCGAAGTAGGCCTTGCCGACCGGAAGCAGCTCTGCGCCCTCGTCCGGATCGCCGTTCCAGCAGCCGAAGGTGTAGTCCGAGTAGAAGGAGGACCGCTTCCCCGAACCCCGCTGCGCATACATCAGCACGCAATCGATCAGCAGCGGATCGCGCTTCCACTTGTACCACAGCCCGGTCCGCCGTCCGGCGACGTAGGGACTGTCGCGCCGCTTGAGCATGACTCCTTCGATCGCCTCGTCACGCGCCCTTGCACGAATCTCGGCGAGTTCGTCGAAGCTCCGGGCCTCGATCACCTGCGAGATATCGAAGCGGTTCTGGTCCAGCTTGGGCACCAGTGCTTCCAGCCGCGCCCGGCGCTGTTCCCAGGCCCATTCGCGCAAGTCTTCACCATCCTCGATGAGCAGATCATAGAGGCGCACGAACGCGGGATAATCGCTGAGCATCGCCTTCGACACGGACTTGCGGCCAAGACGCTGCTGCAGGGCATTGAAGCTTGCCGCCCCGCCAGTCTCGCCGCCCTGATGCGCCCCGCGCACCAGCAGTTCGCCGTCGAGCACGCAGGGCGTGGTCAGCGCAGCGGTCACTTCGGGAAAGGTGCCGGAAATGTCGTCGCCGCTGCGCGAATAGACGCGCGTCTCGCCCGCGACATGAACAATCTGCACGCGAATGCCGTCCCATTTCCACTCGGCTGCGAATTCCGAGAGGTCGAGGCTTTCCGCTTCGAGCGGATGGGCCAGCATGAAGGGCCGGAACAGCGGCAGTAGGTCGGTGCGGGGCGGTGCCGCGCCATTGGCGGCCCAGTCGAACAGGGGCAGGTAAGGTGGTGCCTGCCCGTGCCAGTATTCCTCCACATCCTCGACGCTGACTTCAAAGGCCTGCGCAAATGCGACCTTGGCGAGGCGCGCGGAAATGCCGATGCGCATTGCGCCGGTGGCAAGCTTCAGCAGAGCATAGCGACCGTTGACGTCAAGACGGTCCATCAGGTCGGTGAGAATTCCGGGTGCTGTGCTGCGCGTGCTGGCGTGCAAGGTCTCGACCACTTCGGCGACCGAGGGCGGGGGCAGGCGCTCGCCGATCGGCTCAGGCCAGAGCAGGCTGGCGGTCTCGGCCGTATCGCCCACGTAATCGCGGCTCAGCGTCCACAGCACCGGGTCGACCCGCTCGGCCATCAGCGAACGGATCAGGCTCGCCTTTACTGCCGGGAAGTCCAGCCCATCGGTGAGCGCGGCCAGCGCCCAGCCCCGATCGGGATCGGGCATCTCACGCAAGTACTCGGCCAGCAGCGCCAGCTTGGCATTGCGTGATGGCGTGAGGACGAGCGCGTCGAGCAGGGCGGCGAAGCGCTCCATCAGTCGTCCTCGTCCTCATACCCCACCAGCGCCAGGGCACGGGCCTTGCGCTGCGTCAGTTCGCACCAGCGCAGCAGCGCTTCCTCGCGACCGTGGGTGATCCAAGTCTCGGCCGGGTTCACCTGCGCGATGGTGTGGGTCAGTTCATCCCAGTCGGCGTGATCCGAGATGATCAGCGGCAGTTCGACATTGCGCTGCCGCGCCCGCTGCCGCACGCGCATCCAGCCTGACGCCATAGCGGTGACCGGATCGGGCAGGCGACGGCTCCAGCGGTCGTTGAGCGCGGACGGCGGGCAGATCACAATGCTGTTGACCAGCGCCGCCTTTGGCACGCCCGCGACGGCCTTGAGATCGCCCAGATCGACGCCGTGGTCCTCGTAAAGCCGGCACATCCGCTCCATCGCGCCATGCAGCCAGATTGTTTCGCTGTAGCCGGCAGCACGCAGTTCGGCGATCACGCGTTGCGCCTTGCCGAGTGCATAGGCACCCACGAGCACGCAGCGCCCCTGATCGTTTTCTCGCGCAGAGAGCAGCTTGGCCATTTCATCTGCAATCGGCGGGTGGCGGAACACCGGCAGCCCGAACGTCGCCTCCGTGATGAACACGTCGCAGGGTGTCACCTCGAACGGTGGGCAGGTCGGATCTGCGCGGCGCTTGTAGTCCCCGGTGATGACGACGCGCTCGCCAGCGTGTTCCAGCAGGATCTGGGCCGAGCCGAGGACATGACCGGCGGGTACGAACGTCGCGCGCACGCCGCCGCGCAGTTCCAGCGTCTCGCCATAGGTAACAGGAGCCGCCCGAACTGCGCTGTCCGCTTCAACCCCGTACCGCAGTTGCATGATCGCCAGGGTTTCCGGCGTCGCCACCGTGCGACCGTGGCCGCCGCGAGCGTGGTCGGCATGGCCATGGGTGACCAGAGCCGTCTCCACCGGACGTGCCGGGTCGATCCATACGTCGGCAGGCGCAACGTGGATGCCCATCGGCTCCGCCCTGATCCACGAGAATGCCGCTGCCATGCCGGAACAATGGCTGCCCGCCGGGATTCGTTCCAGATGCACCAATGCCACAGGTTTCGACACGCGGGACAGGCAAGGTTCAGGTCATGGAGTTAGCTTGCCCCAGCCCTCCACCAGCGATCCGGGAGACAAGCCATGCTCCGCAAAAGCCCCCTCCTGCTCGCGCCGTTGTGCGCAGCCGTGCTGCTGGCGGGGTGTGACGGCAAGGGGAAGGAGACCGGCCCCGATGTCTCGCCCACGGCTTCGATACCGGCGGTCGCTCCGCCGGAACCTCCCGTCACCGCTGTCCCGCCGTCACGCAATCCGCTGGCCAGCTTCGACCGGCTTGATGCAGCGCACGACGGCAGCATTTCCAGCGCCGAATACGCTCAGGGCGCGCAAAGCCTGTTCGAGATGATGGACATGGAACACGACGGCAATCTCAACGCCGCGGAGCTTCAGGCCGGGGCAGCGATGCTGGCGGAGCTGGATGGACTCACCCCGCAGAGCCTGCTCGCGGTGGCCGACACGGACAACGACGGCAAGCTGACCCTGTCGGAATGGATGGCGTTCAACAACACGCGCTTCACGATGATCGACAGCAACGGCGACGGCCTGATCGACCGGGGTGAATGGGCAGCGCCGCATACGCCGCTGCCCGAGGCGCGATAAATCCCAAAGGAAAGGGCGGCACCTTGCGATGCCGCCCTTCCTTTCCTTCAAGGCCTGAAGCTTATTCGGCTTCGTCCGCGCTCGGCTCTTCGGTCGCCGCGCTTCCGGCCTTGCCCTTGCGGGCCTTCTTCTTGACCAGCTTGGGCGCGGCCGGCGTCAGCTCGAAGGAAAGCGCGTCCTCCTTGAGGCTGACGTGGACTTCGCCGCCATTGGCGAGCTTGCCGAACAGCAGTTCCTCGGCGAGCGGCTTCTTGACCTTTTCCTGGATCAGGCGGGCCATCGGGCGGGCACCGTAGAGCTTGTCATAGCCCTTCTTGGCCAGCCAGCTGCGCGCTTCGGCATCGAACTGGATGTGGACGTTCTGTTCGGCCAGCTGCAGTTCGAGCTGCAGCACGAACTTGTCGACCACGCGGCTGACAACCTCGGGCGGCAGGTAACCGAACGGCACGATCGCATCGAGACGGTTGCGGAACTCGGGCGTGAACATCTTCTTCACGGCCTCGTCACCCGCGTCGGCCTTCGACACATCGCCGAAGCCGATGCCCTGGCGCGCCATGTCCGAAGCGCCCGCATTGGTGGTCATGATCAGGACCACGTTTCGGAAATCCACCGTCTTGCCGTGGTGGTCGGTCAGGCGGCCGTTGTCCATCACCTGCAGCAGTATGTTGAACAGGTCGGGGTGGGCCTTCTCGATCTCGTCGAGCAGCAGGACGCAGTGCGGCTGCTGGTCGATCGCGTCGGTCAGCAGACCGCCCTGATCGAACCCGACGTAGCCCGGAGGCGCACCGATCAGGCGCGAAACCGAGTGGCGCTCCATGTATTCCGACATGTCGAAGCGCTGCAGCGGGATGCCCATGATCTGGGCGAGGCTGCGGGCAACTTCGGTCTTGCCGACGCCGGTCGGGCCCGAGAACAGGAACGAGCCGATCGGCTTGTCTGCATCGCGCAGGCCTGCACGGCTCAGCTTCATTGCCGAGGACAGGACCTCGATCGCCTTGTCCTGACCGAACACCAGACGCTTCAGGTCGCGCTCGAGATGTTCGAGCACCTTCTTGTCGTCCGAGCTGACCGACTTGGGCGGGATGCGCGCCATCGTCGCGATGACCTGCTCGATCTCGCGCGCGGTGATGGTCTTCTTGCGCTTGTTCGGCGGCACCAGCATCTGCATCGCGCCCACTTCGTCGATCACGTCGATCGCCTTGTCGGGCAGCTTGCGATCATTGATGTAGCGCGCCGAAAGCTCGACTGCGGTCTTGATCGCATCAGGCGTGTACTTGACCTTGTGGTGTTCCTCGAACGCGGTGCGCAGGCCACGCAGGATCTTGATCGTGTCCTCGATGGTCGGCTCGTTCACGTCGATCTTCTGGAACCGGCGCAGCAGGGCGCGGTCCTTTTCGAAGTGGTTGCGGAACTCCTTGTAGGTGGTCGAGCCGATGCAACGGATCGTCCCGCCCGAAAGCGCAGGCTTCAGCAGGTTCGAGGCATCCATGGCCCCGCCGCTGGTCGCGCCGGCACCGATCACGGTGTGGATCTCGTCGATGAACAGCACCGCGTGCGGCATCTTCTCGAGCTCCGAGACGACCTGCTTGAGGCGTTCCTCGAAGTCGCCGCGATAACGCGTTCCGGCCAGCAGCGACCCCATGTCGAGCGAGTAGATCACCGCTTCGGACAGCACTTCCGGCACTTCGCCTTCGACGATCTTGCGCGCCAGACCCTCGGCGATGGCGGTCTTGCCGACGCCCGGATCGCCCACGTAGAGCGGGTTGTTCTTGGAACGGCGACACAGGATCTGGATCGTGCGGTCCACTTCGGGCCCGCGCCCGATCAGCGGATCGACCTTGCCGTTCAGCGCCTTCTCGTTGAGGTTGACGCAGAACTGGTCGAGCGCGGTTTCCTTCTTCTGGCCCTTGGCGTCGGCCTTTTCTTCCTGCTGCTTCGGAGCCTCTTCCTCGGCGCCCTTGGGCGTGCGGCCTTCAACCTGCCGGCCGCCCTTGCCGATGCCGTGGCTGATGAAGCTGACCGCATCGAGGCGGCTCATGTCCTGCTGCTGGAGGAAGTAGACCGCATAGGAATCGCGTTCCGAGAACAGCGCGACCAGCACGTTCGCCCCCGTCACGGTGTCCTTGCCCGAGGACTGCACGTGCAGGATGGCGCGCTGGATCACCCGCTGGAACCCGGCGGTCGGCTGGGGATCGGCCTTTTCCTGGGTCTTGAGCGACTGGTATTCCTGATCGAGGTACTGGCGCACCACGTCACCAAGATCGCCAAGGTCCACGCCGCAAGCCTGCATGACCTGCGCCGCATCCGGATCGTCGATCAGGGCCAGCAGGAGATGCTCGAGAGTCGCGTACTCGTGGCTGCGCTCGGACGCGTTGGCGAGCGCGGTGTGCAGCGTTTTCTCGAGACTCTGGGCGAAACTGGGCATGTTGCGGCTACTTTCTGGCTTGCGCCGGTGGGTTCTCCGACATGGAGAGTGCACACGCGTTATTAACCCGGGCTAAACCACGTGTGAGGGTGAGAACAGATGCCTGAAAGACACCCGTATATGCCGGGATATGGTGACGCCCTTCGGCAAAGGGAAGGGCGCGCGAATTCATCCGGCCTCGCCTGAAGG
The DNA here is from genome assembly GCF_015694345.1 of Novosphingobium jiangmenense. GTDB lineage: Bacteria > Pseudomonadota > Alphaproteobacteria > Sphingomonadales > Sphingomonadaceae > Novosphingobium > Novosphingobium jiangmenense. Next base: position 270,935 of record NZ_JADQDC010000004.1, read on the forward strand.
AGGAGGCGTTCGGAACAGGGCTTCAGCTGCGGCGCGATGGGCGCTCGCCTTGTCGCGATGGGCAACCGTGCGCATGATTTCGAGTTCGAGCAGGCGGATGCGCTCGTTCAGTTCGTCGTGCGAATAAGGGTCAAGCACCTCGGTTGCCAGCTGGCTGGCCAGATCCCCTTTCGGGCGAGGGCGCTCATCAAGGTCCATATCGGGCAGTTTGGGCATTGCAGTGCCTTGCTGTCAACGCCTTGCATGGCTAGCCAAGGGCAAATTGGTATTCGCTAGCGACAAGGGCGGTGGATGAGCGGCATTCCTGCAACAATGACGGCAATCGGCTGGGACGCCCCGGGCGGGCCGGAAGTGCTTCGGCCCGAGACTGTCCCGGTTCCGCAACCCGGTCCCGGGCAAGTGCTGGTCAGGGTAGCGTTCGCCGGCGTGAACCGGCCTGACGTGATCCAGCGACAGGGCTTCTATCCGCCGCCGCCCGATGCCTCGCCGCTGCCGGGACTGGAGATTTCCGGACAGGTCGTCGCCATGGGCGAAGGGGTGACCTGGCCCTTCACCGGCACGATGGTCTGCGCGCTGGTGGCAGGTGGCGGCTATGCCGAATACTGCATTGCCGAGGCGGCGCAGTGCCTGCAGGTGCCGACGGGCCTCTCGCTGGCCGAGGCGGCGGCAATCCCGGAAACGCTGTTCACCGTCTGGCACAACGTGTTCGAACGCGGCATGGCGGCTCCCGGTGAGACGATCCTTGTCCACGGCGGCACCAGTGGCATCGGCTCGATGGCTGTGCTGCTCGGCAAGCTGTTCGGTGTCACGGTCATCGTCACCGCAGGCGGCCCGGACAAGTGCCGCCAGGCGCTGGAGATCGGCACGGCCCATGCAATCGACTACAAGGCGAGCGATTTCGTCGAGGAAGTGAAGCGCATCACCGAAGGGCGGGGCGTCGACCTCGTGCTCGACATGGTCGCGGGCGATTACGTCGCACGCAACCTGAAGTGCCTTGCCGACGACGGCCGCCACGTGACGATTGCGGTGCAGGGGGGGCTGAAGGCCGAACTCAACATGGCCGAAGTCATGCGCCGCCGCTTGACGCTGACCGGTTCGACCCTGCGCCCGCGTTCGAAGGCATTCAAGGCCGCGCTGGCCTCGGAAATCCGCGATACGGTCTGGCCGCTCGTGGCGGCAGGCGAGTTGCGCCCGATCATGGACCAGACCTTTGCGCTGGCCGAGGCATCTGCCGCCCACGTCCGGATGGAACAGGGCAGCCACATCGGCAAGATCGTGCTGGCGATCTGAGCCTGTTGCAAAGGCAACGAAAAAGGGCCGCCCCTTCGCAAGGGCGGTCCTTTTTCGTCAGCCTGAGGCGGAAGTTCAGCTGTCCGAGATACCCTCGGCGCGGCGCGCGGCGAGCCACGCGGCGGCTTCGGCTTCCTGCGCGGCTTCCGAGGCAGCCTTGGCACTGGCCTGACGCTCGGCGCGCAGTTCCTCGATCAGGGCTTCCCGGTCGGTGCCGAGGCGCAGGGCGGCCTCGCCGTTGTCCTCGATGCCGGCCTTCTTGGCGGCCTTGGCTACCAGCGAATCGAGTTCGCGCTGCGAGCACAGGCCCAGCGTCACCGGGTCCTTCGGGTTGATGTTGCCGATGTTCCAGTGGCTGCGATCGCGGATCGCGGCGATGGTGGTGCGCGTGGTGCCGATCAGCTTGCCGATCTGTGCGTCCGAAACTTCCGGATGGTTGCGCAGGATCCAGGCGATGCCGTCGGGCTTGTCCTGACGCTTGGAAACCGGGGTGTAGCGCGGGCCCTTGGTGCGGCTGACCGAGATCGGCGCGCGCTGCATCTTGAGCTTGTAGTCCGGGTTTGCCTGACCCTTGTCGATCTCGGCCTGGTTCAGTTCGCCCGAGTGGATCGGATCGCGCCCGGTGTACTTCTGCCCGGCCAGATCATCGGCCATGGCCTGCACTTCAAGGATGTGCAGCCCGCAGAACTCGGCGATCTGCTCGAACGTCAGCGCGGTGTTGTCGACGAGCCAGGACGCGGTGGCGTGCGGCATCAGCGGATACGTGGGCTGGTTGCTCACGGACAATCTCCCGAAAAAAGCGGCTCCGCGAAAAGCGGATACAATAAGGGCCGCCCCTCGCGGAGCGGCCTTGAACCTCGCCGATGTAAGCCGGGAATGGCGAATCGGCAAGAAAAGAGTTGCGGCGCCGGCCCGCTCCGCTGCCCGGACGCCCTTTACGGCAGGATTTGGGTGGCCGGGCGGGGGATCGGGCCGGTGCCGCAAGCCCTTGACGGATGTCAGGGGCGTACGATGCAAAGCACCCTCAGCTGACCAGAGTCAGCGACGGCTCCTCGCCCGCATGGACGCGGTGGGCGAAGCGCCCGTCGACCTGCGCGCCCTGCTCGATCGTCAGCGTGTCGTAGCTCACGTCGCCATGGATGCGCGCCGTCTTGAGGATCACCAGCTCGCCCGCCTCGATCGAGCCGTGGACCGTGCCCGAAAGCCGCGCGCTCTGCGCCTTGATCGCACCGGTCACCGTGCTCTTCTCGCCCTGCACCAGTGCGGCGCAAGTAATGTCGCCCTCGATGCTGCCGTCGATGTGCAGATCGGCACTGGCGGAAAGATCGCCCTTCACGGCAACGTCGGCACCCAGCACGGAGAAAGTCGCGGCCATTGCTGAATTACTCCCCGATACGGTGCGCGGCGCTTCCGGCGCGGATTTCCTGAACATGCCTGTTTGCCTCAAGGAAGGGGCGCGGATTGACCGGACGGTCGTTGATCCGCACTTCGAAATGGAGGTGGGGCCCGGTCGAGCGCCCGGTATTGCCGATCTTGCCGATCTCGCTGCCGGCTTCAACCTTCTGGCCGAACCGCGCCTCTGTGCGCGACATATGGGCATAGCGCGTCATCAGACCGTTGCCGTGGCTGACCTCGACGACATTGCCATAGCCCTGCCGCTGGCCAACGAAACTTACCGTACCCGCAGCAGCGGCATAAATCGGCGCGCCAACCGGGCCGCGAAAATCAAGGCCAGCATGAAATGCCGGGCCGCCGGTAAACGGGTCCGAACGATAGCCGAAGCCGCTCGAGATGTATTCGAGGCTGGCGGGCAGGGTGTTGGGAATGCGGCGCAGACCTTTTTCCAGCGCCGCCATCCGCTCAAGGCTGGCACCAAGCCGGGCAAAGCGCGGATCGACGGTCGCGTCGCTGTCGGTAAACAGTCGGATCAGCGGACCGCCCTGGCCCTCACGTGAGGATGCGCGGAGAATCGCCGGGTTCAGGCCAACGCGCCGGATCGCGGTTTCGGCCTGCGCCGAACGCGCATCGGCAAACCGGGTCAGCCGCTCGATGAAGGCGAGCTGGCGCGCCTCGACTTCGGCAAGGCGCTTGGCCTCGGGCAGTTCCATAGAGATCTTGCGCACGGTCTTCTGCGCCTCGCCGCTGCTGTCGGACACGGTGCCTTGCGGCAGGTCCTTGGGCAGTTCGCCGATGGTGCCTTCGATGGCCTTCTCGATGAAGTCCTGACGGCGATTGAGATCGTCGGCCACGCCCTCCAGCCCGCCGCGATACTTGGCCACGCGGCTTTCTGCCGAGGCCACTGCGGCTTCCCGTTCGAGCAATGCCGTCCGGTCGCGCGAGGCGGTGAACGTGGAAAGCAGCGTTGCGGCCATGACCACCAGCCACAGCAGCACGGCTGCGGCAATGCCACCGGCCACAGTCATCTGCAGGCGCGAGGAGATGCGGATGAAGCGGACCTGACCCTGCGAGCGCATGAAGAACTCACGCTCGGGAAACCAGCTGCGGACCCGCGCAAGCGCTTCCTTTGCCATAGCTGGCGCAGCCGCAAAGCGGGCAGGCTTTATCGATGGCACAGGCAGGCGACCCCCGTCGTTTATCTGCGTTGGTTGGTTAATTCAGATCCCGTCGCGGCGCGAACTAGCCAGCGGGTTCCCGACTAGCGAATCCGAATCTGCAAAGGCGCGGCGAAGCGTGTGAGTCCCCCGATGAATCGTTTGCACTGGTTTAAGCAGGCGCACATCCAGCCTTATCGAGTGCTTCGAGTCGCCCTGCAATCACCCATCCGGATGACATCGCGCAACGCAGGTGCTAGGGCGCAGCCCATGTCCAGTCAGCCCGCACAGCAGCCCGAATCCGTGACCGATCTGGTCGAAGGCCTCGCCCGCGCCGCCCGCACGGCGCAGCGCCAGTTGGCGCGGATGGATTCGCCAGCCAAGGAACGCGCGCTCAAGCTTGCCGCTGCATCGCTGCGCGCCGCCGAGGCGGAAATCCTTGCCGCCAACGCGCAGGACATGGCCAATGGCGAGGCGAATGGCCTGACCGGCGCCATGCTCGACCGCTTGAAGCTGACGCCCGAGCGGCTTGCCGGGATCGCCGATGCCGTCGATCAGGTGGCCAGCCTTGCCGATCCCGTCGGCGAAGTGATTTCGGAAGCCGCGCGCCCCAACGGCATGGTTCTGCAGCGCCTGCGCATCCCCGTGGGCGTCATCGGCATCATCTACGAAAGCCGTCCGAACGTGACCGCGGATGCCGCCGCGCTCTGCGTACGCTCGGGCAACGCCACGATCCTGCGGGGCGGTTCCGAAGCCGTCCACTCCAACCGCGCAATCCACAAGGCGCTGGTTGCGGGCCTCGTCGAGGGCGGCGTGCCTGCCGATGCTGTGCAACTGATGCCCACTCAGGACCGAGCCGCCGTCGGCGCCATGCTCGCGGCGGCCGGCCTGATCGACATGATCGTGCCGCGCGGGGGCAAGAGCCTTGTCGCCCGCGTCCAGGCCGACGCCCGCGTGCCCGTGCTCGCCCACCTTGATGGCATCAACCACACCTTCGTCCACGCCGCTGCCGATCCGGCCATGGCCAAGGCGATCGTACTCAACGCCAAGATGCGCCGCACCGGCATCTGCGGGGCGATGGAAACGCTGCTGATCGATGCGACCTATCCCGATCCGCACGGCCTTGTCGAACCTCTGCTCGATGTGGGTTGCGAGCTGCGCGGCGACGCCCGCGCCCGCGCCATCGATCCGCGCATCGTGCCCGTTGCCGCCAACGACTGGGACACCGAGTATCTCGACGCGATCCTCTCGGTCGCAGTGGTCGATGGGCTGGACGAGGCGCTTGCCCATGTCGCCGCCCATGCCTCGGGCCACACCGACGCGATCGTTACCGAAGATCAGGCTGTGGCCGACCGCTTCCTCACCGAAGTCGACAGTGCGATCGTGATGCACAACGCCTCCAGCCAGTTCGCCGATGGTGGCGAGTTCGGCCTTGGTGCGGAGATCGGCATCGCCACCGGTCGCCTGCACGCGCGGGGCCCGGTCGCGCTCGAAGGCCTCACCACCTACAAGTGGCTGGTCCGTGGCTCGGGTCAGGTTCGCCCCTGAGGAATCCCGCCGCGCCCCTGACCGGCCTGTTCGGCGGCAGCTTCAACCCGGCGCACGGCGGCCACCGCCGCGTCACGCTCTTTGCGCTTCAAGCGCTGAGGCTGGACGAAGTGTGGTGGCTGGTTTCCCCCGGTAATGTGCTCAAGCCGGTCGAAGGTATGGCCCCGCTCGCAGCGCGGCTGGCTTCGGCGCGTCGACAGAGCCGCAATGCCCCGATCCGCGCCACGGCGATCGAACGCGAACTTGGCACGCGCTTCACCGTCGACACCTTGCGCGCGATCAAGCGGCGCTACCCCAAACGCCGCTTCGTCTGGCTGATGGGCGCGGACAATCTTGCCCAGTTCCACAGGTGGAAACACTGGCGGCAGATCGCGAGCGAGATGCCGATTGCGGTGATCGCCCGTCCGGGTTATGATTCGGCTGCCTTGGCAAGTCCTGCCATGGCCTGGCTGCGCCGCTGGCGCCAGCGGCCCGGGCGGTTCGTCTCCGGCGCAATGCGGAGCGCTCCGGCGCTGACCATTCTTCGCTTCGATCCTGACCACCGGTCGGCCAGCGCGATTCGCGCCCATGACCCGGATTGGTCCCGCCGCTACGCACCGGCGGCCATGCGCGATGCTGTCACGCATTGCCTTGTCGGGCGAGGAAAACCCTGACCGCGCAACACCTTGATCCATGTTCCGCCATAGTGCGGAGCATAGAAACTCTTGCGCGTTCCAACCGTTATCACTTGACTCTTGAGCCACGGAGGCCATTTCGCGCATCATGACCAGCGTACAACCGCTGTCGGCCAATGCCGGCACCGCTCCCAAGACTCCTTATACCCCCGCCGCGCTGCACGATCTCGTGCTGCAGTCGCTCGACGACGATCAGGCGCAGGAGGTGGTTTCCATCCCGCTCGAGGGCAAGAGCTCCGTGGCCGATTACATGGTGATCGCCTCGGGCCGCTCGACCCGTCAGGTCGCTGCCATGGCGCAGAAGCTGGCCGAGCGGATCAAGCACGGTGGTTTCGGCCACGTGCGGATCGAGGGTCTTCCGGCGGCGGACTGGGTGCTGATCGATGCGGGCGACGTCGTCGTTCACCTCTTCCGCCCGGAAGTGCGCACGTTCTACAACCTCGAACGCATGTGGGCCTTCGGAGACGCTGGCGCGGCGTAAGCCGTTTTCGTCATTCCCGCGCAGGCGGGAATCCGGCGCACTAAAACTTCGTCGTTTTGCGACGACAATTCGCGCACTCTGGATCCCCGCCTGCGCGGGGACGACGAACTGAAGGGATGGATCGGGGATTCTCACGCAGCCCAATCCCCGCTAGACCGTTTCCATGCTGCTCCACGTCATCGCCCGCGGGAAGATCGGCCGTTCGCCGGAGGCGGAGTTGGTCGAGCGTTATGCCAAGCGCATTTCGTGGGGCTGGAAGATGACCGAACTGCCCGACCGTGGCGGCTCAATCCCCACGCCATCGCAAACGCCTTCGCGCACCGTCGCGCTCGATGAACGCGGCAAGCAGCTCACCTCCAGCGAGTTCGCCGCGATCCTTGGCCGCTGGCGAGACGATGGCGTGCGCGAATGCCGCTTCCTGATCGGTGCGGCGGACGGTCATGACGATCCCTTGCGAGAATCAGCCGACCTTTTGATCGCGTTTGGCAAGGCCACCTGGCCGCACATGATGGCGCGCGCCATGCTTGCCGAACAGCTCTGGCGCGCCACCAGCATTCTTGCTGGTCATCCCTATCACCGCGAAGGATAGTGGCGGCATGACGTCACGCCTTGCTTTCGTTTTCATCTGCCTGGGCCTTGCAGGAGTGCTCGGCTGGCAGGTGACGGCGCAGCAGGCGACGCCCTATGCCGATGCCGGTGAGGCAGGCGAAGTCCTGCGCCGCGCCGGGCAGGCACTCGCGCAATCACGCACCCGCGCCGAACAGCTCGAACAGGCTGCACTGAAAGCCACTGCCGAGGCTGATCGCACCGCCCGTGAAGCTGCCGCCGTAGCTGCCCGTATCCAACAGTCCGAGGCCGAGATCCAGCTCGCGCAGGCAAGGATCGTGCTGATCGACCGTCAGCGCGAGACCCTGCGAAATCGCATGGCGGAGCGGCAGGAGCCGGTCGTGCGCCTCACCGCCGCGCTGCAGATGATGGCCCGCCGCCCACTCGCCTTCAGCCTCGTTCGCGCCGATTCCGTGCGAGACACCATTCACCTGCGCGCGGTGATGGAGACCATGCTCCCCGAAGTGCAGCGCCGCACCGCTTCCCTGCGCGCCGAGATCGTCCGTGGCCGCAAGCTGCAGGACGAAGCGCGCCTTGCCGCGACGCAACTGCGCGAAGGTGAAAAGTCGCTCAGCGCCCGGCGCACTGAACTTGCCGCGCTCGAAAGCCGCCAGCGCCTTGCATCGCGCGCGGCGCAAGGCGTCGCCGCGCAGGAATCGGATCGCGCGCTGGCATTGGCAGAGCAGACGCGCGATCTGTCCGGCCTGATGGGCAAGCTTGAGGCCGATGGTGCCTTGCGCCAGCAACTCGCCGCACTTCCCGGACCGGTGCTGCCACCGACGCGTCCGGGCGAGGTCCTCAAGGCCGTCGACGCCCCGCCGCCGATGACGGCCACCTCCTCCCCGAAGCTCGCGTGGATCATGCCGGTATCCGGTCGTCTCGTTTCCGGCTTCGGAGCACAATCGCCAACGGGTCTGACGACCGGTGTCTCCCTAGCCCCTGCAGGCGGCGCACAGGTGGTCTCCCCCGCCGACGGTCGCGTCGCCTTCGCCGGGCCCTATCGCGGCTATGGCACCATCGTGATCGTCGAGCATTCCGGCGGATGGACCACGCTCGTCACCAATCTCGGCCGCGTTGCCGCGCGGGTGGGCGACAAGGTCGTGCAGGGCTCGCCGCTGGGAATCGCCGGACCGGGCCGTCCGGTGCTGACGGTGGAACTCCGCCGCGATGGCACGCCGGTCAACCCGCTCGACTTGCGCAGTTGAAGACGCTGGTCGGGCCGAATCCGCCTTTGGTCGATGCAGGGCACTCGCCCTGTCCCAAAACCTCATCTGGTGTTAATTCAGCGGGGGTTATAAAAACTCCGCAATGACTGCCTCTTCGCGAAAGGCCCCCGGGCAAATGAAGTTCGCCCCCCTGCTGCGCGCCACCGCGCTTGTTACTGCCGTTGCCCTGATCCCGGCTGCGACCACCGGCCTTGCCGCGGTCGACGCGCAATCCGGCCCCGACTTTGCCAAGCTGATGGCGGTCTACGAACGGATCAAGTCGAGCTACGTCGAGCCGGTCGACGACGACAAGCTGCTCAAGGGCGCGATTGATGGCATGCTGGCCACGCTCGATCCGCACAGCGCCTATCTTGACGAGCGCGCCGACGAGAACCTGCGCATCCAGATGGACGGCGCTTATGGCGGGCTGGGGCTGTCGGTGACGATGGACGATGGCGCGGTCAAGGTCATCGCGCCGACCAAGGGCAGTCCGGCGGATCTGGCGGGCATCAAGGCGGGCGATTTCATCACCCACCTCGATGGCAAGCTCATCTATGGCGGCACGCTGGATGACGCTGTCGACCAGATGCGCGGCTCGCCGGGCACGCAGATCAAGCTCAGCGTGTTCCGCCCCGGTCGCGACGAACCCTTCGACGTGACGCTCACCCGCAAGATCATCGAACTGAAGCCGGTGGAGCTGGAAATGATGGGCAACGTCGCCGTCATTTCGGTCTCCAGTTTCAGTTCCGATGTCGGTACTTCGGTCCAGCGCGCATGGAATGAAGCCAAGGCGAAGACCGGGGGCAAGGTCACCGGCCTCGTGCTCGACTTGCGCGGCAACCCCGGCGGGTTGCTCGACGAAGCCATTGCCCTGTCGGACCTGTTCCTTGAACGCGGCACCATTGTCTCGCAGCGCGGCCGCTATGCGCGCGACACCGAGGTCTATCCGGCCGAGATCGATACCAAGGGGGATATCGCCAAGGGCGTGCCGATGATCGTCCTGATCGATGAAGGCTCGGCGTCCGCATCGGAAATCGTCGCAGGTGCCCTGCAGGACCAGCATCGCGCCGTGATCATGGGCCAGCGCAGCTTCGGCAAGGGCAGCGTCCAGACCAAGTTCAACCTCACCAGCAATACCTCGGTAAAGCTGACCACGGCCCGCTACTACACGCCGTCGGGCCGCTCGGTCCAGGAAGGCGGCATCGATCCGGACATCGCCGTGCCGCAGATTTCCGATCCCGATCTGCGCAAGCGCGCGAAGATGACCTACCGCGAAAGCGACCTGCAGCGGCATCTTCAGAACGAGATCAAGGTGGAGGACAAGGACCTCGAGAAGGACAAGGTCGAGGACCCGCGCTTCCGGATGACGCCCGAGGAGCTGAAGGCGAAGGACATCAAGGATTTCCAGCTGTACTACGCGGTGCAGACCTTGAACCGTACCCAGCCCCGCGCCGCGCTTGCCGCCAAGCTGAAGCGCTAATAAGGCGCCGGCCATGACCTCGCAGCAGTCCCGCAACGCCGCCTACGCGCTCGCTCTGATCGTCCCCGCCGCGTTGATGGGCGGGGCGCTGATCTCGCAATACGTGTTCGGGCTCTACCCCTGCCAGATGTGCTGGTGGCAACGCTATCCGCATATCGCCGCGATCGTGCTGGCGCTTCTGGCGCTGACGATGAAGGGCAAGGGCTCCGGCGATCTGGCGGTGACGCTCGCGGCTACCGCCATCGGCATTTCCGGCCTGATCGGCGGGTTTCATGCCGGCGTCGAATATGGCTGGTGGGAAGGCGTCACCGCCTGTTCGACCGTTGCTGGCGGCGGTAATCCGCTGGATGCGATCATGAACGCGCCGGTCGTGCGCTGCGACGTTGCCCCTTGGGACCTCTTCGGAATCAGCCTCGCCGGGTTCAATTTCCTGATCTCTACAGCAGGCGCGATCCTTGTCTTCGCGCTGCTCGGCAAGAGCCGCAAGGGAGCCTGACATGACCAAGTTCGCCGAAATGCTTCGCGTCGACCAGGCCGGCGAATTCGGCGCGACGCGGATCTATGCAGGCCAACTCGCCGTCATGGGCAACCGCGCCCCGCACTCGGCGGAAATCGCCGCCATGGCCGAGCAGGAAGCCGGTCACCGCGAAAAGTTCGATGCGCTGATCGCCAGGCGCGGCGTGCGTCCCACGGCGCTTCAGCCGGTATGGTCGGCCGCAGGCTTTGCCCTGGGCGCAGCCACCGCGCTGATCGGCCCCGAAGCGGCGATGGCGTGCACCGCCGCGATCGAGACCGAGATCGACCGGCACTATACCGAACAGCTCGAGGAACTCGGCGACGAGGACCCCGAACTTGCCGCCATGATCCGCGAATTCCGCGACGATGAGCGCGAGCACCGCGATGCGGCGCTGGCGGCGGGGGCGGAAAAGGCGCCTGCCTATCCGGTGCTGTTCCACGCCATCCGCTTGGGGTGCCGCGCCGCCATCGCGCTTTCGAAGCGGATTTGATCCAGCGCAGGGAAGTGCGCTCCTTCATCTACCATTCAGAGCCCGCGCGCCCTATATCAGGGCGAGCCTGACCGGAGACCAAAGATGAAGCGCCTGATCCCTGCCGCCCTGCTGCTCTCGAGCGCCTTTGCCGCTCCGGCCTTTGCGCAAGGCGCCGACCAGCCGCTGCTCGATCCATCGGGCGAAAAGGTCAATCAGCTCATCGTCTATGGCGACGATCCCTGTCCGAAGTCCGAAGGCAACACGATCACCGTCTGCGCGCGCAAGGACGAGGCCGAGCGCTTCCGCATCCCCAAGCCGCTGCGTGACAACCCCAACGCCCCGGTCAACCAGGCATGGAGTCAGAAGGTCCGCGCCTATGAGACGGTGGGCAACTTCGGCACCAACTCGTGCTCCGCGGTCGGCGCTGGCGGCGCCACCGGCTGCCTCACCCGCCTGATCGACCGCGCCTATTCCGAGAAGAAGAATGGCTCCGACGTCCAGTTCGGCAAGCTGATCGAGGAAGAGCGCGCCAAGCGCCTCCAGACCATCGACGCCGATGCCGCCGCCGAACAGGCGCGCGTCGAGCAGATCGAGAAAGAATATGAGGCAAGGCTCAAGCGCGAGCGGGAGCGGGAGCAGGCGGGCGAACAGGCTCCGGGCACACCTGCACCCACGCAGCCCTGAAGCCTGCAAGGGGCTGGATTCCATAACTTCGTCATTCCCGCCTTCGCGGGAATGACGAAGTCTGAGAGCATTACCCCAGCGCGATATCCGGCGCGTCTTCCTGCTTCATGCCGACGGTGTGGTACCCGGCATCGACATGATGCGTCTCGCCGGTCACGCCCGACGACAGGTCCGACAGGAAGTACAGCCCCGCGCCGCCCACGTCCTCGATGGTCACGTTGCGGCGCAGCGGGCTGTTCAGCTCGTTCCACTTGAGGATGTAGCGGAAGTCGCCGATGCCGCTGGCGGCCAGCGTCTTGATTGGCCCCGCCGAAATCGCATTGACGCGCACACCCGCCGGTCCGCAGTCGTTGGCGAGGTACTTCACGCTGGTTTCCAGCGCCGCCTTGGCCACGCCCATCACGTTGTAGTGCGGCACGACCTTTTCCGCGCCGTAATAGGTCAGTGTCAGGATCGAACCACCGTTCGGCATCATCTCCATCGCCCGCTTGGTCACGGCGACGAGGCTGTAGGCCGAGATGTTCATCGTCATCAGGAAGTTGTCGAGCGTGGTGTCGTAGAAACGCCCACGCAGCTGGTTCTTGTCGGAATAGCCGATGGCGTGGACGATGAAGTCGATCGTCGGCCACCGCTCTTTCAGCGTCTCGAACGTCTGGTCGAGCGCGGCCATATCGGACACGTCGCATTCGATCAGGAAATCGCTGCCAAGGCTTGCCGCCAAGGGGCGCACGCGCTTTTCCAGCGCCTCGCCCTGATAGGAGAAGGCCAGTTCGGCGCCATGTTCGTGCAGTTGCTTGGCGATGCCCCAGGCGAGCGACTTGTCATTGGCAAGGCCCATGATCAGGCCGCGCTTGCCTTGCATAAGTCCGGTCATGCGTTTTCGTTCTCGCTTCTTGTTTCGTTCCCGGCGCTCGCCGCCGAGGCGCGTGCGCGATTGTCGGCTTGTCCCAGCATGTCGCGCTCTTCCGGCGTTTCGGCAAGTGCGGCGTTGAGTTCGGCCCCCACAACCATCCCTAAGCCGACCAGCCAGAAAAAGAAAAGGGCGATCATCATCCCGGCCAGACTTCCGTAGGTGAGATCGTAGGAGAAAAAGGTCCGGAGTGCGGTCGGCAGCAGCGTCGTCACCGCGATCCACCAGACCGTCACGAACAGCGCGCCGGGCCACTTGGGATAACTGCGACCGCGATAGGCACCCGGTGTCAGCGAGATGAAGAGCAGCCAGAGCGCGCCGTAGAGGACGCCGGCCGGGATGAAGCGCGAGAGGGCAAGGCTGTCGACCAGAGTGCCGAACTGGGGCAGCCACGCCTCGATCACTTCCTGCGCCGCGCCGATCAGCACCTGCGCGAAGATCGCCAGCAGGATCAGCACCACCGAAGCGAGGGTTATGCCGGTGGAGGCCAGTCGATAGCGCCAAAAGGCGTGTTCCCAGCGCGTGCCGTAAGCGCGGCGCAGGATGTCGCGGATCGTCTCGACAAGGCTGCCCACTGTCCACAGGCCGACGATGCCGCCGATCCACAGCAGCCAGCCGGTTCGCGCTTCGATCACGCTGCGGGCGACCGGCTCGATCGTCGAGGCGACCACCGGGGGCAGGGCAATAAGCACCGTGTCGATCGCGGCGGCGCGCTGGCTCGCCTCGCCGATGAACGAGAACAGCGCCGCGCCGGTAATGAAGAACGGGAACAGCGCGATCACGATCATGTAGGCGAGGTTGCCAGCATGGATCGAGCCGTCGTTGAATACGCCGGTCCACACGCGCTTGACCACTTCCCAGGCACGGCTCCCCGGGCCTAGGCGTTCGCGCGCCTCGGCGAGGCCCGAGCGCCAACGCAGCGCTTCGCGGCGCCGTGCCTCCGGCGAAAGGTCGGGCATGTCGACAAGCGGTCGCGCGTCCGGCGGATGCTGGCCGGGCGCCTTCATTCAGACCCCGAGTTTGTCGCGAACGTTGCGCATGTCCTGCCAACCCTCGAGACGGGCATTCAGATCCGCATCGTCGGCAGGAATGTCGATCTGCAGGGTGACGAGCTGGTCGCCGCGCGTACCGTCTTTGCGGGTGAAACCCTTGCCCTTGAGGCGCAGCGTGCGCCCGCTAGAACTGCCGGGCGCAACGGTCAGCATCACTGCGCCGTCGACCGTCGGGACTTTTACCTTCGCACCACCGACCGCTTCGGAAAGGCTGATCGGCAAGTCGAGCCGGATGTTGTCGCCGTCCCGCTCGTAGAACGGGTGGCTGCCGATCTCGATGGTGACAATGGCGTCGCCGTTGCCGCCGGGGCCTGGTTCGCCCTTGCCGCCAAGCCGCATCTGCTGGCCGGATTCGATCCCGGCGGGCAGCTTGAGGTCGATGGTCTTGCCATCCGACAGCGTGATGCGCTGGTTGGCGCGCGTTGCCGCGTCGACGAACGAGACCTGCAGGCGATAGTTCACGTTGGCGCCCTTGGGTGGAGGACCGCGACGCGCGCCGCCGCCCCCACCGAAGCCGCCGCCCATTCCGCCGCGCCCGCCGAACAGGCCTTCGAAGATGTCGCCGATGTCGGGGCCGCCGCCACCGAAGCCGCCCTCGAAGCCACCGTCGTGGCGGAACCCGCCCTGGTGACCGCCAAAGCCACCACCGCCCCCGAAACCACCGCCAAACGGTCCGGTCGGATTGCCATCGGCGTCGATTTCACCGCGGTCGAACTTGGCCCGCTTGTCCTTGTCGGACAGCAGGTCATAGGCGCGGGTCACTTCGGAAAAGCGCTCCGCCGCCTTGGGATTGTCCTTGTTGGTGTCCGGGTGCAGTTCCTTTGCGAGCTTGCGATAGGCAGACTTGATGTCCTTCTCGCTTGCGCTGCGCGGAACTCCCAGGATCGAATACGGATCGGCCATGGCTCCCTAGCTAGGATTTGCGAGGCCTGCCCGCAAGGTTGCCTTTCCTACATTGCGCGGGAGGAGTAGGTCGGTTCCATGCAATTGATCCCGGTCATGGAAAACCTCTGCCCGAAGCGCAGAGTCCCCGCGAAGGCGGAGGCCGCTCTCGTGCAAAGACTTCGCCCGAACCGCCCCTGACGCCTTTTTTCAGGACAGTGTAAACCCCGTAAACCCCCTTCAGGAAATCCCGGTGCAACCTGAACAGAATTCCGACGCGATCCCCCACGACGATCCTTTCGCGATCTTCGAATCGTGGTTTGCCGAAGCTAAGGCCAGCGAGCCCAATGATCCGAACGCGATGGCCCTCGCCACGTCCACGCCTCACGGTCACCCGTCGGTACGCATGGTGCTGCTGAAAGGCCACGGTCCCGACGGCTTCGTGTTCTACACCAACTTCCACAGCCGCAAGGGCGGAGAGCTGGCCTCGAATCCGAATGTCGCGCTGCTGTTCCACTGGAAATCGCTGCGCCGCCAGATCCGCATCGAAGGCACGATCGCCGAGGTGACGGCGGCAGAGGCCGACGCCTACTTCGCCAGCCGCCATCCCGAATCACGTCTCGGCTCAGCCGCGTCGGACCAGTCGCGCCCGCTGCCGGATCGCCAGGTCTATCTCGACCGCGTTGCCGCACTGCGCGAGCAGTACCCCGATGGCAACGTGCCCCGCCCGGCGCACTGGTCGGGCTATCGCGTGACGCCCTCCGCTATCGAGTTCTGGCAGGATCGCGACTATCGCCTGCACGAACGCCGCCGCTTCGTCGGCGATGGCGCGGGCGGCTGGACCAGCACCCTGCTTTACCCTTAAGGCTCTGAATCATGGACATGACCCGCACCGACGCGCACAACGATCTCAACCGCAAGGCGGCGCTTGCCAGCATCTCTGTGGCGGTGCTGCTCGTGGGCATGAAGGCGTGGGCGGTGATCTCCACGGGGTCCACGGCCATGCTCGGCTCGCTGGCAGACACTGCGCTCGATCTCGTCGCCAGCCTCGCCACGCTGATGGGCGTCTGGGTCGCCTCGCAGCCTGACGACCACAACCACCGCTTCGGGCACGGCAAGGCCGAGGCGCTCGCTGCAATGTTTCAGGTCGTGCTGATCTCGATCTCGGCGATCGGCCTTGCCTTCCGCGCCGTCGGCCAGTTCCTCGGGTCTGCGCAAGTAGCCGAAGCGGAATCGGGCGTGATCGTCTCGACGATCGCGCTGGCCGCAACGGTCGCGCTGCTGGCCTACCAGCGTCACGTGATCCGCCAGACCGGCAGCCTCGCGATCAGCACCGACAATGTGCATTACAAGTCGGACCTGTTCCTCAACCTCGCGGTGATCGCGGCGCTGGTGCTGGATACCTACGTCGGCATCAAGGGCGCGGACGCGGTCTTCGCCTTCGGCATCGCGCTGTGGCTCGGCTGGGGCGCATGGGGTGCCTCGCAGGAAGCGATCGAGCAGCTGATGGACCACGAATGGCCACTCGAAAAGCGCGAGCGGTTCCTTGAGGTTGTTGCCCAGCATCCGGAACTCAAGGGCCTGCACGACTTGCGAACCCGCACCAGCGGCAACCGCGATTTCGTCCAGTTCCATGTCTGGGTCGACGGACGCATGACCGTGACCGAAGCCCACCGTGTTATGGACGAGATCGAGGACAAGCTGACGGCGGAATTCCCCGGTGTCGAAATTCTCATCCACCCCGATCCGGAAGGGCTGGTCGACGAGGACATGATGGGCGCTGAAAACCTGCTCAATCCCGGACCTGACGGCACCAGCCCGGCCATCCTGGCGCAAGGAGCACCCGGCGCGTGAGCGATTCGAAGGTCCCCTACTTCCACGTCGATGCCTTCACCGCCCGCGCGCTCGGCGGCAACCAGGCGGCGGTGATGATGCTGGAAGCCTGGCCCGACGATGCAACGCTGCAGGCCATCGGCGCGGAAAACATGTTCGCCGAAACCGCATTTCTCGTGCCCGACCACAGCGGTGCGGCGGATTTCGAACTGCGCTGGTTCACGCCTGCTGTCGAAGTCGCGATGTGCGGCCATGCCACACTTGCTTCGGGTCATGTCGTGCTGGCGCAGGACCCAATGCGGGGGCGGGTGACCTTCTCGACCCGCAAGGCAGGCGTTCTGGAAGTGTCGCGGGATGGCGAGCGCTACGTGCTCTCGCTCCCCGCCGTGCCCACTGCGCCCGGCGCGTTTGACGAGGCGGTGCCGTTGCTGGGGCCGGGGCAACCGGACGAGGTTTGGCAGGGTGATGGCTACAACATCTTCCATTATGCCACCGCCGACGAGGTGCTCGCGCTGGCCCCGGATTTCAAGGCGCTGCTCCGGTTCGGGGACGTGCAGTTCATCGCAACGGCGCCCGGTACAGCTCATGCTTCGGGCGCCGACATCGTCAGCCGCGTGTTTGTGCCCGGTGGCGGGATCGACGAGGATGCTGCGACAGGATCGGCCCATGCTGCCCTGACGCCCTATTGGGCGGCCAAGCTTGGGCGTACGGAATTCACTGCGCATCAGGCGTCGGCGCGCGGGGCGGATTTCGTCTGTCGTCTCGAACGGGACCGTGTGCTGCTCGGCGGCGATTGCGTGACAGTGGTCGAGGGCCTGTTCCGCCTGCCTTGAAGTTCGCTCTCAGCGATACAGCGAGACGATATCCGCAAGTCCGTCGACGACCGGTGCCAGCTTGTCGTCCTGCGTCTTGCCGAGGCGGACCACGGTGAGGCCGCGGCTCGGACTGACCATCACGTACTGGCCGAGATGGCCGATGCACGAGAACAGGTCCCTCGGGCCACGCTCCGGAAAGAGCGAGGATTCGCCGTTCGTCGGTGTCCGGTTGAGCCAGATCTGCGCGCCATACTGCGCCTCGCGCGGCGAGGGCGTGAGCATGAACTCGATCCACTGGCGCGGGATGATCTGCGCGCCCTTGACCGAGCCCTTGTTACGCAGGAACTCGCCGAACCTGGCCCAGTCGCGCGCGGTGCCGTGGATCAGCGAACCACCGATCAGCGTGCCCGATGCGTCGAATTCGGGCAGCATCGACTTCATGCCCGCCGGTTCGAACAGCCGCGTGCGCAGATAGTCTGCCACGGCGCGGCGGCGGCTCTCGGGATCAGGCGCAGGCGAAAGCACGCGGGCGGCGAGGTCCGCCAGAATCACGCTGGTCGCCGAAGAGTACTCGAACTTGCGCCCCGGCTCTGCCTCCAGCGGCTGGTCCTCGGCATAGCGCGCCATGTCGTCGCGACCGTCGAGGAAGAGCATGCGCACTTCATCGGATTCGTAGACCGGATTTATCGCCTCGGAATGGCGCAGACCCGACCGCATCTGCAGCAACTGGCGCAGGGTGATCTCGCCGCGCGGATCGCCCGGGCGCTGCCAGGCCGGAACCGGTGCGCTCTCGTCAAGCCGCAGGCGACCATCGGAAACGAGCATGCCGATCATCACCCCGGTGACCGACTTGGCCATCGACCAGCTCACGAACCGTGTGTTCTCGTGATAGCCCTCGGCGTAGCGCTCGGCGACAATGCGGCCGTTCTTCATCACGATCACCGCGCGCGTCTCGCCCATTTCGGGAGCGAACAGGGCATCGACGGCGCGGGCGAGCTTGTCCCGGTTGGTGCCGGGGTCTTTGACCACCGCCTTGAGCGCGGCTTCGGAGACCGGCGGCGGGCCGTCAGGCGCGTTCTTCCCCTGCGAACAGGCTGCCACGGCTGGCAGCAGCGCGAGGGTCACGATAAGGGAGAGCGAGCGGCGGGCCATCGGGCCAGTCCTTTCGACCAGAATCGGCAGTCATGGCAACCGGCAACCACAGTTCCCCCACAGCTCCGTCGCTGACCATCGCGCCCAGGCGCAGCTGGCGCCTGCGCGCGGCACTGATCCTGCTGGTGATCGTGCTGGCGCTGCTGGCGACATTCTGGTCGGCGATTCGCGGCTATGCGACGACGGGTGCAAGCTATGGCGCGCGCGTCGCCTGCTCGTGCCGCTTTGTCGGCGGGCGCGAACTGTCGGATTGCCGCAAGGACTTCGAGCCCGGCATGGAACTGGTGACGCTGAGCGAGAACGCCGAGGCAAGGAGCGTGACCGCGCGCTTCGCCCTCGTGTTCAGCCAGACCGCAACTTATCGCGAAGGTCCAGGCTGCGTGCTCGAGCCGTGGAAGTAGCCGCTCAGGCTTCCCAGCGCTCGGTCGAATCGATCCAGCCACCGCCGACGACGCGTTCGCCGGCATAGAGCACGGCGGCCTGACCGGGGGCGACGCCGAACTCCGGCTGGAGAAAGCGGATCTCAGCCGTCGCACCTTCTCCGAGCGGCCCTTCCAGTTCGACCGGGACGGGCTTGGCCAACGAGCGGACCTTGGCCGTCAGGGGGCCCGCCGGGAGCGGACCGATGCGGTTCGTCTCGATGATCTTGGCGCGGCTGACGGCGAGCATCTGGCGTGGCCCGACCAGCACCCGGCGCTGCGGCGCATCGAGGCCGATGACGTAAAGCGGTTCGGGCTGCCCGCCGATCTCCAACCCGCGCCGCTGGCCGACCGTGTAATGGATGATGCCGCGATGCTGCCCGAGCACCTCGCCGCTGGCCGCGTGCACGATCTCGCCGGGCGCGTCTCCCTCGGGACGCACCGCGCGGACGATCTTGGCGTAGTCGCCATCCGGCACGAAGCAGATGTCCTGGCTGTCGGGCTTGGCGGCGACGACGAGACCCAGTTCTTCGGCGATCCGACGCGTCTCGGTCTTGGGCAGCCCTCCCAGCGGGAACCGCAGGTAATCGAGCTGGGATTCGGTGGTGCCGTAAAGGAAGTACGACTGGTCGCGGGCGGGATCGACGGCTCGATGCAGTTCGGCGCCAGCAGCGCCCATGACCCGGCGCACGTAATGCCCCGTGGCCAGGCAATCCGCGCCGAGTTCGCGCGCCATCGCCAGCAAGTCTGTGAACTTTGGCCCCATGTTGCAGCGAACGCAGGGGATCGGGGTGCGACCGTTGAGATAGTCGTCGGCAAAGCGCTCGACCACTTCCTCGCGGAAGCTGGATTCGTGGTCGAACACATAATGCGCGATGCCCAGACGGTCGGCGACCGCGCGCGCATCGCGGATGTCGTCGCCGGCGCAGCATGCGCCCTTGCGGCCGGTTGCCGCGCCGTAGTCATAGAGCTGCAGCGTCACGCCGATCACTTCGGCGCCACTGGCAGCGGCGATGCCCGCAACCACGGAGCTGTCCACGCCGCCCGACATGGCAACCACGATGCGCCGCGCCTTGAGTGGTGCGGACAAGTCGAAAAGGTCGGGAAGGGCAGCGGTATCGAGCATTGCGCGCCCATAGGCTTTTTCCTGCTGAAGCGCAAAGCGTGCCAGGGTGGGGCCGACGCAAGCCAGAATGAACAACCGCTAAACAGGGCCTTTACCAGACCTTAGCCATCTTGGGTCTAAGTCTTCTGGCAATGGACATGAGCTTCAACAATCCGGCTGCTTTCACCAGCGGCGATGCGGCTTTCGAGGGCGGGGCTGCGCTAAGGCCGCTGTCGTGGCACATGTTGTGCGCACGGATCACCGCATCACAGGATCTGCGCCGGACCTTGCAGTTCCTGGGCGAGGACGAACAGGGTGCAATCGGCAGCTTCCACCAGGGTGCAGCCAGCTTCCTTGCGTCCGCAAATTCGGGCGTTCCGGCGCATGAACGGGTCGTTAACCCAAACTCTTCAGCGAATGGCAAAGCAACCTTGGGCACAGCCTTCGCCACACAGAACGTGACGCGGCAAGGCCGCGCCGAAGCACGAGACTGACATGATCGAGAACCAGAAAATCCGTCCGGCCCAGGTCATCGGTCCGCTTGGTGAGCCGCTCACCATCGACAGTCTGCCCCCGGCGAACACGACCCGTTGGGTCGTCCGTCGCAAGGCCGAGGTTGTCGCTGCCGTTAACGGCGGACTTCTGACCATCGACGAGGTCTGCGAGCGCTATGGCCTCACGCTCGAGGAGTTCGCCTCGTGGCAGCGCGCGGTCGACCGTTCGGGAATGCAGGGCCTGAGGGTTACCCGCATCCAGCATTACCGCGATCTGTATGAGCGCCAGCTCAAGTATTGATCTCCCAACCAGCTCCATCCGCGGCGGCCGCTTCCTTCGGGAGGCGGCCGTTGTTCTTTGGGTCATCTTTTCAGGGCGCGCGACCTGAACCAATGCGCGCCTTTCGATACCGGACCGGTTACAAAAAGTTACAGGTGCAAGAAAGACACGGAGTCCAATTCGGCTTAAGTCCTTCGTCGAGACGGAATTGCGCCTTGTCGGAAGGGTGTCTATTGGACGCGAGGTAGCTGCCAGAAGGCGGCGCCGCGTGCTTGCGGCAAGTGCGTTATGAAGATAACACACCTACTCGAGTTACAAGGGGCCCGCCCTCGCCCCGCCATGGGACGAAGGCAGTGACAGACATGAATTACGAAACCACCATCAATATGACCGGCGCGCTTCCGCAGTCCGACGGAGAGCCACAAGACCCCGCTTCCACGCGGCGGCTGTGGGTCATTGGCGGCCTCATCGCTGCCGCGCTGATCGGCGTGTGGTTCTTCATGCATTCCGGCGACAGTGCCGCTCCCGACGAAGGCAAGAACGCGCAGGCGCAGGTGGTCACGGTCGTCGTGCCCGGCACCACAACGATACCTCGCAGCATTACCGCCAGCGGTACCATCGCTGCGCGTCGGGAAATGCCGGTGGGCGTGGCGGGCGAAGGCGGCCAGATTGTCCAGGTGCTGGTGGATGCCGGTGACTGGGTCAAGGCCGGGCAGGTTCTCGCCGTGATCGACCGCTCGGTGCAAAGCCAGCAGATCGCCAGCCAGGCCGCCAATGTCGAAGTCGCCGCAGCCGATGCCCGGCTGGCTCAGGCCAATCTCGATCGTGCGCTCAAGCTGGTCGAGCGCGGCTTCATCTCGAAGGCTGACGTCGACCGTTTGACCGCAACGCGCGATGCTGCCGTGGCTCGGGTGCGGGTTGCCCGCGCGAGCCTTGGCGAACTCGGCGCGCGCGCTGCCCGTCTCAACATCGTCGCGCCTGCTTCGGGCCTGGTGCTGACGCGCGCGGCGGAACCCGGGCAGGTCGTCAGCCCCGGTGCCGGCGTGCTGTTCTCCATGGCCCGCGACGGCCAGATGGAAATGCAGGCGCGCCTGTCCGAAGCCGATCTCGCGCGCCTTTCGGTCGGAGCGAGCGCCGAAGTGACGCCGGTCGGCACGACGCGGGCCTTTTCAGGACAGGTCTGGCAGCTTTCGCCGACGATCGACCAGACCAGCCGCGAAGGCATCGCCCGTATCGCGCTGAGCTATGACAATGCCCTGCGTCCCGGCGGCTTTGCCACGGCGACCCTGACCTCTGGCATGATCACCGCGCCCCTGCTGCCGGAATCGGCGATCCTTTCGGACGACAAGGGCTCGTATGTCTTCGTCATCGACGGTGACAACAAGGCCGTGCGCCGTCCGGTCAAGACCGGTGAGGTCAGTGCGCGGGGCATTGCCGTTGTCGAAGGGCTGTCCGGCCGGGAACGCGTGGTTCTGAGAGCGGGCGGCTTCCTCAACCCCGGGGACAAGGTCCGACCGGTCGTTCAGAAGTAAGGGCTGGCGATGAACTTCCAGAACATCTCGGCCTGGTGCATCCGCAACCCGGTCGTGCCGATCGTGCTGTTCCTCGGGCTGACGCTCGCGGGGCTGGTGTCCTTCATGCAGATGAAGGTCCAGGACAATCCCGACATCGAATTCCCGGTCGTCATCGTCCAGATCAGCCAGCCCGGCGCTGCACCGACCGAAATCGAGAACCAGATCACGCAGCGCGTGGAATCGGCTGTCCGTTCGATCGCCGGCGTGGACACGCTGACTTCGACCGCATCGGAAGGCAGCAGCCAGACCCAGGTCCAGTTCAAGATCGGGCAGGACATCAATGCCGCGGTCAACGAGGTCAAGAACCAGGTAGACCAGATCCGTTCGGACCTGCCCGAAGGCATTCTCGAGCCGCAGGTGTTCAAGGTCGAAACCTCGTCGAACCCGATCGCCTATTACGCGGTCCAGGCCGACGACATGACCATCGAGCAGCTCTCGTGGTTCATCGACGACACGATCGCCAAGCGATTGCTGACGGTGCCCGGCATGGCCGAGGTCAGCCGCTCGGGCGGGGTGAACCGCGAAATTGCGGTCACGCTCGATCCGATGAAGATGAAGGCGCTTGGCGTGACCGCAAGCCAGGTCAACGCGGCACTGCGCCAGGTCAACATCAACGCTGCCGGCGGCAAGACCGAAGTTGCCGGTTCGCGCCAGTCGGTCCGCGTGCTGGGCAACGCCAAGTCTGCCTACGACCTGTCACAGACCGAGATCGCCCTTTCCGGCAATCGCACTGTCCGCCTCGCCGACGTTGCCGATGTGCGCGATTCCTACAGCGAACTGACAT
Organism: Novosphingobium jiangmenense; assembly: GCF_015694345.1. GTDB lineage: Bacteria > Pseudomonadota > Alphaproteobacteria > Sphingomonadales > Sphingomonadaceae > Novosphingobium > Novosphingobium jiangmenense. The sequence goes on from NZ_JADQDC010000004.1 coordinate 293,744, forward strand.
CCATCGCGAAGTTCAACGGCAAGGGCGTCGTGACCTTCTCGTTCTCTCGCGCGCGCGGCGAATCCGACGTCTCGGTCTACGACGGCGCGCTCAAGGAAATGAAGAAGATCGAGCAGGAGCAGGGTGGCAAGATCCACTTCGAGTTGCTGTTCACCTCGGTAAACTACACCAAGGACCAATACCGTTCGTCTATGAACGCGATGGTCGAGGGCGCCGTGCTGGCGGTCGTGGTGGTGTTCCTGTTCCTGCGCGACTGGCGCGCGACGATCGTCTCGGCCCTGGCCATCCCGCTGTCGTCGATCCCGACCTTCTGGGTGCTGGACCTGATGGGCTTCACGCTCAACCAGATGTCGCTGCTGGCGCTGGGTCTGGTAGCGGGGGTGCTCGTCGACGACGCGATCGTCGAGATCGAGAATATCGTCAGACACATGCGAATGGGCAAGACCGCCTATCAGGCGGCCATCGATGCCGCTGACGAGATCGGTCTGGCGGTCGTTGCGACCACGTTCTCGATCGTGGCGGTGTTCTTCCCGGTTGCGCTGATGCCGGGCGTGTCGGGCCAGTTCTTCAAGAACTTCGGCCTTACCGTGGTCATCTCGGTGCTGTTCTCGTTGCTTGTCGCGCGCATGATCACGCCGATGATCGCGGCCTACTTCCTGCAGGCCCATGGCGAGGCCGAGCACGGCGGCGGGCCGTGGATGGACAAGTACATGAAGGTGCTCGGCTGGTCGCTCGATACGTCGAAGGCCAAGGCCTACCGCGCCGAACATCCGCGCCGTCGCTTCCGCGCGCGCTTGCGCGATCACCGCCTGTGGATGATGGGCATCGGCGTGGGCGCATTCGCCCTGACGCTGATCATGTTCGCGTCGATCCCGGCCCAGTTCTTCCCCGACGCAGACAGCGATTCCAGCACGGTCACCATCGAGATGGTGCCGGGCACGACGCTGCAGCAGACCGAGCGCAAGGTTGCCGAAGTGGTTGCCTTGCTGGCCAAGCAGCAGGAAGTCGAATCCCAGCTCGCCTCGGTGCGCGAGGCGCGCGCCAACATCTATGTCAATCTCCGGCCGGACCGGAAGCGCACGAGCCTCGATTTCGAGCGCGAGCTGACACCACAGCTGCAGGCAATTCCCGACATTCGCGCGAACTTCCAGGCGCAGGGCCCCGGCGGCCCGGGTGGTGGCTCGGGCCGTCCGATCAGCATCATGCTGGCCGGCTCCGATCCGGACCAGTTGCAGAAGACCGCGCAGACCCTTGTCGACCAGATGAGCGCTCTGCCCTTGGTCGTGGCCCCGCGCATCAGCGCCGACTTGCGCCGTCCGGAAGTGATCATCAAGCCGCGGCTCGATCTCGCGGCGAACCTCGGCGTCAACACCCAGACACTGAGCCAGGTGATCCGTATCGCCACGCAGGGCGAGATCGACCAGAACAGCGCGAAGTTCTCGCTGTCCGATCGTCAGGTGCCGATCCGGGTGAAGCTTCCCGAATCCTCGCGCCGCGACCTCTCGACCATCGAGAACCTGCCGGTTCCGACGGCTTCCGGCGGGTCGGTGCCGCTGTCACGGGTGGCCGAGATCGGCTTCGGTTCAGGCCCGACCCAGATCCAGCGCTACAACCAGAGCCGCCGCGTCTTCGTGGGTGCCGACCTTCCTCCGGGAGTGGTCAAGGGCGATGCCATGGCCGCGATCATGAAGCTGCCGGTGATGCAGAACCTGCCGCAGGGCGTGTCCAACACCGCGGCCGGCGAAGACAAGTTCCAAGCCGAGCTGATGAAGAACTTCGTCATCGCCGTCGCCTCGGGCATCCTGCTCGTGTTCTCGGTGCTGGTGCTGCTCTATCACCGCTTCATCTCGCCGCTGGTCAACATGGGGTCGCTGTTCCTCGCCCCCCTTGGCGGCCTGATCGCGATCTGGCTGATGGGGCAGGCGCTGTCGTTGCCGGTGTTCATCGGCATCCTCATGCTGTTCGGCATCGTCGCGAAGAACTCGATCCTGCTGATCGATTTCGCGATCGAGGAAATGGCGACCGGCAAGGACAAGCTCGCCGCGATCACCGAGGCGGGTCACAAGCGTGCCCAGCCGATCATCATGACCACGGTGGCAATGGTTGCGGGCATGATCCCGACGGCGGTCTCGGTTGGCAGCGACGGCGGGTGGCGGGCGCCGATGGGCGTTGTGGTGATCGGCGGCCTGACCCTGTCGACCGCGCTCACGCTGCTGATCGTGCCGGCGGGCTTCAGCATTGCCGATGGCATCGAAAAGCGGATCGGACCATGGCTGGCCCGCAAGGTGCTCGGCCATGAACCATCGGCGGGAGCAACGGCGCCCGCGCAGCCGGTCATCTCCGCGCATCGGAACGAACCGCAGCACGAGGCATTTCCGGCGGAGTGACCGCCGAATTGCCTCACCCTGCCGAACCACCCGTTTCGGCCACCAGCGGCCCCGGCCGCCCGATACCGAAGCGCGCCGGACAATCGCCTGCGGATCGTGCCCGGCGCATGCGGATCGTCGCGACCTGCCTGCTTGTCGCAATGGCGCTGATCTACATCGTCACGCGTCGTCTTGAAGGCCTGCACCCGGCGCTCGGCTTCGTCCGGGCCTTTGCCGAGGCGGCCATGGTCGGCGGCCTGGCTGACTGGTTTGCGGTTACCGCCTTGTTCCGCCACCCGCTCGGCCTGCCGATCCCGCACACCGCGATCATTCCCGAGAACAAGGACCGCATCGCCGATACGATGGCCGCGTTCCTGCAGGCCAACTTCCTGACTCCGCAGGTGGTCGCCCGTCGCATGGGTGCGGTGAATGCCGCTGCCGCTGCCGGTGCGTTCCTTGCCGATCCCCGGACGGGCGAAAGCCGACTGCGGGACGGAGCGGCGGGATTGCTGGCCGACGTCCTCGAATCGCTCGATCCCGAAGAGCTTGGCGGGCTGGCCAAGGGGGCCTTGCGCTCACAACTGGAGAAGCTCGATCTCGCGCCGCTGCTGGGGCAACTGCTCGGTGCCGCGATAGCCGATGGCCGGCACATGCCGGTGATCGAAAGCCTGATCCGCAAGGCGGCGGAGACGATCGAGGCCAATGAGCCGCTGATCCAGTCAACCATCCACGAGCGGGCGAACACCATCCTGCGCTGGACCGGGCTCGACGAGAAGCTCGCCAACGCCATCCTCGATGGCCTCTACAAGCTGCTGGCCGAGACGCTGGTGGTTCCCGACCATCCCTTGCGCCGGAAGATCGAGGAAGGCCTCAAGACGCTCGCGCATGATCTGGTCCACGATCCGGACATGAAGGCCAGGGTCGAGCGCATGAAGCGCGAGGTGCTCGCCAATCCCGCGTTCGGCCGCTGGCTCGACGGAATGTGGGAACGCGGCCGCGCGCGTCTGTTGCAGGTTGTGCGCAATCCGAAAGGGGCGCTCGGCGGGCAGTTCGGGGCGAGTCTGGCAGAACTCGGTCAGGCACTGCAGCGGGACGTGCGCCTGCAACAAGTCGTCAACCGCTTTGCCCGGCGCACGCTTGTCGGCATTTCGACCCGCTACGGAGCCCAAATCGTCCGCCTCGTTTCGGAAACGGTCAAACGCTGGGATGCCAGGACCGTAACCGATCGCATCGAAGGCGCAGTCGGCCGGGACCTCCAGTTCATCCGCATCAACGGAACGCTGGTGGGCGGGCTTGTCGGCCTTGCATTGCATGGGCTCGATGTGCTGCTCTGACGCGATGACCACGATCACTACCGAACGCCTGATACTGTCGGTGCCCGGCCGCGAGGACTACCTGCTGCTGCGCGATCTCGTTGCCGATCCCGAGGTGCACCGCTTTCTCGGCCCCCGGCCAGACGATCCGACCACCGACATGTTCTCCCGCGCGATGCGCGCGGCCGGATGCTGGCATCTCTACGGCTACGGCCTCTTTCTGGCACACGAACGGACTTCCGGAGCCTTTGTCGGACAGCTCGGCGTGTTCCATTCGATGCGCGGCTTCGGCAAGGGCATGGACGATGTCGTCGAGGCCGGCTGGATCGTGGCGCGAGAGCACTGGGGCAAGGGCTATGCCGCGGAGGGGATGCGGGCTGCGCTGGACTGGTTCGACGCCACGCACGACGCAGTGCGCGTCGCCTGCATGATCGAGCGGGGTAATGATGCCTCGGTCTCTCTGGCTGCAAAGCTCGGGTTCGTTCGATATGGCGAGCATGCGCTCGACGAGGACACCGTGGTCGATCTGTTCGAAAGGATCAGGCCGGGCTGACCTGTCCGCGGTCTTCGGTTGCGCCACTCGCAATCAGGCTCGCGGCCCTGCGTTGCAGGTCGTCGATCAGGAACGGTTTGGTCAGCACGTCGGTCCCGAGTTCGACTTCGGAGCCCTTTTGCAGCACCACGCTGTCGGCATAACCGGTCACGAACAGGACGCCGAGTGCGGGAATGCGCCGGCGCGCTTCGTCTGCTACCTGACGGCCGTTGAGCCCGCCGGGCAGGCCGACGTCGGTGATCAGCAGATCGATCGCGGGATGCCGGTCGAGCATGGCCAGCGCAGAAGCCCCGTCTGCAGCTTCGATGCATTTCATGCCGATCAACTGCAACCCGTCGATCATCATCATGCGCACGCTTGGCTCGTCATCGACCACCAGCACGGTCGCGCCGATCTGCCCATCAAGTGCGCCCACGACCGGTTCTTCGGCCGTTGCATCGGTGCAACCTTCGTGCCGTGGCAGATAGATTCGCACCTGCGTGCCCAGCCCGGGGGTGGACCGGATGCGCACCAGCCCGTTGCTCTGGCGGGCAAAGCCGTAGACCATGGACAGGCCTAGACCAGTTCCCTTGCCTGTCGGCTTCGTCGTGAAGAACGGCTCGAACACGCGGTCGAGATCTTCGGGCGGGATGCCGACGCCCGTGTCTCCGACCGTGATGGTTACATAGTCGGCAGGCGCAAGCCCACGCTTGCGAGCGCCTTCCTCGTCGAGGGTCACGTTGCCCGTCCAGATCGACAGCTGCCCGCCGTCCGGCATGGCGTCGCGGGCGTTGATGCACAGATTTAGCAGGGCGTTTTCGAGCTGGTTCGCATCGACCAGCGCTGGCCACAGGTCCGGATCAAGTTCAACGCCGACCGAAATCGCAGGCCCCATCGTGCGCCGCACCAGATCGATGAAGTCTGCCACGAGCTGGTTGGCGTGGGTCGGTCGGGGAGACAGGGTTTGCCGCCGCGAGAATGCGAGCAGCCGATGGGTCAGGGCTGCAGCGCGCTGTGCCGCGCCAAGGCCCACATCGACGTAACGGTTGACCTCGTCGAGCCTCCCCTGAACCAGACGACGTCCGATCAGTTCGAACGCGCCGGTGATTCCGGCGAGCAGGTTGTTGAAATCGTGCGCGAGACCGCCGGTCAGCTGGCCTACCGCTTCCATCTTCTGCGCCTGGCGCAGGGCGCTTTCGGCATGTTCGCGTTGCGCAAGGGCATCGGCCACCCGCTGCTCGAGCGTCTCGTTGAGCTGGTGCAGTGCCCCTTCCGCGCTGACGCGCTCGGTCACGTCCTTGAACAGCACGGCGACGAGCCGGTCCTCGAAGGTGCCGATCCGGAACGAGGAGACCTCCAGGTGACGCCCTGTCACCACCAGTTCGTTGCGGAAGCGGATCGGTTCGCCGGTTTTCAGGACCTTGCCGTAGAAGGCGATCCAGTCATCCGCCTCGTCGGGCACCATCTGGCGCAAGTACTGTCCGACCACGTTGGGAATGCCGGTATGCCGCTCATAGGCCGGATTGGCGAGCACATGGACATAGTCGCTCAAGGGACCGTGCGGGCCATCGAGAAACTCGATGACGCAAAAGCCGTCTTCCATGTTCTCGAAGAGGATGCGGTAGATCTCGCGGTCGATCGCCGCTGCCCGGGATGAGGGACGCGCCGCCGCAAAGCCGTCCTTCATGGTCGGGTCAGTTCGACGGGGCCGGGCTGCACGCAGTTCATCCCGCAAAGAACGCAGTCCGTCGCCAGTTGTTCCCGCTTTGCATCCTGCCGATACGAAAAAGGCCGGGAAGATCGCTCCTCCCGGCCCAATTCGTGTCAGCGTGAGCTGCTTGGACTTAGAAGTCCATGCCGCCCATGCCGCCCATGCCACCGCCCATCGGCGGCATCGCGGGCTTGTCGTCCGGCTTCTCGCTGATCGCCGCTTCGGTGGTGATCAGCAGGCCGGAGACCGAGGCAGCGTCCTGCAGGGCAGTGCGCACGACCTTGGTCGGGTCGATCACGCCGGCAGCCTTGAGGTTCTCGTAGGTGTCGGTCGCGGCGTTGAAGCCCTGGTTCTCGTCACCTTCGCGCAGCAGGTTGCCGGCAACGACGGCACCGTCATGGCCTGCGTTGGCAGCGATCTGGCGGATCGGAGCCTGGATCGCGCGACGCACGATGTCGATGCCCTTGGTCTGGTCGTCGTTGGCGCCCTTGAGGCCGTCGAGAGCCTTGGTCGCGAACAGCAGCGCGGTACCGCCACCGGGGACGATGCCTTCTTCAACCGCCGCGCGGGTGGCGTGGAGAGCGTCGTCGACGCGGTCCTTGCGCTCCTTCACTTCGACTTCGGTGGCACCGCCGACCTTGATCACGGCAACGCCGCCAGCAAGCTTGGCAAGACGCTCCTGCAGCTTCTCGCGGTCGTAGTCCGAAGTGGTGACTTCGATCTGCGCGCGGATCTGCTCGACGCGGGCCTTGATCTCTTCGGCCGAACCGGCGCCGTCGACGATCGTGGTGTTGTCCTTGTCGATGGTGACCTTCTTGGCCTGGCCGAGCATGGCAAGCGTGACGCTCTCCAGCTTGATGCCGAGGTCTTCGGAGATCATCTCGCCGGCGGTCAGCGTGGCGATGTCGCCCAGCATGGCCTTGCGGCGGTCACCGAAGCCCGGAGCCTTGACGGCCGCGATCTTGAGGCCACCGCGCAGCTTGTTGACAACGAGGGTCGCCAGCGCTTCGCCTTCGATGTCTTCGGCGATGATGAGGAGCGGACGGCCCGACTGCACCACGGCTTCGAGGATCGGCAGCATCGCCTGCAGCGACGACAGCTTCTTCTCGTGGATCAGAATGTACGGGTTCTCAAGTTCGACCGTCATCTTTTCCGGGTTGGTGATGAAGTAGGGCGAGAGGTAGCCGCGGTCGAACTGCATGCCTTCGACGACATCGAGTTCGAATTCGAGGCCCTTGGCCTCTTCCACGGTGATCACGCCTTCCTTGCCGACCTTTTCCATCGCCTCGGCGATCTTCTGGCCGACTTCGGTGTCACCGTTGGCCGAGATGATGCCGACCTGCGCGATTTCCGAGGAACCGGCGACCGGGGTCGAACGGGCCTTGAGGTTCTCGACGACCTTGCCGACGGCGATGTCGATGCCGCGCTTGAGGTCCATCGGGTTCATGCCGGCGGCAACCGCAGTCATGCCTTCGCGAACGATCGCCTGGGCGAGAACGGTCGCGGTGGTGGTGCCGTCACCGGCTGCGTCGTTGGCCTTCGAGGCCACTTCGCGCAGCATCTGGGCGCCCATGTTCTCGAACTTGTCCTTGAGTTCGATTTCCTTGGCGACCGAAACACCGTCCTTGGTGATGCGGGGCGCGCCGAAGCTCTTGTCGATCACGACGTTGCGGCCCTTGGGGCCCAGCGTGACCTTCACCGCGTCGGCGAGGATGTCGACGCCGCGCAGAATGCGTTCACGAGCGTCGCGCGAAAAGCGTACGTCCTTGGCAGCCATTTCTCGTTCCTTTGAATATCTTGAGTTGGTTCAGGAAATCCGGAAGGTCGGCTCAGCCGATCACGCCCAGGATGTCCGATTCCTTCATGATCAGCAGGTCTTCGCCCGAAACCTTGACTTCGGTGCCGGACCACTTGCCGAACAGGACGCGATCGCCGACCTTGACGTCGAGCGGAGTGACGGTGCCGTTCTCGGCGCGCGCGCCGGTGCCGACGGCGACGATTTCGCCTTCAGCGGGCTTTTCCTTGGCGCTGTCGGGGATGATGATCCCGCCGGCAGTCTTTTCCTCGGCCTCGACGCGGCGTACGAGCACGCGATCGTGCAGCGGACGGAATGACATAGGGTTGCTCCCTCTTCCAAGTTGCAAAAATTGAGGCTTGGCACTCTCAAGGGGAGAGTGCCAGCGGGCGGCATATGGGTGCCTGCCAAGGTAGCGTCAATGGGTGTGGCGCAGATTCTTTTCGCGCCGATGAACAAACCGGCAAAGCGCTTTCAGGCAGGCAGGAGTCCCAGTCTTGCCCGGTTGCGCCAGCGCCAGTGCATCAGGCCGGCGACGAAGATGAGTCCGACGAGCAGGCCGAACCACACCCCGAGCCCGCCGAAACGGGTAAGCAGTCCGAGCCCCAGCGCCGTGCCGACGCCGGGCACCCAGTAGCCGAAGATCGCGATCAGCATCGGCACCCGCGTGTCCTGCAGCCCGCGCAGCATGCTCGCACCGACGGCCTGGGCGCCATCGAACAGTTGGAACGCGGCTGCCACCATCATGTACAGCACGGCAAGTTCGACCACCCGGGCGTTTTCGATGGCACTCGGGTCGATGTAGAGCTGCAGCAGCTGGTGCGGGAACAGTAGCATCACGCCGGCAGACAAGGCCATGAAGCCGATGCCGAGTTGGGTGGCGACCCTCCCGGCCAAGGTGATGGCGGCGTTATTGCGCGCTCCGAAGGCAAGGCCGACGCGGATCGTTGCGGCCTGCCCGACCCCGAAGGGGACCTGAAACGCGATGGCCGCGAACTGCAGCGCCAGCGTATGCGCGGCGAGCTCGGTCTCGCCGATGCGGCCCATCAGAAAGGCCGCGCCGTTGAACATGCCGGCCTCGGCAATGATCGTGCCGCAGATCGGCAGGCCGATTCTGAGGACATCGCCGAAGCGCTGCCATTCCGGTTTCCACCATCGGCCGAGCAGGCGGTAGCGGTGGAGGCGCCGATCGAAGCGGATGACCAGCATGAATGCCACCAGCATCGCCGTGCTGGTGACCACGCTGGAGATCGCCGAGCCGAGCAGGCCGAGTTCCGGCGCGCCGAAGTGCCCGAACACGAAAACCCAGTTGCCCAGCGCGTTGATCGCCACCGCCATGCCGGTGATGGCCGTGCCGATGCCGGGGCGGCCCAAAGTCGCGACCACGGTGCGCAGCAGTGCGGCCAGTACTGCCGGGATCGCGGCCCACATCAGGACTTGCAGGAAGGGAACCGCCCGCGCGATTACGCCCGGATCCTGCCCGGTCACGCGCATCAGCGGTCCGCCGAGCAAGCACACGCCGATCGCCAGGAAAGATGCCAGAAGCCCGGCCCAGGCCGCCATCCGCACCGTACGGCGCACTTCACGGATAGCATGGCGACGGCGTCCGAGTTCGGCGGCAATCAGCGGCGATGCCGCACCGACCAGGCCCGACAGGCTCCATATCAGCAGCCCGAACAGCGAAACCGAGAGCGACGATGCGGCCAGCGCCTCCGGCCCGAGGCGTGCGACGAACACCACGTCCACCGCGAAGACCGCCATCTGCAGCAGGTTTGCGCCGACCAGCGGCGCTGCCAGGCGCAGCATCGCGCGGAGCTCGTCGATCCATTTGTGCGGCGGTTGTTCAAACATGGGACGGGTCGTGTAGGCCGGAGCACGCGCGAAGGAAAGCGCTTGGTCTGCGAGTCGTGCCGGGCGCTGCAGCAGCAGTGAGGAAGCCGCCAGGACTGCACCGAAGTCTGCGGGCAAGATCGCAAGGTAATGAAAAACGGCTGTTTTCCGTTGGCAAGTGTCACAAAAGATGTCCGCGTCGCCGCAATGGTTGACCCGTCGGTCGGCGAGTGACAGCGTTTCCGGAATGGAAGGGTTCGGCCAGTTGGCAAGCAGGATGCGCGTGGGGCGCAGTCCGGCAAGACGATCGGCGGGCGGCATGGGCCGCCTGCGCGCGTGGCTTGAGTCGCATCCTCCGCATGGGCCGAACCTGTCCCGTCTTGCCGTCCGCGCCGCAACGCTGCTGCTGGTGCTGGCAGCGGTGCAGGCAGTGGCCAGCCTCGCGTTCTACGATGTCATCGACAAGGAGACCCTGCGCGAGGATCACGCGCGGCGCGTGGCCGAACTGCTGGTCGTCAGCAACCGGCTGCATGAGCTGCACCCGGAGGCGGTGGGCTCGACCATGAGCACGAGCCATCTCGAAGTGGCGCTCGCGAACTCCCCCCACGCGATTCCGGGCCGCGATGCCGAGGCCGTCGCCGAGATAAGGGGCTATATCCTGCGCTGGGAGCCGACGCTGGCGGGCCAGCAGCTGATGCTCGGGCTGGAGCCGTCCCGTCTCGGTTATGGCAATCTCGTGGGCGCGATGCGCCTGCGCGACGGGCACTGGCTGAACTTCCGCTCGCGCGATGTCACGTCAGGTTGGCCGATCGCGTTGCGCGCGACAGTACTGACTTTGATCACCGCCGTGGTCGGCTTCGCCCTCTCGCTCTGGTCCTTGCGGATCATTACCCGTCCCTTGCGTGAACTGACGGACGCTGCCGATGCGATCGGCAAGGGGCAGGTGGTGCCGGTGCGCGAAAGCGGCCCGGACGACTTGCGCAGCCTCGCCCGTTCGATGAACGCCATGCAGGAGCGCATCGCCGCCATGCTCGAGGACCAGGCGCGCTCGTTCGAGGCGATCAGCCACGATATGCGCACGCCGCTGTCGCGCGTGACCATCGCCGCCGACCTGATCGACGATCGCGAGATTTCAGAGCTGGTGCGCGATGCGACCGGCGAGATGGAAGCGATGCTGATGTCGCTCCAGCGCTATCTGCGCGCGCAGCATCTGGCACCCGAACCGGTCACCATCGACCTCGGCCTCGCCGTTACCGATCTCGTGCTGGGCGGGTTCCCCGACAGGGCTTCGGTCGAGGTCGTGCCGGGCGCAGTCGTCCAGACCTGGCGCGAGCCCGTGCTGATGGCCCTGCATCCGCTGATCGCCAATGCCGTCCACTACGGCGGCAAGGCGAGGGTCAAGGTCGAAACGGATGCCAACGGCCGCTGGCACGTCCTGATCGCGGACGATGGGCCGGGCATATCAGAAGATCAGTTCGAGCGGATCCTGGCACCCTTCTACCGTATCGACGATGCGCGGGCGCGCGACACGGCAGGCTTCGGCTTGGGCATCCCCACGGCACACCGGCTGCTGCAGCGTTTTGGCGGCGAGTTGTCCTTCGCCCGCAGCGAAAGCGGCGGGCTGCTGGTGGACGTGCTGGTGCCGATTGCGGGCGATATCCCCTAGGAGCCCGACCGGCCGACCGGTTTCAGGCGCCCGTTGCGGGATTCATCTCGGGAATTTGCAGAATTCTCTGCCGACGCTTGGGCGGGACATCGTTGCTGGTCGCCCGCAGTTCGTGCAGGCGGGCTTCGGCCTTGCGCAAGGCGTCGGCGACCTTTTCGTCTGCCAGTGCCGCAATGCACTCGTAATCCTCGATGATGCTGCGCACGGCTTGCGTCGTTCGCTTGAGGGCGCTCTGATAGGCCTCGCAGTTCAGTCCGCGATGCAGCGCGACAGCGGCGGCGCCAACGAAGCTGAGGGCCGCGACATAGCTGTCATCCGTTGTGGAAAGTGCCACGGAACCGGCCGCTACCGGCAGTACGATACTGATCAGCTGAAGCGGCCAACTGCCCACACGGACCCAGAACAACTGGCGGCGAAGGCTCTCGTCCTCGTATCCGAGTTGCTCCACCCGGATTGCGGCAAAGTGACGATAGCGCGTAACCTCTTCCGACATGACGTTCCCCCCGGAAAGCCATGAAAGAGTGTCGCAACCCTGCGGTTTTGCCAAACGAAAAAGGCGGAGCCGAAGCCCCGCCTTTCCCTGTATCTTGTCCGGAAGACCGGAAGAAGATTACTTGACTTCGACGGTGCCGCCGGCTTCTTCGATCTTCTTCTTGATGTCTTCGGCTTCAGCCTTCGACACGCCTTCCTTGATCGCCTTCGGAGCGCCTTCGACCAGCGCCTTGGCTTCGGTCAGGCCCAGGTTGGTGATCGCGCGGACTTCCTTGATGACCTGGATCTTCTTGCCACCGTCGCCGGTCAGGATGACGTCGAATTCGGTCTTCTCTTCAGCGGCTTCAGCAGCGGCGCCACCGGCAGCCGGAGCAGCAACGGCGACAGCGGCAGCAGCCGAAACGCCCCAGGCTTCTTCAAGAGCCTTGGCGAGGTCAGCGGCTTCGAGGACGGTCAGCTTCGAAAGTTCTTCAACGAGCTTGGCGATATCGGCCATGGTATTTCACTCCTGATCTTGTGGTGCCCGCGTGCCCGAGTGGCGCGGCGAGCGTAAATCGAACGAACTGTCTTATGCGGCTTCCTTGGCGTAGGCACCGAAGACGCGGGCCAGCTTGGCCGCCGGAGCGGTTGCGAGCTGAGCGATCTTGGTTGCCGGAGCCTGGACGAGGCCGATGAGCTTGGCGCGCAGCTCGTCGAGCGAGGGCATCGAGGCCAGAGCCTTCACGCCTTCCGCGTCGAGAACCTGCGAACCCATTGCACCGCCGACGATTTCGATCTTGTCGGTGGTCTTGGCGAACTCGACGACTGCCTTGGCGGCGGCGACGGGATCGGCCGAGGCAGCGATCGCGGTCGGACCGGTGAAGAAATCACCCAGACCTTCGTAATCGGTGCCTGCAACGGCAAGCTTGGCAAGACGGTTCTTCGCAACCTTGTAGGTCGCGCCCGCTTCACGGATCTTCGTGCGCAGGGCGGTGGACTGGGCCACCGTCATGCCGAGGTTGCGGGTGATGACCACCGCGCCGGCCTCGTTGAAGACGCCGTTCAGGAAGGCGACCGAATCGGCTTTCTGCGAACGATCCATGCCATACTCCTTCACATGTGACTGAACCGGGAGGCCCGGACAGTCGGCTACTGCTTGCCCCCGCGAAAGCGGGGGTCGATGGCCCGAAGGCCACCGGCGAGTCCGTGACAAGGGAAGGAGATGCGCCATAAAAGACGCGAGGGGCGCCACGATCCTGAAGGAGCGAGGGGCCTTGAAACTCTTTTCCCCGTCTAGGCTGGAGATTAAGTGCGGGCAGATCCCGCACGCCAACTGTCTCGGACGGATGATCGGCAAACCAAAAGAGGCCCACCGGTCGGGGCGGGCCTCTGGAGGATTCGGGTCCGGAAGTCAAGCTTTACGCGGATTCGGCCCCGTCCCGTTCATATCCGAGCACATCGCCGGGTTGGCAGTCGAGTTCCCGGCAGATCGCCTCGAGCGTGGAGAAGCGGATTGCCTTGGCCTTGCCGGTCTTGAGGATCGAGACATTGGCGAGCGTCAGGTCGATGCGGTCGGCCAGTTCCGTCAGCGTCATGCGGCGGGCGTGGAGCAGGTCGTCGAGTTTGACATTGATCGGCATCACACGGTCCCTTCCAGATCTTCGCGCATCTGCGCTCCGGTGCGGAACACACGGGCGAGGATGAACAGGACCAGCGCGAGCAGCAGGCCGTTGCCCGAGATCGAGAGGTCGACGTCGGTCGGCTCCACCTTGTCGCCTACCCAGGCGCCGAACAGGCCCACCGGCACGGCGATGAACTGCAGCGCGATCGACATCCACGCCATGACCTTCAGGCGCTCGGCGTTCTCCGGGATGAACGGATCGCCCGCAGCAACGCTGTCGACGATCTGCTTGAGCTTCAGGGTGAAGAACCACATCGCCGCAACCAGCGCTGCCACCGCGACCATCAGTCCGGCAAGGGCCCAGACGAACTGGGCGTTCGCGGCCTTTGGCGCTTCCTTGGCGATCTCGGCGATGATGTCGCCCTGCATGAACAGGATTACCGGCACGGCGATCACGCAGGCGGCAGCGGCAACGATGAACACTGCCATGAAGAAGACCAGCAGGGCGCGGGCAAGGCCGAGCAGCGGGTCGGATCGGAACGAGGACATGGTGTTTCCCTCCTGTTGAACGGTGACGGTCAGGCGACGAGCGGAAGCTGGTAGGTCGCCATGACCGGACCTTCGGCGCGTGCGAACGATGCCGGGCCCGCGTCCACCGTCGGCAACCACAGCGTGGCAGCCAGCAGCAGCGAGAGGATCGCGGCGGCGGTCTGGGGAATGAGGCGGGGCATTGATCGTTCTCCGATATGGTCGATATCGAAATTCAATAATGCCGATTCGGCTTATCGTCAATCAATAATATCGAAAAACAATATTTGGCTTATCGTTTCTCGGATGTGATGCGTAGGCAGCACGCAAAAGCGGCCCCGTCCGGAGGGGTGGACGAGGCCGCTTCCCTTCACCACGACGTGGCGACGGGTGAAGGATTGGGGGAGTTCGAAGGATCAGGCGCTGGCGTAGTCGCCCGCGATTGCGGGCTCGGTCGGGCGAGGTGTCCCGGTCGGGACGTCGCTCCGCGCCGCCATCGACTGGACCATGATCCGCGCACGACGGCGGCGCGCCTTGCGCGAACGGAACGGGTTCGCAGCGTCCGGCGGCGAGGCGACGATGCTCTCGATCAGGGCTGCACGCTCACCGGAAGTGCCGACGACCGGGGTGGAAGCCATGGGCACCGCAGAGAGGCGCGCAGGCGGTACAGGTGGAGTAACGCGGCTCTCGGGCTGCGGTCGCAGGGCAGGGCGGGTGGCGACAGGCGGCACGAAGTCCACGTCCTCTTCATAAGGACGCCGCCTGCGGCTCATGGCAAGGCCAACGCCGCCAAGGACGAGCAGCGTCGCCGCAGCGCCAACCGGCAGCGCCCAGTCCGGCGCGCCCGGTTCATTGCTGGCGACAGGCGGCGGCGGAGCTGCCTCCCGCGTATCCGGGGCGGGGGCAGCCACCGGCGCCGTGACTGGCGGCGTCACCGTTTCGCTATCCTCGCGTGCAGCAGCCGGGCTGGCGGGAGCAGCGGTTCTGGCCGCAGTCCGCGCCGTTGTCGGCGAGCGCGCCGCCGGCTTTGCTATATCCGTGGCAACGGGCTCCGCTACGGGCGCACTGGTCACTACCGGAGCAGGCGCAGGCGAAACGGGCTCCGGCACCGGGATCACGATGGTCGGCGCAACCGGTGCTGCAACGACCGGCGCATCAGTCACGGGTACGGTAGCGTCCTGTGCAAAGGCGGTTCCTGCAGAAAGCATCAGCATGGCAGAAATCGCCATGGTGTTGCGGGGCGACATGGTGTTGAGCTTGTTCATGAAGCGAAAACGCGACGAACCGCAGATAAGGTTCCCTATTGGCGATGAACGGTGACGTTATTGCCAGTAAGATGCAGCATCTTGCGACGCCTGAAACAATGTTTCATGGTTTCTGAACCGTTGTTCATGGACTGCATTCATTACTTGCGGCGCCTGCGGCCGTGAGCTTCCGCCTCGCGGTCCACCCCTTTGACTTCGCAACAGCCGTGCCCTATATGCCGCCCCTGTTCGTCGCTTCGAGCAAGGCCGTCCCATGCGCAGGGGGTGGCTCGGGAAGGAAGCGAAGGGCAATCCATCTGACGCAAAAGGCTGCGGGCCATGGCTTCCGTTCGACGGAGCGCCGTGCGCTGTGCGGCCTTTCGCTGTTTGGTGGCGCCATCCTTGCGCGTGGCAGAATTTCCGCCGGTTTTCCGGCCATTTGTTGAGAAGAGGCTCGCAACCTTTATGGTTTCCAAGACAGCCAGTCGTCCCGGCGTGAAGAAGCGCATCCGCAAGATCTTCGGGGACATCCACGAAGTCGTGCAGATGCCGAACCTGATCGAGGTCCAGCGCGAATCGTACGAGCAGTTCCTCCGCTCCGATCCGTCGGTGGGCTATGTCTCGGGCCTCGAGAAGACGCTGCGTTCGGTGTTCCCGATCCAGGACTTCGCCGGCACCGCCAGCCTCGATATCAAGGAGCGTGACGGCTACGTCCTCGAAGCGCCGAAGTACGACGTGAACGAGTGCCGCCAGCGCGGCATCACCTACGCTGCGCCGATGAAGGTGACGCTCAAGCTCGCGACCTTCGAGGTCGACGCCGAGACCGAGACCAAGTCGCTCATCGATATCAAGGAGCAGGACGTCTACATGGGCGATATCCCGCTCATGACCGAGAACGGCACGTTCTTCATCAACGGCACCGAGCGCGTGATCGTCTCGCAGATGCACCGTTCGCCGGGCGTGCTGTTCGACCATGACCGCGGCAAGACCCACTCCTCGGGCAAGTACCTCTTCGCTGCCCGCGTGATCCCCTACCGTGGTTCGTGGCTCGATTTCGAGTTCGACGCCAAGGACATCGTCAACGTCCGTATCGACCGCAAGCGCAAGCTGCCGGTCACCGCGCTGCTGCATGCGCTGGGCCTCGATGACGAGCAGATCCTCCACCACTTCTACGACATCGTGAAGTGGGCGCGCGCGGAAGGTGGCTGGAAGGTGCCCTTCGTGCTCGAACAGTGGCGCGGATCGAAGCCGATGTTCGACATCGTCGACGCCAAGTCGGGCGAAGTGATCTTCCCGGCGGGCCAGAAGATCAGCCCCCGCGCTGCCAACAAGGCTGCCAAGGACGGTCTCGAGGAACTGCTGATCCCGACCGAGGAAATCTTCGGCCGCTACGCCGCGCGTGACCTGATCGACGAAGCAACCGGCCGCATCTGGATCGAAGCCGGTGACGAAGTCTCGCCGGAGAACCTCGACCTGCTCGACAAGGCCGGGATCGACACGCTCGAACTGCTCGACATCGACCACGTCTCGACCGGTCCCTGGATCCGCAACACCCTCAAGGCCGACAAGGCCCCGGACCGTGACCATGCACTGGCCGATATCTATCGCGTCATGCGCCCGGGCGAACCGCCGACGCGCGAAACCGCAGAAGCGCTGTTCGACGGCCTGTTCTTCGACGGCGACCGCTACGACCTCTCGGCCGTGGGTCGCGTCAAGCTCAACATGCGCCTTGGCCTCGATGCCGAGGACACCATCACCACGCTGCGCACCGAGGACATCCTCGCCGTGGTCAAGGAGCTGGTGAACCTCAAGGACGGCAAGGGCGAAGTCGACGACATCGACAACCTCGGCAACCGTCGCGTGCGTTCGGTGGGCGAGCTGCTGGAAAACCAGTACCGCGTCGGCCTGCTGCGCATGGAACGCGCCGTGAAGGAGCGCATGTCCTCGGTCGACGTGTCGACCGTCATGCCGAACGACCTGATCAACGCCAAGCCCGCCGTGGCTGCGGTGCGCGAGTTCTTCGGTTCCTCGCAGCTCTCGCAGTTCATGGACCAGACCAACCCGCTCTCTGAAGTCACCCACAAGCGCCGCGTGTCGGCGCTCGGGCCGGGCGGCTTGACCCGCGAGCGCGCCGGCTTCGAAGTCCGCGACGTTCACCCGACGCACTACGGCCGCATCTGCCCGATCGAAACGCCGGAAGGCCCGAACATCGGTCTGATCAACTCGCTGTCGACCTTCGCGCGCGTCAACAAGTACGGCTTCATCGAAACACCGTACCGCAAGGTCGTCGATGGCAAGGTGACCAAGGACGTCATCTATCTCTCGGCGATGGAAGAGCAGAAGCACACCGTGGCGCAGGCCTCGGCCGAGCTGACTGCTGACGGCTCGTTCGTCGAAGAACTCGTCTCGGCTCGCCAGAACGGCGAATTCGTGATGAGCCCGCGCGACCAGATCACGCTGATGGACGTTTCGCCGAAGCAGCTCGTCTCGGTTGCCGCCTCGCTCATTCCGTTCCTGGAAAACGACGACGCCAACCGCGCGCTGATGGGCTCGAACATGCAGCGCCAGGCCGTGCCGCTGATCAAGGCCGATGCGCCTTATGTCGGCACCGGCATGGAAGAGACCGTGGCCCGCGATTCGGGCGCCGCGATCTCGGCGCTGCGCTCGGGCGTGGTCGACCAGGTCGACGCCACCCGTATCGTGATCCGCGCCAGCGGCGATATCGAACCCGGCCAGTCGGGCGTCGACATCTACCGCCTGCAGAAGTTCGAACGCTCGAACCAGTCGACCTGCATCAACCAGCGTCCGCTGGTGAAGGTGGGCGACCTGATCGAGAAGGGCGACATCATCGCCGACGGTCCCTCGACCGAGTTCGGTGAGCTGGCGCTGGGCCGCAACGTGCTCGTCGCGTTCATGCCCTGGAACGGCTACAACTACGAAGACTCGATCCTGATCAGCGAACGCATCGTCAAGGAAGACGTCTTCACCTCGATCCACATCGAGGAATTCGAAGTCATGGCCCGCGACACCAAGCTCGGGCCCGAGGACATCACCCGCGACATCCCGAACGTCGGCGAGGAAGCCCTGCGCAACCTCGACGAGGCGGGCATCGTCTACATCGGTGCCGAAGTGCACCCGGGCGACATCCTCGTCGGCAAGATCACCCCGAAGGGTGAATCGCCGATGACGCCGGAAGAGAAGCTGCTCCGCGCCATCTTCGGTGAAAAGGCCAGCGACGTGCGCGACACCTCGCTCCGCCTGCCGCCGGGCGTTGCCGGCACGATCGTCGACGTCCGCGTCTTCAACCGTCATGGCATCGAGATCGACGACCGTACCCGCGCCATCCAGAACGAGGAAATCGAACGCCTCGCCAAGGACCGCGAGGACGAGCGCGCGATCCTCAACCGCGCCACCTTCAACCGCCTGCGCGACATGCTGCTGGGCCAGGTCTCGGCTGCCGCTCCAAAGGGCATCAAGAAGGGCGAAGAGATCACCGAGCAGGTGCTCGCCGACGTCGAACGCCACGAATGGTGGAAGTTCGCCGTTGCCGACGATGCGCGCCAGGCACAGCTGGAAGCGGTCAAGGCGCAGTACGACACTGCGGTGAAGGCGATCCAGGAGAAGTTCGAGGACCGCAAGGAAAAGCTCGAGCGTGGTGACGAACTCGCCCCCGGCGTGCTCAAGATGGTCAAGGTCTTCGTTGCGGTGAAGCGCAAGCTGCAGCCGGGCGACAAGATGGCCGGCCGTCACGGCAACAAGGGCATCATCAGCCGCATCCTGCCGCAGGAAGACATGCCGTTCCTCGAGGATGGTACGCCGGTCGACTTCGTGCTCAACCCGCTGGGCGTGCCTTCGCGCATGAACGTCGGGCAGATCTTCGAAACGCACCTTGGCTGGGCCGCCCGCGGCCTCGGCAAGCGCATCGGCGCGGCTCTCGACGCATGGCGCGAGGCCAACCCGAACCCCGAAGCCGGCCAGCCGCCGGAAGCGGTGCGCGAGCTGCTCAAGGAGATCTACGGCGACAACTACGCGGGCGACATCGACGCACGTGACGACGCGCAGATCATCGAGTTCGCCCAGGCTGTCCGCAACGGCGTGCCGATGGGTTCGCCGGTGTTCGACGGCGCGGTCGAAAAGGACGTGACCGACATGCTGCGTCTGGCAGGGCTGGATGAATCCGGTCAGGTCACGCTGTTCGACGGTCGCACCGGCGATGCCTTCGACCGCAAGGTGACGGTGGGCATGAAGTACGTGCTCAAGCTGCACCACCTTGTCGACGACAAGATCCACGCACGTTCGATCGGGCCGTACTCGCTCGTCACCCAGCAGCCGCTGGGCGGCAAGGCGCAGTTCGGTGGCCAGCGCTTCGGCGAAATGGAGGTCTGGGCGCTCCAGGCCTACGGCGCGGCCTACACGCTGCAGGAAATGCTCACGGTGAAGTCGGACGACGTGGTCGGCCGCACCAAGGTCTACGAAGCGATCGTCAAGGGTGACGACACCTTCGAGGCCGGCATTCCCGAAAGCTTCAACGTGCTCGTCAAGGAAATGCGCTCGCTGGGCCTCAACGTCGAACTGTCGTCGCTCGACGACACGGATGACGACGACGGTCTCGCCGAGGCGGCGGAGTAAGGAACACGGGCGGCGGTCCTGCCGCCGCCCATCCTTTCGCACCAGATTTTACGTCCAACGCCTCGCTTTGAGGCAAGGGAACGGCACCAAATGAACGACCTGACCAAATTCACCAACCAGCTCGCCAAGCCCGAGACCTTCGACCAGATCCAGATCGGTCTGGCGAGCCCCGAGCGCATTCGCAGCTGGTCCTTCGGCGAGATCAAGAAGCCGGAAACCATCAACTACCGCACGTTCAAGCCCGAGCGTGACGGCCTGTTCTGCGCGCGCATCTTCGGCCCCGTTAAGGACTACGAGTGCCTCTGCGGCAAGTACAAGCGCATGAAGTACAAGGGCGTCGTCTGCGAAAAGTGCGGCGTCGAAGTCACCGTCACCAAGGTGCGCCGCGAGCGCATGGGCCACATCGAACTGGCCGCTCCGGTTGCGCACATCTGGTTCCTCAAGTCGCTGCCCTCGCGCATCGGCCTGCTGCTCGACATGCAGCTCAAGCAGCTTGAGCGCATCCTCTACTTCGAAAGCTACGTGGTCATCGAGCCGGGCCTGACGCCGCTCGAGAAGTACCAGCTGCTGACCGAGGACGAACTGCTCGACGCGCAGGACGAGTATGGCGAAGACGCTTTCTCGGCCGGCATCGGCGCCGAGGCCGTCAAGCACATGCTGATGAACCTCGATCTGGTGCAGGAAAAGGAAGACCTGCTGCAGGAGCTGGCGACGACCAAGTCGGAGCTGAAGCCCAAGAAGATCATCAAGCGCCTCAAGGTCGTGGAATCGTTCATCGATTCGGGCAACCGCCCCGAATGGATGATCCTCGACGTCGTGCCGGTCATCCCGCCCGAACTGCGCCCGCTGGTGCCGCTCGACGGTGGCCGCTTCGCGACCTCGGACCTCAACGACCTCTATCGCCGCGTCATCAACCGCAACAACCGCTTGAAGCGCCTGATCGAGCTGCGCGCGCCGGACATCATCGTCCGCAACGAAAAGCGCATGCTGCAGGAAGCCGTTGACGCGCTGTTCGACAACGGTCGCCGTGGCCGCGTCATCACCGGCGCCAACAAGCGTCCGCTGAAGTCGCTGTCCGACATGCTCAAGGGCAAGCAGGGCCGCTTCCGCCAGAACCTGCTCGGCAAGCGCGTCGACTATTCGGGTCGCTCGGTCATCGTGACCGGCCCGGAACTCAAGCTGCACCAGTGCGGCCTGCCCAAGAAGATGGCGCTCGAACTGTTCAAGCCGTTCATCTACGCGCGTCTCGATGCCAAGGGTCTTTCCATGACCCTGAAGCAGGCCAAGAAGTGGGTCGAAAAGGAACGCAAGGAAGTCTGGGACATCCTTGACGAGGTGATCCGCGAACATCCGGTCATGCTGAACCGTGCGCCCACGCTGCACCGTCTCGGCATCCAGGCGTTCGAGCCGGTCCTCATCGAAGGCAAGGCGATCCAGCTGCACCCGCTCGTCTGCTCGGCCTTCAACGCCGACTTCGACGGTGACCAGATGGCCGTTCACGTGCCGCTTTCGCTGGAAGCCCAGCTCGAAGCGCGCGTGCTGATGATGTCGACCAACAACATCCTCTCGCCCGCCAACGGCAAGCCGATCATCGTTCCCTCGCAGGACATGGTCTTGGGCATCTACTACCTGTCGATGGACCGCGCCGGCGAGCCGGGCGAAGGCATGATGCTGGCCGACATGGCCGAAGTGCACCAGGCGCTGGAGGCCAAGGCCGTCACGCTGCACTCGAAGATCATCGCCCGCGTTCCGCAGACCGACGAGAACGGCAAGCAGTACCTCAAGCGTTTCGAAACGACGCCGGGCCGCATGCTGATCGGCGAATGCCTGCCCAAGAGCCACAAGGTTCCGTTCGAGATCGTCAACCGCCTTCTCACCAAGAAGGAAATCGGCGACGTGATCGACCAGGTCTATCGCCACACCGGCCAGAAGGACACGGTGCTGTTCGCCGACGCCATCATGGCGCTGGGCTTCCGCAACGCGTTCAAGGCAGGCATCTCGTTCGGCAAGGATGACATGATCATCCCCGACAGCAAGGATGCGCTGGTTGCCGAGACCAAGGAACTGGTTGCCGACTACGAGCAGCAGTACCAGGACGGTCTCATCACCCAGCAGGAAAAGTACAACAAGGTGATCGACGCCTGGAGCCGTTGCGGCGATCAGGTCGCGAACGCCATGATGGAAGAGCTCAAGAGCTCGCCTGTTGACGAGGCGACCGGCCGTCAGAAGCCGATCAACGCGATCTACATGATGTCGCACTCGGGCGCTCGTGGTTCCCCGGCGCAGATGAAGCAGCTTGCCGGCATGCGCGGCCTGATGGCCAAGCCTTCGGGCGAGATCATCGAAACCCCGATCATCTCGAACTTCAAGGAAGGCCTGACCGTTCTTGAATACTTCAACTCGACCCACGGCGCTCGCAAGGGCCTCGCGGACACCGCGCTGAAGACCGCGAACTCGGGTTACCTGACCCGTCGTCTGGTCGACGTGTCGCAGGACTGCGTCGTGATCGAGGAAGACTGCGGCACCGAACGTGCGCTGGAAATGCGCGCGATCGTCCAGGGCGGTTCGACCATTGCCTCGCTGGGCGAGCGCATCCTCGGCCGTACTCTTGCCGAAGACCTGATCGAGGCGAAGTCGGGCGAAGTGATCGCGCAGAAGGGCGAACTGCTCGACGAAGCCGCGATCGCCAAGATCGAGGCCGCTGGCGTGCAGTCGGCCAAGATCCGCTCGCCGCTGGTCTGCGAAGCCCAGCAGGGCGTCTGCGGCACGTGCTATGGCCGCGACCTTGCCCGTGGTACGCCGGTCAACATCGGTGAAGCTGTCGGCGTCATCGCCGCGCAGTCGATCGGTGAGCCGGGCACCCAGCTGACCATGCGTACCTTCCACATCGGTGGCGCGGCGCAGGTCAACGAGCAGTCGCACCTCGAGGCGATCTCGGACGGCACCGTGCAGTACCGCGACATCCCGACGATCACCGACAAGCGTGGCCGTCGTCTGTCGCTGGCCCGCAACGGCGAAATCGTCGTGGTCGACACCGAGGGCCGTGAGCGCGCGATCCACCGCGTGCCCTACGGTACCCACCTGCTGCACGAGAACGGTGCGATCATCTCGCAGGGCGATCGCCTGGCCGAGTGGGACCCGTTCACCACGCCGGTGATCACCGAAAAGCCGGGTATCGTGCGCTATCAGGACCTTGTCGACGGCAAGACCCTGACCGAGCAGACCGACGAAGCCACCGGCATGTCGAGCCGCGTCGTCACCGAGAACCGTGCCGCTGGCCGGGGCAAGAAGGAGGACCTGCGTCCTCGCCTGACCCTGCTCGACGACGATTCGGGTGAAGCCGCACGCTACCTGATGGCGCCGGGCACCACGCTCTCGGTCGAGGACGGCCAGCGCGTCGAAGCGGGCGACATCCTCGCCCGTGCTTCGCGTGAAGCTGCCAAGACCCGCGACATCACCGGCGGTCTGCCGCGCGTTGCCGAACTGTTCGAGGCCCGCAAGCCGAAGGACAATTCGATCATCGCCAAGATCGCAGGGCGCATCGAATTCGTGCGTGACTACAAGGCCAAGCGCAAGATCGCGATCATCCCCGAGGAGGGTGAACCGGTCGAGTACCTCGTGCCGAAGAGCCGCGTGATCGACGTGCAGGAAGGCGACTACGTCAAGAAGGGCGACAACCTGATCTCGGGCTCGCCCGATCCGCATGACATTCTGGAAGTGATGGGTGTCGAGGCTCTGGCCGAATACCTCGTCGCGGAAATCCAGGAAGTCTACCGCTTGCAGGGCGTGAAGATCAACGACAAGCACATCGAGGTGATCGTTCGCCAGATGCTGCAGAAGGTCGAGATCACCAACGGTGGCGACACCACCCTGCTGCCGGGCGAACAGGTCGACCTCGAGGAGATGCTCGAAACCAACGCCAAGCTGGCCGAGGGCATGCAGCCCGCCGAAGGCAAGCCGGTGCTGCTCGGCATCACCAAGGCCTCGCTGCAGACGCGTTCGTTCATCTCGGCCGCGTCGTTCCAGGAAACCACCCGCGTGCTCACGCAGGCGGCCGTGGAAGGCAAGAAGGACTCGCTGATCGGTCTCAAGGAGAACGTGATCGTCGGTCGTCTCATCCCCGCCGGTACCGGTGCGGGCATGAACCGCCTGCGCGTCGCCGCCTCCTCGCGCGATGCCGCGCTGCGCGCATCCTACCGCAAGCTCCAGGAATCGCTGATCGCTCCGGCGACGGCAGCCGAAGAGCATGCGGCGGAACTGGCGCAGGGCCCGGAAGCAGCGATCGGTGACGATCCGCTGGCGACGGTCGAGGGCGAGACCCACGGCACTGACGCCGATGCCGGTGATTACCTGATCGAGGGTGACGAAGCCTGAGCTTCGCCGATCCCTTCGGACAGTTGAAAGGCCCCGCCAGAGCAATCTGGCGGGGCTTTTTCATGCAACCTTGGAGGAAGCAGCACCGTAAATGCCGCTATTGTAGCAAGACGGGCAAATTAACCCAAATACTGCATTCCGGACTTCTCAATACTCGGGAGTACCGGCATGATCGGCGAGCAGACTTCGCGTGGTGCCAGATTGGTCGTCGGCCTGATCTTTGCCGCGATCCTCGTGGTGGGGCTCGCCGTGAGCTATATCCGTTTCGGCGGTCCGCTGCATCGCGCCAACCTTCTACAGGACGAACTGCTGGCCGATATCCTGCCGCCGCCCGCTTTCGTCGTGGAACCTTACCTGCACACTACCAGGACGCTCGTCGATCCGGCGCATGCCGCGCTGGCCAGATCCGCGCTTGCCGAGGAACGATCGCTGTTCGAGCAGCGCAAGGCGTATTGGGCCTCGGCGCCGATCCCGGAGGAGTTGCGCGAAGAAGTGCAGGCGACCATCGGCACGGCCGATGCGTTCTGGGCAGCCGTCGATCAGCGTTACCTTCCGGCTCTCGATTCCGGCGATATCGAGACGATGCGGCAAGTGCATCGCGATGAGCTGACTCCCGCCTACGAGAAGCAGCACGACGCGGTCGAGCGCCTGGTCGAACAGTCCACGGCCTATCGCACCGAGCTGATGGCAGGTGCCAACCGCCTTGTCCTGATGCTGATCCTGCTCTTTGCAGCACTGGCAGTGGCAGTTCTGACCATCGTCCTTCTCGCCGCCCGTGCCATCCGGCAGCGCGTTGTCGCGCCGCTCGTCGAAACGGCCGGGACGATGCAGCGGATGGCCCAGGGCGACTACTCGTCCGATGCCTGCGGAGCAGAGCGCGACGACGAGATCGGGATGATGGCCCGCTCCATCGCGGTGTTTCGCGACAACGGCATCGCCCGGGCCAAGGCTCAGGAAGAACAGCAGGCGGTCGTCGCGGCGCTCTCGGCCGGGCTTGACTGCATGGCCCGCCAGAACCTCGAGTACCGGATCGCGCAGGCCTTTCCCGAAGGCTACGAGGAACTGCGCACCAACTACAACAGCGCCGTCGATGCCCTGGCATCGGCCATGCGGACCGTGCGCGTCGGGGCCGCCAGCGTCATGACCTCCATCGCCGAAATCCGCGACGCCAGCGACGACCTTGCCCGCCGCAACGAACAGCAGGCCTCCAGCCTCGCCCAGACGGCAGGCGCAATGCACGGCGTTACCGGCCGGGTGCGCGAGACTGCGAAGGGGGCGAGGGACGTGCATGCTGCGATCAACGCCGCCCATGGCGAGGCACACAGCGGTGGCGAAGTCGTCCGCCAGGCGGTCGCGGCCATGGCTGCCATAGAGGCGTCGGCCCACCAGATCGGCAGTATCATCTCGGTCATCGATGGCATTGCCTTCCAGACCAATCTGCTGGCGCTCAACGCCGGCGTCGAGGCGGCGCGGGCGGGCGAATCCGGCAAGGGCTTTGCGGTCGTCGCCACCGAAGTCAGGGCCTTGGCGCAGCGGTCGGCCGAGGCGGCGCAGAACATCAAGACCCTGATCGAGACCAGCACAGGGCAGGTCGGCGAGGGCGTCAAGCTGGTTGGCGAGACCGGCGCGCGATTGACGGGGATCGTCGAACAGATCGCCGCCGTGGACGCGCTCGTATCGCAGATCGCAGAGTCTGCCGCGCGACAGGCGGAGAGCCTTGAGCAGGTCAATGTGGCGGTCGCCGAGATGGACAGGATGACCCAGGCCAATGCCGCGATGGTCGAGGAATCGTCTGCGGCGACGCGCAGCCTTTCGGCGGAGGCCGAGCGCCTCACCGATCTTGTCAGCACCTTCCGCACGCGCGACGTCGAGAAGCGCCCCGGCAAGGTCAGCAATCCGCAGCAGCTGCGGCGGACGTCGGCGCTGCAGACCGCGCGCGAGCTTCCCGCCGTCGTGCGCTTCGGCACCTGATGCACAAAGGCCGGGCGCTTCGCAGCACCCGGCCTCAGGTTGTCACCAAGGCTGGCGGATCAGCGGCCCTTGCGGTGCTCGCCCTTGACCCAGCGCACGGTCCCGGACGAGGCGCGCATTACCACGCTCTCGGTGGTCATCGTGCCGTTCTTGTGGACCTTGACGCCCGCGAGCAGCGAACCGTCGGTCACGCCGGTTGCGGCAAAGATGCAGTCGCCCTTGGCCAGTTCGACGAGGTCGTACTGCTTGTTCAGGTCCTCGATGCCCCACTTGCGGGCGCGGGCCTTCTCGTCCTCGTTGCGGAACAGCAGGCGGCCCTTGAACTGGCCGCCGACGCAGCGCAGCGCTGCTGCCGCCAGCACGCCTTCCGGAGCGCCGCCGGTGCCCATGTACATGTCGACGCCGGTGTCCTCGTTGGTCACCGCAATCACGCCGGCCACGTCACCGTCCGGGATCAGCTTGATGCCGCAGCCCAGCGCGCGCAGCTCGTCGATCAGCGCGGAGTGACGCGGACGATCGAGCACGCAGACGTTGATGTCGCCCGGCTGCACGCCCTTGGCGGCGGCAACGGCCTTGACGTTCTCGGTCGGCGACTTGTCGAGATCGATGATGCCTTCGGGATAGCCGGGGCCGCATGCCAGCTTGTCCATGTAGACGTCAGGCGCATTGAGCAGGCCGCCTTCTTCGGCCACGGCCAGCACCGCAAGCGCGTTGGGGCCGTCCTTGGCGGTGATGGTGGTGCCTTCGAGCGGATCGAGCGCGATGTCGATCTTCGGGCCCTTGCCCGGTGCCGCGCCGACCTTCTCGCCGATGTACAGCATCGGCGCTTCGTCGCGCTCGCCTTCGCCGATCACCACGGTGCCGTCCATGTAGAGTTCGTTGAAGGCCGCGCGCATCGCCTCGACTGCCGCAGCGTCAGCAGCCTTCTCGTCGCCGCGACCGATCAGCCGCGACGCGCCGATGGCGGCAGCTTCGGTCACGCGAACCATCTCGAGCACGAGGACGCGGTCGAGAACCTGGGAGGCGGCGGGGTTGTTGGTCTTATCGGTCACGATGGCTCCAGCTTGGTCGGGTGGTGACGAACGGGGACGTACTTCGAGATATGGTTCAGCCCGTGTGCAGCATATCACCGGCAGACCCGGCTCGACGCGGCGCGCAAGCTGTGCAAACGTATGCGCAATCATCGCTATGTCGCGCAAAGGGCATTGCGTGGCAGAGATGACGCTGGTGTGACCTTGGCACTAGACGCGAGGTAAGGGTCTTGTCGAGACAGAGAGTAGCAGTTCTGGCCGCAGCAGCGCTTCTTTTTGGCGCGGGGCCAGCGCTTGCGCAGGATCAGGCGCCTGCTGCTGCGGCAACCCAGGGGCCGGTCGTGCCCGGTGCGGCCCAGAGCGACGCCGATGTGGCCCGCAACCTGCTGACCAATTCGCAGACGCAACGGTGCCGCCCGATGCAGCGCTCGGACGGCACGATCGTGGTCTGCGGGGGCAAGGAGGCCAGCGACCGCGAGCGCGTGCCGCTGCGCGACGAGACCGACGGCGCGAAGTCGACCGACGATGGTCTCCCGCGCGCTCCCAACGTTTCGGGCCTGCGCGATTGCAGCCGCGGCTGCATCGGCCTCGGCGGGAAGCCGCACGAAATCTACATGTTCGACATCAAGGCGCTGCCGCCGCCGCCACCCGGCTCGGACGCCGACCGCATCGCCAAGGGCGAGATCCCGGCGCCCTGAGAGCGCCGGAAGATTCACTCGCCCAGGATGTGCATCACCAGCGGCGGTTCGGCCAGGACGGGCGAGCCATCGAGCAGGCGCAGGGCCTCGGCAATCGCGCTTTCCGGGCCTTCGTGCGTCACCATCGACACCATCACCGGCGCAGCGTCGGCGCCACCCTTCTGGATCAGGCTCTCGATCGAGACGCCGGCATCGCGCATCGCGGCGGTGATTTCGGCGAGAACGCCGGGGCGGTCGGCCACGGTGAAGCGGATATAGGCCTTGCCGGTGCGGTGCCCGACTTCGGCCGGAGCCGCGCGGTCGAGTTCTGCCACGGGAATCGAGAACGGCGCGCCAATGTCACCGCGCGCGATGTCGATCAGGTCGGCAACGACCGCGCTGGCCGTCGGCCCGTCACCGGCGCCGGCGCCCTGGAACAGCAGGCGGCCGACGAAATTGCCCTCGGCCACCACGGCGTTGGTCGCGCCATCGACGTGGGCCAGCGGGTGATCGCGATGGACGAGGTGCGGGTGGACACGCTGGAACAGGCGGCGATTGCCCGCAGCGTCGGTCTCGGTCTCGGCCATGCCGATCAGGCGGATGTAGTAGCCGAGCGCATCGGCCTGGGCGATGTCGGCGGCAAGGACGCGGCGGATGCCGGTGGCCAGCACCGGCTTGAAGTCCACCGCCGTGCCGAAGGCGATCGAGGAGAGGATCGAAAGCTTGTGGGCGGCGTCGATGCCATCGATGTCGAAGGTGGGGTCAGCCTCGGCATAACCCTTGGCCTGTGCCTCGGCGAGGACATCGGCGAAGTCGCGGCCGGTGTCCTCCATCGTCGAGAGGATGTAGTTGCAGGTGCCGTTGAGGATGCCATAGACCCGCGCGATCTCGTTCGCGGCGACGCCTTCCTTGAGGCCCTTGATCACCGGAATGCCCCCGGCAACCGCGGCCTCGAACTTGAGCGCGACCTTGGCGGCTTCGGCCTTGGTGGCAAGTTCGACGCCATGATGCGCGATCATCGCCTTGTTGGCGGTGACCAGTGCCTTGCCTGCTTCAAAGGTGGTGCGGGCAAGGGCCAGTGCAGGGCCGTCCGCTCCGCCGACGAGTTCGACCACGACGTCGACGTCAGGCCGCTCGCCAAGGATGACCATGTCGTCTTCCCAGGCATAGCGCGAGACGTCGAAGCCACGATCCTTGTCGCGGTTGCGGGCGCTGACGGTGGTAATGACGATGGGACGCCCTGCACGCCGTGCGATGAGGTCCGCATTGGCCTCGATCAACCGGATTACCCCGCCGCCGACCGTGCCAAGCCCGGCCAGCGCGATACGCAAAGGTTCGCTCATGTCATTCCCGTCCGCTGAAACTTGCAGTTGCATTTGCAGATTCTGCGCGGCGGGCCTTAGGTGACATGGGCGGCGCGGGCAACCGGCGTTTGCTCAGATCCTGACGCTAGCGGGCCACGGCGGGCCTGCTGCGCGAACATTCGCCAAGCTGGGCGATGACGAAGGCATAGTCCTCCGCAGCGGCCCGCACTTGCGCCGCACTGCCAGAAAGGCTCGCGCCAGCCGGCATGGTCGCGGGCAGGCTGCAGGCGAGGCGATACCAGGTCAGCGTGTCGCGCGCGGGCGGGCGCGAGGCCTGGTCGACGATCTCGGACAGGCTGACCCCCCAGGTGCGCTCCATGCCGGGCCGCCTGACGACCGACAGCGATACCGGCGCGTTGTTCTCGGTCTGCAGGAACACTTGCGTTTCACCCTCGCCGATCAGGTTGCCGGGCACGAACAGCACCTCGCGCACGCCCTTGATGCGGGGCGCGGCATCCGGCGAAAGCATCTCGGTAAGGATGGCGCGCGTGCGCATCTCGGTCTCTCCCGACCAGGCGATCTGCGCGCCTGCATCGACCAGGCTGATCTCGCCGGGCCTTCCCGGGACCGTGCGCGCAAACAGCAGCATCACCGCCTTTGACAGCTTGGGCACCTTGCCCTTGGCATCCAGCGGAACATCGGCGAGGTAGCGAACCGTTTCACCCATGGCCGGGCCGCTCAGCACCGTCTGCGTGCGCGCCTCGACCAGCAGTCGGGCCATGCCGGGGGCGAGGCCGGGGGCTTGTTCGGGCTTTAGGCGAGATGCTTTCTTGACCTGCACGCGCAGGACGGCCTCTGCCGCATCGGCCATGGAGGCGATGTCGGCGTATGTCAGCGTTGCGGACGCGCCCGCGCTGATTGCGCTGTCAACGTCCCGAATCGGCTGCTGCCGAGCCAGCGCGGGAACGTTCGCGAATCCGCAGATGAGCGCGGCGAGGGCTGCTGCGCGCAGCGCGGCATTGGGTACAAACCTAGGCATAACAGGGTCTCCGGCGGAATCCGCCCCTTCGTTTCTGGCTGATTTCAGGCAGTGCAACCCTGAATCACGAGTTAACGGATAAAGCATTTGCGCGGCTTTGGCTTCGCCGTTAAAGATGCGGCCGTTCGGGCAATCCAAAACAAGCAGCCCGACGCTTGCCGCCGCCAAACCCCCTGGTTTGATGTCGGCGGACCGGGTTGCCGGCAGGGTGGATTGAAATTTGCTGGATTGGCCTTCGGGCAGGACGGTGATCCTGCGCGTGGGCTCCACCTTGGTCAGGGCCGTCATGCGCGTGCTCCGGGCCCGGGTGGGCGATCAGGAGTATTGGAGCTGAATGGCATACGCTGACCAACAGATGAGCGGTAACAAGATCACCGCGCTCATCGTCGTTGCGATTCTTCATGTCGCCGTTGGCTACGCACTCGTTACGGGGCTGGCTCAAGAGGCGTTCAAGAAGGTCAAAGAGGTGACCTCGGCGGTCAACATCGAGGAAGAGAAGCCGCCGGAGGAGCCGCCGCCGCCGCCGCCTCCGAAGGAGAACACGCCGCCGCCGCCGATCGTCGCGCCTCCGCCGCCGATCAGCTTCAACGCGCCGGCGCCCCAGGTCCAGACGGTCAACGAAGCACCGCCGCTTCCGGCTCCGCCGGCACCGGTTGCGCTTCCCGCGCCGCCTGCCGCTCCGCCGCCGCCGCGCTTCCAGCCCAAGGGTGCTGCGCCCAAGGGCAATCCCGGCAACTGGGCGACGTCGAACGACTACCCCTCGCGTGCGCTTCGCGAAGAGCGTGAAGGCACCACGGGTTTCCGTGTCACGGTCGGTACCGACGGCAAGGTGACGGACTGCCAGATCACCAGGTCTTCGGGCAGCCCGGATCTTGACGAGGCGACCTGCGCCAACGTCCGCCGCCGCGCGCGTTTCACGCCCGCGACCGACGGTGAAGGCCAGCCGACCACGGGCTCGTATTCGAACTCGATCCGCTGGGTCATCCCGAAGGATTGATCCGGACCGCGGAACTGACACGAGAGCCTGGCACAACCGGCACTCACGCACTTTGATTTGAATTGAAGAGGAAGACTCGCAATGTTCATCTACGCTCTTGCTGCCGCCGCTGGCGCCGCAGCGCCGCAGAAGTCCTTCGGCATCAAGGAAGCCCTGTTCCCGAACGGTCAGCCGAACTGGATCGGCATCGCCACCCTCGTGATCCTCGCGATCATGTCGTTCGGCTCGTTCTACATCCTGTTCACCAAGCTCATGGAGCAGAACAAGATCATGGGCCAGTACAAGAACATCGGCACGTTCTGGCGCGCTCCGACCCTGCGTGAAGGCGCTGCGAAGCTCGAGAAGAACTCGGCATGGCGCCAGATCGTCGACGACGGCATCGCCGCCGAAGACCAGCACGGCAAGATGACCGACGCCATGGAAGCCCATGACTGGCTGCACGGCTCGCTCGCCCGCTCGGAAGCGTTCGTGAACGCTCGCCTCGCCGGTGGCCTTCCGTTCCTCGCCACCGTCGGTGCTACCGCTCCGTTCATCGGTCTGTTCGGTACCGTGGTCGGCATCTACAACGCGCTGATCAACATCGGTCTCGCCGGTTCGGCCTCGATCGACAAGGTCGCAGGTCCGGTCGGTGAAGCTCTGATCATGACCGCGCTCGGTCTGCTCGTCGCCGTTCCGGCCGTGCTTGCCTACAACTGGCTGCAGGCTCGCAACAAGAAGATCGCCGAGCTGCTCTCGGGCTTCTCGACCGACATCCTGGCGAACATCAACTCGAAGGGCGCAGTGAAGCCTGCTCTTCCGGCTGCTCCGGCCACCCCGGCCGCCCCGGTCAAGAAGTAAGCAAAGAACCGGGCCGGTGGCATGCCGCCGGCCCCTTTCCGGAACGCGGGTCAAAGGCCGGAGCCAGTTCTCCGGATCGCTCCGGCCCCTCTCGCGGCTCAAGACGGATAGGATGTAACCCATGGCAATGTCTGTAGGCGGCGCTGGCGGAGAAGAACGCCCGATGTCGGACATCAACACCACGCCGCTCGTGGACGTGATGCTGGTGCTGCTGATCATCTTCCTCATCGCGGTGCCCGTCGCGATCCAGTCGATCGAAAAGCTCAAGGTCCCCATTCTTGTCAGCGAGGAATCGCAGGACAAGGTCGAGAACCTGATGCTCTCGGTCGTCTCGACCGACGCTGCAGGTCGCAGCCCGAGGGAACCCGGTTACGAGGGTTCTTCGCGCACCGGCCAGTGCCGCGTCTATTTCAACAACATCACCCCGGTGGACAACCAGGAGCTGTACCAGCAGGCTTTCAATCGCCTCGATGCGATCGTGAAGCGTGAAGGTGGCGCTGCCAACATGGACCCCGAGAAGATCCCCGAAGTGCATATCCGTGGCGACGTGAACGTGCCGTGGAAGTGCATCGCCGGTGCGATCTACAACGTCCAGTCCGCCGGCTATCCGAAAGTCGGCTTCATCTCGACGCCGGTCGATCCGGGCTAAGCCCGGACCCTCGACTGGCCCAGAGAGCGAACAGGAGTACCAACCATGGCAATGAGCGGCGGCAAGGATGATGGCTCGCCGATGATGGAAATGAACACGACGCCGTTGATCGACGTCATGCTCGTTCTCCTCATCATGTTCATCATCACCATCCCGGTGGCCACGCACGCGGTGAACATCGACCTCCCGCAGCCGACGACGGTCCCCAACAACGTCACGATCGATCCGATCAAGAACAAGCTGGTGCTGACGGCAACCAACCAGATCCTCTGGAACGGTGCCGCCATCAACGAAGGCCAGCTGGTCTCGATCATCGCTTCGACGAAGGGGATCAATCCCGAGCCGGAACTGCAGTTCCAGCCCGAGGAATACGCCAGCTACGAGATCGCGAACCGGATGATGAAGATCATCACGGACGCCAAGGTCACGAAGTTCGGCTTCGTCGGGAACGAGAACTTCGCAACCTTCGAGAAGGCGGCGAACTGAGTTCCAGCCACATGGCGAACCACAAGAGGGAGCGGCGCAAGCCGCTCCCTTTTTTGTTTTGATGTCCGGAGGTCCTTGGCTCGTTCGGGTTGCGCTAACGCTCGACTGGAATACCGAGGTCCGCACCTCTTCGGGAGCGTGTGCTTTTTGATGCTCACGCAAAGCCGCAAAGGCGCGAAGGTGTTGCGCCTCGGGGTGTGTGTGCGTGTGGATCCGGGGCGTGCCGGGTGGTGAGATGCCTCCGGCAGACGCGACATCTTTGCGGCTTCGCGGCTTTGCGTGAGATATCTCCGGCGCGGCGCTGATCGCCCACCCCGCTGCGACTAAACTCGCCTACGGCTCGCTAAGTCTCGCGGCCCTCCCGCCTGCGGGAGGGCAAGACGCTGCGCTTGTCTCCCCTCCCGCAAGCGGGAGGGGTTGGGGGTGGGCATCCTTCGACAAGCTCAGGATGAGCGGGACACGTGATATGAAGCCTCATCCGCTGGCGAGTGCGGACCATGACGCCGGTGGGATAAGCACAGATCGCGCGACCGGTGCGGGTGCCGTCGTGGCACGCGCGGGGAGGGCGCGGGACCGGTTGCGAATGGCCGGGGGCGGTTCCGGGCCCCTTGTCGGCTCAGCCTGTGGGCGGACATATGTGACAGGACGAAGCTGTGGCAGCGGCTCGCGGGGCTGCTTTGGCTTCTGGCAAGCGGCTGCGTGAAAAGAACCTGTCGTTTGCGCAGACTTCGTCACGCAAGTCATGGCGGGTTCCGCATCCGCAGCGTCGCTCAGGGTTCGGCGCCGTGCTATCAGCCCTGGGGTGTCCTGTCTGTCCTTGGGTAACGGCAGGGTTTGCCCGGTGGGTCCTGGGCTTAACGCCCCGCATTGAACCCGCGCGCACCTGCCGCACCGATCGCGCCGGAAGCCTTTGGACCAAAGCGACTCTGGGCATCAGCGTCCGAAGGGAGAGGAGCGGGTTGGCCTTGTGCCCTCTCCTGACCTGTGGGTGGGGTCTATAACCTATATGGTTCGTTTTGTCAAGGTCTACCCGCATCTCCCTTCATCGTCATCCCGGGCTTGCCCTGGGATCCCGCTTCCCTGTTGGTGTGGTTGTGCCAGAAGAACAGCCCAGCCCCCCTGATTTCACAAACGAAGTGCAACACCTCAGACAGGTGGTGCCATGTCGAGATACCCCCAGCTTTCGCTGCAACTCTGGATCGCCAGCCGTCGACCATCGCCCGCGAACTGAAGCGCAACACCGGCAACCGCGTCGGCTACCAGCCTGCCTATGCCCAGGCGCAGAGCTCGGCACGCCGCTGGAGCGGAAGCCGCCTCGAACGCGACGATGACCTGCGCAATGCCGTGCTGGACCGTCTGGCCGCCGGCTGGTCGCCGGAACAGATCGCCGGGTGGCTCGACCGTGAAGCGGACTGCATGCTCTTCCGAACTCCCGGACCCGCCGTCCTGATCGCCCACGAACGCCACTCGCGGATCATCCTGGCCATCCCCCAGCCACGCCTCAGGGCGCAAAGCGTCGCCGACAGCCTCGCCAACCTGCTCAAGCCGCTCGCGCCAGACCTGCGCCAGTCGATCACCTTCGACAACGTCCTAGGTTGGGAAGCAGCGGCGGGAAAAGGCCAGCAGGTCTCTTTGCGCCGAGCGTGATCGGCGCTGATGACTTTTTGATCCAGATGGCTTCCATCGTCAAGGAATGCGTTCTCGGCC
>NZ_JADQDC010000005.1:0-65000 GCF_015694345.1 Novosphingobium jiangmenense
ATGCCATCCTCGCCAACTACAACAACACGCCCAGAAAATGCCTCGGCTTCAAAACTCCAGCCGAAACATTCAACCCGTTGCACTTCGGATGTGAATCCACACCCGGGTCAAGCCCGGGGTGACGGTGGATTATGAGATGTTGCAGGGAGAACGACCAATGCGGTTCGACAACAAGTGCGTGGCGATCCTCGGCGGCAACGCCGGGATCGGCCTCGCCGCCGCGCGGATGTTTGCTGCCGAGGGCGCGAAGCTCGCCATCACCGGGCGCAACGCCGAAACCTTGCGCGCGGTAGCCGAAGAGCTTGATGCCCTGTGCATCCGCGCCGACATCGGCGATCTTGGCCAGACCGAAGCGGCACTGACCGAGATAGAGGAAGCGCTGGGCGGGATCGACGTGCTGTTCGTCAACGCCGGGGTCGGCGGCTTTGCCATGGTGCCCGATGTCACGCCCGAGTTCTGGGACCAGATCCACACCGTCAACCTGCGCGGCGCGTTCTTCGCCATCCAGAAAGCCCTGCCGCTCATGCGCGACGGTGGCTCCATCGTCATCACCGGCTCGATCGGATCGACCGCCGCGGTGCCCGGCAACGTCGCCTATGCCGCCGCCAAGGCGGGCCTGCGCGCGATGGCGCGGATCGTCGGCAAGGAACTGATTCCACGCCGCATCCGCGTGAACATGGTCAGCCCCGGCCCCACCGACACCGAAATCTTCAAGCGCGATGCCACGCCTGAGGAGATCCAGGGCATGCGCGAGATGCTCTCGGCGGTCGTTCCGATCGGCCGCATGGGCACGGCAGAGGAAGTTGCGCGCGCCGTGCTGTTCCTCGCCAGCGCGGAAGCCAGCTTCATCAACGGCGTGGATCTCAGCGTCGATGGCGGCTGCATCGAGCTTGGCTAAATTATGTGCTGATTATTGCGTCGGCCCCGCGTCAGCCGCCGCCTTCAGCGTGGTGCCTGTGCGATCAGGCAAGGTCCAGATGATCAGGTTCACCACCATGATCCCGGCGAGCGTCAGCATCAGCACCGGCCGCTTGCGCTCGCCCCGACGGAGCAGGAACACCGCACCGCCCACCAAGGCGATGGCGGCAAGCATCATCAGTGAAAGCGCAGCATCAAGCATGCGCGCCCGTTAGCGGCTGAACAGGCCCTTGGCCATACCGGCGAGGTCATCGAGCGGATTGCCATCGCCGTCCTTGTCGAGGAAGGCGGATACCTTGCTCAACGCGTCGGGGTTCTGGCCCAGCGCCGAGGCGAAGCTGGCCAGCGCACCCTCGCCGCCGAGATGACCGACGATCTCCTGCAGCTTCGACGCATCGAGCCCGGAATTGGCCGCCGCCGTCTCGATCGTATCGCCCTTCGACTGATGCCCCGCAGCCAGCGCCGCAATGGCGTTCTCGGCCATGTCGGGATCGATGCCGACTTTCGCCGCGAGGTTCTTCACATCGACGTTGCCGGCCACCTGGCCAAGGATCGAATCGAACAGGCTCATCACATTTCCCCTTCTCTGCCGAGCGCAGGGTATCAGTTGCCGGTCAGACTTCCAGAGCGTGAATTTCCGCCCGCCGCCTGTCGCCATCGCGCCGCACCAGCAGCGCCGAATACTCCGGCACCTCGATCCACGTCGCGAAATCGCGGGTCAGAGGCTCGGACGCAACGATCACGCTGTCGGCATCGATCGCGCCGCCGGTCAGCTTCCATTCGCCCTCGTGCAGGCCATAATCTCGCCCGCAGGTGTACCACATCGAGAGATACTCCGAGCTGCCCTGCAGGGCGCCAGCATCGAAGTGCCCGAAGTCGAAAGTGAAGCGCACCGCCGCAAGGTTGGTGCCATCGCAGAACATCAGGTTGGTAGAGCTAGACCGCGTAATCCCATGCCGCGCCCGCGCCTCGCGCAGCACGCCCAAGGCATGGCGGATCGCGGCAAGGATCGCGTCCGGCTCGTTGATCCCCGCAGGGTCGGGCAGTGCCGATACGACCAGCGCATAAATCCATTCGCTGTCGGTCGATCCTTGGATCTGCTTGGCGAACTCGGGCCGGATATGCGGCGCAAGATCGAAGCGCATGTCGCGAAAACCGGCCAGATCGCCGTTGTGCGCCATCGACAGCGGCACGCCATCGAAACGAAACGGATGGCAGTTCTGCTCGTTGATCTGCACCGTGGAGTTGTAGGGCACGCCGCGAATGTGGGCGAGCAGTGCGGATGAGCGCAGCTTTCCGGCAAGCGCCTTCAGGTTCCGGTCGAACAGCGCCACTTGCGTAGTGCGATAGCGGAAAGGCACGTTGGGCGCGTGGCTCGCTTCGTCCCACGCCGCCATGCCGAAGCCTGCCAGGTTCAGCATCTGCAGCATCTGCGCGCCGATGGTCTGGTTGAGCAGCGAGGAATCCGGCGCATAGAGCAGGTCGTCGAGCAGGACCGGCGTGCCGAGATAGCTCAGGATGCGGCACATCAGCCAAGCTCCCCTGCATGATTGAACCGCGCCAGCGACAGCGAGCGACCGAGGTGCCGATTGGCCTTGCGCTGATCCTGCACCAGTTGCCGCCCGAACGCTGCGTGGAGCGCGGGCAGCCACGGCGGCGCCTCGGTTTCCAGCGCTGAAAGCGTCCCCGCCGGAAGATGCACCATCCGCGCTTCCTCCGCCGCCGTCACCAGCAGCGGCTGCGGCCCGCCATCGCTGTGGCCGGTCAGACCGACGAAGCAGCCGGGTCCGAACACGAAGACCTGTTCGGCCATCGCCCCGCGCGGCACCGCCGCCCGCACCGCGCCGCGCAGGACGAGGTATAGGCCGTCCTGACTGTCGCCCGGGGCAGCCACGGTCGCCCCCCGCCGCGCTTCCAGCAGCACACCCGCTCCCACGACGTCCTCGATGCCCTTCAGCCGCGCCAACCCGCGCGCAAGCACGCCCGCCTCGGAACGCGAAGGAACCGGCGGTGGGCCGGCATGCAATTGGCGCAATGCGTGGGGATCGAAGTGTCCCTCCGCCACGATCCGCTCAAGCGTCTGCCGTGTCCGCGCGGCAACGAGACGGCGCAGCGCATGGCCAAGTCGTATTGCCCAGTCCGAACCATCGGCCAGCAGAGCGCGAAACCGCCGGCCGGAGATGACCAGACCGCGCGTATCCTCCACCGCTCTGACCCGCGCGGAACGCGGACCATCGTCGAGCAAGGCGAACTCGCCCACGACCTCGCCCGGCCGGATCGCCGAAATCACCGCATTGTCGTCCCCCGGAATGCGCGCGGCTATTTCCAGCAGGCCCGCTTCGACCAGATAGAGCGCATCGGCATGGTCGCCCTGCCGGAACAGCACCTCACCCGCGCCGACCGCGAACGGCGAGGCATTGCCGAGCAGCGCCGCCCAAGCCTCGCGATCGAACCCGGCAAGCTGCGCCGGTGCCTGCGCCATCTCTCCCATCCGCAGAGATTGCGCTTGGCTCGCCGCCTCGTCAATCGGCCTCGGCGAGCGCCTGCAACTGGTCCGCGCAGGCATTCCAGCCCGCTTCGAAGCCCATCTCGGCGTGTTGCTGCATCGCCTCCTCGGTCCAGTGTCGCGCACTGGCGGTGTAGCGCGTGCCATCGCCCTCCGGCGCCACTTTCCAGATGCCGATCATGAACGGACCAGAAGGCTCGAAGTCATGCGTCACCGCATCGGTGGTGATGAACCGCCGCCCTTCATCCCACGCGAGGAACACGCCCTCCTGCGGCATCTCTTCGCCATTCGGGCCGTGCATGACCATCGCCGCGCGGCCGCCGGGGCGGCGGTCCTGCTCGACAATGGTGACGTACCACGGCTTGGGGCACCACCATTCCTCCTGACGGTTGGCCAGGACGTCCCAGACTTTCGCGGGGCTGGCGGCGATGAAGCGGCTGATCGAAAGCTCGTGCATCACGCATCTCCCCGCGCAGCAGCTTCGATCGCGGCATGGTCGATCTTGTACATGGTCATCATCGCCGTGAACACGCGGGCGCGCACTTCGGGATCGGGGTGGGCCATTCCCTCGGTCAGAACACGCGGGGTGATCTGCCAGCTGAGGCCCCACTTGTCCTTGCACCAGCCACACGCGCTCTCTGCCCCGCCATTGCCGACGATGGCATTCCAATAACGGTCGGTCTCCTCTTGCGTGTCGGTCGCCACCTGGAACGAGAACGCCTCGCTGTGCGGGAACTGAGGCCCGCCGTTGAGGCCCATGCAGGGCGTGCCGAGAATCGTGAACTCGACCGTCAGCACGGTGCCGGCAGACCCGCCGGGGAAGTCGGTCGGCGCACGATGGACCGACCTGACCTCGCTGTCGGGGAAGGTCGCGGCGTAGAAGTTTGCCGCCTCCTCGGCATCGCCGTTGTACCACAGGCACAGCGTGAGCGGAGGGACGCTCACGACTGCATCTCCGCGATCAGCTTCATGTCGATGGCCTTCGCCTCGCCATAGGCCGGTCGTGCCCGCACCCGGTCGAGATAGGCGGTGAACTCAGGCCGCTCGGGCAGGGACTTGAAACCCACCCCCCAATCGACGTGGCTGCCGACATAGACGTCCGCCATGGTGAACCGGTCGCCACAGACATAGGCGTTCTGGGCCAAATGCCCGGCAAGCGCATCCACCGTGCGGTCATAGCTGCCGAATCCTGCCATGCCCTGCTGGCGCGGCTCCTTGGGATCGAAGCCGAGACTGCGCGCCGTTACCGCCTGCTCCACCGGCCCCGCCGCAAAGAACGTCCAGCGCAGATAGGCCGCCCGCTCATGGTCCTGCGGGCCAAGGCCGGCCTCCGGAAAGACCTCGGCCAGATAGAGGCAGATGGCGGCGCATTCGGTGACCACGTGATCGCCGTCATCGGCATGGTGGACGATAGTCGGCACCTTACCCATCGGATTGGCGGCAAGGAACGCTTCCGGCTTCGCCTGCCAATCGACCAGCACGGTATCGTAGCCCGCACCCACCTCGTGCAGGGCCCAGCGCGCGATCTGCCCGCGCGACATGGGGTTCGTGTAGAACGTGAATTTCGACATCGGCCGACTCTCCCCGCAAATCGTACCGCACCCGTTCGCGCGGCCGGTTTGATAGCGGGAAGGTCGGCCTCTCGTGGGGGCCGTGGCAAGCCCCATGCGGCGAAGCGAGTGCCGGAAGCCCAGAACCGCTCCCGGCGAGCCGTCACATCGCCATGATGCGCTGCGCTATCGGCTCTTCCTGCGCCGCAACTGCCGCCCATGCCTGACGCGCCGTCACGCGGGCGTACCATGCTGCCGTCTTGGGCCGCGCCGCTGCATCGACGCCGTGGCCGACATAGGCCAGCGTTCGGAAGGTCGAAGCGACGGCAATGTCGCCAAGGCTGAAGGTCTCGCCCAGCAGCCAGCCCTCGTCGGGCACGGCTGATTCGAGCCAGTCGATCCAGCGCGGCAGTTCGGCCTCGCCCTGCAGGGCAATCGCCTCGTCCCCGCCGGTCTTGAGCAGCTTCGGCCCGACCAGCCGGTTGAACAATATCTTCAGCCCCGAAGCGCCCAGCACCGTATCGGCGAACTCGTCCCAGAAAACCGCCTTGCCGCGCAGCTTGGCGTCGTCCGGGATCAGGCGCGGCTCGGGGTACTGGGCATCGAGGTACATTGCGATCGCCGTCGAATCGGCCAGTTGGAAGCCGTCGTCATCGATCGCCGGAATCTTGCCCAACGGGCTGCAGGCGAGGAATTCGGGATCGGTGCTGCCCGGCCCGCCGCGCGCCAGATCGAAGGAAATGCCCTTTTCCGTAAGGACAACCGCCACCTTGCGCACGAACGGCGAAAGCATCGCGCCGTAGAGCTTCATCGAAATTCTCCCATTCTAACGGACAGGTTCCGTGAAACCTTATTGCAGCGCCGCGCCCGCCCGTATAGGCGAGGCAGCGATGAGCGAACTTCCGAACAGCCATGCGACGACGCTGCTCGCCGCGCCCGACACCGAAATCGATGTCCGCGAGACCTTCGGCATCGACATCGACATGAAGGTCCCTGCGTTCAGCCGCGCCGACGAACGCGTGCCCGATCGCGACGATACCTACGTGTTCGATCCGGACACCACTCTCGCGATCCTTGCAGGCTTTGCCTACAACCGCCGCGTGATGGTCCAGGGCTATCACGGCACCGGCAAGTCGACCCACATCGAACAGGTTGCCGCACGCCTCAACTGGCCGTGCATCCGCATCAACCTCGATGCCCACATCAGCCGCATCGACCTCGTCGGCCGTGATGCCATCGTGCTGCGCGACGGGTTGCAGGTCACCGAGTTCCGCGAAGGCCTGCTGCCCTGGGCGCTGCAGACGCCGACCGCGCTGGTGTTCGACGAATACGACGCTGGCCGTCCCGACGTGATGTTCGTGATCCAGCGCGTGCTGGAAACCGAAGGCAAGCTCACGCTGCTAGACCAGAACCGCGTGATCCGCCCGAACAAGCACTTCCGCCTCTTCGCCACCGCCAACACGGTGGGCCTCGGCGACACTTCGGGCCTCTATCACGGCACGCAGGCGATCAACCAGGGCCAGATGGACCGCTGGAACCTCGTCGTCGCACTGAACTACCTGGCCGAATCGACCGAAGTCGAAATCGTCAGCAAGAAGGTGCCGACGCTGGACCCCAAGATCGTCACCGACATGGTCCGCGTTGCCAACCTGACGCGTCAGGGCTTCATCAATGGCGACATCTCCACCGTGATGAGCCCGCGCACCGTGATCAGCTGGGCGCAGAACAGCCAGATCTTCAACGACGTCGGCTTCGCGTTCCGCCTCTCGTTCCTCAACAAGTGCGACGAAACCGAACGCGTTCTGGTGGCCGAATACTATCAGCGCGTCTTCGGCAAGGACTTACCCGAGAGCGTGGCGCACCGGGGCTGATCCTGCTTCTCTCTCCCCTTCAGGGGAGAGATACGAAGGCTTGGCAGCTTGCCTGCCTAGCCGCAGTTAAGAGGGGCCGCCACGCGCTGCCCCCTCTCCCAACCCTCTCCCCTGAAGGGGAGAGGGCTTTGATCGTCACCCGTTCGGCGTGATCAGGTACTTCTCGCCCGTGCGCCGCGCGTTGTAGTCCAGCGCAGCCTCGCGGGTCAGCGCCTGATCAAGCGTCACCCGCGCCTTGTAGTTGCTGGCGAAAGTCGTGGTCAGTTCCGCCATCACGCGGCGGCGCATCTTGTCGACCACCTCGGCGCCCAGCTTGCCCATCCACGGCGTGAGCAGCCAGCCCGAAACGTCCCAGCTGAAGCCGAAATTGCGCGTCAGCACTGTGGGCGACAGATCCAGCGCGCCATAGATGAAGGCGTGCTTGGGGCTGTTCGACCCGTAGCGGCTGTAGGCCGCGCCCGAATTGGCCACCTGCTCCATCACGGTCAGGATCTGGCTGACCAGCTTGCCCCCGCCAATGGCATCGAACGCCATCGTCGCCTTGGTTGCACTCATGGCAGCAGCGAGATCGTCAAGGAACGAGTCCTTCGAACTGTCGACCACGTGTTCCGCGCCGATGCCCTTGAGGATCGCCACCTGTGCATTGTTGCGGACGATGTTGACCAGCGGAATGCCATCGGCCTGGCAGATCTTCACCAGCATCTGCCCGAGGTTCGATGCCGCCGCGGTGTGGACAAGCGCGTTGTGGCCAAGGTGACGCATGGTCTCGGTAAAGCTTAGCGCCGTCAGCGGATTGACGAAGGCCGATGCCCCCTGCTCCGCCGTCACGCCATCGGCGAGTTCGAGGCACATCGCCGCGTCGGCCACCGCCAGCGTCGAATACATGCCGCCGGGGAAGCACGTCACGCGCTTGCCCAGCAGCGCCTGCGCTTCCGGCGCATCGCCTGCCGCGACGACCGTGCCCGCCCCCTCGTTGCCCACAGGCATCGCCGCACCATGGCGCGCGGCCATCGCGCGCACCGCCGGATCGGGCATCCGCGCCACGATCTTGCCGGGCGAGAACTCGGCATTTGTGATGTCGGCAGGGCCGAACAGCAGGCCAAGGTCCGATGGGTTGATCGGCGTCGCCTCGACCTTGATCACCACCTGCCGCCCCTCGGGCGCGGGCAGGGTGAAGTCTTCAAGGCTGACGGTCAGGGTGCCGTCGGGATCGAGCTGCGAGACGATGCGCTGGCCTTGAAGATCGGTCATTTTTCACTCTCCGGGATATGTTGCGGAGACGAAGTATAGACCTTCGGCGGGCGCGTTAAGTCCTAATTTGCTACGGTCTTTTGCTGCGAGCGCCTCGGCCACCTGTCCCACCTGCCACTGCCCTTGCCCCACCAGCGCAAGGCATCCGACCATCGAGCGCACCTGATGGTGCAGGAAGCTGCGCGCCGCCGCCTCTATGATCACCCGGTCGCCCTCGCGCCGCACGTCGAGCCGGTCGAGCGTCTTGAGCGGACTGGCCGACTGGCAGTGCACCGAACGGAACGTCGTGAAATCGTGGTGGCCAACCAGCGCCTGCGCCGCCTCGTGCATCGCATCGGTATCAAGCGGCTTGGCAATGCGCCACGCCTGCCCCAGTTCCAGCGTCAGTGGCGCGCGGCGGTTGATGATGCGGTATTCGTAGGATCGCCCTATGCACGAAAACCGCGCGTGCCAGTCGTCATCGACCTCGATGCAATCGAGCACCGCAACCGGATGCTCCGCCAGCCGCAACCGCGCGTTGAGGGCCTCCATCATGCGAAACGGATCGAACTCGCGAGAGAGGTCAAAGTGCGCCCGCATCCCCAGCGCATGTACGCCGGTATCGGTCCGCCCCGCGGCGTTGAGCACCACGGCCTCGCCCGTAACGGACTCGACCGCCTCCTCCACCGCCTGCTGCACGCTCGGCCCATGCGCCTGACGCTGGAAGCCCATGTAGGGCCCGCCGTTCCATTCGAGAGTGAGCGCAAACCGCATCAGCCCAGCCGCGTACCCGCCGCAATCGCCCGCCCGCGCAGGAGCGAGGCCGTATCCATCGCCGGACGGCCTGCGCGCTGTATCGACGTCGGCCTGATCGCTCCCATATCGCAGGCAATGGTGAGCGCATCATCGACGATCACGCCAGCATCGCCGGAAACGTCGACCACTTCCGCCGCCAGCACCCGATACCGCTCCCCCTCAAGCTCGAAGAACGCGCCCGGCGCAGGGGCAAACGCTCTCACCTGCCGCTCGACCTCCACAGCATCGCGCGCAAAGTCCAAGCGGCTCTCCGCCTTGTCGATCTTGTGGGCATACGTGACGCCCTCCTCCGGCTGCACCACCGGCGGATAGGCCGCAAGGTCCGCCAGCACCCGCACCATCAGGTCTGCGCCCTTCTCGGCAAGCTCGGCAGTCAACTCCCCCGCCGTCTTGCCATCGACCGGCGTTTCCACTTTCGCCAGCATCGGCCCGGTATCCAGCCCGCGCTCCATCTGCATGATGGTGACGCCGGTCGTCTCGTCCCCAGCGAGGATCGCCCGCTGCACCGGCGCCGCCCCCCGCCAGCGCGGCAGGATCGAACCGTGGACGTTGAGGCACCCGAGCCGCGGCGCATCGAGCACCGCCTGCGGCAGGATCAGCCCATAGGCCGCAACCACCGCCACATCGGCCTCCAGCGCGGCAAGAGCCGCCTGCTCCTCGGCACCCTTCAGCGAAACCGGCGTACGCACTTCAATGCCATGCGCCTCCGCCGCGAGGTGTACCGGCGAGGGCTGCAGCTTCTTGCCCCGCCCGGCCGGACGCGGCGGCTGGCTATAGGCGGCGACCACCTCGTGCCCCGCTGCCACGAGCGCTTCCAGCGTCGGCACCGCGAAATCGGGCGTCCCCATGAAGATGATGCGCATAAGCTGTCTGCAAGGCCTTCCGTTTGTCGCCCCCGGCCCTATCTGTGCTGCCATGGCATCGCAAGAGATCGAGGCACTTTCCGGCGCATTGGCGCGCCTTCCCGGGCTTGGCCCCCGCTCGGCCCGCCGCGCGGTGCTGTGGCTGATCAAGCGGCGCGAGACCGCGCTGCCCCAGCTGCTCAAGGCCCTGACCCAGGTTCAGGAACTGCTGGTCGA
This sequence comes from Novosphingobium jiangmenense, assembly GCF_015694345.1. GTDB lineage: Bacteria > Pseudomonadota > Alphaproteobacteria > Sphingomonadales > Sphingomonadaceae > Novosphingobium > Novosphingobium jiangmenense. Next base: position 9,971 of record NZ_JADQDC010000005.1, read on the forward strand.
ATGCGAAGTCTGCGGCAACGTGGATACCACCAACCCTTGCGGCATCTGCACCGACCCGCGCCGTGATGCCCGCTCGATCTGCGTGGTCGAGGAAGTGGCCGACCTCTGGGCGCTGGACCGCGCCCGCCTGTTCACCGGCAAGTACCACGTGCTCGGCGGCAGGCTCTCGGCTCTGGAAGGCGTCCGCCCCGAAGACCTGACCATCGGCCAGTTGCTCACCCGCGTCGGCCAGGGCGGCATCGACGAAGTCGTCCTCGCCATGAACGCCACCCTCGAAGGCCAGACAACAGCCCACTACATCGCCGAACGGCTGGAAGACGCCCCGGTCCGCGTAACGCAACTCGCACACGGCCTGCCCGTCGGCGGCGAACTCGACTATCTGGACGAGGGCACCTTGGCACAGGCGCTGCGGGCACGGCGACCGGTGGCCTGATCGCCGATCACACTGATCGCAACGCTGTTCTTGCGACTCCGGCCCACATTCCTTATCTGCGCCCCATGGCCATCCGCGAAATCATCGAAGTCCCCGACCCGCGCCTCAAGCAGGTCTCTGTCCCCGTCGAAAAGTTCGACGACGAGCTCAAGACGCTGGTCGAAGACATGTTCGAAACGATGTACGATGCCCCCGGCATTGGCCTCGCCGCGATTCAGGTGGGCGTGCCGCTGCGCGTGCTGGTGATCGACCTGCAGCCCGACGATCCGGATGCCGAACCCGTCGCCTGCGATCACGATGGTCACCACCATCACCACCAGCCGACGAAAAAGGAACCGCGGGTGTTCATCAACCCCGAGATCCTCGATCCTTCGGAAGAGCACAGCCTCTATCAGGAAGGCTGCCTCTCGGTGCCCGAGATCTATGCCGAGGTCGAACGCCCCGCCCGCATTCGCGCGCGCTGGCAGGACCTTGAGGGGAACACCCATGAAGAGGACATGGATGGCCTGATGGCCACCTGCCTCCAGCACGAGATGGACCACCTCGAAGGCGTGCTCTTCATCGACCACCTGTCGCGCCTCAAGCGCAACATGGCGCTCAAGAAGCTCGAAAAGCTGCGCAAGGTCGCCTGACACGATGAGGCCGCGCGCTCTGGGTTCACTCAGGCGGCCTCATGCACCTCACGATCCAGATCTTCCAGCGCCGTACGGCAATCGTCGGCGCACTCGCGGCACATCTGCGCGCAACGGCGGCAATGGGCGTGGTCATGCTTGGCGCATTCCGCCTCGCAGATCTCGCAAGCCTTGATGCACACCGCGAGCTGCGCCCGGATCAGTTCGCGGTTCGAACCCGTCCGCCGCATCGCGATCCGGCTCGTCGCCGCGCAGACGTCCGAGCAATCGAGGCAGGTGCGGATGCACTGGTCCATGTCCATCGCCTCGGCCAGGCAGGCATCGGCGCAAGAATTGCAGATCGCCGAGCAATAGACGGCATGCTTCACCGCCAGCCCCAGCGACGCGTTGTAGCTGTCACCCACCTGCGGGTGTTCCGAAATCATCTTCTCGATCGACATGAGCGCTCTCCTGCTGTCCTGCTTGTGACCCAGCGCACCGACAGCCTTGTCGTTCCGCGCTCTGCCTTGTCTGTGGACCAGCCGGTCCCGGCAGGTTGCGAAGCGTGAACTCTGGCGTTAAGTTCACATTTCGTTCCTTTTGGAGAAGTTCGTGGATTCTGCCCTGTTCGTCGTTGTTGCTCTGGTCGCCGGTCTGGTCATCGGCTGGTTCCTCGGTTCGCGCCCGGTGGCCGAATGGCGCGCGCGGCATGACAGCCGCGATGCCGAGGCCAAGGCTCACGAAGGAACGGTCAAGGCGATGACGGTCGACCTTGCCGCCACGGCAGAACGCGCCAAGGCGCTGGAATCCAGCCTCGTCGAACTGCAGGACGTCCGCCGCCAGCGCGATGAACTCGCCCCCGCCCTCGCCGCCGCGCAACAGCGCGCCGCCGATGCCGATCAGGTCCGCACCGAACTTGCGCAAGTCCGCGCCGAGCGCGAGGCCTTGCGCGCTGACCTCGAACGCATGAAGGCCGATGCCGAGAACTTCGCCGAACAGAAGCGCCTGCTGATCGAGGCGCAGGAAGCGCTGCGCAAGGAATTCGAGAACGCCGGCAACAAGGTGCTGGAAAAGGCGCAGGAAGCCTTCCTCAACCGCGCCCAGGCCCGCTTCGAGGAAAGCGAAAAGACCAGCGCCGAACGCCTGAAGTCCCTCCTCGCCCCGGTCGACCAGCGGCTGAAGAGCTACGAGGAGCAGGTGCAGAGCCTCGAAAAGCAGCGGGTGGATTCGTTCGGCCAGCTCACCGGCCTGATCCAGTCGATGCGCGATGGTCAGGAAGCCGTGCGCGCCGCCGCCGCGCAACTCGGCAACTCTTTGCGCAACGGGCCGAAGACCCGCGGTCGGTGGGGCGAACTGCAGTTGCGCAACGTGCTGGAACAGTGCGGCCTGTCCGAACACACCGATTTCATCACCGAGCATTCGGTCGATACCGACGAAGGCCGCCTGCGCCCCGATGCGATCGTGCGCGTGCCCGGCAACAAGTTGCTGGTGATCGACGCCAAGGTTTCGCTCAACGCCTATCAGGATGCGTTCGAGGCCGAGGACGATGACACCCGCAAGATCGCGCTGAACGCCCACGTCCAGTCGATGCGCAACCACATCCAGACGCTGGGCGCCAAGTCCTACCAGTCGCAGTTCGAGGAAGCGCCCGATTACGTGCTGATGTTCGTCCCCGGCGAACACTTCATCGCCGCAGCGCTCGAGCGTGACCCTTCGCTTTGGGACTTCGCCTTCGAACGCCGCGTGCTTCTCGCCAGCCCCACCAACCTCGTCGCCATCGCCCGCACCGTCGCGCAAGTCTGGCGTCAGGACGGCCTGGCCCGCGAAGCGCGCGAGATCGGCAAGATGGGCGGCGAACTTTACGACCGTCTCGCCGTCGCCGCCGAACACCTCAAGCGGGTCGGCAACGGGCTCGACAGTGCGGTGAGCAACTACAACAAGTTCGTCGGCAGCTTCGAACGCAACGTGCTGTCCGCAGGCCGCCGCCTGAAGGACAAGCACATCGAGATCGGCAAGCGTGAACTGGAGGAGGTCCCCCTCGTCGAATCCGCGCCGCGCTACGCCGATGCGGAAACTCCGGCGCTGGCAGCGATTGCCAGTGACGCAGGAGACGTCGCGGCAGAATGACAGGCAGGCTCAGCCCTCTCCTCATCGCCACAGCCGCACTTGCGGCTCTGACGGGGTGCGAGAGTGGGACTGAGCCGCATGCATCACCGAGCGCAAAGGCATCATCGGCAGTCGCGCCTTCGCCCGCGCCAAGTTCAGAAGCAGCCAGCGCACCTGAACCTGAGGCAAGCCAAGTCGCACCCCCTGCCCCTGCTGCATCGCCGGAAGCGCGCTACGCCCCACAGGACGACTGCTCAAAACAACCCGGCTGGCCTGCATTCCGCAAGGCTCTGGTCTCCTCGATCAAGGCTCGCGACGCGCAAGCTCTGTCCAAGCTCGCGGCCCCCGACATCGCGCTCGATTACGGCGGCGGCAATGGCCCCGCCGAACTGGTCAAGCGCCTCGACGATCCCGAAACGAAGCTGTGGCAGGAGCTCGACGCGATCCTGCCGCTCGGCTGCGCCGTGCAGGGTGGCCTTACCGCCATGCCCTGGGTGTTCTGGAACGTGCCCGAGAACATCGACAGCTACAGCGCGATGCTGGTGTTGGGTGACGATACCGCGATGCTCGACACGGTCGGCGGCAAGACGGTCGAAAACGCGGGCTGGACCATCGTTGGCATTGATCCGATGGACTTCGATACCGATGCCAAGGCCATCCGCGTCACTGCGCACGATGGAACCAAGGGCTGGATCGAGACCCGCAAGCTTCGCAGCCTGCTCGACTATCGCCTGATTGCCGAGCCCAAGGACGGCACCTGGCAGATCACCGCCTTCATCGCGGGCGACTGATCAACCCGCAGCCAGTTCCAGGTCGAGCGCATGGCCGCCCGACACCAGCCGCATCGTCCGCCCGCGCCGTTCGATCTCGGGTGCCGCCGAAAGCAGCGCGTTGACCGCCTCTTCCTGCTGCCACACCGGTCCATCGCAGAACATCCGCGTGGCCATCAACGGACCCGCAATCAGCCGCACGCCATCGACGCGATAATCACCACCGATGCCGTTGCAGCCGACGTTGGCGCTCAGCCGCTCGTCCTCGAACTTCAGCGAAGCCCTTTCCGGCACGACCGGCGCGGCACCGTCCACGCGCAGGATCGTCCAGTTCGTTCCGGCGAGCCCGGCACTGCCCGAAGGCGCGGTGGCACAACCCGCCAAGAGCGAGGCAGAAACCGCAATCAGGGCAAGAGTCGAGCGCATGACGCCACCCTGCGCCCGCGCGACTGAGCGTGCGATTAACCGGTTGGTACGTGGTTATTGAGGCAGGCTGGCAAGCACTTCGTAAGCCAGCACCGCGCCGGCCACAGCCGCGTTGAGGCTGTCAGCGCGCCCCTTCATCGGCATGGTCACGCGCAAGTCGCAGGCCATCTCGTAGTCCTCCGGCAGCCCGCGCGATTCGTTGCCGACCATCACGAAGCACGGGCTGGCGTAGGGCGCCCCGCGATAGGGCACCGCCTCGCGCAAGCTGGCTGCCACCAACTGCCCCTCGCCCTCGCGAAGCCATGCGATAAACTCATCCCACCGCGCCTGCGCCAACCGCTCGGTAAAGATCGCGCCCATGCTCGCCCGCACCGCCTCGACCGAGAACGGATCGACGCAATCGTCGATCAGGATCAGCCCGCCCGCGCCCACCGCATCGGCCGTTCGCAGCATCGTGCCAAGATTCCCGGGATCGCGCATCGCATGCGCCACCAGCCAGATCGGCGCGGCATTGCGGTCAACCAGCCGGATCGACGTATCCCACTCGGCAAACACCCCGGCCACGGCCTGCGGGTTCTCCTTGCCGGTCACCTTGGCGAGAATATCGAGCGGCAGTTCGATCACCTCACCCCCGGCGCGGGCGACTTCCGCCTCAAGCTCGTCGAGCAACGGATGCCCCTCGCGGCCTTGCGCCATCAGCAGGATTTCCGGCAGTCGCCCGCCCTCGCGCGCGTCGGTCAGCAGGCGCAGCCCCTCGGCGAGGAACTTGCGCTCGCGCCGCCGGTGCTTCTTCTCGCGCAGGGAGCGGACGAACTTTACCGTCGGGTTGGAATAGCCGGTGATGATCTTGCGGGTCATGCCGCTCCCTTGCGGCAGTGCGGCCATCGCGGCAAGCGAATCAATCCTCGCCGAAGCCGTCCTTGATCAGGCCGGTCAGCTTCATCAGGATCGCGTCGGCCTCACCCTCGGGTCCGGCTACGGTGACATCCACGGTATCGCCCTTGGCCGCGCCCAGCATCATCAGGCCGAGGATCGAAGCCCCGGCCGCATCGGTGCCATCCTTGGAAACCGTCACGTCAAACCCCGTCGGCAGCTTGGCAACCGCGTTGACGAACTTGGCGCTGGCCCGCGCATGGAGGCCGCGCTGGTTGACGATCGTCACCGTCTCGCGGGTGACGTAACCCTGTTCTGCCATCTCATGCATCCTGTCCCAGGAACTCCGAAGCGATCGTTATGTAGTTCCGTCCCGCATCGCGCGCGGCGGCTGTCGCTTCCTTCACGCCCATGCAATTGCGAGCCTTGGCCAGACGGATCAGCATGGGCAGGTTGATCCCGGCAATCACTTCGATGCGGCCCGCCTGCATCAGCGAGATCGCGAGGTTCGAGGGCGTACCGCCGAACAGGTCGGTCAGGATGATCACGCCTGCGCCGCTGTCGACGCGCTTGATCGCGTCGGCGATTTCCTTGCGGCGCTTCTCCATGTCATCGTTGGGGCCGATGCAGACACCGATTACGTCGCTTTGCCGTCCGACGACATGCTCCATGGCATGGATGAACTCGTCGGCGAGAGCGCCGTGGGTAACCAGAATGAGACCGATCATGAAAAGGGCAGGCTCCGAAGTGCGGCCGGGCAATCTGCATCGCTGGCGATGAACGCGAGCTTGGCAGGATTGCAGGGCGCGCAAGACGACTGGGAATCAAAACGCATGGCTTCCAGTGCTGCCCCACCCATCCTTGTTTTCCCCCGCTGTCTCAAGCTTTCCGACCTTCAAGCAGATCGGCCGCGCGCGACGCGAGGTTGCGATGCAGCAATGTGGGTGAAAAACCTGCCGCGCGCAAGGCAGAAGCGATCTGTTCGGCCATGAACACCGAGCGATGCTTGCCCCCGGTGCAGCCGAACGCCACATGGACATAGGCCTTGCCCTGCTGCCCATACCGCGGAAGCAGCAGCAGCAGCAGATCGCGAATCCGCTCGAAAGCCTCGGCAAAGGCGGGATCCTGCCGGATGTAGTCCCCCACCGCCGCGTCCTGCCCGGTCTGCGGTCGCAGCTCGTCCACCCAGTGCGGATTGGCCAGGAAGCGCATGTCGAACACCAGATCCGCGAGCGGCGGCGTCCCGCGCGAAAAGCCGAAGCTGCTGATCGTCAGCGTCGGCGCCGCTGCGGTTACCTCGCCGAACTGGTCGCGAATCGCCTGCTGCAGGTCGTTCGAGGTGAAGCTCGTGGTCGAGATCACCACGTCGGCCCAGCGCCGCAGCGGCTCGAGCAGTTCGCGCTCGGCCGAGATCCCGGTCGAGGCCGGCTTGTCCTCGCTCATCGGGTGGCGGCGGCGCGTCTCGTTGTAGCGCCGCTCCAGTTCGGCCCCACCGCAATCGAGGAACAAGGTCGTGACCTCGACATCCTTGCGCTGGCCCAGTTTCTTGACCAGCTGGATCGTCTTGCCCGGATCGAACCCGCGCGTGCGCGTGTCAAAGCCGATCGCCATCGGCGCGCCCGATTCCATCCGGGCCGAGCCTGGCTCGGTCTCCAGCAACCGGTCAAGCAGGCGGATCGGGAAGTTGTCGATCGCCTCCCAGCCGAGGTCCTCCAGCGTGCGCAGCGCGGTCGTCTTGCCCGCGCCGAGCAGGCCGGTGACAAGGAGAATGCGCTGCGGTTGCGAGTCTTGCGCCATCGGACGCCTGCTTTGCGCCTTTGCCGCCCGCTTGGAAAGTCCGCAAAAGGGACCTGTCCCCAATCAGGAAAACGTCAATCCATAGCGGGAAAGCGCAAGTTCTGCGCGCAAAGCCAGCACCGGTGACTCCGGCCAGAGCGCCACCGAGGGCAGCATCACCCCTTCGACTTCATGATCCTGCGCCTGCTCGATGAAGCGCGGCGCTCCTGCATCCAGCCGCACGAGCAAGGCAACCGGAACCGGCGGCGAAACCGGAAAGTCCAGAATGCCAAGGTTGCGCACTTCCAGCTTGCCGGACGTATTGGGATGCGCCGCTGCGACAAGGCGCCCCCCCTGAGCCTCCACCATGACCCCGTCATCGCCCACCAGCACTGCGCCACGATCGATCAGCGCGAGTGCAAGGCTTGACTTGCCGCTGCCCGGCGCCCCGTCGATCAGCACTCCCCGCCCGCCGATCGCCACGCAGGTCAGCTGCACCGCCCGGCTCACTCCGCCTCCTCCTCTACCGCCAGCGGAATGCTCAGCAGAAACCACGCCCCGGCCTGCCCGTCGGGCCGGTCATGGATCGTCAGCGTCCCGTCATGCGCCTCGGCAATCGTCCGGGCGATGGCGAGTCCCAGCCCGCTGTGCGCGCCAAAGGCCTCCTCGGCAGGCCGCACCGAATGGAAGCGTTCGAACACCTTCTCGCGCTCGGCCACCGGCACGCCCGGCCCCTGATCGCTCACCGCGATATGCGCAGCATCGCCATCACCCCAGACCTTCACGTCCACGCTGCCCCCCGCGGGCGAGAACGACACCGCATTGTCGAGCAGGTTCTCGAGCACCCGCTCCAGTCGGGCGCCGTCACCCGGCACGACGGTATCCCCGCCCATGCGCTCGATCCGGATCGGCACAGTCGCGCTCGCCCGAACATCGCGCGCGCCCACCACCTGCGAGGCGAGCGAGGCGAGATCCACTTCCACGAACGTCGCACGGCTCAGCTCCGCATCAATTCGGCTGGCATCGGCAATCTCGGTAATCAGCCGGTCGATCCGCTGCACGTCATGCGCGGCGATGTCCGAGAGCTGGCGGCGCAGCGCCGGAACATCAACCCGCTCCATCGTCTCCAGCGCGCTCGAAAGCGACGCGAGCGGGTTCTTGAGCTCGTGCGCCACATCCGCTGCAAAGCTTTCCACTGCGTCGATCCGCTGGCGCAGCGCCGTGGTCATGTCCGAAACCGCGCGGGCCAGCAGGCCGATCTCGTCGCCGCGATCAGGCAGGCGCGGCACCACCACCTCGCGCTCGCGTCCCAGCCGCACCCGCACCGCCGCCCGCACCAGCGCCCGCAGAGGCTGGACGATGGTCCGCGCCAGAAAGAGCGAAAGCTGCACCGACAGCAGCAGCGCGATGCCGATGATGATCACCAGCGTCTGCCGTGCATCGCGCACCGATTGCGTCACGTCCAGCGCATTGCGCAAGGTCAGCAGCACTTCGCCCTTGTCGCCGACCGGGGTCGCGGCCGTAATCACCGGCGTGCGATCCGGGGCATAGCGCAGGAACACCTCTGTCCGCCCGGACTGCCGCGCCGCCTTGATCTCAGGCCAGCTCCCCGCAGGTCGTTCGGAGGTATCGCTGTATGGCTCCACCGTCGGGGCATTGACGATGAAGTCCACCCCCCGGTCGAGCAGGCGCGCCGCCTTCTGGTACCACGGCTCCGTCTCGGGATTGATCAGCGCGAACGAAGGCGGCGCCAGCGCAAAGCTGTCGGCCAGCAACTGGCTGTCGCGATCATAGAGCCGCAACCGCAGCACCTGGTCCGTACCGATCCGCGCCAGCAGTTCCTTGCGCTGCGCCATCCGGGCATCAGCAAGAGCATCCGCCGCGATCTCTGCTTCAGCCCGCGCCAGCTTGAAGCGCTCCTCGATCAGCTGGGTGCGATAGCTGTCGAGGTAGAAGAAGCCGCCCGCCAGCAAGGCCAGCGCGATCACGTTGACGAACAGGATGCGCGTAGTCAGCGAAACGCCGCGAATGCGCCACAAGGCGCGCAAACGGCGACGTCGCGCGCCCGGCAGGGCAGAATCGTCAGTCCTCGGCAAAACTGTAGCCTGCGCCGTAAAGCGTCTCGATCGCCCCGAACTCGCCATCAACCGCGCGGAACTTGCGGCGCAGGCGCTTGATATGACTGTCGATGGTGCGATCATCCACGAACACGTCGTCGTGATAGGCCGCATCCATCAGCTGGTTGCGCGTCTTCACCACGCCCGGCCGTATCGCCAGTGCCTCGAGGATCAGGAATTCGGTCACCGTCAGCGAAACCGGCTCGCCATCCCAGGTCACCGCATGGCGCGCAGGATCCATGACCAGCCTTCCGCGCCGGATCGGCTCAGGCAAAGGTTCGCTGTCCGCCTCCTGCTCGGCCGCCTCACGCCGCACGATTTCGCTGCGCCGCAAAATGGCCTTTATCCGCGCAACGAGCAGTCGCTGGCTGAACGGTTTGGCGATGTAGTCGTCCGCCCCCATCGACAGGCCAAGCGCCTCGTCGGCCTCGTCGTCCTTGCTGGTCAGGAAGATCACCGGCAGATCGCTTTTCTCGCGAATGCGGCGCAGCAGTTCCAGCCCGTCCATGCGCGGCATCTTGATGTCGCACACCGCCAGATCGGGCGGATTGTCGAGCAATGCCTTCAGCGCGGCATCGCCATCGTTGTAGAGCCGCGTGGCAAAGCCTTCTGTCTGCAGCGCGATCGAAACAGTTGTTAGGATGTTCCGGTCGTCGTCGACCAGCGCGATCGTGCGCGGGGCATCATCGACGTCGGCGCGTGGCGATTGCGGCGTGAGCATGGTTTCCAGCGATACCGATGCCGCGCAAACCTTGCAACTTGAAGCGAAAATCGCGCTGCATCGCAGCATTTCCCAGTTGCACACCATGCAACTTACCGCGCAAAAAACTTCATTGTCGCGTGTCATTTGACGCAGCAAAGGCAGGTGACTATGCGCAGGTCGAGAATCAGCGCATTCGTATTCGCAATCCGTGCGTCAGCGGGCAAATGTCTGCCCGAAGCGCCACCAACGGGAGGCCAGAAGTGTCCGATACCAGCCTGAACGTGTCCCTCGCCAGCCAGGGTTATCCCGAACCGGCAGAGCTGTTCGCCAACCTCGGCACCGCGCCTCTGGTCGAGCATGCCGTGCGCAACGGCGAAGGCCTGCTCTGCGTCGATGGTCCGCTGGTGGTCGAAACCGGCAAGCACACCGGTCGCTCGGCCAAGGACAAGTTCATCGTCCGCGATGCCGAGACCGAGAACACCGTGTGGTGGGGCAAGACCAACGTCGCGATGACGCCCGAGCACTTCGCCGCGCTCAAGGCCGATTTCATCAAGGCGCTGGGCGAGAAGGACCGCCTCTACGTGGCTGACCTGTTCGGCGGCTCGCAGCCCGAACACCGCGTCAACGTTCGCGTGATCAACGAATTCGCCTGGCACAACCTGTTCATCCGCACCCTGCTGGTCCGCCCGACCAGCGATGAACTTGCCTCGTTCGTGCCTGAATACACCATCATCGACCTGCCCAGCTTCCGCGCCGATCCGGAGCGCCACGGCAGCCGCAGCGAAACCGTGATCGCGGTCAACTTCACCGAGAAGCTGATCCTGATCGGCGGCACCGCCTATGCCGGCGAAATGAAGAAGTCGGTCTTCGGCATTCTCAACTACCTGCTGCCGGTCAAGGGCGTCATGCCGATGCACTGCTCGGCCAACGTCGGCCCCGATGGCAAGACCGCCGTGTTCTTCGGCCTGTCGGGCACCGGCAAGACCACGCTCTCGGCCGATGCTTCGCGCACCCTGATCGGCGATGACGAGCATGGCTGGTCGGACACTGCCGTGTTCAACTTCGAAGGTGGCTGCTACGCCAAGATGATCCGCCTTTCGGCCGAAGCCGAACCGGAAATCTTCGCCACTACCAAGCGCTTCGGCACCGTGCTCGAAAACGTGGTGATCGATCCCGAAACCCGGACGATCGACCTCGACGACAACCGCCTCGCCGAGAACAGCCGCGGTTCCTACCCGATCGACTTCATTCCGAACTGCTCGGAGAAGAACCTCGGTCCGGTTCCGGCAAACCTGATCTTCCTCACCGCCGATGCCTATGGCGTCCTGCCTCCGATCGCGCGTCTCACGCCCGATCAGGCGATGTACCACTTCCTGTCGGGCTACACCGCCCGCGTCGCCGGTACCGAAATCGGCGTGACCGAGCCGGAAGCCACGTTCAGCACCTGCTTCGGCGCGCCGTTCATGCCGCGTCACCCGTCGGTCTATGGCAACCTGCTCAAGGAGCGCATTGCCAAGGGCGGCGTGAAGTGCTGGCTGGTCAACACCGGCTGGTCGGGCGGCAAGGCCACGCAGGAAGGCATCAAGCGCATGCCGATCAAGGCGACCCGCGCCCTGCTCAACGCCGCGCTCGATGGCAGCCTCAACAACGCCACCTTCAAGAAGGACGCGAACTTCGGTTTCGAAGTTCCGGTCGAAGTGCCCGGCGTCGACACCAAGCTGCTCGATCCGCGCGGTGCCTGGGCCGATGGCGAGGAATACGACAAGACCGCGCAGGAACTGGTGCGCAAGTTCGTCGACAACTTCCAGCAGTTTGCCGACCACGTCGACCAGTCGGTCCGCGACGCGGCCCCTGTCGCCGCCTGATCGCGGCCACATAGCTGAAAACGCTGCGGGGCTCCTTCGGGAGCCCCGTTTCGTTTCGGGTGTCAGTCCAGATCGACGTAGTGGCCGTGGACCCAGCCGGTCTTGCTCGGCTTGCCCGCGGCATCAAGCGCCGTCACCTCGATCCACGATCCGTTTGCCCCGATCGGCATGACCTTGCTTCCGTCCGCCAGCAGCTGGACCACCGCAAAGTTGGTGCCGGGGCCGCTGCGCAGGTTCAGCCCACCCGGCGAGCGCACCACGCCCACGTTCGGTCCGTTGTCGTCCCGCCCGCCAAGCGCACGCTGGCGGAAGCGCACCATATCGAACGCCGGACCGGGGTCGGACTTGCGCACCGGGGCAATGTCGTCATGGCCGACGATCTCGGCAATCGGGTAGACCTCGCGCAGCGCCCGTACCAAGGCGACCACGGCATCGAACTGTGCCTCCGGATAGGCCTCCCAGCCGATCGGCGTACGCGAGCCATCGGGATTGCCATTGCGATGCACGGCCATGACGACGTTGTCGATCTTCTGCCCTGCCGCATTGGTCCAGCCGCTGGTGCCCCCACGCAGCGCGCCCCAGTTGGCGATCTCGATGCCGATCGAATGCTTGTTCAGCCCCTCGATACCACGCCAACTGGACTTGCCCGCGTGCCAAGCGACCTCGTTGAAGTTCACGCACTGGATGATCGATCCGTCGCGATCGACCACGACGTGCGCCGAGGAATTGGTGTTGTCCTTGCTCGCGAACCAGTTCGCCGACGAAGCCGCCGATCCGCCAGCCGTGAAATGGATCACCACGATCTTCGGCGGCGCCGGGAAGGCACCTCCCGTGTTGCGCGATTTGATCTGCCTTACCGGATTCGAATTGTCGTTAAGGATTCCGTTCCTGATGACGTAAGCCATGTCCCGCCCTCCATGAGCCTGTTGACCCGAGCAGGATACGTGGAATTACGTGGAAGTCTGTGTGAGACATCACCAGAATGGGGTCATGCAAACAGCGCGCTGCCCTTGAGCAGGTTGTAGGCCTCGACCACTTCCTGCAGCCGCCCCTCGAAAGTGCGATCCCCGCCATTGCGATCCGGGTGGTACTTGCGGACCAGTTCGGAATAGCTCTGCCGCAATTGCCGCCGGTCGGCATCATAGGCCAGATGCAGGGCGTCATAAGCCTTGCGCTCGTCCGGACTGATCCCGCGCCGCGCCGCGTCAGCCGCCTTCTGGTGATCCGCCCGCCGCGCCTTGGCCCGCTGCGCAATCGCCTCCAATGGATCGGCAAAGTCCGCCCAGCGCGGCGCCTGATCGATCCCCGCATCGGGCCGGAACGCCCGCGTCTCGCGCTCCCACCCGGCAATCGGCGATTGCGCCTTGAGAATTTCCTCGGGCGTCATTCCCGCGAAAAAGTCATAGCCGGAATTGAACTGCCGCACGTGTTCAAGACAGAACCAGCGATAATCCCCCGGCCCGTCAAACCCCGAAGAGCGCACGCCCGGCGCACGAAATTCGCCCGGCTCGTCGCAACCGGGGGCATTGCACACGCGCCCTGTGCCCTGGACGCGGCCGTGGAACTTGTCATTACGCATTTGCGCCCCACATGGCGATGCAGCCACAGGAAGGGAAGACATGACGGGACCAGTTGCACAGGAAATCGAACGACTCCTGACCGAAGCCCTTAGTCCCACGCACCTCGCGGTGATCAACGACAGCGCCTCGCACTCGGGCCACATGGGCGACGATGGCACCGGCGAATCCCACTTCACGGTAGAGATCGAGAGCGCCGCCTTTACCGGCCAGTCCCGCCTAAATCGCCAGCGCATGGTCAACAAGGCGCTGGGCGACCTCCCCGGCCAGCGCGTCCACGCCCTCGCCATCAAGGCAAAAGCCCCTGGTGAGTAACCGCCGGACAAGGCGCGCCGCCCGCATCCTCCTGCTCGACGAGCACGACCGCCTCCTCCTCATCCGCTTCGCCCCCAAGGACCGCCGCCCGTTCTGGTGCGGCGTCGGCGGCGAATGCGATCCGGGCGAGGACTTCGCGCTCGCCGCTGTCCGCGAACTCTACGAGGAAACCGGCCTTGTCGTGGAGCACTGCGGCCCCGAAGTCGCGCGCCGCGCCGACGATTACCTCACCCTTGAAGGCGAACCGATCACCTCGGACGAACGCTTCTTCCGCGTCCGCACGACGAGCTTCACGCCGGACACCTCCGGCCACACCGCGATCGAGCGCGAACTTATCAAGGAATTTCGCTGGTTTACCCGCGCAGAACTGGCAAACTGGCATGAGCCGCTGTTCCCGGTGAACCTGCTCGAACTGCTCGATCTTGAGGCGCCAGCATGACCGATCCCGTCATTCAGACGATCACCCCCGTCGCCCACGATCTCGGCGCGTTCGAGGTCCGCCGCGCCATCCCCTCGCGGCAACGCACCATGGTCGGCCCGTTCATCTTCGTCGACCAGTTCGGCCCCGCGCACTTGCCCGCCGGCACCGCGATGGACGTGCGCCCCCACCCGCACATCAACCTCGCCACCGTCACCTGGCTTTTCGAAGGCGCGATCGACCACCGCGACAGCCTCGGCTCCTTCGCCACGATCCGCCCGGGACAGGTCAACCTGATGACCGCAGGCAGCGGCATCGTCCATTCCGAACGCTCGCCCGAGACCGAGCGCCCCGGCGGCCCTCACCTCTACGGCATGCAGACCTGGCTCGCCCTGCCCGACGGCAAGGAAGAGATCGCCCCCGCCTTCGAACAGGTCACCGCCCTGCCGCTGGTCGAGGACGTCTGCGTCAGCGCCCGCGTCATCATGGGCACCCTCTGGGGCCAGAGCGCGCCGACCACCCAGCACGCCGCCACGATCTACGCAGAGATCCTGCTGGCGCCGGGCGGCACCCTGCCCATCGACGCCGAGGCCGACGAACGCGCCGTCATGCTCGTCGGCGGCGAGGCACAGATCGACGGCCACCCGCTCGCCCTCTACGACCTCGTCGTCCTCGCCCCCGGCGCGGTCCTCAAACTGCAATCGGAAACCGGCGGCCGCGTCATGCTCATGGGCGGCGAGGCCTTCGCCACCAAGCGCCATGTCTGGTGGAACTTCGTCAGCTCCAGCCGCGACCGCATCAATCAGGCCAAGGCCGACTGGGAACAAGGCCGCTTCCCCAAGGTGCCGGGCGACGAGGAAGAATTCATCCCCCTGCCGAAGGTTGCGACGACCGTCAGCTATCCCTGATGCCCTGCTTCAAGCAGCCAACCACTCAGCCTTGAGCGTGCCGCTATGCCCCTCCGGCGCCAGTGCCTCGCGCAGCGCCTCGAGCATCGGCGGCAGCGCCTGCGTGAAGGCATACGGCGGGTTCACGATGAACAGCCCGGCGCCGTTGTAGATGCCCGGCTGGTCGGCATCGTAGAGCCAGTGCTCAACGTTCAGCAGCTTGGGAATGCCCAGCCGGCGCAGCTTTTCCTTCCAGTGGACATGCGCAGAGCGGTCCTTCAGCGGATACCAGATCACCGTCACGCCATGCGCCCATTTGCGGTGAGCAGCGGCGAGCGTCTTCGTGATCCGCGCCCGCTCGTCGGTCTGCTCATAGGGCGGATCGACCACCACCAGCCCGCGCGGCGTGCGCGGCGGCACCATCGCCAGCCACAGCTCATAGGCGTCGCGCTCATGCACGGCAGCAGGCGTTCCCCGCATCGCGCCGCGCAGGGCATAGGCGTCCTCGGGGTGCTTCTCGTTGAGGATCAGCAGGTCCTGCGGGCGCAGCAGCTGCGCCAGAAACCGGGGTGAGCCGGGATAGAGCAACGGCTCCTCTGCTTCATTCAACGCCCGCACCGCCGCGCGGTACTCGTCCAGCAAAGGGTTCGCGTCAGCAAAGGCCCGCACCACGCCCTGCATCGCCTCGCCCGTGCGCTGTGCCTGATCGCCGCGCAGGTCGTAGAGCCCGCACCCGGCATGGGTATCGATCAGCGTCAGCGCGCTGTCCTTGAGCTGCAAGGCTCGCACCAGCGCGATCAGCAGCGCGTGCTTCACCACATCGGCGCTGTTGCCCGCATGGAACGAATGGCGATAATTCATGGCGATCAAAAAATCCGCGGCAACCGATCCCGCGCCCCTACAGAGTCGGGCGCAAACCTTCAAAGCACTTCTGCGCCAAGCCCCCTTCCCTCTCCCGCAAAAGCCTGACACGATGCCTTTAATGGGTCGGTTAAGACTCACCTGAAGGAGAGCAGGATGGCATTTGCAGGGCAGGTTGTGTGGATTACCGGTGCGTCTTCGGGGATCGGTGCGGCACTGGCGCGGGCACTGGCGGCGCAAGGCGCAAAGCTGGTGCTTTCCGGGCGCAACGAAGCGGCTCTGGCAGAAGTGGCACAGGCCTGCGGCGATGCCCTCGTTCTGCCCTTCGAGGCGACCGACTACGGCGCTGCCGCCACTGCCGCCGACAAGGCCTGGAACTGGCAGGGCCACATCGACATGCTGGTCAACAATGCCGGCATCTCGCAGCGCTCTCTCGCGGTGGACACCGCGTTCCCGGTGTACGAACGCATCGTCGCTGTCGATCTGCTCGCCCCCATCGCGCTGACGCAAGCGCTGCTGCCGCGCATGGCGGAGCGCAAGTCCGGGCGGATCGTCATGGTCTCGAGCATTGCCGGCAAGGTCGGCTCGCCCATGCGCACCGGCTACAGCGCCGCCAAGTTCGGGCTGTTCGGCTATTCCGACGCCTTGCGCGCCGAAGTCGCCGGGCTCGGCATCAAGGTCCACGTCATCGCCCCCGGCTCGATTCGCACCGATGTCTCGCGCAATTCGATCACCGCCGACGGATCGCGCCGCGGCGTCAGCGATGCCGTGATCGAGCGCGGGCTCGACCCTGATGTCGCCGCGCGCCAGATGCTTGATGCCATTGCGGCAGACGAGCGCGAGATCATCATGGGCGAAGGCATGGAGAAGGAAATCGGCGAATTGCGCCGCACCCCCGATGCCCTGCACGATCGCATGGCCGAGGTGGTCGCCGCAGGCTATGCCCAAAAGATGAACGAGGGAGCACCGGAATGACCGACCTTCAGCGCATAAAGCTCGCCAGCGGCATCGAACTCGATGTCCTCGACGTCGGCCCCAGGGACGCGCCGACGCTCATCTTCCTCCACGGCTTCCCCGAAAGCCACCGCACCTGGCGCCACCAGATCGTGCACCTCTCCTCGCGCTTCCGCTGCATCGCGCCCGATCAGCGCGGCTATCGCGGTTCGTCCAAGCCGGAAGGCGTGGAGAACTACACGCCCGACAAGCTGATCGGCGACGTGTTCCAGCTGGCCGATGCGCTGGGCGTCCAGCAGTTCACGATCCTCGGCCACGACTGGGGCGGCGCGATTGCCTGGGGCGTTGCGCTGCTTGGCCAGGGCACGCGCGTGACGCGCGCCGTCATCGCCAATGCCCCGCACCCGGTGATCTTCCCCCGCCTGCTCTGGACCGACCGCCAGCAGCGCGAGGCGAGCCAGTACATGCGCGCCTTCCGCGATACTGCCAACGACGCGATGGTGCGCGAACACGGCCTCGGCGCGCTGCTGATGAAGGCGCTCAACTGGGAACGCTCGCCGGTGATGGAAGAGGAAGAGCGCGCCGCACTGTTCAAGGACTGGTCGAACCCCGATGCCGCCATCGCCATGCTCAACTGGTATCGCGCCAGCCCGATGGCCGTCCCGCCGATGGACGCCCCCTTCGAACTGCCCGCAGGCTATCAGGACGCCCCGGTCCCGCCGCTCCAGATCCCCACGCTGGTAATCTGGGCGATGGACGACATGGCGCTGCCGCCCTGCAACCTCGATGGCATGGACAGGCTTGTCACCAACCTCACCGTGGAGCCGGTCCACGATTGCGGGCATTTCGTGCCATGGGAAGCACCCGACGCGGTCAACGCCGCGCTGGACAAATTCATCCGCTGACGGCTCGTCATTGCGAGGAGGCGAAGCTGACGAAGCAATCCAGAGCGTCGCGCAATCCGCTCTGGATTGCTTCGCTCCGCTCACAATGACGAAGAACACTTAACCTAACTGGGTTGGAACCACTCGACCCACGCACCATGGGCATGGGCGGTGCCAAGCACCTGCGGCTCAGCCGCGCCCGGCCAGTAACGCACACTCAACTCGTGGCGAAAGGTCTGGCGGTTGGTCTCGAGCATGACCCATGCCAGCCGCCGCGTTGCATCTGCCTTCGCCCCCGCCTCAGCCATCAGCGCCTCGATCCGCATACGAGTTTCGGGCGGCAGGTATTGCCAGACGATGGAATGGAACACGACCCGCGTGGTGTCATCGTCCTGAGGCGCGGCCAGCCGCTCGGCCACGAAGTCGCCCGCATCCATCTGCGCCACATCGGGAGCCCGCTGCGCCGCCAGCGCAATCGCCGCATCGATCCGCCCGATCCGCTCGGTCACCTCGGCCCAGACATAGGACTTCAGCCGCAGCGCCGCTTCCGGATCGGCAAGGTTCACCGGCGCACGGTCGCAGCCTCTGATCCCGACGATCTCGACATCGGCCTGAGGCGGCGGAGGCCCGCGCCACTTGGGCACGATCCGCATCGGCGATTCCTCCGGCCCGGCGGTCGTCCCGCCAAGGTCGAAGAAGAACCGCTCCATCATCGTGTTGACGCCCGCGCTCGCCCCAAGCTCGTTCAGCTCGAAGCGCGGCCCCAGCCGCTGCGACAGCCACAGCAGTGCCGCCATGATCGAGGCCGACCGACCAGCCTCGTTGGTCTGCGGCGGCCCCTCGAGCCACGGCAGCAATTCGGCATCATGCTCCCGCGTCACCGCCACCACCAGCGCATCGACCTCGGCCTGAACGGTCACCTCGCCGCGATAGACCGGGGCCAGACGCGCATCTTTCCCCGTCAGCACAAGGTTGTGATGCCCGCCCGCGAGCCGGAGTGGCAGCGCGTCCTCCAGCGGCTTGCCCGGCCAGACAGCGATTCGCCTGCCAACCTCGGTAGCGCCATCCAGCAACCGCAATTGCGCCCGCACCACCCGTCCGGTGCAGGGTGCGCCGTTGTTCGTGGCGTGGTCTGCCTGCCATTCTATGGCCTTTGCGACCTCTTCGATCTCCATGATCGGGTTCATTCGGTTGCCCTTTGCGCCGTGCTGCCATAAGGGCGGCGGGTTATGTCCACCGCCGCACCGCTCGTTTTCGCCCTGCCCAAGGGCCGCATCCTCGACGAGGCCCTGCCTCTGCTCGAGAAGGCCGGGATCGTGCCCGAGGCCGATTTCTTTAACAAGGCCTCGCGCGCCCTCTCCTTCGCCACGAACCGCGACGACGTGAAGATCATCCGCGTCCGCGCTTTCGACGTGGCGACCTTCGTGGCGCATGGGGCGGCGCATGCGGGCATCGTCGGCTCGGACGTGATCGACGAATTCGACTACGCGGACCTCTACGCACCGGTCGATCTCGACATCGGCCACTGCCGCCTGTCCGTCGCCGAACCGGTAGAGTTGGTGGAGAGTCATGCCTCTGCCCGCGAGAGTCATGCCAGAGTTGCCACCAAGTACCCCAACCTGACGCGCCGCCACTTCGAGAAGCTCGGCGTGCAGGCCGAGGTGGTAAAACTCAATGGCGCCATGGAGTTGGCCCCCTCGCTGGGCCTTGCCAGCCGCATTGTCGACCTCGTTTCGACCGGCCGCACGCTCAAGGAGAACGGTCTGGTCGAAACCAGCCAGATCCTGCCAGTCTCGGCCCGCCTGATCGTCAACCGCGCTGCGCTGAAGACCGACAGCGCCCGCCTCGGCGCGCTGGTCGACGCCTTCCGCGAAATGGTTGCCGCAAGGAAGGCCGCCTGATGCTGCGCCTGAAATCCAGCGATCCGGGCTTTGCCAAGGCCTTCGCCCGCCTCGTCAAGGACCGCCGCGAGAGCGACGAGAACGTTGCGCGCGACGTGCAGACGATCATCGACGACGTGCGCCTGCGCGGTGACGAAGCGCTCGCCGAATACACCGCCAAGTTCGACGGCCACACCCCCGCCGACGAAGATTGGCGAGTGTCGCCAGAGGCTTGCCGCGAAGCTTTCGACGCACTCAAGCCCGATCTGCGCGCCGCGCTCGAACTCGCCGCACAGCGCATCCGCGATTACCACCGCGCCCAGCTGCCGGAAAACCGCGACTATACCGACGCCAGCGGCATGCGCCTCGGTGCGCGGTGGAGCGCCGTCAATGGTGCCGGACTCTACGTCCCCGGCGGCCGCGCGGCCTATCCATCCTCGCTGCTGATGAATGCGATCCCCGCCAAGGTCGCAGGCGTTCAGCGCCTCGTCGTCGTCACCCCGACGCCCAAGGGCGAAGCCAATCCGCTGGTCCTCGCCGCCGCCCACCTTGCCGGCGCTGACGAGGTCTGGCGCGTTGGCGGAGCGCAGGCGGTGGCCGCGCTTGCCTATGGCACCGCCCGCATCAAGCCGGTCGACGTCATCACCGGCCCCGGCAATGCCTGGGTGGCCGAAGCAAAGCGCCAGCTGTTCGGCGTGGTCGGCATCGACATGGTCGCCGGCCCCTCGGAAATCCTCGTGATTGCCGATGCAAAGAACGACCCGCAGTGGATCGCGGCCGACCTGCTCAGCCAGGCCGAACACGATCCGGTGGCGCAATCAATCCTGATCACCGATGATGCCGCCTTTGCCGATCAGGTGGCGGACATGGTCGGCGTCGAGATTGCCATGTTGCCCACCGCCAAGGTCGCCAAGGCCAGCTGGGACGATTACGGCGTGATCATCGTCGTGGACTCGCTCAACGAAGCGCCCGCGCTGGCCAATGCGCTGGCCGCCGAACACGTCGAGATCGCCACCGACGATCCCCAAACCCTGTTCGACCAGATCCGCCATGCCGGCTCGGTCTTCCTTGGCCGCATGACCCCCGAAGCCGTCGGTGACTATGTCGCCGGGCCGAACCACGTCCTGCCCACCGGGCGCCGCGCGCGCTTTTCCTCGGGCCTTTCCGTTCTGGATTTCATGAAACGCACCAGCTTTATCGAGGCGACTGACGCCGCGCTAGCCGCCGTCGGTCCTGCCGCCATCGCCCTTGCCGAGGCCGAGGGCCTTGCTGCCCATGCCCGCTCCATTGAAGTGAGGCTCGGCCTGTGAACGCGATCTCGGGCAAGGCCCGCGCCGCCTCGCGCCTCGCCGCCGTGCAGGCGCTTTACCAGGTGGACATGGAGAAGACCGCGCTGCACCTGCTGCTGGACGAGTTCCACCAGCACCGGCTGGGCGCGGAAATCGAGGACGTCGAATACCTCAAGGCCGACGTTGCCTTCTTCGACGATGTGGTGAAGGGCGTCGATGCCCGCCGCAACGAGATCGACCTGCTGCTCTCGGCCAAGCTCGCCAAGGGCTGGTCGCTTGCCCGCCTCGACAAGACCATGCTGCAGATCCTGCGCGCCGGTTCCTACGAACTCTTGGCGCGCAAGGACGTGCCGGTAGCGACGGTCATTACCGAGTATGTCGATGTAGCCCACGCCTTCTTCGAAGAGCGCGAGGCCAAGTTTGTCAACGGCGTGCTCGATGCGGTGGCCAAGGACGTACGGTAAGACAGCCAAACTTCGTCATCCCCGCGCAGGCGGGGATCCAGAGAGAAAAGCGCCAGAGTGGATTCCCGCCTGCGCGGGAATGACGAAGGTGTTGAGCCTACAACCGCTCCGCATGCCAGCGGATGTGGTCTTCCATGAAGGTCGAGATGAAGTTGTAGCTGTGGTCGTAACCCGGCTGCAGCCGCAGCGTCAGGTCCACGCCCGCCGCCTTGCAGGCAGCATCCAGCAGTTCGGGGCGCAGTTGCTCGGCAAGGAAGCCGTCGGCATCGCCCTGATCGACCAGCACCGCGCCCGCCGGACGCTTGCCATCCTCGATCAACGCCACCGCATCGTGCCTGCGCCAAGCCGCGCGATCATCGCCGAGATAGCCGCCCAAGGCCTTGTGTCCCCAGGGCACCTGGCCCGGCGCGACGATCGGCGCGAAGGCCGATAGCGACTTGAACTTCTCCGGATAGGTCAGCCCCAGCGTCAGCGCGCCATGGCCGCCCATCGAATGGCCGGTGATGCCCATACGATCCAGATCGACAGGGAAGTGCGCGCCCAGCAGGGCAGGCAGTTCCTCGGCGATGTAGTCCCACATGCGGTAGTGCTGGGCAAAGGGCTCCTGCGTGGCGTTCACATAGAAGCCTGCGCCAAGGCCGAAATCGTAGGCCCCTTCCGCGTCGTCAGCCACGCCCTCGCCACGCGGCGAGCTGTCGGGCGCAACGAAGACGATGCCGAGTTCGGCACAAGCCTTGCGGTACTCGCCCTTGTCGGTGACGTTGGCGTGGGTGCAGGTCAGCCCGGAAAGGTAGACCAGCACCGGCAACTTTGCGCCTTCCGCCGCCTGAGGGGGCAGGAAGACCGAAAAGGTCATTCCCGTCCCCGTCGCGGCGGACTCATGCTTGTAGACGCCAAGCGTTCCGCCATGCGCCTTCGAAGTCGAGACCGTTTCGAGTGACATCAGGCAATGATGTCCAGCGCGCAGAGCTTGTTGCCGGCGGGATCGCGCAGATAGGCGAGATAGTAGGGCGAGCCTTCACGCGGCCCCGGGGGGTCTTCGCAAGCCGTGCCGCCCGCAGCGACGCCAGCGGCGTGCCAGGCGTTGGCCTGTTCCGGATTCATGCGGAAACCGATGGTGCCGCCATTCGCGCCGCAGGCCGGTTCGCCATTGATCGGCTTGGTCACGATGAACAGCCCGCCATTGTGCTGGTAGATCAGGCGCCCCTTGGGGTCGGTGATCGCTTCCGGGCCGCCGAACGCGGCGAAGGTGGCATCGTAGAACTTCTTGGCGGCGTCGATATCGTCGGCGCCAACCATGACATGGCTGAACATAGCTCTCTCCCGTTGACAGGTTGCAGCGGGAAGAGAGCTAAGCCAATGGCTTGCGCGGTCAAGCGTCCGGACGGGAATTCTTTGTTGCCAATTGGCCTCAGGCCACAGGGTCGAGCAGGCCAAGCAGCGCCACCGCACCGACCACGCCCAGGCCGACCGCAAGCTCGAGCAGCAGCGACACGCGCAAGCGCGCCACCGCGCCGGGCTCACCGCGTTCCAGCGACGGCACGAGCCGCCAGCGATTGCCTGCCGCAAGGCCCAGCATCAGCGCGAACAGCGCCAGCTTGACGGCCAGCACGGTAAACCAGCGCGCCTCGAGCAGCATCGGCCATCCCGCGATCGACAGCGTATTGAGCAGGCCAGTCAGCACGAGAACTGCGACAACGACGCTGCCGGTTCGGGCAAAGCGGGAAAGCGCGGCGATGTCAGGGCCGGTGCGTGACAGCGACGACGCGCCGAACATGGCCAGCGCGCCAAGCCAGACGGCGGCGGCGATCAGGTGGAACACATCGGCAGCGCGATGGATCGGCATCTCGCTCGCCCCGGCGTGCCCGGTCCATGCCATGGAACAGAGCGCCACGGCTCCGCCCAGGGCCAGCACCGGCAGGCGCAGACGGCGCAGGGGCAGGAGGCTGGCAAGGATGACAGCGAACAGAGCGGTGAGGCGCCATTCCATCACGCGCCCCAGCGGGGTCTGGGCAAGAACCACTTCGGCCGTGGCCTGATCGAGCTGATCGAGCCCGATCCCGGCCATGGTGGCAATGCTCTCCAACGCCCACCACGCCGAGGCGGCCGCTGCTGCGATTGCCAGCAGGACAAGGCCGAGGCGAGCGCGCAGCGTCAGGACCTGCCCCGCCGCCAGAGCGTGCAGCGGCAATCCCGCAACGAGCAACAGCGCAATATAGGCCGCCGCCCGGGCCGCGATCAGGCCAGTCGTTTCCATGCCCCTCAGGCCGGGTCAGCGCACGGTAAAGGCGTATTGCCCTTCGATGCGGTGCTGGTCGGCGGCAACGGCGTGCCACTTGAGGTTGTAGCTGCCCGCCGGAAGGGCGCGGGGCAGGGTCACGGTCAGGACCTTGCCGGCAGCGGCGGTCTTGAAGCCCTTGATCGGCATCGGCGCGTGGTTGGCCATGCCGGGCATGCCGGTCATCACCAGTTCGATGCCCGAGAGCGGGCCGACGAGCTCTTCCGAGAAGGTCAGGGTCAGAGTGGTCGGCTTGGCCACCGCGGTGTTGGGCGCCGGGTTCGACGAAAGGAGCTTGGGATGGGCAAAGGCTGCGCCGGGCAGGGCCAGCATGGCAAGGGCGGGGGCAGCAAGGAGCGCAAGACGGCGCATGGGAAGTCCTTTCGGGTTGGGATCTGCCTGACATTACGCAGGTCTCCCGACAATCCCTCGCCCATAGCGCAAAATTTGTGTTGAGGGATTCGGCTTGAGCGCGCGTAATGGAAATTGCGTGGAAAAAGGAACCCAGCCAGCGATGGCCGATATCGACGAAGTCTTGGGCGCTCTTGCAGCGAAGGAGGTGCCCGCCTCGCTCACCACCATCGATGATGGCGTGATGCGTGGCCTTGCCGAGCGGCGCGAGAGCGTGACGGCACGGCGCGGCATGGTCATGGCCGTGGCGATTGCTGCGGTCGTCGGGATCGTCGGGTCGATCGCGCCGTCTGCCCCGGCGCAGGCAGAGCCGCTGTTCGGTGTGCCCTCGGGCGCACCCTCGCACTTGCTGGCAGACTGATGGGCGCGGCCTTGCGCTATGTCGTGGTGGCCGTGGTCTCTGCCGCCGTCGCCCTTGCCGCCAGCCACTTTGCGCGCGGCTTCATGCCGATGCAGCACGGCAGCGAGCTCCACCAGTTGATGCACGAGCGGCTCGATCTGTCGGCGGAGCAGAAGCAAGAGATCGACCGGCTCGAGGCGGATTTTGCGGGCAAGCGCCGCAATCTGGACGAACGGCTGCGCGCTTCGAACGCAGACCTTGCCCGCGCGATCGAGAGCGAGCACCAGATCGGCCCCAAGGTGACCGGCGCGGTCGATGCTTCGCACATGGCGATGGGTGAGCTGCAGAAGGCGACGCTGGCCCATGTCTTTGCGATGCGGGCGGTGCTGACGCCCGAGCAGCAGGTGATCTTCGACCGCGAGATCGCCCGCGCCCTGACCGCGCCCGACCACCGCTGAACCGGTGGCGGGGGGCGAAGCTCCGGAGGACAGCGATCCCCATCTGGTCGCGCGCGCGCTGGCCGGGCAGCAGACCGCCTACGCTGCGCTGATGGCGCGCCATCGCGAGGTGGTGTTCCGGCTCGCCCGTCACCACACCGGCGACGAAGGCGAAGCGCTCGACGTGACGCAGGAAGCGTTCATCGCAGCCTTCGCCTCGCTGGCCAGGTTCGACTCCGCCCGCCCGTTTCGCGCCTGGCTGATGCGCATTGCCGTCAACAAGTGCCGCGACTGGGCGCGGCGGCGCGCGGTGCGGCGGCTGTTCCGCATGGCGCGGCCCCTTGAGGACGCCTTCGACGTTGCCGATCAGGGCCTCGACCCTGAAGCCGAAGCGATCTCGCGACGCGAACTGGCCCGCGTCTCGGCCGCCATTGCCGCGCTTCCGGCCAATCTCAAGGACCCGCTGATCCTGTGCCGCCTTGAAGGGATGAGCATGGCCGAGGCCGCCGACGTGCTCGGCCTTACCGAAAAGGCGGTGGAGACTCGAATCTATCGCGCACGGCAAAAATTGTCGGAAATGCTTGAGGGATAACCCGTCTTCCTGCGTAATTGCGGGTAATGACCGACATGCTCCATCTCAACCGCCGCAACCTGCTTCTCGGAGCCGGTGCTCTTGCCGCAATGCCGCTTGTCCCTGCCTGGGCGCAATCGGGACACGGCGGACACACGATGAAGGCCGGGGCCATGGCCGGGCGCAACAGCGGCGGCGTGCTTTCGGGCGAGAGCATCGCCCTGTCGATAGGCGCGGCGAAGTTTGCGGTGGGCGATCGATCGGCCCCAGCCGTCGCGGTCAACGGCTCGATCCCGGCCCCGCTCATCCGCCTGCGCGAAGGGCAGAAGGTGCGCATTGCCGTTACCAACACGCTGGCCGAACAGAGTTCGATCCACTGGCACGGGGTGCTCGTGCCGTTCCAGATGGATGGCGTGCCCGGCCTGTCCTTCCCCGGCATCGATCCGGGCGAGACCTTCACCTACGAGTTCCCGGTCGTGCACTCGGGCACCTTCTGGTACCATTCGCACTCCGGCATGCAGGAGGCGGTCGGCCTCTACGGCCCGATCGTGATCGACCCCGCCGAGCCTGATACCGCCGCCCCGTTCGACCGCGAATACGTGCTGATGCTGTCGGACTGGAGCCCGATCAACCCGCACGAGCAGTTGCGCAAGCTCAAGGCCATGGGCGGCTACTTCAACTGGCAGCGCCAGACCGTCGGCGGGTTGCTCAAGGGCCGTGACCAGAGCCTCAAGGACCGGCTCGAATGGGCCAAGATGCGCATGGACGCGACCGACATCTCCGACGTCACCGGCGCAACCTATTCCTTCGTCATCAACGGGCACGACACCGCCGCCAACTGGACCGCGCTGTTCCGCCCCGGTGAGCGGGTCAAGCTGCGGATCATCAACGCCTCGGCAATGACAAACTTCAACTTCCGCATCCCTGGCCTACCGATGACTATCGTAGCTGCCGATGGCTGCAACGTGCAGCCGGTCGAGACCGACGAGTTCCAGATCGCGATTGCCGAGGCCTACGACGTGATCGTGCAGCCGACCGAGGCCGCGCCCTTTGGCATCATCGCCGAGGCGATCGACCGCTCTGGCCTGGTCCGCGCCACGCTCGCCCCGCAGATCGGCATGGCCGGTGCCATTCCTGCCCGCCGTGCCCGCCCGGTCCTCACCATGCGTGACATGGGCATGGACATGAGCGGCATGGACATGGGCGACGGTGGTGAGATCGACCTGTCCAAGCCGGCCAACGAGAGCATGGCCGGTCATTCGATGAAGATGCGCGATCTCTCTCTCGCTCCCGGCGTGAAGCCGGGGCCGGGGGTCGCCACGATCTCGCCGATGCCGGCAGATCGCCTCGGGGACAAGCCAACAGGGCTCGAGGACGTCGATCACCGCGTGCTGACTTACGCCGATCTGCGCTCACGCGATGCGAACCCAGACCCTCGCACGCCCTCGCGCCAGATCGATGTGAACCTCACCGCCAACATGGAGCGCTACATGTGGTCCATCGATGGCGAGACCATCTCCGACGGCGCCAAGCCGATCCCGTTCCGCAAGGGCGAGCGGGTGCGGGTGAACCTGATCAACCACACGATGATGCCCCACCCGATCCACCTGCACGGCCATTTCTTCGAACTGGTCACGGGCGAGCCGGGAAATCGACCGCGCAAGCACACCGTCAACGTCCTGCCCGGCGGCAAGGCCAGCTTCGACCTCACCGCCGATGCCGAGGGCGACTGGGCGTTCCATTGCCACATGCTGCTGCACATGCATGCGGGGATGATGCGCGTTGTCACGGTGCGAGCCACGGGAGACGCGGCATGAAGCGCCTGCTGCTCGCAGGGGCCGCGCTGATCGCCACGCCCGCTCTCGCGCAGGAAGCGCAGGATCCGCACGCTGGCCATGACATGAGCCAGATGCAGGGCCAAATGGACCATTCCGGCCATGACATGGGGGCGATGGAAGGCATGGACCACTCCATGCACCAGCAGTCCGCACCCGATGCGCCTGCCGAAGCCGCGCCGATGGACCACTCCGCCCACGCAGGCCACACCATGCCGGCCGTGTCCGACAGTGAAGTCGGCAACGCCGCCCCTCCGCCTGTCCCGACCGACCATCCGGCCGATGCCTACTGGGACAAGCAGCGCATGGCGCAGGCCCGCGCCGATCTGTCCAAGGAAGGGCGCTTCTTCGGCAATGCCCTGATCCTTGACCGCCTCGAATATCGCCCCCGCAATGGCAAGGACGGCTACGCCTGGCAGGCCATGGGCTGGATCGGCGGCGACATCGATCGCCTCGCCGTGGAAACCGAAGGCGATGGCGCATTCGGCGAACCGCTCGAAACCGGCGAGGTGCGCGCGGCATGGCGCCACGCGCTCGATCCGTGGTGGAACTTCGAACTCGGCGTGCGGCAGGACTTCGGCAGCGGCCCCGACCGCACTTATGGCGTGATCGGCATCGAAGGCCTTGCCCCCTACTGGTTCGAAGTCGGCGCGCATGCCTTCGTATCGAACAAGGGTGACGTGCATTTCCGGCTCGAGGCCGAACACGACATGCGCCTGACCCAGCGCCTGATCCTGCAACCGTCCGTCGAGATCGACGCCTCGGCGCAGGATGTGCCCGAACTCGGCATCGGCGCGGGCTTCGAGAAGATCGAGCTGGGCGCGCGCCTCCGCTACGAATTCGCCCGCGAGTTCGCGCCCTATGTCGGCGTGCACTGGGAGCGCAAGCTGGGCGAAACCGCCCGTCTGGCGCGGCTCGACGGCGAAAACCCGTCGCAGGTCAGCGCGGTTGTCGGCCTGCGGATGTGGTTTTGAGGATCACCTGATCCTCAGACCAGCCAATGCTTTGCCAAAGCGACGTGCAGCCGCACCCCGGTTTCCATCACGGCGTCATTGAAATCGTAATGCGGATTGTGGAGCGGGGCCGCGTGATCCTGCGTGCCTTGGCCAAGCCAGATATAGGCGCCGGGACGCTGCTGGAGCATGTAGGAGAAGTCTTCTGACGTCGGCGCCGGATCGGGGGCGAGTTCGGCCCGCGCCACGCTCGCGGCAACTTCCAGAGCGTCTGCAGCGGCAAACGGGTCGTTGATCGTGGCAGGGTAGTAACGGTCGTAATCGAGCGCTGCCTGCACCCCGAAGCTGGCCTCGGTCCCCTTCAGCATCGCCCGCATCCGCTCCTCGATGCGGTCCTGCACGACTGGATCGAAGGTGCGCACCGTACCGCCGATCATGACTTCGGCCGGAATCACGTTGTGCGCATGGCCGCCATGAATCTCGGTGATCGACAGGACGGCATTGGCCGATGACGGCACCGCCCGCGCCACGATGGTGTTGAGCTGCTGCACCAGACTGGCGGCGGCAAGGATCGCATCCGGGCTGTCCTGCGGGATCGCGGCGTGGCCGCCCTTGCCGGTCAGCGTGATGCGGAACTTGTCGGCCGCGCCCATGATCGGGCCGGGGCGCGTGCTGATCGTTCCGGCCGGCAGGCCCGGCCAGTTGTGCAGGGCATAGACGCGGTCGCAGGGGAAGCGTTCGAACAGTCCTTCTTCGATCATCACCCGCGCGCCGCCCTGCCCTTCCTCGGCAGGCTGGAAGATCAGGTGAAGCGTTCCGGCGAAATCAGGGTCCGCAGCCAAGACGCGCGCGGCGCCGAGCAGCATGGCAACATGGCCATCGTGGCCGCAGCCGTGGAAGGTGCCGGGCGTCGTGCTGGCCCAGGGCAGGTTGGTCTGCTCGTCGATCGGCAGCGCGTCCATGTCGGCGCGCAGGCCCAAGGTACGGATGCCTTCGCGCTTGCCCTTGAGCACGCCGACGAGGCCGGTCGTACCGATTTGCTCATGCACTTCGATGCCAAGGGCGCGCAGTTCGGCGGCGATGCGCGCGGCGGTGCGGTGTTCGCAGAAACCGAGTTCGGGGTGGGCATGGATGTCGCGGCGAAGGGCAACGAGATCGGGCAGAAGGTCGGCCAGATCAGGCCTCAAGGAATCAGGCATGCGTTTGTCCGAACAGGTTCTGGATCGGGAAGTGGTGCTTGATGAAGGGCGATTTGATCACGACGTAGCTGAAGTACTTCTCGATGCCGTAGTCGCTTTCCAGCATGCCTTCGATGATCGACTGGTAATGCGAAACCCCGCGCGCCACGAACTTCAGCAGATAGTCATATCCGCCCGAAACGAGATGGCATTCGACGATCTCGTCGATCTTGACGATGCGGCTTTCGAAGCGGCTGAAATCGCCCCGGCGATGCTCGCTGAGCGTGACCTCAGTGAATACGGTGAGGAATTCGCCGAGCTTGTTGAGGTTCACGTGGGCGCCGTAGCCGGTGATGTACCCAGCCTTCTCCAGCCGCTTCACGCGGGTCAGGCATGGGCTCGGCGAGAGGCCGACCGCATCGGCCAGTTCCACGTTGGTGATCCGCCCCTCCTGCTGGAGCTTGGCGAGGATCTTGAGGTCAATCCTGTCGAGCTTGGGTCCGGGCAGCATGGCGGTTCCCCCTCAGGCCGTCTGCAGCGCGACGGTCGCGCGGATGTCGGGCTGGTCGAGCAGCTGGTCGAGCGAGCGTTCGACCCGCTCGAAGATCATGTCCATTTCCTCGAGCGTGCAGCACAGCGCCGGTGCAAAGCCGAGCACGGCATTGGCAAAGCAGCGCACGATCACGCCGTTGCCATAGGTCAGCTTCGAAAGCCGTCCGCCAATGTCCAGCGAGGCATCGAACACCGCCTTGGTTGCCTTGTTCGGCGTCAGTTCAATCGCGCCGAGCAACCCGCGCCAACGCACGTCGCCCACCAGCGGGTGCGCCTTGATACGCTCCATGTGTTCCGCAAAACGCTCGCCGGTCTTGCGACCATTTTCCAGCAATCCGCCTTCGCGATAAAGGCGCAGCACTTCAAGTGCCACGGCAGCGGCGACGGGGTGGCCGGAATAGGTCTGGCCGTGGCCGATCGGCAAGGCAGCCGGAGCGGCATCGGCGATGGTCTGGTAGACATGATCGGCCATGAACATCGCGCCCATCGGCACGTAGCCTGCGGTCAACCCCTTGGCCGTCGTCATGAAATCGGGCGAGACGCCTTCATCGAGGCAGGCGAATAGCGGGCCGGTGCGGCCGAACCCGGTGATCACCTCGTCAACCAGCATCAGGATGCCGAGCCGCGTGCAGGCCTCGCGCAGCGCTTTCAGCCAGCCGCGCGGCGGGACGATCACGCCGCCCGAGCCCTGAATCGGCTCGCAGCAGAACGCCGCGACGTTGTCTGCGCCGAGTTCGGCAACCTTGGCTTCGAGCGCAGCGACGGTAGAGGCGATCACGGCCGCATCGTCGTCCCCTTGCGGGTGGCGGTACTGGTAGGGCGAGGCGATGTGGTGCTGCCATGGGCGCGGCAGATCGAAGTTGCGGTGGAAATTGCCCAGCGCGGTCAGCCCGGCACCAAGGCTGCTCGAACCGTGGTAACCCCATTCCAGCGCAATGAAGTGCTTCTTGGAAGGCTTCCCCGCCGCGTTCCAGTAATGCACGATGTAGCGGATCGCGCTGTCGACCGCGTCCGACCCGCCTTGCGTGAAGAACACGTGGTCCAGCCCTTCGGGCGCCGCCGCAGTCAGTTCGCCAGCAAGCCGGATCACCGGTTCGCTGGCGAAGTGGAAGTAGCCGGTGGCGTAAGGCAGCTTGCGCATCTGCTCGGCCGCCGCTTCGACGATCGAGTCCTGCCCGTATCCGACGTTGACGCACCACAGCCCGGCGAAGGCATCGAGCAGACGGTTGCCGTCGGCGTCGGTCAGCCACATGCCCTTGCCGGATTCGAGCACGATTGCGCCATGCTGCTCATGCCCCCGGAACGACGTGACCGAATGGATCAGGTGATCGCGGTCGATATCGATCAGGGAACGGTTGGAAAGGGCAGATGCAGGGGAGGTCATCGCAGGCTCGTCCATTGGGGAACAATGGAGCGAGCCTATGCCGCTAGCAAGAGCGGGATAGTTCGAAAGCGGTGCGTGAGAGGCGCTTTGCAGGCCTTGATGGCGCAGGGCGCAGCATTTTATGCCGCACCCCGTCCGGACCTCAGCCGAGCGCTTCGGCGATGGCCTTCCCGCAGTCCTCGGTGCCTGCCGCGCCCTTGAGATCGCGGGTGCGGGCAGACGGTGTGGCGAGGACCTGCTCCACCGCGCGCATGATCGCTGCCGCAGCTTCCGCTTCGCCGAGATGTTCGAGCATCATCGCCGCCGACCAGATCTGACCGACCGGATTGGCGATGCCTTGCCCGGCGATGTCCGGCGCCGAGCCATGCACCGGCTCGAACAGCGAGGGATGCGTGCCTTCCGGGTTGATGTTGCCCGATGGTGCCACGCCGATCGTGCCGGTGCAGGCAGGGCCAAGGTCGGACAGGATATCGCCGAACAGGTTCGAGCCGACCACCACGTCGAAGCGATCCGGGTTGAGCACGAACTGCGCGGTCAGGATGTCGATGTGGTACTTGTCGTGGGTGACGTCGGGATACTCCGCGCCGATCGCCTCCACGCGCTGGTCCCAGTAGGGCATGGTGATGGCAATGCCATTCGACTTGGTGGCGCTGGTCAGGTGCTTGCGCTCGCGCTTCTGCGCCAGATCGAAAGCATAGCGCAGCACACGGTCGACGCCGATGCGGGTCATCACCGTCTCCTGGATCACCACCTCGCGCTCGGTGTTCGGGAACATGATGCCGCCGACCGAAGAGTATTCGCCCTCGGTGTTCTCGCGCACCACCCAGAAGTCGATGTCGCCCGGTTCGCGGCCCGCCAGCGGGCAGGGCACGCCCGGCATCAGCCGCACTGGACGCAAGTTGACGTACTGGTCGTATTCGCGCCGGAACTGCAGGAGCGAGCCCCACAGCGAGACGTGATCGGGCACGGTATCCGGCCAGCCCACCGCGCCGAAGAAGATCGCATCGGGGCGGCCGATCTCTTCCTTCCAGTTCTCGGGCATCATCCTGCCGTGGCGCGCATAGTAGTCGCAGCAGGCGAAATCGTGCCACTTCTGCTCGATCTCGAAGCCGAACAGCGCAGCGGCCCTTTCCAGCACGCGCATGCCTTCGGGCATGACTTCCTTGCCGATGCCGTCGCCGGGAATGACCGCGATGGTGTGCTTGCGGGTGTTACTTGTCATGGTTGCCCCCGACGTGTTCAGATCTTCAGGCCGCCGATGTGGAAGGCCTTGGTTTCCAGATATTCCTCGATGCCTTGCGTGCCGCCTTCGCGGCCCAGGCCCGATTGCTTCATCCCGCCGAACGGTGCCATTTCCATCGCGATGGAGCCGGTGTTGAGCGCGACCATGCCCGCCTCCAGCGCCTCAGCCACGCGGAATGCGCGGTCCAGCCCTGACGTGTAGAAATAGCTGGCGAGGCCGTAGTCGGTGTCATTGGCCAGCGCGATGGCCTCGTCCTCGGTCTCGAAGCGGAACAGCGGAGCGACCGGGCCGAAGGTCTCCTCGGAAGCAAGGCGCATGTCCGGAGTGGCCTCTGCGATCACCACCGGCCGCGCAAAGTTGCCGCCTTGCGCGCCCTTGCCCGAGAACAGCACCTTGCCGCCCTTGGCCAGCGCATCCTCGATGTGGGCCGAAACCTTGTCCACCGCCGCACGATTGATCAGCGGCCCGGTCGTGGCACCGGTGTCCATCCCGTTGCCGACATTGAGCGCCTCGACCGCCGCGCCGAGGCGGGCAGCGAACGCATCGTAAATCGGCGCGTGAACGAGAATGCGGTTGGCGCAGACGCAGGTCTGCCCGGCATTGCGGAACTTGCTCGCCATCGTCGCCTTGACCGCCAGATCGAGGTCGGCATCGTCGAACACGATCAGCGGCGCATTGCCGCCGAGTTCCAGGCTCAATCGCTTGATCGTGTCCGCGCTCTGCCGCATCAGCAGCGAGCCGACGCGGGTGGAACCGGTGAACGAAAGCTTGCGCACCACCGGACTGGCCGTGATCGCTGCGCCGATCGCCTGCGGCATGCCGGTCAGGAGGTTGATCGTGCCTTTCGGAAAGCCTGCGCGGATCGCCAGCTCGATCAGGGCGAGCGCGGTGAACGGCGTCATTTCCGAGGGCTTGATCACCACCGGGCACCCCGCCGCAAGAGCTGGCGCGCACTTGCGGGTGATCATCGCCGCGGGGAAGTTCCACGGCGTGATCGCCGCCGATACGCCGACCGGCTCGGTCAGCACGATGATCCGCCGGTCCCGCTCGGGCGAGGCGACGTTGCGTGCGCCGACCCGGCGGCCCTCCTCGGCAAACCACTTGATGAAGGTCGCGGCGTAGCGGATCTCGCCCTGCGCCTCGGCCAGAGGCTTGCCCTGTTCGGCGGTCATGATCCGGGCAAGGTCATCGAGATTGGCCAGCACCAAGGCGTGCCACGCCTCGAGCAGCACTGCGCGCTCGCCCGCCGTGCGCCGCCGCCAGTCCGCCCATGATGCCTGCGCCGCCGCAATCGCCGCCTCGGCTTCGGCCGCTCCGCAATCGGGCACAGTGCCGATCACCTCGCCCGTCGCAGGATTGGTTACCTCAAGGGCAGGAAGGCCAGCGGAAATCCACTGGCCATCGATCAGCGCGGCCTGCCGCAGCAGGGTGGGATCATTGAGGTTCAGCATGTTCAACCCAGCGCCTGTGCGGCAATTGCAAAAGTCCTGATGTCGTCATCGACGACGGGCGCGGGCCCCAGCGCCATCACGGTCACCCGCCCTACTTCGGGCAGCCCAAGCTCCTCGAGCCAAGGCCCCAGCCCGCAGCTTTCGGAAATGTCGAGCCGGCAGAAGCTGCCCGATTGCGTGCCCAGCCAGTGGGCAATGAGCGCCTTGGCCCCGGTGAGGTCCGGCGCGATCACCGGCGCAATCGCCCAGCCGCGCCCGAAGCGGCGCAGCACGGCAAAGCCGGTCTGCTCATGCTCGCGGCACAGCACGACCGTGCTGCCCTCGGCCTGGAAGGCATCGAGCACGGCTTTGCGATCCATGCCCGAGGCCTTGGCATAGAGCGCCTCCAGCGCCTCGCCATCGGCCGCACCCATCGGCCGCACACGCTCGCCGGAACGCAGTTCGACGAGCGGCTGCGCCGGAGCGACGGCCTGGTGCTGACACACCACGCCCAGTTCCTCGAAACCCAGTTTGCGATAGAGCGGCAGGCCTTCCGCCGTGGCGTTGAGGATGACCGTCCGCCCCGTCAGGCGCTCAAGCATCGCATCCATCAGCTTGCGCCCCAGCCCCTTGCCCTGCATCGCGTTGGTCACGATCACGAGACCGAGGGTCGCAAAGCTTTCGCCGAACTTCCAGCCCATGATCGTGCCGACGACCTTGCCGTCAACTTCGGCAACCACGCCCTCGCCGATGGACAGGAACAGCGCGATATCCTCCTCGCGATGCGGCCACTGCTGCTCGATGCACAGTTCGGCGGCGGCGTGGACATCCTCGCCGGTCATTGCGCGCATGACGATCTGCGTCGCGTCCTGAACTGCCATAGGATGCTCCCGGAACAAGCGTGTGAGAGGGCGCGCAAGACGCCGCGGTGATGCTTCGGGTCTAACCAGCGGCGATCAACATGAGGTGCCGGTTTTCCATTTTATTCGGAACATTATCGCGCCGCCTGCCACGCCTTTGCCGCGCCGATTGCGGAAGCGACGGCATAGACTGCCGCATCCCCGCCACTGCCGGAAATCCGCAATGTCCCTGTTCGACCCCGAAGCCATCCGCCCTGCCCTTGCCGCCAATTTCATCGGTGGCCAGGCAGTGGTCGGACGCGGCCAGAGCTTCATGGTGCTGCGCCCTTCGGACGGGGGAGTGCTCGGCGAACTGCGCTCGGCCGACGCGGATCAACTGGCCGAGGCGGTGGAAAATGCCGCGCTTGCCCAGAAGGCCAGCGGCTGGGCCACGATGGAACCGCGCGGGCGCATGCGCCTGCTGCGCCGCTGGGCTGACCTGATCGAGGGAGACTCCGCAACGCTCGCTCCGCTGGAAGCCGCAGGATCGAGCCGCACCCTGCCCGAAGTCCTCGCCTGGGACCTGCCCTACACCGCCGAATGCATCCGCTTCTTCGCCGAGTTTGCCGACAAGCACGGCGGCGAGATCGCCGCGACCACGCCCGACAAGCTCGGCTTCACCCTCACCGAACCCTATGGCGTGGTCGGCGCCATCGCCCCGTGGAACCTGCCGCTGGTCATGGCCGCGTGGAAGCTTGGCCCGGCGCTCGCCGCAGGCAATGCGGTGGTGCTCAAGCCATCGGAACTGACGCCGTTCTCGGTCGTGCGCCTTGCCGAACTGGCCGTCGCTGCTGGTATCCCGGCCGGTATCCTCAACGTCGTGCAGGGCGGCGGTGCCGACATCGGCGATGCGCTGGTGCGCCACGAACGCGTCGGCAAGGTCAGCTTCACCGGCTCGACGCGCACTGGCCGCGCCATCATGACCGCCTGCGCGCAGACGGGTCCGAAGCCTTCGACGCTGGAGCTTGGCGGCAAGAGCCCGCAGCTGGTCTTTGCCGACGCCGATCTTGGCAAGGCCTCGGCGCTGGTCGCCCGCGCGATCACGCTCAATGCCGGGCAGGTCTGCGTCGCTGGATCGCGCCTGCTGGTGCAGGACAAGGTGCGCGACGAAGTGGTCGAGCGCCTCACCGCCGCATTCGAAGCCCATCGTCTCGGCGCGACCTGGGCCGAGGGCACCACGATGGGGCCGATCATTTCCGAAGGCCAGCTCGCCCAGATCGATGGCGTGGTCCAGCGCGCTCGCGCCGCAGGAGCCGAAGCTGTGACCGGAGGCGCCCGCGCCACGGCCCCACAATCGGGCAGCTACTACCAGCCAACCCTTCTCGCCAACGTCGCGGAAAACAGCGAAGCCGTGCAAGGCGAGATTTTCGGCCCGGTCCTCACCGTGCAGTCCTTCGCCGACGAGGACGAGGCGATCGCCTTGGCCAACGGCACCCGCTACGGCTTGGCCGCTGGCGTCCACACCAATGACCTGTCGCGCGCGATGCGGGCCGTCCGCGCCCTCGAAGCCGGAACGGTCTGGGTCAACCGCTATGGCCGGTCTGACGACTTCATCCTGCCCACCGGCGGCTTCAGGCAGTCCGGCGTCGGCAAGGACCTCGGCCGCGAAGCCTATCTCGCCTCGTGCAAGGTCAAGACGGCGCTCATCCAGATCTGATCACTTGCATTTGTACATAAATTTGTACATTAAGAGTGCAAGGAGATTTGCCGTGGATGTCATCAGCTATTCCGACACGCGCGCCCATCTGAAGGAAGTCATGGATCGCGTCGTCGAGGATCGCGCTCCAGTGATAATCTCGCGCCAGAAGGCTGAATCCGTGGTGATGGTTTCCCTCGCAGACTGGAATGCGATGGAAGAGACGATACACCTCCTTTCCTCCGCCAACAACGCTGCACGGCTCAAATCCGCCATTGATCAGCTCGATGCCGGAAAGGGGCAGCCGCGCGAACTGATTGAACCGTGAGGCTGGTCTTTGCCGATGCTGCCTGGGAAGATTACCTCCACTGGCAGGCGACCGCGCCGAACGTGCTGCAGCGGATCAACGACCTCATCAAGGAATGCCAGCGCACGCCATTCAAGGGCACCGGCAAGCCCGAGCCATTGAAGGGCGATCTCAAGGGCTGGTGGTCCCGCCGGATCACGCTGGAGGACCGGCTGGTCTACCGCGTCTCAGGCAATCCGCCGGACCAGCAACTCGAAATCGCGCAGTGCAGGTTCCACTACTGACTCAACCAAAGCGCCCGATCGAGTATTGCCCGATCGGAATGTCCGTGTGGCCCGTGGCGATCAGTTCGGCCATCGTCTCGCCCACACCGGGGCCGATCTGGAAGCCGGAGCCGGAGAAGCCGAACGCGTAGAACAGCCCCGGCACCGTACCGCTCGGCCCCATCACCGGCAGCGCGTCATCGGTATAGCCTTCGATCCCTGACCAGACGCGGATCACCTGCAATTTGGCCAGCGCGGGCGCGAGGCGGCGCAGGTGCTGGAACTGTGTCATGGTGTTCTGCGGCATGACGTAGGACCGGTACTCGTCCGGATAGGACGGGGCGCGGGTCGAACCGCCGAGCACGATGTTGCCGCGGGCGACCTGGCGGAAATAGACCGTCTCGACCTCGTCCGGCGTCATCACCCCCACCGCCGGCAGGATCGAATATGGCACCGGTTCAGTGACGCTCATCGTCGGCGCGCGCGGAGTTAGCTTCACGGTCTCGCCGAACTGGCTGACGATCTTGCCGGCCCAGGCCCCTGCCGTAACCAGCAGCGTTGGCGCGCGGAAGCGGCGGCCGTCTTCTGCCTCGAGCACGAAATCCTCGCCGATCTTGGCGGCATGGACAATCTTCGTGTCCTCGATCACTCGCGCGCCCAGCTTCATCGCCGCGCGGGCGAAGGCAGGCGCGGCAAGGCGCGGGTTGGCGTGGCCGTCCATCGCGGAATGCGAACCTGCCAGCACGTCTGTCCCAAGCCACGGAAACCGCTCGCGCAGCATGTTGCCCGAAAGCAGTTCGAGATCGAGCCCCTCCTCGCGCGCCTGTACGGCGTACTCTTCCATCTTGCCGACGTTCTCGGGCCGGTCGCGGAAGCAGACGCGGATGTGGCCGTTCTGCAGGTACTCGACATCGGACCCGAGCAGTTCGTTCGCCTGCCGCCAGATCCGGCTGGCGCGGTTGGCCAGCGGCAACTGCGTGATCGGTCGCCCCTGGCGGCGCACGTTGCCGAAGTTGGTGCCGCTCGCCTGCCGCCCGACCTTGTCGGTCTCGAGCAGGATCACCGAAAGGCCACGCTGCGCCAGAAAGAACGCGGCGGAGCAGCCCATCAGCCCGCCGCCGATGATCGCGACATCGGCTGTCAGTTCAGGCGTGCTCATGCGTCTGTCCTCGCGGTGCCGACGGGTATGGGCTTGACCGGCGCCTGCCCGCGCAAGCGCCCGGCGCGCTCTACCGCCTCCCCGCGCAGGGCCGAGACAATCTCTGCCGAGGCATTGCCGCAATAGCGCCCCTGGCAGCGCCCCATGCCAACGCGGCTGAAGGCCTTGGCGCGATTGGTTTCGGTGGCGAAAGCCTCGCTCACGCTGGCGCGCAGCGTTCCGGCCGTCACGCCCTCGCATCGGCAGACGATCGTGCTGTCGGCGGTATCGGCAACGAACTGGTGCGGCCACGGGAAGGCTTCCGCCAACCCTTCAGCAAAACGGACGTACCGCGCCCGTTGGGCCATCAGGTAGCATCGCCGATCCTTGTCCACGGCATGCCCCATGTCGCCAAGCGCTGCGAGTGCCGCCAGTTCGCCCGTAACCTCGGCGGAGCGTGCGCCGAGGATCTTGGCGCCGTCCCCTGCGAGGTAGAGCCCCGGGGCCGAGGAGCGACCGTCCCCGTCAATCTCGGGCAGCCATTGCCGCGTGCGCGGATCGAAAGCGAAGCTGGCGCGGGCAAGGTCGGCAATCTGTGTTTCGGGCCGCAAGTGCCAGCCCATGGCCACGGCATCGCAGTCGAACTGCCGCACATCGCCGGAAGCGGTGCGGACGGTGACCCCCGAAATGCCGCTCTGCGGATCGCCACTGATCTCCACCGGCGTAATGCCCGAAAGCACCGTTACGCCCGCGCGTATCAGCCCGAACGTCAGCGTCACCCCCTGCCACAGCAGGTCGGGCTGTTCGGCCAGCTTGGGCAGTGCCCTGACCCGCCCCGCAAACGGCGAGGTATCGAGCACCGCCACAACGTTCGCACCCGCCTTCACGTATTGCGAGGCGACGTAATAAAGCAGCGGTCCGGTGCCCATGAACACGACCGCGCCGCCGATGCTGCAGGCCTGTGCCTTCAACGCAACCTGCGATCCGCCGAGCGAATAGCACCCCGCCAGCTGCCAGCCGGGCACCGGCGCCAGCCGGTCGGTCGCGCCCGAGCAGACGATCAGGCGATCATAGGGGATTGCCTCGGTCTCGCCCGCGCGCGCCGCCCAGACCCGGCCCTCGGCCACGTTCCAAACAAGCGTTTCGGGGCGATAGTCGATCTGCGGCAGCAGCGCATCGAACGTCTCATGCACCGCCCGCGCCCGGTCGGCCTCGCTGCCATAAAGCGTCTCGTAGGAGCGCTTGAAGCCTTCGGGCTGGCGGCGATAGATCTGCCCGCCCGAGCGGGAGCCTTCGTCGATCACGACCGGGCGGATACCTGCCCGCACTACCGCCTCGGCCGCGCGCACCCCGGCGGGTCCGGCACCGATGATCACCACCCGCTCGCTCATGGCGCCACCGACCAGTCTGCCGTCAACGGCTGCGTGGTGATGGCAAGGCCGTTCTCGACCGGCGTCGAGCAGGCCCGCAGCGCGTTGCCGTCCGTGTCGCGCACCCAGCAGTCCTGGCACGCGCCCATCAGGCAGAAGCCCGCACGCCGCTCCGGCCCGAACTCGGCGTTGCGCAAGGCGAGGCCGCTGTTCAGCATCGCAACCATCAGCGTATCGCCTTCAAGTGCGGTGATTTCGCTGCCGTCGACGGTCAGCCGCACCAGCGCGCGGTCGGTCTCGTCAAGGCGGCGGAAGCGGCCGGTCATGCGGACATTCCCTCCAGGTCATGCAATTCGTGATGGCACAGCAGGGCAAGCCCGTCGCCTGACCGCAAGGGCGGCGGCGCGGCATTGCACGTGCCCGCGATAGCCACGGGACAGCGCGGCAGGAAGCGGCACAGATCGTCTCCGCTTTCGCCCGCCAGGACGGCCTTGCGCGTCCTCGCCTGCTCCAGCCAGCCGGCCCGCATTTCCGGAACGGAGTCCGTCAGCAGGTCGGTGTAGGGATGATGCACCCCGCGCCCGAACGCCGCCGCATCGGCCTGCTCCACCGCCGTGCCGCCATAGAGCACCAGCACCTGATCGCAGAAGGCGCGCACCGTGGAAATGTCGTGGCTGATGAACACCGTGGCGATGCCGAGTTCGCGCCGCAACTCGTCGATCAGCTCGAGGATCGCTGCGCCGACCACGGTATCGAGTGCCGAGGTCACCTCGTCGCACAGCAGCACCTCGGGCCGCGCTGCCAGCGCACGCGCGAGGTTCACCCGCTGCTTCTGCCCGCCAGA
Organism: Novosphingobium jiangmenense; assembly: GCF_015694345.1. GTDB lineage: Bacteria > Pseudomonadota > Alphaproteobacteria > Sphingomonadales > Sphingomonadaceae > Novosphingobium > Novosphingobium jiangmenense. The sequence goes on from NZ_JADQDC010000005.1 coordinate 50,249, forward strand.
AAGCTGGCGCACGTTGCGCGTTGCCAAGTGTGCAGGAAGCCGGATCAGATCGAGCAGACGCGCCACTTCAGCCTCTGCCGCAGCCCCCTTCAGCCCGTGATAGAACGCCAGCGGCCGCGCCAGCGCCTGCCCCACGGTCTGCACCGGATTGAGCGCAGTATCGGCGTTCTGGAACACGAGTTGCACCCGCCGGAACTGCTCGCGGCTGCGCCCTTCCAGTCCCTTGGGCAATTCCTCGCCCGCAAGGCTGACCGAACCCGCGCTCCGTGGCAGCAGCCCGGCGATCACGCGTGCGAGGGTCGACTTGCCCGATCCGCTCTCGCCGATCACGCCCAGCGTCGCGCCCTTGGCCAGCGACAGCGAGATGTCGCGCAGCACCGGCACCTTGCCATAGGCAGCGTGTACGCCCTCGACCTTGAGCAGTGCCTCCTTGCCGACCACCGCCGGTGCAGACCGCGCATGAGGCCGCGCTGCCCCCATCAGCGTGCGAGTGTAGTCGTCAGCGGGCGCGTGCAGAACCTGCTCCGCCGCCCCCTGCTCGCGCGTCCGCCCCTGGTTGAGCACGAGGATGCTGTCCGCCATCTGCGCCACGACCGCCAGATCATGGCTGACATAGATCGCCGTCGCCCCCACCGAAGCAATCGCCACCTTGAAGGCCTTCAGCACCTCGACCTGCGTGGTCACGTCGAGCGCCGTGGTCGGCTCGTCGAGGATCACCAATTCGGGCCGCGTGATCAGCGCCATCGCCGCCATCAGCCGCTGCAACTGCCCGCCCGAAAGCTGGTGCGGATAACGCGCACCGATGGTTTCTGGCGAAGGCAGCGCCAGCGCCCGGAACAGGTCGACCGCCCGCGCCTCGGCCTCTTCCTTTCCAGCCAGCCGATGCACCAGCAAAGGTTCGGTCACTTGCGCCATGATCGTGCGCGAGGGATTGAACGCCGAAGCCGCACTTTGCGCCACATAGGCCACACGCCGCCCGCGCAGGGCCTGCAGCCCCGCATCGTCAAGCCGGTCGACCCGCGTCTCGCCCAGCCGCACTTCGCCGGAGATCGTCGCGCCGAAACGGGAATGCCCCATCAGCGCCAGCGCAATCGTCGTCTTGCCCGAGCCGGATTCTCCGATCAGCGCCAGCACCTGCCCGCGCTCGATCTCGAACGAGACGCCATCGACAATCGCCTTGCCGCCTGCCGTGATGCGCAGGTCCTTCACTGCAACGTGCGCGCTCATCCCTGCTTCTCCACGGGCTTGAGCGCATCAATCAGCAGGTTCGCCCCCACCGTCAGCGTAGCGATGGCCAAGGCCGGCATCACGATCGCAGGCGCGCCGTCGACAAGGCCGGACATGTTCTCGCGCACCAGCGAGCCGAGGTCGGCATAGGGCGGCTGCACGCCAAGGCCGAGGAAGGACAGGCCCGACAGCAGCAGCACGATGAACACGAAGCGCAGGCCGAAATCGGCCAGCAGCGGATGGATCATGTTCGGCAGCACCTCGCGCAGGGCAACATGCAGTCCGCCCTCGCCGCGCGCCCGCGCCACGGTCACGAAATCGAGCGAAACGACATTGACTGCCAGAGCCCTCGCAATGCGGTAGTTGCCCGGAACGTAGGTGATCGCCGTGATCGTCAGCAGCAGCGCAAGCGAGGAACCGAACGCGGCCACCATGACCAGTGCGAAGATCTTCGACGGGATCGAGATCAGCGTGTCCATCGCACGCGAAAGCACTTCGTCCACCCATCCCCCGCGCACTGCGGCGGTCAGCGCCAGCGTGGTTCCGATCAGACAGGCCAGCAAGGCTGCACCCGCGCCAAGGAACACGGTATAGCGCGCGCCCCACAGCAGGCGGCTCAGCACGTCACGCCCAAGGTAGTCGCTACCGAGCGGGAACGCCGACGAGACCGGCGAGAACACGTCCTGATCGACGAACGCGCCCACGCCGTGCGGCGCGACAGCCGGTCCGACCAGCGCCACCGCCAGCCAGAACAGCACGAGGCTCAGACCGATACGGCCCGACAGCGGCAAGGACTTCGCGAAAGAGGCAAACCGGCTCATTGCGCGCGCAGCCTCGGATTGGCGAGGATCGCGACGACGTCGGCCACCAGCACCAGTGTCAGGTAGATCGCGCAGAAGATCATCGCGCAGGCCTGCAACAACGGCATGTCGCGGCTGGTCACGGCGTTCACCATCAGGCTGGCGAGACCGGGAAAGTTGAAGATCGTCTCGACGATGATCGCCCCGCCCAGCAGGTAGGACAAAGACAGCGCCACCGCGTTGACAATGGGGCCCACGGCGTTGGGCATGACGTGGAACAGCACGACGCGACGGAACGGCACGCCCTTGAGCCGCGCCATCTCGACATAGGGTCGGTCAAGCTGATCGGCCACTGCCGCCCGCGTCATCCGCGCCATCTGCGCAATCACCACCACCGACAGCGACAGCACCGGCAGCGCGCAGGAGCGCAGCGTATCCCAAAGGCTCGCATCCTCGCTGACCAGCGCGATCGAAGGCAGCCACAGCAGCTTGACCGAGAACACCAGCACGCCCAGCGTAGCCACCAGAAACTCAGGCACAGCCACGGCGGACAGTGTCAGCACGTTGAGGGTCCGGTCCAGCCGTCCGCCGCGATTGATCGCCGAAGCTATGCCGATCGCCAGCGCCAGCGGCACCGAGACGAGCGCGGTGAATCCGGCCAGCATCAGCGAATTGGGCAGGCGCGCCGAGATGACCTCGCGCACCGGCATGTTCGCCACCAGCGAGCGGCCCGGATCGCCCTGCGCCATGCCGCCCAGCCAATCGACGTATCGCGTCAGCGCAGGCCGATCGAGCCCCATCTCGTGCCGCAGCGCGGCCACCTGTTCAGGCGTCGCGCTTTGCCCCAGCGTCTCCTGCGCGGCATCGCCCGGCAGCAGGCCGGAGATGGTGAATACCACTGCGGAAACCAGCAGCAGCGTGACCAGTGCCGAGCCGATCCGCTTGGCGATCAGCGGCAGCACGCCCGAGATCGCGGAGCGAGGGGCCGCGCCGCCGCTCACGCGTCCCACCATGCATATTCGGCAAAGCGATAGCCCATCAGCCCGCCCAGCGGGATCGCGGTCATCCCCTTCAGTCGCCGGTCGTGCCCGTCGAGCATGTTGATGAACACCGGGATAGCCACGCCGCACTGGTCATGCACCAGGCGCTGCATTTCGCCGTAAAGCTCCTTGCGCCGCGCCTCGTCGGCCTCGGCGCGCGCTTCGGTCAGCAACATGTCGAAGCGCGGGTTCTTCCACCCGCTCTCGTTCCACTCGGCGTCAGAGCGGAAGAACTGGCTGAACACGAGGTCGGCGGTCGGCCGCGGATTGGTGTTCCCGAAGCTCATCGGGTGCTTCATCCAGTGGGTCGACCAGTAGCCATCTGCCGGCATCCGGTTCACCGCGAACTCGAGCCCTGCCTGCGCACCATATTCCTGCAGCACCGAGGCCATGTCGACCGAGCCTGCCGCGGCGGGCGAGCAGTAGATCGGCAGGCGTACGCCCTTCAGCCCCGAACGCGCAACGTGCCACTTCGCCCGGTCGATATCGAGCACCGTCTGCGGCACGGCGGGGTTGAAATAGGGGTGGAAGGGCGGGATCGGTTGATCGTTGCCGATCGTCGCATAGCCCCGGAAGAGCGCGCGTTTGATCAGCGGACGGTCGATGAGGTGCTTCACTGCCGCCACGAAATCGCGGTTTCCGGTGGGCAGTTCGGTCTGCCGCATGACCAGATCGGTGTAGAGCGGCGACGGCGTTGTCAGGATGCCATGCTGCGCCGACCGCTCGATCCGCCGCGTCGACAATGGTTGCACCGCGATGATCAGTTGCACGTCGCCCGCCAGCAGCGCGTTGACCCGCCCGATCTCGTCGGGAATGGCGATGATCTCGATCCGGTCGAGATAGGGCTCGCCATTGCGCCAGTATTCCGTATTGCGCGTGACGACGGTGCGCACGCCGGGGCGGAAGTCGGCCAGCCGGAACGGCCCGCTGCCGTTGCCGGTCGGCTTGTCCTCGCCCGCCGGCACGATCAGGAAGTGCGATTGCGACAGGATCGCCGGCAAGTCGGCATTGGCGCCAGTCAGGCGGATGATCACGCCGTGGCGCCCATCGGTGCGAACATCGGCAAACTGCTTGGCGATCGAAGCAACCTTGGACCCCAGCTTGGGATCGAGATGGCGCTGCAGCGAATGCACGACGTCGGCGCTGGTCAGCTCGCGCCCGTCGGCAAAGCGCACCCCGCGCCGCAGATCCACATGCCATGTGATCCGGTCGGCAGACTCGATGCTCTGCGCAAGAAACGGACGCGGGCGCAGGTCCCCCTCCATGCGGGTAAGGCCGCTGTAGAGGCAGAAGTGCCGCACATAGTCCGTCGCCATCGCGCCCTTGGCCGGATCGAGCGTATCGGCAGTCGAGGACGATTGCATCGCCACCCGGATCGATCCGCCCCGGCGTGGCACGGCACGCGCCGGACCGGACAGACCCGGCAGCGTGATCGCGCCTGCTGCGGCCAGGCCCGAACCAATCAGGGTGCGACGGGTGAAGTCCATCAGTGCAGCCAGTCCTGCAGGCGATACCATGCCCCCACCATCGGCAGGAACCACGGCTTGCCCAGATGGCCGGGGATCGCAGGCCAGGAAAGGTCGGCAAAGGGATTGGCCGCGGGATCGCCACCCATCACCCGCGCCATGCGCCCGCCCATCGCGGTCGCCATCTGCACACCGTGGCCGCTGTAGCCCATGGCGTAGAACAGCCCGTCATGCTCGCCCGCGCGCGGCAGGCGGTCGGCCGTGAGGTCGATCGCTCCGCCCCAGCACGCGGCAATGCCGATGCCGGCCAGCTCCGGAAACATCTCGCGCAGCTTCGCTTCGAGAATGCGACCAGACTTGGCATCCGAGGTCGGGTTGGACAGCGCAAACCGCGCTCGCCCACCGAAGATCAGGCGGTTGTCGGCAGTCAGGCGGAAGTAGTTGCCGATCACCCGGCTCGTCACATAGTTGCGCCGCGTCGGGAACAGCCGGGCCGCCAGATCGGCAGGCAACGGATCGGTCGCGATCACGAAACTGCCCACGGTCACGATGCGGCGACGAAACCAGCCGAACGGCGGATAAGGGCTGTTGCCACCGGTCGCCACCAGCACTTGCCTTGCCCGGACCGATCCGCGCGGCGTGCTCAGCTTCCAGCCGGTTGCGGCGCGCTCCATGGCTTCGACCGGGGCATTCTCCCAGATGCGCGCGCCTGCCCGCACCGCCGCCTCGCCCAGCCCCACGCCCAGCTTGCCGGGGTGGAGCTGCGCGCTCGTCGTCTGCACCAGCGCGCCATGGAAACCCTGCGCGTTGATCTCGGAGGCAAGCTCGCCGGGACCGATGAGCAGGGCGTTCGGGTCCACCTCTTTCAGCAGCAGCGCGTGCGCCGCCTCAAGCTTGGCGAAATGCTCTGGCTTGGCGGCCAGCTTGGCACGGCCGCATCGGGTGAAGTCGCAGTCGATCCCCTCGCGCGCGGCAATGCGGCCAACGGTGTCGACCGCCTCGACATGGGCAAGGTACCACTTGCGCGCAAGGTCGATGCCGTGCCCCGCCGCGAGAGCACCGAAGTCATGCGCTGTTCCTGCATTGCACTGTCCGCCGTTGCGCCCCGAGGCAGCACCCGCAATGCGCCCCGCCTCGAACAGCACGACGCTCGCCCCGCCGCGCGCCAGCTCCAGCGCAGCAGAAAGCCCGGTGAAGCCACCGCCGATCACCGCCACGTCGCATTCGCCCTCGGCACGGCCGCGCTCGCCGCCCGCGAACGGGGGCGTGCTCATCTGCCAGTACGAGAGCGACTGCTGCGTCATCGATCAGAGGCCGACCACCGCCGGCAGTGCGCCGATGTGCGGGATCTCGACATCGCGATAGTTCGCGTTCGAAGGCTCGTGCCCCCGGCCGACGAACACGCGGCAGCCAAAGCCGAGGTCGGTCGCGGTGTTCTGGTCATAGCGGAAGCTTGAGGACACGTGCATGCCCACTTCCGGCCCCATGCCCAGCTGGTCGAACATGTACTCGAACGCCTGCATTCGCGGCTTGTAGGCCTGCGCGCTTTCGGCGGTGCAGACCTTGTGGAACGTCGCCCCCAGCATGCCGACGTTCGACATGATCTGGCTGTTCATCGCGTTCGAGAGGATCACCAGCGGGATCTTGTCGCAGATCTTCGAAAGGCCGCCCGGCACGTCCTCGTGCGGCCCCCAGGTCGGCACGGCTTCATAGACCGCGTTCGCCTCTTCCTCGCGGAACTCGACGCCCCACTTCTTCGAGCAGCGATCGAGCGAGTTGGCGATCACGTCGCGGTAGGGCTTCCAAGCGCCGAGCACTTCATCAAGGCGATAAGCGCCCCAGTCCTTGCAGAACTTCGGCAGTGCCTCAGGCGGCAGGCGATCGGCATAGAATGCCGTCGCCATCTCGGTCATGCGGAAGCGGGTCAGCGTGCCGTAGCAGTCGAAGCTGATGAACTTGGGGGTGAAGACGGCGGTGCCCATGGCCTTGTTCGATCCCTGTCTGTTGCCCCGGGTCACTCCCCCGCGGCGGGTGTTTCTGCCAGCGATAGCACCATTGGCAGAGCGGAACTTGCACCCGTTCGAAGCCACCCCGCACCGCCCACGGCACTTTTTGCCAAGAGTTCACGGCACGACATGCCGCGCCTCAATACCCGCGTGACCGGTCGACTTCACCCAGCAACGGCTCGCCTGCCAGCAGTCGCTCGATATTGTCCGCCAGCACGTTACCCGCCGTCTCGTGGCGCGTCTCCGCCGCCACATGGGGGGTAAGGAAAATCGCGGGATGGCTATAAAAGACGTGACCTTCGGGCAACGGCTCGGGCGCGGTCACGTCGAGCATGGCCGCGCGCAGCTGTCCCGAAGCCAGAGCCTCCACCAGATCCTCCGCCACCAGATGCCCGCCCCGCCCGGCATTCACCACGGCACTGCCCGCAGGCATCCTGGCAAAGGTCTCACGGCACAGGATTCCGCGTGTCTCGTCGGTCAACGGCAGCAGGCAGACGAGGATGTCCGCCTGCGCCAGAAAGGCATCGAACCCTGCCTCCCCGGCAAAGCAGGTCACGCCCGCGATCTCGCGCGGCGACCGGCTCCAGCCCGAAAGCGGGAAGCCCAATGGCTTGAGGATCTCAAGCGCCGCCCGCCCCAGTTCGCCCAGCCCCATGATCCCGACCCGGCTTTCCGACGCCAGCCGCGTATGGCGATAGGACCAACGTCCCGCGCGCTGTTCCGAGATGAAGAACGGCAGGTCGCGGTGCAGCGCAAGGCAGGCCATGGCGACATATTCCGCCATGCCGGTGATGATCCCCTGCTCCACCATGCGCACCACGCGCACTTGCGGAGGCAGGTCGGCCAGCGGCAACTGATCGATCCCGGCACCCACGCTGAACAGGATCTCGAGGTTGGGAAACTGCGCGATGAACTCGCCCGGCGCATTCCACGCCGCGATATAGCGCACAGCCTCGGGGTCAACCTCATCGTGCCCCCAGCGCAGGAATGGCATCTCCGGCACGCGCGAGGCCACAATATCGCGCCACACCAGCCCGCGTTGCTCGAGGCCATGATAAAGCAGTGTCACTTGCGCAATTTCCTTTGCTGCCACCACATCCGCGGACCTGTTACCGCCAGCGCCACCAGCACCACCGCCTCGACCAGCAGCAGCATCAGGCCGATCGCTCCGAAACTTTCCCCGGTGTGCCACGGCAGCACCTTCATCCACAGCGCATCGTTTTGCGCGGCCGGGGTCGCCTTGATCACCTTGGCGGCCGAAAGCGTCACGGCAACGACATGGACGCTGCGCGGCCCGTCGCCGTCCGCCCGGAAATTGATGTCCAGCCGGTCCGCCTTGGGAAAGCGGATGTCGCGGAGCGGAGCCCGAGGGAACTGCGCCTGCGCTGCCGCCACGGCGGCGTCGATCTGCGCTCCCGTCGGGCTGTAGTTCGCCTGCACCGGCGCTGCCCCCGCAAACACGTCAGGCCCGGAAAGCAGCACGCCGGTCACCGCGCTCAGCAGCACCAGAACCGCGATGACGACACCGCCACTGCGATGCCACTGCCGCAACCGCACCCGTCCCGGCATGCGCGGATTGATCGTAAGGGCCTTGCCCCAGCGCCCCTTCGCCGGCCACCAGAAGCCGATCCCGCTCGCCGCCAGCAAAGTCAGCACGACTCCGCTCAGTGCCACGATCGCGAGGCCCGTCGTCCCCCACATCAGCCGGTAGTGCCACTGCAGCGCCGCTTCGAGCGGAAAGGCGAACGCTCCGCCCTCACGCACCACGAGCGCGCTGGCGGGATCAACCGCCGCGTAGGTCCCGTCCGAACGTTGCGCCATGGCGACATCGCCTGCGCGCGCCGGAAGAAACAGCCGGTCGACCCGCGCGCCTTCATGACCAGCCGCTGCAACCAGTGCCGAAACCGGTTGGTGTGCGCCCGCGCCGCCATACGGCCCCAGCAATCCCGACAACGGCTCGCGCAAGAGCAGGACTGCCCCCGTCATCGCCTGCAGCAACAGCAGCGGCGCAAAGGCCAGTGCCAGTCGGCGATGCCAGATCAGGAAGCCAGTGCGCCGCATCAGACCTCCTTTGCCAAAGAAAAAGGGCCGCTGGAACTCTCTCCAGCGGCCCTTCCAGATGCCCGATCAGAACGAATAGGCCGCCTTGACCGTGAACGCGCGCGGCGCGCCCGGTGCAACCCACAGCTGCGAATACGAGCTGGCATAGTAGGTCTTGTCGAACAGGTTGGTCACGTCTGCGGTCAGCCGCAGATTGTCCACCGGCTCGAAGCTCGCCATCACGCGCGCAATCACGTAGCCCGGCAGTTCGAACGTCGTCGCCGTTTCGCCAAGGCGCTTGCCGACATAGTTCAGGCCACCGCCAAAGCTGGCGCGCCGTCCGGCGATCATGAAGCCCTTGTTGACCAGCAGGTTGGCTGCGTGCTTCGGAATGTTGATCAGACGATCGCCCGGCTGCAGCGCCAGGCCGAAGTTGAAGTCGAGCGAGGCCTTGCTCCAGTAGGCATCGGTGTAGGCATAAGTCGCCAGCACCGTGATGTCGCCGGGCAGGCTTGCCGAGATATCGGCTTCGATGCCCTTGGACTTTGCTTCACCACCCGCGATCGAGAAACCGGCGTTGACCGGGTCCGAGGTCAGGATGTTGTTCTTCTTCATGGTGAAAGCGGCAATCGAAGCGCTGATGGCATCGCCCGGCGCCGCAAAGCGCAAGCCTGCCTCGAACGACTTCGACAGTTCGGGAGCGAACGGATTGCCGGCAGCGTCGAGGCCGCTGTTCGGGCGGAAGCCCTCGCCATAACCACCGTAGATCGAGACGGTGTCGGTCAGCTTGTAGAGCACGCCCGCCGTCGGGTTGAAGCGCTTCTTTGTCGCGTCGGTCACGCCGTTGGTGTTACGGTTCAGGATGTTCTGGTTGAAGTGGTCGAAGCGACCACCGAAGCGGACCTTCAGCTGGTCGGTAACGTCCACCTGATCCTGGAAGTAGATGCCCCAGCCCTTCTGCACTTCATCCGAATTGATGTTCGTCTGCGTCGGCGTGCGCAGGTTGCCATAGACCGGATTGAACACGTTGATCGCGTTGTTCGCCGGCGTGATCGCCGAACCGGCGGTGTAGCTCGGCGGACGATAGCGGATCTGCAGCAGGTCGATGTGGAAGCGGTCGTAGTCCGCGCCGACAAGGATATGATGCGTCAGCGGCCCGGTATAGAGCTTGCCCGAGATTTCGCCGCGCACCGTGGTGTTGGTCGTGTTGAAATCGCGGAAGCGGCGCTGGCGCGAAAGGTTCTGGCCGTCGTTGTCGATGATCTGACGACCGAGTGCCAGTTCCGGATCCTGCGAGAAGCCCTTGAAGCTGGTGTCGCGATAGCCGAAGCCTGCGAGGAAGAACCAGTCCTTCGAAATCTTCTGCTGCAGCTGCAGCTGGTGGCCGAGCACCTTGACGTTGGTGCGCCCGTCACCCGGCTCGCCAAGGAAGCGCGAGATCGGCACCGCGCCGAGCTTGCCGTTGATCGCCACGATGCCGCGGTCGAAGGTGACCCTGTTGTCGACGAACTCCATCTCGTACGACAGGCTGGTGCTGTCGGTCGGCTTGTAGAGGATCGAAGGCGAGGCGACGAACTTGGTGTGGTTCACCACGTCGCGGAAGCTGTTGCCGTCCTCGGCCGCACCATTGACGCGGATCGCCAGCTTGTCGTTGATCGCGAGGTTCACGTCGGCTTCGCCGCGATAGGTATTCCAGCTGCCGCCCGATGCCGCAAACGAGCCGAAGGTGTCGTCCGTGCGGGCCTTCTTGGTGATGATGTTGACCGTACCGCCCGGCTCGCCACGTCCGAAAACGGCGCCGTTCGGACCCTTGAGGACTTCGATCTTCTCGATGTTCGAAGCATCGCGCGGACCGCCATAACCACGGCCGCCGTTGAAACCGTTCACCAGGAAGCCCGACGGGAAGTTCTCGTCGCCGGCAAAGCCGCGCACGGCGAAGGCATCCCACAGGCCGCCGAAATTGTTCTGCTTGGAAATGCCACTGGCAAGTTCCAGCGCGCCTTCCAAACGGGTGATGTTGAGGTCCTGCAAGGTCTTGGCATCAAGCACCTGCACCGTCTGCGGGATCGCCGAAAGCGGCACGTCGCCGCGGTACTGCTGGCGCTGGCCGATCACGACCATTTCGTCGGCAGGGGCCGCTTCCTCTTCGGCGGCGGGGGCGGTTTGCGCCCAGGCCGTCATCGGCATCACTCCCATGGCCACGCCGGCAATCAGCGCGCCCTTCACTGCGGACATTTTCTTCATCGCAACTCCACCCCTCATCTGTGATGTGCATTCACAGATCCCCCCTGAAGTCATGTAACAATGTATCATGATGCTCAAGGGAAATCGTCGTCTGAGCCGTCCTGCGTCTGTTTTGTTATGTCTCGAGGCTATGCTCGCTGATGGGAATGTTGCGTCGAAGGAAGCGCGTTCAGCGGATTATAATTGTGAAAACGGCGTGACAGGGGTGTTTTGTGCCGTCGCGGATTTGCAGCAAATCGGCACAAAAAAGGCCGAAGCTTGCGCTCCGGCCTTGTCCATTTTCAGCAATTTCAGGCGATCACAGATACTTGAGCCACCAGATGTCCTTGCGGCGCTGCTTGAACCCGGCGAACCAGCGGGTCGGCAGATAAAGCGGCACGATCAGCAGGAACACCCAGATCCACACCGTCGAAAGATTGTCGACGCCGAACACCGTACCCTTGACCGGCCCATAGATTGCCAAGGCCACGTGGTAGATCGCCTTGAGCGTGTAGAGATGCAGGATGTAGAAGAACATTGGCGCACCACCCAGATAGGCGAGGTGCGGCAGCGCGGGGCTGTCCTGATGCTTCTCGAACAGCGCGAGCAGCAGTACGCCGGTGCCGACCGTCGGCAGGAGGAACAGCAGCGACGGCGGGTACTTGGTCAGCGCCAGGAAGCTCATCACCGTGCGCAGCTGGCTTTCGGCCACGAACCACGGCTTGTCGCCATAGACATTGGCGTAGCGGATCACGAAAAAGGCCACGATCATGCCAATACCAAGGGTGACAAGGCGCTTCAGCCGCAGCGCAGGATCGCTGCCCTTGCCGAACCACGGCCCGGCGGCATAGCCCAGCAGGATCACGCCGATCCACGGCAGCACCGGATAGGTCGTCTTCGCGGTCAGCCCCAGGCCGAGATCGATCACCGTGCGCTGGTGCAGCACGGCCCAGATCGCATAGCCGCTGTCCTGCGGCGTCAGGACGATGCCGTCGAGCAGGTTGTGCAGGCAGACGATGGCCAAACCAAGCGCGAACTGCGCCTTGCGCGGCAGATGGATCAATGCCGAAAGCGCCACCATCGAAATGCCGATTGCCCAGATCACCTGCAGCCAGAACCGTGCCGGTGGGAACTCGAAGGTCTGCGTCGGCCATGCGAGGCAGATCACCGTGAGTTCGAGGAAGATCAGGAACAGCCCGCGCTTCAGCAGGAATTCGCTGACCTCCTTCTTCGTGTGCGACTGGCCATAGAGCCATGCCGACAAGCCGGTCAGCGCCACGAACGTCGGCGCACAGAAGGTCGAGAGCAAACGCGTGAAGAACAGCCCCGGATCGGTCGTGTTGGCGTCCACCGGGTCGCTCACCTGCAAATGCAGGAAGAACGTCTCGCGCACGTGGTCGACCAGCATGAACAGCATGACGAGGCCGCGCAGCGCGTCGATCGCAAGCAACCGGGTGCGCGCTACTGCAGGATTTGCCGGAGTGGCAGCGGGCGGAGACACGAAGTCCTGACCCTGTGCAGTGATGGTTGTCATGCTCTCCCCCTTACAGTCACCGAAATCCCGCCTCTTGCGGCTTACTTCACATCGAAGGTGGCAAATGCCTTGGCGCCATCGGCCTTGCCCGTCAGCGCCACGACCACTTTTGCCCCGGCGGGCACGGCAAGACCGGGCGCGCTCAGCAGATTGCCCTCTCCGGGCGCGAGCACCACTGCCTGCTTGGCCCCGCCCGCCGTGATGGTGAGCTTGCCATCAAGGCCTGTAGCCGCAACCGGCTCGTCTTCCTCGACGACATAGACATCGACGCCCTTGGCCGAGCGGACGAGCTCGATCACCATTTCGCCCGACACCTGCGTAACCCCGCCGTGACGCGGCTTGGTCGAACCATGTGCAAAGGCGGCAGAAGAAAGCGCGGCCAGCGCGAGGGCGCTCGCAGTGATAATGGCTTTGATCATCGAAGTTCTCCCGGATCTGCAGCTTATTCAGGCTTGTGCGGCAGCACGAACGACAGCGACGAGCGATACTCCATGCTCGCATACTTCGCCGGGTTGTCCGAAGGTCCAACCAGTATCGCCATCAGCACATTAAGCCCCTGGTTGCGCACCTTGACCGTGGCGAACCCTTGCGCATCGGTCTTGACCGGCACCTGATCGGGATCGTTGACATAGTCCTCCATGATCTCGACCCCTGCCGCCGGCTTCCCGTCGTAGTAGGCGCGCACCTTCATCGCTTCGCCCATCTTCTCCGGAATGGCAGCTCCTGCAGGCACAAGCTGCAGCTTCAGTTCGGGCACGAGCGGCACCGGCTTCGTCGGCACCTGCGTCAGGTGCAGGGCATACTTGAAGTTATGCTCGCTGACCGTCGCGCCGGGCACTTCGTCGCGGCCCTTGTTATGCCACTCGCCCGAAGCATCCTTGCTCCAGATCCCATAATCCATTTCCGCCGCCACGATGGCTACGGGCTCGTCGCTGTCCAGCACAGGAATTGCCCCTGCTGCCCGCAACGTGGTCATGACGGGCTCGCCACTTGCATCAAAGCCCTTGACCGACTTGACCAATGGCAACCGCTTCACGGCATCGAGATCGTCAGCACCTACCCCGTAGACGAGGGCCAGCTGCCGTGCCCGCTGGGCGAACCAGATCGCGTGCGCATTCGCCGCCGATGAAGCGAACGCTGCGGCCAGGGTTGCCGCTATCAGACCTGCTGAAACTGTACGGGAAATGCTGCGCATCGGACGACCTCCATGCATTCCGGTTACACCGGCGATATGCATCAGCTTATGGACACCAGCCAGCGTATCCTGTCGAAGTTTCAACTTCCTCGGCACGATCGTGCCGCACAGTCGAAGGCGGGAGCATATTCGAACGGAAGACGTATCCAGCTTGCCCCTCGCTCGACCTGCATGCGAGAAGGTTGCTGTCGAAAGAGGAATATCATGAATCCCGGTCATGCAGGCGTTATCGCGCAAACCATCCAGCTCGCACTGGCGCCAGTGTTCGTGCTGGTGGCCATCGGCAATATCATGAACATTCTCACGACCCGCCTTGGCCGCATCGTCGACCGTTCGCGGGCACTGCAAGGCCAGCACGCGCAGACCACGGGCCGAGAACATGACCTTGTCGTCATCGAGATCCGCTATGTCGATCGCCGCATCCACCTGATCGGACGCGCACTGCTTCTGCTGGTGGTCTCGGGACTGGCAATCGGCGTCACTGTCGGTTCGCTGTTCATCGGCGAAATGGCGGGAGTCGAACTGCGCAATCTGACCGGCATCACGTTCTTCGGCGCGATCGCCTTGCTGATGATCGCATTGGTCTACCTGCTGCTGGAAACACGGATCGCAGCGAGTTCGCTGCGTCTGCCCCAGGAACTCCTCGAGCTCGAGCGCGAGATCGAGCATCCAATCTGATGCGACATTGAGGCTGTAGTGCTGTTTGGAGGGTAAGCCCGACGCGGCGCGAACGTTGTCGCATCCTCTCCCAAGGCCGCGTCGGGCAACGTTTACCCGGGGGCCAATAGCCCAGTGTCGAGCGACTGTCACAAACTTCCATCAGCGACCGGCAATTGCCGAGCAACCTGATGCAAATGCACCACACACAGAAAACCCCGCCAAAGGCGGGGCTGACTGGTTCTGGTTGCGGGGGCAGGATTTGAACCTGCGACCTTCAGGTTATGAGCCTGACGAGCTACCGGGCTGCTCCACCCCGCGCCGGGGTTGTTTGTGCAATGCGCCCGTGGTGGGCGGCCTTGCGCTCTCCTGAACGTAATGGATACGAAGGACATACAGACATCGGCTTGATTTGAACTACGCCATAGAGCCCGAAGCTCCCAAGACGCAGACGCCGTCGCCCACATGTCCCTTCATCTAAAATCACAATGTCAAAGAACCGGGCCACTTCAGCGGCGCCGCCCCTTGCCGATTCGGATACCAAACCGCCGTGGGAAGCGCCCA
>NZ_JADQDC010000005.1:72500-287575 GCF_015694345.1 Novosphingobium jiangmenense
AAAGCTGCGCTCCGCCTTTACCATATCCGTCCTGTTCGCCTGGGGGATTGCGCTGCTCGCTTTGGCAAGTGCCTGGCCCATCGCGGCGTTCTATGGTGATCCGCAGCTTCTGCCCCTGACGCTGGTCATTGCCGGGTCCTATCTGCTGGTGCCGTTGGCGATCGTCCCTCAGGCAACATGCCAGCGTCGCATGGACTACCGCTCCAACACGCTGATTGAGGTCGGCTCGGCGACAGCGAATGCGCTGACCGCGATAACTTTGGCCATTCTCGGCCATGGCGCCCTCGCGCTGGCCTGGGGTGCCTTTGCGCAGCAGGCGGCACGACTGTTGATCAGCCAGTGGCGCTCTGGCGGAATGCTGCCTTGGCCGCCCAAGGTTTCGCGCGCCGCCGACATAATGGCGCTCGGCGGGACCAATACCGTGCAGGTCGTGTGCAACTCGCTCTCCGCCCGCGCGCCCGAGCTGGTCATCGGGCGCATGATCGACAGCGCGGCGGTGGGCCTGTTCGCGCGGGCATCCGGTCTTGCCCTGCAATTGCGGCTGCTGATCGCCGGTGCGGTGACAGGCGTGTTCTATCCGGCCTTCCGCCGCATTCGCGATAGCGGAGCCCCATTGGGGCCACCGTACTTGCGCGTGCTCGCCGCCTACACCGGCGTGACCTGGCCGGCGATGGCAGGCATTGCCGTGCTGGGAGAGCCACTGATACGCCTGCTCTATGGAGAGCGCTGGATTGCGGCCGCGCCTCTGCTGACTTGGGTTGCCCTGTCGCAGATCGGTTACGTCGCCTTGCCCCTCTATGCCGACTTGCCGGTTCTGATGGGACGGCTGAAGCCGCTGATCCGCTGCATGGTGGCCGAGACGGTTCTGTCAGTCGGACTGATCGCGGTCACCGCACCGATGGGACTGGAGTGGGTGGCCGCCTCTCGCGTTGCGCACGCCTTGCTCTGGGTGGTGATCTATCTGCCGTTGATGCGGTCGACGCTTGACCTGCGCTATCGTGACGTCGCGCTGGCCTGGTTGCGCAGTGGCGCAGTCTCGCTGGCGGCGGTCCTGCCGGTGCTGATCGGCTTTGCGATCGGTGAGGGTCCGGGTGAGCTTGGTCTGCCGCAGGCTGCAGCCACCGTGTTCCTCGGCATCGTTCTGTGGTTCGGTGCGCTGCGCCTTCTGGGGCATCCGCTGTTTGGCGAGATCGTCGAGATTGTCGGTGGCCTTGCGCCCCTGATCCGCCGCGTCCCTCGCCTCGCGGGACGCTAGGGACTGGCCAAGCCGCTGGCCGGAGCGTAAATTGCGCATGGGAGACCACACCATGCTGCCGGTCCAAGCCTCGTCCGTATGCCTGAGAATGCTGCCACTGCTTGCGCTGGCAAATTCCGCCTTACCCGCAGGCGCTGCTGAGCCAGTTCCGTTAACGCCCGCGCCCGCCGACGAGCTGGTCCAGATCCAGCGCGACCAACATGACCGCATGACAGTGCCGGTGCTGATCGGCGCCAAGGGCCCATACGATTTCCTGATCGACACCGGCTCCGAACGCACCGTTCTTTCGCGCCAGCTAGCCCAGAGCATAGGGCTTGCCGCAAGCGGAAACGGCGTGGTCGTCGGCGTGGCCGGATCGCAGACGGTCGAACTGGTCGACGTCGATGAGATCAGCTTGGGCAAGCGCACGTACTACACCCTCACCGCGCCGCTTCTCGAGGCCAACCACATCGGCGCAGACGGCATCGTCGGGCTGGATAGTCTGCAGGACCAACGCGTGCTGATAGACTTCCACGCCAACCGCATCGCCATAGGCGACGCGACCTCGCTAGGCGGCACCAAAGGCTTCGAGATCGTGGTCAAGGCACGGCGGCGCTCCGGCCAGCTGATCATGACCAACGCGATCATCGACGGGGTCCACACCGATGTCGTGCTCGATACCGGGTCCGACAGTTCGATCGGCAACCTCGCCCTGCGCAAGGCCATGACCCGCCGCGCGAAGGCCGAGCAGACCACCCTGTACTCGGTCACCGGCCAGGCACTCAACGCCGACATCATCATCGCTTCGACCATCGAGGTCGAAGGCATGCAGATCCACAACACGCCGCTCGCCTTTGCCGATTCCCCGGCATTCCACCGGCTCGATCTGGTCAAGCGTCCGGCCATCCTGCTCGGCATGGCGCAGATGCGCATGTTCCGGCGCGTTGCCATCGACTTTGCCACCCGGCGGGTGCTGTTCGACCTGCCACCGGGGACGGCGATGCAGGATGCTGCCCGCAGCGTCCGGTTCTGAACCAAAGCAGGCCTTTGCCGCCCTAAATCATCAAGGCTCTGGCATAGCGCCGATCGTTCCCTATGTGGGAACCCATGCCACCTGACACCCCCGCGAGTCCCAAGGATGCCCGCCACGATGGCTGGGCAACGCTCAAGCGCTTCCTTCCCTATCTCTGGCCCGCAGACAACGCCGTCCTGCGCCGCCGGGTCATGGGCGCGGTGGTCATGGTCCTGCTCGGCAAGGCAACGACGCTCGCCCTGCCCTTCGCCTACAAAAAGGCCGTCGATGCAATGACGCTTCCAGCAGGCGCTGAGCCTGCGCTGACGGTGGCGATGGCTTTCGTGCTGGCCTACGCGCTCGGCCGCTTTGCGGGGGTCCTGTTCGATAACCTGCGCAACATCGTGTTCGAGCGGGTCGGGCAGGATGCGACGCGGCACCTGGCGGAGAACGTCTTCGCCCGGCTGCACAAGCTTTCCCTGCGCTTCCACCTCGCCCGCCGCACCGGCGAGGTGACCAAGGTGATCGAGCGCGGGACCAAGAGCATCGATACGATGCTCTATTTCCTGCTGTTCAACATCGCGCCGACGGTGATCGAACTGACTGCGGTCATCGTGATCTTCTGGCTCAACTTCGGCCTCGGTCTGGTCACTGCCACCATCCTGGCCGTGATCGCCTACGTCTATGCCACGCGCACGATTACCGAATGGCGCACGCACCTGCGCGAGAAGATGAACCGGCTCGACGGGCAAGCGCTCGCCCGCGCAGTGGATTCGCTGCTGAACTACGAGACGGTGAAGTACTTCGGCGCCGAAGCGCGCGAGGAAGCGCGCTATGCTTCAGCCGCACGCGCCTATGCCGATGCGGCGGTGAAGAGCGAGAACAGCCTGGGCCTGCTCAACATTGCGCAGGCGCTGATCGTCAACCTGCTGATGGCGGGCGCCATGGCGTGGACGGTCTATGGCTGGTCGCAGGGCAAGCTGACGGTGGGCGACCTCGTCTTCGTCAACACCTACCTGACGCAGCTTTTCCGCCCGCTCGACATGCTGGGCATGGTCTATCGCACGATCCGCCAGGGCCTGATCGACATGGCCGAGATGTTCCGCCTGATCGACACGCACATCGAAGTGGCGGATGTGCCCAAGGCCCCGGCGCTGATCGTCAATCGTCCGTCGGTGACGTTCGACAATGTCGTGTTCGGCTATGACCGCGATCGCGAAATCCTGCACGGCCTGTCCTTCGAAGTGCCCGCCGGCAGCCGCGTCGCCATCGTCGGCCCATCGGGCGCGGGCAAGTCGACCATCGCCCGCCTGCTGTTCCGCTTCTACGATCCCTGGTCGGGACGCATCCTGATCGACGGGCAGGACATCAGGGGCGTTACGCAAGCTTCCCTGCGCGCCGCGCTGGGCATCGTCCCGCAGGACTCGGTCCTGTTCAACGACACCATCGGCTACAACATTGCCTATGGCCGGGACGGCGCGAGCCAGGCCGTAGTCGATGCCGCCGCCAGGGGCGCGGCCATTGCCGACTTCATCGCCCGCCTGCCCCAAGGCTACGACACCGAAGTCGGCGAACGCGGCCTCAAGCTGTCGGGCGGCGAAAAGCAGCGCGTCGCCATCGCCCGCACCTTGGTGAAGAACCCGCCGATCCTGCTGTTCGACGAAGCCACCAGCGCCCTCGACACCCGCACCGAACAGGACATCCTCTCGACCATGCGCGCCGTCGCCAGCCACCGCACCACGATCTCGATCGCGCACCGCCTTTCGACGATTGCGGACTCGGACACGATCCTCGTGCTCGATCAGGGGCGGCTTGCCGAACAGGGCAGCCACCTCGAACTGCTGCGCCGCGAAGGGCTCTACGCCGAGATGTGGGCACGGCAGGCTGCCGAGAGCGCGGAAGTCAGCGAGGCAGCGGAGTAGCGCTGTGCAACTCTGGATTGCTTCGCTTCGCTCGCAATGACGAACTCTCTTTTCGTCATTGCGAGGAGCGCAGCGACGAAGCAATCCAGAGTCAGTCAGGCCGGCCCGGCAATGTCAGAAAACAGGTCGCGCCACTGCGGGTTCACCGCTTCGATCAACGCCAACTTGCGTTTGCGAGACCCGCCTTTCAGCTGTTTCTCGCGCGCAATCGCGTGTTCCATAGTTGCGTGAAGCTCAAACCACACAAGCACCTTGCAACCGTGCTTGGCTGTGAACCCATCGACCACAGCCTCGCGATGCTGCCATGTCCGCTGGACAAGGTTGCTAGTAACGCCAACATATATCGTGCCATTGCGCGCTGAAGCCATGATGTAGACAGCTGGCTGGAATTCGCGGTTCACCGCTCTGGATTGCTTCGTCGCTGCGCTCCTCGCAATGACGAGTGGTTCGGGAATGGCGAAAACCTACTTCACCACATCCGCCTCTTGCCAGACCACGGCCTGCGCGACCTTGATGCAGTCCATGCCGCCGTCATAGGTCATCGAAGGCGAGCCATAGAGCCGCCAGCCCTGCGCCAGTGCCTCGGACACGCGCTCGCAGAAGGCGCGGTCGTCCTTGCCGGTCAGCAGGCGGTAAACGGGGCGGTCTTCGGGTGTCTGGTAGCTGCTCATTGCACCTTGTCCTGTGTGTGCTCATCGTGGCTTAGGCGATAGTATAAGCGTCTGTCACGAAGGAACGACCTATGCGCGCGCTTGCCGGAGTTGCTCTAATTGCCACGGCACTCGCCGTCAGTCCCTCTGCCTTGGCCGCAGGAAAACTCGACAAGAGCATCGCTGCGCTGAAGGAAAAAGGCTTCACAGGAGAAGTGCTGACCGATGGCGGCGAGCGCCACGTTATCGGGATCGAGCCGCCCCAACGCTGGGTCATGGGTTCGGTCACCAAGCAGATCGTGGCGATCACGGCTGCCAAGCTGGTCGAAGAAGGCAAGGCGCGGTGGGACGATACCATTGCATCCCGTCTGCCAGCTTTTGCAGGCCATCC
Source organism: Novosphingobium jiangmenense (assembly GCF_015694345.1). Taxonomy (GTDB): domain Bacteria; phylum Pseudomonadota; class Alphaproteobacteria; order Sphingomonadales; family Sphingomonadaceae; genus Novosphingobium; species Novosphingobium jiangmenense. The sequence continues at coordinate 77,710 of NZ_JADQDC010000005.1, forward strand.
GTCTGGCGCTGTAACCCTGAAGGAGCTTTTCCAGCACACCTCCGGCCTTGCCTCCCCTGAAGAAGGCGTGCCTGAGGGCGTGATACCGCCGTACCGGGCGCGCGGTCGCGGCGGGGACGTCCTGACACCCTGCATCGTGCCGCCCACGGGCGAGCGTGGCCGCTATCGCTACAACAACTGCGATACCATCGTCGCAGGTGCGATGCTCGAGGCGGCGAGTGGCGAGCCGCTGGCCAGGCTGGTGGCACGCGCCGTCCTGCGTCCTGCCGGCATGACGCACACGCGGTTTGCGCGCAGGGGTGAAAAGACCGCCTTTTCGGCGTCGAACGGCAGGGTCGAAGTTGCAGGCTACGGCGCCTCTGCAGGACTGCTCGGGACGGCAGACGATCTGGTGCGTCTGGACAAGGCCCTGATGAGCGGAAAGCTGGTCGGCGAGGCGCAGCGACGGATTCTCTGGCAGGGCGAACCCTCGCTCGGTTACGTCGCGCTCGGCACCTGGAGCTTCTCCGCCAATCTTGCCGGCTGCAAGGACGAGGTCGCGCTGGTGGAACGGAGAGGGGACGTTGACGGCACGCAGACCCGCAACCTGATCGCCCCCGCCCTGAACCGCGCGCTGGTGATCTTCACGCCGCAACCGGACTTCGATTTCGGCGAAATCTGGCAGGGCAGCGGGGCTACATATGACCTTGCCTCCGCTGCCTTCTGCCAGTGATTGTCAGAGGATGTACTTCGAAAGATCGGCATTCCCGGCGAGGTTCGCCAGCTTTTCGCTGACATAAGCCTCGTCGACCGTCACCGTCTCGCCGGTGCGGTCCTCGGCATCGAAGCTCACTTCCTCAAGCAGCTTCTCCATCACCGTCTGCAGGCGGCGGGCGCCGATGTTCTCGACGCTTTCGTTCACCTGCGCCGCCGTGCGGGCAATGGCGCGGATGGATTCGGGGGTGAAATCGAGCGTCACGTTCTCGGTCGCGATCAGCGCGCGGTACTGTTCGACCAGATTGGCGCGCGTTTCCGAAAGAATGCGCACAAAATCGTCCTCGCTCAGCGCCTTCAGTTCCACCCGGATCGGCAGGCGGCCCTGCAGTTCAGGCAGCATGTCGCTGGGCTTGGCGACGTGGAACGCGCCCGAGGCGATGAACAGGACGTGGTCGGTCTTCATCGGGCCGTACTTGGTGGCCACCGTCGTGCCCTCGATCAGCGGGAGCAGGTCGCGCTGCACGCCTTCACGGCTGACCGAACCGCCGCGCACGTCGGACACGGCGATCTTGTCGATCTCGTCGAGGAATACGATGCCGTTGGTCTCGGCATTGCGGATCGCTTCGCGCGCGACATCGTCCTGGTCCATGCGCTTTTCGGCTTCTTCGTCGACCAGCTTGTCCCAGGCATCGGCGACGCGCATCTTGCGGCGCTTGAGCGCCTGCTTGCCGAACGCCTTGCCCATCATGTCCGACAGATTGATCATGCCGATGCCGCCGGGCATGCCGGGGATCTCCATCGGAGCTGACGGCGCGTCCTCCACCTCGATCTCGACTTCGACGTCGTTCATCGAACCGTCTGCAAGCCGTGCCTTGAAGCTCTCGCGCGTGGCTTCGCTCGCGCCATCGCCCACCAGCGCCTTGAGCAGCCGGTCCATCGCCGCCTTGCTGGCCGCATCGCGCACCGCCTCGCGGCGGCGCTCCTTCTCGAGCCGGATCGCCTCTTCGACCAGATCGCGCGCAATCTGCTCGACGTCGCGGCCGACATAGCCAACCTCGGTGAACTTGGTCGCCTCGACCTTCACGAACGGCGCATCGGCGAGCTTGGCCAGGCGGCGGCTGATCTCGGTCTTGCCGCAGCCCGTCGGCCCGATCATCAGAATGTTCTTCGGTGAAACTTCATCGCGCAGGTCAGCGGACAGACGCTGGCGCCGCCAGCGATTGCGCAGTGCGACCGCGACGGCCTTCTTGGCCTCGGTTTGGCCGACGATGTGCTCGTCCAGAGCGCGGACGATGGCTTTGGGGGTAAGGGAATCGAGCATCAGATTTCCTCGACCGTCACGCGGTCGTTGGTGAAGACGCAGACTTCGGCGGCCACCTGCATGGCGCGGCGGGCGATCTTTTCGGCGTCGTCTTCGTAGTCGGTCAGGGCGCGGGCGGCGGCGAGAGCGTAATTTCCGCCCGAGCCGATGGCGGCAATCCCGCCTTCCGGCTCGAGCACGTCGCCATTGCCGGTGAGGATCAGCATCGTCTCGGCATCGGCCACGATCATCAGCGCTTCGAGATTGCGCAGGTACTTGTCGGTGCGCCAGTCCTTGGCGAGTTCGACAGCGGCGCGCATCAACTGGCCGCGGTGCTGCTCCAGCTTGCGCTCAAGGCGTTCGAACAAGGTAAAGGCGTCGGCCGTCGCACCTGCGAATCCGGCAATCACCTTGCCATCTCCGATGCGGCGGACCTTGCGGGCGTTCGGCTTCATCACCGTGTTGCCCATGGAAACCTGCCCGTCACCGGCGATGACGGTGCGGCCGTTCTTCTTCACCCCGATGATGGTGGTGCCGTGCCACTGGATAAGGCCGTGGCTCGCCCTGCTGTCGTCCATCGCCGCGATATGAGGAGCGCGGCGACGAATTCAAGCTTACGCGCTTCAGCTGCCGTTGGGACCGGTGCCGGTCGGCGCGCCGCCGCCCTGCCCGCCCGGAATCGCACCGACGGCGCCGATGTTGCCGAAAAGGTCCTGGAAGAAGCTGCGATCGCGGCCCAGGGTCGGCGTCTTGTCGCTCTCGGGCGAAAGACGGACAACCTTCTCCATCCCCTCGCGCGACAACGTGGCAACATTGCCCCGCGCGTCGAAATCGACGACCAGAATGTTCTGGTCAGCCGTGCGTGGGCGGGTGAACGGGCGCTGCTTGGTGTTCTGCGCCACGTAGTACCAGGTCTGGCGGCCGAACTGGCTGGTAAAGGTTGGACGGCCGAGCGTGCGCTCCACCGACAGCTTGTTGTCCACCCCCGGCTGCACCGAGGCGACCAGCGCTTCGTCGATGATGTAGCCGCGGTGGTCCTTGATGCTGGCGCAGCCGGACGCGGCCAAGCCGAGGGCGAGCATCGCCGCACCCTGCACCATCAGCCGACTGTTCCGCATTCGCAAACTCCGCTCTTCACTTGTCACTGTCTTGCCCGTTTGCATCGGGCTTGGACAGCCTATATCGCCGAGACCAATTGGGCGACCCTTAGGGTCCAATCGGAATAACCGCAATGCCGCCCTGACGGACCGCGTGCAAAGGTCTGCTGGACGGCCCAGATTTAATCGCCCCTGAACGGGCGGAATGCCAAGGATTGCCGCGATGTCCATTCTTACCAAGCTGTTCGGACGCAAGCAGGATGATCGCGCCGTGGCGCGCCCGCTGTGGCACCGCACCGTGGAGATCGCGCGCGAGAAGGAGTGGTATCGCGACTGTGGCGTGGCCGACACCGTGGCCGGGCGATTCGACATGATCACGCTGATCCTGTCGGTCGTTCTGATCCGCATGGAACGCGATGCCGAGCTGATAGAACCCTCTGTAAGACTTACCGAATTGTTCGTCGAGGACATGGACGGCCAGCTGCGCGAGAGTGGTGTTGGCGACGTTATCGTGGGCAAGCGCGTCGGCCAGCTGATGAGCGTGCTGGGCGGGCGACTTGGTGCCTATCGCGATGCGCTGGCCGCGCGCGATGAGGCGATGATGGCCGAGGCGATCGGTCGCAACGTCACAATGCACGATGGCACCGATCCGCTCCTGCTTACCCGCCGCGTGCGCGCTTTCGCCGCGGGACTGGACCTTGTCCCGGCCTTCCGCGTTCTCGACGCGGAGATCGGAAAATGACCATCAATTCAGAGTTTTCGCGCATCATCGACCTGCGACAGATTGGCGACGAACCTGTCGTCCTGGAGCCGACCGAGGCCGAGCGCAAACGCCTCGCGGCACGTTTCCAACTCTCCGAGGTGAAAGCCATGCAGGCGACCATCTCTCTGAGGCAGGAGGGGGACTCTGTGGAGGCAAAGGGCCATCTCGACGCGTCGATCGTGCAGGCCTGCGCCATCTCGGGCGAGGACTTCCCGGTGACGATTAGCGAACCTGTCGCGCTGCGCTTCGTCCCCCCCGGCAAGGTCCACGATCCCGACGAGGAGATCGAGATCACCGCGGACGATTGCGACGAGATCGAATTCGAAGGCACCAGCTTCGATCTGGGCGAGGCCGTGGCGCAGAGCCTCGCGCTGGCCATCGATCCCTTTGCCGAAGGTCCTGACGCCGACCGGGCGCGGGCCGAGCATAATCTCGGCGGCGACGTCGCCTCCGGCCCGTTTGCGGCGCTCGCAGCGCTGAAGAAGAAGGACTGATCGGTTGGCTGGACCTCCGGGGCGCGGTCGGGACCTGACGAGCGGGCCGATCCTCAAGACACTGGTGCTGTTCTCCGCGCCGACGCTGGCATCGAATATCCTGCAGTCGCTGAACGGGTCGATAAACTCGATCTGGGTGGGGCGGATGCTGGGCGAGGGAGCATTGGCGGCTACCGCCAATGCCAACGTGGTGATGTTCCTCGTCTTTGCCGCCGCATTCGGCTTCGGCATGGCGGCGACCGTCAAGATCGGACAGGCGTTCGGCGCGCGTGACGTGCTGGCGGCGCGGCGGACGTTCGGGTCGGCAGTGGGCTTCTGCGTGTTGCTCTCGCTGGTGGTGGGAACGCTGGGCTGGGTCTTTGCGCCCGAACTGCTGACGGCGATGGCCGCGCCGGGCGAGACTTACACTTATGCCCTCACCTACCTGCGGGTGATCTTCGTGGCGATGCCGGCCTCGATGATCACCGTCATGCTGGGCATGGGGCTGCGCGGTGGCGGCGATGCGGCGACGCCGTTGAAATTCATGATCCTGTCGTCGGTGCTCGACGTGATCCTCAACCCGCTGCTGATCGGCGGCATTGGCCCCGTTCCGGCGATGGGCATTGCTGGAGCTGCGCTGGCCACGGCCATCGCTTCGTTCGTCTCGATGGCGGGCATCGTCGCCTATGTCTATGCCAAGGACCTGCCGTTGCGGCTCAAGGGTGCCGAACTGAAGTGGCTCTGGCCCCGCCGCGACGAGCTTGGCTACATCCTGACCAAGGGCCTGCCGATGGGCGCGCAGATGCTGGTGATTTCGGCCGCCGGGATCATCGTGATCGGCCTGGTCAACCGCGAGGGCCTGCTGGTCAGCGCGGCCTACGGCGCGGCGCTGCAGCTGTGGACCTACCTGCAGATGCCGGCGATGGCGATTTCCGCTGCGGTCAGCGCCATGGCCGCACAGGCCATTGGCGCCGGGCTGGACGAGCGGCTCGGCAAGATCTCGCGCTCGGGCGTGTTGCTCAACTTCTCGGTCACCGGCGCGCTGTGCGCCCTGATCCTGCTGTTCGACCGCCCCGCGCTCGAACTGTTCCTCGGCTCGGCCAGCCCGGCGGTGGACGAGGCACGGCACATCCAGTTCCTCGCCAGCTGGAGCTATATCCTGTTCGGGATCACCATGGTCCTGTTCGGCACGATGCGCGCGGGCGGCGTGGTGTGGACGCCGCTGATCATCCTGTCGATCGCGATGTATCCGGTGCGACTGGGCTTCTACTATGCGTTCTATCCGCGGCTTGGCGCCGATGCGCTGTGGCTGGCCTTCCCGGTCAGCTCAGCCGTCGCCGTGGCGCTGGCGGTCTACGCCTATCGCCAACCGCAGTGGCGCCAGCGGGCCAGGGCTGTGCCCGACGAGGAATGCGAGGAGGAAACCCACGTCGACGCCGATACCGCTGGCCGGATGGCTCCCAGCCTCTGACAGGGAACCGCAATCAGCGGCTTTGGGCGCGCCAGCGCTGGACCGTGCGTTCGACCGCGCGTTCCTCGCCGCCGCTCTTGCTCCACAGCTCGTAGAACGAGGGATCGTTCGAGGCCGGGCGTTTGATCGCCTCCAGTTCGTCGAACGATACGCGCATCGGGATCGAGACGCCCTCGCCCGAGATGATGCATTCGCGGTTGCGCAGCGCCGGGATCGTGTCGACGAAACCGCGCGCCCCTTCGGGCATGGCCGCCTTGACGAAGGCCTGGTCGCGTTCGTTGTTGAGGCGCATGGCGATGATCGTGCCGCACTGCGACAGCACGCCTTCGGCAAGGTCCGACGGGCGCTGGGTGATCAGGCCGAGCGAGACGCCGTACTTGCGGCCTTCCTTGGCGATGCGCGAAAGGATGCGGCCCACCGAGGAGCCGTCGGAGTTCTTCTCGTTCGGCACATAGCGGTGCGCTTCTTCGCAGACCAGCAGCACCGGGCGCGTCTCTTCGTCGCGTGCCCAGATGGCATAGTCGAAGACGAGGCGACTGAGCACCGCCACCACCGTGGAAGTGATTTCCGAAGGAACGCCCGAGACGTCGATGATCGAGATCGGCTTGCCGTTGGCCGGCATGCGGAAGATCTTCGAGATGAACTCGGCCATCGTATCGCCAACCAGCATCCCTGAGAACATGAACTGGTAGCGCGGGTCGCTGCGGATTTCCTCGATCTTGGTCTTGAGCCGCATGTAGGGGATCGAGTTGGTCCCCTTGTCGAGGCGGCCCATCTCGTTCTGCAGGATGATCATCAGATCGGACAGCAGATAGGGGATCGGCGAATCGACCGTGATCTTGCCGATCTGCTCGGCCAGGCGGTTCTTCATCCGCGCGGCCAGCAGGCACTTGGCAAGGATGTCCTCGTCGATCTGGCGATCGGTGCCGGCCGAGGTGATGAGGATTTCGCAGTGCTCCTCGAAATTCATCAGCCAATAGGGCATCTGCAGGTTCGAGACGTCGAGCAACTGCCCGGTGACGCGGAACGCGCTGGAGTATTCCCCATGCGGATCGATCATCACGATGTGGCCCGCCGGTGCCATTTCGCAGATGCGATGGAGCATGAGCGCCGCAGCCGTGGACTTGCCGGTGCCGGTGGAGCCGAGCAGCGCAAAGTGCTTGCCCAGCAGCGCATCGACATAGAGTCCGGCGCGGATGTCACGCGTGGGAAACACCGTGCCGATCGAGATATTGGTGCGGCCATCGCTGGCATAGATCTGGCGCAGGTCGTTGCTGGTGGCGGGATAGACCAGAGCGCCGGGAACCGGATAGCGGGTGACACCGCGCCGGAAGCCATAGATCTTGCCGGTCAGGCGCTCTTCCTCGCCTTCGCCGAGGAAGTCGATCTGCGCGACAACGCCGCCATCGATCGAGGTGTCCTGACGCTGCGTGCGCACGCTGGCGAGCAGCCATGAATTGCCGACGCGGATCTTGATCTGGCTGCCAACCTTGCCCGACAGGGCGACGGAAGGATCGAGATCGGCCGAGCACTGCTCGAGACGGCCAAGATCGAGCGCAATGGCGGAGCTGGACCCGGCGACATCGCGCACGAAGCCGATCGGATGACGGGCGTTTTCCGAGCCGAGTGCGTTCTGAGTGGCGGCAAGGACTTCTGCAGCCGATCCTTCGTCCAGATCGGTCGGGACCGACACGAAACCTTGCATCCCCATATCGGACATTGCGAAAAACCTCTCGGCCATGACGGCGATTGGCCACGGGGTATCGGTTTCAGGTTAAAATCGGCTAAACCTAACTAAAGACATGCCGAAAATGCCGCGCACTCAGCCGCGGGCAAACAGGCGTCCGGCGATCCAGCCCATGCCGACCGACACGACCACGGCAAACAGGCCATAGAGCCAGCCATTGCGCTCTGCCGCGACGGCCACGAAGCGCTCAAAGCCTTCCTTCTTCACATCGACCCGGGTGATTGCCGAGGCGACGACCTTCCCGCCGCGGATGGCGAAAGTCTCGGCGGTGTAGGTTCCGGTCTGGACGCTGGAAGGCAGGCTGATTCGAGCCTGATAGAGCACCTGTCCGCTGATCCTGACGCTGCCCTCGTCCTCGCGGTACAGGCCTTGCCGCCGCATCAGATCGACAAGCCCTTCCGAAAACCGCTTCTGTTCGCGAGGTTCGATCACTCCGATCGGCGAAAGCTGCAGCCACTTGAGGCCCAGTTCGTAGATCGCGGCGGTCTTGTCGTCGACGATCTTCCCGATCGGACGCGAGGATGCCACGGCGAAATAGCTCGGTGCAGAGCGGAACTCGAGGGAATCGGCGTTGATCCACATTCCCGCAACCTTCTGCTTTTCACGCAGGACGATGGACTGGACCGGTCCTTCGAGAACGACGACGATATCGTAGTCCTGCGCGGCGCGAGAACCCTCCGGGCTGAGCACCGCGCCGAACAGCAGCAGATCGGCCCCGGTGAAGCCCTGCCGCACCTGAATTTCGTGCTGCGAGATTTCCGGCACGAGAATCGGATCGCGCGCACCAAGCAGGAGCAGACACGCGGCAAGGGAAGCGAGGCGCAGCGGCTTGCGCCCGGTCACAGCGGCACCACGGTGTAGATCTCGTCCGGGCGGTAGCCGAGGCCGAGCGCCATGCGCAGGGCGACGGCGAGCACGATCACGGCGAGGACCAGGCGCAACTGTTCGGGCTTGGCCTTTTGCGCAAAGAAGGTGCCGAGCTGGGCGCCGGTGACCGAGCCGACCAGCAGCAGCCCCGCCAGCACGATATCGACGGCGCGCGTGGTCAGCGCGTGCATCATCGTGGTGACCATGGTGACGAAGAGGATCTGGAACAGCGATGTCCCGACCACCACGTTCACGCCCATGCCGAGGATGTAGAGCATGGCGGGCACGAGGATGAAGCCGCCGCCGATGCCCATGAGCATGGTGAGGATACCCGTCGCCATGCCCAGCAGCAGCGGCGCCAGTGGCGAGATGTAGAGACCCGAGCGATAGAACCGCCAGCGCAGCGGCAGGCTCGCCACCAGCGGATGGTGGCGGCGCTTGCGGGCCGGGAGCGGCTGGCCGGATTTCTGGGCGCGCAGGGCAGCGATGCTTTCCTGCGCCATCAGCCCGCCGATGCCGCCGAGCAGCAGGACGTAGAGGATGTTGATCACGGTATCGATCTGGCCGAGCGACTGCAGCAGCCGGAACAGCAGCGAGCCAAGCCCCGTACCGATCACCCCCCCTGCCACCAGCACGGCACCGATGTGATAGTCTATGCCGCCGCGCCGCGCCTGCGCGAACGCGCCGGAAACGCTGGCGCCGGTTACCTGGCTTGCGGCTGATGCTGCCGCGACGGTCGGCGGAACACCGTAGAAGATCAGCAGCGGAGTCGTCAGGAAGCCCCCGCCGACGCCGAACATGCCCGAGAGCAGCCCGGTCAACGCACCAAGACCGATGATCACCAGCCCGTTGACCGACAGGTTCGCGATGGGGAGATAGACGTCCATTGCCTTCGCGACGCTAGGCCTGCAGGTCCGTGCCAGCAACCCCGAGGGAGCCATTTGCCGCCAAAAAATGTGGCTCAGAAGGCCGAGCTGACGGTTATCGTCGGGCCGCTGCCCGGTCGTGCGTTGCCGGTCACCCGGAAGCGCCAGTCGAGCGCGACGCGGGTGGGACCGATCAGCTTGCCTCCCTCCAGCCGGAACGCGACGCGAGGGCCGAGATCAAGCCGCACAGCCCCTTTCTGGCCGCCCGACCACATACCTACGCCGGCGCGCAGATCGCCATTGCGCGAGACGATCCCGCGCACGGGGTGATCCAGCAGGGCCTGTGCATCGAAGAACGGGGTCGCGCCTCGCCCGCCGGCGTAGCCTGCCTGCCCATAGGTCTCCAGACGGAAACCTCGCGGCAGTCGCTTCCACGGAATTTCGGTGACGATCGTGGCCACGGGACGGACCTGCATGGACGAGCGGCTGGTATCCTGCAGACGCGCCTCCACCAACGCGCGCACCGGCAGGCGACGGATCGGGCGCAGGCCCAGGCCCAGCGCGACTTCTTTGTCCTTGCCCGGCGCGTTGATCGCGAGCGAGGTGCGCAAGTAGGCGTATGAGTCCGGCGCCTCGCCCTTGCCGAAGCGATAGCGGACGATCGCTCCGGCCTGGCTCGCGCCATAGGAGGCGGCGCCCGGCGCTTGCGCGGCAGAGCCGCTGCCTGCCCGCATCAGCAGCCAGTTCTCCCCGCTCCACCGCGGATCGTCCTTCTCGACAAGAGGTTCGTAGAATTCCTGAGGTTCGGGTGGCCTCGCCTTTGCCGGTGGAGGCCTTGCGGGCGACCCTGACAGCGAAAATGCTGCCGATCCCGGCGATCCACCGGTTAGCAGTAACGGAATGGTCGGTGGAGACGCGTAAGGCGATAGCTCCGGAGGGCTTCGTGGCCCTTGCGCCAAGATGGCAAAGGCAGGTCGATGGGCGCTGCGGCCGCGGCGGCTCGCGGGCGAGCTTGCCAGTGGAGCAGCCGCATCGTGCGCCATCGGTGCAGGCAGTGGGAAAGTGGTCGGCGCTGCCCGCAGCAAGGAGGCCGGGATGCGATAGGCCTGCCCCTCCCACGTCCAGGATCGAACGCCGATCCAGGCAACGAGCATGAGTGCCAGCGCCATGAGCGGCTGCCCCCGCCGGGTTGCGACATTCCCTGGCATCACGCTGCAGCCGGAAGGGGCTGGTGACGCTCGTTGGCGGCCTCGCTCCGGGCCGGGCTGGCGGCCTGGCAGACGTGGACGTGATGGACAGTGTGCTCCCAGCGCAACCGCCCGCCTGCCAGGACGCGGATGTAGGCAGCAATCGCTCGCCGCGCCGCAAGCACGGCAATGACGTTGCCAACAGGAAAGCGCAGGATCGCGCGCACGGCCTCGATCGCACCGTATTCGCGGCCGGTGAACCACGCGCGCATGATCAGCCGCCAGACAAGGCTTGCCAGATTGAACGCGAGGACCGCCCTCAGCAGCGGCCCATCGTCCACCGGCTGTGCAAAACCAGTTGCCTTTGCCAGCAGGACCAGCGGCCAGAGCAAGACAAGCAGGTAGGCAGCGGCAAGGACCAGCGCCACCAGCGGCCCGCGGCGATCGCGCAGGCGCATCCACACATCGCCGGGCGCGCACTTCCAGCCGAGCCGGTCCCAGCCCTGAAAGGCGATACCGTGGACCCAGCGCGTCTTCTGGCGGACCGAGGCGACCAGGTTGGACGGGAAGAATTCACGAGTGGCAACCAGAGCGCCGGCGCTGTCCCGCACCCGCAGGAAGACCGAGCGACCGCCGGTCTGATGAACCAGCAGACCGCACTCGTAATCCTCGGTGAGGCATTCTGCCGCGAAAGGTTCGGCGCTGGATCGGGCGGCGAGGATGCGATCGATCGCGCCGCGCGAGAACGCGCAGCCGACGCCGGCCGAGGGCAAAGCCGCGCCGATGTGATGGCGCACGACCATGTCGCGCGCATGCGCCTCGGCAAACTCGTCGCAGTAATGGCCGGCGATCCAGCGCGACGACGCCTGCGGTTCCGGGCGGACCGGCAGTTGCACGAAGTCCGCCGTGTCGAGCGCGCGATCCATCAGGGTCAACGCGGCGGGGTGGACCATGTCCTCGGCATCGTGAAGGATGAGCGCACGCACCCGGACCGCGCTGCGCCGTTCGTCCTCGCAGATCGCGCGGTAGATGCGGTTGAGGCAATCGGCCTTGGTCGTCGGCCCGTCACGGTCGTGGACGACCACGCGCAGGCGAGGGTCGGGCGCCAGAGAAGACAGGACTGCAATGGTCGCCAGATCGTTGCGATAGCAGCCGACATAGATGCGCAAGTTCCGCTGCGGCCAGCTTTGCAGAGCGTGGCGCACCATGGGGCCGATAACCCGCGATTCCAGCCAGGCCGGCACGAGCACCACCGCGAGCCCTTCGAGTTCCGCGGTGCAGGGATGCGAAAGGCGCGGCGTCCAGGCCCGACCTGACAGGCGAAGGCGCAACCAGGCAAGGTCCACCGCCAGCTCATCGAGCGCAAAGATTGCGAACCAGATCGCGGCGAACAGCAGCAATTCGTGTTCGGCGACCGCCAGCCACTGCAGCGCGGGATAGGTCGGCCATGACGACAAGGCAGTGCCCCTGTTTGACGTGCCAGACCCCCGTCGGCACAAGGGGATGCTATGCCCAAGGGCCAAGCTTCGTGAACAATGGATGATTCGAGAATGGCAGGAAATTCAGGCTTCAAGCGGATCCTGCATCACTTGACGCGCAACGAGGCGGCACCGGGAATCGTCCTGATGATCTGCGCGGCGATTGCGCTGGTCCTCGCAAACTCCCCCCTCGCCGAGACGTGGCATGGGCTGATTCACGATCCGCTGACGTGGACTCCAATCGCCAAGCTCAACAGCCTGCACATGTGGATCAACGACGCGCTGATGGCGGTCTTTTTCTTCGTCGTCGGACTCGAGATCAAGCGCGAGGTCCTGGATGGCGCTCTCTCCAGCCCGAGCCGCCGACGCCTGCCGGTGATCGCGGCTTTTGCCGGGATGGCCGTGCCAGCACTGATTTACATCGCGGTTGCTGGCGGAGAACCTGCACTGCATCGCGGCTGGGCCATCCCCTCGGCTACCGACATTGCCTTTGCCATCGGCGTGCTGGCGCTGGCTGGGAAGGGCCTGCCATCGTCGCTGCGCCTGTTCCTGCTGACCGTGGCGATCGTCGACGATCTCGGCGCGGTGCTGGTCATCGCGTTTTTCTACACCAGTGGCCTCGACCTTGCGTGGCTGGGGATTGCAGCGGCGATACTGGTCGCGTTGGTCGTGCTCAATCGCGCGAAGGTGAGCGCACTGCTGCCCTACATTGTCGGAGCGGTGGCACTATGGTTCGCGGTGCTGCATTCGGGCATTCATGCCACCATCGCCGGCGTTCTGGCAGCGCTGACCGTGCCGCTGGCGCTCAACAAGCAGCATGACAGCCCGCTGCTACGGCTTGAGCACGCGCTGGTCGCGCCCAACGGTTTCCTGATCGTGCCACTGTTCGGCCTTGCCAATGCCGGCGTGCATCTCGGCTTGCCGGAGGGCGGATCGATCACCCTGCCGCTGGCGATCGGCCTTGGCCTCGTGCTGGGCAAGCAGGTCGGCATCCTCGGCAGCATTCTCGGGGCCGAGAAGCTCGGAATTGCCCGCCGTCCCGAAGGTGCCAGCCTGCGCCAGCTCTGGGGCTTGGCACTGCTTTGCGGGATCGGCTTCACGATGAGCCTGTTCATTGCAGGACTGGCGTTCCCGCAGAGCCCGCTGCTCGTCGAGGAAGCGAAGCTGGGTATTCTCGGAGGGTCACTGGTATCCGCGCTGGCCGGGCTGCTGCTCTTGCGGGGCCGCAGAACGCCAGCATTATGATCGTATAAATCGATCAAACTCGCCGCATTATTGCATGAAACCTTTCAAACGATCTGGCGTATAAGGGCCTCAACAACCCGGACACGAAAGGGAATGTCATGCCCGGCGACAATGCGAAGAAGGCCCTGATCGACAGCCTGAACGGCCTGCTGGCCGACTATTTCACGCTCTACCTCAAGACCAAGAACTATCACTGGCACGTGGCCGGGCCGCAGTTCCGCGACCTGCACCTGATGTTCGACGAGCAGGCCGCCGAGCTGTTCGCCCTGACTGACATCATCGCCGAACGCGTGCGCAAGAACGGCGGCGACACTCTGACCGGGATCGGCGCGATCGCCGGCAAGGCTTCGATCAAGGATGACGACCGTGCGAAGGTCGACGCCATGGAAATGGTCAAGGCGCTGCGCGACGACAACGTGGCGCTGGTCAAGGCGATCCGTGCGGTCAAGGCAGCCGCCACCGAAGCAGGCGACAACGCCACCGAAGGCATGGCGGACGACTGGACCGACCAGGCGGAACAGCGCGCATGGTTCCTCACCCAGACGCTTGCCTGAACCTCAGAAGGTTCCGCCCGTCCCGATGCCGACGCCGCCGGGACGGGCGTCGAACCCTGACGACTTCAGCGCATCTGCCGTTTCCTGTGGCAGCCCGGTCAAGGTCAGGTCCGCCTGCCAGCGACCGTCGCCACCAAGCTTGAGGATGAGCCGCTCCATGCCTTGCGGCCCGCGCATCGGCACGACCAGCGCGCCCTTCTCGCAACGTGCCTGTCCGGACAAGGTGATCGCATCGGGCAGTAGCGGACCGAGCGAGGCGAGCGTCAGGTTGAGCGTCCCTTGCGCCTTGATGCACTGACCGCCATCCATCACGACGGAAAGGTCGCCGAAGCCGATCGAGGTGACGGGCAAGCCCCCAAGACCATCAGGAAGGACCACCGAGCCGTTGGCCTCGGCAATGCGCGATGGCGCGACCTTTGCCGAAAAGCCCTCTCGCGAAAGGGCGAATTGCGGGCGTCCGATCAGCAGGGGCAAGGGTTCCAGTCCGGCCTCGACCGTCCCGAGTGGCAAAGGTCCAGCGTTGAGATCGGCGATGCGCCCGCTCCAGACGCTGCCTTCGACACTGCGCGCAGTGACCGTCCCGGGCATCGCCAGCGCGAGAACGAGCCGCAGCGGCAGCAACGCGATCAGTCCCAGCGCAAACAGCGCGGCGAGCGCGAGCCAGCCACGGCGGCCCATCGCAGCCCCGCGAACGAAGATCCAGCGGCCGATCACGCTCCGCCCCTGCGCAGGGTGACGTTGACCGAAACGGTGCCGTCGGGCGCAGGCGTCAGCGTCACCTGTTCCACCGCAAGGCCTTGTTCGCCAAGGCCATCGAGCCAGGCAAGCACAGCTGAGGGCCGCGCCGTGGGGATGACCAGCACCGCCATGTCGGACCCGCGCCGCTGGTTGGACTGGACGACGAAACCGGCTTCCTGCGCACTGGCTCCGGCCACTTGCTCGACGGGTCCGGCGAGGCTGGCGGAGCGTGGCGCAGGCGCGCGCTTGAGCGCTTCCAATCCGGCGACGATGCGCCCCGCCCGTTCGGTTGCTTCGCGATGGCGCGTGGCCGCGGCGTCGAGCGCCTGGCCCAGCGGCAGCACCACGCCATAGACCAGGAGCACAACTGCGCCGAGCGCGCCGGCGATGCTCACCAGCACGCGCTCGCGTTGCGTCAGGCCGTTGTACCATGTGCTGAGCCGCTGCATCATGGAGTCCTCACGGTGATGGCGGCGACCGTGGCGCCGGTAGGGTCAGGCGCCAGCGCAGGGGGGACGGTGACCTTCCAGCCATTGTCCTGTAGCGCGATCAACACGGCATTGATGTCCTCGGCGCGGGGCGCGGCGGCGGTGAAGCGCAAGGTGCCATCAGCGCCATAGCCCAGATCGCGCAGCTTGACTGCGGGGACCGGGCGCATGGCATCGAGCAGTGCGGCGGTGGGTGCGGCAAAGCTCGCCCCGCCTTCGCCGCGCCTGGCGAGTTCAGCGGTGAGGAGGCGTTCGGCGGTGTCGAGATCGGTTGCAGCGGGGAAGCGCTTCTGTGCCAGTTCGAGCACGCGGGCCTCCTGCGCGTTGCTGTCGAGGTCAAGCTTCACGATCCACACCAGCATCAGCAGCAGGCCGAGCAGTGCGGCGACAGCAGCCATGCGGGCAAGGCCGAGCCAGTTGGCGGTGCGGAACACCGAAACGCGGCGCGGTGCGTAGATGCCCTGGCGCAGGTTGAGCGGCGGCGCGGCGTGGACCTGCGCCAGCCGTTCGGCAAGGGCATCGTCATCAAGCGCGGTCTGGTCCAATCCTTCGCCCAAGGCATCGACCAGTGCTTCCTCTGCGGCGAAGGCAGCGTCCGGGGTGCGGGCGAGCAACTGTCCGCCAAGCGCACCCAGAACCAGCGCGCTCTCCTGCCGGGGCAGGACGAGGGCAGCCGGAACCATCGCCTGAGGATCGGCTCCCGCTTGTGCCAGCGCGGCCAGCCAGCGGTCCATGTCTGCGGCGGCAACCCGGCTGGACAGCAGCCGCCCATTGGCGGCGCCGACGGCGATGTGGCGCTCTGCCGCAAGACCGCCCTGCGCGAGGGCGAGCCGTTCCGCCGCCAGCGCCTGCGCAACGGGCATCGCGGGCAGGGGCTTGTCGGCAACAGGAGCGTGCGCTGCGGGCACGAGGACTGTGAGCGAGCCGTGCTCGGGCAGTTCTGCTGCAAACTCCTCTGCCCCCACGCCCTGATCGCCGACGCGGCGGAAACGCCAGGGATCGCCCGGCGCAGGCGGCAGGATCACGATCAGTCCGTCAGCAGGGGCAGGCGCGCTTGCCATTGCGTCGTTTCAGTTCTTTCCGGCGTAGATGTCGGCGTTGAGATCGCTGCCGCCGGGTTGCCCATCGGCGCCCAGCGAGAATATCTCGAACGGGCGGCCATCGCGGCCCGGCACCTGATACTGGTAGGGGTGACCCCAGGGATCGGTGGGAATGTCCTTCACATAGCCGCCGGAACGGTAGTTCTGGGGTTGGCCGAGATTGGCGGGCGGGTTCTTCAGCACACCCAGCCCTTCGGCGAGGCCGGGGTAGCTTGCCATGTCGAGGCGGTACATCTCCATGCCCTGTTCGAGAGTGGCAATATCGCTGCGCGCCTTGACCACCATCGCCTTGTCCTGGCTCGGCAGCACGTTGATCAGCACCACGGTGGCGAGCAGGCCGATGATGAAGATCACGACCATCAGTTCGACAAGGCTGAAGCCGTTGCGGCGGCGTTCCTCTTCGGTTTCGGAGGTCTGGTTCGGCATGGCTTCGGTCATGGTCATCACAGTCCGGTGAGGTTCTGGAGCTGCAGGATCGGCAGCAGGATGGCGAGGATGATCAGCGCGACCATGGTACCCATCACCACGATGATCGCGGGTTCGAGCAGGGCCATGGCAGCGGCGGTGAAGGCCTCGAACTCGCGCTCGAGATAGTCGGCGGCGCGTTCGAGCATGGTCCCGAGCTGGCCCGCCGCCTCGCCGCTGGCGGCAAGATAGACCAGCAATGGCGGGAAAGTGCCCGCTTCACGCAAGGCCGTGGAGAGCGAACCGCCGGCGCGGACCTTCTCGCTGATCTGCGCGAGCGATTGCGCTTGGACAGCGTTCGAGACCGTGCGGGTGGCCAGGCGCAGGCCGTCGACCAGCGGCAGCCTCGCCTCGATCATCGTGGAGAGCGTGCGGGCAAGGCTGGCGGCATGGACATCGCGGATAAGCTTGCCGACGAAGGGCAGCCGCAGCAGCGCGGCATCGAAGCGCAGCTTGAAGGCGGGATTGCGCAAGGAGCGGACGAAGCCGACCACTGCCAGCGCGAACAGCGCCAGCAGCGCCCACCACCATGTGCTGAGAAACTGCGAGATGCCGATGACCACGCGCGTCAGCATAGGCAACTGGCGGCTGGCATTGTCGAACTGTTCGACCACGCGCGGGACGACCGAGATCATCAGGCCGGTCACCACCGCAATCGCGACGACCGACAGCACGATCGGATAGGCCAGCGCGGCGACGATCTTGCCCCGCACTTGCGCCTGCCGCTCGAGCATGTCGGCAAGGCGGTCGGCAATGGCGGGGAGGCTGCCAGAGTTCTCGCCCGCAGCGATCATCGCGCGGTAGATCGGCGGGAAGCTCGGCTCCTCGCGGCGCATCGCCTCGGCCAGGGGCAGGCCCTCGACGATGCCGGCGTGGACGTTCGAGAGAATGGCCTGCGCCTTGGGCTTCTCGGTCTGCCGCGCGATAGTGCGCAGCGTTTCCTCGAGCGGGCTGACGACCATCAGCGAAGAAAGCTGGCGGGTGAACAGGGCGAGTTGCTTGGCGGACAGCTTGGTGGCGAAGAGCGCAAGGCCGGTTGTGCCACTTGCCGCGCGCCGCGCCGAAGCGGCGGCATCGGCATTGAGCGCGACCACGAACCATTCACGCGCCGCGAGCTTGTCGCGCGCCGCCGCCTCCGTGGCAGCCTCGATCGCGCCGCGGCGCTCGGCCCCCTTCGGGTCGATCACGTGATAGGCAAAGCGCGCCATCAGCCGTCCCGCCGCATGATGCGCGCCGCTTCCTCAGGGCTGGTGATGCCGTCCTTGACCATGCGGCGGACGGCCTTGGCCAGCGTCGGCGAGTCCGCGAAGGCGTGGCGGGTGATCGCCGCTTCATCCGCGTTGTCGTGGATCATCTGGCGGATGGCATCGTCCACCCGCAATGCCTCGAACACGCCGACGCGGCCCTGATAGCCGGTCTGCCCGCATTCGCCGCAGCCCTTCGCGGAATGGACCGTGCGCCCGGCCTTCATACCCAGCACGTCGGCCATGCCCGGATCAAGCGCGCGCTCCTCGCGGCAATGCGGGCAGAGCCGGCGGACGAGGCGCTGGGCGATGACCGCGCGCAAGGTGGAGGCGAGCAGGAACGGCTCCACGCCCATGTCGCGCATGCGGGTGACGGCGCCCGCAGCATCGTTGGTGTGGACCGTGGAGAGCACGAGGTGGCCGGTGAGCGAGGCTTGCACGGCAATGTCGGCGGTCTCGCGGTCGCGGATTTCGCCGACCATCACGACATCGGGGTCCTGCCGGAGGATCGCGCGCAGGCCCGCGGCAAAGGTCAGGCCGACCTTGGAATTGACCTGAGTCTGGCCAACGCCATCCACAGCATATTCCACAGGGTCTTCCACAGTCAGGATGTTGCGCTGGCCATCGTTCAGCCCACGCAGGGCGGCGTAGAGCGTGGTGGTCTTGCCCGAACCGGTCGGGCCGGTGACGAGCACGATGCCGTTCGGTTCGGCCAGCGCACGGCGCAGCGTGTCCTCGGCCTTGGCATCGAGGCCGAGGTGGGCGAGATCAAGCCCCGCGTTGTTCTTGTCGAGCAGGCGCATCACCACGCGTTCCCCTGCGCGGTTGGGCAAGGTGGAGACGCGCACGTCGACCAGCTTGCCGCCAAGGCTCAGGGAAATACGCCCGTCCTGCGGTACGCGGCGTTCGGCGATGTCGAGCCGCGCCATGACCTTGATGCGGCTGACCAGCACCGGGGCGACATGCGGCGGCATGCGCAACTTCTCGGTCAGCACGCCATCGACGCGCATGCGCACGACCAGCGCGGTCTCGTACGGTTCGATGTGGATGTCCGAGACGCCCTGCCGCAGGCTTTCGGCGATCAGGCCATTGATCAGGCGGATGGCAGGCGCATCGTCGGCACTGTCGAGCAGGTCCTCGGCGGTGGGCAGGCCGAGCGCGAGAGGATCGAGACTGTCGCCCGCGATGCCCATGTCGCCCGCCACGGCGGCAGCGGCCCCGTCCATCGCATAGGCATCAGCGAGCAGCTTCTCGAAGTCTGCCGAGGACACCCGGCGCAGGCTGAGCGGCAGGCCGAATGTGCTGCGGATCTCCAGCAGCGACAGCGCATTGCCCCCTTCGCGCAGGGCAACCGCGACGTGATCATCACGCAAACCCTCGACCAGCGCGCCATTGTCGCGGGCAAAGGAATAGGGCACCGATGGCACGAGCCCAGGCGCCACGACCGTCACCGCATCGACCAGCGGCTCTTCGATCCCGTCGATGGCCTCCACGCCGTCCATGCCTCAGTTCTGCACGCTGCTCGGCGGCAGTTCGGTCTGCTCGATCGGCGCGGGAGCAGCACGCGGGCGGATCAGCGTATCGCCCGGAGCCACGACTGCCACTTGCGCAGAGGGCGCGGCCGGGAGCGTCGCGCCCATGTAGTCGACGATCAGTTCGTCGATGGTCGGCTCCTGCTTGGCATTGAACTGCACCTGCGCTTCGCGAATCACGCCATAGCGGCGCGCGGCCAGCGCCTGCCGGTCCGCCGCATTGCGCATGATCGTCGGGCGGATGAAGACCATCAGATTGGTCTTGACCCGGCTGCGCGCGCGCGACCTGAACGCCTCTCCCAGCAGCGGGATGTCCCCAAGGATCGGAACCTTTTGCAGCGTGCGCTGCTCGTTGTCGTCAAGCAGCCCGCCCAGCGCGACGATCTCGCGGTCCCCCACGGTCACCGTCGTCCTGATCTCGCGCTTGTTGATGATCAGTTCAGGCGAGCTGCGCGACACCGTCCCTGCAACAGAACTGACCTCCTGCCGCAGGTCCAGCCGCACCGTGTTCCCGGCATTGATCTGCGGCGTAACGTCCAGCTCGATGCCGACGTTCTGGCGCTGGATCGTGCGGAAGCGGTCGTTGAAATTGCCCTGCGACAGCGCCTCGCCGGTCGAGACAGGCACTTCCTGACCGAACAGGATCGAGGCGGGCACGTTGTTGTTGGTGGTGATATGCGGAGTCGAAAGGATGTTCGAGTTCTTGTCGGTCTGCACCGCGTTGATCAGCGCGCCGAGGTAGGTATCCTTCGACAGTTCGGTGAGGAACCCGGTGTAGGCGCCGCTGGCCGAGAGCACCTTGTTCGCCGCGTTCTCGCGCAGCAGGTCGCCTGCCGTGCTGTTGGTCGTGGTGGTGACCGTCGCGCCGTTCACCACGGTCGTCGTCTGATTCAGGTTGTCGGCCAGCAGACCGCCCGCAATGTCGATGATATTGGGCGAGGAATTGGAGAAGTTGGTCACGGCAAAGGGCTTGTCCTTGCCGCCGAACAGCAGCTGGACGCCCAGCTCCTTGGCCACGTTGTTCGAAATCTCGACGATGATCGCCTCAACCAGCACCTGCTCCTGCGGCACGTCGAGCTGGCGGATCACCTCGCCGATGCGGCGCTGGTCGTCGGCTGGTGCGGCAA
The DNA here is from genome assembly GCF_015694345.1 of Novosphingobium jiangmenense. Lineage (GTDB taxonomy): Bacteria > Pseudomonadota > Alphaproteobacteria > Sphingomonadales > Sphingomonadaceae > Novosphingobium > Novosphingobium jiangmenense. Next base: position 98,148 of record NZ_JADQDC010000005.1, read on the forward strand.
TGATGATCGCGTTGGCGCCGGGATAGCGGGTGATCGTGGCCGTCCCGCGCCCGTTGGCGAGCTTGATCGGCCCGGTGCCTAGCCCGCCCGAGGTAGCGCCGATCGGGCTAGTCGCGGTGCCGCCGGTTGCAGCGGCAGGCCCGGTCGACCCTTGCGTTCCTGCAGTCGAGGTCTGGTTGGCACCCACGCCGCCCAGCGAAACCGGCGCGGCACTGGCCGAAGCCACCTCGCCCCCGCCTTGCCCGCCAAGCAGCCGTTCGAGCACCGGTACGAGCGCCGCCGAATCCGCATAGTCCAGCCACACGACCTTGATCTCGCCCCCGGTCGCCGCCTTGGCATCGAGTTGCCGCGCCATCGCCGCAAGCTTGGCCAGCGTCGCCGGTTCGCCGCGCATCAGCACGGCGTTGGAGCTGTCCACCGCCACCACCGTCGCCAGCGAACGTGCGCCCTCGCCGCCTGCCGGAACCAACTGGCTCAGCGCCGTTGCAATCTCGCGCGCACCGGCATGCTCGAGGATCACCGTCTGCGTCGCGGCATTGTCGCGGTCGATGTCCGACAGCAGCGCACGGATGCGGCGCATGTTGTCGGCATAGTCGACCACCACCAGCGAATTGCCGGCCTTGTTGGCAGTAATCGCGCCTTCCTTGCTGATCAGCGGGCGTAGAGTCTCGACAGCTTGAGCGGCATCGATCGCGCGCAGGCGGATGACCTCGGTGACCATCTGGCTCTGCGCCGCGCCCCGGCTGCCGATGCGCGACGGGTTAGACGCGGCGCCATCGGCGGGCTGGATGCGGAACGCGCCGTTGCCGGTCGGCACCGCGACAAGCCCGTTCGCGCGCAGGGTGGAGAGGAATACCTCGAAGTATTCCGAACGGCTGAGGGGGCGGTCGGAGACGACGCTGATCTTCGCCTGCACGCGGCTGTCGACGATGAAAGTCCGCCCTGTCACCTCGGCGGCATCGGCCACGAAGGCGCGGATGTCGGCCTCGCGCACGTTGAGCGTGTATTGCGCCAGCGCGGCCTGCGGCACGGCGAGAGCCAGCGCTGCCGCGCCGAGGAGCATCTTGGGAGACAGGAGCTTGCGCAGGGTCATGGAGCCATTGTTATTGCAAGAGGAAGCTGGCGGTCGCCGCGACGGACGGTAACCGCTACTGAAGTGCCGGCACGGATCGTGCCGGAAAGCGCCGCGGCATCCGCAGCGCTGGTGATCGGCTTGCCGTCAACAGCGGTGATCACGTCCCCCGGCTGGAAGCCCGCTGCACGGAAGGCCGAGCCATCGCCCGAGGACAGGACTTCGACGCCGACAATCTTGCCTCCCTCGGCGCGCGGGCCGAAGTTCACTCCGCTGCGCATCGCCGCAATGCTGACGCCACTGCCGGGCGCGGCAGGGACGGCAACGGGATTTGCCGCCACGACGCCCTGCGCACTGGGCGCGGCACCCGACTGGTCGAGATAGAGCAATTCCTTCGCGCCGTTGCGGGACAGGGCGACATGGTCGAACGCAACCTCGGCCAGGGTAATCCCCGGCTGCACTTCGGCACCTACGCGATAGACCTGCTGCAGGCCGTCGGCCCCGGCGATGATGGCCGTGCCCCCGCCCCCGGCTGTCGCGCGCGTGGCAAAGAGCGTGAGGGCAAGCGAGGTCACCGCGCCGGAATCGGTGGCCTGAACCGATGCAGGCGGCGTGCGGCTGAAGGGATCCACCGACGCAAACAGCGCGGCCCGTGCCGTGGGTGACATCATGCGCACCCCGCGTGGCGTCCAGTTGCCGAGCGGCGAAACCGGGGTGACAAGCGCCCAGAGAAGCGCAGCGCCAAGCCCGGCAATCAGCGCGGCCAGCATCCACCAAAGAACATCATGCAACGAGGGGCTGCCCGGACGAAATCCGGCAATCACCAGCCTCCTCTGCCCGAATCCCACCGATCGTTCCCCTTCCGCATCAGCAGGAATAACGGCAAGCTCGCGATTCACAAACGCTTCCCGTCACTTGGGCGTTCGCGCGGCATTGCTGGCTCGGGGCAATCGGCTATTCGGAGTCGCGCTCGCGCGCGTTGAGCTTGTTCCACAAGCTTTCCGTCCCCGCCTCGATCGCGCCGTTCACATATTGCGAGGCGACCAGCCAGCCCTTGAACGGGCGCAGCGTGGCAAGGCAGCCGATGCCCAGGATCGGCACCGAGGTCAGCACGTGAACCCACCAGGGCGGCGCATAGGCGACTTCGAGCCAGACCGCGAAGAAGGTCAGCGGAAAAGCGGTAATGCACAGCGCGAAGAAGGCGGGGCCATCATCGGCATTGGCGAACTGGTAATCGAGGCCGCACTCCGGACAGGTCTTCTGCAGCTTGAGCCACCCCCGGAACATCGGCCCTTTGCCGCATTTGGGACACAGCCCCTTCCAGCCGCAGCGCAGGATCCAGTCGAACTTGGGGTTCTTTGTGAATATGGCCATGATTGCCCTCTAGGCTTTGGGGGCTGGAACGCAAGCGTCTGACAGGCGTATGGTGCTCTCGTGGCAGATCCTTACACCCGCTTCCGTGCGCGCTTCCTCGATGTGCTGGGGTCGATCTACCTCTACAACGAGCATCGCGGCTACACCTCGCTCGACCGCGTGCTCGATGCGGTGCGGGTGCGGTGTCCGGACAATCCCGGCTTCATCGCCGCGATCGAGAAGCACCGGGCCGACGAGCGCAAGCATTACGTGATGTTCAAGCGCTGGTTCGAACTGCGCGGGACGATGCCGCTCGCGGTTGATTCCACCTGTGGCCACATCGACCGCTTCATTCAGAAGGTGTTCGGCTGCACGATCGACGATCTCGATACGCAAGGCGTGATCGCCAGCCCGGAAGCATTCGAGAAACTGTGCCGGGTAATCATGCTGACCGAGCAGCGCGGGATGCGGCAGGTGGAAATCCTGCTCGAAAACAGCCACGTCCGCTCCGACAAGGCAATGAAGCGCATCTTCGAGGTGGTCGAGAAGGACGAGCCGGACCACTGGATGCCCTATGCCGCATGGCTCGATGCGCAGGGTCGCGAGAAGGCCAGGTGGCGCGAGCGCTGGGCCGATTACTGGATTCACAAGTCGCTGATGCTGGTGAAGTTGCCCAGTCTGTTCCTGCGCCGCTCGACCCCGCGCATGGCCGCGTGGCCCGATGCAGGCGAGCGTTAGACAGCTTCCGGTTCCCACGCTAATCTCCTGAGGGGGAGAAGAGGATGGACGGGGCAATCGAGGATCGCAGGCCCAGCCTGCTATCGCGGATCGTGCGCAAGGCGCTGGTGTGGTTTTACCGCAGCCGGGGGTGGAAAGCCGTGGGCACGCCGCCGGAGAACGGTCGCTGCGTGATCATTGCCGCGCCGCACACTTCGAACTGGGACTTCCTCTACTTCATCGGGCTGACCGAGGACCTTGGCCTCAAGCCGCACTTCATGGCCAAGGACAGCCTGTTCCGCTGGCCGCTGGGCGGCTTCATGCGCGACATGGGCGGCGTGTCGATCGACCGCTCGGCGCGCAAGAACGTGGTCGATGCCATGGTTGCCGAATTCGCCCGGCGCGACCGTTTCATGCTGACCATCGCGCCCGAAGGCACGCGCAGCGCGGTCGGCCAGTGGCGCAGCGGGTTCTATCACATCGCGCTGAAAGCCAAGGTGCCGATGATTGTCGGCATGATGGACTATGGCACCAAGACCGGCGGTCTCGGCCCGGCCATCTGGCCATCTGGCGATTATGAAGCCGACATGCGCAAGATCTTCGAAGTCTACCGCAAGGTCACGCCGAAGCACCCCGGCCGCGGGCTGACCGAACCGCCGGAGAATCTCGATGCCTGAAACACTGCCGCTGGCCCTGCTGATCAACGTAGCGATCCTCGTGGTCGGCATGGGCCTGCTGTGGCGCGCGGCAGTGAAGATCGGGGATGTCAGCTTCATCGACGCGGTGTGGGGCGGCGGCATGGGCGTGCTGGCGCTGGCCTCGTGGCTGCATGTGCAGGGAGGCCCCGGCGCGCGGGCGAGCCTGATCGCAGGCATGGCGGTGATCTGGGCGACGCGGCTGGCGTGGCACCTCTACACCCGCTGGCAGGGCCACGGCGAAGACCCGCGTTATGCGAAGATGCTGGGCAAGGCCAAGGCGCAGGGCAAGTTTGCGTCGGCCGCGCTGAAGTTCGTGTTCGCTCCACAGGCGCTGCTGCTGTTCATCACCTGCCTGCCCGCGCAACTCGGCGTGCTCGCCAGCGGAGCGCCGGCGCCGATCGGCCCGCTGGCCATGGCCGGAGCCGCGCTGTGGCTGCTCGGCATCACGTTCGAGGCGGTGGGCGATGCCCAACTGAAGGCCTTCCGCGCCGATCCCGCGAACAAGGGCAAGGTCCTGCAGACCGGCCTGTGGCGCTACACCCGCCACCCCAACTACTTCGGCGACGCTTGCGTCTGGTGGGGCATCTGGCTCGCCGCCGCCGAAGCGGGTCTGTGGGTGGCGTTGGCGAGTCTGATCGGGCCGGTGTTTCTGACGTTCACGCTGACCAAGTGGTCGGGCAAGCCGCTGCTCGAGAAGGGAATTGCAGATCGCCGCCCAGGCTATAAGCAATACGTCGAGCGGACGTCGGGCTTCATCCCGTGGCCGCCGAAGCGGGGGTAAATCTTGGCGACAGCATCGATTGCCGGTCCGGACCGGTTTGAAAGATTCCTCGGCGCAGGAGCGCTGGTCATGCTTGCGGCTATGAGTGCTGCGATTTTGCGCGGCATGCCTGACTGGGGGCGCATCCCGCTGGTGGTCTGGGTGCATCTTGCCACGATCGCCACCGCGCTCGGTCTCACACCCGTCATCCTCTGGCAGCGGCGCGGCACACCGGGTCATCGCAAGCTCGGCTATGTCTGGGTCGCTGCCATGACGCTTACTGCCGTAGACAGCCTGTTCATCCGCCTGACCAATCGCGGCAGCTTCAGCCTGATTCACATCCTCTCGGTCTGGACCTTGATACAGGTGCCGATCATCGTTCTTGCGGCAAGACGGCACGATGTGAATCGCCACCGCAGCGCTGTGCGCGGCATGGTTTTCGGAGCCCTTCTGATCGCCGGATTCTTCACATTTCCGTTCGATCGGTTGCTTGGGCACTGGCTGTTCGGCTGAGAGCCCTCAGCCGACCACCCCAGCCCGCACCTCCTGCGGCACAGTCCGCACCGGCACTGCCTTGATCCAGCTTTCCAGCGCATCGATGTCAGTCGGGCCCGTCACCGTGTCCGGCTTGCCGACAAAGCCTGAGAACCCATCGCCGCCAAGGCCGAGGAAGCCGTTCACCGTCACGCGGTAGGTCCTCGCCATGTCCAGCGGCTTGCCATCCAGCGTGATCGAAACGATGCGATCCCCCGCAGGCCGCGCCGGGTCATAACGGAACTCGAAGCCGGTTGAAGGAGCCAGCGCCTGCTTCGGCCCGGTATCGTCCAGCCCCTCTTCCAGCACCGCCTTGATCTGCGCGCCGGTCATGCTTTCGGTGACCACGTTGTTGCCGAAGGGCTGGCACAGGTAGATGTCGCCGAAGGTCAGCGTGCCGTCGTCGCCCGGGACCAGCGGGGCGCGGATGCCGAAGGGGTTCATGAAGGCGATCTGCGCGCCCTTGTCCCGCGTCGCGCCAAGCTGCGCATCGGCGATGAGATTGCCGAGAGGCCCACCCGCCCCGCCTTCCGCGCCCTCGTTCTTGGGCGCTGCACGGTCGATCTTGCCGATCGGGCGCTGAGTGTATTCCTTCGATGCCTCGACGTACTTGGCGACATATGCGGCAATGTCTGCGCGAGGCTGGAACACCGGGAAAAGCGGCGTAGTGCCGATATCCCCACGCGTGCCCTTGTACGGCACCGACTGCACGATCACGTTCTCGGCCTTCTTCGAGACCACACGCCCCGCCACCGGATCGATGGTCAGCGTGATGTCGGTAACCAGCTCGCCATAGACGCCCGCGCTGGTCAGCAGGAACGGCTTTGCGGGATTGAGCTTGCTGTAATCGCAGACATAGGACCAGTGCGTGTGGCCCGAAACGACGACGTCCACGCGCGTGTCCAGCCGGTCGAGGATCGGGCGGATGTCACCGGCAAAATCGCTGCACCCTTGCGGATCGGGATCGCCCTTGGTGCGCCCGCCTTCGTGGATCAGCACGACGATGGCGTCCGCCCCCTGCTCTTTCAGCTTCGGCACAGCGGCGTTGATCGTGTCGGCCTCGTCCTCAAAGGTCAGGCCTTGGATGCCGGTGGGATTGACCAGATTGGGCGTGCCTTTCAGCGTCAGCCCGATCACTCCCACCGTCACGGCGCGCCTGCCGCTACCGAAGGTCTTCAGCCCCGCCGCCGGAAACAGCGTCGAGCCGTCGGCGCGCCTGGTGCTGGCGGCGAGGTACTTGAATGTGGCCCCGGTAAACTTCTCCAGCGCGCAAGGCTCCTTCGCCGTGAACTTCTCACAGCCGCCGTTCTGCTTGCGCAGCAGTTCCTGCTGGCCATTGTCGAATTCGTGGTTGCCCACCGCGTTGAAGTCCACGCCGATGCGGTTCATTACGCCGATCGCCGGTTCGTCGAGATAGAGCGAGGACGCCAGCTGCGAGGCCGAGATCATGTCTCCGGCCGAAACCGTCATCGACAGCGGATGCTTCGCCCGGATCGCATCGATTGCCGATGCCAGCCACGCCGCGCCACCGGCCGGAACCGGCGTAATGCCTCCCTTGCCATCGCTGACGTTCACCGCCTGACGCGGCGGTTCGAGGCTGCCGTGGAAATCGTTGATCCCGACGATCCCGATTTCCACCGGACCGCTCCCCTGGCTCCCCGCCATCGGCGCTGCACAAGCACCGAGAACTCCGGACAGGGCGAGAGGCAGGAGAAAGCGAGCGCGCAAAAGCATCGGGAGAGCGACCTTATCGTAACGGGTGCAACCGGTTGCCCGTGCCCTAGCCGATCGGTGTTGCGCTTTGAAGGCCGTTTGGTCGCGACCTCCAAAATGAGTCTTCGTATGCGCGGCCATTGTCTGCCCGCCCTGCCCTCCCTACAATGCGATGGAGAGGCAGGACTCAGGACGCGCGGGAACCATGGCTCAATCCGGAACAGAGCGGGAAGTTATGCGGGCCCGGCTTGTCGAACTTGCGCAAGGCATGGTCGAGGAGCGCGGCGGTGCCGGGCTCAACCTTGCCGAACTCGCCGCCCGCGCCGGGATCAGCCAGCCGCACCTCTCCCGCTATTTCGAAACGCGCGAGGACCTGATGGAGGCGATTGCCGACCACTGGTTCAAGCCGATGGTCGACATCATGGAAGATGTGCTGGCGAGCGACCTGCCGCCGCGCCGCAAGATGTACGAGTTCTTCGCCCGGCGCTTCCTCGTCATGAAGAAGAAGTGGGAAGCCGATCCGGCCAAGCTCGAGACCTATATCGAAGTCGGCAGCGACTATTTCGAGCAGGTGCGCAGCTATATCGACCTTGCCGACCACTACCTTGGCGAGATCATTGGCGAGGGCATGAGCGACGGACATTTCGCCGGGCTCGAAGTCGATGAAACGATCAGTCTCGTCAACCAGATGTGCGCGCCCTACTGCGCGTTGCAGACCATGACGATGTTCATGCCCCGCCTGACCGAGGACAAGCTGGCGCGCATCGTCGATGCCCTGTTCGATGGCCTGTCTGCACAGGATCGCGGCGCAAGGGCCGTAACCGGGCTGCGCGCGGCCTGAGGTTCAGGCGACGTTGCACCAGTTGCCGCGTCGGCCTTTCCAGCGCTCGGCCAGGCCTTCTGCTTCCAGAATGGCGCCAAGGCTCTGCCCCTTGCGCGTGACCACCCGCAACGCACGGCCGTAGCGGTCCGTCTCCCGTCCCTGCACTTCAAGCACAAAGGGCCCCGCATTCAGCAGTTCGACCAGACGCCGGGTCGCACGCCAGCCTAGCGCTTCCTCTGCGGCGCACGAAGGTTTCGAGATTTCCGGCGTATTGATGTCGGCGATGCGGATCTTGGTGCCCTCCAGCCAGAAGGTGTCGCCGTCCACCACGCAGGTAACCCGCGGACCGGTGGCGCAAATCCCGAACTGCGGCACACGGGGCACGGGGTCCGCAACATTGCCGGACGCGGCGGAAGCCGCCAGCGCCACAGAGGCGAAGGCAGCGGCGATAATGATCCTGATGCTGGGCATGATCGCCATCTGGCCCCGCCGCCCGGCTCACGCGCCTCCGTATCTCCCCGCTCCGCAATCGGACTCAGCGTTCGCGCTCAGGATGCAAACGCAGGAGAATCGCTCAGTGGTAACCACTTGAAAACCGTGTCGTGCGATGGTCACCTCATGTTCGGACCACGCCTCACGAGTGTCTTTGCCAGCCGCTGGAAAGCGTTGTGGTGGGCAGGTTCGATCCTGCTGCTGACGTGGTCGCTGGTGCCCGCAGCCGAGGACCGGGACCCGCACCAGCCGGAAAAGCCCGCGCACGTCGATCCTTGGGCCAAGGACGCGAAGTAGCGGCTGCTACTTTCCGGAGAACAGGAACGCCACCGCCGCCATTATGCAGGCAAAGGCGGCGAAGTGCCGCCAGTGCAGCGGCTCCTTCAGGAACACCACCATGAACACGCCGAAAACGATCAGCGCGATTGCTTCCTGCGTGATCTTGAGCTGACCGGCGCTCCATCCGTTGAGCGCGCCGATGCGGTTTGCGGGCACGGCCAGGCAGTATTCGAGCAGGGCAATGCCCCAGCTGATGAATATGACCAGCAGCAGCGGCCGTTGCGCCACGGCAGCAGGCCCGCCCTGAATATGCCAGTACCACGCAATCGTCATGAACAGGTTGGACAGGACAAGCAGGACGATTGTGGTCATCGCAAAGTGATCCGAATGGCAGGCAAACTGGGAAAGTTGGGCGAATCTTAACGCTTCTTACGCAGTAATGCGCAGGCTTTCGCCGGAGATAATCGATGTCCGATGCCAGATCGACCAGTCGCTATGCCGCGCTTCTGCTGGGCGGAAGCGTGCTTGTCGTCGGCACGCTAGTCGCATCGGGCATGCATGCTGCGAAGTCATCCGCAGCTGCTCAGGCGACCGATGCCCCAGCCGCTGCCTCTGCCGATCAGGCAGAATTTCAAGCGTGGGCAAGCGCCAACGACGAAGCCGACGGGAAACTGATCGGCGAAATCCAGCGCAACGGGAAGACCATCGAACTACGCCAGCTTCCCGAAGGCGCGCAGGTCGATCAGGACAACCCCGACCTCGCACCCGACGAGGCCATGACCGACCAGAACGAACCTTCGCGCTGAGATCATTCCGCGCCGCGGGGGGTATCGTCGTCCTCGGGCACGCCGTCGCCATAGATGCCGGCTTCGTCGTCATCGTTGCGTTCGCCGCGATAGGCGCGCATGTCGACCCGGCCCGAGCTGACCATCTGCTTCATGTGATCGACAAGATCCGGCATGTCGGCATCGTCCAGGCCGGAACCACCGACCTTGTCGCCAAGGTCCTGCTCGCCCAGAACGCTGGTCGCGCGCGCCAGGGCTTCGTCCGCAACGGTCTGCGCCTGCGCGTCGCCGTCTTCCTGCTCGGTGTTGACGGCTTCGGGGGCCCCTTGGCTCTCTGGGGTCTTGTCTTCGATCATGGCGTAGCTCCTTTGCCGGAGACTACGCCCTGATCGTGCAGCCGTTCCTCAGCGCGTCGGAACCGGCACGTCGCCCGAGTAGTCGTAGAAGCCGCGCCCGCTCTTGCGACCCAGCCAACCGGCCTCGACGTACTTCTGCAGCAGCGGCGCGGGGCGGTACTTCGGGTCGCCGGTCGAGGCGAGGTAGATCTTCATGATCTCGAGCAGGGTGTCGAGGCCGATGAAGTCCGCCAGTTCCAGCGGCCCCATCGGATGGTTGAGCCCGAGCTTCACACCCTTGTCGATATCGACGATCGAACCCGTACCGCTGCCCAGAACGAACGCGGCTTCGTTGATGAACGGCACGAAGATGCGGTTGACGATGAAGCCCGGCTCGTCCTGCGACAGCACGATTTCCTTGCCGATATTGGCCACGTAATCGCGCACCGCCTCGATCGTCGAGACCGAGGTGGCCAGGCCGGGAATGACCTCGACCAGCTTCATCAGCGGGACGGGGTTGAAGAAGTGGATGCCGATGAAGCGCTCGGGGTCCGGCGAGGACACGGCCATGCGGGTGATCGGGATCGACGACGTGTTTGAGGCCATGATGGCGTGGGGGGCGAGGTGCTTGCCCGCGGATTCGAAGATCTTGTGCTTGATGTCCTCGCGCTCGGTCGCCGCCTCGATCACCAGATCGGCCTCGGCCAGCGCGGCATGATCGGAGAAGGTGTGCAGGTTGGCAACCGTCGATGCGGCAAGCGCGGCATCGACCTTGCCCTTCTCGACCAGCTTGGAAAGACCCTTGGCGATCTTGTCCTTCGCCTTTTCGGCCAGTTCGACCGAGACGTCGCCGAGCAGGACCTTCAGGCCCGCCTGCGCCGATACCTGGGCAATGCCCGAGCCCATCTGGCCCGCGCCGATCACTGCAACCGTCTTGATCATGTGGATGTCCCGCTCCGATTAATGTGCGGGAATGGCGGTTAGCGAGCGGGCGCTCCCAAGTCCACCTGCTCCTAGCGCGAGGCGCCGGGAACCCAGAGCGGATCGCTTCCCGCATTCGTCGCCCGGGCGAGCACGAACAGATAGTCCGAAAGCCGGTTAAGATAGGCCAGCGCCTGCGGGTTCACCGGCTCGGCATCGGCCAGCGCCACCGCGCTGCGCTCGGCCCGGCGCACCGTGGCGCGGGCGACGTGGATGCGCGCTGCAGCTTCCGAGCCGCCCGGCAGGATGAAGCTGGTAAGCGGCGGCAGGTCTTCGTTCAGCGCATCGATCGCCGTTTCGAGCCACTCGACCTGTCTGGCCACAACGCGCAGGACCATCTCGGAAGGCGTGAAGTCCTCGCCCGGCGTGGCAAGATCCGCGCCCAGATCGAACAGGTCGTTCTGGATGCGCTGCAGGTTGCGCGCCGTGGTTTCCGACGCGGCAACGGCGGCAAGCCCGATCAGGCTGTTGGCCTCGTCCACCTCGCCGATTGCCTGCATGCGGGCATCGTGCTTGGCGCGGCGCGAGCCGTCGACAAGGCCGGTCGTGCCGTCATCGCCGGTGCGCGTGTAGATCTTGTTGAGCTTGACCATGCCGGAAGGGGCAGCGCCTCAGCGCGAGAAGGCGAGGAGGATCGCCACGGTCAGCACGGCAAGGCCCTGGAACTTGATGCGGTTGAACATCATCTTGTTCTGCAGCAGCTGGTTCGCGGTCGCCCCCGCAGCCGGATCGCGGTTGAGGTCTTCCTTGGTGCTGTTGAGGAACGCGATGATCCCGCGCACGAGCGAGACGACCGTCAGCGCGGTAAAGATGATGATCAGCGGGATCAGGACGTAGTTCATGACGCCTGATCTATGGCGTCGGACAGCGAAATACCAGTGTCAAATAGGGTAGCACGCACCTCCGCCGCGACCGCGCGTCCGTCCTCCCCCGCCCGCCGCCGGTCCGCCAGCGCGGGAGCGTCACGGCGCTTGGCGAGCTTGCGCCCGTCCGCCTCGACCAGCACCGGATGATGATGCCACACCGGCACCGGCAACCCGAGCAGGTGCTGGAGCAAGCGGTGGATGTGGGTAGCGCGGAACAGGTCCACGCCCCGCGTCACGTGGGTCACGCCATCGGTCGCATCGTCGAGCGTGGCGGCAAGGTGGTAGCTGGCCGGCGCGTCCTTGCGCCACAGGATCACGTCGCCGAACATCTCCGGCTGCGCAATCTGCACGCCATGGCGCTCGTCGGTCCATTCGAGCTCGCCCGCCAGCAAGGTCGCCTGCTCCATATCGAGCCGCCACGCGACTTGCGGCCCCGGCGCCGGGCCACGGCGCAGGCAGGTGCCGGGGTAGAGCGGACCATCTGGACCATGGGCCACGGCAGCAGCCGCAATCTCGGCGCGCGTGCAGGTGCAGGGATAGAGCAGGCCCATCGCCCGCAGCTCGTTGGCAGCGGTGCGGTAATCTCCAACTCTCGAGGACTGCGGGGCAACTTCCCGGTAACTCAACCGCAACCAGTCGAGGTCATCGCGGAACTCTGCGGCAAGTTCGGGGCGCGAGCGGGCACCGTCGATGTCCTCGATGCGCAAAAGGAACTCGCCACCGTCTCGCCCAACGCCATTATGGGCCCGGTCATGGGCGACGATTGCGGAAAACGCATGCCCGAGATGGAGCGGTCCGTTGGGACTGGGGGCAAAGCGGGTGACTATCATGCCATGAGCCTAGCGCGGCAGGGAATGGCCCGGAAGACTGTCAAAAGGTTCGCCAGCGAACAAAGCTGACAAACAAAACGGCTGCCCCGCCGGGGCAGCCGCTTTTGTCGTTTAACGCGATTCCCTGCCTGCTCAGACGAGCGTGGCGGTCCACATCAGGCTGCTGAGGCCAGCAGCGAGGATGATCGGAAGCGCGATAGCCGTGATGGCGCGCATGGTGTTCCTCCTGTTGAGATCACCTTGCAGGACATCCTCCCAGGTTCGTGTTCATCCGGCAGGGTGGGCTGGAAGCATCGGAACCGGGGCCGCAAATACGCCGATATGCGTATGCTGCAAGTGCGAACAGGGCACACGCAGTTGCATGTAACGCAACTGTCACATTTCGCCGCGCATCTGGACAGAAAAGCCCGCTGCCACTATCGGCCAGCCATGAGCATCCAGCCTTCAGAATCGATCCTGATCGTCGACTTCGGCAGCCAGGTCACGCAGCTTATCGCCCGCCGCGTGCGCGAAGCCGGGGTCTATTCCGAGATCGCGCCCTTCACGCAGGCCGAGGCCGCGTTCCATCGGATGAAGCCCAAGGGCATCATCCTGTCGGGATCGCCCGCCAGCGTGCCCGCAGACGGCAGCCCCCGCGCACCGCAAGTGCTGTTCGACAGCGGCTTGCCGATCCTCGGCATCTGCTACGGCCAGCAGGTCATGAGCCACCAGCTCGGCGGCAAGGTGGAACCCGGCGATTCGGGCGAGTTCGGCCGCGCGTTCCTTACCGTGACCGAGCCCTGCGTGCTGTTCGACGGGTTGTGGAAGGAAGGCGAACGCCACCAGGTGTGGATGAGCCATGGCGACAAGGTGACGCAATTCGCCCCCGGCTTCCGCATCGTCGCCGTATCCGACGGCGCCCCCTTCGCCGTCATCGCGAACGACGAGAAGAAGTACTACGGCACCCAGTTCCACCCCGAAGTGGTCCACACGCCCGACGGCGGCAAGCTGATCGCCAACTTCGTGCGCCACGTCTGCGGCTGCACCGGCGAATGGACGATGGCCGAATTCCGCAAGACCAAGATCGCCGAAATCCGCGAGCAGGTCGGCTCCAGCCGCGTGATCTGCGGCCTTTCCGGCGGTGTCGATTCGGCGGTGGCGGCGGTGCTGATCCACGAAGCCATCGGCGACCAGCTGACCTGCGTCTTCGTCGATCACGGCCTGATGCGCATGGGCGAGGCCGAACAGGTCGTGTCGCTGTTCCGCAACCACTACAACATCCCGCTGGTCCACAAGGACGTCTCGGCCCTGTTCCTCGGCGGCCTCGCCGGAGTGACCGACCCGGAAGCCAAGCGCAAGTTCATCGGCAAGACCTTCATCGACGTGTTCGAGGCCGAGGCCAAGCAGGTTGGCGGCGCGGACTTCCTGGCGCAGGGCACGCTCTATCCGGACGTGATCGAATCGGTCAGCTTCACCGGCGGGCCGTCGGTGACGATCAAGAGCCACCACAACGTCGGCGGCCTGCCCGAGCGCATGAACATGAAGCTGGTCGAACCGCTTCGCGAACTGTTCAAGGACGAAGTCCGCGCGCTGGGCCGTGAACTCGGCCTGCCCGAGATTTTCGTCGGCCGTCACCCCTTCCCCGGCCCGGGCCTTGCCATCCGCATCCCCGGCGAGGTCACGCGCGAACGCTGCGACATCCTGCGCAAGGCCGACGCGATCTACCTCGAGGAAATCCGCAACGCCGGTCTCTACGACGCGATCTGGCAGGCCTTCGCCGTGCTGCTCCCGGTCAAGACCGTGGGCGTGATGGGCGATTTCCGCACCTACGACAGCGTCTGCGCCCTGCGCGCCGTGACCAGCACCGACGGCATGACCGCCGACATCTACCCGTTCGATGCCGGTTTCCTGTCCCGCGTGGCCACCCGCATCGTCAACGAGGTCAAGGGCATCAACCGCGTGGTCTACGACTACACATCGAAGCCGCCGGGCACGATCGAGTGGGAGTAAGCATCCGCGCAGCCACTGCGGCCGAACGTGAAGCCACGGTCACGCTGTGGGAGGCTGCCGGACTGACGAGGCCTTGGAACGATCCGCGCAGCGATTTCGACCTCGCACTGGCAACGCCAACATCGACAATCCTGCTGGCCGAAGCCCAAAATCAGCCAATCGGCAGCGTCATGGTCGGCTTCGACGGCCATCGCGGCTGGGTCTATTACCTCGCGACCTCGCCCGACCGTCGTGGGCAAGGCATTGGCCGGGCGTTGATGGCCGCAGCCGAGGACTGGCTCAAGGCTCTTGGCAGTCCCAAGATCCAGTTGATGGTACGCGGTGACAACGCGTCGGCACGCGGGTTCTACAATGCGCTCGGCTATGAATTGCAGGACGTCGTGACCATAGGAAAGCGGTTCTAAGCGACCTTGACCAAGGTGTTTGGCCAAGGCATCCTGAGCCCATGACCATCCACGTCAACATCGGCAAGGCAAAGTCCAACCTCTCCAAGCTCATCGCGGCTTCGTTACGCGGCGAAGAGGTTGTGATCGACCATGACGGCGTGCCGCAGGTCAGGCTGACGCCAGTGGCGAAGCCCGAAGAAATTGACCGGGCAGAGCGCCGCCGCAGGATCGACGAAATATTGGCCAGAATCGACGCGCTGCCGATGAACCGGGATGCGCCTGCCGATCTGGAATGGGACGAGAACGGCCTGCCGGTGTGATCGTCGTAGACACATCCGCGCTTCTCGCCATCGTTCTGCGCGAGCCGGAACGTGTGACGTTCCTGGAATGCATTACTGCGAGCGATGCCGTCATGAGCGCTGGCACCCTGATCGAAGCACTTATGGTCTGCCATGGACGTGGCGGTGCAATCGCTACCAAGGAGGTGCAGACGCTGATCTCGGAACTGGGCATCGAGATCGTTCCGGTAGAGGCCGAGCAGGCAGCCATCGCTCACAAAGCCTTCCTCACATACGGCAAGGGCAACGGCCACCTGGCCCAGCTGAACTTCGGGGACCTGTTCAGCTACGCTCTGGCCAAGGCCCGCAACGTGCCGCTGCTGTTCAAGGGCCGGGATTTCGCCGCAACGGACGTGCTCGTCGCCAGCTGACGAAGCGCGGCGCCCGCCACCCTTCCCCGAAACGCAGCATTACCGGCTTACGCATCCTGCGCACCCGCGATAAGGATGGAGCCATGATGCTTCCCCGGATTGCCAACCAGCGCGCCATCATCGACCGTCGCCAGCTTGCCGATGCCATCGCCGCGGCCTTTGCCGAGAGGGGCGAGAAGTCGCGGCAGGCGGTGGTGGAACTGCTGCGCACGGCGCTGGAGGACGGCCGTGCCGAAATCGCTCGCAGGCTGGAAGCCAAGCCTTCGTCAGGCACCGAGAGCGCGCAGGCGCAGGCTTTCCTCGTCGATCAGCTGGTCCGCATCATCTACGATCACGTCGTCGGGCGCATCTACCGCGCCAGCAACCGCTCGATGGGTGAGCGCATCGCGGTGATCGCAGTGGGCGGCTACGGGCGCGGCGAAATGGCGCCGCATTCCGATGTCGACATCGCCTTCGTCACCCCGATCAAGCCGACATCGTGGTGCGAGCAGGTCATCGAGGCGCTGCTCTATTTCCTGTGGGACCTCGGCCTCAAGGTCGGCCATTCCAGCCGCTCGCTCGACGAGGTCGTGCGCATGGCCAAGAGCGACCTGACCATCCGCACCGCGCTGCTCGAAGGACGCTATGTCTGGGGTGATCGCGACCTGTTCGACAGCGCCTCTGCGCGGTTCTGGGCGGAAGTCGTCAACGGCACCGAGAAGCAGTTCGTCGCCGAGAAGCTGCAGGAGCGCAACGACCGCCACAAGCGGCTGGGCGACAGCCGCTATGTCGTTGAGCCCAATGTGAAAGAGGGCAAGGGCGGCCTGCGCGACCTGCACACGCTCTACTGGATCGGCAAGTACATCCACAAGGTGCGCGATGCCTCGGAACTGGTCGACGTCGGCCTGCTCACGGCAGAGGAGTACCGCGCCTTCCGCCGCGCCGAA
Organism: Novosphingobium jiangmenense; assembly: GCF_015694345.1. Taxonomy (GTDB): domain Bacteria; phylum Pseudomonadota; class Alphaproteobacteria; order Sphingomonadales; family Sphingomonadaceae; genus Novosphingobium; species Novosphingobium jiangmenense. The sequence goes on from NZ_JADQDC010000005.1 coordinate 114,396, forward strand.
AACTTCTTCTGGGCCGTGCGCTGCCACCTCCACACCATAACGAAGCGCGCCGAAGACCGCCTGACCTTCGACCTCCAGCGCGAAGTCGCCATGCGGATGAACTTCGCCGACCGCCCGGGCAAGAGCGCGGTCGAGCGGTTCATGCAGTACTTCTTCCTCCAGGCAAAACAGGTCGGCTCGCTGACCGGCGTGTTCCTCGCGCAACTTGATGGCCAGTTCGCCAAGGAGAAGCGCGGCTTCCTCGCCGCCTTGCGCAGCCGCCGCCGCAAGAAGGTGGGCCCCTTCGTGATTGAGGCGGGCAAGCTGGCCGCGCCATCGGACACCACGTTTCAGGAAGACCCGGTTCGCCTGCTCGAACTGTTCTCCTGCGCCGCGGCTGAACAGGTCGAGATCCATCCCGAAACGATGCGTATTGCCCGGCGCGATTCCGGCCTGATCGACGCGGCCCTGCGCAAGGACCCGCGCGCCAATGCGCTGTTCATGGAGACGCTGACCAGCCGCAACGATCCCGAGACGGTGCTGCGCTGGATGAACGAGGCGGGCGTATTTGGCAGGTTCGTGCCCGATTTCGGTCGCGTCGTCGCGCAGATGCAGTTCGACATGTACCATCATTACACGGTGGACGAGCACACGATCCGCGCGATCGGCCTGCTTGCCCGGATCGAGAAGGGCGAGGTCAAGGACGATCACCCGCTGGCCAGCGAAGTGGTGAGCAAGGTCGCCTCGCGCCGCGCGCTCTATGTCGCGACGCTGCTTCACGATATCGCCAAGGGCCGCAAGGGGGACCATTCGGTGCTCGGCGCGGAAGTGGCGATGAAGCTGTGCCCGCGGCTTGGCCTGTCGGCTGCCGAGACCGAGGCCGTTGCCTGGCTCGTACGCTGGCACCTGCTGATGAGCGCGACCGCCTTCAAGCGCGATCTGGCCGACTACAAGACCATCGCCGATTTCGTGAACACCGTGCAGAGCCAGGAACGCCTGCGCCTGCTGCTGATCCTGACCGTGGTCGACATTCGCGCGGTGGGGCCGGGCGTGTGGAACTCGTGGAAGCGCCAGTTGCTGGGTGACCTGTTCGTCTCGGCCGAGGAAATGCTGCGTCTTGGCCACAAGACCCACGGCCGCGCCGAACGCATTGCCGCCAAGAAGAAGGCCGTCGCCACGATCCTGCGCGAGCGCGATGCCCTTATCGGCACGGTCGGCAAGCAGCTGGGCGATGCCTACTGGATCGCCGAGCCCGAGGACATCATCGCCCTCAACCTCCAGCAGATGGACACCGCGCTGGGCGAGCCGCTCTCGGTCGAAGCGCACTGGTATCCTGCGCGCGGGGCGACGCTGGTCACCGTGCTGGCGGCGGACCATCCCGGCCTGTTCTATCGCATCGCCGGGGGCATCCACCTTGCCGGCGGCAACATCATCGACGCGCGCATCCACACCACGCGCAACGGCACGGCGGTCGACAACTTCCTCGTGCAGGACCCGCTGGGGCGCCCGCTCAACGAAGCGAGCCAGATCGCACGGCTCAAGAACGCGATTGCCGATGCCTTGGCCAACCGCGTCAAGCTGGTGCCGCAGCTGGCCGCACGCCCGCTCGCACGCCCGCGCGCCGATGCCTTCGACGTGCGCCCGATCGTGATCTTCGACAACAAGGCCTCTAATCGCTTCACCGTGATCGAGGTCGGCGCGCGCGATCGCCCTGCGCTGCTCAACCAGCTCGCCCGCGCGCTGTTCGAGGCGCGGCTCGTCGTCCACTCCGCGCACATCGCCACCTATGGCGAGCGCGCTGTCGATACGTTCTACGTCACCGACGTGCTGGGCGAGAAGATCGACAGCGAGAGCCGGATGAACGCGGTGGAGAAGAAGTTGCTCGAAGCGGCGGAGGATCGGAAGGTAAAGGCTGCGGCCTGAGCTGCTGGTGCGGCAAGGTCCCCTCGCAATCCGCCCGCGCCGTGCCTATCTCTGTTGCGATGAGTGAAGCCGAATATCTCTCCGGTCGCCTGCTGCTCGCCATGCCGGGCATGGGTGATGCGCGATTCGATCACGCCGTCGTGGCGATGTGCGTACATGATGAACACGGCGCGCTCGGCATCGGCATCGGCCATGTCCGCGATGGCATCACGCTGCATGGGCTGCTCGAGGACATCGGCATCGATCCCGGCGTCGCCCCGGACGTGCCCATTCTGAACGGCGGCCCGGTGGAAACCGCGCGCGGTTTCGTGCTCCATTCCAACGATTGGGCGGGCGAAGGCAGCGTCACGGTCAACCCGCTGTGCGAACTGTCCGCCTCGATGGACGTGCTGCGCGCCATTGCCGAAGGACGCGGCCCGAGCCGCTATCTCGTCGCCTTGGGCTATGCAGGATGGGGCGCAGGCCAGCTCGAGGGCGAGATGCGCCGCCATGGCTGGTATGCCGCGCAAGGGCGGCCCGAGATCCTGTTCGAGACGCCGACCGGGCGGCGCTGGCAGCAGGCGTGGAAGCGCGAGGGCATCGACCCCTCGCACCTCGTGGCGCAGACAGGCAGCGCCTGAAGCTCATGCACGGCCCCTTGGGCATGCTTGCAAGCTTCAGGTTTTCGCCCTATCTCACGCCTCACATCGAGAGTTGGAGTGACGCTCCAACGCCAACCTGCCGATCCGGGCAAGGTGGTACCTGATCTGCCAAGGCGGAAAGGGGATGTGGCCGATCCGGCAACCAAACGGACACGGACACCGTGAAAGCGTCTTCTCCCTCAGATATTGAGGAAGACACGACCAGTGCCGATCAGGATTGCCGACAATCTCCCCGCCCGCCGCACGCTCGAGGCCGAGGGCGTGATCGTGATGAGCGAGACCGAGGCCGCGCGCCAGGACATCCGGCCAATGCGGATCGCCCTGCTCAACCTGATGCCCGACAAGATCACCACCGAAACCCAGATCGCCCGCCTCCTCGGCGCCACGCCGCTGCAGGTCGAGCTCGAACTGGTGCGCATCTCGGACCACGTCAGCAAGAACACCTCGGCGGGCCACATCTCGTCGTTCTACCGCCCGTGGGAGGAAGTCCGTGCCGAGAAATACGACGGCCTCATCGTCACCGGCGCGCCGGTCGAGACGATCCCATATGAAGAGGTGAGCTACTGGGACGAGCTCGCCCGCATCTTCGACTGGTCGCAGAGCAACGTCCACCGCACGCTGTCGGTATGCTGGGGCGCGATGGCCGCGCTGCATCACTTCCACGGTATCGACAAGCACCCCCTGCCCACCAAGGCCTCGGGTGTGTTCCGCCACGTCAACCACGCGCCCGCCAGCCCGTTCATGCGCGGGCTGCCTGACGTGTTCGACGTGCCGGTATCGCGCTGGAGCGAAGTCCGCCGCGAGGATCTCCCCGAAGGACGCGGCCTTTCCGTGCTGGCCGACAGCGCCGAGACCGGCCTGTGCCTGATCGACGATCCGGCCCACAACACGCTGCACATGTTCAACCATCTCGAATACGACACGCTGACGCTGGCGGGCGAATATGCGCGTGACGAGGGCAAGTACCTGCCCCGCCACTACTTCCCCGGCGACGACCCGCAGGCCATGCCCGCCAACACCTGGCGCGGCCACGGCCACCTGCTGTTCGGCAACTGGGTCAACGAGACGTATCAGACCACGCCGTATGAGCTGGCCGACATCGGCAAGTAGGAGTCTTCGTTGAGTGCGCCCCCGACATCCGTCGGGGGCTTGCGGCACCGGCCCGCTCCCCCGCCCGGCCACCCGAAGCCTACTCGGAGAGGTAGCCGGGCGGGGGAACGGACCGGTGCCGCATCAAACTCCCACCTCTCCACGCTTGCCTTTCCGCGCCGCATCCCCTAACGGCCCCACCTTCAACCGACACGGATTCGATGATCGGCCTGGCCACAAGGGCTGCCAAGGCAGATCGGACGCGTCGAACTCAGGAGACGAAAATGCCCAAGATGAAGACGAAGAGCGGCGTCAAGAAGCGCTTCAAGCTCACCGCCACCGGCAAGGTGAAGCACGGCGTGGCCGGCAAGCGCCACCGCCTGATCAGCCACAACGCCAAGTACATCCGCCAGAACCGCGGCACTGACGTGATCTCCGATGCAGACGCAAAGGTGATCAAGAAGTGGGCGCCCTACGGGCTGAACTGAGGAGCGCTGAACAATGAGCCGTATCAAGCGTGGTGTAACCACCCGTGCCAAGCACAAGCGGATTCTGGATCAGGCGAAGGGCTATCGCGGCCGTCGCAAGAACACCATCCGCGTCGCCCGTCAGGCCGTCGAGAAGGCCGGCCAGTACGCCTATCGTGACCGCAAGGTCAAGAAGCGGTCCTTCCGCGCCCTGTGGATCCAGCGCATCAACGCTGCTGTCCGCGCCGAAGGCCTGACCTACTCGCAGTTCATCCACGGCACCAAGCTTGCCGGGATCGAACTCGACCGCAAGACCATGGCCGATCTGGCGATGAACGAAGGTGCGATCTTCACCGCCGTCATCGCTCAGGCGAAGGCTGCTCTGCCCGCCGCCTGATCGGCAGCGTACGCAGACTGAACAAAAGGGGCGGTTCCTTCGGGAGCCGCCCTTTTTCGTTGCGATTCGCGCAAGTGCGGTGCAGGGTGCGGATTACAAATTCATAACTAAAGTAAACAGGGGCGCACCAAGCTTGACCGGGGACTGCACAGTCCGGGTTCGATTCCATCGGCCACCAGCGCCGATGCAGCGCTATTTCACCACGTTCTACCTGACCGAGATCGACGTGCCCCGCGGCCGCGTCAACGATCACCTCCACCCCGAATGGGCGAACATCCGCATCTACCAGGGGGACTTTCCGGATTCGCAACTGCGCGGCCAGCCGCCGTTCAGGGGCGTGCAGGCCAACGCCACCGGACCGACCAGCACCACGCTGGAATTCACCACCGGCACCACGCGCATCTGGGGTATCGGCCTGCTGCCGCTGGGTTGGGCGCGCTTCGTGCGCCAACCGGCAAGCGCCCATGCCGACCACATCTATGATGTCGCCACCGAACCTTTCCTTGCCCCGTTCCGCCGCCTTGCCAGAGGCGTGTTCGGGCCAATCCCGGACGAGCAGGGAGAATTGCAGCGCGTAACCCGCTTCTTCGAGGAATCGCTGGCGAACGACATCGAGGACGATCCTCGCATCGAGGCCTGCCACGCCGCCCTGATCGACCCTGACATCGGCACTGTCAGCGAAATGGCCGAGGCCACGCACCTGCCGACCCACACCATCGAGCGGCTGTGCCGCCGCCACTTCGGCTTCCCGCCGCGCCTTCTCCTGCGGCGCCAGCGCTTCATGCGCAGCCTCGTGCAGTACATGATGGACCCGTCGCTCAAGTGGATCGGCGCGATCGACAGCCACTATCACGACCAGGCCCAGTTCGTGCGCGACTTCCACCGCTTCATGGGCATGAGTCCGCGCGAATATGCCCACTGCCCCAAGCCGATCCTGCAGGAAGTCATGCGGGCGCGGCAGGAGTTCATCGGCAGTGCGGTTCAGGCCCTCCACGCGCCCACGTCGTCGTAACTCGACACTTTGATTCCGCCGCGTTTGCGGCTAGCGGCTTCGCCCATGGAAAACCTCGATCAACAGCAGGCCGAAACGCTCGCGGCCATTGCGCAAGCTGCCACGCCCGAAGCCGTGGAGGCGATCCGCGTCTCCGCGCTCGGCAAGCAGGGCTGGGTCAGCGCCCTGCTCAAGTCGCTGGGCGGGATGACCCCGGACCAGCGCCAGAGCGAAGGCCCCAAGATCCACGCCGCGCGCGAAGCTGTCACCGCAGCCCTCGCCGACCGCAAGGGCGCGCTGGAAAGCGCCGCACTCGAGGCGCGCCTCGCTGCCGAAACGGTCGACCTGTCGCTGCCCGCGCCGCATGCGCCCAAGGGCTCGGTCCACCCGGTTTCGCAGGTCATGGACGAACTGGCGGAGATCTTCGCCGACATGGGCTTTGCCGTCGCGAGCGGTCCCGAGATCGAGGACGATTGGCACAACTTCACCGCGCTCAACATGCCGGAAACCCACCCGGCCCGCGCGATGCACGATACCTTCTACTTCCCCGACAAGGATGCCGAAGGCCGTGACATGCTGCTGCGCACGCACACTTCGCCGGTGCAGATCCGCTCGATGATTGCGCAGGGCGCGCCGATCCGCATCATCGCACCGGGCCGCGTCTATCGTTCGGACTCGGACGCGACGCACACGCCGATGTTCCACCAGATCGAAGGCCTCGTCATCGACAAGGGCATCCACCTCGGCCACCTCAAGTGGACGCTGGAGACCTTCCTCAAGGCCTTCTTCGAACGAGACGACATCGTCCTGCGCCTGCGCCCGAGCTACTTCCCGTTCACCGAACCCTCGGTCGAGGTCGACGTCGGCTACACGCTGATCAACGGCAAGCGCGTGGTCGGCGGCAGCGGCGATGCCGAGAACGGTGGCTGGATGGAAGTGCTGGGCTCCGGCATGGTCAACCGCAAGGTCATCGAGTTCGGCGGGCTCAATCCCGATGAATGGCAGGGCTTCGCCTTCGGCACCGGGGTCGATCGCCTCGCCATGCTCAAGTACGGCATGGACGACCTGCGCGCCTTCTTCGATGGCGATGTGCGGTGGCTTGGCCACTACGGCTTCGGCGCGCTCGACGTGCCGACCCTTTCCGGCGGTGTTGGAGTACGTTCGTGAAGTTCTCGCTCTCGTGGTTGAAGTCGGTCCTCGATACCAAGGCCGACGCCCGCACCATCGCCGAAAAGCTGACCTCGCTGGGTCTCGAAATCGAAGGCGTCGAGGATGCCTCGGCCGCGCTCAAGAGCTTCCGCGTTGCGCGCGTGCTGACGGCAGAGAAGCACCCGCAGGCTGACAAGCTGCAGGTCCTCTCGGTCGATCTCGGTGACGGCACTCCGCTGCAGGTCGTCTGCGGTGCGCCCAATGCCCGCGCTGGCCTCGTCGGCGTGCTCGGCCTGCCCGGCGCGGTGGTTCCGGCCAATGGCATGGAACTGCGCAAGTCGGCGATCCGTGGCGTCGAATCCAACGGCATGATGTGCTCGACGCGCGAGCTTGGCCTTGGCGAAGAGCATGATGGCATCATCGAACTGCCCGAGGATGCGCCGCTCGGCACGACCTTTGCCGATTACCTTGGCTCCGACCCGGTGTTCGACGTGGCGATAACGCCTAACCGCCCGGACTGCATGGGCGTCCACGGCATCGCCCGCGATCTCGCGGCGGCGGGCCTTGGCGTGCTGCAGCCGATCGAAGCAGCGCACGTTGCGGGCAGCTTCCCTTGCCCCATCGAAGTGCGCACCGACGATCCCGAAGGTTGCCCGGCATTCTTCGGTCGCGTCATTCGCGGGGTGAAGAACGGCCCGAGCCCCAAGTGGCTGCAGGACTGCCTCAAGAGCGCGGGCCAGCGTCCGATCTCGGCGCTGGTGGACATCACCAACTATGTCATGCTCGGCTACGGTCGTCCGGCTCACGCCTACGACATGGCCAAGCTTTCGGGCGCGGTCGTGGCCCGCAAGGCGCGTGAGGGCGAGACCTGCCTGGCGCTCAACGGCAAGGAATACGCGCTGCAGCCGTGGATGACGGTGATCGCCGACGATGCCGGCGTGCATGACATCGCCGGGATCATGGGCGGCGAACATTCGGGCTGCTCGGACGAGACGACCGACGTCCTGCTCGAAGTCGCCTACTTCGATCCCGCCTCCATCGCCCGCACCGGGCAGGCGCTTGCGCTGACTTCCGACGCGCGCGGGCGGTTCGAACGTGGCGTCGATCCGGCGTTCCTCGATACCGGCCTCGACCTGCTGACCAAGCTGATCCTCGAGATCTGCGGTGGCGAGGCGAGCGAAGTGGTCCGCGCAGGCCAGCCGCCATTGGCGCGCAAGACCGTGGCCTATGATCCTGCACTGGCAGGGAATCTCGGCGGGATTGACGTCGCCAATGGCGAACAGAAGCGCATCCTCGGCGCACTTGGCTTCGACGTGACCGACGACTGGACCGTGACCGTGCCGACCTGGCGCCCCGACGTCGACGGCGCGCCCGACATCGTCGAGGAAGTGATCCGAGTCCACGGCCTCGACGCCGTGCCCTCGACGCCGCTGCCCCGTGCGGATGGCGTCGCCAAGCCGACGGCGACTGCCGTGCAGACGCTGGAGCGCCGGGTGCGCCGGGCGGCTGCCTCGCGGGGCCTTCATGAGGCGATCACGTGGTCGTTCCTGCCAGAGAAGGAGGCCGCGCATTTTGCCGATGGCGAGGAAACCTGGGCGCTGGCCAATCCGATCTCCGAAGACCTCAAGGTCATGCGGCCCTCGCTTTTGCCGGGCCTGCTCTCGGCCGCGCAGCGCAACCTGCATCGCGGCGCGACCGCGGTGCGCCTGTTCGAGATCGGCCGCCGCTACTTGCGCGGGAGCAACGGTGCGAGCGACGAGAAGCTGAGCCTTGCCGTTGTTCTCGCAGGCGAATCCGTCTCGCGCGGCTGGGCGACCGGCAAGGCCAAGCCGTTCGACGCGTTTGACGCCAAGGCCGAAGCACTGGCGCTGCTGGCCGAAGCCGGCGCTCCGGTCGACAACCTGCTGGTGATGGGCGAGGCCGGGGCGCAGTTCCACCCCGGCCAGTCGGCGACGCTGCGGCTCGGGCCGAAGCAGGTGCTTGCCCGCTTCGGGATGCTGCATCCCTCGACTGCCAAGGCATTCGACCTTGATGGTCCGGTGGCGGTCGTCGAACTGTTCCTCGACCGCATTCCGCCGCGCAAGGGGCCGGGCCAGTTCGCCCGCCCGCACTTCGCCCCGCCCGCGCTGCAGGCGGTGACGCGCGACTTTGCGTTCCTTGTCGATGCCTCGGTTCCGGCGGGCGATCTGCTGCGCGCGGTCAAGGGCGCGGACAAGCAGGCGATTGTTTCGGCTCGCATTTTTGACGATTTCCGGGGCGCTGGCGTGCCCGAGGGCCAGAAGAGCCTGGCCATCGAGGTAACGCTCCAGCCCACCGAAAAGTCGTTCGACGAGGCGACGCTGAAGGCGATTTCGGACAAGATCGTGGCTGCTGCCACCAAGCTCGGCGGCGTCTTGCGCGGATGAGCGACGATCTCGTCACCATCAGCGGTGGGGACCTGACGGCGCGGATAAATCCTTTGGGCGCAGAGCTTTGGTCACTGACCGATGCGGCGGGCGCGGAGTACATGACGGATGCGGACCCGGCCTTCTGGTCGGGTCATGCGCCGTTCCTGTTCCCCATCGTCGGCGCCCTTTCGGGTGACACCCTGCGCCTTGATGGCCGCGAGTTTTCCATGCCGAAACATGGCTTTGCGCGACGAAGCAAGTTTGCGCCGGTCCATGCTGAAGGGGCCGAGGCGCGCTTCCGCCTGACCGATTCGCCGAGCACCCGCGCGGTCTATCCGTTCGGCTTCGTGCTGGAGGTCGCCTACCGCATCGATGGGATGACGCTGCACACCGAGGTCAGCGTGTTCAATCCCAACGCGACAGCGCTGCCGTTCAGCTTCGGCTTCCATCCGGCCTTCGCATGGCCGCTTCCGGGCGGGTTTTCCAAGCAGGATCATAAGCTTGTCTTCGAGAAGGCCGAAAGTCCAACTCTGCGGCAACTCACCCCCAACTCTGGCGAACTCTCCCCCAACTCCGTGCCAACTCCCGCGAACTCTCGCGAACTGCGGCTGAGCGAAGACCTGTTCAGGAATGACGCACTGATCTGGGACGTGTTCGAGAGCAAGTCGCTCACCTACGGCACCGATGGCGGCACCTCCCTCGACCTCCATTTTCCCGACACGACATCGATGGGCGTGTGGCAGGTTCCGGGCGCGCGCTACATCTGCATCGAGCCGTGGCAGGGCCATGCCGACCCTGAAGGCTTCCGTGGCGACTTCCGCGAAAAGCCCGGCGTCGTCCTGCTCGAACCCGGCGCAACGCGCAGCTTCCGCATGGACGTGACCGTAAACCCGCGCTAACCGCGCAACCCATGTCCAATCGCCGTACCTTCGCCATCATTTCGCACCCTGACGCGGGCAAGACCACGCTGACCGAGAAGCTGCTGCTTCAGGGCGGCGCGATCCATCTGGCCGGTGAGGTCAAGGCGCGCGGGGCGGCGCGGCGGGCGCGGTCGGACTGGATGAAGATCGAGCAGCAGCGCGGGATTTCGGTGACGTCGTCGGTGATGACGTTCCAGAAGGACGGCGTGGTATTCAACCTGCTCGACACGCCGGGCCACGAAGACTTCTCCGAAGACACCTATCGCACGCTGACCGCGGTCGATTCGGCGATCATGGTGATCGACGCGGCCAAGGGCATCGAGCCGCAGACGCGCAAGCTGTTCGAGGTCTGCCGGATGCGCTCGGTCCCGATCATCACCTTCGTCAACAAGGTCGACCGCGAAGGCCGCTCGGTGTTCGAGACGCTGGACGAAGTGGCCGATGCGCTGGCGCTGGACGTGGTGCCGATGTCCTGGCCGATCGGCATGGGCGGCATCTTCCAGGGCGTGATGAGCTTTGCCGACGAGACGATTGCGCGGCCCGAGGGCGACAGCCGCGAGTTCCTCGGCAAGCGTGAACCTGCCGTCGATATTCCAGAGGACATCGCCGAAGAGATCGAGCTGGCCCGCGCCGGCTATCCCGAGTTCGATCTCGAGGCCTATCGCCATGGCGACCTGACCCCGGTCTATTTCGGATCGGCGCTCAAGAATTTCGGCGTGGCCGAGCTGATCGATGCCATCGCCCGCTATGCTCCGCCGCCGCGCCCGCAATCCTCGAGCGAGGGCACGGTCGATCCGGAGCGCCCCGATGTGACCGGCTTCATCTTCAAGGTGCAGGCCAACATGGACCCGCAGCACCGCGACCGCATCGCGTTCATGCGCATGGTCTCGGGCACGTTCAAGCGCGGCATGAAGCTGACGCCTTCGGGCCTGGGCAAGCCGATTGCGGTGCATTCGCCGATCCTGTTCTTCGCGCAGGACCGCGAGATTGCCGACACCGCCGAGGCGGGCGACATCATCGGCATTCCCAACCACGGCACCCTGCGGGTGGGCGATACGCTTTCGGAGCGGAACGACCTGCGCTTTACCGGACTGCCCAACTTCGCGCCGGAAATCCTGCGCCGCGTGGTGCTGAAGGACCCGACCAAGACCAAGCAACTGCGCAAGGCACTGGACGACCTCTCCGAAGAAGGCGTGATCCAGGTGTTCTACCCGGAGATCGGCAGCCAATGGATCGTCGGCGTGGTCGGCCAGCTCCAGCTCGACGTGCTGGTTTCGCGACTCGAGGCGGAATACAAGGTCGAGGCAGTGCTTGAACCCTCGCCATTCGATACGGCGCGGTGGATCAAGGGCAGCGATGCGGCGCTCAAGTCCTTCGCTGACTTCAATTCCTCGAATCTGGCGAAGGATCGCGACGGCGACCCGGTGTTCATGGCGCGCTCTGCCTGGGACGTCGGCTATCAGCAGGAGCGCAATCCGGAGCTGACCTTCTCCGCCACCAAGGAAAGGTAAGCCGCAGCGGAGGCATCCGGGGGTTGAAACCGCGCCCCATCCGGCGCAGTTACCCTGTCATGCAACTACTCGGCCCCACTTCGAACACCTTCATCTCGCAGCGCCTGCGCCTCCACTATGTGGACTGGGGCAATGCGGACAAGCCGCCGCTGCTGCTCGTCCACGGCGGGCGCGACCACTGCCGTTCGTGGGACTGGACCGCCGAAGCGCTGCGCGAGGACTGGCACATCATTGCGATGGACCATCGCGGCCATGGCGACAGCCAGTGGACCGAGGATGGCAACTACCGCACGATGGACCTCGTCTATGACGTGGCGCAGCTGATCCACCAGCTCGATCTGGCGCCGGTGACGATCGTCTCGCATTCGTGGGGCGCCAACACCAGCCTGCGTTATGCCGGACTGTTTCCGGAGAACGTGCGCAAGATCGTGGCGATCGAGGGACTGTTCCCCACGCCCGAGCGCGAGGCGATGATGAAGAACGTGCCGTTCGCGCGGCGCGTGCGCGATTTCATCGGCGAGAAGCGCAAGGCTGCCGGACGCCTGCCGCGCCGCTATCCCTCGCTCGAGGACGCCTATGCGCGCATGAAGGGGGAGAACCCCTACCTGACCGATGCCCAGGCCCGCCACCTCACGCTGCACGGCATCAACCGCAACGAGGACGGCACGTTCAGCTGGAAGTTCGACCCGCACCTCAATGTCGATGGCGCGCCCTATGACATCACGGTCGAGCAGCGCAACGAGCTGTGGAAGGCGATCACCTGCCCGACCCTGCTGCTGAACGGCGCGGATTCCTGGGCGGGCAACCCCGACAAGAACGGCATGGCGCAGCACTTCCGCAATGCCGAGGTGATCGAGTTCGAGAACGCCGGACACTGGCTGCACCACGACCAGTTCGACAAGTTCATCGCGACGCTGAAGGACTTCCTCTGAACAAGGGAAGCGCGGTCGCGTGAAACTGAAGGTCGCCAGCTACAACATCCACAAGGGCGTCGGGCTTGACCGGCGACGCGATCCCGATCGCATCATGACGATCCTGCGCGAGATCGATGCGGACGTGATCGCGCTTCAGGAAGCGGATCGGCGCTTTGGCCTGCGCGAGGCGGTGATCCCGCGCGCGACTCTCGATGATCACAGCCCTTGGCGGGCGGTGGAGCCGGGGCATTATGACCGTGCGCGGACCGGGGCGAGCATGGGCTGGCACGGCAATGCCCTGCTGGTGCGGCGCGAGATCGAGGTGGTGGAGGCCTGCGCAGTGCCGCTGCCGACGATCGAGCCGCGCGGTGCGGTCTGTGCGACCTTGCGGGTTGGCGGGGCGCTGGTACGCGTGGTCGGCATGCATCTCGATCTGTCCGGCCTGCGCCGCCGCCAGCAGGTGGAAACGGTGTGCGGGCATGTCGCGGACCATGAAGAGCCCGGCCATGTCGTGATGATGGGCGACCTCAACGAATGGTCGCCATCGGGCGGGGCGCTCTCCGCGTTCACCGCGCCGCTCAAGGTGCTGGCGCCGGGGCGGAGCTTTCCGTCGCGCCGGCCGGTAGCGCAGCTCGACCGGATCGTGGTGAGCGACGGGCTTTCGGTCGAGGCTCAGGGCGTCCATCACAGTCCGCTCGCTGCCATCGGGTCAGACCATCTGCCGGTCTGGGCAAACCTGCTGCTGCCCTGAATCTGTGCACGACAGCCTGCCTAAAAATTGGGCAGTGCAGCATCAATGCCCAAGATTCGAGCGCGAACAACCGCCCTGCGGCCATTTCTGTTCCCGTAAACAGCTGAATCCGTAAAAATCCGGATTTGGCATGCCCCTTGCTTAACTCCTCCTGCCGGCAGGTCGCCCGGTGTGTGAGGGCAAGAAAAGGGGGCATGAATGAAATTCATCATCGCCATCATCAAGCCGTTCAAGCTCGACGAAGTGCGTGAAGCGCTGTCCGGGCTGGGTGTGGCTGGGATGACGGTGTCGGAGGTGAAGGGCTTTGGTCGGCAGAAGGGCCAGACCGAAATCTACCGTGGCGCCGAATATTCGACCAACATGCTGCCGAAGGTGAAGATCGAGGTTGCCGCGAGCGACGACCTTGCGCCGCAGATCGTCGAGACGATCCAGCAGGCTGCCAGCACCGAGGCAATCGGCGACGGCAAGATCTTCGTCCTCGACCTCGCTTCGGCGACCCGCATTCGCACCGGCGAAACCGGGGATACCGCGCTGTGAGCGCGCCCTCCATTTCCGACCTTAGGGGAACCAACATGATCCGCAAGATGATCGGTGGCTTGGCGGGAACGGGCGCTTCGCTCTTCGCTGCCACTGCCGCTTTCGCACAGGACGGGCCGATCAAGGCCCCCACCGCCGAACAGATGGCCACGATGGTCAACAAGGGTGACACCACCTGGATGTTGCTTTCGGCCACGCTCGTGCTGCTGATGAGCATTCCTGCTCTCGCTCTTTTCTACGGCGGCCTCGTTCGCACCAAGAACATGCTCTCGGTGCTGATGCAGGTCTTCATGATCGTTTCGGTCGCAGCGCTCGTCTGGGTCAGCTGGGGCTATTCGATGGCCTTCACCAGCGGCAGCGAATTCGTCGGCGGCTTCTCGAAGGTCTTCCTGATCGGCGTCAGCGCCTCGACCTACGCCGCGACGTTCTCGAACAACGTCTATATCCCTGAATTCGCGTTCGTCATCTTCCAGATGACCTTCGCCTGCATCACCCCGGCGCTGATCGTCGGCGCCTTTGCGGAACGCGTGAAGTTCACGCCGCTGATGGTCTTCACCGTCCTGTGGCTGACCTGCATCTACTTCCCGATGGCGCACATGGTCTGGTACTGGGCTGGCCCGGACTTCCTGGCCGATGCTCCGAACGACTACGGCATGCTGTGGGGCTGGGGCGCTCTGGACTTCGCTGGCGGCACCGTGGTGCACATCAACGCCGGTATCGCGGGCCTCGTCGGCTGCCTCATGATCGGCAAGCGCGTCGGCTTCGGCAAGGAAGCCACCCCGCCGCACTCGCTGACCATGACCATGATCGGCGCCTCGCTGCTGTGGGTGGGCTGGTTCGGCTTCAACGCCGGTTCCAACCTTGAAGCCAACGGCGTTGCCGCAGTTGCCTTCATCAACACCTTCGTCGCCACTGCTGCCGCCGCCGTCTCCTGGTCGCTGGTCGAGCAGTTCCACCACGGCAAGCCCTCGATGCTGGGCGCCGCCACGGGTGCTGTCGCCGGTCTCGTCGCTGTCACCCCGGCTTCGGGCTACGGCGCGCCGATGACCTCGATCGTCCTCGGCCTCGTCGTCTCGCCGATCTGCTACCTCTTCGTCAGCACGATCAAGAACAAGCTCAAGTACGACGACACCCTCGACGTGTTCGGCGTGCACTGCATCGGCGGCATCGTCGGCGCGATTGCCACCGGCATCATGGCGGCTCCGTCGCTCGGCGGCCAGGGCGTGTTCGACTACACCGTGTTCCCGGCCGGCTTCGACGCTGCCAGCTACGACATCGCCAAGCAGGTCTGGATCCAGACCAAGGCCGTGCTCTTCACGCTGGTCTTCTCGGGTGTCGGTTCCGCGATCCTCTTCTTCATCGTCGACAAGATCTTCGGTCTGCGTCCGACGGAAGAAGCCGAGCGCGAAGGCCTCGACATCTCCGAACACGGCGAACGGGCCTACAACTACTGATCGGCATACGCCGATGGGCAACTACTAAGTTTCTACCGAATTGGCGGGGCCGGGGGAAACAGATCCTCTCCCTCTCATCCCCCTACCCCGCCAAACCTTGTTCCTCCTGCGAACAGACTAAGGCCGGAAGCGCTAGCCCGCTTCCGGCCCTTTTTTTATGCGCGGGGGGCGGCTCGCTTGCCCGGAAGGCCCGCAAACACTAAGGGGCGCGAATGGACAACGCACCGCAACCGAAGGACTGGATCCTCGGCATTCACGCCTATGTCCCCGGCAAGTCGACCGGCAAGGACGGGCAGAAGCTGACCAAGCTTTCCGCCAACGAGAACCCGCTCGGCACCAGCGCGGCGGCCCTCGAGGCGCGCGGGATGGCGGCGCATCCGGCGACCTATCCGGACCCTGACAGCCAAGAGCTGCGCAGCGCCATCGGCGAGGTGCATGGCATCGATCCGGCGCGCATCGTCATGGGCACGGGGTCTGACGAACTGCTCAATCTTGCGGCGCAAGCCTATGCCGGGCCGGGCGACGAAGTGCTCTACGTGCGCTACGGCTTTTCGGTCTACGACATCGCGGCGCGGCGCTGTGGCGCGGTGCCGGTGGTGGCGCCGGATGCCGACTACGGCACGGATGTCGATGCGCTGCTGGCTTGCGTGACCGAGCGGACGCGGGTGGTGTTCCTTGCCAATCCCAACAACCCGACCGGTAGCTGGCTGCCGCGCGCCGAGATCGAGCGGCTGCATGCGGGGCTTCGCCCTGACATCCTGCTGGTGCTCGATGGCGCCTATGCCGAATATCTCGATCCGGCGGATGACGATGGTGCGCTGGACCTCGCCGCGCGGGCATCGAACGTGCTGGTGACGCGGACGTTCTCGAAGATCTATGGCCTTGCCGGGGAGCGGATCGGCTGGGGCACCGGACATGCCGATATCGTCGACATGCTCAACCGCATTCGTGGGCCGTTCAACATCTCGAACACCGCGCAGGCGGCGGGGCTGGCGGCAGTGCGGGATCAGTCGTTCGTCGTCGCCTCGCGCGAACACAACACGGCGGAACTCGCGCGCTTTGTCGAGAAGCTCGAAGCCTTGGGCAACCATGGCGTGCGGCCGCTGCCGAGCAAGGCGAACTTCGTGCTGATCCTGTTCGAGGGCAAGCTGAGCGCCGAGACGGTCTATCTCGGCCTGATGGACCACGGCTACATCACCCGCTGGCTGCCGGGGCAGGGCCTGCCGCAGGCATTGCGCATCACCATCGGTACGCGCGCGCAGATGGACGAGATTGCCGGAGCCATCCGCGCCATGTGCGAGGCTGCGAAGTGAGCGACGTACCGTTCCGGCAAGTCACGATCGTCGGGCTGGGCTTGCTCGGCGGGTCGATCGGCCATGCGGTGCAGGCGTACCTGCCCGATACGGCAGTGGTCGGCTGGGATGCTGACAGCGAGGTGCGGGCGCAGGCGGCAGAGCTTGGGCTGGCGCAGCGCATCGCCGATAGCGCTGAAACAGCCGCCGAGGGTTCCGAGCTGGTGATCTTCTGCGTGCCGGTGGGTGCGATGGGCGCGGCGGCGCGCGCGATTGCGCCGGGGCTGGCCAAGGACGCGCTGGTCAGTGACGTCGGTTCTTCGAAGGAAACCGTCGCGGCAGCCCTTGCCGAGGCGCTGCCGGGGCATCACGTGATCCCGGCGCACCCGGTGGCGGGGACCGAGCGCAGCGGGCCTGACGCCGGCTTTGCCACGCTGTTCCGCAACCGCTGGTGCATCGTCACCCCGCCTGCCGATGCCGACCCTGAACTGTCGGCGCGGCTGGTGGCGTTCTGGGAAGCGCTGGGCGCGCGGGTCGAGACCATGGACGCCGCGCACCACGACAAGGTGCTGGCGGTGACCAGCCACCTCCCCCACCTTATCGCCTACACCATCGTCGGCACGGCATCGGACCTCGAGCAGGTGACGCAGAGCGAGGTGATCAAGTATTCGGCGGGTGGCTTCCGCGACTTCACCCGCATCGCCGCCTCGGACCCGACGATGTGGCGCGACGTGTTCCTTTCGAACAAGGACGCGGTGCTGGAAATGCTCCAGCGCTTCACCGAGGACCTGACCGAGTTGCAGAAGGCGATCCGCAAGGGCGATGGCGACGTGCTGTTCGACCACTTCACCCGCACCCGCGCGATCCGCCGCGGCATCATCGAGATGGGCCAGGACGATGCGCGGCCCGACTTCGGGCGCAGCGATCACAACGGCGCGAAGGCTTCAGCCGAACAGGAATAGCAGCGCGACTACCCACATCGCGGCGGTGGAGAGCCACCCGCCCACGGCCAGCCTGCGTGAGATGGCGAGGCGGCCCATGATGCGGGGATTGCGGGCGATCATCATCGTCACGATCATCAGCGGCGGGGCCAGCAACCCGTTGACGACGGCGGCCCAATAGAGCGCGCGCATCGGATCGATGTCGATCATGTTCAGCGCGACGCCGCCAAGCGTGGCCAGAGCAATAGCGGCGTAGAAGGCCTTGGCCTCGCGCGGGCGGCGGTCGAGACCCTCGGTCCAGCGGAAGGTCTCGCTGACCGCATAGGCGGCGGCCCCTGCGAGGACAGGCACGGCAAGCAGGCCGGTGCCGATGATGCCCAGCGCGAACAAGGCGAAGGCGAACTCACCGGCAATGGGGCGCAGCGCCGTCGCGGCCTGCTGTGCGGACTGGATGCCGGTCATGCCGCTGGCGTGGAGCGTGGCGGCGGTGGCCATCACGATCGACAGGGCGGTGATGTTCGAGAAGCCCATCCCGGTCAGCGTATCGGTGCGGATGCGGCGCAGTTCGGGGCCGGCCTCGCGCGGGGTGATGCACAGCGGCTTGGCGTGACGGCGGTGGCGTTCCTCGACTTCCTGACCGGCCTGCCAGAAGAACAGGTAGGGGCTGATCGTGGTCCCGAAGATGGCGACGAGCGCCATGGTGTGATCGCGGTCGAGCGTGAAGCTCGGCACGGTAAGGCCGCGCAAGGCGGCGCTCCAGTCGACGTCGGCGACGAGCACCACGGCGATGTAGGAGAACAGCGAGAGCGTGGTCCACTTGAGGATGCGGGCGTAGCGTTCGTAGCTGACGAAGACTTCCGCCACGATGCTGAGCAGGCCGAAGCCGAGGATGAACAGATGCTCCGGCCCCGGCACCAGCAGCGCCAGAACTGCGCCCATCGCGCCAAGGTCTGCACCGAGGTTGATGACATTGGCGACCAGCAGGAGGAGCACCATCGTGCGCAGCAGCGCGGGGTGATAGTGGCGGCGCAGGTTGTGGGCGATGCCGCGCCCGGTCGTCGCGCCGATGCGGGCGCAGATCGCCTGGATCGAAACGAGTAGCGGCAGGGCGAGGATCATCGACCAGGCCAGCGAATAGCCGAACTGCGCGCCGACCTGGCTGTAGGTGCCGATGCCGGACGGATCGTCGTCGGCCGCGCCGGTGACCAGCCCGGGGCCGAGCACTTCGAGAAGCGAGCGCTTCCCGTCCTCGCTCTGCACAGGTTCGCTCATGCGTTCAGCGCGTTGATCGCGGCTTCGACACGGGCTTCGATTTCCTCGCGCTTGAGGCCGGGGGGAATCTCCTCGGCAAAGCGATAGCGGATCGTGCCGGGGCGCTTCCATGTGCGGTGATAGAGCGGGCCGCTGTCGACCGCGACGGGGATGACCGGCAGGCCCAGCAGCTTGTAGATGCCGGCAAAGCCTGCCTGCAGATCGCGGCGCTCACCGTGCGGCACGCGGGTGCCTTCGGGGAAGATGATCAGCGGGCGCCCCTCGGCAATCAGGCGGCGGGAATCGGTGAGCATGGTGCGCAGGGCGCGTGCGCCAGCCTCGCGCTCTACCGAGATCAGGCCGTAGCGCGCGCCGGCCTTGCCCCAGCCCGGAATGCTCATCAGTTCGGCCTTGGCGAAGACCACCGGCAGGTTGAACAGCCATGGCATGTCGATGGCTTCGAAGAAGGCTTCGTGGCGGATGGCATAGAGCACGCCGGGCTTGAACACCGGGTTTTCCAGTTCGACCCGGATGCCGAGCAGGACGTGTGCGCAGAGCCGGTGCCAGCCCGCCCAGCCGCGCACCACGGCGCGAAAACCATCGCGCCAGATCGACATCAGGGCGAGCGAGCCGAGCACGAAGAACACCGACCCGCCGTAAAAGGCGACGTAGAACAGCAGGCTGCGGGGGATGGAAAGTAGTTCGCGCAAGATTACCAGCCGATCGCTTTCGCTCCGAGCCAGACGACGAGGCGCGCAACGTATTTGTTGTATTCGATGAAGAGGATGCGGAAGCTGGGCTTCGAGGCCACGGCATCCTCGACGATGATGAGATTGGTCGGGGCTTCGACCGAAAGGTCGAAGGCGGCGCGGCGCATGTGCCAGTCGGTGGTGACGAGGCGGACCGAGCGCAGTTTGTTTTCCTTGACCCAACGCGTTGTCTCGACCGCGTTGGAGCGCGTGTCGACCGCGTCATAGCCGAGCACGATGCAGCAGGTCATCAGGCGTTCGGGCACCTTGTATTCGGCGGCGAATTCGCGCGGGCGCACTTCACGATCAACGCCGGAAATCAGCAGCTTTCCGGCCCGGCCACGCTCCAGCACGTCGAGCGCATGGGGAATGCGCCCGCCTCCGCCGGTCAGGGCAACGATGCCATCGGTGCGCACGGGCTCGACTATGGGGCGCGGCAGGAACACGGCGAACCAGATGAAGCCGAGCGCCCACGCGATCAGCAGCAGCGACAGCAGTCGGCGGAAGATGCCCCGGCTGGTCACAGCATCCGCCGCAAGGCGCTGAGCACGGTGAACCGCGCAGTGAGGACGGCGAGCAGGACTCCGCCCAGCGGGATGCAGCAGATCGCGATCCAGTCGCTCCAGCCGAGACCCCCTGCCGCCATCATGCCCGAGCCGAGCGCGGCGAACTGGCGTCCGAGCAGGCCGGTGACGATGACGCCGAGCAGCAGCCCGCCGATGCCGCCCGCGGCTGCGTCCACCGCCATCGAGCGCTGGAAGATGCGGGCAATCTGCGTGTCGGTGCCGCCGAGCATGTGGACGATCTCTATCGTGCTGCGGTGGTTGCCAAGGGCATTGCGGGACGCGAGCAGCACGGTGGCGACGGTGGCAAAGGCCAGCAGTGCGATCAACCCGCCCGCCAGCCATTGCAGGGCATGGACGGCTTCGAATACCGGGGCGAGCCAGCTGGCCTGGGCATCGATGCGGGCAGCGGGGGCCTTGCGGCGCACGGCATCGCCCAGCGCCTTGACCCGCGCGGCATCGGCATTG
Organism: Novosphingobium jiangmenense; assembly: GCF_015694345.1. Lineage (GTDB taxonomy): Bacteria > Pseudomonadota > Alphaproteobacteria > Sphingomonadales > Sphingomonadaceae > Novosphingobium > Novosphingobium jiangmenense. The sequence continues at coordinate 134,770 of NZ_JADQDC010000005.1, forward strand.
CCGGAGAGCCGCACATCGATCAGCGCCGGCACCGGCAGGGCGTTGACATCATCGCCCGCACTGGTGCCGAGCCAGGGTTCGACGAGCGCGTCGAGCTCCTTCTGCGGGACGAGGCGGACTTCGGCAACGCCGGGTGCAGCTTTGAGGATTGCCAGCGCAGCCTGCGCCTGCCGGTCCCGTTCGCGCGGGGCGCCGTGGACGATCTGAACGGTGACGCCGCCCGCCACGTCGGCGCGGGCGGCGCGCGCGGTGTTGCGCAAGGCAAGGCCGCTGGCCGTGGCGACGACGGTCAGGCCGATCATGATCGCGATGACCCACGGCATCGGCCCGGACAGCTTGCCTTGGGGTAGCAGGCGGCTTTCGGCGCTGGTCCGCTCGCGCCAGTCGGCGCGCAGGGCATTGGCAAGGGCGGGAAGGATGCTCATGCGCCGAGGACGTCCGGTTTCGGCGGAACGGCAGCGCGGCGCGGCGGATAGCGCAGCGCGCCGGTAGGATCGGACAGGCGGCCCTTGTCGAGCCGCATGATCATCGACTCCGGAACCTTCTGGATCAGGTGGACGTCGTGCGTGGCCACGACCACGGTGGTGCCGAGCCGGTTCAGCGCTTCGAACAGGCGCAGCAGCTTGACCGCCATTTCGGGATCGACGTTGCCGGTCGGCTCGTCGGCCACGAGCATGTCGGGGCGGCCGATCACCGCGCGGGCGATGGCGACGCGCTGCTGCTCCCCGCCCGAGAGCGTGGCCGGACGGGCGTTGCTGCGATCGCCGAGGCCGACCCATTCGAGCATGTCCGAAACCGGCTTGATGATGTCCCGCTCGGGCACGCCAGCCACGCGCAGGGGCAGCGCCACGTTGTCGAAGGCGGAGAGGTGCGGGACGAGGCGGAAGTCCTGGAACACGACGCCGAGGCGGCGGCGGAAGCCGGGCAGGCGTTCACGCGGCAGGGTGATCGCATCGGTGCCGAACATGCGGATCAGCCCGCGCGAGGGCCGCTGGGCGAGGTAAAGCAGCTTGAGCATGCTCGTCTTGCCGGCGCCCGAAGCCCCGGTGAGGAAGTAGAAGCGCCCGGAATAGAGGGTGAAGCTGACATCGGTCAGCACTTCCTTGCCCGTGCCATAGCGCAGGCCGACGTTGTCGAAATGGACAATCTCCGCGTCGTCTGGCTGGCTCATGAGGTGGAGACTGTACCCGTTTGTTCTGCGCCGTCGTTACGCCTGAAGGGCTATACGCGGCAATCCATGTGGAAAAAAGGCCGTGGACGCGTTTCTTGGGGGTCGCGCCTATTGTTTCCCGAGGCGTGGCCATGCTTAACCCGATGAATGATCATTGCGTGCCCAGCCTGCTCGACGCGCTATGTCGTTCCCGACACCGCGATCGGCGTGGACGGCAGGACCGTGCGTTGTGCGCGGTGCCGCCATTCGTGGTTCCAGAACGGGCCGGAACTGCCCCCGCGCGAGGAAACGCCCGTCGAGGCCGCGCCCGAGCCGGTTGCGCCTCCTCCCGCACCGGCGCCAGCTCCAACCCCTGCCCCGCAGGCAGAGCCTGAGCCGGTTGCCGCAGAACCGGAACGGAGCGAGGCCGAGCCGCCGACTCCGCCACCCCTGCCCCATCAGGCGCGGCGCAGCTTCGCGCCGGTCGAGGATCCGGTCGACAATTCGCCCTTCGATCATCAGCCGCCGTTCCGTCCGCGCCGCAATCCGGCGAAGATGTGGACGATTGCCGCTGTCGCCTTCGCGGTTTCGGTCGCAGCGCTGGGCGGTGCCGCATGGTACTTCGGCGTGCCGCAGTGGATCCCGGGCGTGAACCAGACCTTCGGCGAAGGGCCGGCAGATCTCGTGCGCTCGTTCCCGCCGGAAAAGCAGGACCGCCGCCAGTTGCCCAATGGCACCAAGTACTGGGGCCTGAGCGGGACGGTGACCAATACCGGCAAGGCCGTGCGCGCTCTGCCGGAAATCCTGATCGTGATGCGCGATTCGCAGGACAAGGTGGTCAAGACCTGGTCGGTGCCGCCGCAGCAGGCCGAACTGGCACCGGGCGAAAGCGTGACGATCAACGCCGCCGTCACCGACGTTCCGGAATCGGCAAAGACCGCCGAAATCGGCTGGAAGCCCGACTGATCCGCACGCTTTGCGCCGCAAGCGCGAAAAATTGCGCGAAGCTTGTTGCGCGCCTCACACTCCTTTGCTAGGGGCGCGCTCCTACCCCACCACGGGGCGCCGATCACAGGTCGGGCACCCCGTATGATTTTGCGGTCGTGGCGGAATTGGTAGACGCGCAACGTTGAGGTCGTTGTGGGCGAAAGCCCGTGGAAGTTCGAGTCTTCTCGACCGCACCATCACTCCCGGACAGTGTGATCCTCGCCTTCGGGCGCCACCTTGTTCGTTGCGGGACCGCTACATTGCGGCGAACCGCACTCCTCATTGCGACCGCGGTAGACCCAGTCCTTTCCATCGACCGAAATCGTGGCAAAGATTCTCACCCACAGTGCCCGCATGCGGTGCACGTGCAGATCGTCGAGCATTACCATTGCGCCGTGCTGGATTTCAGCCTTGCCGAAGGTGGAGGCAGGATTGGCGTCACCCGCTCCTGATGCGCCGAAGATGATCCGGCCTACTGCCGCGACAAAGCTATCCGGAGCATCATCGCCAAGGACTGCCCGTTCCAGATCGAGCGACGTGCGTATATTGAGGGCGCGCAAGCGTTCGTAGGTCTTGATGCCTGTCGAAACACACAACTGCGCCTGCAGGATCCAGTCGAAGCACTGATAAAGCGAGTAGGGCGTTTCCACAAAGAGCAGCAACGGGTTCGCCACTGCCAGATTCTGGACGTCATAGAGGCCCGATTGATTGAGCCGGTTACGAATCTCCGTATCGATCCCGTCGAGCGCCTCGAGCGGAGTGACCTTCGCGTTTTTCAGTACCTCTTCGTCAGCCGTCTTGATCACGTGGACCTTGAGCAGGCGGAACAGGCTGGTGATCCCGAGATCCGGCGCATATCCACCCGCAAAGGCCAATACGAGCACAGTCGCCCCCGGCGTCAATCCCGCACTCCAGTCCATCCCGAAGTTCTGCCCGCCGATGACAAAGACTTGCGAGGCAAACACGCCGGATACCAGGCCGAAGCCCATGTGGGCCGCATTCTGGAGGAAGGTCAGCTGGGTCAGCTCGTAGTTCTGGACAGCCCGCAACAGGGTGCGGGCCGTCATCAGGTATGATCCGAGAAACGCAGCCCCGAACGAGGCTGCGCTACTTGTCAGAATCGCATCCTGACCTTGCCCCATCGTCCAGTAAATATTCTTGAGCACCAGAAAATTGCGGACCCCGGGCGTAGTCGAGACAAGATCCTGAATCGGCGTGAACAGGATCATGAAACCCAGAGCGCACAGTACCATGTATGGGACGGCGGCGCCGATCAATGCCCACGTCCCGACAGGTTTGGGCAGATCCTTTCCGGTTTGCTGTTCAGCCGCCGTCTGCATTTCGTACTTCGCACGTGCGTAGTCAAATGCGGCTACAGCCCTGTCTTGGCTTTTGAAAAATATCAGACCCAACTCGTCTATGACGCGTTGACGATTGGTGCGGACGCGACTTCTGACAAAAAGAAGTGCGAATGTGAACAACATGCTGCACCCGCCGGACAGCAATGGAAAAACGAAAAACTCTACGGTCATCTTTGCCTCCCCACAGGCAAATCCGATTACATCGCAAACGGAAGACTCCGGATAGAACCGGAAATCGCCGCTCCAACTGTCGAATATTAAATCTTTCCCGAATATTTTTTCAAAAGAATTCTTCAGACGACCTTGAATTCTTTGCGACTACACCACATGACGAAGCCGCTCTCTGCGTATCTCTATGACGGAAAAAGATAAATTTACAAAGGGACGACTTTGGACCAGACCGGAACCGGGCGGCTCCGGCGGCGTTACGCACACAGGATGAGACGCATGACCCTTGGCGGGGCGCTGGTCGGAAGGCTGGGGCCCCGCTTTTCTGTGTCTGCTGTTCGGGGGTCAGGTGAGGTCCGAAAGCGCGATCTGCTGGCCTTCTGCGGCCGCCTTGTTGGCGGCGCGGCGCAGGCGTTCGATGTGGAGGCGGCCTTCGGGGATGTTTTCCTTGGGGAGCGCGTCGAGCGAGGTGCGGTAGATCTCCTCGAAGTCTTCGGCGAATTCTCCGTGGGTGAGGATCAGCCCGCGGTTCTCGATCATGCCCTGCAGCGTCTTCTGGCCAACTTCGAGCGGGTCCATGCCGAGTTCGAAGGCGGTGCCGAACTGTTCGAGTTCAGCAGCGTCGGCGGGCGCGAAGCCGGAATCGGCAAAGCCTTCGGGCCGCTTGAGCGCGCTGGTCCAGGCGTTGGTCCGCGTCAGGCCGGGGCACATCAGCGAGACGCCGATGCCATGCGGGGCGAGGTTGTAGCGCAAGCTTTCGGTGAGGCCGCGCACGGCGAACTTGCTGGCGGTGTAGATGCCCGCCTGCGGGCCTGACAGGTAGGCGGCCATCGAGGCGACGTTGACCACGTGCCCGCCCTCGCCATGGGCCTTCATGCCCGGCAGGAACGAGACCAGACCATTGACCACGCCGCCGAAATTGACGCCCATGATCCAGTCGTAATCGGCGTAGCTTGCCTCGTCGGTCGGCCCGAACACGCTGACGCCGGCGTTGTTGACGAGGACATGGACCTTGCCGACCTCGGCAGCGACTGCGGCGAAGCGGGCGCGGTCGGTAACGTCGAGCCGGACGAAGCGGGCCGGTGGCAGGTTATTGTCGGCCAGCCAGCGGGCGGCGTCCTCGCGGTCCTGCTCCTTGCGGTAGGTCAGGATGAGATCCATCCCCGCAAGCGCGAAAGCGCGGGCGATGCCGAAGCCGATGCCGTTGACACCCCCGGTAATGAAGGCGGTCTTTCCCTGAAAATCGCGTGTCTTGCCAGTCATGTGTCGTTCCTCTTCCGTTTGTGAGGCTAACAATTGGGAGGAACGTGGGCAAGCGTGCGGAGTGAAACCGTGGGCGGTTCAGGCAGGCTTGCCCAAGCCGTGGAGGAAGATGCGGACGCAGGTGCAGGCATGGTCGGCAAGCGTCACTTCATCGAAGCTGGCCTCGACGCGGTAGAGCTTGCGGCTGACCATGCCGGCAAGGGTAAGGTCGAAGAAGGCCAGCGCATCGCGCTCCGGGTCCGCGCAGGCAAGCAATCCGCGCGCGGTCCATGCGGCTAATTGCGCGCCGAGCAGATCGTTGAGCGGGGTGACGGCGTGCTGACGGTAGGTTTCGCCTACCTCTGGAAAGAGATGCCCCTCGGCGATGGCCATGCGGCCGACGAAGATGCTTTCGTCGGTGAGGATCCATCGCAAGGCGCGCTCGGCGAAGCGCTCCAGCCACGCGCGCGGATCGGCATCGCTGACATCGGCCATGTCGACCGCATCGCGCCAGCGCTCGGCAATGCGGGCGACAACGGCTTCGAACAGGGCGCGCTTGGTCTCGAAGTGGCGGAACATGGTCGGCTTGGAGCCGCCGAAGCGTTCGAGGATGCGGTTGGTACTGGCCCCGGCAAAGCCCTCGGCCATGAACTCGGCCTGCGCGGCATCGAGAATGCGAGCGCGCACGACTTCCGGGTTGCGGCTGACGGGGCTTCTCATCGCGCCGATCCGTGATATAACGAAACCAACTGGTTTATTTGATTCGACATCCGGGGAGAATGGCTGTGAGCGCGTTCATTCGCAATGGCTGGTACATGGCCTGCTGGTCGCACGAGGTGCCTGAGGGCGGATTTCTTGCCCGGCGGCTGCTCGACAGGCCGTGGGTGATCTGGCGCAAGGCGGACGGCGAAATGGTGATAATGGCGGACCGCTGCCCACACCGCTTCGTGCCGCTGAGCCGGGGCACGCGCGATGGCGACATGATGCGCTGCGGGTATCACGGCCTTGCCTTCGACGGGGCGGGCAACTGCGCCCACAACCCGTTCAGCGGCCAGCCGCTCGACATCGCAAAGGTCGAAGTGCTGCCGGTGGTGGAGAAGCATACCGGCGTGTGGTTCTGGCCGGGCGATGCCGACCTGGCCGATCCGGCGCTGATTCCCGACTACAGCTTCCTCGACCACGACAAGCCGCTGCATCGCGGCACGATCAGGATGGAGGCGAGTTATGAACTCGTTACCGACAATCTGATGGACCTGAGCCACGCCGAATTCATTCACCGCGACAGCTTCGGCGTCAACGGGTCGCTGCTGACCTGCGGACAGCACGAAGTGGTGCAGGAGGAGAACGGCGCGATCTGGAACAACTGGACGATGCCCGATTCCGACCCGCCGGTCTGGGCAGTGCCGATGCTGCCGGAAGGCGCGAAGACCGACCAGTGGCTGCACATGCGCTGGAACGCGCCGTCGAACCTCGCACTGTTCATCGGGCTGGCGCGATCGGGCACGGACCGCAAGGACATGGTGGTGCCGCCGATGGGCGATCCGCATATCCTGACGCCGGAGACGGCAACCTCGACGCACTACTTCTACACGCACGAGCCCACTCCCGAGGCCCACGCGCTGCTCGAGAAGGCGTTCCTCGAGGAAGATCACCCGATGCTGCACGCACAGCAGGAAGCGATGGGGGATGGCGATTTCTGGGAGCTGCGCCCGGTCATCCTGCCGTCGGACGCCGGGGCAATCCGGGTGCGGCGGCGGATGATGCAGTTGCGGCGGGCCGAAGCCGGGGAGCCGGTGGCCGCCGAGTAGGGCGACTGCGTCCGGGGCGCGCTCAGAACATCGGGTGCGCGTTGGCCGACTTTTCCGGGATCGGCTGGATCACGTCCCAATGCTCGACGATCTTGCCGTCCTTGAGACGGTAGAAGTCGGCCACGGCCGCCCCGCGCGCGGCGGGGTCGGGCTTGGCGAAGATGTGGATCGCGGCAAGATCGCCATCGACGATGATCTTGCGCACCTCGAAGCTGTGCTTCGGGTCGGAGAACATCGGCTGAAGCAGCGTGATCGCCGCATCGCGCCCGTCCGGCACGCCGGGGTTGTGCTGTACGTAGTCGGGCGCGACGTAAGTCTCGAACGCCTGTTTCACATCGCGCTCGACATAGAACAGGCGCGCGAAATCTTCGATGATGCGGCGATTGTCGGGCGCTGCAGGACCGTTGCCGAGCAGCACGAGCGCGAGCAGGGCAACGGCCTTGCGCATCAGGCGACTTTCACCGTCTTCTCGTCGTTGTTGAACGCCGGGAACGGCAGGTAGGACACGCGCAGGCGCTGCTGGAAGGCAAGCTTGTGCTCGCCTGCCGGGAAGCCTCCGGCCAGGGCGACCGTGATGGTCGCCACCGCGCCGAACAGCCAGCGGCGGTCATAGGCGGTTTCCATCTCGTCGAGGGTCAGCGAACCGTTGCCATCGTCGAAACGGATGGCTTCGCGGGGCAGCGCCTCGCCGTCGATGCTGACGACCAAGTCCTCGACCATCGAAAGCCCGATGCCGCGATAGTAGCCAAGCTTGGTCTCGAAGGAGAAGCCGGTCGGCGCGTCGGCCGGGCCGGTGTTGCGCAGCGTTGCCGCGTCAATGATATACTTGTCGAACATCAGGCGGCTCCCTTCGCGGCGTGGCGGGCCTCGGCCTGGGCAATCAGGCGCTCGAACATGACGTGCTGGCGGCGGACCTGCTCGCGGCTGTCGACTTCCTGCACGTCCTGGACCCAGCGGTTGCCTTCGTATTCGCTCGACAGCGTACCTTCCCAGCCGCAGCCGACAAGGACATCGATCACTTCGTCGTAGGCGATCGAGGGATCGGTGCAGTCCTCGTTCATTTCATAGAACTTGGCCTGGATGTGGTGGAAGTAGGGCGCGTAGTCAGCCAGGCGCTTCGGATTGGCATAGGGTGCATGGCGCAGGGTTTCGGCCATGGCGACCTCGGCCTTGTTGCCCTGCAGCTTCACCGCCACTTCGTAGATCGTGTACTCGGCCATGATCTTCTGTTCATGCTGGTCGACGATGAACTGCGTGATCTCGGGCCGGGCACCCTGCCGTTCGAAGCGGGCGCGGAAGGCGGGCGGGTAGTGCTTCATGAAGATGCCCATGTCGGGCAGGATGCCGAGGTGCTTGGTGCCGAGGCGGTCGGCCTCCTCGAGCGTGCGCAGGATCCAGGCATGTTCTAGATGCCACGGAGCGTGAACCTCGACGCCCATGTGCACGTCCAGTTCTTCGGCATAGGGCACGCAGCGACCGAGGATGTCCGGGCGCACGAAGACCAGCACGCGCATGTTGCGGATGCCGAGGCGGTTGCACAGCTTCAGGTCCCGCACGATGCTTTCGACCTGCTCGTCGTCCGACATCAGGCGATCCTTGCGGAGCTTGGTGTCGAGGAACATGTCGTAAGCGGTGAAGTGGCAACCGTGGCGCGCGACCATGGCCTTCCATGCCTCGACATCGGCATCCGAAAGGTTCGGGAAGGTCGGCATGTTCTGCTCGGGCAGGACTTCGATGCCGGTGGCTCCGATGGAGGCGGCGAAGGACACGCAGTCCTCCACGCTCATCTGGCCGAGGAACATCTCTTCCTGGAAGGAATAAAGGCTTACGCCCCGTTTGATCTTGGACATGGGATCCTGCTTCTGGAGGTTCAGGCTGCGACAGCTTGCGGTTGACGGGGGGCGACGATGAACCACGTGACCACGGCGATCACGATGCCCAGCGCGCCGGCAATCAGGAATGCGCCCTGCATCGTGCCGCTCGATGCGCGAGCAAGGCTGACCAGCAGCGGCGAGACGAACTGGCCGAGGAAGAAGGTCGAGGTCCACACGCCCATGCCACGGCCGCGGTGCTCGAACGGCAGGTAGCCCTGCGCCCAGGCGATGAGGGTCGGCACGGCCATGCCGGCGCCGGTCTGCTGCAGGGCCATGCCCGCGACCATGCCCTTCCAGTCGCTGGCCGAGCCGATGACGGCAAGGCCCGAACCGAGCAGCAGCAGGAAGATCGTCAGCTGCGTGCGGGCGCCAAGACGGCCTGTGGCCCAGAAGATCAGGGCGCCGACGATCACGAACATGCTGGGAATGGTGGTCAGGCGGCCGATTTCCTTCGGATCGGAGACGCCCAGTTCCTGCCAGACGATGCCCCCGTTGATGATGAAGACATAGTAGAGCGCGCCGCCGAACAGGGTGACGAGACCGAACAGGGCAACGCCCGCCCACGGGAACGGCGTGCTCGCCTCGGCACCGATGCCGAGCATCTTGCGCGCGGTATCATCGTTGTCCGGCTCATAGATGAAGGCGAGCATGGCGATGAAGCAGACGAAGCCGACCGCGTAGATTGCGAAAACCGCGTTCCAGCTCATCGAAGCGAGATAGCCCGAGGTGAAGATCACCGCGCTGCCGAAGAAGGGCCCGACGATGCCCTGGATCGAAAGCCAGCGGTACCGCCCCTTCTCGTCCCAGTAGTCACCGATCAGGGTGTTCACGGTGGTGAGGATCGCAGCTTCGGCAACGCCTAGCAGCAGGCGCGACGCATAGATGTGATCGAGGTTGTCGAGGAACATCGGGGCCATGCCGACAAAGCCATAGAGGCCAGTCGACCACAGCAGCAGGCGACGGCGGCCGAACTTGTCGACCATCAGGCCCGCGAACAGCGCGAGGATCGCGACGGTCAGGCCCGGGGCCGAGACCATCGCGGGCACCTTGGTCGGCGCCGATGGATCGGCAGCGAAATGCGCGATCATCCGCGGGACTGCCGGGAACATCGAGACGATCGCGATGATCGGCAGGAAGCCGGTAAGGACGATGGTGAGGCCTTGGGGAATTCCCGGCTGGCGCGCTGCTGGACTGGTCATCGAATCTCCCGTGCGGCATTATCGCATGCCGCATTCTAGAACCGTTATTCTCAAACGGTATCCGCTGCAGTCCGGGGAAGTCAAGCTAATGGGCTGGATATGATTTGATAGATTTCAGGCATGCATGGGCATAAAAATTACTTGCTTGGTGTATTGTTGGTCGCATTCTAAATCGACGACTGATCCTGATTACCAAAACGAGAGAGGCCGGTGATGCGGGGACGCAGAGCTGGAACAACGCAATGAAGAATCTTGAAATCCTGATTATCGGGGCCGGGATCGGCGGGCTTTCGGCCGCCATTGCCTTGGCGCGCAAGGGCCACTCCGTCACCGCGATCGAGCGCGATCCAAACTGGTCGGTCTATGGCGTCGGCATCATCCAGCAGTCGAACGTGATCCGGGCCATGGACCAGCTCGGCTTGCTTGACAGCTTCATGGACGCGGCCTGCGGTTTCGATGCGGTGGAAATCTTCCTGCCCGATGGCACCAAGGTTGCCCGCGTCCCCTCGCCCCGTCTCGTCGAAGGCCGTCCGGCCAATGTCGGCATCGGCCGCCGCGCGCTGCAGAAGGTTCTGGGCGACAGTGCCAAGGAACTGGGGACCAACCTGCGCCTCGGCCTGACCGCCGAGAAGATCGAGGACGATGGCGCGAAAGTCCACGTCACGTTCTCCGACGGATCGACCGGCAGCTATGATGCGGTGATCGGCGCGGACGGCGTCTACTCGCAGACCCGGTCCATGGTCCTGCCGGAAGCCGAAAAGCCGGTGTTCACCGGGCAGGCGGTGTGGCGCTACAACTTCCCGCGCACCGAAGGTCTTGACGCGCTGCAGGTCTACAACGGGCCGACTGGCGTTGGCCTCGTGCCGATGAGCGCGGACGTGATGTACATGTATGTCACCACGCCCGAGCCCGGCAATCCGCGCTACCCGACCGAGGGCATTGCCGCCGCGATGCGCGCCAAGCTCGCCAATTGCTCGCCCGCCATCCGCAAACTGGGCGAACAGATCACCGATGACGAAGGCGTGGTCTATCGCCCGCTCGAAGGCATGCTGGTGCGCGGGGACTGGAGCAAGGGCCGCGTCGGCCTGCTGGGCGATGCCGTCCACGCCACCACGCCGCACTTGGGCCAGGGCGCCGGGATGGCAATCGAGGATGCCATCGTCATCGCCGAGGAGCTGGAGCGCCACGACGACGTCGAAGCCGCCCTCAAGGCCTATCGCGACCGCCGCTTCGAGCGCTGCCGCTACATCGTCGAGAGCAGCCTGGCCATCTGCCACGGCCAGCTCGGCGTGGGGCCGGCAGTCGACAATCACAAGGCGACTGCCGAAATGTTCGCAGTCGTCGCGCAACCTATCTGACCATTACCCGAGGAAGATCCCATGAGCCGCGTTACCGAAATCCGCTATGTCGGATATGGCGTGAAGGAATTCGACGCCGAGAAGACCTATTACGCCGACGTCTGGGGCCTCGAGCCCGTGGGCGAGGACGAGAACCACGCGTGGTTCAAGGCGCAGGGGCATGACGAACACCACGTGGTGCAGCTGCGCCGCGCCGGCGAGAACCGTGTCGACGTGATCGCACTTGCCGCCGACAGCCGCGCCGACGTTGACGCGCTGCGCGCCAAGGTTGCCGAGGCCGGTTGCCAGATCGCCAGCGAACCTGCCGACCTGACCTCGCCCGGCGGCGGCTACGGCTTCCGTTTCTTCTCGCCCGACGGCCTGCTGTTCGAAGTTTCGAGCGACGTGGCCCGTGGCGCCAAGCGCGAACTCGACCGCTGGGAAGGCGTTCCGGTCAAGATCAGCCACATCGTGCTGCATTCGCCCAACCACCAGGAAGCGGTGAAGTTCTTCACCGACGTGCTCGGCTTCAAGGTTTCCGACTGGCTGGGCGATTTCATGTGCTTCCTGCGCTGCAATTCGGCGCACCACCGCATCGCCATCCTGCCGGGACCGGCCTGCCTCAACCACGTCGCCTACGACATGCTTTCGGTGGACGACATGATGCGCGGTGCGCACCGCCTCAAGGTCAAGGGCGTGGACATCGGCTGGGGTCCGGGCCGCCACACCGCAGGCAACAACACCTTCAGCTATTTCGTGACGCCCGGCGGCTTCGTCACCGAGTACACCTCGGAACTCGAAGAGGTCGATTTCGACGCGCACCAGTACAAGGTCCACGTGCCCGCTCCGATGGTCATGGACCAGTGGGGCATCGGCGTCGGCGGGCCGCAGACCCTGCCGCATCCGCACGTCAATCCGGGCCTGTTCAAGACCCCCGAACTCGTCGGCGAGGCCTGATCGATGGCGCTTTACGAACCGTTCCCGAACTACATCTGGAACCTCTCCGTCTCGATCGCGATGGAGAGCGGCGGGCAGATCGGCGAGATCGTCGACATGTGCCAGCCGATCATCGACGCCGCGGCCAATGGCGGCGATGCCGGCACGCCGATGTTCATGAAGCAGTGGGCCGCCTATGGCGACAAGCTGATCGAGCTTGCCGCCGAGGACGAGGCCAAGGGCCGCGCCTTCTCCGCCTCGAACAAGCTGGAGCGCGCCTCGCTCTACCTGCTGGTGGCGGAGCGCATGCAGGGCCACGGCGCGCCGGGCCGCAAGGAGACTTACGCGAAGGCACTCGACGCCTTTGAACGGTCGGCCAAGCTTGGCAAGATCAACCGCGAACGCGTGGAAATCCCGCTGGCAACCGGCACGATGCCCGCGCTCTACACCCGCGCCGAAGGGCCGGGGCCGCATCCGGTGGTTGTCTATTGCAACGGCCTCGATAGCTGCAAGGAGCTGCTCTACTGGAGCCGCCTGCCTGAAGCGCTGGCCCGTCGCGGCGTTTCAACCTTGTGCGTCGATCAGCCGGGTTCGGGGGAGGCGCTGCGCCTGCAGGGCCTGCCTGTCGATCCTCATTCGGAGAACTGGGCGAGCAAGGCGGTGGACTGGCTTGAGCAACAGGCAGACGTCGATCCCAAGCGCATCGGCATGACCGGCATTTCGCTTGGCGGCCACTTCGCCCCGCGTGCCGTCGCCTACGAGCCGCGCTTTGCCAGCGGCGCGGTGTGGGGTGCCAACCACAACTGGCGCGAGGTGCAGGACAAGCGCATGAAGCGCGAGGGCGAGAACCCGGTGCCGCACTACTGGGCGCACGTGATGTGGGCCTTCGGCGCCGAGACGATGGAGGAGTTCCTCGAGAAGTCGACCGACATGAACCTCAACGGGCACATGGGATCGATCAAGGTGCCGTTCCTCGTCACCCACGGCGCGCAGGATCGCCAGATCAGCGTGTCCTATGCCGACGACCTCTATGACCAGTTGATCAATTCACCCCGCCGCGAGAAGGTGATCTTCACCGCCCGCGAAGGCGGCGTCGAACACGTTGGCGCAGACAACATGGCCTATGGCCGTGACCTGATCGCCGACTGGTTCGCCGAAACGCTCGGGGGACACACCGCATGACACGCCGTTTCGTCGATCTTTCGATCTTTCTCGAGAACGACGTGATCACCGATCCGCCGTTCCTGCGTCCGAAGATCGAATACCAGAAGCATGGCGAGACGATGGGCGAGCTGGGCTTCTTCTTCCCCGGCGTGAAGGCGGAGGACACGCCCGATGCGGCTGGCTTCGCTGCGGTCGAGAACGTGACACTGACCACGCACAACGGCACGCACCTCGATGCGCCGTGGCACTTCCACCCGACGATGAACGGTGGCGAGCCTTCGATGACGATCGACGAAGTGCCGCTGGAGTGGTGCTTCCAGCCGGGCGTGAAGCTCGACTTCCGCCACTTTCCCGATGGCTACGTCGTCACCGCGCAGGACGTCGAGGACGAACTCAAGCGTATCGGGCATGAGCTGAAGCCGCTGGAGATTGTCATGGTCAACACCGCCGCCGGCAAGGCGGTGGGCGATCCGAACTATGTCAGCATCGGCTGCGGCATGGGCTACGAGGCGACGATGTACCTCACCTCGCGCGGCATCCGCGTGACCGGGACCGACGCCTGGAGCTGGGACGCGCCGTTCGTCCACACGGCCGAGAAGGTCAAGGAAACCGGCGATACCTCGCTGATCTGGGAAGGCCACAAGGCCGGGCGCGACATCGGCTATTGCCACCTCGAAAAGCTGCACAACCTTGAAGTGCTGCCGCCCGACGGCTTCATGGTCAGCTGCTTCCCGCACAAGATCCGGGGCGCTTCGGCGGGCTGGACCCGCGCCGTGGCGATCTTCGAGGATTGACCGATCTTCGCCCTCATCACTGCTGCTTGGACGGGGGAGTGGTGAGGGCGGAACCCTAGTTGAAGTCCTCGATCCGGAAGCCTTGCGCGAAGGCAATCGCGAGGCTCTGCGCGTCCAGCCGGTCCAGCATCGGCAGTCGCCCGAGCCGCCTGACCTCGCCCATCGCGCAGATCGTGGCTTCGCTGTCCTCGTTGGCATCGCCGACAAAAGCCACGCCGTGGATCGGCACGCCGCGCGAACGCAGCGCCTCGAACGTCAGCAGCGAATGGTTGATCGTGCCGAGCGCAGTGCGCGCCACCACGACGACCGGCAGGTTCCACCACGCAAAGACATCGGCATAGGTGGTGTTGCGGGTGACCGGGACAAGCGCCCCGCCCGCCCCTTCGACCACCAGTGGCCGCACTTCCGGCAAGGTCAGCCTGGCAAGGTCGATCACCACGCCATCAAGTTCTGCCGCCCGATGTGGCGAGCACGGCGTGTTCAGGCGATAGGCTTCGGACAGGACATTGGTGGCAGGAACACCGGCCAGCCGCGCGACGTGATCGCGGTCCGCGCCATCGTCCAGCCCCGCCTGCACCGGCTTCCAGTAATGTGCGCCCAGTGCGCCGGTCAGCGCAGCCGAGAAGACTGTCTTGCCGATGCCGGTATCCGTGCCGGTGACTACGAAGGCACTCATTTCAGCGCCTCTGCCAATGCAAGGCCGAGCGCATCGACATCCTCGGTCGTGGCGTTGAGAGTCAACGAGATGCGCAAGCGGCTCGTGCCTTGGGGGACGGTCGGCGGGCGGATGCCGCGCACGTCGAAGCCCTTGGCCTGGAGCGCCGAGGCGACCGCCATGGTCCGCGCATCTTCGTGCAGGATCAGCGGCAGGATCTGCGATCCCGATGGCAGCGCGCCCTGCGGTGCCAGCACGCGCTCGGCATGCGCGACAAGGCTGCGCAAGGCCTGGCGGCGCTGTGGCTCGTCGGCGATAATGCGGATCGCTTCGCGAACCGCCGCGCAGACCAGCGGTGATGGCGCGGTGGAGAAGATGAAGGGGCGCCCTCGGTTGACGAGGAAATCGCGCACGACCTTGGGGCCGAGCACGAGCGCGCCTTCGCAGCCCAGCGCCTTGCCGCAGGTGCGCAGGACGATCGTGTCCGCCCGGCCATCGAGAGGCGCCGCGATCCCGCGTCCGTCGGGTCCGAAAACGCCGGTCGCGTGGGCCTCGTCGATAAGCATGATCGCATCATGCCGTTCGGCGACCTGCGCCATCGCGGCAACGTCGGCCATGTCGCCGTCCATCGAATAGAGCGTCTCGAAGGCAAGCCAGATGCGGCCAGTGTTGCCCTTGGCGCGCCATTCGCACGCGGCATCGTCGAAGGTTTGCGGATCGTTGTGCGCGGCGCTGACCGCCGTGGCGCGGGTCAGGCGCAGGCCTTCGTGCATCGAGGCGTGGACGAGTTCGTCAAATACGATCAGGTCACCGCGCTGCGGCAGGGTGGAGAGCAGCGCGACGTTGGCGGCATAGCCAGCCGAGAAGAACAGCGCGGATTCGCTGCCGAAGAAACGCGCCGCTTCCTCTTCCAGCAGTTCATGCTCGGGATCGTTGCCGCGCAGCAGGCGGGATCCGCCCGAGCCGAGCGGTACACCGCGCGCGATGGCCTCTTGCACCGCCGCCGCGAGCCGGGACGAGGAGGACATGGCAAGGTAGTCGTTCGAAGCGAAGTCGATCCCGCGCCGGGGAGCAAGGCTGCGCAGGCGTGCCTTTTCGCCAAGGGCTGCAAGATCGGCGGTGTGCGCCGACCACAGCGATCCGGTGCGGGTCACGCTGCCAGCCATCAGGCCGCGCAGCCTCCCGAGCAGCCTCCGACCGCCTTCATCGCTCTCATGGGTTCTTCGCCCTCCATCGGCTTGAGACCGAGGCGGGCGAACATCGCAGCATCGGCATCGTCGCCGGCATTGGCAGCAGTGAGCAGCTTGTCGCCGGTGAAGATCGAGTTGGCGCCCGCCATGAAGCACAGCGCCTGCGTTGCTTCAGACATCGATTCGCGGCCCGCCGAGAGGCGCACCATCGACAGCGGCATGGTGATGCGGGCGACCGCGACGGTGCGGACGAATTCGATATCGTCGATCTTGGCCAGCGGGGTATCGGCCAGCATGTCGCCGAGCACTGTGCCCTTGATCGGCACGAGGGCGTTCACCGGCACGCTTTCCGGATGCTGTTCGAGCGTGGCGAGCGCGTGGACGAAGCCGACGCGATCGGCCCGCGTTTCGCCCATGCCGACGATGCCGCCCGAGCAGACGTTGATCCCGGCATTGCGCACGTTGTCGAGCGTCTGGAGACGGTCGGCGAACGTGCGGGTGGTGATGACTTCCTCGTAGCGTTCGGGCGAAGTGTCGATGTTGTGGTTGTAGTAATCAAGGCCCGCTTCGGCGAGCTGCGCGGCCTGGCCTGGCGTCAGCATGCCCAGCGTCATGCAGGTTTCCATGCCCATCTCGCGTACGCCCTTGATCATGGCGATGATCGCCGGCATGTCGCGCTCCTTGGGGTTGCGCCACGCGGCACCCATGCAGAAGCGCTTCGAGCCGTTGTCCTTGGCCTGCGCGGCGCTTTGCAGCACCTTCTGCACTTCCATCAGCTTCGTCGCCTCGACGCCGCTGTCGGCCTTGACCGACTGCGAGCAGTAGCCGCAGTCCTCGGGGCAACCGCCGGTCTTGATCGAAAGCAGGGTGCACAGCTGCACTTCACCGGCGCGGTGGTGGGCGCGATGGACCTCAGCCGCGCGGAACACCAGTTCGGTGAACGGCAGGTCGAACAGCGCGGCGATTTCCTCGCGCGTCCAGTCGGTCCGGACGGCGCTGGCAGGAGCAGTCGTTTCGCGCTGGCGGAGCAGGGTGTCTTGCACGGCGGGAGTCCTTCGGAATCTTCTGGGCTGGGCGGCCCTTAGCGCAAATCACAGCAACATGCTCAAGTGAATTAGCAAAGCTGCAAACCCGCATTTTGCATTTCACGCTGCGAAACCACCTTTTGCCCGGCCATCAGGCCATGGCGCGATGGGCGGGTTCAAACCCGGTGACCTTCTCCCGCATCGTCCGGTTGCGTCCCAGTCGCTTGGCTTCGTAGAGCAACTGGTCACAGCGGGCGTAGAGCGCGGCGAAGTCGATCTGGAGATTCCCCCGCGTGTCGTGCTCCACCAGCCCCATGCTGGCGGTGACGATGCGATCGAGCCCCGGCACCTCGGCGGCAATGCGCGTGGCGATGGCCTGACGGCACCGCTCGGCGCGGGCCGCCGCATCATGACCGCGCAGCAGCAGGAGAAACTCCTCGCCACCCATGCGGATGGCCTTGGTGTCGCGGTCGTCCAGCAGCGCTGCTGCAGCGGCGCGCAGGACCACGTCGCCGGTGGCGTGGCCATGCGTATCGTTCACGTCCTTGAAGTGGTCGAGATCGGTCACCGCCATCGTGCGGAAGCCGCGTTCGAACAGGCGGTCGAAGCGCTGCTCGATGGTGCGGCGGTTCCTGAGCCCGGTCAGCGGATCGCGGTCGGCCACGCCCTCGAGTTCGATCGCGCGGGCAGTGGCGCGGTCGCGTTCCTGGCGGACATCCACGAACCGGCTGACGATGCCCAGCGCCGTGACCAGGACTTCCAGTGCCAGCGCCAGCTGATAGAGCTCGATCGCCTCGGTCGGGTGAAGCGAGGGAACAAGATAGGCGGTGATGCGCCAGCTGCCGATGGCCATGATCGGCAGCCACGCGATGATCTGGAGCTTGACCGACTTGCTGCCGCGCTGGCGGGCATCCCACAGGATTGCGGCCAGCAGCGCAATCGCCAGAGCAATAGCGATATGCATGGCAGGCGAGGAATAGGGCCGGACCCGCTCGAACGGCAGGCATGCCAGCAGTCCGACGAGCCACGTGATCGGCCCGAGTTGCTGCGCCATGCGGCGCAGACGCGGTGACAGGGATCCGGCTTCGATGAAGCTGGCGGCAAACAGCAGGGCAGCTCCGGCCATGGCGGCAAAGGCAAGGTTCGAGGCCTGCCACTCCCACAAGGCACTGACGTCGACGAAGATATGAACAAAGCCGGTGGCGAAGGCCGCCTGCACGAGCATCGCCGCAACCATGACCAGATGCCAGATGACATAGCGCTCCGGCAGCACCGAGTAGAACGCCGTGTTGATGAGCAGGGGGACCAGCAGCATCCCGCAGATCGCAGCCATCGCCACGATGCGCTGCAGCGGCCACCCGCTTCCCTCGGGATAGGCATCGAGCCGCATCTCGCTCATGATCGTCTTGCCCCATGGCCTGACGACAGCAACGGCGATGGTCCGGGTTTCGGACGTAACCCCCGGCACCGGCACGACCATATAGGGTCCGGCGGCGAGATGATGCGTATCGGCGGGGCCTATGGAGGACCACCGGGCGCTGCCGTCGGCACCGATGATGCCGACATCGATTCGCTCGAAATTCCCGGTGTGGGTGACCAGGCTTTGCGGCAGGGTGCGCCCGGGCGCGTCACCGAGATCGAAACGGATGAGCGTCACGTCGTCGGACAGGCTCCAGCCGCCATCGTCACAGCGCCACCGCGATGGCTGCGCCGCAACCTCTGCCCAACCCTCTTCCGCCGAGGCACTGGCGTGGCATACGGCGCTTGGGCGCACGGCCTGCGCATGTCCCATCGCCGGCCAGAAACCAGCGAGGAACACCAGCAAGCAAAACCAGCGTCCGAGCCCCTTGAACATTCGCCAAGAAATAGAGCAGCAAACTTAGGAGCCAGTTAATCCAGCCTGCAAAATGTGCTGAAAACTGGCGGACGTTGGGCTGCCCAGCGGCATTGCCAGGTACGGCAAGCCGATCACAGCACGTTGCCATCCTTGTCGCGATAGATCTCGCGGCGGCCAACGTGGTTGGCCGGGCCGACAAGGCCATCGGCCTCCATCCGCTCGATCCACTTCGATGCCGTGTTGTAGCCCACGCCCATCTGGCGCTGGATCCAGCTGGCCGAGGCCTTCTGGCTTTCGAACACGAGCTGGCAGACCTGGCGATACTTGCGGTCTTCCGGATTGTCCGAGCCACTGTCGATATCGTCGAAGCCGAAGCCGCCGTCTTCCGGCTCTTCCGTAACCGAATCAACGTATTCGGGGCTGCCCTGCCCACGCCAGTGATCGGCGACCTTCTCGACTTCCTCGTCCGAGACGAAAGGTCCGTGGACGCGCTTTATCGGGTCGGTGTTGGGCTTGTAGAGCATGTCGCCCTTGCCCAGCAGCTGTTCGGCGCCCTGTTCGCCAAGGATCGTGCGGCTATCGATGCGGCTGGTCACGGCAAAGCTGATGCGGGTCGGCAGGTTGGCCTTGATCACGCCGGTGATGACGTCGACCGAGGGGCGCTGCGTGGCCATGATCAGGTGGATGCCGGCGGCGCGGCTCTTCTGCGAGAGGCGCTGGATCAGGACTTCGATTTCCTTGCCGACGGTGACCATGAGGTCGGCCAGCTCGTCGACGATGACCACGATCTGCGGCAGCACTTCGTAATCGAGCTGCTGCTCCTCGAACAGTTCCTCGCCCGTGTCGGGATCAAAGCCGACCTGGATGCGGCGGCCCAATGGCTTGCCCTTGGCCAGCGCGGCGCGGACCTTGTCGTTGAAGCCGGAGATGTTGCGCACGCCGATCGAGGACATCTGGCGGTAGCGCCGCTCCATCTCCTCGACCGCCCACTTGAGTGCGCGAACCGCCTTGGCCGGTTCGGTCACCACCGGCGAGAGCAGGTGCGGGATGTCGTCGTAGGACTTGAGCTCCAGCACCTTGGGATCGACGAGGATCAGGCGGCACTGCGCGGGCGTCAGCCGGTAGAGCAGCGAGAGCAGGATGCAGTTGAGGCCGACCGACTTGCCCGAACCGGTCGTGCCGGCAACGAGCAGGTGGGGCATCGTCGCAAGGTCGGCCACGATCGGTTCGCCGGCGATGTCCTTGCCGAGGATGATCGGCAGCAAGGCCTTGGAACTGGCGAACTTCTCGCAGGCAATCAGCTCGCGGAACGATACCATGTCGCGGATCGCGTTGGGCAGTTCGATGCCCATGACGGTGCGCCCGGGAATGGCCGAGACGCGCGCCGAGATCGCGCTCATGTTGCGGGCGATATCGTCGGCGAGGCCGATCACCCGGCTGGCCTTGATGCCCGGCGCCGGTTCCAGTTCGTACATCGTCACGACCGGGCCGGTGCGCACCGCCGTGATCTCGCCCTTGACGTTGAAATCGTCGAGCACGTTCTCGAGCAGGCGGGCGTTGCGCTCGAGCGCCAGCTTGTCGATCTTCTGGGTCGAGCCTGCGGGCGCTTCGACCAGCAACTCGATCGAGGGCAGTTCGTACTTGTCGAACAGGTCGCCCTGCCGCGCCTTGGGCTGGACGGCGGCGGGCGCAGGCGTGCGGGTGGGGTCGGTGATCTCGGTCGGCTTGCGCTGGGCCAGCGCTTCCTCGACGTCGATCGCGTCCGCTGCTGCCCGTGCTTCCTTCTCGCGCTTTTCCTTCTTGGGTGGGCGGATCGTCGCTTCATCGTCGTCATCGCCAAGATCCACGTCGCGGGGCGCACGGCGCAGAAACGGCGGCAGGGTGAGCATCCCGGCCCAGTCGAACGCGAAGATGCGGCTGGCGATGGCGAGCCCTCCGGCAAGCGACGCGAGACCGATGGGCACGGAGAACCACAACGACGACACTTGCGGCACAAGACCTGCCAGAGCATTCACGGCCGCAGCGCCAAGCAGCCCGGACAGGCCTCCCGGCCCGGCCGGCAAGCGGCTTGCCGTGCTGCTGCCCCAGAGGGAAAGCGCCGTGCCGATCAGCGCCATGGCCACGAACAGCAGCAATGTGGGCCGCCACCAGCTTGGCGCGGGCGCGAGTTCCTCATCCTCGTCGATATCGACGAGATCGCTTTCCGATTCCCACATCCGCCGCGCAAAGACCCACAGCAGCGGCAGCAGCAGGGCGCCCGGCAAGCCGAAGAACAGCAGCACACGCTCCGATGCCCAGGCCCCGGCCAAG
This sequence comes from Novosphingobium jiangmenense, assembly GCF_015694345.1. GTDB lineage: Bacteria > Pseudomonadota > Alphaproteobacteria > Sphingomonadales > Sphingomonadaceae > Novosphingobium > Novosphingobium jiangmenense. The sequence goes on from NZ_JADQDC010000005.1 coordinate 155,807, forward strand.
CCCATCCAGTTCTCGACCGGGCTGCCCGAGGCAGTGCTGCCCGAAGGATCGGTCTGGGTATAGCTCAGCAGCGACAGCGCAAGGAACACCAGCAGCGCAGCCAGTACGCCACCGCCGAGCAGTTCTAGGCTGCGGCGCAGCGAGCGGCGCAGGACGGCGCGCCAGTCGGCTCCGCGCAAGGTCCCCCGCGCGTTCGAGCCGCGTGCCTGCGCGGTGGTTGCTGCCCGACTTGCCATGAACCTGTGCCTATCCCTGCCCTTGCGCGCGCATCATGCGCCCGAAGGGGACTCACCGTCAAGAATCCCGACAGGAATTGCGACGAGTGAACGACTTAGGCGAGCCCGTCGATCGCGGCCCAACCGTGTACCGGCAATCGGCGCGCGCGCGACCGCGTCATCCCGCCGAGCGCAATGACCGGCAATGGCGATTGCCGCGCCAGCAGCAGAAAGCGCACCGGCCCCAGCACCTTGCCACCGGGATGAGAACGCGTGGGAAACACCGGCGAGAGCAGGATGGCATCGGCACGGGCACGCACTGCGGCGCCGATCTCCTGCAAGGAATGCACTGTGGCCAGCCGGATGCCACCTTGCTCGCTGACTTCGCGAGCCGAACCATAGCTCCCGTCGACGCGCCAACCGCTCGGCACACGCGCGCCGATCACGGCCACGCCGCGCAACCGCGCCAGCCGCGCCAGTCGAGCGAACCGCTGGCGACGTTCCCCGCCCGACAGGTGATAGTGCCGGAACACCAGTGCATCGCCCGGCCCCAGCCTAGCGAGCGCGCGCTCCAGCCCGGCATCGTTGCGCGCATCGCTCAGCAGCACGCGCCTCGGCACTTGTTTCGCGTTTGTCTGGCGCTTTCGCATGGCGGCGCTATAGCACCGCGCCATGGAACAGGCAGTCCCTTCATCACCGCTCGAACAGGTCCGCGCCAGCATCGCCAAGGCCGCCCGCATTGCCGGTCGCAAGTCGGGCGACGTGACGCTGGTGGCGGTGTCAAAGACCAAGCCCGCCGCAGCGATCCTCGACCTGATCGCGCAAGGGCAGCGCGTGTTCGGCGAGAACAGGGTGCAGGAAGTGCAGGACAAATGGCCCGCTATCCGCGCCGCGCATCCCGAGGTCGAGCTGCACCTCGTCGGCCAGTTGCAATCGAACAAGGCCGAAGACGCCGTCACCCTGTTCGACTGCATTCACTCGGTCGACCGCCCGAGCCTCGTCGCCGCGCTCGGCAAGGCGCAGGACAAGCTGGGCCGCAAGGTCCCCTGCTTCGTGCAGGTCAATATCGGCAATGAAGAACAGAAGGGCGGCTGTGCCGTGGCGGACCTTCCCGCACTGCTGGCGCAGGCGCGAGAAGCCGGACTCGAAGTGATCGGCCTGATGTGCGTGCCCCCTGCCGGGATCGAGGCAGCCCCCTTCTTCGCGCTGCTCGACAAGCTGGCCGACGACAACGGCCTCGCCGCCCTGTCGATGGGCATGAGCGACGACTTCGAAACCGCCGTGCAACTGGGCGCGACCCACGTGCGCGTCGGCTCGGCGCTGTTCGGCGCGCGCTGACCCATTGTCTCCAATCCAAGGGAGTCATGGTTAGCGACGGGTCAAGCAGACCTTCCGCAATCAACCCGGCAATCGCTTAATCGGGCGAAAGCCTGCCCGCGCTAATCGTCTGCGCCATGGGTGCAGAAACGGCAGATCCGGAACGATCGACCAGGGACGCCGGCTTTCCGGGCAAAGTCCTCATGCGCCGCGGCGATGTATTCCTTGCGTCGCTGGTGATCCAGTCCGTCGGCATTGCCATGGCGGCAGCGCACAATGTGATCGACAACGGCTTCCGCGATCCCCTGCTCAACGGACTGCTTGCGGTGCTGAGCGCGGGCGCCATCGTGCAGGTGCTCCTGCGGCGCCAGGCGGTGCGGGACATCGCCGAAAAGCGGGCCGAATACCAGTCAACGCGCGAGGCGCGGTGGCGGACGGACGAGCTCTTCGGCATGACCGATATGCTGCAGGCAGCCGAAACCTACGACGACGCCGGGTCGGTCCTGATGGCCACCGCCAAACGGTTGCTGCCCGACCACGGCGTCGCGCTCTATGTGTTCAACAATTCGCGCGACCGGCTCGATCTGGCCCGCGCCTGGGACCTGCCCTCGGGCTACGATCCGCTGCCTGCGCTCTCCCCGACGAACTGCTGGGCGCTCAAGCGCGGCAAGACCCACGTCAACGCCCCCTCGCTCAACGGGCTGTGCTGCGCGCACCATGGCGGGACGGTTGCAGCCGTGGAGATTCCGATGATGGCCTGAGGACAGCTCCACGGCCTGCTGATCCTCGCCAGGGACGAGGCAGAAAAGGCAGCGGACGCCGCCGACAAGGTCCATGACGTCAGCCGCCTCGGCCGCGCCTTGGCGGATTCGATGTCGCTGGCCCTTTCGAACATCGCGCTGCGCGAGAAACTGCGCACCCAATCGCTGCGCGATCCGCTGACCGGGCTCTACAACCGTCGCTACATGGAGGACGCGCTCGAGCGCTTCGTCTCGCTCGGTTCGCGCACCGGGGCGAGCACGGCCGTGATCATGCTCGATCTCGACAACTTCAAGAAGCTGAACGACGAGCATGGCCATGCCAAGGGCGATGCCGTCCTGCGCGATGTCGCCGCCCAGATCGTCGGCTGCCTGCGGCCGACCGACGTCGTATGCCGCTACGGCGGGGAGGAGCTCGTCGCGATCCTGCCCGACTGCTCGCTGGAAGACGTGTTGGAGAAGGCCGAAATCCTGCGCCAGCGGATCGAATCGCTCAGCGCCAGCCACGAATGTGCGATCTCGGCCTCACTTGGCGTTGCCACAATTCCGGAAACGGCAACATCGGCAACGGACATCCTGCCGATTGCCGATGCCGCGCTCTATGCAGCCAAGAAGGCTGGCAAGAACCGCGTTGTCGCCGCCGAAAAGCGCGCCGGACGCGAAGCCCCGAGGCTTGCCGCGATCAAGACCAAGCAGAACTGAGCGCTGCGCGAGGATCTTTCCCCGCGCAGCGCCCGCCACATCAGAAGTTTGCGCTCAGTTCCACGCCAAGCACGCGACCGCGCGCCAGTGGCGAGAACGTGCCGACAGCCGGGTTTTCCGCGAACGGCCGGTTGACGCCGGTCGAGAGCGGACCACCGAACACCGGAATCTGCGCCGCGCCACTGCCGATCTGGGTATCGCCGCCATGCTGCACCTGATCGAGCAGGTTGCGGCCATAGACCGTGAAGGTCAGCCCGCCGGTGTTGTAGCTGATCGAGGCATCGAGGTTGTTGGCCGACGCGATCCAGCCGAAGTTGTTGTCGGTATAGGCAAAGCGGTCACGGAACTGCCAGTTGGCGCGCGCCAGGATGCTCGAGCTCTCGCCTGTCGGGAAATCGAGCACGGCGCCCGCGCCGTAGGTCCACTTCGGCAGGCGCGGCAGGGCGAGCGCGCGGTCGGCGGCATTGACGACACCGTCGCTCGAAAGATCGAACAGCACCTTGGTGTAGCGTCCGTCGATGTAGCCGAAGTTGGCCGTGAGCAGCAGGTGCTTGTTCACGGCAAAGCGGCCCTCGCCTTCGATACCGTCGATCCGGGCATCGGCAGTGTTGAAGATCGACTGCGCGACGCCGGCTGCCGAACCCTCGTTCACTTCGCGCTGCATGTTGCCCACTTCGGTACGGAAGGCAGCAAGGTTGAGCGTCAGCTTGCGGTCGGGCGTGCGATACTTCACGCCGACCTCGTAGCTGTCGACCTGCTCCTCGTCGAAGGCATAGTTCGGGTTGGGACCGCCCACGCCGGCCAGCAGTTCGAAGGCCCGCGCATTGGTGATGCGGAAGTTGTAACCACCCGAACGGAACGCCCGCGACCAGCTGCCATAGACCTGCGCATCGCCGTTGAACTTGTACTGGAAGCCCAGCTTCGGCCCCCAGTTCTCCCAGGTCCGCTTGTCGGTGAAGCCGTTGTTCTCGGCCGGCAGCGCGCCGGGGATCGTGGTGTTGCGGCCCGAGGTGGCGCAAGTGGCCGCAATGACCGAACACGTCGCGCGCGGGCGGATGTAGGTGACGGCAACGTCCTTGGTCTCGCGCGACCAGCGCAGGCCGGCGGTGAGCGTGAGCTTGTCGGTCACGTCATAGTCGCCGGCCGCGAACAGGCCGAGCACGTCGTGATCCTGCCGGCCGCCACCGATCTGCGCGCCGAGCGGGCTGATGAACGAGGGGAAACGGCGGATTTCGTCATAGCCCAGCTTCTGCTGGAACCAGAAGCCGCCAGTGGTCAGGTCGAGATCGCCGACGCGCACGTTGTAGCGCAGTTCGTTCGAATACTGGCGCTGGTTGAACTCGGTTTCCGAATGGAAGCGGAAGACTGGCAGCGCGTCGATGTCGCCGCTGGTGGCGGACTTGAAGTCGCGGAAGCCGAAGATGTTGGTGATCTTGCCTTCGCCGATGTCGATCTCGGTCTTGTGCGTGGCGAACCATGCCTCGTTGCGATAGAACCCGCCGTTGTCGATCGAGAAATCGAAGGTATCGCGCTTGAACCGGGCACGGTTCTGGCCGGCAGGGCCGTCACCGTTGCTGGTGAAGAATTCCACTTTCGCCACCATCCGGACCGCATCGCTCGGCAGGAACTCCAGCGCACCGCGGACGATCTCGGTATTGGCCTTGCCGAAGTTTCGGCCGTTGAACAGGTTGCGGAAGTAGCCTTCGTCGTTGTTGACGTAACCGCCGATCTTGAAGTTCAGCTTGTCCTTGATCAGCGGGCCCGAGACCACGGCCTGCGCGGCAAAGTTGCCGGAACCGCGCCCGGAATCGATCGGCCCTTCATAGAACATGCGGAAGTTGCCGCGGAAATCCGAGGTCGGATCGCCGGTGTTGACGAGGACCGCGCCACCCGTCGTGTTGCGGCCATAGAGAATGCCCTGAGGACCGCGCGCCACTTCGACCGAGCCGAGATCGAACACGTCGAACACCAGGCCGCTGTTCACGCCGATGTACACGCCATCGACGAAGACGCCGACGGTCGGGTCGATCGAAGGGATCGAGCTGTTCACGCCGAGGCCGCGGATCGAGAAGTTGGCCGTGCCGCGCGAGGTGCCGATCTGGTCGAGCGAGACGTTCGGCGCGCTGAAGGTCAGGGTCTGCAGGTCGCGGACCTGCAGCGTCTGCAGGGTCTGGGCGTTGAAGGCAGTGATTGCCATCGGCACTGCCTGGACGTTTTCGACGTCCTTCTTCTTGGTTGCGGTAACGATGATGTCGGCGTTGAGCAGGTCGATCGACGACTGCTCTTGGTCCTCAGCCGCGTCCTGCGCATGGGCGACGCCCGCCCCGGCGGCGGCGAGCGCAAGCGCGCTCAACCCGCCGGAAATTGCACGGACCACGCGGTTTCCTGAAATCGGCATTCACAGCTCCCGTATTATGTTGTGGGACCGTAAATGCCCGCTGCGTGGCAGCGTTCAACCCGTTTTCAATCGAGCAATTAAATCTTACACGCGGTGTGACATATTTACACAAATGTCAGCTGTGTTGATCCAGTTCGTTGCCGGTCAGCGTGACGACGTGGAGCAGGTTGGTTGCGCCTGGCGTACCGAACGGAACACCCGCCAGCGCCACAAGCCGCGAACCGGCGGCACCGAAGCCGTGGCGCAGCGCCATGCGCTTGCCCTTGGCGATCATCTCCTCGAAGCTGCCGATGTCCTTGGTGCTGACGGCATGGGCGCCCCACAGCAGGCCGACCTTACGGGCGGTCTTCTGCGAGGGGGTCAGCACCAGCATCGGCACGCCGGGACGTTCACGCGCGACGCGGCGCGCGGTCGAGCCCGAGCCGGTGAACACGATGATCCCGGCGATCGGCAGGGTGTTGGCAATGCTTGCCGCCGCCTGCGCCAATGCGTCGGCGGTGGTCGGATCGGGCAGGGTCTCGATGAAGTGGACGCGCGCGCCATAGCCGGGATCGGCTTCGACCTGCGCGGCGATGCGGTGCATGATCGTCACCGCCTCTTCCGGCCAGGCACCGGCGGCGGTCTCGGCCGAAAGCATCACAGCGTCCGCACCGTCATAAACGGCGTTGGCGACGTCCGAAACTTCGGCGCGGGTCGGCGTCGGCGCTTCGATCATCGATTCGAGCATCTGCGTGGCGACGACCACCGGCTTGCCCTGGCGACGCGCGCTTTCGACGATACGCTTCTGCAGCGGCGGCACTTCCTCGGGGTTGAGTTCGACGCCGAGGTCACCACGCGCCACCATGATGCCGTCCGAAAGCTCGACGATCTCCTCCAGCCGCGAGATGGCAGCAGGCTTCTCGATCTTGGCCATCAGCGAGCCGTAACCGCCCATCAGGCGGCGTGCCTCGGCCACGTCCTCGGGCCGCTGCACGAACGACAGCGCGATCCAGTCCGCGCCATGCTCCACCGCAAACGACAGGTCCCGACGGTCCTTCTCGGTCAGCGCCGGCACCGGCACCACCGCGTCGGGCACGTTGACGCCCTTGCGGTCCGAAATGACCCCGCCGACCTCGGCCGAGCACAGGATCTCGTTCTGGTCGGCCCGGATCACGCGCAGGCGCAGCTTGCCGTCGTCGATCAGCAGGCGCTGGCCCTTTTGCAGAATGCCGAACAGTTCGGGGTGCGGCAGGCAGACACGGGTTTCATCGCCCGGCTCGGGATTGCGGTCGAGCGTGAAGTGCCCGGAATGGCGAATCACCGCCCGGCCTTCCTTGAACTTGCCGACGCGCAGCTTCGGTCCCTGCAGGTCGCACAGGATCGTGATCGGCCGGTTCACCTTCTTTTCAAGCGCGCGGATGTTGGCGATCGTCTCGGCGTGGATCGCGTGTTCGCCGTGGCTCATGTTCACGCGGAAGGCGTCGGCCCCGGCGCGATAGAGCTTCTCGAGCATCTCCGGCTCGCGGCTGGCGGGACCTACCGTGGCGAGGATCTTTACCTTGCGCCCTCTTGGATCGAGCTTGGCCACGGCTTTGGTACTCCTTATGAATCTTCCGCGATGCGCTATGGCCCATGCCATTTCAAAACCCAAGGATGTTTACAGTGGATACGAATGCAATCGATGCGCTGCCCGATTCCGTAGCGGCCGCCGCCTTCCGCCGCCTGGTGAAGCACCTCCAGCACCGCCACGATGCCCAGAACATCGACCTGATGGGTCTGTCCGGCTTTTGCCGCAATTGTCTGGCCGACTGGATCATCGAAGGCGGGTTCGAGGGCGACAAGGCCGCCGCGCGCGAAGTGATCCACGGCCTCCCCGCCGCCGAATGGAAGGCCCGTTACCAGACCGAAGCGACGCCCGAGCAGCTCGAGAGAATGAACGAGAGCCTCAAGAAGAACGCCGGATCTCACTAATCCCCGGACTATCCACAGCCCCGGCTTTGCCCGAATCCGGTCACGCCGCTATCAGCCGCGCGAACCGATTCACCCGCATACCCGGAGACTTTCCCGATGGCCGAATCCGCCGACGACCGCCTGCGCCTTCTGATCGAGCGCATCGAACGCCTCGAAGAGGAAAAGAAGGGCATCGGCGACGACATCAAGGACGTCTACAACGAAGCCAAGGCCACCGGTTATGATGCCAAGATCATGCGCCAGATCGTCCGCCTGCGGAAGATGAAGCCCGACGACCGCCGCGAGATGGAAGCCGTACTCGAAACCTATAAGAACGCCCTCGGCATCGATTGATCGCGTTTCCCGGGCAGGGTCGGAACCACCACCCTGCCCGGCCATTGGCATCCTGTGATTTCAGCAGGATAGCCCGATGACCCACAACGCCACCGTCCGCCCGCCGATCCACGAGGACGGCCTTCCCGGCAGCGAGGCGAGCCTCGATCCCAGGCCCGAATGGCAGCCGCGCTATCCGGGCTCGGCGCGCCTCAAAGGTAAGGTGGCGATCGTCACCGGCGGTGACAGCGGCATCGGCCGCGCCGTGGCGGTCCTTTTCGCGCGCGAAGGCGCAAAGGTCGCCATCGCCTATCTCAGCGAGAACGAAGACGCCGCCCGCACCCGCGAACTGTGCGAGGCCGAAGGCAGCGAGGCGCTGACTTTCGCAGGCGACCTCGGCGATCCCGAAGTCGCCCATGCCCTCGTCGATCTCGTCATCGGCGACTGGGGCCGGCTCGACGTCCTCGTCAACAACGCGGGCGAACAGCACCCCGACAAGGACATCCGCGACATCACCGCCGACCAGTTGCAGCGTACCTTCCAGACCAACATCTTCTCGATGTTCTACCTGGTGCAGGCCGCACGCGAGCACCTCAAGCCCGGGGCCGCGATCGTCAACTGCACCTCGATCACCAGCTATCAGGGCGAGCCGGAACTGCTCGACTATTCCAGCACCAAGGGCGCCATCACCGCCTTCACCCGCGCTCTTTCGGAACAGCTCGTTGGTCAGGGCATCCGCGTCAACGCCGTCGCGCCCGGCCCGATCTGGACCCCGCTCAACCCCTGCGGCGGCGCCACGCCGGATAAGCTCGAACACTTCGGCGAGAACACCCCGATGGGCCGCCCCGGCCAGCCCAACGAAGTCGCCCCGAGCTTCCTGTTCCTCGCCTGCGAGGATTCATCCTATATGTCGGGCCAGGTCCTGCACCCCAATGGCGGGACGGTGGTAAACGGCTAACCCCAGCTCAGCGCCACCGCCAGCACGATGGCGTTCGAGGCGATGTGGTTGAGGATCGAGGCGAGCAGGCCCAGCCTCACCCGGATGTGCGCGAACATCAGGCCCGACCAGAACTGCGGCAGCACCATCGGCACGGCGACCAGCGTTATTGTCGGATAATTGAACAGGTGCATCGCCGCGAAGATCGCCGTTGTGCCGTAAATCAGCAGGGCGAAGTGCCGCGAAAACCAATCCGGCACCGCCTTGTCGCGCCGCATCCGCCACCACAGCCCCGCCGCCACGGCAACCGTCGCCAGCAGTATTCCGCCACCGACCAGCGGCTTGCCCCGACCGAATGCGATGAACAGCAGCAGCCCCGCCACCACCACGCCCATTAACGCCAGCACGCGCCGCGTCCCGCTCATCCAGCCGCGAAAGAACAGTTCTTCCAGCACCGGCGCGAGCAGCACCGCACCGCCCCACAGCGCCAACGGCCCCAGCCCTTCGAACGCATCGGGCGGCGACAGCGCAAAGGCCTTCTGCCACAGCGCGACCAGCGGCATCACCACCAGTCCCAGCACACCAAGCTGGAACGCCGCCAGCACCAGCCACCTCCCAATCGCCCCATCGGCGTTCAATCCCGAAGCGGCCATCGGCACAGGGCGGCGCAGGAAGGCAAAAAGTTCGGCAAGCGTGGCTCGGATCATGCGGCTTTCATGCCCGCAATTGCGCCGATGTGCCACACCGATTGCCCGAAGCCGCTGCGTCGGCTAGGGGCGGTGCAGATTCCAAAACCTCGCAAGAAGCACGGACCATGGCAGGCCATTCCAAATTCAAGAACATCATGCACCGCAAGGGCGCGCAGGACAAAAAGCGCTCGGCGATGTTTTCCAAGCTCAGCCGCGAAATCACCGTGGCCGCCAAGATGGGCATGCCCGATCCGGACATGAACCCGCGCCTGCGCGCCGCCGTCAACGCGGCCAAGGCCCAGTCCATGCCCAAGGACAATATCGCCCGCGCCATCGACAAGGCATCGAAGGGCGAAGGCGATAACTACGAGGAAGTGCGCTACGAAGGCTACGGCCCCGGCGGCGTCGCCATCATCGTCGAAGCGCTGACCGACAACCGCAACCGCACCGCAACCAACATTCGCACCGCCTTCTCCAAGAACGGCGGCAACCTCGGCGCGAGCGGCGCCGTGAGCCACGGCTTCGAACGCCTCGGGCTGATCGAATACCCCGGCAAGGTCGGTGACGAGGAAAAGGTCCTCGAAGCCGCCATCGAAGCCGGCGCCGAAGACGTCGAATCCGACATGGGCGATGGCGACGAGAATCCCGGCAGCCACCAGATCTGGGTCGCCGTCGAATCGCTGCACGAAGTGGCGCGCGAACTCGAAAAGACCCTGGGCGAGGCCGAAGGCGTCAAGCTCGCATGGAAGCCGAGCATGAAGACCTCGGTCGATGCCGACAACGCCGCCACCCTGCTCAAGCTGATCGACGTCCTCGAAGACGACGATGACGTCCAGACCGTCTGGGGGAACTACGACATCCCCGACGACGTGATGGAAACGCTGGGCTGATGCCAAGGGCAACGGCAGCACTTCCGGTTGCCGTTGCACTCGCGGCGCTGCTCTTCACGGGCGGGTCGGTGGCGCAGCCCTCCGGCCAACGCGCACCGGCACCCGCCAGCCTCTGCGAGAGCGGCGAACGCGTGGTCTACACCTGCCGCTTCGGCGCGAAGCTTGGCAGTGTGTGCCTGGGGCGCGATTCCCTGCATTATCGCTTTGGGCCGCAGGGCAAGCCTGAGCTGCACATTGCCAGCACACCGGACTGGAGCAACATCCACACCGGCGGCAACCGCAGCCAGGGCGGCCTCAACCAGGACTACCTCCGCTTCACCAACGGACAGACGCATTACGTCGTCCATGTCGACGAGACCGGCAGCCTCAACGAGACGCCCGGCCGCCGCTCATCGGGGATCGAGGTGCTGCAGGGAACCTCTGGCGAACGCACCCTCGCCAGCCTCGCCTGCAAGTCTGCATCATCCTTCAATTGGGCTGCCTACGACGACCTTGCGACGGCGGCGCCCGAAAGCTGGGATGGTGCCGAAACACCCGGCGGGCCCTTCGAGATGATCTACTGAACCATGATGCCGCTCGCCATCAAGGCCGTGCTGTCCGGCTTGCTCATCGCGCTGATCTCGGAGATCGGGCGCAAGCTTCCCGCCGTCGGCGCATTGGTCGCCTCCCTCCCGCTTGTCTCGGTGCTCGGCATGGTGTTCCTGTGGAACGCCCGGCCCGATGCGGAGAACATGGCGATCCATGCCGAGGCGACGTTCTGGTATGTTCTGCCCTCGCTCCCGATGTTCCTCGTGATCCCGGCGCTGCTGCGCCACGGCGTGCCGTTCTGGATCGCGCTGGTCGGCGGCTGTGTGCTGACCGTGCTGCTCTATCTGGCGATGATGCAGGTAGGCCCGCGCTTCGGACTCAAGTTGTAAGATGATCATTTTGGGTATCGACCCCGGCCTCACCGTCACCGGATGGGGCGTAGTCGCCAAGTCGGGCAGCCGCTTGAGCCACATCGCCAACGGCCAGATCCGCACCGACAACAAGGCAACCATGGCCTCGCGTCTGGTCGAACTCGATTCCGCCCTCGCTGCGGTGATCGACATCTACAAGCCAGATACCGGCGCGGTCGAAGAGGTCTTCGTAAACGTCAACCCGCAGTCCACGCTCAAGCTCGGGCAGGCGCGCGGCGTTGCCATGGTCGCTGTCGCACGCGCGGGCATTCCGGTTGCGGAGTATCCGACCAAGGTCATCAAGAAGGCGCTGGTTGGCACCGGCGGCGCGGAAAAGCAGCAGATCCAGCACATGCTCAAGATCCTCCTGCCCGGAGTCCAGTTGGCGGGCGAGGACGCATCCGACGCGCTTGCCGTGGCCATCACCCACGCCAACATGCTCGGCAGCCACCGCTAAACGCCAAAGCTTCGTCATTGCGAGGAGCGCAGCGACGAAGCAATCCAGAGTCGGCGCAGAACCGCTCTGGATTGCTTCGCTCCGCTCGCAATGACGACGACCTGGGTGCAAGGGTTCAGCCAGCCCCATCGCCTCCGGAACGCCCGCGTGCATCTGGCGTATGCTCCGGATGGAAGCACTGAACGACAGACCGAGCGATGAAGAGTGGATGGCGCGCGCAAGGGACCTTGCAATCGCCCGCAAGGGCACCGATCCCGCCAACACCCCGATCGCCGCGATCATCGTGCGCGACGGCCAGTTGCTCTCGCACGGCGTCAACCGTACCGCCGAACACTGCGACGCCACCGCCCACGCCGAAGTCATGGCGATCCGCGCTGCGGGCAAATCTTGCGGAGAGATGCGCTTTCCCGGTGCCACGCTCTATTCCACGCTCCAGCCCTGCGGCATGTGCACCATGGCCTCGATCTGGGCCGGCATCTCGCGCATCGTCTATGGCGCAGGCCGGGAAGACGTCCACGAAATGTACTTCGAAGACCGCCACCTCTCGACGCTCGACTTCGTGGCGGATGCCTGGAAGGACGACCTCACGCTGACCGGCGGCATCCTCGCGCACGACTGCGCCACGCTCTACTACCGCCCATGGGACGACGTGCCGGAAGACCAGCAAGCCAACGATTGACGTATACGACACTGCAGACGGGAGGCTCCTCCTTCTTCCCCCCTCCCGCAGGCGGGAGGGGCTGGGGGTGGGCATCCGGCACTTTCGCGCGCGCAACGCATCGTCCGCAAGCGCCCTCTCTCCTCGCATTTGGCGCGGTTAGCCTCTGGCCACGGCAAAAAGTTCCTGCCATAGGAACAAACCATGATCGCCAAGCTCACCGGCATTCTTGACGACACCGGGCCCGACTGGGCCGTGATCGACGTGAACGGCGTCGGCTATCTCGTCCATTGCTCGGCCAAGACGCTCACCCATCTCGGCATCCGGGGTGACAAGGTCGTCATTCACACCGAGATGCAGGTGAGCGAGACCGACCAGCGCCTGATCGGCTTCACCAGCGCAGGGGAACGCGCATGGTTCCGCCTGCTGACAGCGGTGCAAGGCGTTGGCAGCAAGGTCGCCCTCGCGATTCTATCGGCACTCGCAGTCGAAGAACTCCAGCGCGCCTGCGCCCACGGCGACGCCGCCATGGTCGCCCGCGCCAACGGCGTCGGCCCCAAACTCGCCAGCCGCATCGTCAACGAGCTGAAGGACAAGGCAGGCGGCCTCGCAGGCTACACCTCCCCCGTCGGCATGGGCAGCGGCGAAGCCTTCACCCCGCCCCCGGGCAACGCCGGCGCCGACGCCGTCTCGGCCTTGCAAAACCTCGGCTTCAAACCCGCCGTGGCGAGCAGCGCCGTGGCTGCGGCGGTCAAGGAACTGGGCGAGGATGCCGGGCTGAACGATCTTGTGCGCGTGGCGCTGAAGAGGGCTGCCAGCTAATCAATGACCGATACCCCCCTCCTCTCCGCCGCCTCGCAGATCGAGGATCAGGACGCCGCGTTGCGGCCCAAGACGCTGGCCGAGTTCGTCGGGCAGGCGGGTGCCAAGGACAACCTGCAGGTGTTCATCGAAAGTGCCAAGCAGCGGCGCGAGGCGATGGATCATGTGCTGTTCTTCGGCCCTCCGGGCTTGGGCAAGACCACGCTCGCCCAGATCATCGCGCGCGAATTGGGCGTCAACTTCCGCGCCACCTCCGGCCCGGTCATCGCCAAGGCGGGAGACCTCGCCGCGCTGCTGACCAACCTCGAACACGGCGACGTCCTGTTCATCGACGAGATTCACCGCCTCAATCCCGTTGTCGAGGAAGTGCTCTACCCGGCAATGGAAGACCGCGCGCTCGATCTGATGATCGGCGAGGGTCCCTCGGCCCGCTCGGTGCGGATCGACCTGCCGCCCTTCACCCTGATCGGCGCGACGACGCGGCAGGGCCTGCTGCAGACGCCGCTGCGGGATCGCTTCGGCATCCCGGTGCGGCTGCAGTTCTATTCGGTCGAGGAACTCGAACGCGTCGTCGCGCGCGGGGCATCGCTGATGGGCATCGGCATCGACAAGGGCGGCGCCACCGAAATCGCCCGCCGGTCACGCGGCACCCCCCGCGTCGCCGGCCGCCTGCTGCGCCGGGTGCGAGACTTCGCGCAAGTGGCGGGCGCCGAGAAGATCACGCAGGCCATCGCCGACAATGCGCTGACCCGACTCGAGGTCGACAAGATCGGGCTCGACCTGCAGGACCGCCGCTACCTGACGATGATCGCCGACATCTACAAGGGCGGCCCGGTCGGCGTGGAGACGCTCGCCGCCGGTCTGTCCGAACCGCGCGATACGATCGAGGAAGTGATCGAGCCCTACCTGATCCAGCTCGGCATGATTGCCCGCACCGCGCGCGGTCGCTGCCTCAACGATCGCGGCTGGCAGCACCTCGGGCTGACGCCCCCGACCGGGTCCACGCCCTCGCTGTTCGACCAGCCCGAGTAGCGCCCGAGTCTGCCCCCCGTCCGCGAGAGTTGCGGGAGAGTCAGGGGGGAGTTGCGGGGGAGTTGCCGTAGAGTTGGATTCAAGGCTTCACCCTCGCGCGCAGTTCGGTCCCATTCTGGCACAGAGTTAACCCCGCGTCCGCTCCGGTCCCGTTTTCGGTCAGATTCACAAGCTGAAACACGGTTAACGGCATTGCCCCCGCGCGCGCCATCTGCGTTCTTCGATCGGTAAGGAAGGGTCAGCAGAGCATTAACCCGCTTCTGGTAGCCCGTCCGCCAAGAGACGTAACGGAAGCAACGATCATGTCGGTTCGGATGGCATTGGCAAAACTGGCAGCGGCGGCGGCGGGAGGGGCTATGCTCGGCGGCGGCGCGGTGCACGTGTCGGAAGCGCCTTCGAAGGGCGAGATCCACCACGTCAAGCCGGTCAAGGTCAAGACGACCAAACCCGCCAAGCGCATCGCCAAGCGCCCGGCCAAGCGCGAGATCCACCGCGCTCGCCGGATCGTCACCACCACGACCACGAAGACCTGCGAACCCGCGCCGCAGATGGCGATGGTGCCGGTGCCCTACATGCCGCCCATGCCCCCGCAACCGACCGGTTCGACCGGCGGCGGCGTGCCGGTGGTGATCGGCGGCGGCGGCATCGGCGGGTTCGGTGGCGGCTTCTTCGGCGGGTTCTTCGGCGGCAGCAGCGGGGGCGGCGGCAGCGTGGTGGTCTCCTCGACCAGCACCGGCTCCTCCTCCACCTCGGGCGGCTCGACCTCGTCTTCGACGTCGGGCGGGTCGACCTCGACCAGTTCGGGCGGCATCACCAGCTCGACCACCACCGGCGGCGTTTCCACATCGACCGGCGGCGTCTCGACTTCGACCTCCACCTCGTCGGGCAATGTCAGCACGTCTAGCGGCTCGGTCAGCACGTCTTCGGGCAACGTCAGCACGAGCAGCGGCAACGTCTCCTCGTCGAGTGGCAATGTCTCGACCTCGAGCGGGAACGTCAGCACGTCGAGCGGGAACGTCAGCACAAGCTCCTCGACCTCGTCGTCCACCTCCTCGGGCAACGTTACCTCGAGTTCGTCGACCTCGTCGTCAACGTCCAGCTCCACCTCAAGCTCGACCTCTTCGTCGACATCGTCTTCGACCTCCTCGTCGACCTCTTCCTCCACCTCGTCGAGCTCGAACGGCGGCAGCACCACGACGACTTCGTCGACCAGCAGCGGCACCGAAGTGCCGGAGCCTTCGATGGTGATCCTGTTCGGCGCGGCAGCGGCAGCGCTGGTCGCGCGGCGGCGGTACGGCAAGCAGGCGACGGCCTGACCTTCAAGACTTTTCGACCTGCTGCGGCGGGTTACGGGAAGGGCGGCGTCCGGGGGGAAGCCGCCCTTTTTGCTTGCCTGCTATGCCGGAAGATCAGTCGCAGCCGCCGTCACCGCAATCGCCGCTGCCGGCGTCGGTAGCCCACCACATGCCGCCGGAACCGTGGCCCTTGTCCTTGGGCCGGTCCGACGCCGGAAGCTGCGGCCGCAGCGCAATCAGCGCCAGCCCGATCACGACAATCACGATCGCCAGGAAACCCCAGAACAGCGCCGGCATAGGCACACCCCTCCATCCGGACGGGAGAGTGCGCGCAGTCGGCTGCGTCGTCAAACGGCGATTGCGTCAGGCCTGCAACATGCCGCCGATGTGCCAGCCCACCGCGCCGCCGAGCGCCACGAATTGCAGGAAGGCAATCGCCTTCAACTGGCCGACGAAGGGCTGCTTGCGCGTCTTGTGACGGAACACGCGCCGCGCGAGGAAGGCGCCGGGCGTGCCGCCGAGGAACGCGCCCATAAGCAGGCTCGATTCGGGGGTGCGCCAGGTCCCACGCAAGGCGGCGCGCTTGTCAGACCAGAAAGCAGTGAAGGTGTGCAGGTTGACCAGCAGCAGCCAGCCGCCCGCGATCTTCAGCAGCGGCAGCTCAGCCAGCGCTTGCGGCACGGTCTATCATATCCATGAAATCGCGCGCCGCCTCACGATCCTCGGCATCCTTGAACGCCACGTCGAGATCGGGCGCAGACCCAAGCATGTGCAGCAGCGACCACAGCCCGAACCGGCGGGCGCGGTCCTTCTCCAGCCCGAAATCAACCAGCATCTTCTCGATCCCCGCCGCAAAGGCATCGGGGGTGACGGCGGGCAGATCATCGGTGCCGAAATAGCGGCGGAGCTGGTCGTCGAGTTGCATGGGACAGCGCTATGTCAGAGAAGCACCACGCCGTCACGATCGATGATCGCGGCGAATTCCGGCGAGACGCTGCGGCAATCGACCAGATCGACCTTCCACGGAAGCGCCGATTCATCGAAGGCGTCGCGCAAGGCCGCCATCAGCGAGAGCGGAAGTGCGTCAGCTGCCAGCAGCGCGAGATCGAGATCGGACCATGGCTTGGGCTGGCCCCCGGCCCTGCTGCCAAAGACTCGGACCGTTGCACCCTCAGGCAGCCACTGCCGCAGGATTGCGCGGACTTCTGCCAGTTCCTCGTCGGAGAGATGCAAAGCCGCGTTCACGCCCGCGCCTGCAAGCGGTCCAGCAAACCGCGCGCCTCTGCCAGAAACGCCGGGATCGCGGCGACGACCTGCACTGCCTTGGCCTCGTCATAAGTGTGCGAGGTGATGTTGCGCATCTCGCGGAACGTGCGCCATTCGGCCCACTGCCCGGCGACGAGACCCTGCTCCACCCCGGTGCGGATAAGGTCAGGAAAAGTCAGCCGATCAATCGCCTCTGGATTGGCGGCCCCCTCCTCCAGCGCACGGCGGAGCATCTTGTGGGCAAGGTCATACGTGAATTCGAACCGCTGGATCAGCCCGTCACGAATCTGCGTGTCGCTTTCGTCGGTACGGAATCGCGCGAGGCCCTCGTCGAGTCGGGCGACGGCATTTGCGAGGGGAGAGAAGTCCAGCGGCATGGTAGAGCCATGTGCCATCATTAGCAGGTTGGGGGCAAGAGCGCCCCTTTCTTCCCCCCTCCCGCAAGCGGGAAGGCGCTCCCGTTTCTTCCCCCCTCCCGCAGGCGGGAGGGGTTGGGGGTGGGCATTCGCCGAACAGGCGAACCGAAACCAGAACCCACCATTTCCGCACCATCCAACCTTGCCCCCGCGCCAACCGGAGGCAACCTTGCGCCCATGCGCGAGTTCAAACCCCGCAACACCGTCCGCGCGCGCACTCTCCGCCGCGAGGCAACGCCGATGGAGCGCAAGCTGTGGCGCTGTCTTTCCGGCAGTGCACTGGGCGCAAAGTTCAGCCGCCAGATGCCCGTCGGCCCCTACTTCGCCGATTTCCTCTGCCGGGACCTGATGATCGTGGTGGAGCTTGACGGTTACAGCCACGACCTGCGGCCTGAGCACGACGCCGCGCGCGATCGCTGGATGGCGCAGGCGGGCTATCAGGTGCTGCGCTTCACCAACGCCGATGTGCACGGGAACGTCGAAGGCGTGGCGACCGCCATTCGCCTGGCCGTCGATGCCCGGCGCTTAGGGTTTGTCCGGCTAACGCCGGATGCCCACCCCTAACCCCTCCCGCCTGCGGGAGGGGGACAAGAACACCGCCGCGCCACAGGAAACCCTTCCTTCTCCCCTCCCGCAAGCGGGAGGGGCCGGGGGTGGGCATTTGAATAGCGTCAAATGATACTGCGCCAAAAGATGTAGAATATGGAAACTACCCCAACGAGCATCAGAAAGACTGCTGAGGCATTAAACCATGCAGGAAATTGCCTCTGATGCACGACTGGAACGTACTTTGCCACACAATCGGCACTTCTGACCGAATCAATATTCGGTCCGTTCAATATCTGAACTGTTATGACTTCTTTTGGAGCGATAAAATTTATCTTTAAGACCCAATTCCCGTGTGAGTTCATCTCTGCTGAGTGGGAAACTGGAGGAACGAGAGTGTATCCCGCAGGTGGTCCGGCCGATGCTATGACTTCAACATCTGTTGCGGCCAATCGGCCAAGATTCTGAATCATGACTTGACCTGAGCGCAGCTGCACTGGGATCGGATCACCGTCATTTTTTAAGGTAAAGAATGTCGATGGAGGACTGAAAAAAACTAGCCTCACTCGGCCTTGCAAAACCTTCGCAGCCCAAACTGAAAAAATTGTACTTAGCGCCGAAAGCAGCGCTGAAATTCCTTCAGTTGAATTGAGAAATGTCTGCAGCAAATGTGTACCTCTAGCTGGGAGCGCGAGGGGCCTAGCCCCTCGCATCAATCCCTTCTTACCTCTTCACCCCCCAAACCTCACTCCGCCGCAATCCCCGCAGCGCCGAACATGTCAACATCCACCTCAACCGGCGCTTCCACGTTCGCCGCCGACTTGGCGCTGCGGCGCTTGTCGAAGCTGCTCCACACCGTGTTCCAGTCGCCCTTCGTTGCCGCCTTCGAGTATTCCGTGGCGCGGGTTTCGAAGAAGTTGGCGTGTTCGACGCCGTTGAGCAGCGGGGCGAGCCAGGGGAGCGGGTGGTCTTCGATCATGTAGATCGCGGGCAGGCCGAGCTGGCTCAGGCGCCAGTCGGCGATGTAGCGGATGTAGCGCTTGATTTCCTTGGCGCTCATGCCCGGGACAGGGCCCTGTTCAAAGGCAAGGTCGATGAAGGCGTCTTCGAGGCGCACCGTCTTCTGGCAGCAGTCGATGATGTCTTCCTTCACCGCCTTGGTCAGGCAGCCGCGCTCCTTGACGAAGGCGTGGAACAGGCGGGTGATGCCTTCGCAGTGGAGCGATTCATCGCGGACCGACCACGAGACGATCTGGCCCATGCCCTTCATCTTGTTGAAGCGCGGGAAGTTCATCAGCATCGCGAACGAGGCGAAGAGCTGCAGCCCTTCGGTGAAGCCGCCGAACATGGCGAGCGTGCGGGCGATGTCCTCGTCGTTGTCGACGCCGAAGGTCTGCAGGTAATCGTGCTTGGCCTTCAGCTCCTCGTATTCGAGGAACATGCCGTATTCGCTCTCGGGCATGCCGATGGTGTCTAACAGGTGCGAATAGGCGGCGATGTGCACCGTCTCCATGTTGGAGAAGGCGGCGAGCATCATCTTGACCTCGGTCGGCTTGAACACGCGGCCGTACTGTTCGTGGTAGCAGTTCTGCACTTCCACGTCGGCCTGGGTGAAGAAGCGGAAGATCTGCGTCAGCAGGTTGCGCTCATGATCCGAGATCTTCTGCGCCCAGTCGCGGCAATCCTCGCCCAGCGGCACTTCCTCGGGCATCCAGTGGATCTGCTGCTGGCGCTTCCAGAACTCGTAGGCCCAGGGATATTCGAAGGGCTTGTAGGTGGGGCGGGCTTCAAGAAGGGGCATGGGGCTGGTCCTGTGCTGATTCTGTCAATGTAAGGTCTGATGCGGCCGGGCAAAAGCGCGCGTGGGGCCTTTGCGGGGGATAGTGGCGGGGTTTTCCACGCCCATGAATCGTGTCCTTTGGGGCAGGAACCCTCGGCCCGGCGACAGGGGCCATCGGACTGGCGCGGCGCCGGGTTTCCGGGCGGAACGGCGGGTGCGGCGGGCGGTTGTGAGAGCAAGGGCGCGCGGATCGCTGCGCCCACGCGACACCACTGAAATCGCAGGAGAATTGCCATGGGCGAGTATGAGCCGAACGATTCCCGCAACGTCACCGGCGCCAATGCCGGAGAGCGGCAGCAGCAACAGCAGGGCGGCACCGGACAGGCGGACCGGCAGGAAGGCATCCGCAGCCCCGGCGGCGCAGACCAGCAGACCGGCGGCGACCGCTGGAGCGGCGACTACACCGGTGGCCAGATGGGCCAGCAGTCGGAACGGCAGAACCAGGGCCCGATGAGCTCGCGCTCCGACAATTCCGGCACCGAGGGGCAACAGGTGCAATTCGATGCCGGGCAGGGTCAGATGGGTGGGGGTCAGATGGGAAGCGGCCAGATGGCCGGCATCCGCGAGCACATGGAAGTGATCGGCGCGGACGGCGTCCACATCGGCACCGTCGACGGCGTCGAGGGTGGCCGGATCAAGCTGACGCGCAAGGATTCGGACGCAGGCTTTGAAGGCGGAACCCATTCGGGCCACCATCATTACCTCTCCACCGGGCTCGTTGCCGAAATCGAGGGCGACAAGGTGCGCCTCTCCGCCAATGGCGATGTCGCCTGGGGCATGCTGGAAGAAGAATAAGTCCGGCCAGTTTACGTCCGGAAAGGCTGCGAGGCATTTTCGCCGTCCGTCTCCGGACCGCAAGAACGTCCCGCCCCCTTCGGGACCAGGTCGTGCCACGCGACCGGAGAGCGCTCCGCCGAAAGGCGGGGCGTTTTTCTTGTTCGTTGGGTGCGCCTTCCGCATCCGCAGAAGGCTTGCGGTGCCGACCCGCTCCCCCGGCCCGGCCACCCAGAGCATACCTGCGAGGTAGCCGGGCCGGGGCAGCGACCCGACACCGCGTCCAAAGCTTGTGCTTCTAATTACTTCCAGAACCAGCCGGGCTTGAGGCTGCGGACCTTGCGGTTCTTCCACATCGAGAAGTACATCCACAGGCCCGAAATGCTGAAGAACAGCAGCGCGAAGCCGGTCATCAGCGAGATCGCCGTGCCGAGCGGCCCGAATTCCTCGCCCGAATGCAGGTGGTGAAACCAGCCGACCAGCGACTTCATGCCGCCCGGAGGCGCCTTGGGACGGCACATCATGGTTTCGGGGCAGACGAAGCCCTGCGGAACCGGCGGTGGCCCGGCCTGCTCGCCCGACGGCCAGAGCGCCGTCACGTGACTGGCGACGCCGGTAAACGCCATCCAGATCATGAAGACCCCGAAGAACACCGTGATCCAGCGGTGCCACTTGCGCATGAAACGAACCCCTTTGATAATGCGAATTGATCGCAAGAATAGACAAAGCCGCCTTAGCGGGCCTGACTGGGATCGTGCAAGCACAAGTCTTGTCGCGGATTGTCGCAGGGGTGCGCCAGCCGCAAAGTGTCGCGGGGTGTAACGGGGATGTGCTGTCCGGCAGTCGGTCTGACGTCTTGTGACGCACGGAGACTGCCGGACGGAGCATGGTTCGCCTAAGCGAGGGGCAGGACTGGCACCACCATCACTGGCAGGCCAGGCATTCCTCGTAGTCGGTCTGGCCGGCCGACAGTTCGATCTTCGGGGCCTCGGCGGTGTTGTCCGCTTCGACGCCGCCGGCAAAGCCTGCGCGCTGGACCGACTTGGAGCGGAGGTAATAGAGGCTCTTGATGCCCTTCTCCCACGCCTGGAAGTGGAGCATCATCAGGTCCCACTTGTCGACGTCGGCCGGGATGTAGAGGTTCAGCGACTGGGCCTGGTCGATGTAGGGCGTGCGGTCCGCCGCGAATTCGAGCAGCCAGCGCTGATCGATCTCGAAGCTGGTCTTGAACACGGCCTTTTCCTCGGGGCTCAGGAAATCGAGGTGCTGGACCGAGCCGCCCTGTTCGAGGATCGAGTTCCACACGTTGGTGGAATCCTTGCTCTTCGCCGCGAGCAGCTTCTTGAGATAGGGGTTCTCGACCACGAACGAGCCCGACAGGGTCTTGTGCGTGTAGATGTTGGCCGGGATCGGCTCGATGCAGGCAGACGTGCCGCCGCAGATGATCGAGATCGACGCGGTCGGCGCGATTGCCATCTTGCAGCTGAAGCGCTGCATCACGCCCATTTCGGCAGCGTCCGGGCACGCGCCGCGTTCCTGCGCGAGCAGGATCGAAGCCTCGTCCGCCTTGGCGGCGATGTGCTTGAACATCTTGAGGTTCCACGCCTTGGCCATCGCGCTCTCGAAGGCGATGCCCTTGAGCTGGAGGAAGGAGTGGAAGCCCATCACGCCCATGCCGACCGAGCGTTCGCGCGCGGCGGAATACTTGGCGCGGGCCATCTCGTCGGGCGCGCGGTCGATATAATCCTGCAGCACGTTGTCGAGGAAGCGCAGCACGTCCTCGATGAAGCGCTTGTCGCCGTTCCACTCGTCCCAGGTCTCGAGGTTGAGCGAGGACAGGCAGCACACCGCGGTGCGATCGTTGCCGAGGTGGTCGCGGCCCGTCGGCAGGGTGATTTCCGAGCAGAGGTTCGAGGTCGAGACCTTGAGGCCCAGTTCGCGGTGATGCTTGGGCATCATGCGGTTCACCGTGTCGTTGAACACGATGTAGGGCTCGCCCGTGGCGAGGCGGGTTTCGACGAGCTTCTGGAACAGCGAGCGCGCGTCGACGGTGCTGCGCACCGAGCCGTCCTTCGGCGAGCGCAGGTGGAATTCGGCGCCATCGCGCACGGCTTCCATGAACTCGTCGGTCAGCAGCACGCCATGGTGCAGGTTCAGCGCCTTGCGGTTGAAGTCACCGCTAGGCTTGCGGATTTCGAGGAACTCCTCGATCTCGGGGTGCGAGACGTCAAGGTAGCAGGCGGCCGAGCCACGGCGCAGCGAGCCCTGGCTGATCGCCAGCGTCAGCGAATCCATCACGCGCACGAAGGGGATGATGCCGCTGGTCTTGCCGTTGAGGCCGACAGATTCGCCGATACCGCGGACCTTGCCCCAATAGGTGCCGATGCCGCCGCCGCGCGAGGCGAGCCAGACGTTCTCGTTCCAGGTGGCAACGATGCCTTCGAGGCTGTCATCGACCGAGTTGAGGTAGCACGAGATCGGCAATCCGCGCCCGGTGCCGCCGTTCGAAAGCACCGGCGTTGCCGGCATGAACCACAGCTTCGAGATGTAGTCGTAGAGGCGCTGGGCGTGCTCCTGATCGTCGGCATAGGCATCGGCCACGCGCGCGAACAGGTCCTGATACTTCTCGCCCGGAAGCAGGTAGCGGTCGTCGAGCGTGTCCTTGCCGAAATCGGTCAGGCGCGCATCGCGGCTGTCGTCAGTGACGATGGTGAAGCGGCGCGGATTGACCTTCTTGGAATCGCTGACCGGTGCCGCCGCGACTGCGGCCGCCGCAACCGTTGCCGCCATGCCCGCGACGAGCGCGTCGCTGCCTGCGTCCTTGCTGTTCATGTCGAGCGCCTTTGCTTCACCGCCAGCGGCTGCTGCAGCGTCTGCAAGTGCCAGTTCGTCCTGCGCAACCACGGAGCCGTCTCCAGTCCTGAAATCCACGTTCAACCCCCGTTCGCACGCCGGGCCAGAAGCCGCAGCGATCAGTCCAGCTTCGAATCGGGTGCGTTCCCGATCCTACAGGAGACGGAACGAAAGTGGAACAATGCTGTTCCGCACGCGCTCGGCTCCGAATTCATCGATCGCGGCCTTCGTGCTCCTCGCGCAGGCAAAGCACTGCCATTGCGCGCAAAACACGCCCAAGCGCTCTAAACTAGGTTTAGAGGTCCCCCTGAAGCCCGACCACAACCCATAGTGCCTCAACCGGATTCAGACACAAGAGGGTAAACGTCCGGACTAGGACTCGATTCGTCGCACGTGCGATTCGCTTCGTCGCCGCAAAGAGCATTGTGCAGTGCAGCGACGCGCGGGAAGACCTGCTGTTCAAGGGGGAAACGACGCTCGTCGAAATATTTTTCGCCCCGATCACCAAATTGTGGACAAGAATCCGTCAACCGCCACCATATGTGGTGTCCACAGGAACGGAGTGCAGGTGTGCTGAATCTGATCTCGATCGTCTTCACCGGCCTGGTGGTCGGCGTGCTGGCGCGGTTCTTCTATCCCGGCGACGTCGACATCGGCTTTCTGAAGACCGTCCTGCTCGGCATCGGCGGAGCGCTCGTGGCGGGAGTGTTCGCCAGTTGGAAATCGGGCGGGACATTCGGCGAAGGCGTAAACCGTGCGGGCTGCCTCGCCTCGGTGATCGGGGCGATGCTGCTGATCTTCCTCGGGCGGAATCTTTAAGAAGGTTTCACGCAGACGCGGGGAGAAGGGTTAAAGAGTTTTCTCACGCGAAGACGCAAAGACGCGAAGATGTTGTGAGCGCCGCAGGCCTGGCTTCTTGCAACAAACCTCGGACCGGGAATGAAGCAGCTTCGCCGGAAGCTCGCCCCCCCCTTTGCGTCTTCGCGTCTTTGCGTGATTCAAGTCTGAAAACACGGCGCCACTGCGTGAACAATCCTTCAAGCGCGCGGCGCGATTCTCCGATAGCTGAGCGCTTCGGCCACGTGAATGCGGCCCACGGTGTCCGCGCCCGCCAGATCGGCAATCGTCCGTGCCACGCGCAACATGCGGGTATAGCCGCGCGCGGACAGGCGCATGGCTTCGGCGGCCTGGGCGAGCAGCTTTCGTCCCGGCTCGTCAGGCGTGGCGTGCGTATCGAGCAGGTCTCCGTTCAATTCGGCATTGCTGCGCATGCCGCTGCCCTCAAGCCGGGCGACCTGCACCGCCCTTGCCCGCACGACCCGCGCCGCAACCTGGTCCGAGCCTTCGGCTGGCGGCGGCAGGGCAAGATCGGCGGCGGATACCGGATCGACCTCGACATGCAGATCGATGCGATCGAGCAACGGGCCTGACACCTTCGACTGATAGTCCCCGGCGCAGCGCGGCGCGCGGCTGCAGCCCAGCGCGGGATCGCCGAGATGGCCGCAGCGGCAAGGGTTCATCGCCGCGACAAGCTGCACGCGGGCCGGGAAGGTGACGTGGGCATTGGCCCGGGCGACGGTGACCTCGCCCGTCTCCAGCGGCTGACGCAAGGAATCGAGCACGGCGCGCTGGAATTCGGGCAGTTCATCGAGGAACAGCACGCCGAGGTGGGCAAGGCTGACCTCTCCCGGCCGCACTTTCAGCCCGCCCCCGGTCAACGCCGCCATCGAAGCGGAATGATGTGGCGCGCGAAAGGGCCGGGCGCGGCTGATGCGGCCATCCTCAAGCGTGCCTGCGACCGATGCCACC
This sequence comes from Novosphingobium jiangmenense, assembly GCF_015694345.1. Lineage (GTDB taxonomy): Bacteria > Pseudomonadota > Alphaproteobacteria > Sphingomonadales > Sphingomonadaceae > Novosphingobium > Novosphingobium jiangmenense. The sequence goes on from NZ_JADQDC010000005.1 coordinate 180,681, forward strand.
ATCGACACTTCCAGCGCCTCGGACGGGGTCAGTTCCGGCAGGATGCCCGGCAGGCACGAGGCCATCAGCGACTTGCCCGCGCCCGGCGGCCCGATCATCAGCATGTGTAGACCATAGGGACCCCTTGAAGGAGCCCTAGCGATGCGCCACAGTTTCCCGATGGCCAAGGTCTACAGCTACAGCCGCTTTTCGACGCCCGAGCAATCCAAGGGCGACAGCTACCGCCGACAGACGGAGGCCGCGCGCGCCTTCGCTGATAGGCACGGTTTGGAACTGGACGAGGCCCTAACGTTCCATGACGAGGGCGTTTCGGCTTTCAAGGGCGGGAACCTTGCGCCGGGGGCCGCTCTTGCTCAATTCCGGGAGCGGGTCCGGGAGGGTCTCATCGAACCGGGTTCGATCCTCTTGATCGAAAGCCTAGACCGCCTCTCCCGCATGGAACCGCTAGACGCCATGGCGGAGCTTACCGACCTCCTAAGGTCCGGGGTGAACGTCGCAACGCTGACAGACGGGCGGGTCTACTCCCGCGAAACGCTCCGGCAGGACAACGGACTAGGCCTCATGGTCGCGCTCATGGTCGCCGTGCGGGCGCATGAAGAGAGCGCCATCAAAGGCCGTCGGGTCGCCGCTGCGTGGAACGAGAAGCGCCGCAAGGTTCGCGCCGGGGAAGCGGAAAGGCTGACCCGCAAGGCTCCCGCGTGGCTGGTTGCGGACGGCTCCGGGTGGCAGGTAGACGAGGACAGAGCCGCGATTGTCCGGCGGGTCTACTCCCTCACTCTCTCCGGTGAAGGGGAGCACAAGATTGCCGAGCGGTTCAACCGGGAGGGAGTGCCGCCCCTTGGTCGCGGTCGCATCTGGCACCGTTCGTCGGTCGCCAAGTTGCTACGCAATCGGGCCGTGATCGGGGAACTCACGCCGGGGCATATCGAGCACCGGGAGGGCCGCAAGGTCCGTGTGGAGGAGGAGCCCATTGCCGGGGCCTTCCCGGCGATTATCGAGCAGGAAACATGGCTTGCCGTGCGGGCCTTGAAGGACGGCGAGACGGGAGCCGCTAGGGGCCTTGCCGGTTCCCGCCCGATTGCCAACATCCTTGCCGGTCTGGCGCGCTGTCCGCTTTGCGGTGGGGCCATGACGAGGGTTTACAAGGGGAGCGTTGCCAAGGCTGGCGTTGCGCGGCTGGTCTGCACCCGCGCCAAGGCCGGGGCGGGTTGCTCTTACCAATCGGTCCGCTTGCCGGACGTAGAGGGCGCTATCCTCTCTCACCCGGAATTGGCCTTGAAGGACATTCCAGCCGGGAAAGCCGGACAGGACCTAGACCGGGAAGCCCTCTCCCTCGAAAGCAACATAGCGGGGACCGTGGCGCACATGACGGACCTTGCCGAGGCCTTGGAGGCTCACCCGTCGAAAGCCGGCGCCGCGCGGCTGGCGAAGCTAGAGGCCGAGTTAGGAACTCTCCAAGCGGCGCTAGAGGCGGTTGAGGAGCGGCGGACCATGACGGACCAAGGGTTGATCCGTGCGCGGGCCGAGCGGCTATTCGACGCCCTCGAAGCGGCCAGCGGGGAGGCTTCGCCAGACAAGGGGCTGGTCAATGCTGCCATGCGTGTTTTGTTCTCCGGGGTGACGGTCGATTACCGGACAGGCGAACTCCGGTTCCACTGGAAGCAGGGAGGCGAAACCGCCTTGGCTTATGGTCGAGCCTTTCCATAAAGATCATTTATGGATGGCCTGCTGGCCATATCGAAAGAAAAATAGGTTCCCCTCTTCGGGAAGACGAGCCCTGAAGTGCCGTAGCGATCCATTATGATCCGCTACGGTTGGGACATGACGATAGACCAAGAGGGATAGTCATAACGACAGCCTTAACGCTGTCTTGGCCCTGTCTGTCTTCGCTCCTCTGGCTGGTCTCCTCTCCCGGTGGTCTTTGCCAAGGCCGACCGCGACACCCCACAGGAAACGATAGGAAACCCCATGACCATTAGCGTCAGCCTTCGCGCGGCCATCAACGCGAAGTGCAAATCTTGCCTCTACGATCCAGACTGCCGAGGCTGCGGCCATTGGCGCGAGCAAGTGGAGGACTGTGCGTCCGCTAACTGCCCTCTTCACGCTGTCCGACCCCGGTCGAAGGCTGCCAAGGCCGCCTAGGAGTGCCAGAAGGCCACTTTTGCGACCGTAGAGCGCAAATTGGGGCGGCCACGCCCCCTGACTACCCAATTCCCATGTTCCCCCGCTCCTTGCCCTCAAAAGTGGGTGAGGGGCCGTCCTGTGAGGGACCGCCGCTCCGGTTGTGGCTGCCGGGGCGGCGGAAAGACATGGGCTCAAGCCACAAGCCATCTTGAACACGGAAACTCACATGGACGACATCAACGACTTAGACAGCATCCCCGGTATGCCCTCTGCCGAGAGCATCCGCACCGAATTGCTCCGAACCGCCGGGCCCGAGTATTGGCGCCCGAACGGGGAGCAGGACGGCAAGCCGACCGACTTCACTGGTCTACCGGAAGAGACCCGTAACAAGGTTCTTGGGGCCCGCGTCCTGCAAGGGCCGGGGCCATCGGCCACGCCCTACCAGCAAGCGATTTTCGATCAGCACCAGAAAGCGATTGCGCTCGAGAAAGAGGAGGCGCGGCTCCTCGAGCGTATGACCGAGATCAAGGGCTATGACCGCGACACCGGCGAGGGCATATCCAGCACGAGCGAGGATCAGATGGTCGCCCTCTCTCACTTGCTGACCCAGGTGCAGCGGGAGCGCGCTTTGCTCATGGGCGAAGGCGGGCAAATCCGCCTCCGGCGGAAGCTAGAGGAGTCCGTGCGGAAGGTTCAGGAGCGACACCGCGAAGCCTACATCATGGCCGAGGCTAAGCGCCGCGCCGCGGCTGCTGAGACCGAGGAGCGGATTGCCGCCATGGCTGCGGGCATCCGTAGGACCAAGACCAACAAGTGACCGACCGGCTTGCCCGCATCGCGAGCCGGGTTGCCCGTAAGAAGGCGAGGGGCGTAAGCCCTTCGCCGTGGGCTATCACAAAGGACCGCGCGCCTGACTTCGATCCTTGGGCGGACATTCCCGAGGATCAGCGTAGCAAGGTGACCGAGAGGCTCCCCAACGGAACCTTGGCTGAAACCTACGTTGATACGCTGGACGAGTTCCAGTTCGTTCCTGACGATCCCGAGCCCGAGGAGCCCGAACCGGTCGAGCCGGCCGGCGATCCCGAGCGGGCCGCCAAGGCGACGCAATGGACCTTCCGGGGTCAGACCTACGATTGATTTTGGCGCGAAATTCCGAACGCCCATATTCGCGCCTCACTCTTGGCCGCTCCCCCGTAGGGGGTGGCCGGTCCCTCTTTCCCCGCCGCGCGCCGGACAGCGCTACGGGAAGGGCGGGCGGGCGGCTCCCTAGACCGGTAACCCGTGCTCTTTGCCGGGGAGGGTGAGCCCCGCCCGCAAACTTTCCCGCCGTGCTGTCCTTTGCGCCTCCTAGGGGGACCGCACGGCGGGCCCTTGTCCCTGTCCAAGAAGGTATACCCATGGCGGACGTCCGGCCACTTGAGGGAAAGTGTCCGATTAGGGTTGACAGCGATTTATCGGACAGGCAATTAGAAAGGGTCTAGACCCAAATCGGACGGTCTAGCAGGATAGGAGATGCTACCATGACCACCGAGACCGCTACCGCCCTTCGCATCCGCGACGCCATCCGCTCGACCGTTGGCGCGCCCCATATCGCTCCCCGGTTCAACGTGGAGGCAGACGGCTCCCCGGAGGCTGCCACAGCGCTCCGTATTCGCACCTCGCTAGACCGCTTGCTTGGCCTTGCGGACTGACAAGGGACGGGGCCGCAAGGCCCCTTCCCGTCAAAGGAGGACAGGACATGGCACTTGTCGGATATGCCCGCGTCTCTAGCGTCGGACAGTCGCTAGAGGTTCAAGAGACCGCGCTCCGGGATGCCGGATGCACCAAAATCTTCGCCGAGAAGAAAAGCGGGAAGGGCCGCGCCGGGCGCCCTGCCCTAGCCGACGCCCTCGATTGGATCAGGGAAGGTGACACGCTGGTCATTACCCGACTAGATCGGTTGGCGCGGTCCGCCGGGGACCTTCACAACATCATCGCCCAGGTGCATTCCAAAGGCGCTGACTTTCGGGTCCTACAGCAAGGCGGAATTGATACCGCAACGTCTACCGGCAAGCTCCTCTTGGGGCTCTTGGCAGTAATCGCCGAGTTCGAGACCGACATACGCGCCGAGCGCCAACGCGACGGCATAGAGGCTGCAAAGGCCAAGGGCGTCTACAAGGGCCGTCCCGCGACGGTTGACGCCAAGGCCATACGCGCCGCCCTTGCGGCTGGCGAAGGGCCCGCATCGGTCGCCAAGCGGCTAGGGATTGCTCGCTCTACCGTCTACCGGCTTGCTGGTCCCCCGGACGGGGAGCGTTGATGCGGGCATTGCTTGGTTCGGGCGCGTTTGCGCGTTGGCCTGCTTTTTTTCGATCCGCACTTTCTTGATGTGCAACACGTCGTCCCACTTCAAGAGCACTACTTCGTCTGACGAGGTAAGGAGTGCCGCCCGTTCGCTGTCTGCCTCCACGATCTCACCGCGAAATCGCCCCTTGACGGTTAGCAACTCGGAGCACTCCGCCTCGCAGACCTCTCGCCGCTCGATACTAGCAACCACCCCGGCATAAAAGCCCGGCAGGACGTAGAGAGAATAGAGGACGAGCGTTGCACCGTAGAACAGCCAAATCGTGCGCCCTGCGCGAGTGCCTGACCCTACAACGATTTGACCTTTTACCCCCGCCAACCAACTTTGAGGAAGGACGGTAGCAAGCGGTCGTAGGAACCGAGAAATCGAGTAAACGATTGCGTAGGTGCAGCCCACAATGGCCAAACCCAAGGGCCCGACGGCCAGCACACTATACAGGTCAGGCGTGATAGCGCCCCTTAAATTAAAGGCCCTGAGATGCCCCCTGTAAAACGAGAGGCCCGCGAGATAGTCCACACCAACTAACGCGGGAACAACGGCAGCAAAAAGGCCAGCATGTGCTGAGACCGTCCCCAACAGCAGTTTAGCGCGGCTCTCCATCACGTCTTCGTTCATCTGCCCCCCAAGCGTCATGGACCGCGAGGATAGCGCGCCCAAAGCGCCGCAAGCAACTCCCCTTCAATATCAGCAAGTTCCGCTAGGGGTCCTTGCGTTCCTCTCATCAGCAGGTTGTGTCCACCAGCCGCGGCAATCTCCAGCGCGCGCTTGGCGGTTTCCTGGCCTTTGACCTGCTTGAGGTCAGGCATGCGGCGCGGCGGCTCTGCCACGCCCTGCGACGGTTGAGGCAGGCGGTGCTGCCCCTTGAGGTGATTGAGCAGGCCGATCAGGTCCGGCGCGGCGATCACGTCGATCCCGCTGGCCCAGCGCGCCTCCGGCCCCTGCGCGGCGGGGCAGATCAGGCCCTTGTCCTCGCCACTGGCATGGAGCGCGGCAAGCAGCACGCCCGGAGAGGGCAGCACGCGCCCGTCGAGCGCGAGTTCGCCCACCGCCACATAATCGGCGATCTGTTCGAGATCGACCACGCCCATCGCCGCCAACAGCGCGAGCGCGATCGGCAGATCGTAGTGCGAGCCTTCCTTGGGCAGATCGGCAGGCGAGAGGTTCACCGTGATCCGCTTGGGCGGAAGCGCCAGGCCGAGCGCGGACAGCGCCGACGAAACCCGCTCCCGGCTTTCGCCCACGGCCTTGTCCGGCAGGCCGACCAGCCGGAACGCGGGCATGCCCGGCGCCACCTGGCACTGCACCTCGACGCCACGCGCCTCCAGTCCGAGATAGGCCACTGTCGAGACCAGCGCGACCATCGATCCTGCACTCCATCCGCAATGCTACGTAGCCTAGCAGGGCGAACGACAGTGCGGCGGCGGGATGCGGCCATTTCCGAGGCATTCCCCCAACATGGTGAAGCGATCTTAACCGCGTCCCTTGGCAATTCGGCAAGTCGTGCGCGCGGAGAAGGTGCACCATGCTCCGCCGCGCCCTCCTTCCCGCGATCTGCGCCATGCTCGCCTGCCAGCCGGTGCTGGCGCGCGAAGTGACGACGCGGACGTGGGTGGAGAACGGCGTCACCTGGACCGAAACGACGGTCGTCGAAGTCGAGGAGCCGGGATCCGAACGCATCGCCGGCCTGCCCCGCGCCGCGGTCAAGGGCGTTGCCAGCTTCGGTCCGTTCGAAGTGCTCGACGGCAGCCGCGCCGCGCTTGTGGCGGAAACTGACAGCTACTCGCCTGCGGACTTCCAGAAGATGCTCCGCGCCTTCCCCGGCATCCATGTGCTCGAGATGCCCGACTGCCCCGGCACGGTCGACGACCATGCCAACCTTCGCCTCGGTCGGCTGATACGCGCGGCGGGCCTCGCCACGCTGGTGCCGGAGCACGGCTCGGTCCGCTCGGGCGCAGTCGAACTGTTTCTCGCCGGGGCGAGCCGCAGTGCGGCGCCAGACGCCGAATTCGTCGTCCACTCGTGGATCGACGACGAGGGCCATGAACCCGACGATTTCGCCGCGTCAGACCCGGTCAACCGCGCCTATCTCGACTACTATCGCGAAATGGGCCTCGGCCCCGACAAGGCCTCGGCGTTCTACGCGCTGACCAACTCGGTGCCGAACGATCAGGTCCTGACGCTCGGCACCGCAGATCTGGCAAGATACGCGGCGCTGAACTGAAGGTCAGTGCGCCGCGCCCCATGACAGGCCGGTACCGATCTCCACGCCAAGCGGCACGCTGAGCTTCACCGCAGGCTCCGCCGCCGTCGCCATCACGCGCTCGATCACTGGCCGGGCCTTTTCCACATCGCCTTCCGGAAGCTCGAACACGAGTTCGTCGTGGACCTGCAGCAGCATCTTCACGTTGGGCAAGCCTGCTTCGGCCAGACCGGGCATCATGCGGGCCATGGCGCGCTTGATGATGTCGGCGCTGGTGCCCTGAATCGGGGCGTTGATCGCGGCGCGTTCGCTGCCCTGGCGCTCGGCCTGGTTCTTCGAGCCGATGCGCGGGAACCATGTCTTGCGGCCGAACAGGGTCTGCGAATAGCCGCACTCGCGCACGCTCTCCAGGGTTTCGTGGATGTAGCGCTGGATACCGGGGAAGCGCTCGAAGTAGCGATCGATCATCGCCTGCGCCTCGTCTGCGCTGACGCCGAGACGCCCGCCAAGACCCCAGCGGCTGATGCCGTAGAGGATGGCGAAGTTGATCGTCTTGGCGCGCCCGCGCGTGTCACGATCGACCGTGCCGAACATCTCCATCGCGGTGCGTGCGTGGATGTCCTCGCCAGCAGCGAAGGCTTCCTTCAGCGCCGGAACGTCGGCCATATGCGCGGCAAGGCGCAGTTCGATCTGGCTGTAGTCCGCCGCCAGCAGCACGTTGCCCGGCTCGGCCACGAAGGCATCGCGGATCTGGCGGCCGATCTCGGTGCGGATCGGGATGTTCTGGAGGTTTGGCTCGTTCGAGGACAGGCGTCCGGTCTGCGCGCCGACGAGGCTGTAGCTGGTGTGGACGCGCCCGGTCTCGGGATTGATCGCCGCCTGCAAGGCATCGGTGTAGGTCGACTTGAGCTTGGACAGCTGACGCCATTCCAGCACCAGTGTCGCCACTTCCGCCCCTTGTGCGGCCAGCCCTTCCAGCACCGACTGATCGGTCGAGTACTGCCCGGTCTTGCCCTTCTTGCCGCCCTTGTAACCGAGCTTGTCGAACAGGATCTCGCCCAGCTGCTTGGGGCTGCCGATGGTGAAGCTCTGCCCGCACTTCTCGAAGATCACGCCTTCGAGCCGGGCGATCTGCGCGGCGAACTCGGTGGAGAGGCCGGAGAGCCGCTCGCGGTCTACCTTGATGCCATTGCGCTCCATCATTGCCACGACCGGCACCAGCGGGCGGTCGACCTTCTGGTAGATCCGCATCCCCGCCTCGTCGACCAGACGGGGCTGGAACAGGCGATGGAGGCGCCATGTGACGTCGGCGTCCTCGGCCGCATAGCGCGTGGCGTCAGCCAGCGGCACTTCGGCGAAGGAGATGGCCTTCTTGCCAGTGCCGCACAGGTCCTTGAACTTCATCGTAGTGTGCAGCAGGTGCCGCTCGGCCAGTTCGTCCATGCCGTGCCCGGCAAGGCCCGTCTCGCTGCGTCCGGCATCGAGGCAGAAGCTCATCACCATGGTATCGTCGATCGGCGCGACATGGACGCCGTGGCGGGCGAGGATGTTGAGGTCGTACTTGATGTTCTGGCCGACCTTGAGCACCGCATCGCTTTCCAGCAGCGGCTTCAACGCGGCCAGCGCTTCGGCGCGGTCAATCTGCACCGGCTTTTCGGCGAACATGTCCGCCCCGCCATGGCCGAGCGGAATGTAGCAGGCATCGTTGGGGCCAAGGGCGAGGCTGACCCCCACCAGATCCGCGCGCATGGCATCGAGCGCGCTCGTCTCGGTATCGATCGCCACCACGCGCGCTTCGAAGGCCCGCGCGATCCATTGCTGCAACTCGCCCATGGACTGGACGCAGGCATAGGCGCCGAGATCGACCGCAGGCCACGACGGCAGCGACTGGCGATTGCCCGCAGGCGCGGCCGGAGCCGCCTTGTTCTCGGGCTTGGCGGGATTGAGCTGCGTCTTCGGCCCCGGGCTGCCCTTGCCGTCGTCGAGGCGACGCAGCAGGCTGGTGAAACCGTGCTCTTCGAGAAAAGCAGCCAGCGGATCGCGCGGAATCTGCCCGAGCGCGAAGTCCTCGATAGGGATGGGCAGCGGGCAATCCTCCTTGAGCTGCACCAGCACGCGCGAGAGGCGGGCCATCTCGGCCTGCTCGATCAGGCTCTCACGCAGCTTGCCAGCCTTCATCGAGGGAGCAGCGGCGAGCGCCGATTCGAGATCGCCGTATTCCTGGATCAGCTTGGTCGCCGTCTTGGGGCCGATGCCGCGGATGCCGGGCACGTTGTCGACCGAATCGCCCATAAGCGCGAGAACGTCGCCGACCTTCTCCGGGGGCACGCCGAACTTCTCGACCACCTCGGGAATGTCGATGCGCTGGTTCTTCATCGTATCGAGCATGTCGATGCAGCCACCACCGGTGGCGCACTTGCCGACGAGCTGCATCAGGTCCTTGTCGGAGGAGACGATCGTCACGTCCCAACCCCGCAGCGTGGCGGCGCGAGCGTAGGAGGCGATCAGGTCGTCCGCTTCCAGCGCGTCTTCCTCGATGCAGGCAAGGCTGAACGCCCGCGTCGCATCGCGAATCAGCGGAAACTGCGGCACCAGATCCTCTGGCGGCGGCGGACGGTTGGCCTTGTACTGATCGTAGAGGTCGTTGCGGAACGATGTGCCGGCCTTGTCCAGAATCACCGCGAGGTGCGTCGGGCCGTCAGCCTTGTGCAGATCCTCGGCCAGCTTCCACAGCATCGTCGTGTAGCCATAGACCGCGCCCACGGGCGTGCCCGCAGGATTCGTGAGCGGCGGCAGGCGATGATAGGCGCGGAAGATATAGGCCGATCCATCGACCAGATAGAGATGCTGCTTTTCGTCCATCAGCGGGTGTTAGCAGGGCCGGGAGCCGCCGTCATGGGGTTGCAGGACCCGCTGTCACAATCGTTTTGGCGCACGCCAAGGTCGGCTCAACGCACGGAAATCGGGCAAAAAAAAGGCCATCCGGCCCAAACGAGTGGCAGAACGCGACAGAATGCATACGTCTTGTGCTTGCAACGCGATGAATTGCCGATTAATTGGGTCGCGAAGTCTACCGACTGAGTAGGCTTTGCGGCGGGCTGCTTGCCCGGCGCTGGTCACTTCAATCCAGGGATTGTAACGCATGCGCAAGCTCATCCTCGCCGCTGTCGCCGGCACCGCCTTCGCTCTCGCTGGCTGCTCGGAAAAGCCGGCTGCTGAAGCCACCGAAGCTGCTGCCACCGAAGCTGCCACCGACGTCGCTGCTGACGCTTCGGCTCCGGCTGCTGACGCTTCGGCTGAAGCGAGCGAAGCTGCTTCGATGTAATCCGCGCCCGCAAGGGCAGGTTACATGAGATAGAAGGGGCGTGGTCTTCGGACCGCGCCCCTTTCTCTTTGGGCCTGTGCCACGGCGCAAGACAAAGGGCGGCAGTCTGCACTGCCGCCCTTTGTCTTGCTTCAAGGAATATCAGGCCTCAGCGGCGACGGACGAGGTCCTGCGTGCTCTTGGCCGCCGGCGTGCTGTAGCCATCATAGATCGTGCGCATCATCCGCGCGATCAGCCCGGCGTGGGCCGTGTGGCCTTCCGGCCCGGTCACGAAGAACACCACTGCCAGATGCCGCCCGTCGGGCAGGCGGACGATGCCGACATCGTCGGTAACGCCGGCCAGCGTGCCGGTCTTGTGCGCGACAAGCGTGCCTTCGGGCAGGCCGGCACGAATCCGGTTCTTGCCCGTGCTTGTCCTCGTCATCGTGTCGAGCAGCACGGCGCGGCTTTCGGGGCTGAGGGCATTGCCGCGATCGATCGCCGAGAGCAGTGCCAGCATGGCACGCGGGGTGCTTGAAGTACGCACGTCAACAACCCGAGCCGGATCGACCCTGCCATCATCGCGCACCAGCGTGGCCATGGTGTGATCGAGCCGCTGGCCGGTGATGCCGCGCGACGTCAGCCAGCGATTGACCTTGTCATAGCCGCCGACCGCACGGATCAGCCCGTCGGTTGCTTCGTTGTGGCTGCGCGTGATGGAAAGCTCCATCAGGCTCTGCGCCGTCATCATCTCGCCCGCACGGAGCGGAGCCTCGGCGCTGCGCGCGCCGGTTTCGCGCACAGGCATCATCATCGGGAACTGCTGGTCGAGCCGTGCCGAGCCCTTCTCGACAAGATCGAGGAACGTCGCCGCCACGGCGATCTTGGCAGTGCTGGCCATCGGGAACGGCATGTCGGCATTCACGAAGATCTGGCCGCCGCCGTCGAGATCCATCGCGGCAACGCCGATCCGTCCGCGCCCTTCGGCGGCAATGGCGGCAACCTGCTGCTGGATCGCCTGATCGCGCTGGTCCTGCAGCGATACCGTGGCGCGGCTCTGCACCGCAGGCACGGTGGCGACCAGCGCGGGCGCCGCGACCATCAACGCGGCAATGATTCGTGCGGTGCGGAACTTCATGCCTTGCTGTACCCCGACCCCGGTTTATCCGTCTTTAACAAAGTAACGCATTGCGATTCACAGGCAAAGTGCCTTTCGGACCATCTCGGCGCACGCCTTGCGCGGATGGGCGCAAGTGCCGGGAACCAAATTCCGCCAGCGATTCGCACTGGACTTTAATCGATCGGTTAAGGATAGTGCCATTCGATCGGCAACGAAGCCGACGATGGAGAGGCGATGGAAAGGCTGCTCGAAGCGGTCATGGCGCGGGCGGGACATGTGGGCCGGATCTCGGACCTGCAACGGCTGTCTGGCGGCGCCAACATGGAATCCTGGGCTTTCGCCTGTGGCGGTGGCCGGTTCGTGCTGCGCCGTGCACCCTCGGCCGAATGGATCGCCGCACGCCCGCTTGGCATGGACGGCGAGGCGGAACTGATCAGGCAGGCCCATGCCGCCGGGGTAAGAGCGCCGGAAGTCGTCGCCGAACTGGTGCCTTCAGACGGGCTCGGCATCGGCTTCGTCATGGGTTGCCTGCCGGGCACGGCCGATCCCGAAGTCGCGCTGTCGTCACCCCCGCAACTCGCTTCCGATCTGGCAACGGCCATGGCTGGTATCCACGCCTTGGCACCAGACAAACTGACTTTCCTGCCGAAGCTTGACCCGGCGCAGGGCGTGGAGGGCCTTGCCCGCCAGTTCGAGGAAGCAGGCGGAGACCGTCCGGCGATAGCGCTCGGCCTGGCCTGGCTGCGCAGCAACCTCCCTCCCCCAGCTCCGCCGGTTGTCGTCCACGGCGATTTCCGCATCGGCAACCTGATGGTCCATGAGGGCCGCCTGTCCGGCGTGCTCGACTGGGAACTGGCGCACCTCGGTGATGGGCATGAAGACCTTGCCTATGGCTGCATGACCGTCTGGCGATTCGGCAGGCTCGACCGCCAAGGCTTCGGGCTGACCGACGTCGATACTCTGGCGCGTGCATACCAGGACGCCGGCGGCGAACCGTTTGACCCCGCCCGATTCCGCTTCTGGCTGGTCTATCGCACCGTGTGGTGGGCGCTCGGCTGCCTGTCGATGGGGCAATCGTGGCGGAGCGGGACAGACCGCTCGCTCGAGCGGGTTGTCGTTGCGCGGCGCTGTGCCGAACAGGAACTCGACCTGCTGCTCCTGCTGGAATACGAAGCGCCCGAGGCGGAACGGCAGCGCCCGGTTCCATCGACATCGCAGCCCGCCCGCGAAAGCAAGGGCGAGCCCGAGGCGGCTGAAATACTGACGGCAGTTTCCGAATGGCTCGCCGCCACGGTCAAGGACAAGCTCTCCGGGCGGGAGCGCTGGGAGCTTGCCGTTGCCCAGAACGCCTTGGGCATCGTGCGACGCGAGCTGGCCGGCCGCGCCGACCCTGCGGACAAGGCCCTTGCCGAGGACATCCTTGCCGGACGCCAGTCGCTCCGGACGGAGGGCCTCCTCGCCACGCTGCGCGCCCGAACCTTGTCCACCCTTTCCGCCGACATGCCCAAGTACCCGGCGCTCGGCCCCGCCCGCGCTCTCTGGAGCCAAGCCTGATGGACTTCGACCTTCCCCAAGACCTCGTCGCCTACCTCGCCGAACTCGATGCCTTCATCGAAGCCGAGATCAAGCCGCTCGAACAGGCGGACGACAACATCCGCTTCTTCGACCATCGCCGTGAATGGGCGCGCACCGATTTCGACAACGGCGGGTTGCCGCGCCACGAATGGGAGGCGCTGCTCGTCGAAGCCACCCGCCGCGCCGACGCCGCCGGACACTGGCGCTTTTCCGCACCCAAGAAGTATGGCGGCAAGGATGGCAAGAACCTGTGGATGGCGGTGATCCGCGACCACTTCGCCGCCAAGGGGCTGGGGCTGCACAACGATCTGCAGAACGAACACTCGATCGTCGGCAACTTCCCGTTCGTGAACATGTTCGAGCATTTCGGCACGCCCGAACAGCAGGACGAGTTCATCAACGGCGGCTTTGCCCGCACCCGCCGCACCGCATTCGGCCTGACCGAGCCCAACCACGGCTCGGACGCCACACACATGGAAACCCGCGCCGTGCCGGAAACGCGCGATGGCGTGCCCGGCTGGCGCATCGATGGCGAGAAGATGTGGACCACCGGCATGCATGTGGCGACCCACTGCGCCACCTTCGCCCGCACCAGCGGTGCGGATGGCGACGCGCGCGGCATCACCTGCTTCCTCGTGCCCAACCCCACGGAGGGCCTCGTCATCGAGGAATACCTGTGGACCTTCAACATGCCGACCGACCACCCGCGCGTGTCGTTCACCAACGTCTGGGTACCCGAGAGCGCGATCCTCGGCCCGGTCGGCGGCGGCCTCGCCATTGCGCAGAGCTTCGTCCACCAGAACCGCATCCGGCAGGCGGCTTCATCGCTCGGCGCGGCGACGTTCTGCGTCGAGGAATCGGTGCGCTATGCGCGGGAACGCAAGCCGTTCGGCGAGGAACTGGCGCGCAACCAGGCGATCCAGTTCCCGCTCGTCGAACTCGCCACGCAGTGCGAGATGCTGCGCCTGCTGATCCGCAAGACCGCCTGGGACATGGACCGCCTCGAAGCCGAGGAAGGTGGCCACAAGCGCATCGAGCGCGAACTGTCGGACAAGGTCTCGATGTGCAATTACTGGGCGAACCGGCTGGTCTGCGAAGCCGCCGACCGCGCCATGCAGGTTCACGGCGGCATCGGCTATTCGCGTCACAAGCCGTTCGAGCACATCTTCCGCCACCATCGCCGCTACCGCATCACCGAGGGCGCAGAAGAGATCCAGATGCGGAAAGTGGGCGCCTTCCTGTTCGGCTATCTCGGGCCGAGGAAGGGCATGTTCGGATAAGGGGATGTTCGGTTGGGCGGGGGAACCGTCAGCGGCTCCCCCGTCTCCGAAAGTTCAGGCCAGTGCGGCCTTGAGATCGTCGACCAGGTCGGTGCGCTCCCACGGGAAGAAGTCGCCTTCCGCCTTGCGACCGAAGTGGCCATAGGCCGCAGTCGGCTGGTAGATCGGCTTGTTGAGGCCGAGGTGCGTGCGGATCGAACGCGGGGTCAGACCGCCGAGCTTGGCGATGCCGAGGATCGCCTGTTCGATCTTGTCGTCGCCGACGGTGCCGGTGTCATGGGTGTCGACATAGAGCGACAGCGGCTTCGACACGCCGATGGCATAGGCGATCTGGATCGTGCAGCGCGTGGCGAGGCCTGCGGCAACCACGTTCTTGGCAAGATAGCGGGTGATATAGGCCGCCGAACGGTCAACCTTCGTCGGGTCCTTGCCCGAGAACGCGCCGCCGCCATGCGGAGCTGCGCCGCCGTAGGTGTCGACGATGATCTTGCGACCGGTCAGGCCAGCGTCGCCATCCGGGCCGCCGATCTCGAAGCTGCCGGTCGGGTTGATGAAGTATTCGGTCTCGCGCAGCAGCACCGGCGGGATCACGTCGGCGATCACGCCCTTCACGTAGGCTTCGAGTTCGGCCTGCTTGGCCGGATCGTTCTCGTCATAGCCGGCCTTGTGCTGGGTCGACACCACGATCGCGGTGGCAGCGACCGGCAGCGAGCCTTCATAGCGCAGCGTGACCTGGCTCTTGGCGTCCGGCTCGAGGAACGGCGCCGCGCCGGAGTGGCGGTCGGCGGCCATGCGCTCGAGAATCTTGTGGCTGTAGTAGAGCGTGGCGGGCATCAGGCCCGGCGTCTCGTCGGTGGCGTAACCGAACATGATGCCCTGGTCGCCCGCGCCTTCGTCCTTGTTCTCGCCGGCATCGACGCCCTGCGCGATGTGGGCCGACTGGCCGTGCAGGCGGTTGATGAATTCGAACTTCTCCCAGTGGAAGCCGTCCTGCGCATAGCCGATGCGCTTGACCGTCTCGCGCACGGTCTTCTCGATCTCGTCCTGCGCGCCCGGCGCCCATTCACCGTTCTCGTAGACGCCCTTGCAACGGATTTCGCCGGCAAGGACGACAAGCTGCGTCGTGGTCAGCGTTTCGCAGGCGATGCGTGCTTCGGGGTCCTTCGAGAGGAACAGGTCGACAATGGCGTCGCTGATCTGGTCGGAAACCTTGTCCGGATGGCCTTCGGAAACGGATTCGGAAGTGAACAGGTAATCGGTGCGCATCGGGAGTCCTATGCCAAGAGGGCCTGTGCTGTGAGACAAGCGATATAAAGAAAGCTTTATGTCCCTTCCCGCTTAGCGTTTCCGCGTAGCACTTGCAACCAGCGCAACAAAAAGAAGCACTACTGCCCACAAAAGGGCGAGCATGTTCCCGGTGCGCGCGAACAGGGTCGGCGCGTGCGCTGGTGGCACCTTGCCGTCGATCCGCCCTGCCCGATGCTGTGGTACCAACTGGCGCACGACGCCATCGGCATCGACCACGGCGCTGATCCCGGTGGTGGTCGCACGCAGGACCGGAAGCCCCTCCTCGATCGCGCGCATCCGCGCTTGGGCAAGGTGCTGCGGCGGCCCCCACGCACCGAACCAGCCATCGTTCGAGGGGTTGAACAGGTAATCCGGCCGGTGCGTCCGATCGACGACCTGGCCCGAGAAGATGATCTCGTAGCAGATCTGCACCCCCGCCTTGCCATAGCTGCCGAGATCGAGCGTGCGCGGGCCGGGCCCTGCGAAGAAATCGAGACTGCCCGCGACCAGCCGGGACAGTCCCAGCGGTTCGAGCACCGATCGCATCGGCAGGTACTCGCCATAGGGAACCAGATGCGCCTTGGCATAGGAACCGCGGATCGTGCCCGACGAATCCAGCGCGGTCACGACGTTCCATGCGCCGGTCACCTTCCGCCCCTCAACCGCCAGATCTGTTGACCCGGTCAGCAGCAGTCCGCCGCTTCCAGTCACGCGTCCCAGCCGCTCGCGCGCCAGCACCGGGTCTCCGGCATAGGTCGTCTCGTCGTACCAGAACTGCGCATAGCCCTCGCGCAGGAAGTCGGGCACCCCGCTTTCGGGCCAGAGCAGCAGCCGCTTCTCGCCCGGCTTGCGGGCCAGCGACAGCTGCGCCGTCTTCTGGAACTGGTTCTCGAAATTGGCGGGATCGTTGAGCAGGTCCTGCCGCACGTCGGGCTGGACCAGCGTGAACGGCAAAGTGCCTTCCAGCCGTTCGCCATGCAGCGGCAGGATCATCAGCAGGGCCGGTCCCAGAGCATATGCGCCCGATGCCCATTTCTGCCCGCACCGCCAGGCACGCAGCGCGAACAGCCACCACCCGGCCAGCACCACGACCAGGCCCGAAAGCGCATAAGTCCCGGTCCACTGCGCTGCCAGCGCCAGCCCCGGCCGGTCAAACCCGCCCAGCGTGACCATCCCCAGCGGGTTCCAGGCAAACCCGGTGAACACCCACGAGCGCAGCCACTCGGCCACGATCCACGCCGCCGCAAAGGCGGGCAGCAGCATCGCCCGGCGGGTATTGGCCAACCACCAGCCACCCCAGGTCGCCAGTGCCGGAAATACCGCGAGATAGAGCGCGAGAAGGAATACCGCGATCCAGCCGAGCCATGTCGGCATTTCCGCCTGATAGGTGAATGCCGTGGCGATCCAGCCGTTGCCGACGGTGAAATGCCCTACCCCGAACAGCCATCCGGCAAGCAGCGCCTGCCGCCAGGCCTTCACCACATGCAGGCGGTGGATCAGGTACGCGAAGGCCGCAAGCGTCAGCGGCCACAGGCCCAAAGGCTGAAAGCCGCAGGCGGCAAGGCCACCGGCGGCAATCGTCAGCAAGCTGTCACGGGACGGAAGGCGGGAAGAATGGCGGGGGGCTGTCATGCCTCCCTGCTATGGGGTGCGCCGGGAGAGACCGCAAGCAGCCTCCCCCAGAGCGCCGGAATTCAGCCTTCTGCGGCCTCGGTCGCTTCGGCAACCGGAGTCTTGCGCGGACGTCCGCGTTTCTTGGGCGCCGGCGCTGCAGCTTCCTCGGCCACCGGCTCGACGGCAGGGCCGGGCTCGGCATCAGCCTTGGCGCTGATCGAGGGTGGCAGGAACGACGCATCGAGCGTGGCGGGCGCCTCGTCGGCCTCCACCTTGGCTCCACGCGGGCGACGCTCGGTGCGCGGACGCAGTCCACGCGAAGCGCGGGTCACGAACGGATTGTCGTTGGCATCGGCAATCGGCTCGCCCTCGATGGCCGGAACGCCTTCGCCGGGCAGAGCCTCGGCAACCGGAGCCTCGGCTTCTGCATCGCGATTGCGGTTGCGATCAAAGCGGCGGTTGCCATCACGACGGCCTTCACCGCGCTCGGCCCGATCCTCGCGCTGGCGCTCCTCACGGGGACGATCCTCGCGGGGCCGCTCGTCACGCTGGCGGTCTTCGCGATCACGGCGACCTTCATAGCGGTCACCACGCTCCTGACGCTCGCCGCGCTCCTGGCGCTCACCACGATCTTGGCGATCTTCGCGGTCCTCACGCTCACGCCGCGTCGAGACCGGGCGGTCGAACGCCGGGAAATCACCCTCGACGCTGAAATCGTCGGTGCCTTCTTCCGAATCCTGATCCTGCCAGCGCTCGCCGCCGTTCTGGCGGGCGCGCTGCTCTTCCTGGCGGAGACGGGTATCGGCGATCACGCGGAAATAGTGGTCGGCGAACTGGAGGTAGTATTCGGCCTGCACGCGGTCACCATTCAGGTGGGCGTCCTGCGCGAGCTTGCGATACTTCTCCAGCATCTGGGGGGCATTGCCCCGCGCACGGCTGTCGATCCGGTTGAGCTGCTGACCACCGTTCTGGGGACGACCGTTGTTGCCCCGACCGCGACGGCGGTTGTTACCACGATTGTTATTCAACTCAGGCACTTCCTTAAATGGGGCGGCCTCTCGTAAAGCTTGAGCAACCCGTAATGCCGCGCAACCCTCCGCCACCGGCTCGCGTCGTGCGAATCGGGGTTCCCAGCATCTGCGCTCGTCCCGGCCCATCTGGCCGATATTCCCTGCAAATGGTGGATTTGGCCGGGACGGGAAGCCTTCGTCCGTCCCCTGCCTGAAAACACAATTAGTGAGCCGCAGGTCCCTTGCCAAGAGGAATATTGGGAATCTGCGCCATTTCGACCGCCCTTTTTCGCCCGGCAAGGTCGACATGAACCCGCGTCGTCATACCTGCAGCGCGCGCGATGTCCGAAACGGCATCCGCCTGCGTCCAGCCGATTTCGACGATTGCCACGCCCCGCTCGCTCAGCAAGCCGGGCAATTGCGGCACGAGAATGCGGTAGTCATCAAGGCCTTCCGGCCCCGAAAACAGCGCAGAAGCAGGCTCATGCTCGCGCACCGAGGCATCGAGTTCCGCGTCTGCCTCGACATAGGGCGGATTGGACAGCACCAGATCGAACGTGCCCAATCCCTGCGCCCAACCGGCCCGGGTCCAGTCACCTTCCAGAACCCGTGCGGTCGGCGCATGACGCAGTGCATTCGCCCTCGCGACTGCCAAGGCCTCGGACGATCGCTCGATAGCAACGCCCTCGGCTTCCGGCCAGAGCGACAAGGCCGCCAGCAGCAGCGCTCCGGAACCCGTCCCCAGATCGAGAACGCGTGCCGGTGCCGCCTTGCCCGCAAAAGCCTCGCGCGCCGCCTCGACCAGCGCCTCGGTATCCCCGCGCGGGATCAGCACGGCAGGGCTTACGGCGAGTTCGAGTCCGTAAAACTCGGCACTGCCGGTGATGTAGGCGACCGGTTCATGGCCCATCCGCCGCTCGACCAGTGCAGCGAAGCCATCGGGCACTGGCGCGGCCATAAGCCGCAGCAGCAAGTCCGTGCGCGAACAGCCAAGCGCGTGCGCCATCAGCACTTCGGCATCGAGCCGCGCCGTGTCAGACGTGGCCGACAGCCGATCGGCCGCAGCGCGAAGGGCCTCGCCGACTTTCACTGGCAGAGGTCACGCATCCATCGCCGCCAGCCGCTTGGCCTGATCCTCGGCAATCAGCGCGTCGATCAGTTCGGCAAGGCCCGGCCCTTCAAGAATCTCGGGCAGGCGGTGCAGGGTCAGGTTGATACGATGGTCGGTCACGCGGCCTTGGGGGAAGTTGTAGGTACGGATGCGTTCGGAGCGGTCGCCCGACCCGACCATCGCCTTGCGCGCTTCGGCCTCCTCGCCCTGCGCGGCATCGCGCTGCGCTTCGAACAGGCGGGCGCGCAGGACCTGCATCGCCTTGTCCTTGTTCTTGTGCTGGCTGCGCCCGTCCTGACAGGTGACGACGGTGCCCGTCGGCAAGTGGGTAATGCGCACGGCGGAATCGGTCGTGTTCACGTGCTGCCCGCCCGCGCCGCTGGCCCGGTAGACGTCGATCTTGAGGTCCTTGTCCTCGATCCTCACGTCCACTTCGTCCGGCTCGGGCAGGACGGCAACAGTGGCCGCAGAGGTATGAATTCGCCCCCCGCTCTCGGTCACCGGCACGCGCTGCACGCGGTGAACGCCGCTTTCGAACTTGAGCTTCGCGAAGACGCCGCTGCCGGTGACGTTGGCGACGACTTCCTTGTAGCCGCCCAGATCGTTGGCGTTGACCGAGACCACTTCCACGCGCCAGCCCTGCTCGGCGGCATAGCGTTCGTACATGCGGAACAGGTCCGCCGCGAACAGCGCCGCCTCGTCACCGCCGGTGCCAGCGCGAATTTCCAGCATGGCCGGGCGGCTGTCCGCCGCATCGCGCGGCAGCATGGCGATGGCGAGCCGATGCTCGGCCTCGGGCAACTCGGCATTGATCCGCCGCAGTTCCTCGTCGGCCAGTTCGCGCATGTCGGGATCATCAAGCGCGGCAAGGCCGACGAGTTCGGCGCGCATATCCGCAATCTCGCGGGCGACGCGGGCGACCGGTTCCAGCTCGGCATAGTCACGGCTGGCCGCAATGAACTCCGCGCCTTCCAGCGTGCCCGATGCCAACCGCGCTTCGAGTTCAGCGAAGCGGTTTGCGATCTGGGCGAGGCGGGCTTCGGAAACGCTCACTCAACGACGCTCGCGCAAAATGCCGTCCAGCCAGTACCCTTCAAGTGCACGATCCATGCGGACGATTTCGAAGTTTTCTTCCAACACCTTGAAGATGAGGTCTCGATATTCGATTGGAGCTGCTTGAAAAGAGTCAGGCTGATTAACAACGACGTGGTGCCCCAGCCGTTCTGGGATTCCTTCCTCTGCAGATCGCCTGATAACTAATCGCGCCCGTGAGCCGTTCTTTTTTGCGATCTCAAAGCGACGCTTGGCGTTACCACGGAACGCAATATCGGTGTTGATCCCAGCACGACGCAGCAGCGCTGCGATCTTATTGGCAAGAACCTCGTCTTCGGCACGATCAGGTATGACCGTGAGCAAAGGGTGATCTGCACCAAATGCTTCCGAGTCGCTCACCAGCATCGCCAGCCGCTCGATCCCCGCCGCCCAGCCGACCGCCGGGGTCGCCGCACCACCGAGAGCTTCCATCAGCCCATCGTAGCGCCCGCCGCCGAGCACGGTCCCCTGCGCACCCAGCCGATCAGTGACGAATTCGAAGGCAGTGTGGCGGTAGTAGTCGAGGCCACGCACAAGCGATTCTGAACGTTCGTACTTGACCCCTGCGGCTTCCAAACCGCTCTTCACTTTGGTGAAAAAGTCCTGCGCCTCCTCGCTCAGGAAATCGTCGATCTTCGGCGCCTCGGCCGTGAACACCTTGTCGCGCGGGTCCTTGCTGTCGAGGATGCGCAAGGGGTTGCGTTCGAGGCGGTCCTGCGAATCCTCGGACAGATCGCCCTTCACCGCGCGGAAGTAATCGACGAGCGCGGCGCGCCATGCTTCGCGGCTTTCGGCATCGCCCAGCGTATTGAGCTGCAACGTCACCCCCTCGGCGATGCCCAGTTCCTTGAGCAATTGATCAGCCATTACAAGCAGTTCCACATCCGCCTGCGGCTCGCCCGCGCCGATGATCTCGGCGTCGATCTGGTGGAACTGGCGGTAGCGGCCCTTCTGCGGCCGTTCATAGCGGAACAGCGGGCCGTGCGTCGCAACCTTCAGCGGCGCGTACTGCTGCCAGCCGTCGGTAATGAAGGCCCGCGCGATGCCGGCGGTGAATTCGGGCCGCAGCGTCAGCGATTCCCCGCCGCGATCCTCGAACGAGTACATTTCCTTCGAGACCACGTCGGTCGTCTCGCCCAGCGAGCGGCTGAAAACCGCCGTCTTTTCAAACACCGGCATTTCGACGCGGCGGAAGCGGTAGAGCTTGCGCACGCGCTCGAAGGTCTCGACGACGAAGGCAAAGGCCTCGGCATCGGGGCCGAAGATGTCCTGGGTGCCACGGATAGCGCTCGGCGTCTTTGGGGGTGTCTGCGTGCTCATGGGCGCGCGATTAGCCCGAAAGTGCGAAAACGGAAAGCACTCACAAAAAGGCGAACGAGACTGGTTGCGGATGCGACTTCTTCGGGCCATGAACATGCGCCATGAAGACAAAGCTCGCGGTCGCCCCGCTCCTCCTCGCCCTTTCCGTGTCAACTCAGGCGTTTGCGGCCAACTCTGCACCGATGGCCGTGCCCATCCAGCAGACCGTTCCGGACGCGCAGGACGTCGCCTATCCCGGCACGATGACGCTCGATATCGACGCGACCGACGTGGCGCGCGGCGACTACAAGGTGACGCAGACTATCCCGGTCGCCTCGGGCGCGAAGGAACTGATCCTGCTCTATCCGCAGTGGCTGCCCGGCAACCACGGCCCGCGCGGTCCCTTGGCCGAGCTGGTCGGCGTGCAGTTCTTCGTCGATGGCAAGCCGGTGGAGTGGAAGCGTGACCGGGTCGAGGTCTATGCCTTCCATGTCATGCTGCCCGCTGGCGCGAAGGAAGTCGTCGCCAAGCTGATCCACACCTCGCCGCTGCAGAGCTCCGAGGGCCGCATCACGATGACGCCCGAGATGCTCAACCTGCAGTGGGAGAAGATGAGCCTCTATCCCGCAGGCCACTACGTCCGCCGCATCCGCGTGAAGCCCACCGTCACCCTGCCGCAAGGCTGGACGCCCGCCACGGCGCTCGACGGCATGAGCATGAGCGGCAACCGCGTGACCTGGGCCGAAACCGACTACGAAACGCTGGTCGATTCGCCGATCTTCGCCGGCAAGTACTTCAGGAAGTGGGACTTGGGGCAGAACGTCACGCTCAACGTCGTGGCGGACAAGGCCGAGCAGCTCGAAGCCAAGCCCGAGCACATCGCCGCCCACAGCGCGCTGGTGCAGGAAGCGCGGCTGGCATTCGGGGCCAACCACTTCGATCACTACGAATTCCTCCTGGCCCTGTCCGACAAGATCGGCGGCATCGGCCTTGAGCATCACCGCTCGAGCGAGAACCAGCTCGAGCCCGAGGCCTTCACCGAGTGGGCCAAGCAGGAGTGGGATCGCAACCTCCTGCCACACGAATACTCGCACTCGTGGTCGGGCAAGTTCCGCCGCCCGGCGCGCCTGTGGACGCCCGACTATCGCCAGCCGATGCAGGGCGACCTGCTGTGGACCTATGAGGGTCAGGACCAGTTCTGGGGCGCGGTGCTGGCCGCGCGTTCGGGCATGCAGGGCAAGGACATGGTACTGGGCATGCTGGCGGCATGGGCCGGTGGCTTTACCCAGCAGCCGGGGCGCGAGTGGCGCTCGGTCGAGGATACGGGCTTCGATCCGGTCTTCGCCTCGCGCAAGCCCAAGCCCTATTCCTCGCTCGCCCGCAACGAGGACTACTACACCGAAGGCGCGCTGGTCTGGCTCGAAATCGACCAGATCCTGCGCGAAGGCACCGGCGGCAAGAAGTCGATCGACGACTTCGCCAAGGCGTTTTTCGGCATGAATCCGGGCGACTACGGCCAGATCCCGTTCGAGGTGGACGAGATCGTGACCAAGCTCAACGCGCTCTACCCCTATGACTGGGCCAAGCTGATCGACACCCGCATCAACCAGCCGGGCCAGCCCGCGCCGCTGAACGGGATCGAGAAGGGCGGCTACAAGCTGGTCTGGAAGGAAGAGCCCAACCCCTACATGAAGGCGGCGTTCGACTTCGGAAAGAGCCTGAGCCTTGCCAACTCGATCGGCATCTCGCTCGACAAGGACGGCAAGGTCACCGGCACGCGCTGGGACAGCCCGGCCTTCAACGCCGGAATCGTGACCGGAACGCAGATCATGGCAATCAATGGCACGGCCTACAGCGCCGATGACATGAAGAAGGCGATCACTGCGGCAAAGGGTGACAAGGGCGCCCTGCTTGAGCTGCTCGTCAAGCGCGGCAGCCGGTTCGAGACCATCAAGCTCGATTACAAGGATGGCCTGCGTTATCCGTGGCTCGAACGGGTGGCCCCGGGCAAGGCGCCGACCGGGCTCGACCTGCTGCTGACGCCACAGCGTCCGGGCGCGGCAGCTGCAAAGAAGAAGTGATCGCATGAAAGGTGGCGGCGCAACGCTGGGCAACCGGCTGGCGCCGCCGCGCTTCGTGCTGTTCCTGGTCCTGCTGACAGGAGGCTTCTTCGGCTTCCTGCACCTTTCGCCCGACGCGGGCCTCGCCGATGCGGCAGCGATGGGTTTCGACCTTGCGGCAGCGGCCTTCCTGCTCTCGCTGCTGCCGCTGCTGCGGGGCGGGACGGTTGCCAACATGCGCCAGCAAGCCGCCGCCAACGATGCCAACCGCGTGCTGGTGCTGGCCATCACCACGATCGTGACAATGGTCGTGCTTGCCGCGATTTCCGGCGAATTGCCAAAGGCTTCGGCGGGCAGCCACGAGGCGATGGTCAAGCTCGTCGGCACGCTGCTGCTGACCTGGCTCTTCGCCAACACGGTCTACGCGCTGCATTACGCCCACCTCTACTATTCCAGCCGCGATGGGGCAGATGCCGGAGGGATCGACTTTCCCGGCACGAAGACGCCGGACTACCTGGACTTCGCCTATTTCAGCTTCACGCTGGGCATGACCTTCCAGACCTCGGACACGCAGATCACCGCTCGCGCGATCCGCCGCATCGCCACGCTGCATTCCTTCGCGGCGTTTGTGTTCAACATCGGGGTGATCGCATTCACCATCAATGCGCTGGGGTAGGCGTTTCGCCATAAGTCTTGTTGCGGCGCACAAGCGGCTTCGCTAGGGGCGGCGCATTCTCTCCACCCTACAAGAACGGGGCCACAGATGCGCATCGACATGATTCCCACCGGTGACAATCCGCCGGAAAGCCTCAACGTGATCATCGAAGTTCCCGTCGGCGGCGAACCCGTGAAGTACGAGTTCGACAAGGCCTCGGGCGCCTTGTTCGTCGACCGTATCCTGCACACGCCGATGCGCTACCCGGCGAACTACGGCTTCGTGCCACACACCCTCTCGCCCGATGGTGACCCGCTTGACGCGCTGGTGATCGCACGCTCGCCCTTCGTCGCAGGCTCGGTGGTCCGCGCTCGCCCGATCGCTGTCCTCAACCTCGAGGACGAGCATGGCGGCGACGAAAAGCTGGTCTGCGTGCCGGTCGATTCGACCTTCCCGTACTATTCGGACGTGAAGGAGCGCGACGACCTCCCCGAGATCGTGCTGCAGCAGATCGAGCACTTCTTCACCCACTACAAGGACCTGGAGAAGGACAAGTGGGTCCGCGTCGGCACCTGGGGCGGTGCAGAAGACGCCAAGCGCATCACGATCGAGGCGATCGAGCGCGCCAAGTCGGCCAAGGGCTGACCGAAATTCGATTTCCCGCCGCTCACTCCGTGGGGCGGCGGGAATCGAGAAGATCCTTTCCTTCCACGTCCGCACCGCGCTCGGCATGGACCATGCGATCCATGTGATGATCGGGCGCCACGTCCTCGGCATCGACCGTCGCCTGCCCTGCGCTCTTGGGAGCGGACGATTGCGGCGGCTCATGATCGAGATGGATGCGGTATTCGGGACTTTCCGCCACGAACCCCGCTTCGCGCAAAGCCTTGCGCACCGCTTCCATTGCGCGGGTCCGGCTCTTGCCGAAATCTGCCCGGGTCTGGTCGATCCAGCCATTGAAGCGCAATACCTGCACCGATCCGGAAATGTCGGCAATCTCCGCCCCCGGCTTCGGCTCGTCCAGAACCCAGTCGAGATTTCGCAGCGTTTCCAGAGCGACCGCCTGCGCCCGGCACGGATCGGCTTCATGGTCGATCGCATAATCGAACGCGAAGCGGCGCTGCGGGTTCGTGGTGAAGTTGGTGATGACCGCCTTGAACACCGTGGCGTTCGGAATGCGCAGATGATTCCCGTCCGGAGTCAGCAGCAGCGTCGCCCGGCTGGTCAGGCGCAGCACGCGGCCTTCGTGGCTGTCGATCTTCACGTTGTCGTTGGCACGGAACGGCTGGCGCACCGACAGCATCAGCGACGAGAAGTAGTTGTCGATCGAATCGCGCACGGCAAGTCCGACCGCGAGGCCCAGGACGCCAGCGCCGCCGAGCACGGCCCCCAGCATTGCCGTCGCGCCGACGATATCCAGCGCCAGGACGATCCCGGCGACGACGAACACAAATCGGATCGCCGTCGCCACCAGTCCGGCAAGGAAGGGATTTGGCGTGACCCGCTCCCACAGCCGTGACTGCCTTGCCAGCGCATAGCCCAGCATGCCGACAACCACCGCGACGGCGATGGCCACGCCCAGAAGCGGCAGGGCGCGCAGAAAACCATTGATCCTGCCTGTCACGCCCGACAGCGCCGGGTTCAGGTTCTTCTCGACATCGAGATTGCGCTCGAGCCGGTTCTGCACGGTGACCACGCCGTTGAGGCGCGTCGCAATCGCTTCTGCCTGCTGGATGGTCTTCTCGTCCGGCACCTGACCGGTCAGGGTGACCACCCCTGCCGCCACCCTGACGCCAGTGCCTTTCAGCGCCGGGATCTCGTCGAAGATGGCCCGGATCCTCGCGGCGAGGCGGGCGTCCTCGTCTGGCGCGGGCTGAGCAGCTATCTCGGGCGCATCTGCCGAGGCGCTGGCGCTCGGGCTGGCCGTGGGGAGCTTCGGGAGAGCTTGCGCCAGCGCCGGAGCGGGCAGCGACAGGCAAAGTGCGACCAGGAACCGGATAAAGCGCATGCGCAGACAAGTAGCGCGCGCGCCTGAAAGTTCCCGCCCGGCCTGCAGGCTGGGCGATCAGTCCCCGGCCACGCTCATCCCGTCAACGCGCAAGGTCGGCGTGTCTATGCCGCGATAGACTTCGAGATCATTGGCCGCCGTGAGCGCGGCGAACATGTCGATCAGATTGCCCGCAACCGTGAATTCGGCGATCGGCCCGGCAAGCTGGCCGTTGACGATCCGGAAGCCCGATGCGCCGCGGCTGTAGTCGCCGGTCACGCCATTGACCCCCTGCCCGATCAGTTCGGTGACGTAGACCCCGTCGGCAATGTCGGCCATCAGCTCCGCAGGGGTCACACTGCCTGCTTCCAGAACCACGTTGCTGGAGGTGACATGCGGTGCGCCGGAGGACCCGCGCGAGGCATGGCCGGTTGGCGTGGCGCCCAGCTGGCGTGCAGCTGCCGCGTCCATGAGCCAGCCGGTGAGATGTCCCGCATCGACCAGCTTGCGTGGTCCGGTGGGCAGGCCTTCGCCGTCGAACGGGCGCGAACGCATGCCGCGCGTGGCCAGCGGATTGTCGAAGATGGTGATCGCGCTGTCGAAAAGCTTCTCGCCATCACGATCCAGCAGGAAGCTGGCGCGCCGGGCTATGGAAGCGCCGCTGATGGCGCCGAGGAGATGGCCGACCAGCGTGTTGGCCACGCGCGGATCGAACACGACCGGCATCGGCCCGGATTTCACCCGCCCGGGGTTGAGGCGGCTCACCGCACGCTCGCCTGCCTCTCGGCCGATTTCTGCCGGAGTCTTCAAGTCGGCCGCATGCCGCGTGCTGCGCCATGAATAGTCGCGCTGCATGGCGCTGCCTTCCCCGGCGACGACGCTGGCCGAGATGCTGTGGCTCGAAGCGGCATAGGCACCGGAAAAGCCGTGGCTGGTGGCAAGGGCGAACAGGCCCCGGCCCGCGCTGGCGCCGCCGCCTTCGCTGTTGGTCACGCCCGAAACGGCGCGCGCGGCGTCTTCCGCTTCTTCGGCAAGGCGGCGCAAGTCAGCCGGGCTGCGCTCGGTCTGGTCATCGAGATCGAGATCGGGAGCCGGGCCCTTCAGCAAGAGCTCTTCCGGAGCCAGCCCCGCGAACTTGTCCGCCGGGGCGAGGCGCGCCATTGCCACTGCGCGGCTCGCCAGCTCGTCGAGAGCCGCATCGCCAAGGTCGGTCGAGCCGATCGATGCGGAGGCACCGCCGACGAAGACGCGCAAGCCGATGTTCTCGGATTCGGAACGCTCGACATCTTCGAGCGACCCGAGGCGAACCGAGACGGATTCGGAGGAATTGCCAAGATATACCGCATCGCCCGCATCGGCCCCGGCACGGCGCGCGCGCGCGATCAGCGCTTCGCAGCGCTCCTGGGCTTCGGCGGGTGACAGCATGGACAGACCTTTTCGCAAGCGGGACGGCTGCGCGGTCTAGCGCCCGCAAGGGGCCGGGGCAATCAATTGGTCAGGAAGGGGGCAAGATCAGAACAGGGCGGAAAGCACCTTGAAACCGCCGGTGATCAGGAACGGCAGCACGCCGGCAAGCACCCAGACCTTGATCTGGTCGCGCTTGAACGCCGCAGCATAGGCGGGATCGTGGGCCTGATCGTCGGTCAGATGCTCCCACCGGCGCTCGAAATGGCGGAACATCGGAATGATCGCGGCAACAAGGACCACCAGCACGAACACCGGCAGGATCGAGGCGCTGCGCTCCTGGAGCTCGTGCATTGTCACGAAGATCTGCAGGGCCGTGTAGATCAGCAAGCCATAGGCGACATTGTTGCTCATCTTCTTGCGCCAGTCGACCGGTGCCGACTTTGCCGCCTGCGAATGAAGGGCCTTGTTCATGGCTCCGTTCCTCGTGTTTATCCTGCTCCTCGCGCAATAGATCATGCAGCGCGCCGACCTGCAAGATCAATTCCAATTCGGAGTGTTCCGCCGCGGAAAGTCATCGCCGTTCACCTGTCGACAAGCAACGCCATGCATAAATCCTGCCAATTGCGCTTCACGGGGTTTGCCGCGCCGGATTGAAGCGTTATTGGAGGCCACAAGTGCCGGAAAAAGCAGAGCCCATGCCAATGACCGTGATCGACGACACTCCCGCAGCAGCGAGCGCTGCCCCGCCGATCCCGCAGGGCGGGCTCGAAGTCGTGTCGATCGCCAAGTCCTACGACAAGCGCGCGGTGCTGACCGACATCTCGCT
Organism: Novosphingobium jiangmenense; assembly: GCF_015694345.1. GTDB lineage: Bacteria > Pseudomonadota > Alphaproteobacteria > Sphingomonadales > Sphingomonadaceae > Novosphingobium > Novosphingobium jiangmenense. The sequence continues at coordinate 208,976 of NZ_JADQDC010000005.1, forward strand.
GTCCGTCGGCAAGGGCGAGGTTCTCGGCCTGCTCGGGCCGAACGGTGCCGGAAAGACGACCTGCTTCTATTCGATCATGGGCCTCGTCCGCCCTGATTCGGGCCGCATCCTTCTGGATGGCGTGGATATCACCAAGCTGCCGATGTACCGCCGCTCCATCCTCGGCCTCGGTTACCTGCCGCAGGAAACCTCGATCTTCCGCGGCATGACGGTCGAACAGAACATCTCGACGGTGCTCGAACTGATCGAACCGGACAAGGCCACGCGCGAGGCAGAGCTCGAGCGCCTGCTCGACGAATTCGGCCTCACCCGGCTGCGCTCCAGCCCCGCCATGGCGCTGTCGGGCGGCGAGCGGCGGCGTTGCGAGATCGCGCGGGCGCTTGCCGCGCGGCCCTCGATCGTGCTGCTCGACGAGCCTTTCGCCGGGATCGACCCGCTTTCGATCAGCGACATCCGCCATCTCGTGAAGGACCTCAAGGGGCGCGGCATCGGCGTGCTGATCACCGATCATAACGTGCGCGAAACCCTCGATATCGTTGACCGCGCCTGCATCATCTATGGCGGACAGGTGCTCTTCGCAGGCAGCCCGGAAGCGCTGGTGGCCGATGCCAACGTGCGCCGGCTCTATCTCGGCGAAGGCTTCACGCTGTGAGGCCCGGCGGCAACTGATGCGAGCTCCGGGGGGACTCTGACGTATGGCGCTCGGGCCTCGGCTGGACATCCGGCAGACCCAGTCGCTGGTGATGACGCCGCAGCTCCAGCAGGCAATCAAGCTGCTGGCGTTGTCCAACCTCGAAGTCGAAACCTTCATCGGCGAGGCGCTCGAAGCCAATCCCCTGCTGGAGATCGGCGAAGCTGCTCCGGCCGAGCCGCTGGAAGTCGCCCCTGAGGAACTGCGGCGAACGCACCTAGAATCCTCGCCCGTTGACCAGCTCGTTTCCGAAGGCCGTGTCGAGGAAGACCAGCCGCTCGATATCGACGTCTCCGCGCTCGACCGTGACCGCGATACCGGTGACGGCGGCTCCTTCGAACTGTCCTCCTCGCGCGACTTTGCCGCAGGCGGCGAAAGGCCGGACATCGACGAGCGTGGTCGCTTCGAGGAAACGCTGGCCGAACACCTTCATGCGCAGATCGGCACAACAACCTCCGATCCGCAATTGCTGTTCGTGGCACGCTGGCTGATCGACCAGCTCGACGAGGCCGGGTATCTGGGAATTGCCCTGAGCGAGGTCGCTGAATCGCTTGGGCTTTCGGCAGTGGTGATCGAACGCGCGCTCGGCCTCGTCCAGTCGCTTGATCCGACCGGGGTTGGCGCCCGCAATCTTGCCGAGTGCATTGCGCTGCAAGCTCGCGAGGCAGATCGTTACGATCCGTGCATGGCGCGGCTGATCGACAATCTCGATCTGGTTGCACGCGGCGAAGTCGCGCGGTTGAAGCGGCTGTGCCAGGTCGATGACGAAGATTTTGCCGACATGCTGGCCGAGCTGCGCAGCTATGACCCGCGTCCGGGCCTGCGCTTCGGCGGGGGAGCGGCCGAAGCCGTGGTACCAGACATTCTGGTGCGGGCGGCCAAGGGGGGCTGGGACATCGCGCTCAATCAGGCGACCTTGCCGCGCCTGATCGTCAACCGCAGCTATTACGTCGAAATGCGCGGGGCCTGCGTCAGCAAGGATGCCAAGGCCTGGCTGGGGGAGAAGCTGGCCGACGCCAACTGGCTGCTCAAGGCGCTTGACCAGCGACAGAAGACGATCCTGAAAGTGGCGAGCGAACTGGTGAAGCAGCAGGACGGCTTCTTCCGCAATGGCGTTGCGCATCTGCGCCCGCTGACGCTCAAGACCGTGGCCGAGGCGATCTCGATGCACGAATCGACCGTCAGCCGCGTGACTTCGAACAAGTACCTGCACTGCGAACGCGGCACGTTCGAGCTGAAGTACTTCTTCACCTCGGGCGTCGGCTCTTCCGATGGCGAGGGTGCCTCGGCAGAAGCGGTGAAGGCAGCGATTCGCCAGTTGATCGATGCGGAGGACCCCAAGGCGATCCTCTCGGACGACGCGCTGGTCGACCTGCTGAAGGCAAAGGGCTTCGACCTCGCCCGCCGCACGGTGGCCAAGTATCGCGAGGCGATCGGGCTGGGCAGTTCGGTCCAGCGGCGCCGGCAGAAGGCGCTCGCCGGAGTGCGCTGAAAGCTCAGTGGGGCTGCGCGCCCGGACGCTCTGCCAGCATGTGCTGGATCATGCCCTGAAGGTTGGCGTCGTAGCGCGCGAGGACCTGATGGTCCTCGGCCGTGTCCCAGTGGGTGACCAGTTCACGACCGTTGAACCAGTGCAGCGCGTATCCCGGCGGATCGGCGATGATCAGATTGCGCTCGTCAGGAGCATTCGGATCGATCGGCCTGAGATCGAGCGCGACCTGTGGTGCCGTTGAAGGGCAGGTGGCGACTATCGTGCCTTCCCACGCCGTGGTGACGGCGCGATGGATATGGCCACAAACGATGCCCACCACGTTGTTCCGTCCACGCAGGCACCCGGCCAGCCGTTCGACCCAGGGTTCGGCCGGGTCGGTGTTCATCCAGGGGATGCCGACCTCTACCGGCGGATGGTGCTGGACGATCAGGGTGCGCGCGTCCGGGGCTTCATCAAGCCGCGCGCTCAGCCAATCGGCGCGCGCTTCGCAGAAGGCACCGCCATGGCGGCCTTCCTCCAGCGTATCGAGAACGATCAGGCGTAGCGGACCGGCATCGACCACGTACTGCAGGAAACCGCCATCAAAGGCGATCTCGGGGAAAACCTCTTGGAATGTCGCGCGCTCGTCGTGATTGCCGAGCGCGTAATGGACTGGAAAGGGCAGATCGGAGAAAGCCTCGCGCAGGCGTTCGTAGCTGGCCTTGTCGCCACGGTCGATCAGATCACCGGTCGCCAGCAACAGGTCAGGCTGCGGTTGCATCGCTGCCAGTTCCTCCAGCACGCGGTCCAGCCGCTGCCGATTGAATTCACCGGGCGAATCAGGTTCGAACCCGAGGTGAATATCGGTGACCTGTGCGATCAGCATCGTCCCCCCGCCCCGGCGCCTTATCGCAGCTTTACCGGGAACCGGGGCCTTTCAGCCACGGCAACGGTTTGCGCCACGTCCTTCTTCCGGTCCTTCTTCGGCGCCCAGGGAGCGCCTGCATCCATGTGATAGGAGTGGCACATCGCGCAGGAGGAATCGACAGGGTCTTTCACGGATACGGATGCAAGCTTCGCCCCCTCGCCGCCGACGTGGCACGAGCGGCAGCCGCCCTTGCCGTCGATGCCGGGCACAAGCAGGTCACTCGCCTTGTTCGAGGTGGCGGCGTTGACGTGGCAATCGGCGCAATCGCTCTTGTTGTGCGCCTTATGGTCGAACCAGCCCTTGTGGTAATAGCGATCGTTCTGGGCGACGGGCTGCACGGTGAAGCCGCCGCTGGCCATCGAGCCGCCGCGATTGACGGTATGGCAGTCATAGCACATGCCGCCCTGCGAGAAGACCTGAGCCACCGCCTGTTCCGCGCGCGTCGGATAGAAGCGCACGGCGCGGGCATAGTCGGCAGCGGTGGAACGCAGCGCGGCATCGCCCGGCACGCGGCGGGCGAGACCTGACAGGTTCGCCGGACGTGCTGGCGCTCCGCCGCGATAGAACGCGCGCAGATCGGCTACGACCAGTTCCGGCTCGCCATGGCGCAAGGTGCGGAACGTGCCGCCGACCTGATCGAAGCTCAGCGAGTGGCAGGACTGGCACGAGTCCTCCATCACCACCGGCTTGAAGCGGGTGCCAGTGGCGTCGGACTTGTGGCAATCCTTGCATTGAAGCGCATCATTGGCGGCGAAGCGACCCGGCATGCGGCGGACCATCTGCGCGATGCCGTTGGTCTTCGACAGGTGCTGGCCGTGGGTGAACTTGAGGCCGTTGTTCTCGGTCAGTCCCGGCGTCCAGCTGGCGCGCTGGAACAGGGGCTTCTTGCCGTTCATGCCGCTGATGATCATCGGCTTGAACTGGGGATGGGCCGTCCCGAAATCGGCGGCATCGGCAAGTTTGGTATCGCCCAAGCGACTCTTCATCCCGTTGTGGCAATCCGCGCAGAATTGCTGCTGAGTGGCGGGCATAGCACCCGCGCCCTCATGCTCGGTGTGACAATCGACACAGCGTCCGGCGGGGCGATTGAAAGCGGTCGCAACCGCACGCTGCAATCGCGCCATGCCTTCCGGCTCGCCGCGGGCCTTCAACAGGCGCGACTTGTCGGCGATGTGATCGTGCGCGTCCTTGGTGTGACAGGTGAGGCAGGCTTTGTCGGTCACCGCGACGAAGGCCTGCGTATGACAGGCCTGACAATCGCCGCCGAGGTTCTTGTGGGCAAGGCTCAGCGGACCGGACGACCACGTCTGGTCGGCATGGAAGCCATCAGGCCGCCGCGCCTTTTCCTGCATCGCCAGCGGCTTGTAGGTCATGTAGCTGTAGATCGGGAAGGCGAGGAACGAGACCAGCACGAGGATCGCAAAGGTCCACGCCGACATGCGCTTGCCGGGCAGGAGGCCCTTGAGCGTGTAGACGGTGGTGATGTCCTTGTCCTCGGCGGAATCGGACACCGCCTCGACGCGGCGCACGGTGAATGTCGCCTCGCCGCTTTCGGCATCCACCGAAACCGAGATGCGGTGTCCGCCGAAGGTCAGCTCCGCGCCCGCCACCGGATCGAGCGGGCTTTGCGTGGTGCTGCGACCATTGACCTCGAAGGGCTGCGCACCAATCGAGGCAATCACGAGGCTACCGTCGCTCTGGCGCGTGACCTGCGCGTGGCGCGGATCGACGGCAAGGTCGGGCAAGTGGATGTCGCATGCGGCATCGCGGCCGATGGTCAGGACATCGCCTTCGACCGTGGTCGGCCGGACGATCTCCTCGCCACTGGACTTGAGCGCGATCTGGCGGACTAGAAAGCTCATCTTGCGCTCACCAGTAGAAGAAGACGCTGACGATATGGGCGGAGAGCGCCGCAATCAGCGCAAAGGTCACGGGCACGTGCACGTAAAGCCAGGCCTGCAACCAGGACTTGAGTTTGAGGTGCCGTCGCATTCGCCCGAGCATCGCCTCCTTGCGCGTCAGCAGCGCATCGACCTTGTCGAGCGGATCGTTGGCGATGCGCGGCCGGTAGGCGCGGATACGGCGCAGTTCCGCAGCCGTGCTGCGCGTGGCGCACTTCGGGTAAGTGCCGGTGATGCGGTTCCAGAAGGTCCCGGCGAAAGGGTCCTCGTCAAGGCTCTTGCCCACCAGAGTCGCCGTCTCGGGATCGAGCGGCTGCGCGGCATCGTGGATCTGGCGATCGAGGGAGCGCAGTGCTTCGATCATCTGCTTTTCGGTGATCGCGCCTTCTTCGTCATAGCGGTTGGACGACAAGGCCTGCGGCAGGGTGGCGTAGACCCAGATGCCGAAAATGCCCGATGCGATCACGATCAGCATCAGCGCCCAGGCCAGGGTGTGGACATTCCAGCCGAGGTGGAAGCCCGAATGCAGCGTGCCGATCACGGTAAGGCACAGGCCGAGGTAGACGTGCGCCGAAGTCCAGCCCTTCAGGCTCCAGCGCCCGGGCGTGATCGCGCGCTTGCGCATGCCGAGCATGGTCAGCCACAGGATCAGCAGCGCACCGATGGTGCCGAGCGTGTAGCCTAGCCAGCTCGAGCCGAAGTGCGTGCCCGGCAGTGGCACGAAAATATACAGCGCAATCAGCGCGACCGCGAGGGCGGCGGACAGCTTGGCCCAGAACAGATTGCGGTGGGTGAGGAAACCCTCGTGCGTGGACGTACGCTGGCGGGTGGCGCCGGTACGCTTGCGGGGTGCAATGCTCGCCATCGGCTCAGACTCCCTCGTTCTCGAGCCGCGCGACGGTCAGGAACTCGTCGGGCGATACGCGGATGGCGGCGCCGGTCGGGCAAGCGCGGACGCAGCTCGGGCCGCCTTCGATCCCGGCGCACATGTCGCACTTGATCGCCTTCTTGCGGTCGAGCAGTTCGTCGACCGCCGGGTCGCCGGTGTACTTGGTGTTCTTCTTCGACCACTTGTACGGCGGCTCGCCCGGCCCGGGGCCGGACCCGAAGAACAGCCACGAGAGCAGCGACGGCTTCTTCGGCGGCACCTTGTCCATGCGGATCACGCCATAGGGGCAGTTGCGCTGGCAGTTTCCGCAGCCGATACAGGTATCGTTGATGAACACCTCGCCGTCCGGCCCGCGGTGGATCGCGTTGGGCGGGCAATCGGCCATGCAGTGCGGGTGCTCGCAGTGGCGGCACGATGTCGGCACGTGGAGGTGCGCGAAGCTCTTGCCGGCCTCGCGATCGAGCCGCGAGAGGCCATCATGGCTGTCGGCGCAGGCCTTCTCGCAATTGTCGCAGCCGACGCACAGCCGTTCGTCGATCAGCAGGACGTCGGTCGCCTCGCCAAGACCTTGGCTGACGAGGAACTTGGCCTGTTCGGAATAAAGATCGACGACGCCCGAGAAACTGTCCTTCTTCGATTCGATGAAGGCGTTGGTGGCTCGGCGGACCTCCATGTCCTTGCGCGCACGGTCGAGCAGGGCGGGCTTGGCAGCAAGAACGCGGCCAAAGGCCTCGCCATCGATGCAGATGACCTCGCTCTTGATCGCGGCGCGCACGGTGGCGGTGCGGCGCCCGCCATCGATCAGCGCCATTTCGCCGACGTAGGAACCGGCGGGAAGGTAGGACAGGAATACAGGCTTGCCGCCGACTTCCTTCTCTACGACCATCGAGCCGACGCGGATGACGTAGATGTCCTTGTCCTCGTCGCCTTCCTTGATGATCGCGTCGCCGGCGCGCACGGCCATGATCTTCGAGGTTTCGACGACTTCGGCAATGTCGGCGCTGGTGAGCCCTGAGCCGAACATCTGCAGGATCTGGCGCTCGGTGGAGATGCGTTCGATCGCGCGCTTGGCCGTCGGCACCTGGCTCTGCAGCTTGAGCGCGGCGTTGCGGCTGATCTCGACACAGATCGTGTCCTCGGCGGCCACGATGGTCGCACCGCGTTTGCGGCCCGAGATCAGGCCGACTTCGCCGAAGATCGTGCCCGCCGGGATCGGCACCACCTTGGACGGGTCCTTGGGATCGAGCCGGACGTGGACTGACCCGGAGGCAATGGCGAAGAGCGATGAACCCGGATCGTTCTTCTCGAACACCGTCTCACCCTTGGCATAGGCGCGGGCGGCCGAATCGAGCATGAACTCGCGCAACTGCAGCGTGGTCATGCCATCAAGGATGGTCACGTTGGTACGCAGGAATTCCAGCCAGTCGTTGACCGAACGATTGCCCGGCAGCCCTGCAAACTTGGCCTCAAGCAGCGGCTCGTCCGCCGGCTTGAGGTCAGTGTTGCCGTTGATGAACTCGACGACATCGTAGCCCTGATTCATGCAGTGCTTGATCAGCGGATAGCCCGCCAGAGCGCCGATCACGAAGATGCCGGGCGCCGTCGATTCGAACTGCGGCGACAGCGTCGGGAAGGCGAGCCGATCCGCGCTGGCGAACTCGATGCCGCAGCCTTCGACAAAAGCGCGCGGCGGGGCAGAGCCGATGCGGGCGATGATCCGGTCACAGCGGATGCGTTCCTCGCCGTCACGCGTGGAAAGGGTGATCCAGCCCGGTTCGATCGCCTTGGTTTCGGTCTCGTAGCGGATCCTCAGCTTGCCGGCCGCGTCGTCCTCGACCAGCGCCTTGGCGTTGGGCTCCTTGGCGGTGGCGAAGCTTTCTCGGACGTTGGTCGATTTCGGGCTGCGGTTGAGCACGGTCACGACGTTGCCCTGCGCCGGATCCTCCACCAGACCGCGCGCATTCTCGATCCCGGCGTCACCGGTGCCGACGACGACGATGTGCTGGTCGAGCACGGCGTAGGGATCATCAAGCTGGTAGGTGACGTGGGGCAGGTCACCGCCGGGGCAGCGCATGAGGTTCGGGTTGCCCTGCGTACCGATGGCGAGGACCACGTTCTCCGCCATGACGGTCTCGCCATTGGTCAGTTCGATGGCGTAAGGCGGAGCAAAGCGCTGAAGTTCGGTGGTGGTGGTCGAACCATCGCGCGCACGGCTGACGATCTTCTGCACCGAACCGGGAATGGCCTCGCCGGTGCCCTTGATGGATTTCACCTCGGCATTGTACTTTACGTTCACGCCAAGTTCGGCGGTGCGGCGGTTCCATTTGTCGAGGATGTCTTCCTTCTTCCCCGCATCGAACTCCTGATCGGACCGGAGGATCAGCTGCGATGGCGTGGCCATCACATGCTTGCCCTTCTGGTACTTGAAGATCGTGTCCGAGAGGTGATCGGTCTTTTCGAGCAGGACGTGGCTCAGCCCGAGCTGCGCCGCGCGGCCAGCAGCGCTCATGCCCGCCGGACCGGAGCCAATGATCGCAACCTTGAAAACCTCGCCCACCGGTATGCGTCCCCCGCATCGCGAACCGACGGTGCTGTTCCCGCACCTGCCTGTTCAAAAAACCGATTTGCGACCCCTGTCCGGCGACTTTAGCCGAAGAGACGCGCATTGCCAGCCGCAATTTGCGAGGAGGCGCAAAGCCGGACCCACCGGGCGGAGCAATTGCGGTGGCGCTTGCAAGTTCCCCGCCCGGCACGATATGCGCCGCACTACACGGGCGCCGCGCCGGGCGTTCGACAGGAGTGCGTGATGACCGATCCCCAGCCAGCCAGCGACCCGCGCGAGCCTGCTCAGCGCGATTCGGCACAGGGGACGTCGCGTGTCGGCCGCTATGCGCTGATCGCGGCAGGGCTGATTGCGCTGGGCGCCGGTGGCATTGCCATGTTGCGCGGTCCGGAAACGCCTCCTCCTCCGGCAGTCCCGCCGCCGTCGGCGCCAAGCCAGCAGCCCTCTGTGGACGACGTCATTGCCAAGCTCGAGGCCAAGCTCGCCGAAAAGCCCGACGATGCCGAAGGCTGGCGCATGCTCGGCTGGTCCTACTTCCAGACCGAGCGCTATGCCGAAGCGGCTACCGCGCTGAAGAAGGCGACGAAGCTCGATCCGGACCATGCCGAAACCTGGTCGTTCCTGGGCGAGGCGCTCGTCCTTGCCAGCAAGGAAGAGGGCCGCATGCCGCGCGATGCCAAGGCCGCGTTCGACAAGGCGATCAAGCTCGATCCGAAAGATGCACGCGCGCGCTATTTCCAGGCCGTGGCGATGGACCTGTCGGGCCGGCACCGCCAGGCCATCAACGCCTGGTTCAGCCTGCTCGAGGACACTCCGGCCGACGCGCCCTATGCCGAGGACATCCGCGAGGTTATCCGCAACGTCGGCGAGAAGCGCAAGATCGACGTGGAAAAGCGCCTTGCCGAAGCCAAGTTCGCCGCGCCCGCCAATGGCGTCATCACCGACGGACCGCACAAGGCCGCGGCTGGCATTCCGGGCCCGACCAGCGAACAGATGAAGGCTGCCGGGGGCATGCCCAAGGGCCAGCAGGAGGCGATGATTCGCGGCATGGTCGACGGGCTGGAAGCCAAGCTCCAGGCCAACCCCGGCGATGTCGACCGCTGGATCATGCTGCTGCGCAGCCGCATGCAGCTGGGCGAACCGCGCAAGGCGGCAGAAGCCCTTCAGAAGGGGCTTGCCGCTTTCCGGAACGACAGCGCCAGCGCCCGAAAGTTGCGTGAAGCGGCGTCCAGCCTTGGCGTGGCGGGGGCCTGATCCGGCTCGGGCGAATCAGTTTTCCGTCCTGCCGGAGCGCAAACCGTTAACCGTGCGGTGCGGTGGGGCAGCGACCTGATTCATTACGGGACACCCGCAAAACCGGACCTTTGCGTGCCGAAATGAGTCACCTTTGCGCCGAATTGAATCACATTTCCGGCACTTGTGCGTTAACGCGTGCGAAACCGCTTCGTCGCTTTACAACAAATTAACCTTTCATGTTCATTCCTCCTATGGTTAATGGCGGGCAACCCGGATTGAAGACGGGTTAATTGCCACGGGGACATGGCAATCAAGGGGCGGTTCAATGCGCGTACTGCTGATCGAGGATGAACCTACAACGGCCAAGGCGATCGAGCTCATGCTCACGACCGAAGGCTTCAATGTCTATTCCACCGATCTTGGCGAAGAAGGCCTCGATCTGGGCAAGCTCTATGATTACGACATCATCCTGCTGGACCTGAACCTGCCGGACATGCACGGATATGACGTGCTCAAGAAGCTGCGCGTCGCCAAGGTGCAGACGCCGGTCCTGATCCTGTCGGGCATTTCGGAAATGGACAGTAAGGTCCGCTCGTTCGGCTTCGGCGCCGACGACTACGTGACCAAGCCGTTCCACCGCGAAGAGCTGATCGCGCGCATCCATGCCGTGGTGCGCCGCTCGAAGGGCCATTCGCAGTCGGTCATCCGCACCGGCAAGCTTTCGGTCAACCTCGATGCCAAGACGGTCGAGGTCGATGGTGCCCGCGTGCATCTGACCGGCAAGGAGTACGCGATGCTCGAGCTGCTTTCGCTGCGCAAGGGCACCACGCTGACCAAGGAAATGTTCCTCAACCACCTTTATGGCGGGATGGACGAACCCGAACTCAAGATCATCGACGTGTTCATCTGCAAGCTGCGCAAGAAGCTGGCCCATGCCTGCGGCGGCGAGAACTACATCGAAACCGTCTGGGGCCGCGGCTACGTGCTGCGCGATCCGGACGACATGAGCGCGATCGAAGCGGCCTGACCGGCCCGGCGCCAACGCCATCCCTGGGACGGCCCGCCCTCATCGGCGGGCCGTTTCCGGTTTGAGTGCCAGCGCTTAACCGACGCGGTTGAAATAGGTCGTTTCCATCTTGGGCATGGTCTTGTCGGCCCAGACGATCGTCTCGGTCATCGACTTGCCGTCCCGGGCAACGGTGTAGACGCGCGTCGCGACGGGCGCGCCGCCTTTGCCCAATGTCATGACCAGCGTGTTGGAAGCTGGCTGGCGTAAAGACACCGCGTCGAAGATCGGAATGTTGCCCGAGATCGGCACCGCCACGCCGTCAGGCCTCGCGGTCGAGCTTGCAGTCATCGTGCTGCCATCGGGCGCAACGATGTCGACGCGCGTGCTCCACTGCTGGTCAGGCGAGACGCGGAACGCAATCGTCACGCTGCGAGGCCGCTCGTCCGCCGGAATGCGCGCAGTATCCAGCGACCATGTACCGGCCAGCGGAGAGGTCAGGACAGACGGGGGATGGCTGACAGTCGGCGTCTCGGTCTGATGCGTCACCGAGGACACCAACATGACTCCAGCGGCAAGGGGTAGCAAAGCAAGCATGGCGATCTTTCCTTTCGGCCAATAGCGCGCCGCAGATGCGGGCTGCTCATCGACGTCACCCAGGTCGCCCGCTGGGGACAGATCAGTTTTTCTGGGCCAGTTTTCCTGTCCTGCAACCAGCCGCGCCAGTTCCCGGCTGCTGCCGACCCCGGTCTTGCGCCGCGCATCGCGCAGGCGCTCGTTGATCGAGGCTTCGCTGCGGCCAAGAACCGCAGCGATGGATTTGATCGTGTGGCCTGCAGTGAGCAGACGCAGGACTTCGAGTTCCCTGTCGGTCAACGCCGCAGTCGCGCGGTGCGCAGGATCGGTGCCAGACATGCGGTACTGATCACCACAGCCGGCAAACACCGTCCAACCAATTTTCTTGTCCTGCGGTGCGGGGGAGTGATCGTATTGACCCCTGCGGGCGGCCCTGCCAAACGCCGCCGCCATGACAGCCTACAAACCCGGCGATCCGACGACGATCAACCGCCTCTATGGCCGCGCCAAGGGCAAGCCCCTGCGGCAGGGCCAGCAGGCGCTGGTTGACGAGCTGCTTCCGCAGATCGCGATGCCTGCCGAAGGACCGATCACGGCCGAGGCCCTGTTCGGCGAGCCGCGCCCGCTGCATTTCGAGATCGGCTTCGGCGGGGGCGAGCACATGGCCTTCCGCGCCGACATGCTGCCCGACCATGGCTTCATCGGGGCAGAGCCCTTCCTCAACGGAGTGGCGCAGGCGCTCACCCACGTTTCCGGCGACAACGGTGCGCATCCGCCGATTCCGAACGTGCGCATCCACCACGGCGATGCGCTGGAAGTGCTGCGCCGCATTCCCGATGGCTCGCTGTCATTCCTCTACCTGCTGCACCCGGACCCCTGGCCCAAGGCGCGCCACGCCAAGCGGCGCATGATGAACGACGGGCCGATCGACATGTTCGCGGCCAAGCTCAAGCCGGGCGGCGAGTTCCGCTTCGGCACCGACCATGCGATCTACCTGCGCCATGCGCTCATGGTCATGCGCCGCCACAAGCACCAGTTCGAATGGCTGGCACGTGAGGCAAGGGATTTCCAGGTCCGCCCCGGCGGCTGGCCCGAGACTCGCTACGAACACAAGGCGCGCACGGTTTACGGGCATGAGGTGTGGTACTTCCGCTATCGCCGACGGGGCTGACGGTTCGTCGCAAAAAACTCTCCCTTTGCGGTAGAGTTTAAATTCTTTCTTTCCGGTAGAGATTTCCTCCCGCTAGGTCCGCTGCGCAATCAGGGGTGGATTCGATGGATTTTCTGGCCGGTTTCGATCTTTCGGCGCTGCTTCCGTTCATCGCGGTCGGCTTTGCCGCGCAGATGGTCGATGGTGCGCTCGGCATGGCCTTCGGGGTCATTTCCAACACCCTGCTGGTCGGCGTGCTCGGCGTGCCTCCTGCACTCGCATCGCAGCGCGTTCACATCGTCGAGTGCTTCACCACCGCCACCTCGGGCATCAGCCACCTGCTCCACGGCAATGTCGACAAGAAGCTGTTCTTTCGTCTGCTCCTTCCTGGCATGGCGGGCGGGATTCTCGGGGCCTATGTCCTGTCTTCGCTCGATGCCTCGCTGGTGAAGCCCTGGGTTCTGCTCTATCTTTCGGCTATCGGCATCTACCTGCTGGTTCGCGGCATCTTCTATCCGCCCAAGATCAAGGAAGCTGGCTGGGTTGCACCGCTCGGCCTCGTCGGCGGCTTTCTCGATGCGGCGGGCGGCGGCGGCTGGGGCCCCGTCGTCACCTCCAACCTGCTCATCCAGGGCGCCGATCCGCGCAAGGTCGTGGGCACCGTCAACACCGTCGAGTTCTTCCTGACGCTTACCGTGTCGGCCACGTTCATCTGGCATCTCGGCGTGGCTGACGTTGCCGGTGCCACGCTTGGCTTCCTCATCGGCGGTCTTGCCGCGGCTCCGTTCGGCGCATGGGCCGCCAAGCACATCCCGGCCAAGACCATGCTCATCATGGTCGGCGTCGTCCTGACCGTGACCAGCCTCTACGGTGCCTATCGCGCTTTTGCCTGACGATTGCGGGAGGGGTTCGTAGTGCTGCGCAGCCTCTCCCAAGGCTATCGGTTACCAGCCATTAACCATCCGCTGCCATGATCCGGAGGCGTCGCTGGCAAGGCCCTGCGGCAACCGGAGGGCACGATCATGGCGCAGTTTGGCGCTAGCGGCATCACCATTGCGGAAATGCGCGAATTCGCGAGCTTCACGCCCGCCGAGCAGCGCTACATCCGTCGCAGCCTGGATGTTGCCCGAGGCCGCAGCGACGCCATCGCACGCTGGGCGCGCTCGCGCGAGGAAGGCGCCTCGATCCGCGAGCAGGCCGACATCTACCGCGAGATCGCGCTGATCCGGCAACTCCTGCCCCACGCCGAAGGCATCGACAGCGTCGAGCCACTCTTCGGCCCGCTGCTCAGATTGACCGCGTTCGACCTCGCCCAGGATCGCATCGCCGGCTTTTCCGCCTATCGCTTCCTCTACGAGCGCCTGATCGGAGCCGTCGCGCGTCCATGGCTGCCCGGCGCCTTCTGCGGCGCCGCAGCCCTGCCGGTGATCCGCCCGGACCGCCGCCGCGCCCTGCTCCAGTCGATCAGCGAGGCCGCCGCGACCGCCCATGGGTGGTCGCTGCGCGAGCCGGTGTTCTATCCCGAATTCGTCGAGGCCGAAGCAGCCTAGGGCCTGAGGCCTACGGGACAAGCACCGTATCGCGCGCGACCGGGTCGGTCTGCGGATAGTCCAGCGTGTAATGCAGTCCTCGGCTCTCATGCCGCGCCTGTGCGGAGCGCACGATCAGTTCGGCGCTTTGCAACAGGTTGCGCAGTTCGATCAGGTCGGTCGTAACGCGGAAGTGTCCGTAGTAGTCGTTCACCTCGCCGCTCAGCATCTGGATGCGGTGGGCGGCGCGCTCGAGGCGCTTGTTGGTCCGCACGATGCCGACGTAGTTCCACATGAACCGGCGGATCTCGGTCCAGTTCTGCTTGATCACCACCTCCTCGTCGGAATCGGTAACCCGGCTTTCGTCCCATGCCCGGACTTCGGGCGGAGCTTCGAAGGTCTCCCAGTTTTCAAGGATGTCGCGCGCCGCAGCATCGCCGAACACGAAGCATTCCAGCAGGGAATTCGACGCCAGGCGATTCGCGCCATGCAGCCCGCTCTCGGTACATTCACCCGCCGCATAGAGACCGGGAAGGTCAGTCCGTCCGGCGAGATCGATCAGGATGCCGCCGCAAGTGTAGTGCTGCGCCGGCACCACCGGGATCGGCTGCCGGGTCATGTCGATGCCCAGGCCGATCAGCTTCTCGTAGATATTGGGGAAATGACCGCGCACGAAGTCGGCCGGCATGTGGCTGATGTCGAGATGGACGAAGTCGAGGCCGAACTTCTTGATCTCGGCATCGATGGCACGCGCCACGACGTCACGCGGGGCAAGCTCCAGCCGCTCTGCATCGTAGAATTCCATGAAGCGCGTGCCGGTACGCGGGTTGATCAGGCGTCCGCCCTCGCCGCGCACCGCCTCGGTGATCAGGAAGTTCTTGACGTCGAGATTGTAGAGGCAGGTCGGATGGAACTGCATCATCTCCATGTTGGAGACGCGTGCGCCAGCCCGCCATGCCATGGCAATGCCATCGCCGGTGGCGCCGCGCGGCGCGGTGCTGAACTGGTAGACTCGGCCCGCCCCGCCAGTCGCCAGAATGGTCGCGCGGGCCGTATGCGCCTCGACCGTCCCGGTCGCCTCGTTCAGCGCGTAGACGCCCCAAACCCGGCCCGACCCGGAATATCGCGCCGCCTCATGACGACCGGTGATAAGGTCGATGCAGGTGCGGCCGGGCATCAGCGAGATGTTGGGATGTTCCTGCGCGGCCTTGAGCAGGGCCTTCTGGACAGCCGCACCGGTTGCGTCATCGACGTGAACGATGCGGCGGTGGGAATGGCCGCCCTCACGCGTGAGATGCAGCGCACCAGCTTCGGCATTGAAGGGTACGCCCAGCTCGGCAAGGCGGCGGATGGCCTCGGGCGCGTTCTCGACCACGAACTCGACCGTCTCGCGACGATTGAGCCCGGCCCCGGCAATCATCGTGTCCCGGATGTGGTTCTCGAACGTGTCGCCCTCATCCAGCACCGCAGCGATGCCGCCCTGGGCCCAGTTGGTCGAACCCCCGTCGAGTCCGCCCTTGGCCAGCACGCGCACCTTGCACTTCTCGGCCAGGACGAGCGCGGCGGTGAGGCCGGCTGCACCGGACCCGACGATCAGGACGTCGACATCCTGCAGTGCCGATGCTTCGGCTTTACCAATTGCCTTGCCGCTCACGCGGTTCTCCATCCTGCCTTGCGACCTGTGCCGGTCCTGTCACCTGAAGCCGAAGCCCTAGCCGCTGAGCCACCCGGTAGGAAGTGGCACGATGTCCATGCCGGGATCCACGCGGTCCAGCTTTAATATTCTTAACTATTCGCGTCGCTTGTTTCGCACTCGCAGCATGATAAGTAATTGTCCGTAGTGCCGCGGGTGCGACGGGGACAGCCCAATGCCATTTGCAAGATTGCTTTGCCTGTTCAATCGCCATCGCCCGCAACGTGCGGGTGTGGAGTGGGATGGCCGTACCTTTGTCGGAACATGCCGACATTGCGGCAACCCCATTCGCCGCCAGGAACGTGGCGGCTGGCGCGTAGGCCGCAGCTAAGCTGGCATCGCCCAACTATCCGGCCGACTTCGGCATGCTCGTCAGGCTGACGAAAACGTCCTCGAGATCTGCTTCGCGCGTCGAGACGTCGACGATCGCATAGCCTTGTCCCTGCACCAGTGACATCACTTCTCCGGCGTTGGTGCGGTCTTTGTCGTAACTGATTTCGACCTGACGCTCGCCTGCCAGATGACTCCGGACGAACGCTTCATGTTGCGGTGCAGCATCGACGTCGCGATCCAGCGTCAGCACGACAATCTTTTCTCGCGCCATATCAACGAGTTCGCGCGTGGGCTTGTTGGCAATCAGCTTGCCGTGATTGATGATCGCGATTCGGTCGCAGAGTTCCTCTGCCTCTTCCAGATAATGCGTCGTCAGGACCACCGTGACGCCATCCCGGTTGAGTTCGCCAACCAGCTCCCACAGTTGCCGCCGCAATTCCACGTCGACGCCGGCAGTGGGCTCATCGAGCACCAGAACCGGCGGGGCGTGCACCATCGCCTTGGCAATCAGCAGGCGGCGCTTCATGCCACCCGACAGTGAACGCGCGTAAGCATCCGCCTTGTCGGCAAGGTGGACGGCGCGGAGCAGGTCCATCGTCCGACGCAACGCTTTCGGCACGCCGTAGAGCCCGGCCTGATTCTCCAGCACTTCGGCAGGCGTGAAAAAGGGATCGAACACGATCTCCTGCGGGACGATCCCGATGGAGGCCTTGGCGTTGCGGACATCGTGATCGATGTCGTGCCCCCAGATCTCGACGCTGCCCGAGGTCTTCATCACCAGCCCCGCCAGGGTGTTGATGAGCGTCGATTTGCCTGCACCGTTGGGCCCGAGAAGGCCGAAGATCTGCCCTTGCGGCACGTCGAAGCTCACCCCGTCCAGTGCCAGCTTTCCCGGCGCCTTGCCCGTCGGAGCATAGCGCTTCACCAGATCGCGGATACGGATTGCGGGGGGAAGTTCGTCAGTGCTTGCCATGGCCGCTGCCTGCACCACTGCCAGCGAAAACGCAATTGTCTGCAGCCCGCCGATTTGCTAGCCGCGAGACCATGATTCAGGCACCCGAAACCGTCTATACCGATCATCATCGCGTAAAGTGCGATGGCGCGTCCGACATCCGCGGCGGCGCTGCCCTCGGCCACCCGCGCGTCTGGCTTGAGATTGACGAGAAGGGCTATGTCGAGTGCGGTTACTGCGACAAGCGCTTCGTCCTCAAGGGCGGCCCTGCGGATAGCGCCGAGGCGGCTTAAGCCTCTTCGCTCTATGGCCTTTGCGCCCTGAGCGCTTATATCGGTCTCCATGACCGATCTCGATACCCGTTCGCTGCTCTACCGCTCCGGCCTCCTCTCGCCCGAAGAGGCGCAGCGGCTCACCGCCAATGCGCTCAAATCCTGCGATGACGGCGAACTCTACCTTCAGTTCATCGCCAGCGAGAGCTTCGGCTTTGACGATGGTCGCCTGAAGACGGCAGACTACTCCCGTGATGCCGGGTTCGGCCTGCGCGGCGTCTCGGGCGAGATGACCGGTTTCGCCCATGCCAACGAGATTTCGGCTGCAGCCATCGCCCGCGCGGGCGAGACGCTGAAGCTGCTCGATCCGGCCAAGGGCCAGCCGGCCCCGCCGCCGCGCAACAACAATCGCCACCTCTACACCGAGGCCTCGCCACTTGATGCCGTGCCGTTCGAGGCCAAGGTCAAGCTGCTCGAGACCATCGATGCCGCCGCCCGCGCCCGCGACCCCCGCGTCGCGCAGGTTTCGGCTTCGCTCTCAGGCTCATGGTCGGTGGTCGAGATCGTCCGCGCCGACGGCTTCGTCGCTCACGACGTGCGTCCTCTGGTGCGCCTCAACGTGTCGATCGTGGCCGAGCAGAACGGCCGCCGTGAGACCGGGTCTTTCGGCATCGGCGGGCGTCGCCTCTATGACGATCTGTTCTCGCCCGAAACCTGGAACCGCGCGATCGACGAGGCGCTGAACCAGGCGCTGGTCAATCTCGAGTCGGTCGCCGCACCCGCCGGTGAAATGACCGTGCTGCTTGGCCCGGGCTGGCCGGGCGTGCTGCTGCACGAGGCGGTCGGCCATGGCCTCGAAGGCGATTTCAACCGCAAGGGCACCAGCGCCTTCTCCGGCCGCATCGGCGAACGCGTTGCTGCCCCCGGCGTCACCGTGATCGACGATGGCACGCTGCTGGGCGTGAATGGCCAAGGCCGTCGCGGCTCGCTGTCTATCGACGATGAAGGCACACCGACTCAGGAGAACGTGCTGATCGAGGACGGTATCCTCAAGGGCTACATCCAGGACCGCCTGAACGCCCGCCTGATGGGCGTTGCCCCCACCGGCAACGGCCGCCGCGAAAGCTTCGCCCATGCGCCGATGCCTCGCATGACCAACACCTTCATGCGCGGCGGCAACGACGATCCCGCCGAACTGCTCTCCCGCGTGAAGAACGGCATCTTCGCCAAGTCCTTCGGCGGCGGACAGGTCGATATCACCAGCGGCAAGTTCGTGTTCTCCTGCACCGAGGCCTATCGCATCGAGAACGGCAAGCTCGGCGCACCGATCAAGGGCGCCACGCTGATCGGCGACGGGCCGACCTGCCTCACCAAGGTCACCGGCATCGGCAACGACCTCGCGCTCGATGAAGGCGTCGGAGTCTGCGGCAAGGGCGGACAGAGCGTGCCCGCAGGCGTGGGCCAGCCAACCCTTCTGGTCGAAGGCCTGACGGTCGGCGGTACGGCCTGATCGAAGGATGCCGGTCGCTGCGGCGTTGTGTGGTCAGCGCGGGTTAAGCCGTTGTGCGCTAAACGACATCATGGTGACCACGCCGTGGAACGCGCAGCTCTGCAACGTCGATATCGTGCGCATGGTTGACCGGAACGTCGGCTTCTGGCGCGGTTCGGTCGGCCTCGGCAAGTTCGTGCCGTATACCAAGGTCAAGGCTGACAAGGCCGGCTGATCCGGTTGAATTCGCGCGGCACAAGGCGCTAAAGGCGGAGCATGACGCTCCGCCTCGCCACTCCCGCTGACGCACCAGCCCTTGCCGACCTTGGCAGGCGCGCTTTCATCGCCAAGTTCGGCCATCTCTACAGCGCCGAAAATCTCGGCCGCTTCCTCGAAGAATCGCACTCGGAAGCGACGGTCAACGCGCAGCTCAGTGATCCCGCAATGAAGATCGCGGTGATCGAGGAAGACGGCGTTCTCGCCAGCTTCTGCAAGATCGTCCGCACCAGCTCCCTGCCCGAAAAGACTGAAGCCAGCTCGCCGATGGAGCTCAAGCAACTCTACACCGACCCCGACCTGATCGGTCGCGGCGCCGGCGCCCGCTTGATGGACTGGGCCTTTGCCGAAGCCCGCGCGTGGGGCGCGGACGAGATGCAGCTTTCGGTATATGCGCACAACCCGGACGCCCAACGCTTCTATCGCCGCTACGGTCTGGAAAAGGTCGCCGATATCGAATTCTGGGTAGGCGACCACTGCGATCCAGAATTCATGTTCGCAGGGCCGCTTTAGACGCCTTCCGGACGGGCATCGAAATCCCTATAGAGGGCGCATGTCCTCGATCCGTCCATGGCGCGATATCGCGCGTCGCAAGAGCCGTCAGATCATGGTCGGCAGCGTCCCCGTCGGCGGCGATGCTCCGATCACCGTCCAGACGATGACCAACACGCTGACGTCCGATCCGGTGGCGACGATCAACCAGATTCGCCGCTGCGAGGATGCAGGTGCCGACATCATCCGCGTGTCCTGCCCCGACGTCGAAAGCACTGCCGCCCTTGGCAAGATCACCAAGGCCGCGCGGGTGCCGATCGTCGCGGACATCCACTTCCACTACAAGCGCGCGCTCGAAGCCGCCGATGCCGGGGCCGCGTGCCTGCGCATCAATCCGGGCAACATCGGCAGCAACGATCGCGTCGCCGAAGTCGTCCGCGCCGCCAAGGCCAATGGCTGCGCCATCCGCATCGGCGTGAACGCGGGCAGCCTCGAGAAGGACCTGCTCGAGAAGTACGGCGAGCCCTGCCCCGAAGCGCTGGTCGAATCTGCGCTCGATCACATCAAGCTGCTGCAGGACCACGATTTCCACGAATACAAGGTGGCGGTGAAAGCCAGCGACGTATTCCTGGCGGTCGCTGCCTACATGGGCCTTGCCGAAGCTGTCGATTGCCCACTGCATCTGGGCATCACCGAAGCGGGCGGGCTGATCGGCGGTACGGTCAAATCCTCCATCGGCATCGGCAACCTGCTCTGGGCCGGCATCGGCGACACACTGCGCGTCTCGCTTTCGGCCGAGCCGGAAGAGGAAGTCCGCGTCGGCTTCGAAATCCTCAAGAGCCTCGGCCTGCGCACGCGTGGCGTCCGCGTGGTCTCCTGCCCCTCGTGCGCACGCCAGGGCTTCGACGTCATCCGCACGGTCGAAGCACTCGAATCGCGCCTCAGCCACATCAAGACCCCGCTTTCGCTCTCGGTCCTCGGCTGTGTGGTCAATGGCCCCGGCGAAGCGCGCGAAACCGACATCGGCCTGACCGGCGGCGGCAACGGCAAGCACATGGTCTACCTCTCGGGCGTGACCGACCACACCGTGCAGTCCGAGGAGATGCTCGACCACATCGTGTCGCTGGTCGAGAAGAAGGCTGCCGAAATCGAAGCGGCGACGACCGACGCCGGGAGCGTGACCGAGGCGGCGGAGTAATCTGTCAGCGTCCGGCCATCGGCTTGTAGATGTCGATATAGTCGGTCAGGCCGTCGCACCATTCGAAGGTCCGCAACCGCCAGTAGGGGCGGTTCTGGGTCACCGCGAAGCGCCAGTCGTCGCGCGTTGCCTCGCACTTGCGACCGGCATCGGGCGTGTCGGTGATGCGGATCGTGCCCGAGAAGACAAAGTAGTCCGCGCCCACCTCGGTCACCCGGCCATCTAGCCACAGGCGCCCCGGACCTGTCGCCGAGGCCTGGCTTGCGGTGAGCCTGATTGTGCCTGCTTCATCGCGGGCGTTGGCGGTGCCGCGCGTGTTCCAATCGATCCATTG
The DNA here is from genome assembly GCF_015694345.1 of Novosphingobium jiangmenense. Classification (GTDB taxonomy): domain Bacteria; phylum Pseudomonadota; class Alphaproteobacteria; order Sphingomonadales; family Sphingomonadaceae; genus Novosphingobium; species Novosphingobium jiangmenense. Next base: position 229,955 of record NZ_JADQDC010000005.1, read on the forward strand.
CAGGGTAACCCCGGCGTTGTGCAGCAGCTGATCCGCCGCCGCCCGGTCGAGAACACGGGTAGCGACTGCCGACTGCGCTGGCGCAGGCGCTGCAGTTTCGAGCCTCGGACCGTTCCCGGTCACGCAACCGGCGAGCGCAAGAAGCAGCGGGGCATAGGCAAGGGTAATGCGGCTCATGGCGGTCATGTCTTTCGCAATCCGGAGAGACTGGCAAGGTTCCCCGTGAATCGCTAGGTCCGCCCCATGAACATCTCGATCCGCGCAGCGACTGCCGCCGACATCCCGTTGATAGCCGAACTCATCCGCGCCCTCGCCGAGTACGAGAAGCTCGCCCACGAGGTCCGTTTCGACGAGGCCGTGCTTGCGGCCAAGCTGTTCGGCCCGCGCCCCTACGCCGAAGTCGTGATCGGCGAACTCGATGGCGCGCCGCAGGGCTTTGCCCTGTTCTTCCACAATTTCTCGACGTTCGAGGGCAAGCCCGGAATCTATCTCGAAGACCTCTTCGTGAAGCCTGAGGCGCGCGGTTCCGGTCTCGGCAAGGCGCTACTGTCTCACCTCGCTGCCTTGGCGGTCGAGCGTGACTGCGCCCGCCTCGAATGGTCGGTGCTTGACTGGAACGCGCCGGCCATCGGTTTCTACAAGTCGCTCGGCGCAAAGTTCATGGACGAATGGACCGTCATGCGCGTCGAGGGCGCGGCGCTGACGCAGCTTGGCGCAGGCGCTGGAAATCCGGTCGCAAATGCATAGAATATGTCTCGTTCACGCCCGATAAGGGGGCGGCGTGTTACGGGACTCGGCATGACGGACGGAGTGAACAGGCGAACGGTAATGACAGGCCTTGCGGCAAGCGCCGCTGCCGCCGTGTTCCCGCCGCGCGTTGCCGCTGCCACCTACTACCCCAACGAGCAGCACCGCGAAGTCCTGCGCATCGCCGCCGAGCAGGTCGAGAAGCATCGCGCTTCGCTATGGCGCACCGACATCGTCGGCATCGCCGATTTCGCCCTGCCCTCCTCGCTGCCTCGCTTTCACTTCGCCAATCTCGAACGCGGCGAAGTGCGATCCTTCCTCGTCGCCCACGGACGCGGGTCGGACCCGGAGCATGACGGGTTCCTCAAGACCTTCTCCAATGACGTCGGCAGCCTTGCCACCTCGCGCGGGGCCTATGTCACCTACGAATGGTACAAGGGCAAGTACGGCACCTCGATCCGGCTGGGCGGCCTGAGCCCCGAGAACTCCAACGTGCTCGATCGCGCGATCGTCCTGCACCCGGCCTGGTACGCCAATCCCGACATGCTGGAGAAGTGGGGCAAACTCGGCCGCTCGGACGGTTGCTTCGCGATGAGCGAGGCGGACTTCAACGAAGCGCTGTGGCACTTATCCGGCGGACGCCTCATCTACGCCGACCGACTGGGCCTGGGCTGAACCTGACGGCTGCGGACGCGGCACGCGCCGCCCCTTGGTCCGGCTCGTCAGGTGCCAGGCAAAGCAGCGATCACAGCGATAGGCATGCAGGACAAGTCCGCTCGCCTGCGCAGCTCCGAAAGCATCGTCCTTGCTGCCGAAGCGCTGCTTGCGCTGGCAGACGCTGAGCCTTGTCCTCACCACAGGCGCGTTGTCACAGGGGCCGAATCACAGGGGATTATCGAGCTTGATCACTTCCTCGTTGCTCTTGCGCTGCGTGGTGTGCAGCTGGCGCGGCTGGGCGAAGCTGGCCAGCACCGGCGCATCGCGGCCGTAGATGTCCGGGAACGAGCGCAGCATGCCGGTCACGTCACGCGCCACGGTGAAGTAGGTAAGGTAGACCGGGAACGTCTTGGTCATCGGCACCTTGGTGTAGACCTTCGAGGTGTGCGCCGTGACGGCATCGTCCGGCGTGATCCCCGCGCCGAGAATCGCCATGGTCATCGCCAGTTCGGTCGCCCGCTCCACGCGCACGCAACCATGGCTGAGCGCGCGGGTCGGCAGGTTGAACAGATTGCGGTTGGGCGTGTCGTGCAGGAAGATCGCATGCTCGTTGGGCATGTCGAGCTTCATGCGGCCCAGCGAGTTGGTGTCGCCCGGCTGCTGCACGACATAGATCGTGCCGTCCGCCGCCTTGGTCACCTTGTAGCCCTCGCGCTCGGCCTGCTTGGGGTTGTTCACCAGGCGCGCGCCCAGCCCTTCGCCGACGACGATCGACTGCGGCACGGTCCAGGTCGGATTGAAGATCACGCCCTCGACCGTCTCGGCCAGCTGCGGCGTCGCGGTCTTGCCCGGCTTGCCGACGATGACCTTGTAGGTGCTGATGATCTTGTTGCGCACCGTCAGCCGCAGCATCTGCTCGGGCACGTTGGCCAGCAGGTACTGAGTGCCAAGGTCACGCGCCAGCCAGCGCCAGCGGTCCATGTTGGCGCGGATCAGTGCGGCCTGCTTGGGCGTCTGCGCCTTGGGCAGCGCGGCCTTGAGCGCCGCGTAATCCGGCACGGTCGGCAGCAGGGCCATCAGCGCGCCCTTCACATCATGCCGGAGCAGGGCGTCGGCCAGAATGATCGAAGTGGGGTTCACGTCCTGATCTGGGTCGACGGCAAACCACTGCACGCGCGCGGTCATCGGCGTGCGGCCATCGCGCAGGTCTTCGGCCAGCCAGCCGAACAGGCGCGTTGCGGTCTCGTCGAGAGCAGGGCCTTCGCCCTTGACGATGGCGGCCGACAGCACATCCGGCTGGTAATCGCGCGGGAACAGGCCTTCGGCACCAATGCCCTTGATCGTTGCCAGCAGGCTCTGCGCATCGCTCTGCGTCCAGTGCGGTGCGGGCACCGGCGGCAAGGCGTCTGCCGGAGCGGCAGCGGCGGCAACCGGAGCCGCAACGATCGGCGGCACGACTGGCGCAGGCTTGGCCTGCTTCGTCAGGTCCACCGGACCTGCAGACGTCGCAGTCTGCGCTGCCAGCGGCTGGGCTGCGATGGAAAGCGCCACGAACGCCACGCCAAACTTGCCGGAAAGGCCGGCACCAACGATCGCACGCTTCACGCTTTGCATTTCCCTGTTCACTCGCACCTGCAGGCGAAGATCGGAGCAAGGCGCCCGTAACTCCACCGGTATCGTCCTGCCCCAAGGCCCGATGACGATCAAGCCATCGCACCATTGAACTTCGCCATTTGGGCAGACCATCGAACATCCGGCCTTTCTGGAGGCTGAATTGGGCGCTCGCCGCACAAGATGGTTTCAAGTCGCAACCAGTTTGCCTATGGCACCGTGATGAACGACGTGCGCTTTCCCCTGTTCCCCGTACTGGCCGCATTGCTTGGTCTGGCGTTGTTCTCCGTGATGGACGGGGTCATGAAGGCGGCCTCTATCGCGGTCGGCGCCTATGCGGCCATGTGCTGGCGCGGGCTGGCTGGTTCCTTGCTGATGCTGCCGCTGTGGCTCTGGCGTGGACAGGGATGGCCTCCCGCGAGCACGCTCAAGGTCCACGTGCTGCGCGGTACCGTCGCCTCGACCATGGCGGTCCTGTTCTTCTATGGCATCGTCCGGCTACCGCTGGCCGAAGGCATTGCCCTGTCGTTCATCGCCCCGCTGATCGCGCTCTATCTCGCCGCGATCCTTCTTGGCGAGAAGGTGCGCCCCGCAGCCATCGGCGGCTCGCTTCTCGCGCTGGCGGGCGTCGCGGTCATTGCCGGTGGGCAGTTGAACGGTCCGTCCGATGCCGAAGCCGTCAAAGGTCTTGTCGCCACACTGATATCGGCCGTTCTCTATGCCTGGAACCTCGTGCTGCAACGCCAGCAGGCGCTGCTGGCCAAGCCTGAGGAAGTCGCCTTCTTCCAGGCCCTCGTCCAGTTCGGCTTCCTTGGGCTCGGCGCGTGGTGGTTTGCCCCGCTCCCCAGCGCATCGGTGTGGGGACTGCTGGTCATCTCCGCGATCCTCTCGGCCGCATCGCTGATGCTGTTGAGCTGGGCCTATGGCCGGGCGGAAGCGCAAGTGCTGGTTCCGCTCGAATACACCGCGTTCATCTGGGCAGCCATCGTCGGCTGGATCGCCTTTTCCGAACCGGTCACGCCGACCATGCTGATCGGCGTTGCCCTGATCGTGGCTGGCTGTCTCCAGGCCACGCGCAAGGCCCCACCAGTGACTGCAACCACTGCGCCATGACCAGATTGGCCGGACGCTCTTGCTATTGAAAATCAATAAGCGGAATTCGACGCGATTCCCGCCGTGCTGGCAAGATTTGCGCCCTTCCCGCCCTTGACGCAGGTGCGCTTTGCGCGCATCGCCCTCTCGCTTTCAGGCCGTAACTTGCCGCGCCGCCACGGGCCTTTGGTCCTAGAGCGATTCCCCGCGTGGCACCGTACAGCAACGGCCGCGACAGGAGGGAAGACGCAAAGCCATGACCCAGGTCGGACAGGATACGCTCGGCACCCGCAGCACGATGAACGTGGGCGGCAAGGACTACGCCTATTACTCGCTCAAGAAGGCTTCCGAGAAGTTCGGCGATGTTTCGCGCCTGCCCTTCTCGATGAAGGTCCTTCTCGAAAACCTGCTGCGCTTCGAGGACGGCGGCTTCACCGTCTCGGCTGACGACGTGAAGGCGATCGTCGACTGGCAGAAGAACCCCACCGAATCGAACAACGAGATCCAGTACCGCCCGGCGCGCGTGCTGCTTCAGGACTTCACCGGTGTGCCCTGCGTGGTCGACCTTGCCGCGATGCGCGATGCCATCGCCACGCTCGGCGGCGATACCAGCAAGATCAACCCGCTGGTTCCGGTCAACCTCGTCATCGACCACTCAGTCATGGTGGACGAGTTCGGCCACCCCAAGGCCTTCGAAGAAAACATGGAAATCGAATACCAGCGCAACATGGAGCGCTACGATTTCCTCAAGTGGGGTTCGAAGAGCCTCAACAACTTCTACGCCGTGCCCCCGGGCACCGGCATCTGCCACCAGGTCAACCTCGAGAACATCGCGCAAGCCGTGTGGACGAGCACCGACCAGAACGGCGCGACCGTCGCCTACCCCGACACCTGCGTCGGCACCGACAGCCACACCACCATGGTCAATGGCCTCGGCGTGCTTGGCTGGGGCGTTGGCGGCATCGAAGCCGAAGCGGCAATGCTCGGCCAGCCGGTCTCGATGCTCATCCCTGAAGTCGTCGGCTTCAAGTTCACCGGCGAACTCAAGGAAGGCGTGACCGCCACCGACCTCGTGCTGACCTGCACCAACATGCTGCGCAAGCATGGCGTGGTCGGCCGCTTCGTCGAATACTACGGCCCCGGCCTCGCCGCGCTCAGCCTTGCTGACCGCGCGACGCTCGCCAACATGGCTCCGGAATACGGCGCCACCTGCGGCTTCTTCGGCATCGACGAGAAGACGCTCGACTACATGCGCCTGACCGGCCGCGAGGAAGCGCAGATCGCGCTCGTCGAAGCCTATGCCAAGGAGCAGGGCTTCTGGATCGATCCGGCGGTCGAGCCGATCTTCTCCTCGACGCTGGAACTCGATCTCGGCACCGTCGTGCCCTCGCTCGCCGGCCCCAAGCGCCCACAGGATCGCGTCTCGCTTCCCGAAGTCGACGACGTGTTCAACGCCGACATGGCCAACACCTACAAGAAGACCCCGGCCCGCGTGCCCGTCGAAGGCAAGGACTTCGACATCGGCGATGGTGACGTGACCATCGCCGCGATCACCTCGTGCACCAACACCTCGAACCCGGGCGTGCTGGTTGCTGCAGGCCTCGTCGCCAAGAAGGCCAACGAACTCGGCCTCAAGCCCAAGCCCTGGGTGAAGACCTCGCTCGCCCCCGGTTCGCAGGTCGTCACCGACTACCTCAACAAGGCCGGCCTGCAGGAGCACCTCGACGCCGTCGGCTTCAACCTCGTCGGCTACGGCTGCACCACCTGCATCGGCAACTCGGGTCCGCTGGCCGAACCGATCAGCAAGGCGATCAACGACAACGGCCTCGTCGCCGCCGCCGTGATCTCGGGCAACCGCAACTTCGAAGGCCGCGTTTCGCCCGACGTTCGCGCGAACTTCCTCGCCTCGCCGCCGCTGGTCGTTGCCTATGCGCTCAAGGGCACGGTGATCGAGGATTTCACCACCACCCCGATCGGCAAGGGCAACAACGGCCAGGACGTCTACCTCAAGGACATCTGGCCCTCGAACAGCGAAGTCGCCACCACCATGGCCGGCTGCATGGACCGCGCCATGTTCCAGGCCCGCTACGCCGACGTCTACAAGGGCGATGCGCACTGGCAGGCGATCAACGTCACGGGTTCGGAAACCTACTCCTGGCGCGCCGGCTCGACCTATGTCGCCAACCCGCCCTACTTCGAAGGCATGTCGATGACGCCGGCTCCGGTCAGCGACATCATCGAGGCCAAGCCGCTGCTGATCCTCGGCGATTCGATCACCACCGACCACATCTCGCCGGCCGGTTCGATCAAGGCCGACAGCCCGGCGGGCAAGTGGCTGATGGAGCACCAGGTCGCGAAGGCGGACTTCAACTCCTACGGCGCCCGCCGTGGCCACCACGAAGTGATGATGCGCGGCACCTTCGCCAACATCCGCATCAAGAACGAGATGGTCCCCGGCGTCGAAGGCGGCTTCTCGCGCTACGGCGACGAAGTCGGCTCGGTCTATGACGTGGCCATGAAGCACAAGGCCGACGGTACGCCGACGGTCGTGATCGCGGGCAAGGAATACGGCACCGGCTCCAGCCGCGACTGGGCGGCCAAGGGCACCAACCTGCTCGGCGTCCGCGCCGTGATCGTCGAAAGCTTCGAGCGCATCCACCGCTCGAACCTCGTCGGCATGGGCGTGCTGCCGCTGCAGTTCAAGGACGGCCAGAACCGCACCTCGCTGGCGCTCTCGGGCGACGACACCTTCACCATCAAGGGCGTCGCCAACCTCCAGCCGCGCCAGGACGTGGAAGTCGAAGTCACGCGCAAGGACGGCACCAAGCTGACCTTCACCGCGCTGTGCCGCATCGATACCGCCAATGAAGTCGAGTACTTCATGAACGGTGGCATCCTGCACTACGTGCTGCGCAAGCTCGCCTCGTAAGAGGCGGCTTCATGCCAAAGAGAAAGGGCGCGGCGGACACAAGGTCCCCGCGCCCTTTTCTTTGCGACTTGAATTCACTCACCACCCCTGTTCGTCATTGCGAGGAGGCGCAGCCGACGAAGCAATCCAGAGCGTGGTGCAGGACGCTCTGGATTGCTTCGCTACGCTCGCAATGACGCTCGAGAGTGTTGGCGAGGGAACGTCGCCAACAGCCCACCTCAGGGACGAGAACCACACCCGTTGCACTCCGGGTCACGGGCGATGCGCATCGTACGCAGCGAGGGTTTAAGACCGTCCATGACGTGCAATTGCCCCCACTGCGGATCGCCCAGCGTCGAGACGCCCTCCAGCAGCACGCGCATCGCCGCCATTGCCCCGAAAGCCCCGACCATGCCGACCATGGCGCCCAGCACGCCGAGATCGGCGCAAGTGTCGCAATCCTCGGCATCGAAGGCATCGCCGACGAAACAGCGGTAGCAAGCCTGTCCCTCGCGGTGCCCGGCAAAGTTCGCGACCTGCCCCTGAAACCGCCCCAGCGCCGCGCTGGTCAGCGGCACGCCCGCCTTCACGCAAGCATCGGAGACAGCAAGCCGCGTGGCGAAGTTGTCGCAGCCGTCCAGCACCACGTCGGCTCCGGCGATCAGGCTTGCAGCGTTGTCTCGGTTGATGCGCAGGACGTGCGCCGAAACCTCCAGCGCCTGGTCGAACGCCCGCACCCAGTCCGCTGCCGCCTCGGCCTTCGCCTTGCCGATGTCAGCCTCGCCGTAGATCGTCTGGCGCTGCAGATTGCTCGCCTCGACCACATCGTCATCGACCAGCGTCAGCCGCCCGACGCCTGCTCCGGCAAGATATTGCAAGGCGGGCGAGCCGATGCCGCCCATGCCGATCAGCACGACATGGCTCTGCGCCAGTTTCGCCTGCCCCATCGCGCCCACTTCGGGCAGGACGATATGGCGGGCGAAGCGATCGAGGCGGTCTGGCGTCATGCGACGCAGTTAGGGAAGAAAGGGAGGAAATGCGAGGGGCTAACCCCTCGCGCTCCCGGGAATCGGCGTCTGGTCTATCCGAGGCGCCCCGACGAAGTCGGAATGATAGTGCCGCTTCGCGGATTGGCGAGGCCTAAACGTCCAGCGCCAACTCATGGGAGCGCGAGGGGTTAGCCCCTCGCATCCCCTACTTCTTAGTCTTCCAGCTGCCGCAGCAGCGTCCGCACGTCGCCGTCCATGTCGGCATCGCGCGTGCGCAGTTCCTCGATCAGGCGCACGGCGTGAATCACCGTCGAGTGATCGCGTCCGCCGAACTTGCGGCCGATCTCCGGGTAGGAGCGGGGGGTAAGCACCTTGGCGAGGTACATCGCCACCTGGCGCGGACGCACCACGGCGCGGGCGCGGCGCTTGGAGGCCATTTCCGTGCGGTCGACCCGGTAGAACTGGCAGACCGTGCGCTGGATCTCGTCTATGGTGATGCGGCGGCGATTGGCCGAGAGGATATCGGTCAGTTGCTCTTCGGCCAGCTGCAGCGACACCGGCTGCCCGGTCAGCTGAGCATAGGCGATCAGCTTGTTGAGGCCGCCTACCAGTTCGCGCACGTTGCGGTTGATCGTGCGGGCAAGGAACTCGATCACGTCCGCGGGCACCTGGGTGTTGCCGAAGCGGCCCAGGCGATGCTCGAGGATCTTGCGGCGCAGCTCGATGTCGGCGGGCTGGATGTCCGCGACCAGGCCCATCGACAGGCGCGAGAGCAGGCGCTGCTCGACGCCGTCCAGCGCCTGCGGCGCGCGGTCGGCCGCCACGACGAGGCGCTTGCCCGCGCTCATCAGCGCGTCGATCGTGTGGAGGAACTCCTCCTGCGTGCTGGCCTTGCCGATGATGAACTGGATATCGTCCACCAGCAGCATGTCGAAGCCGCGCAGGCGCGCCTTGAACTCGATCATCTCGTTAGAGCGCATGGCCTGGACGAACTCGATCATGAACCGCTCGGCCGAGCAGTAGAAGATGCGCGCACCGGGCTTGTTGGCGGCAAAGGCATGGCCGATGGCGTGGAGCAGGTGCGTCTTGCCCTGCCCGGTCGAGCCCTTGAGGTAAAGCGGCGAGAACTGCGGCGTTTCCACAGCGGCCATGCGCTGCGCGGCGTTGACGGCCAGCACGTTGGCGGAACCCGAAACGAACTCGGCGAAAGTAAGCGAAGGGTCGAGACCGGACAGCGCCGAATCCAGCATAGCCGGCGCGGCATGGACCGGAGCACGCGGGGCGATCGGCGCTTCGCCACCGACGCGCAGTTCGGGCATCGAACGACGGCGCGGGTGCACGGTGATGCGCACCTGGCGCACTTCGGAACGCGCGATCTTCCAGGCCAGGCTCAGGCGATCGGCAAAGCGGTCTGCCACCCAGTTTGCGGAGAACTCGGTCGGCAGGAACAGGTCCAGCGTGCCCGTCTCCTTGCAGAACGAACCCAGCTGAATCGGCTTGATCCACTGCGCATGGAGCTGCGGCCCCAGGTCCTTCTTGAGACCCTGGCTGATGTCGGCCCAGTCTGCTGCCAGATCCAGCGCTTCCTGGTCCTCGATCATTGTACTGTCACGTCCCTTCCTGATGGCATTGTTCCGGTCGCCGTTGCTCCCGGCCCCCCCTGCGAAATCATCGATCTTCACGCGTCGCTGCCCCGACTTCCCTGCCCGCACGCTGTCCGGCACCAGGCACAATCAACCTGTCGCCCCGCCGCGCACCCGCGCGGCAGACCCCGTTCGAAGAATTTTAGTGACACCGATGAGCAGTGATTCCCGCCCCCGGTCCGCATTGTCTATTGGGGTTGGCCCCCCGGACGCAAGCAGGCACACCGCAAAAAAACTGAAATAAATGCCCTTGACTCGCGCTAACCCGCAGACTTGCATCAAACTACTGAAAAATAAGCACTTTTACTTATGCATTCGCCACAGTGATGCGAATCGCGAAGATTCCGTGACTTGCTGCGACTGCACAATGTAACAATGCGGAAGAGCGCGATCAGTAAACGCCACAAATGAAAATGGCCGGCGAAATCATCGCCGACCATGTTCTTTTTTTGTGCCGTTTCGGTGGGATCGTTCGCTGTCTGGCAGCGAATCGATCAGGCCGAATCAGAGCGCGGCGACGCGCTTCGACAGGCGCGACATCTTGCGCGCAACGGTGTTCTTGTGGAGCACGCCACGGGCAACGCCACGAGCCAGTTCAGGCTGGGCTTCCTTCAGCGCCGCAGCAGCAGCCGTCTTGTCGCCACCGGCCAGCGCGGTCTCGACCTTCTTGACGAAGGTGCGGATGCGCGAAAGGCGGTTGCCGTTGATTTCGGCGCGACGTTCATTGCGACGGATACGCTTGCGGGCTTGCGGCGTGTTGGCCATGGTCTTCCTGTTTCTCGTGCCTTGGCGGGCGCCAGGAGCGACCGCGTGAATCTCATCCAGTGACGGAAAGTCCCGTCGGAAAGCGCGCCCCTTAACCGTGGACGCCCGAATCGTCAACAGATTCGGCGCAACTCCACCCTCAAGCCGTCACGCGGCTTCGGGATCGGCCAGGCCTGCCATTGCGGCTCGGCTCCCGGAGCCATCCGCACCTCGAATCGCGTCAGGATGTGGTTGGCCAGCAGCTTGACCTGCATGTAGGCAAAATGGAGTCCCAGGCACATGTGCGCGCCGCCGCCGAACGGCACCCAGGCGTACTTGTGCCGCGCCGCCACCTTGTCAGCCGTGAAGCGCATCGGATCGAACACTTCGGGCTGCTCCCAGTGCGCCGGATCGGCATGGACCGCCGCCGGGCTGATCCCGATCGGCGTGCCGGCCGGAATGTCGTAGCCGCCGAAGCGGAAGTCGCGCAGCGCCCGGCGTGGCATGTTCGGCACCAGAGGCATGAAGCGCAGCGCCTCCTTGAAGGCCATCTCGGTCAGTTCCATCCGCCCGAGATCCTCGTAGGCGAGCGGCAGCCCGTCTCCGCCGGTCACCGCACGCGCCTCGGCCCGCAGCCGATCCTGCCAGCCGGGATTCTTGGCCAGCTGCCAGAACAGCACCGTGGCCGAGGAAGTGATCGTATCGTGCGCCGCCATCATCAGGAAGATCATGTGGTCGACCACCACGTCCTCCGGCAGCAGCGAGCCGTCGTCGCGCGTGGCGAGCGCAAACTGGCTGAACATGTCCTGCCCGGGATTGGCCCGCCGCTCCCGCACCAGCTTGCCGAAGTATTCGACCATCAGCCGCCGCCCGGCCACGCCCTTGCCCATCTTGGTGAACGGGAGCGGCTTGCGCACCACGCCGACCGAGGCCTGCACCATGTCGACAAAGGCCTTGTTCAGCCGGTCCGCCTCGGCCCCCAGCGGCAGGCCCAGAAAGCTCGACGCCGCCGTATCCAGCGTCAGCGCCTTGATCGCGTCATAGAAGCGCATGGAGCCACCCCAGCCGTCCATCGCCGAGGCAATGCCGGTGTTCAGAACCGAGCAGTATGCGCGCATGGGTTCGGGCTTGAACGCGATCGACAGAGCGCGCCGGTCCACCCGGTGCGCCTCGAAATCCATCAGCATCAGCCCGCGCGGGAACAGCAGGTTGAGCACCGGTCCCCAGCCCTGCTCGTTCGAGAACAGCTTGTCGCGATCGAACAGCACGAGTTCATTGGCATCCGCGCCGATCAGGTTGACCCCGCGCCGCCCGAAGCTGCGCGTCCGGAACACCGGACCATAAGTGTCGACCATGCGCTTCTGGAAGCCGAGCGGATCGGCCAGCTGCATCAGCGTCGTGCCGAGCACCGGCCAGCCGTCTTCGCCCGGAATATGGTCGAGCTTGTGATCGCCGCCGAGCCTTACCCAGTGCGGATTGCCCCGCTCGGTATGCAGGTCTGCCCTCGCTTCAGACGCAAGAGTGGCCATGTAATCTCCCGGCTCCATGATTTAACCGGGCAATTAACATGCCTGTCAGCAGTGGCCAAGAGCCTTGTTGCCCCAAGGCTAAATCCAGCCAGCTAGATCCAGCCTGCAAGTTCGCGCCGTGTCATTGCCTCCAGCAAGTCCATCCCCGCCTCCCCGGCATTGAGGCATTCGAGCGCCGCAAAGTGCGTGCCTCCCGCCGCCTCGAAGTCTTCCTTGCCCCGGATCGCCAGTTCCTCGAGCGTCTCGAGGCAGTCGGCCGAAAAGCCCGGCGCCGCGATCACCACGCGCCTGGTACCCTTCTCAGCCTCTACGGTCAGCACCGCGTCGGTCGCAGGCTCGAGCCACTTGGCCCGCCCGAAGCGCGACTGGAACGTCGTCACCAGCCGCAACCCCGGATGGCTCTGCGCAAAGCGCTCAGCCAGCAGGCGCGAGGTCTTCTGGCAGTGGCAGTGGTAGGGATCGCCAAGGTAGAGCGTGCGCTCGGGCATGCCGTGGTAGCTCAGCAGCAACAGCTCGGGATCGAAATCGAGCGCCTCCATCTGTCGCGTCATGTCGGCATGGAGCGCGCCGATATAGGCCGCATCGTCGTGATAGGGCGGCAACGTACGCAAGGCCGGCAGGCGGCGGCGCTGCTTGATCCAGTCCGCCATGGCATCGAGCGCCGAAGCCGTCGTCGCGCCCGAATAGTGCGGATAGAGCGGCGCCACCAGAATGCGCTCGCACCCTGCCGCCACCAGCGCATCGAGCTCCTTGGCCATCGACGGCGACTGGTAGCGCATGGCATGGCGCACGATCGCGGCATCGCCCAGCCGCTCTTGCAAGGCGCGGGCCTGCGCCTTGGTGATCGCGGCCAGCGGCGATCCGTCCTCGCTCCACACTTGGCTATAGGCATGAGCCGATTTCTTGGGCCGGGTGTTGAGGATGATCCCGCGCAGGATCGGCTGCCAGATCAGCCTGGGAATCTCCACCACGCGCGGGTCGGACAGGAACTCCTTCAGGTAGCGCTTGACCGAATCGACATCGGGCGCGTCGGGCGTGCCGAGGTTGACGACAAGCACGCCGACCTTGCCGGTAAGCACATTGGGGTGATCGGCAGGACGTTCCATTGCAATCCTTGGGGTGAGGCTCAAAGGCCTTCGGAAATCAGAGGCAGGCGGCGGAAGCGCACGCCCGTGGCGGAAAACAAGGCATTGGCAATGGCCGGAGCCACCGCGACCATGCCCAGTTCGCCGGGATCGAACGGGTCTTCGTTGCTGTCGGCAAAGGCAATATCAACCTTGGGGCAATCGGCAAGCAGGGGTAGCCCCAATTGCGAGAGTCTTCCTGCCAGCGGACGCCCCTTTGCATAGCCGCTCGCCCCGCCGACGGCATGGGCGAGACCGAACATCAGCCCGCCTTCGATCTGCTGCCGGGCAATATCCATGTTGATGATGCGGCCAATGTCGACATAGGCGCTCAGGCGATCCACCCGCACCACACCGGCCTCGCTGCGCGCCGTGGCGACGACCGCGATCAGGCCCTTGGCGCTTGCGCCGCCGCCACTCGCCAGCTCCATTTGGTGGCAGGCAATCCCTTGCCCGGAAGCCTCGATGCCGCCGCCCCATTGCGCGAGGCGCCCCGCCCCCTGCAGGCAGGCGATCAGCCGCGGCTCCCCCTCGAGCATGCCGACGCGGAACGACAGCGGCTCCTTGCCCGCAGCATGCGCGAGTTCATCGACGAAACTCTCGGTAAAGAACGCGGTGTAACCGTGCGCCTGCCCCCGGAATCGCGCGGTCGGCTGCCGCAGCGCCAGCGGCACCTGCTCCACCGCCTTCTCCGGAATGCGATAGAGCGGCATTGCCCCTTCGCAGGCCATCGGATCAATCTGGTCCTGCAGATCAAGCGCCTGCTTCACCCCCCAGCCATCAAGCACCCTCGCCCCCGACTCGATCGCAGTCGCCGGCACCGCCAGCCGCGCCCGCCAGCCCAGCACCCGCGTCTTGTCCGGGCTCAACGCCCCGTCCAGCTGCGCCGAAACCGGCGTCCTTGGAATGCCCGCCAGCGCTTCCTGCCAGCGCGAGTACGTCAGCTGCACCGGCTTGCCGATCACCTTGCATATCGCCGCCACTTCGCCTGCAATGCGCACGTCCAGCCGCGCATCGAAGCTGCCGCCTGCATGCATCGGATAGACGATAACGTCCCGCCGAGAGAGCCCCGCCGCCCGCGCCGCCGCCCGCCGCGCACGTTCCGGCGCCTGCGTCGCGATCCACAGCTCCAGCAAGCCCTGCCGCATCCGCGCCGTGGCACTGGCGGTTTCCAAGGGCGCGTGGAACGCCGGTTCGACATCGTAGCGTACAGTCAGCGAAGGCTTGGCCAGCAACGCGTCGGGATCTCCTTCGGCCAGCAGCCGCTCCGGCTCGCCCTTGGTCAGTGCCTTGTCGAGTGCGACCAGCACCTTCTCGGCATCGGCAATCGGCCCGTCAGCCTTGAAGCGCGGCTCCATCGCGCGCACTGCCTTGTCGGCACTGAACCAGTCGGTTGCGACCGCCGCCAGCCAGCGCTTGGCATGAACCACGCCGACCAGACCGCGCACCGCAGCAGCCGCCTGCTTGTCATAGCTCGACAGATAGCTCGCCCCTTGCGGCCCATGCGCAATCGCCGCGTAGACCATTCCCGGCAGCCGCACGTCGCCGGCAAAGCTGAAACTCCCATCGACCTTTGCGGGCAGATCGAGCCGGGGATGGTGCGGCGGTGCGCCCTCGGGAAACTGCCCCGGCTTCTCGCGCGGTGGCTCGGCCCGCAGCACCGGCACCGATGGCGGATCATAGTCCACCGCCGCATCGAGCAGTTCGGCAAACGACAGGCGCTTGGCTCCATGCGTGACGAAGCTGTCCTTCGTCTCGCACTCCTCCCAGCCGACGCCCCATTTGTCCGCTGCCGCCTGCGCCATCATCGCCCGCAGCGCCGCGCCCGCCTCGCGCAAGGGCGTCTCGAACGCGGCGAGTGCAGTCCCGTCGGCCGTCACCATCAGCGGTCCGCGCTCGGCATGGAGCCGCGCCAGCATCCCCTCCGCGTCCTCGCCCAGCGAGGCAAACGCCGGCATCCACAGCGGCGCCCACTTTGCCGAAAGCACGGGGTCAGCATAGGCCGGGCTGATCGGCGCGGCCTCCACGGCCACCTTGCGCCAATCCGCCCCCGCCTCGTCCGCCACGATCTGCGCGACCAGCGTGGTCACGCCCTGCCCCATCTCGCACAGCGGCACGGCGACGGTGAGAATGCAGTCTTTCCCGCCCTTGACCCGCCCCACCTTCAGGAAGGCATCGACGACATGCTCGCCTTTGCCCGCCTCGAGCGGGACCGGATAGCGGCGCGGGATCAGCGGGAAGGCGATGAGCAGCGCGCCGCCCACCCCCGCTCCCACCAGCATCCCTCGCCGCGTCAGGCGCATGGGGTTCAGCGCTTCCCGTCGAGCCAGGCGAGGACCGAGCGCGCTATCGACAGGAACGCCTCGGCCTGCGGGCTGTCGCCAGCCGCCGGAGGGTTGCCCGCATCGCTCTCGCGCCGGATCGCCATGTCGAGCGGCACGCGGCCCAGGAACGGCAGGCCCATCGTCTTCGCCGCAGCTTCCGCCCCGCCGACGCCGAACGGATCGCTCTCCTCGCCGCAATGCGGGCAAATGTAGCCCGCCATATTCTCGACCATGCCGATCACCGGCACCTTGCCCTGCTCGAACAGGCCGATGGCGCGGGTCGCGTCCATCAGCGCGAGGTCCTGCGGCGTCGAGACGATCACCGCGCCTGCCGGCTTGTGCTTCGAAAGCATGGTCAGCTGCACGTCACCGGTGCCCGGCGGCAGGTCGACGACAATGATCTCGGTATCGCCCCAGTGCGCATCGATCAGCTGGCCCAGCGCATTGCCGGCCATGGGGCCCCGCCACGCAATCGCCTGCCCCGGCTGCACCAGATGCCCCATCGAGAGCATCGGCACGCCCCAGGGTGACTGGATCGGATGGATCTTGTTGTCCTCGGCCTCGGGCTTGCGGCCTTCGGTCAGGAGCAGGCGCGGCTGCGATGGCCCGTAGATGTCGGCATCGACCAGCCCGACCTTGCGTCCCAGCCGGTGCATCGCCACCGCCAGATTGGCGGAAAGCGTCGACTTGCCGACGCCGCCCTTGCCCGAACCCACCGCGATGATCACGCGTGACTTGCGCTCCGCCGTCATGCCCAGCCGCAGGTCCGCAACCCCTGCCTTGCGCGCAGCATCGCGCACCGCCATCTCCAGCTTGTCGCGATCAAGCCGCTCCAGCCCGCCGACTTCGAGCATGACAGTGGCCGTCTCACCCGCCACCTTCATCGTCTGCAGGCGATCTCCTGCAACTTCCCCGAGCGCATTGCGCAGTCCCTGTTCGTCGATGCTCACGCCATTTCCCGTGTTCCGCTCCATGCCGGAGCCGTTTGTGCGGCCCTAGCAGATGAATTTTCGGGAATGGACACTGTTTTTCACGTTCAGGGTTCCTATAACCAAGGCATGACAGACTTGGGCGGAATGATCGCACGCTTTGGCCGGGAGACGGGCCTTTTCATGACAGGCAAGAAAAGCCCTTGGGGATCGGGCGGCGGGAACGACGCGCCTGCCGCTTCCGGAGACACTCCTGAAACGACACCACCGCCAGCCACTCCGGGCAACGAAGGCCCGCGCAATCCCTGGCTCCCGCCGCAATCGGGCGAAGGCCCGAAGGATGCCGGACGGCGCGGCCCGAACATCGAAGACATCTTCCGCAACCGCAAGGGCGGCGGCAACGGCGGCGGCGGCGGTCGCGGCCCAAACATTCCGCGCTTGCCACAGCGCCCCGACGGCAAGTCGTGGGCACCGGTCGCGGTCGGCCTCGTCGTGCTGGCATGGCTCGGCACCTCGATGGTTCACCTGATCGCCCCGCAAGAAAAGGGCGTGGTCACCACCTTCGGCTCCTATTCGCGCACCTTGGACAGCGGCACCGCTGTCACGCTCCCCTGGCCGATCCAGACGGTCAAGGTCGAGGATGTGACCTCGATCCGCCGCGAATCGATCCCCGAGGGCGATGGCGAGAAGCTGATGCTCACCGCCGACCAGAACCTGGTCGACCTCACCTACCTGGTCCGCTGGAACATCAAGGACCTCAAGCTCTACATGTTCCAGCTCGCCGACCCTGACCAGACCGTGCGAGAAGTGGCCGAGGCTGCGATGCGCCAGTCGATCGCCGAGGTGAACCTCAACGATGCGATGGGTTCGGGTCGCCAGCAGATCGAACAGAACGTGCGCGATCGCATGCAGAAAGTGCTCGATGCCTATCGCTCGGGCGTGCTGATCCAGGGCGTCGATATCAAGAAGACCGATCCACCGGCCAAGGTCGTCGATGCCTTCAAGGAAGTGCTCGCCGCCCAGCAGGACGCGCAGAGCGCGATCAACCGCGCGCAGGCACAGGCCCAGCAGCTCACTGCCGGTGCCCAGGGCGAGGCCGCCGCTTTCGACAAGGTCTACGAACAGTACAAGCTCGCGCCCGAAGTGACACGTCGCCGCATGTACTACGAAACCATGGAACGCGTGCTCAACAAGACCGACAAGGTGATCCTCGAATCGCCCAACACCCAGGCCTACCTGCCGCTGCCCGAAATGAAGCGTACGCAGAAGCCAGTGGAAGGGGGCCAGTAAGATGAGCGCGATCGAAACCTTCTGGCACGAACGCAAGGCCGCCATCATTGCCGCTGGCGTGGCCGTGCTCGCCGCCGCCAGCTGCCTCACCGTCGTCGATGAAACCACGCAGGCGGTGATCATCCGGCTCGGCCAGCCCAACCGCGTCGTCAACCGCTTCGAACCCAAGACCGATTTCGGCCAGACCGGGGCGGGCATCGTCCTGCGCATCCCGTTCATGGAAAAGG
Organism: Novosphingobium jiangmenense; assembly: GCF_015694345.1. GTDB lineage: Bacteria > Pseudomonadota > Alphaproteobacteria > Sphingomonadales > Sphingomonadaceae > Novosphingobium > Novosphingobium jiangmenense. Next base: position 247,769 of record NZ_JADQDC010000005.1, read on the forward strand.
TGATCGAAGTCGACAAGCGCATCCTCGATCTCGACATGGAGCGCCAGCAGGTCCTTTCGGCCGACCAGCGCCGCCTTGAGGTTGACGCCTTCGCCCGCTTCCGCATCATCGATCCGGTGCGCATGGTGCAGACCGCGGGCACGACTGAGCGTGTTGCCGAACAGCTCCAGCCGATCCTCAACTCCGCGCTGCGTCAGGAACTGGGCAAGCGCACTTTCGCCTCGCTGCTCACGGCGGACCGGGGCCGCGCGATGGAGCAGATTCGCGAGGGTCTGGACCGCGAAGCGCGCGAATATGGCGCGCAAGTGATCGACGTCCGCATCAAGCGTGCCGATCTTCCTGAAGGCTCGCCACTGGATTCGGCGTTCACCCGCATGGCCACCGCGCGCCAGCAGGAGGCCGCGACGATCCGCGCGCAGGGCCAGAAGCAGGCCCAGATCATCAGCGCCACGGCACAGGCCGAAGCATCGCGCACCTATGCCGACGCCTTCAACAAGGATCCGGATTTCTACGATTTCTACCGGGCCATGCGCAGCTACGATGCCGTGTTCAGCCGGGATGACCCGCAATCGAGCACCTCGATCGTGCTTTCGCCCGACAATGAATACCTCCGCCAGTTCAAGGGAAAGTAAGCGCGTTCCTTAACGCTGCGGAACATCGTCATTCAAAGTCCGTTCATCGCAAGGCGCGTGAATCGGCTTTGGCACAAGTCAGCCGCGCCGCCCCCGGCGCATGATAGACAAAGAGGACCAGGCCACGTGCGATACGCTTATGGTGTGACTTCGGCGCTGCTGCTCGCAGGCAGCGCACTGACCCTGGTGACAGGCTTCCCCGCAGGCGCTCAGGTCGCCCAGAACGACCAGTCCGAGATGCGCAGCGTCGTCCCGCGCGCGGGCGCCCCGTCGAGCTTTGCCGACCTTACGCAGCAGCTTCAGCCGGCGGTGGTCAACATCTCCACCCGCCAGCGCGTGAAGGTGCAGACCAACAACCCGTTCGCCGGAACGCCCTTCGGCGATCTCTTCGGCGGCGGTCAGGGCGGCGGCAGCCCGCAGACGCGCGAGGCGCAGTCGCTGGGCTCGGGCTTCATCATCTCGGCCGATGGCTACGTGGTCACCAACAACCACGTCATCACCGCCGACGGCCAGGGCGAAGTCGAATCGATCACCGTCACCACCCCCGATGGCACCGAATACCCGGCCAAGCTGATCGGCAAGGATGCCGCCTCGGACCTCGCCGTGCTCAAGATCAGCCGCCCCACCGCCTTCCCGTTCGTCAAGTTCGGCGATTCGCGAAAGGCCCGCGTGGGTGACTGGGTCATCGCCATCGGCAACCCCTTCGGCCTCGGCGGCACCGTCACGCAGGGCATCATCTCGGCGGTCTATCGCAACACCGGTTCGGGCTCGGCCTATGACCGCTACCTGCAGACCGACGCTTCGATCAACCGGGGCAACTCGGGCGGCCCGATGTTCGACATGGCCGGCAACGTGATCGGCATCAACAACGCCATCTTCTCGCCCACCGGCGGTTCGGTCGGCATCGGTTTCGCCATCCCTGCCGAAATCGCCGCCCCGATCGTCGACAAGCTGCGCGCTGGCCAGGCGATCGAACGCGGCTACCTCGGCGTGCGCATCCAGCCGCTGTCGGAAGACCTTGCCGCCTCGCTCGGCCTGCCGAAGAATCGCGGCGAATTCATCCAGGCGGTCGAGCCCAATCAGGCCGCAGCCAAGGCCGGGATGCAGGCGGGCGACGTCGTGGTGAAGGTCGATGGCAAGGACGTCACGCCTGACCAGACGCTGTCATTCATCGTCGCCAACACCACGCCGGGCAAGCGCATCCCTATCGAACTGATCCGCAACGGCCAGCGCCTTACCGTGCAGACGGTCGTCGGCAAGCGTCCGAGTGAGGAAGAGCTTGCCCAGCAGAGCTTCGACCCCGAAGCGCAGGACGACAGCCCGTTCGGCGGCAATGGCCAGCAGCAACAGCAGCAGAGCGCCAGCGTCCTGCAGAACTCGCTCGGCATTGCCGCGATCCCGCTCACCCCGCAGATCGCCCGCCAGCTTGGCGCGGGCGAGGATGCCAAGGGCGTGGTCATCACGGCGGTCGATGCCTCCTCCGATGCCGGCGCCAAGGGCCTGCAGCGCGGCGACATCGTGCTTTCGGCGAACTACGTGAACGTCGGCAGCATCGCTGATCTCGAACGCATCGTGCGCCAGGCCAAGACCGAAGGCCGCGAGGCCGTGCTCCTGCGCATCCAGCGCCGTGGCCAGCCCCCTCTCTACGCCCCGGTCCGCATCCGCTGATCAAGGCCAAGTGCTGAAACAGAAAGGGCCGCTCCAGCGATGGAGCGGCCCTTTTGTTAGGCGTTGTGTATGGCTTCATGCCCACCCCCAGCCCCTCCCGCCTGCGGGAGGGGGGCAAAGCGCCGTATTAAGCCCTCCCGCAAGCGGGAGGGCCGCGAGACTTGGCCTTTCGCAGAAAGGCTTAGTCGCAGCGGGGTGGGCTTCCTGCGCCCGCAGCCAAAGCCTCAATAATTTGCCGGCGGATCGCTGGCCGGAAAGCTCTCGTCCGAGGCCTGATCGACCTTGTCCCAACGCTTGGGATCGGACCGCATGCCCTCGGTCCCGGCCGAGCGCACCTGGGCGAAATTGCCGCCCGGCTCCTCGCCATGCGCAAAAGCGGCGGGCGTCTGCTCGCCCTTGTTCTTCTGCGCCACGCGCCAGATCGCGTATCCCGCCGCTCCTGCGACGGCCCATTGCAGCAGGCTCATTGCACGTCTCCTGATCGCGGAGCGGCCCACAGCCGCTCTTCTCGATCAGGCAAACGCCCGAAGCGCTGAAAAGGTTCAGGGATTCGGGAAAGGTCGCGGTGAATTGGTCGGACGCGGACGCGGTCCTGCCGCAGCCGGATCGGCACTGCGCCTTCCCGTGGCCCGATTGAGGAAGTCGTCGTTCGCGGCCTGCGGCACCTCCGGCGGCACGCCTTCGGGCGGCGCGTTGGGATCGACGCCCTGCGCACCATCGCCCTGCTGCTTGCGCGAGGGATCGACCAGATTGCCCTGTTCGTCGACGTAGAAGTAATCGTCCGGATTGCCCTGCATCGCCTCGTCGTCAGGCTCGAGCTGCCACTGCGGCAGCTTCAGTTCGGTATCGAACTGCTCGACCGGGCGCTTGCGCGTGGCGACCTTCATGTAAGCGGCAAAGGCCCGCGCCGGGGCCGAACCGCCCTGCAGGCCGGGAACCGCCCTGGCATCGTCACGGCCCATCCACACGCCGGTGGTGATCCCGCTCGAGAAGCCAAGGAACCAGCCATCCTTGTTGGACGAGGTCGTGCCGGTCTTGCCTGCAACCGGACGTCCGATCTGCGCGGCGCGACCCGTGCCGATGTTGACGGCGGTCTGCATCAGATCGGTCATCGCCGCCGCGACATAGGGCGGCACCAGTTGCTGCGAAGTCTCGGGCCGATGCTTGTAGAGCACCTCGCCGTCAGTCGTCGTCACCTTGCGGATGCCGTAGGGCGTTACCGACATGCCCTTGGCCTGCACCGAGGCAAAAGCGCGAACCATGTCGATCACCCGCGCCTCGGACGATCCCAGCACCATCGAGGGCAGCGTGTTGATCGGCGTGGTGATGCCAAAGCGCCGCGCCATGTTCGCCACGGTGCCAAAGCCCACCTCGTTGCCAAGCTGCGCCGCCACTGTGTTCTTCGAATAGGCAAAGGCCGTGCGCAGGTCGATCTCGCCGGCATAGCGGTTGCCGTCATTGCGCGGCGTCCAGCCATCGATCGTCACCGGCTCGTCAACCACGCGGTCATCCGGCGTGTACCCGGCTTCGAGCGCCGAGAGATAGACGAACAGCTTCCACGCCGAACCGGGCTGGCGCACGGCGTTCACCGCGCGGTTGTAGTTCGAGGTCACGTAGTCCGTGCCGCCGACCATCGCCAGCACTGCGCCATCGCGGTCAAGCGAGACCAGCGCGCCTTGCGCGCCCTTGGGTGCAAAGCCCGCCACCGCGCTGGTCGCGGCCTTCTGCGCGATCGGATCGAGCGTGGTCCACACTTCGATCGGCTTGTCGTTCTCAGGGAGAATCAGGTCGAGCTGCGGCAGCGCCCAATCGGTGAAATAGCGCGCGGAGTTCTGGCCCGAAGCGTCGGTGACCATCTTCACCGCCTTCAGGTCCACCGCCTGCGCTTCCTGCGCGGTCAGCACGCCTGCGTTCTGCATGGTCTGCAGCACCACGCCCGCGCGGCCCACGGCAGCATCGGCATCGGCGGTCGGCGAATAGCGCGAGGGCGCCTTGACCAGTCCTGCAATGATCGCCGCCTCGGGCAGGGTTATCTCCTCGCCCGAATGGCCGAAGAACTTCCGCGCCGCGCTGTCGATGCCATAGGCGCCGCCGCCGAAGTAGACCTTGTTGAGGTACAGTTCGAGGATCTGGTCCTTCGAGAATTTCTGTTCCAGCGCCAGCGCCAGCACCCATTCGCGCGCCTTGCGGCCGAAAGTCTTGGTATTGTTGAGGAAGATGTTGCGGGCGAGCTGCTGGGTGATCGTCGAACCGCCCTGCTTCCACGTTCCGCTTTCCACGCGCACCATCAGCGAACGGACAATGCCGATCGGATCGACGCCCCAGTGGCTGCGATAGCGCCGGTCCTCGACCGAGACCATCGCGTCCTTCATCGGCTGCGGAATGCGCTCGTAGGGAATCCACTTGCCGTAGCTCGGCCCGAGCGTGACGATCTCCGATCCGTCCGCCGCGCGCACCACGATCATCTGCCCGCTCTGGCTCGACTTCAATTCGCCATAGCCGGGCAGCGAACGCGCCGTGACAGCCACCGCCACGATCAGCGCGATGGCCCCAAGCAGGGCAAAGCCCGCGCCCCAGGCAGCAATCCGCCGGACCCAGCGGCCCAGCGTCGATCGTCTCTCGGGTTGCGGCTCGGACCGGCCGCCCTCGGGGCGGCGGGGAATGTCCCGTCTGGCCATCAGTCTTGTACCGCTTCCCTCATTCTTCACCGCTGGCGGGCGGTCGTTCAGCCGACCGGCCTGACAGCGATTGTCGTGGCGCCACACTCACGTGCGCCGTCCATAGGGCAATCGCAACGCCGGGTTAACTGCAAATCGGCGAACGCTGCTTGCAGGCGCATGAACGACGCGCGGGCGAGTGCGGTTCCGCTCAATCCCTGGGCGTGAAATCGAGCGAGGCGCTATTCATGCAGTAGCGCAGGCCGGTGGGGTTCGGACCATCGGGAAAGACGTGGCCGAGATGCCCGTCGCAGCGGGCGCAGCGCACTTCGGTGCGGACCATGCCGTGCGAACGGTCGACGATCTCCTCGACCGCCTCGGCTTCGACCGGAGCGTAAAAGCTCGGCCAGCCCGAGCCGCTGTCGTACTTGGTGTCCGAGGTGAACAGCGGGGCGCCACAGCCCGCGCAGTGGTACTCGCCGCTTGCCTTGTTCTTCTCGTAAGCGCCTGTAAACGCACGCTCCGTGCCGCCCTGGCGGAGGATCTGGTACTGCTCGGGCGAAAGCCGCTCGCGCCACTCGGCGTCGGTCAGGTTCATCTTGTCTGGCATCGGGGGATCTCCTTTGGCGCCAATATGGGGAGGCCCTGCGCCGCGCTCAATAGTGCGATTTTTCCTGCGGTTTGGCGAGTTCGTAGCAGTGGGCGATGTCGTACTTGTCGACCCCGCCCTTGCCGTCCGCCGCCTCCACCGCCATCGCCTCGCGCGCTTCGGAGAGCGTCCTGTCGGCATCGTCGCCGCTGCTGCCTGCGGCGATGAGCGCCTCGCGCTCGCGTGAAGAAAGCACCGATTCCAATGTCTTGAGGTCCTGCGCCGAAGCGCTCATGCCTTCGCGGGCATGGACTTCGGCGTAGGCCAGGCCAAGGATCGCCGCGCATTGCTTGAGTGTCGGCGTGACCAGCGGCGGGACAGTGGCGTCGAGCCGCGCCACGCAGGGTTTCGCAAGCGCTGCCAGAGCCTTGTCGGGATCGGGCGCGGTCTGCAGCGCCTGCACTTCGCGCCCGATCAGGTCGCGCACCTGCTCGCGCGAAAGTGCCCCTTCCTTCATAGCCCGCTCGCCCGAATCGGCAAAGAACGTCCTGCCGCGCACTGCCAACTGTGGCCATCCTTCGAGCGCATCACCGTCGGATTGTTCAAGCGCAACAATGGCAAAGGCCGCGCTACAGCGCAGATCGTCGCGCGTCTGCGCGGTCAGTTTCGGCGCGGACTGGGCCGGGGTCTGGGCCTGTGCCGGCGCAAATCCAACTGTCAGGGGCAGAAGGGCAACTCTGGCGAGCAGAGCGGCAACTCTAAGGGGCAAACGCATGGCAGGAGCATAGCGAAAAAAGGGGCCGCGAACAGACGTGCTGTTCACGGCCCATTTGACCTTCACGGTCAGGGATTGCACGCCCGGCAGGGTATCGTTCCGGGAGCGCGCTGGAGAGTGGTGCTGGACTTATCCGGCCGCTGCCTCGTTGCAGCGGGCAAGGTCCTCGGCCGCGAGATCGCCCTGCGGGGTGGCGAAGCGGGCGACGGGGCCGACCTTCTGGGCAAGGCGGGCGCAGACGATCACCGGGCGCGAGGTATCGCGCGGGGCGGAGCATTCGGCGCCCTCGCACTTCCACAGGACGCCCTTCTGGATGACCTTCTGCGTGCCGTCCATCGGGCGGGTCAGCGTGGCAGAGTAGAAGGAGCCGCCGGTGTTGGCGCGGGCAGTGTTGGCGGTGACCGCGAAGCTGAGCGTCGTGCCGACGAGAGCGAGCACGGCCGGGAGGAGCTGGCGCAGGGCGCCGGTGGAGTTTGCTGAGATCATCGTTCTTCCCCTGAAACAACCTTATCGGGCCACGGAAATTGCGGGGTTCTGGAGAGGATGCTATTTCCGTTGCGAATCGCTACCTATCAGGATAGGTTTCAGGTTGCAACTAGAAACTTAAACAGGTACTGCAGATGGGCTATGCAGAGGACGACATGGAAAAACTGCGCGAACCTTTGGGCGAGATTGCCCAGTGCGGCCTGCCCTGCGCCCTTGAAGCGATGGGCGAGCGCTGGTCCTTCATGATCCTGCGCGCGGCCTTCAACGGCGTGCGCCACTTCGAGGATTTTCTCGAAGCCCTGGGCATCGCGCGCAACATCCTGTCCAACCGCCTGTCCCGGCTGGTCGAGGCCGGCATCCTCAAGCGCGAACATTGCGCCGATGACCGCCGCCGCATCGAATACCGCCTGACGCCCAAGGGCCTGGACCTGCTCCCCGCCATGCTGGCGCTGCGCCAATGGGGCGAAAAGTGGGAGCTGGGCGTGCCGGCAAACCCCGTGCTCTGCGATGCGCGCGACGGGCAACCCATTGCACCGATCGGCATCATTGCGCACGATGGCCGCAGACTGGCTCCGGACGATCTCACCTGGCGCGATCGCGCCGAACTCGAAGCTTCGGACAAGCCCGCCAGTCTTCGCGAAGTCGGCTGAGCGCCCGCCAGGAAAAAGGGACCGCCGACAAGCGACGGTCCCTCGAGTTTGACCCGGTGGGGGACTGGATCCGCCGGGGTTGCAAGCTGCCGGGATCAGCGGACAGCAAGATCGGTCTTGGCCTTCTTCGCAGCGGCGAGGGCTGCCTCCTTGATGCCGGACTTCGCCTTACGGGCATCGGCATAGGACTTGGCAAAGCACTGGCGCGCCGCTTCCCACTCGGCCGTCGGGAGATCGGGCTGGCTCAGGCCGCACACATCCTTGGCGGCCTTGCGCAGGCGGGCGTTGAGCTGGGCGTCACCTTCCTTGGTGGAAAGATCGAGATCGGTGTAGCCAACGATGCGCGTGCCGGCGAAGGCAGGCTGGCTGGCGGAAAGGGCGAGGCCGAGGAGGCCGGCGGAGAACAGGGTCTTGGCGAACATGGCAACTTCCTTCGACACGGGAGCCGGGAGGGACCGGCTTTGTGGGGCTTTTCAGCGGCGTGTCGGGCAAGTCCCGTTCACCGCATGCATTTTCGCTACGCCCCGGGCCCAAGGAAATCTTGCGCGGCTCGACCAGCTTTCCGCTACGTCCGACAAGTGCTTGGCCCGTCCGACGAAATGCAATTGCCGCTCCACGAACTGCAGGTGTGACAATTCGAAGGCGATTCTCTAAGTCTCGCCTGTCCATGGCGATTCTGATCACCTTCCTCCTCGGCATCGGCAACTTCGCGCTGCACCGCGCCGTGATGGATAGCGGACACCCGCTGCTCGGCCGCATGCCGTGGCTGGTCACCAGCTTCGGCGGACGCTTCACGATGCTGGTGGAGTTCCTGCTGCTGGTGGCGGCGCTGATGTTCGCATCCGAAGGCGTCGTCGGCGGACCGATCGCCTATGTCATCTACTCGGTGCTCAACAGCTTCTCGGCCTGGCTGATCCTGACCGACCAGGTGTGAAGGAACCGCCGCGCCCGCCGCAGGTTCTGCGAGGGATGACGCACCTCCCCCTCTGGCTCGTGACGAACGCCGCAAGTGGCAGCAACAGCGATGCAGCAGTCGAGGACCTCGTCGCGTCGCTCTCGGCCAGCGGCTGCGCCCCGGCACGGATCATCCGTTTCCCCGACGAGCAACTGCCCACGCGAGAAGCCCTCGAAGCCGAGGAGGTGGCGACTCTGGCGGTCTTTACCGGCGACGGGACGATCAACGCTGCAGCCTCGGCGCTCGAAGGCTGGGCCGGGGCGCTGCTGGTCCTGCCCGGCGGCACGCAGAACCTGCTGTCGAAATCGCTGCATGGCGATGTGCCGGCCGAGGAGATCATCGGCAAGCTGGCCAGTGCACGGCGCATCCGCCGCAATGCGCTGCGGACCACGCAAGGCGTTGCCCTCGTCGAGCTGCTTGCAGGACCCGGCGCGATGTGGGCGGACGTGCGCGAGAGCGTGCGCGATCTTGACCTTGCGACCATTGCCGAGACATTCACGACGGCGCTGCGCGAAACCCGCGAGGGCCCCGGCGTGCGGCTCGCCGAACCAGCAGCAGGAGGCAAGCCGGAGGGCCATCGCGCGATCCGCATGGCGCCGACCGATGCCGATTGCATGGAAGCCGACGGCTACGACTTTGCCGACTGGGGCGAGTTCGCTGCGCAAGGCTTTGCGATGCTGGTCAAGCGCGATTTCCGGCAGGGTCCGCATGACGAGCTGGGCCGCTTCCCCTCAGCCGTGATCGAGAGCGACAGCGCCATTGCCCTGATGATCGACGGCGAACGGCGGAAGGGCGATCGGCGTGAGACCGTAGTCTGCGAACAGTTCGCGCTCGACTTTCTGTCCACCTGCGTGCCCGCCTCTTGACCGCCGACCGCCCAGCGACGATCACCCCCGCCCAATGACCCGCCTGTTCCACATCAGCGACATCCATTTCGGCCTTGAAGATCGCCGCGCGCTCGACTGGGTGGCGCAGTGCATCGCGCGCGAGAAGCCCGATGCTGTGGCGATTACCGGCGATCTGACCATGCGGGCGCGGCACCGCGAATTCACCGCCGCCTGTCACTGGATCAAGGCGCTGGACGTGCCGGTAACGGTAGAAGTGGGCAATCACGACCTGCCCTATTTCAACCTGATCGAGCGCTTCGTCGATCCCTACCGCCGCTTCCGTTCGATCGAGGGCGTGCTGGAGCGCGAGCTGCCGATCCCCGGTGCGAAAATCGTGCCGCTCAAGACGACTGCGCGTGCGCAGCTTCGCCTCAACTGGTCGAAAGGCACGGTCGGCAAGGCGGCCCTCGCGCAGACTCTGGCTGCGATCGACGCCCTGCCCCAAGGCACGCGCGCCATTGTCGCCTGCCATCATCCGCTGGTGGAAGCCGGCACGCGGGGCAAGGCGCTGACGCGGGGCGGCAACCATGCCCTCGCCGAGCTGGCCAGCCGCAACGTCCTCGCCGTGCTTTCAGGCCATGTCCACGATGCCTTCGACCTGATCCATCCGACGCCCAATGGGCCGGTGCGGATGATCGGCGCGGGCACGCTCAGCCAGCGCGTGCGCTCGACCCCGCCCAGCTTCAACGAACTGACGCTGGACGGCGATCACATTACCGTGCGCGTACGCAACCTCGAACACGTCCCCACGCGCGATATGCTGATCGACGACGTGCCGGAGAACGCGCTGCCGCCGAGGACCGAGGGCGAGCCGGTGGCGCCGGTCGCCGCCGTCCCGGCGGTTGATCCCCCAATTCACTGAACGACTTCACTGGGCGACGGCGACGATCTCCAGCGCGGGCGCACCGGCCGCGATCTCGAGCAGGCGATCGATGTTGGGATGGGCCCCGGGCCGCGCTCTGGCATCGGGGGTGTGTTCGGCGAACACGTCCAGCGCGTGAGCAGCGGCGGCTGCGTCGAGCTTGCCGAAGCAGAGTTCGAGGTAGTTGTAGACCTTGAGCGAGCCTTGCTTGCCGGGTTCGTTGGGGATCGTTGCCACAACCGCGCCCGAAGCATCGCGCAGATCGATGCGGGCAATGCCGTCAATCGCCGGAAGCAGGGCCAGGTTGTCCTTGAACGAGGCGGTCGGCGTGATCGGGGTCATCATTGCCGAAGTCATTTCAAGCCCACTCCCATGTTGTCGATCAATCGCGCCGCGCCGATGCGGGCGGCGACGAGCAGGCGGGCGCTTTGCCCGGTGAAGGTCTCGATGGCTTCAAGCGTCGCGGCATCGCGCAAGTCGGCATAATCGACGCTGGTGAATCCAGCCGAGAGAATGTCCGCATTCAAGGTGGCGAGGGATTGCGCCACGTCGGCACCGCCCTGAATCGCGGCAATCGCCCGGCGCATGGCGGCGGAGAGACCGGCGGCCTGTGCGCGCTCCTCTCCGGTCAGGTACTGGTTGCGGCTGCTCATGGCGAGGCCGCTCGCCTCGCGCACGGTCTCGACGCCGATGATGTTGGCGACCTGCGGCTGGGTCAGATCGAGATCGCGCGCCATGCGGCGGATGATGGCAAGTTGCTGCCAGTCCTTCTCGCCGAACAGGGCGTAATCCGGGCGGACCTGGTTGAACAGCTTGCACACCACGGTGGCGACGCCATCGAAGTGGCCGGGGCGCGCCGCACCGCAGGCAACGTCGCCGAGGCCGGAGACCGAGATGTTGGTGGCGTAGCCTTCAGGATACATCTGGTCGACCGTCGGCGCCCAGAGCACAGCGACGCCTTCCGCATCGAGCAGCGCGGCGTCGGCGGCAAGGCGGCGGGGGTAGGCGTCGAGATCTTCGTTCGGGCCGAACTGGCGCGGATTGACGAAGATCGATGCAACCACATGGTCCGCATGGCGGTGCGCCTGCCGCACCAGGGTAAGGTGGCCTTCGTGCAGCGCGCCCATGGTGGGGACGAACGCGACCGTTTTTCCCCTGATTTTGAGCGCGTCGACCGCCTTGCGCAGGTCTTCCAGCCGGTTGATCGTTTGCACCTTGGCAACCACTCCACTAAGTCTGACCGGACGGGCGATACGGGCGGCGAACGCCTCCCGCAAGCCCGCGCATCAACAGCCAGAGAGTACCCGAACCTTGTCGAATGGCACCCATCGCATTGTATTCGCCAACGAAAAGGGCGGCACCGGCAAGTCCACCACGGCGGTCCACGTGGCCGTGGCGCTGGCCTATCAGGGCGCGCGGGTTGCGACGATCGACCTCGATCACCGCCAGCGCACGATGCACCGCTATTTCGAGAACCGCGCCGAGACGATGAAGCGGCGCGAGATCAGCCTGCCGAGCGCCAGCTTCGGGGTCTATCCGCACGACAGTGCCGAAGGTCTCGACGACCTGACCGCACAGCTTTCGCAGAACCACGATTTCATCGTCTTCGATACGCCGGGCCGCGACGATCCGCTCGCCCGCCATGTCGCCACCCAGGCCGATACGCTGGTCACGCCGCTCAACGACAGCTTCGTCGACTTCGACCTGATCGGGCAGGTGGACGCCGAGACGTTCAAGGTGCGCCGCCTGTCGTTCTATGCCGAACTGATCTGGGAAGCGCGCAAGAAGCGGGCGATGGCGACGATCAAGGATGCGCGCCGCGAGATGGACTGGGTCGTGGTGCGCAACCGCACCGGCTATACCGAAGCGCGCAACCAGCGCCGCATCGACCAGGCGCTGACCGAACTGTCCAAGCGCGTCGGCTTCCGCGTGGCGAGCGGCCTTTCCGAACGCGTGATCTATCGCGAGCTGTTCCCGAGCGGGCTGACCCTGCTCGACAAGGGGCATCTGGGCGAACTGGGCACCAGCCACCTTGTCGCGCGGCAGGAACTGCGCACGCTGGTGGCGGGGCTGAACCTTCCGGTGCCCGCAAAGGCAGAGGCCGAACTGCCGCTGGACAACGTCGCCTGATGGTCAAGCTGCTCACGCTCGCGGTCCTCGCCAGCCTTGCCTGCAAGCTGCTGGCAGGGCGCTGGCCGTGGGAACTGTTGCAGGGGGACCCGCGCGCCGCGAACGAGAGCCGGGCGCGCAACCTCCTCGGTATCGGACCGCAGGCGGGCTATGACGAGGTGATCGAGGCGCATCGGCGGCTGATCCAGAAGGTCCACCCCGACCGGGGCGGCAGCAACGAGGCAGTGCACGAGGCCAATGCCGCGCGCGACCTGCTGCTGGCGCGACTGGCCGACCGGCGCGGGGCCTGATCGGCTCAAACCGTGACGGGGCACCGCTTTCACCCCTCGATCCTGCGCGAATACGACATTCGCGGCGTCTTCGGCGAGACCCTCAGCACGGACGACGCGCGCGCGGTCGGGCGCAGCTTCGGCAGCGTGGTGCGCGCTCGGGGGGGAAGCCGCGTGGCGGTGGGGTGCGACGGGCGTCTCAGTACGCCGGTGCTGGAACACGCGCTGGTCGAGGGGCTGACGGCCAGTGGCGTCGATGTCGTGCGGATCGGTCTGGGGCCGAGTCCGATGCTCTATTTTGCAGCGACGCCGGGTTCGGGCGCCTTAGCCCCAGAGGTGCAGGGCGGCGTTCAGGTAACCGGCAGCCACAATCCCGCCAACCACAATGGCTTCAAGATGGTACTTGAAGGCGCCCCGTTCTTCGGGAGCGACATAGTCGATCTCGGGCGGATCGCCGAGGAAGGCGCGTGGGCTTCCGGCATGGGGCGCATCGAGGACGCCGACGTTGCCACCGCTTACGTCGATTGCCTGATCGGCGCGCTGGAAGGAATCGACCTGTCCGCGCTGGACAGCCTCGCGATCGGCTGGGACGCGGGCAACGGCGCTGCCGGCCCCCTGATCGAGGCTTTGACCGCCCGGCTGCCCGGGCGCCATGTCCTTCTTCATGCGAGCGTGGACGGCCATTTTCCCAACCATCATCCTGATCCGACTGTGGAATCCAATCTCTCCGATCTTCGCCGCGCTGTCGCGGAAGGAAGCCTCGACTTCGGATTGGCATTTGACGGAGATGGAGACAGAATCGGCGCGGTGGACGGCAAGGGCCGGGTGCTGTGGGCCGACCAGCTACTGGCGATCTTTGCCGAGGAGGTGCTCCGCGAATGGCCGAAATCCACGGTTATTGCCGATGTGAAGGCCAGTTCGACGCTGTTCGCGCGGATCGCGGAGCTGGGCGGCAAGCCGCTGATGTGGAAGACGGGGCACTCGCCGATAAAGTCCAAAATGAAAGAGACACATGCCCCGCTCGCCGGAGAAATGAGCGGGCACATATTCTTTGCGGACAGATATTTCGGTTTTGACGATGCGCTTTATGCTGCCGTCCGGCTGATCGGGGCGACCGTGCGGCTGGGCAAGTCGGTCACGCAGCTGCGCGATGAGATGCCCGAGATGGTGGCGACGCCGGAGTTCCGCTTCGCCGTGCCGCGCGAGCGCAAGGTGGCAGCGGTGGAGGAAGTGCTCGCCGCTTTGCGCACAGACGGCAGCACGGTCAACGATACCGACGGCGTGCGCGTGGATACGCCGGACGGCTGGTGGCTGCTGCGCCCGTCGAACACCGAGGACGTGCTGGTGGTGCGGGCCGAGGCCGCTGACGAAGGCGGGCTCGCCCGGCTCATGGCCGAAGTCGACGCCCGCCTTGCCGCCGTGGGAATCAGACGTCCGGACTGATCGACCGGTCGCCGTTGCCCCAGCCGAGGGTGCCGCCCTGCCCTTCGAGGCCCGATCCGGCCTTCACGCGCAGGTTGTTCTGGACATGCTTCACGCCGCTGATGTCCTCGACGAGGTCTTCGGCACGGCGCTTCTCGTCGCGGTTCGTAACCGTACCCGCGAGCGTGACTTCGCCCTCGGTGACCATGACCGAGATCTGGCGGGCATCGATATGGTGATCGTAGGTCAGCCGGTCGTTGGCGTCTTCGCGGATGCGCTCGTCGGAGCGGGTGTAGTCGCCCGGCCCCTTGCCGCGATGGCTTTCGCGTTGGCCTGCGCGCTCACGGTCATCGCGATCGTCACCGAACCAGCCGCGCACTTCGTCAACCGCGCGATCGAAGAAGCCGCGCGGATCGCGGTCGGCATAGGCACCGCGACCGCTGTAGCCGTAGGATGACGGGTAACCGCCGCTGCTGCCGGTGCCATAGGCGCCATAGCCGGTCGGCCCGCTCCAGGCGCGGCGACCTTCGCCATAATCCTCGGCAGTGAAGTAATCGGCGGTGTTGGCGGCATTGCCGCTGGCGGTATCGCGCCAGCGCGGGCGGCCCCCGGAAGCGTTGGGCGTCGCCTGCTGCTGCCCGGTGTAGTAGCGATCGCCGACTTCCCAATCGTGGGTGCGCCGGTCACCGCGCATGTCCCGATCCATCCAGCCGGTCGGCGGATCGCCCAGCGGGGTCGCGGCACCGGTCGAGCCGGAGCGGCCCCACTGGCTGCGGTCACGGCCGCTGCGGCCCCAATCACCGCGATCATACCGGTCGCGATCAAACTCCGGGGCAAACTCGCCCGAATAGTCGTGGGTGTCACGTCGCTCCTGGTCCTGCCAGCGGTCGCGCGCGTTCCAATCCATGCGTTGGCCCATGGCTCTTCTCCATTTCAGTGGTTGTCCTGCGGGAGAAACGGGTGGAACGCGGCGGCGCCCCCTCGGCCCGGCGCGGCGCGCGCCCATCCTGTCGCGCCCGCGCTTTGCGCTTGCCAAGCCAGCAGGCGCTGTCGCATCACGCCCTCTGATACTTGCGGGAAGACGAATGCTCATCGGGATTGATCTGGGGACCACCAACAGCGCGGTGGCCCTGTGGCAGGCGGACGACAACGGCGGCGGCGCGGCGCAACTGGTGCCCAATGCACTGGGCGCGCTGCTGACGCCTTCGGCGGTCTCGGTCCTGCCCGATGGCACGACGCTGGTAGGCGCTGCCGCGCTCGAACGGATGGCGATGAAGGACGGGGCAACCGCGACCAGCTTCAAGCGCTTCATGGGCACCGACCGCAAGGTCAGGCTGGGCAAGAAGGAGTTTTCCGCCGAAGACCTCTCGGCGCTCGTGCT
This sequence comes from Novosphingobium jiangmenense, assembly GCF_015694345.1. Taxonomy (GTDB): domain Bacteria; phylum Pseudomonadota; class Alphaproteobacteria; order Sphingomonadales; family Sphingomonadaceae; genus Novosphingobium; species Novosphingobium jiangmenense. Next base: position 263,132 of record NZ_JADQDC010000005.1, read on the forward strand.
CATGGCCCTGCGCGACGACGTGACCGCCTTTACCGGCACCCGTCCGACCGAGGCTGTGATCACCGTGCCCGCCTATTTCAACGACCGCCAGCGCAAGGCGACACGGCGCGCGGGCGAACTGGCAGGGCTGACGGTGCGCCGCCTGATCAACGAGCCCACCGCCGCGGCGCTCGCTTTCGGCCTGCAGGACAAGGCCGAGCGCGAGCCGTTTCTGGTGTTCGACCTTGGCGGAGGCACCTTCGACGTCTCGATCGTCGAGATGTTCGAAGGCATCGTCGAAGTCCGCGCCTCGGCGGGGGACAACCGGCTGGGGGGTGACGACTTCAACACCGCGCTGGCGACGGCGGTGCGCGGGCGGCTCGATCCTGACGGCCTGCTGAGCAAGCTGGACGAACCGCGCGCGCAGGCGCTGCTGCTGCAGGCTGCGGAACGCGCCAAGCGCGCCTTGAGCGACGGGCAGGAAGCCGAATTCGCGGTGACGGTAGAAGACCGGCGGCTTTCGACCACGATCACTACCAGCGAGTTCGAAGCGCAGGCCGAGGGCCTGATCCGCCGCTTGCGCGATCCGGTGGTGCGCGCGCTGCGGGACAGCCAGATCGATGCGGCGTCCTTGAGCGAAGTGGTGCTCGTCGGCGGGGCGACGCGGATGCCGGTGGTGCGCAAGGCGATCACCCGCCTGTTCGGGCGCTTTCCAAACTCCTCGGTCCATCCCGATCATGCCGTCGCGCTCGGCGCTGCGATTCAGGGCGGGCTGATCGCGCGTGATGGCGGGCTTGAGGAGATCCGCATCACCGATGTCTGCCCGTTCACGCTGGGCATCGAGACCGCCGAACATTCGGCGCGCGGGACGATCCAGCAGGGGCTGTTCTCGCCGATCATCGAGCGCAACACGCCTGTGCCGGTCAGCCGCTCGGGCGTCTACAGCACGATGGGCGACAACCAGAAGCAGATCGAGGTCAAGATCTACCAGGGCGAGGCGCGCGAGGTTTCGGGCAACGTTCATCTGGGGCAGATCAAGGTGCCGGTCCCGGCGCGGCCTGCGGGCGAAGTCTCGATCGACGTGCGCTTCTCGTATGACAGTTCGGGCCTGCTCGAGGTCGATGTGGAAGTGCCGCTGACCGGGGCCAAGCACAACCTTGTCATCATCGACGAGGAAGATCGCAAGGCGGCGAACGATCTCGATGCACGGCGCAAGGCACTGGCAGCATTGAAGCACCACCCGCGCGAGGAAGCGGGCAACCAGGCGCTGCTGGCCCGGGCCGAGCGTTGCTATGAGGAGTTCCTCGGCGACGTGCGCGCGCATGTTGGCGACCGCACCCGCATGTTCGTGGCCGCGCTCGACAGCCAGGACCCCCGCCGCATTGCCGATGCAGGCGCCGAGCTGAACCAGCTGCTCGACATGCTCGAAGCGAACCCGCCGCTTTGACACCGACTCAGGCCTGGAAAGTCCTCGGGATTGCCAAGACGCCCGACGTGACGGCGATCCGGCGCGCCTATGCCGAGCGGCTGAAGGCGATGGACGTCGACAAGGACGTCGATGGCTATGCCCGACTGCGCGAGGCGCGCGATGCGGCCCTGCGCTGGGCAAGGATGCAGGCCGCGCCGCCTGCCGCGGAAGAGTTGGATCCGTTCGCTGGCGTGACGCCGCTCGAGCAAGCGGAAGAGGCCGCTCCTGCCGCCGCCGAACAGTCCAACTGGCTCTACGCCGCGCCTGCCGTGAAGGGGGAAGCCGACCCGAGCCTGACTCGCAAGCTTGGCGAATCCGCACCGAAGCTCGACGTGACGCCGGGTTTCGTTGCGGCGCAAGCGCCAGCGGAGCAGGCCATCGCGGTCAAGCGCGATCCGTTCGAGCGCCCGGTCTTGCTGGGGCTGGAACCGACTTCGGACGCGGTGATGCCGGCCTGGGCGCACGAACAGGCGCTCTATCGCCTGCTGCTCCCCGAAACCGCCGACGACGAAGACACGCTGCCCCCGCTCGAAGGCTGGGAAGAGGCCATGGCGCTGGGCCACCTCAAGGCCGTGCTGCGCAATGCCGAAAGCGTCAGCGTCACCGCGTTCGACGAGATCGACAACTGGCTGGCAGGCATCCTCGCCCGCAGTTGGCCGCGCTCGGCCCCGCTGCTCGAACCGGCAGCCAAGGTGTTCGGCTGGGAAAGCGAGCGCGGACAGGTTTCGGAACGGCCTTCGATCGCCTTCCTCAACGCCCGCCTCCGTGGGTTGCGCTTCCGCGAGAAGGTGCAGGACCCCAAGCATCCGCTGCACAAGGCGTGGATCGAACTGACCACGCCCGCTCAGCAAGGCAGCCGCAGGGGCTGGTTCGTCAAGCGCGCACAGGTGGAGCAGTTGCTCGATGGCGTGCGCAAGAACTTCCCCGAAGTGGAGCACTACTTCGACCCATGGCGGGTGGCGCTGTGGGAGAAGAATGCCAGCGCCAATGTCGGGCAAGGATGGTTCAGCAACGGGCGGCTGATCGCCTTTGCGGTGATCCTGGCCATCCAGGTCCTGCGCGTGGCCTTCAGCAGCAACGACAGTTCGACCGCGCCGCCCCCGGTGCCCGAAATCTCGGTAACCCAAAGCGCGCAGGAGAAGGAGATCATCTCCCGGGCGGTCTCTACCGTGTTCGGGCCGGAGATCACCTTCGACGGCCTGCAATCGCTCCAGCCCGATCTCGCCGCGCTGTTCAGCGCCAATCGCACCATCGCCCGCACCGACGGCAGCAGCGATCTGGCCTATGTCTCCAAGGTGCAGGATCTTGTGCGCGAGCGGATGTACGCAACCGCGCTGGTCGAAAAGGGCGATCTGCTGGCAGACGTGCAACGGATCAGGGCCGACCTGCTGCGCGCCGCGCGCAAGACCGGGCCGGACGCGTGCATGGCCTTCCTGCGCACGCGTCGGATGGCGCCTGAGGTGACCGTGCCGCCTGCCGTGCTGCTGCGCGAGCGCGATCTGGCGGTGAAGATGCTCGATGCGCGGCAATTGGGGCCGCCGCAGCGGGTCGCTCCGGGGACGGCGAGCGTACCGGGCGAACTGATCGGCAAGGTCATCAGCGAAACCGGCATTCCCGACAAGCGCGTGCGGCAGGCGATGGGCGGCAAGGGCTCGGACGCCGATCAATGCGCGGTCACCATCGGCCTGATCGACGCGGCGCTCGGCTGGAAGGTGGCCAAGGAGCGCGAGGCGATCCTTTCGGTTCTGTGAGGTGTTTCCTATCTAGGAGGCGATGACGCTTCCCCCCTCCATCTTGGCGCCCTCCATAACCGACTGGTTCGAAAAGCGCGGCTGGCGGGTGCGGCGGCACCAGAGCGAGATGCTGGGCGCCGCGCGCGCAGGTGACCATGCGCTGCTGGTCGCCGATACCGGCGCGGGCAAGACGCTGGCAGGTTTCCTGCCGACATTGCAAGATTTTGCGGGTGACGATCCTCCCGGCGACGGACTGCACACGCTCTACGTCTCGCCATTGAAGGCGCTGGCGCATGACGTGCAGCGCAATCTGCTGACGCCCATCGAGGAGATCGGCCTGCCGATCCGGGTGGAAACCCGCAGCGGGGATACCCCGTCGGACCGCAAGGCGCGGCAGCGCGCCAAGCCGCCGCACGTGTTGCTGACCACGCCCGAATCGCTTTCGCTGCTGCTGAGCTATCCGGAAGCGGCGACGATGTTTGCGGGGCTGAGGCGCGTGATCGTGGACGAGGTACACGCCTTTGCCACCGGCAAGCGCGGCGATCTGCTGGCGCTGTCGCTGGCGCGGTTGCAGGCCATTGCACCCGATATGCGCCGCGCGGCGCTTTCGGCGACGGTGGCCGATCCGCAGGACTTCTGCGCATGGCTCGCACCCGATGGCGATGCTGCTTCGGTGCGTCTGGTCGAAGGCGAGGCAGGGGCCAAGCCCGAGCTTTCGATCATGAACCCCGAGGACGAGCGCGTGCCGTGGGGCGGGCATGCGGCGGCTTGGGCCGTGCCGCAGCTCTACGACGAGATAAAGCGCAACCAGACCACGCTGATCTTCACCAACACGCGGTTTCTGGCCGAATACATCTTCCAGCTGCTGTGGGACATCAACGACGATCACCTGCCCATCGGCATCCACCACGGCTCGCTGTCCAAGGAGGCGCGGCGCAAGGTGGAAGGGGCGATGGCGCGCGGCGAATTGCGGGCGCTGGTCTGCACCGCCAGCCTCGATCTCGGCGTGGACTGGGGCGATGTCGATCTGGTGGTGCAGATGGGCGCGCCCAAGGGTTCGTCGCGCCTGCTGCAGCGCATCGGGCGCGCCAACCACCGCCTCGATTGCCCCAGCCGCGCCCTGCTCGCGCCGGGCAACCGCTTCGAATTCCTCGAAGCCTTCGCCGCGCAGGAAGCGGTTCACGAAGGCCGCCGCGATGGCGAGGACTTCCGCCCCGGCGGGCTCGACGTGCTGGCGCAGCATGTCATGGCTTGTGCCTGCGCCGGGCCGTTCGATGAAGCGGCGCTGCTGGCCCAAGTGCAATCAGCCCATCCCTATCGCTGGGTCGACGAGGCGCAGTGGCAGCGCGTGCTCGAATTCGTCGCGACCGGGGGCTACGCCCTGCGCGCCTATGACCGCTTCAAGCGCATCGTGCGCGACAAGCACGGCACTTGGCGGCTGACTCACCCCGAGCATGCAGCGCGGCATCGGCTCAACGCCGGGATCATTGTCGACGCCGAGATGCTCGACGTGCGTTTTCGCAACGGGCGTTCACTCGGCAAGGTGGAGGAGAGCTTCGGCGCCACGCTGTCGCCCGGCGACACGATCCGCTTTGCCGGGATGGACCTTGAAGTCGAAGGCGTGCGCGATCTCGAACTGATCGTGCGCGCGGCGAAGAAGCCGGGGCAGATCCCGAGCTACATGGGCGCGCGCCTGCCGCTGACGACCCACCTTTCGGACCGCGTGCGCGCCTTGATGGTCGACCGGGCAGGCTGGTCGCGCTTCCCTGATGACGTGCGCGAATGGCTGGAGATGCAGGACTGGCGCAGCCGGCTTCCGGGCCCCGGCATGCTGCTGGCCGAGAGCTTTCCGCATCAGAACAAGCACTACACGGCCTACTACACCTTCGAGGGGTGGAACGCGAACCAGTCGCTCGGCATGCTGATCACCCGGCGCATGAACGAGCTGGGGCTGGCACCGCTGGGGTTCGTCGCCAACGACTATTCGCTGGCGGTGTGGGGCGCAAAGCCGGTGCTGGACCCGGCGCCGCTGCTTTCACCCGATATCCTTGCGCACGAATTCGTCGAATGGGTGCAGGAATCGCACCTCCTGCGCCGCGCCTTCCGCGAGGTGGCGGTGATCTCCGGGCTGGTCGAGCGGCAGCATCCGGGCAAGCGCAAGTCGGGCAAGCAGGTCACCTTCTCGACCGACCTGATCTACGACGTGCTGCGCAAGTACGAACCGGACCACCTGCTGATTCAGGCGGCCTGGGCCGATGCGCGTGCGCGGATGACCGATGTCGGACGCCTCGGCGATCTGCTTGACCGCGCGCAGGGGCAACTTGTCCATGTCGAGCTCGACCGCGTCAGCCCACTCGCGGTGCCGGTGCTGGTAATGATCGGCCGCGAAACCACGCCGGCGGGTGCGGCGGACGATGAACTGCTGGTGGAGGCGGAGAGCCTTGCTGCGGCGGCGATGCGGGCGGACTGAGGCTGCGCCTCGGCTACCAGCCTGCCTATGCCCAGACGCAGACCTCGGCCCGCCGCTGGAGCGGAAGCCGTCTCGAACGCGTCAGCGAGACGCCTTCAGCCCAAAGCCGCCGCCCATTCTGCTTCCTTGAACCCGACCAGCAGCCCGCCGGGATGCTCCACAATCGGGCGCTTGATGACAGACGTGTGTTCGGCAAGCACCGCAGGAGCATCGTCGCCGCCGAGCGCTGCTTTCTGGGCGTCATCAAGCTTGCGGTAGGTGGTCCCGGCCTTGTTCACGACCTTGTCCAGCCCCGCCTTGGCAATCCAGCCCGCAATCCGCGCCGGGTCCGCCCCCTGCTTCTTGTAGTCGTGGAAGGTATGGGCAATGCCCTGCGTGTCCAGCCAGGTCCTTGCCTTCTTGACGGTGTCGCAATTGGGGATGCCGTAGACGGTGATGCTCATGTGTCCTGCCTGTCGAAGCGGTGTACGCGCGTTGGTGTGCCGGCGAAGAGGGTGTAGTTCTCGTAGTAATCGGCGCGGCCTTTGCCCTGCATCTCTGCGTGGTGGGCGACGCGCCGCCAGGCGAGGGCGGCTTCCTCGTCAACCCATTCCGACAAGGCGATGACTTCCCCATCATCGGCGGTGTAGCTCTTGAAACCGAGGTAGCCGGGTTGTTGCGCCGCGAGGACTTCCATCGCCTCGGCATCGGCCGAGTAGGCGGCGGCATCGATGTCGGCGCGCTTGCGATTGCGGAAGACGACGAGGAACATGTCGCAGCGATAGCGCGCTGAGCGGTGCGCCGAAAGGTGGACTTTTCCGCGCATCCCCGGCAAAGGCGTGGCCCATGAGCCTGAACAGCTTCGGTCACCTCTTCCGTTTCACCACCTGGGGCGAAAGCCACGGGCCCGCGATTGGCGCGGTGGTCGACGGCTGCCCTCCCGGCCTTGCCTTGAGCGAGGCGCAGATCCAGCCCTTCCTCGATGCGCGCCGACCCGGCCAGTCGCGCTTCACCACGCAGCGGCAGGAGCCGGATCAGGTTCGCATCCTCTCGGGCGTATTCGAAGGCAAGACCACCGGTACGCCCATCAGCCTGATGATCGAGAACGTCGACCAGCGCTCCAAGGACTATGGCGACGTGGCCAAGGCCTACCGTCCCGGCCATGCCGACTATGCCTATGACGCGAAGTACGGCTTCCGCGACTACCGCGGCGGCGGACGTTCTTCGGCTCGCGAGACGGCGTCGCGCGTGGCGGCAGGCGCCGTGGCGCGGCTGGTGATCCCCGAGGTCAAGATCCTTGCCTGGGTCAGCGAGATCGGTGGCGACAGGATCGACATGGATCATTTCGACGCTGCCGAGATCGGCCGCAACCCGTTCTTCTGCCCGGATTCATGGGCGGCAGCGCGCTGGGAGAAGCTGGTCGACGACGCGCGCAAGTCGGGCTCGTCGCTCGGCGCCGTGGCCGAATGCGTGGCGACCGGGGTTCCGGCGGGCTGGGGCGCGCCACTCTATGCCAAGCTCGATGCCGAACTGGCCCATGCGATGATGGGCATCAATGCGGTCAAGGGCGTGGAGATCGGCGACGGTTTCGCAGCCGCGCGCAATACCGGCGAGGGCAATGCCGATCCGATGCGGCCCGGACAGGGTGCGCCCGAATTCCTCGCGAACCACGCTGGCGGAATTGCCGGCGGCATCTCGACCGGCCAGCCGGTGACGGTGCGGGTGGCGTTCAAGCCGACCTCCTCGATCCTCACGCCGATGCCGACGATCACGCGGGAAGGTGAGGCAACCGAATTGCTCACCAAGGGCCGCCACGATCCGTGCGTCGGCATTCGCGGGGTGCCGGTGGTCGAGGCGATGATGGCGCTGGTTCTGGCTGACCAGAAGCTGCTGCACCGCGGGCAAGTCGGCTAAAACCGCCCGGTGTTAAAAGGTCAGGGGCGGTTGAGCCGTCCGTGAAAGGTCGTTAGTCTCCCCTGCAACAAAATTGCGGGAGCACGTTTCTTGGCCAGGCGCCTTACCCTCTACATCGTGATCGGCATGGTGCTCGGCATTCTCGCAGGGTACGTGCTCAACACCAGCTACCCGAAGGGCGATGCAACGCTGGCGCAGATCGCCGACACGCTGAAGCTGCTGCCCGACATCTTCCTTCATCTTATCAAGATGATCATCGCGCCGCTGATTCTGGCGACGCTGGTGACCGGCATTGCCGGGATGGGCGACAGCGCAGCGCTCGGCCGGATTGGCGGGCGGGCGCTGGCATGGTTCATCACCGCGAGCCTGATCTCGATCGGACTTGGCCTGCTGCTGGTCAACCTGTTCAAGCCGGGCGTGGGCCTCGAGTTCACCGCCGCCGGGCCGGTGGGCGATCTGGCGACAGCGGACTTCACCCTGCGCCATTTCGTGCTCGAGATCTTCCCGACCAGCGCTCTGGACGCCATGGCAAAGAACAACGTGCTGCAGATCCTTGTGTTCTCGCTGTTCGCGGGCGTGGCGCTTTCGGCGATTGGCGAGACCGGCGCGCCGATCGTGCGCGGGTGCGAGGCGCTGGCGCATCTGATGCTGCAGATCACCGACTACGTGATGCGCATGGCGCCGCTGGCGGTGTTCGGGGCGCTCGCCTCGGTGATCGCCACGAAGGGCCTCGGCATCGTCGTGACCTATGGCGTGTTCGTTTCGGAGTTCTACTTCGGCCTGCTGCTGCTGTGGGTGATCCTGCTGACGCTGGGGGGGATTTTCCTCAAGGGCCGGGTGATCACGCTGGCGCGCTATATCCGCGAGCCGATCCTGCTGGCGTTCTCCACCGCGAGTTCGGAAAGCGCGCTGCCCAAGCTGTTCGAACAGCTTGACCGCTTCGGCGTGCCGCGCCGCATTTCGGGCTTCGTGCTGCCGCTGGGCTACAGCTTCAACCTCGACGGGTCGATGATGTACACCAGCTTTGCGACGATGTTCATCGCACAGGCTTATGGCATCGAGCTGTCGATGGGGCAGCAGATCGCGATGTTGCTGACGCTCATGGTCACCTCGAAGGGCATCGCCGGGGTGCCGCGCGCGAGCCTGGTGGTGATCGCGGCGACGCTGACGCAGTTCGGCCTGCCGCTGGAGGGCATCGCGCTGCTGCTGGGGGTGGACACCTTCCTCGACATGGGCCGCACGGCGACCAACGTGGTCGGCAATGCGGTGGCGACTTCGGTCATCACCAAGTGGGAAGGCATGCTTCAGCCGCCGATGGACCCGGACGCCGAGCCGCCGCATGCGCCGGCGCATACGGCGGCTGATGGCCGGGCGGGGCTGAACCTCGATCTGTCCAACTACGAGAATTGATCCCTCACTTCGTCATTCCCGCGCAGGCGGGAATCCAGCGCGGTGAGGGCCATCGCCGTGGGGCGACATTTCTGGCTCGCTGGGACCCCCGCCTGCGCGGGGGTGACGAATTTGGAGAGTTGGAGGGCGGGCCGTCAGGCCCGCGCTACTTCTCGAGTTCCACCGGAGTGAACTCGCCAAGTCCGCAAGCGCCCCGGTTGATCGGACCGGGGCCGCCGTTGTTGACGATCACCGTGATGATGTCGACGTTGCACAGCTGGCTCAGCGACGTGCCATAGGCAAAGGCGCGCTCGAAGCCGAGGCTGAAGCAGCGGTTGGGCAGGGTGTTGCGATACCACTGGTTTCCGTTCGTCCGGAAATCGATGGTCCAGTCGTCGCGCACCTGGCTTTCGCGGATGTTCTGGATCGGAATGCAGTTGACCGGCTTGCCGACGACCTTGGCCTTGGGGATGTCGTCGCGGTGGCCGTCATTGCCACCCTTGGCGTTTGCGGTGCACCCGGCCACGGCCAGTGCGAGGCCTGCGATCAGAAACGGAGTCATGCGCTTCATGCCTTGCTCTCCTTCCTTGCCTTGCGACTTGTCGGAGCCTTTGCCTTCTTCGCTTGCGGCGGCTTGGCCCCTTTCTCGAGAACCTTGCCCTTGAACGCGCAAAGATCAACCACCCCGCAGTGCCAGCATTCGGGCGTCCGCGCCTTGCACACGTAGCGTCCGTGCAGGATCAGCCAGTGGTGCGCGCCAACGCGGAACGGCTGGGGAACCTTCTTCTCCAGCCCCTTCTCAACGGCGAGCGGCGTCTTTCCCTTCGCGAGCCCGGTGCGGTTGCCCACGCGAAAGATATGCGTGTCGACCGCAAAGGTTTCCGCGCCGAACGCGCAGTTCATCACCACGTTGGCAGTCTTGCGGCCGACGCCGGGCAGTTCGGTGAGGAGATCGCGGTCTGCCGGAACCTCGCCGCCGTATTTCTCGACCAGGATCTCGGCCATGGCCATGACGTTCCTGGCCTTGGAATTGAACAGGCCGATGGTCTTGATGTGCTCCTTCAGGCCCTCTTCGCCGAGGTCGAGCATGTCCTGCGGCGTCTTCACCAAGGCGAAGAGCTTGCGCGTCGCCTTGTTGACGCCGACGTCGGTGGCCTGGGCGGACAGGGTCACCGCGACCAGCAGCTGGTAGACGTTGCCGTACTCCAGCTCCGTTTCGGGGGCGGGGTTGGCTTCGGCGAGGCGGCGGAAGAACTCGAAGATGTCCGCCTTTTTCACGTCAGAGACCCAGCACTTCGGGCATGGTGTAGCGGCCCGGGGCCTTGCCGATCACCCATTCGGCCGCGCGGATCGCGCCCCTGGCGAAGATGCCCCGGTTCTCGGCGAGGTGGGAGAAGGTCAGGCGTTCGTTGTCTGCGAGGAAGTGGACCGAGTGATCGCCCGCGACCGAGCCGCCGCGAAGCGCCGCAAAGCCGATCGTCCCGGCCTTGCGCGCTCCGGTGATGCCATCGCGCCCGCGCACGGCTTCGTCTGCCAGGTGGACGCCGCGGCCCCGTGCTGCGGCTTCGCCAAGGAGCAGGGCAGTGCCCGAAGGCGCATCGACCTTCATGCGGTGGTGGGTCTCCACGATCTCGATGTCCCAGTCCTCGCCGAGGCGCTGTGCGGCTTCCTGCACGAGATGGGCAAGGAGAGTGACGCCCAATGACGTGTTGCCGGTCTGCAGGACGGGGATGCTTACCGCCGCCGAATCGATCAGCCAGTGGTGGCGTTCCTCGAGGCCGGTGGTGCCGATGACGATGGGCACGCCCGCATGGATCGCCGCGTCGAGATTGAATTCGAGCGCGCCGGGAGCGGAGAAGTCGACCAGCACGTCGCTCGTCTGCGCGAGGGCGAGCGGATCGCCGCCCCCATTTTCAGGACGGTCGATGCCGCCCGCAAACTCATGCCCCGCCGCAGCCACTGCCGCCTGCAGCGCATTGCCCATTCGTCCAGCGCTGCCGATGATTCCGATTCTTGCCATTGCCTGTCCTTCACGTCGCGTGCTTCATGGTCGCGATGAGCAACCCACGCAATATCGTCATTCTCACCGGAGCGGGAATTTCCGCCGAAAGCGGCATCGATACCTTTCGCGGAGGCGGCGGGCTGTGGGAGCAGCACCGGGTGGAGGACGTGGCGACGCCCGAGGCCTTTGCGCGTGATCCCGATCTGGTCCTGCGCTTCTACGACATGCGCCGCGAGGCAATCCAGACCAAGGAGCCGAACGCCGCGCATCATGCGCTCGCGCGGCTGGACCGCGATTGGCCGAAGACGGCGGGCGGCGAAGTGCTGATCGTGACGCAGAACGTCGACGATCTGCACGAGCGCGGCGGGGCGCTGAACGTGCTGCACATGCATGGCGAGCATCTCAATGCGTGGTGCACGTACTGCGACCGGCGGCATCGCTGGACCGGGCCGCTGATCGACTGTCCGCCTTGCCCGTCCTGCGACATGCGTGCGTTGCGTCCGGACATCGTCTGGTTCGGCGAGGTGCCCTATCGGATGGACGAGATCTATCGTGCGGTATCGGAAGCGGACCTGTTCGTGTCGATCGGCACGTCGGGTGCGGTCTATCCGGCGGCGGGCCTTGTCCGCACTGCCCGCGACCTTGGCGTGCAGACGCTCGAACTCAATCTCGAGCGCAGCCAGGGCTCGGCGTGGTTTCATGAAACGCGGCTGGGGCCGGCGACGGAGATCGTCCCGGCGTGGGTTGAGGAACTTCTGGCAAGTTAAAGTGTTGCTGGCGTGAAAAGGGTGGTTTCGCGCCTGTCAAAGGATTGCGAATCATGTTACCTACATCAGTGTGAGCAACGTGGTCCCCCATCTCGTCCCGATCGCCGTAAAGCCCGATGACATTGATTTCATGGGGCACGTCAACAATGCCTCGTACCTCAAATGGGTGCAGGATGCCGTCATCGACCATTGGCGCGCGCTGGCCCCGGCCGAGGCGGTTGCAGCCCACCTGTGGGTCGCGCTCAAGCACGAGATCACCTACCGCCGCCCGACCTTCCTCGAAGACACCGTGATTGCCCACGTGATCCTCGAGAAAGTGCAGGGCGCGCGCGCATTTTACGAAACGATCATCAAGCGCGGCGAGGACGTGCTTGCCGAGGTCAAGTCGAGCTGGTGCTGCCTCGATGCCGAGACGCTCCGCCCGGCGCGGCTGGCTCGCGAGCTGGTCGAGAAGTTCCTGCCCTCTGCGGACTGACCGGGCCCTCGGCTCCCTGAAACCGCTCATGCTGAGCCTGTCGAAGCATCTTGCGCCGGACCATCCTTCGACAAGCTCAGGATGAGCGGGAGTGTGAGGTGAGTGTCAGCGCAGCTTGGCTATGGACAGGCCATCGTTCTTGGCGCGGGCCTTTACCGATTCCTCGCTGCGGGTGAGCGCCTTGGCGATGGCTTTCAGCGCCATGCCCTTCTTGGCGAGCGTGTGCAGCTTGCTGATCTCGTCGGCGGTCCACGGCTGCTTGTGGCGTTCGAAGCGTTCGGCCATGGCTCAGTCCTTCCGGGTGACGGTGGCGATGTAGTTGAGCGCCAGATCGTCCGAGAGGTGCAGGCCCTTCGACACGCTCCAGGCAATGCCCATCGGGTTGCCCATCTTCAGTCCCGCTGCATCGAGCAGGTCGTGCAGTTCGACCGGCGTGATGAAATCGTCCCAGTGATGCGTGCCCCTGGGCACCATGCCGATGGCTTCGGCGCCTTCGACCAGCAGCAGGCGTGAACGCGCGGTCCGGTTGGGGGTGGAGAGGATCATCAGACCGCCGGGGGCAAGCGCGGCTTCCAGCGCGGCGATGAAGGCGGCCTTGTCGGCAACGTGTTCGATCACTTCCATCGAGGTGACGAGGTCGTAGCCGGAAAGGCCGAGCTGGCCGACGTCGTCGCAGCGGTAGTCGATGGTCAGGCCAGAGCCTTCGGCGTGAAGGCGCGCGGCGGCGATGTTCTCCTCGGCTGCGTCCACTCCGCTCACTTCCGCGCCGAGGCGGGCTAGCGGTTCGCACAGCAGCCCTGCGCCGCAGCCGACATCGAGCGCCTTGCGTCCCGCCAGTGGCTTTGCTGTGCGCGAATCGCTGGCGAAGTGCGCATCTATGGCATCGCGGATGAAGCCCAGCCGCACGGGGTTGAGCTTGTGCAGCATGGCCGAGGAACCCTTGGGGTTCCACCACTCCGCCGCCAGCTTGCCGAAGTGGGCGGCTTCTTCGGCCCGGATCGTTTTCGGACCCATGGTATTCGCAGAGGTTGCATTGCTCATTTCACGTCCCTAAAGCGCCCGCGCTGCAAGGTCCACCGGCCTTGCGGGCAAGATTCTTACGCGCAAGACTTCAGGAGCAAGCCCTTGGCCCGCATCGTGATGAAATTCGGCGGCACGTCGATGGCCGGAACCGAGCGCATCCGCCGCGTGGCGCGCATCGTGCAGCGCCAGCAGGCTGCGGGGCACGAGGTTGCGGTGGTCGTCTCGGCCATGGCGGGGGAAACCGACCGCCTCGTCAACTTCTGCCGCGAGGCCAATCCGCTTTACGATCCGGCAGAATACGACGTGGTCGTGGCCAGCGGCGAGCAGGTGACTTCGGGCCTTCTGGCGATGCATCTGCAGGCGCTGGGCTGCAAGGCGCGTTCTTGGCTCGGCTGGCAGCTGCCGATCCACACCGACGACGCCCATTCCAAGGCGCGGATCGAGGGCATCGATGCGCAGGCGCTGCTTGCCTCGATGGGCTCGGGCGAGATCGCGGTGATCCCTGGCTTCCAGGGCCTTTCGGACAAGGGCCGCGTGACAACGCTCGGCCGTGGCGGTTCGGATACCTCGGCGGTGGCCGTGGCAGCCGCGGTCAAGGCCGATCGCTGCGACATCTACACCGACGTCGACGGGGTCTACACCACCGACCCGCGCATCGTCGCCAAGGCGCGCAAGCTGAAGAACGTCACTTACGAGGAAATGCTCGAACTGGCCTCGGTCGGCTCGAAGGTGCTGCAGACCCGTTCGGTCAGCCTTGCCATGAAGGAAGGCGTGCGCGTGCAGGTGCTGTCCTCGTTCATCGACGACGATGCGCCAGCCGCCGACACGATTCCGGGAACGATGATTGTCTCTGACGAAGAGCTCGAAGGACTTGATATGGAACGCCAGCTGATCACCGGCATCGCTGCCGACAAGAACGAGGCCAAGGTCACCCTGACCCGCATCGCCGACCGCCCCGGCGCCGTCGCCGCGATCTTCGGTCCGCTGGCTGCCGCCAACATCAACGTCGACATGATCATCCAGAACATCGCCAAGGACAAGGGCGAGACCGACGTGACCTTCACGGTGCCGATCTCCGACCTCGCCCGCACCCAGGCGCTGCTGGAAGAGCGCAAGGACACGATCGGCTACTACCGCATGCTGGCCAACAGCAAGGTCGCCAAGATCAGCGTCGTCGGCGTCGGCATGCGCAGCCACGCCGGCGTTGCCGCGACGATGTTCCGCTCGCTCGCCGATCGCGGCATCAACATCCAGGCGATCACCACCAGCGAGATCAAGGTCTCGGTGCTGATCGACGAGGACGAAACCGAACTCGCCGTGCGCGTGCTGCACACCGCTTACGAGATGGACGCAGAGTAAGCGGCCCTCAGCCGGTTGGCATAAAAAGCTCCGGTCGGTGACCGGAGCTTTTTTTGTGTGCCAAGTGAAACCCGATTTTTTCGAAAAAGCCCGACTGTTTCCAAATAATTTCATAATATCAAAAAGATACACCAAGAGACAGCTGAACGGACCTGATCTTGCCGAATATCTCCTGCCGTCACGCGGAGGGGTGCAGAAAGGATCAGTGCAATGAAAAAACTATCGATGCTGACTATTGCAGCCACGATCGCCTTGGCGTTCCCTGCTGTGGCGCAAGCGCAGACTGCCCCCGGAAAGCTTTCCGTCACGGTTATTGGCGGCGTTGATTTCCCGATCAACGGCGATGTTCATGGCGGAGCCACTGCAGGCGTGCCCGATCTTGGGCCGCTCAATCCTGATCTGGCGGGTGTTGATGCCGAACTGCGCATCGGTTCGCGCAGCTTCGATCAGATCTATGGCACCACGTGGAACATCGGCGCGGAGCTCGCCTACGGCATTCGTGAAAATGCCGAGCTGTTCGGGCAGTTCCGCTATCAGCAGGGCAATCAGGGCACGGTGCAGGTGGGCGGCGCCTTCGTTCCGGCGTTGAACACGACACTGCCCGTCAATGGCACGTTCGGTGATCTGAAATCCTATGCCATCGAACTGGGTTATCGCCAGTTCTTCGGCTCCGGCGCGCTCAAGCCCTATGTTGCCGGGCGGGTCGGCGCAGCCTTCACCGACTCGATCAATGCCACATTCGTGATCCCTGATGCCGACATCCGCATCGCCAATGTGCCCTTCTACAAATCAAGCACGTCGTTTGTGGCCGGTGGCGATATTGGCCTCAGCTACAGGCTTGGCAGCAATGTCGATCTGATCGGCGAAGTGGGTCTGCGCTACACCACCGGCCTGCGCGGTGATGACAGCGCGATTGGCGGGCTTGGCCTTTCCTCGATCAACGAAGTGGGTGACCGGCTGGATGTGCCAGTGCGGGCTGGGCTTAAGGTTCACTTCTGAACGGGCGACCATAACTTCCATCCCGGCCTCCGGCTTGCCTTGCAGCCGGGGGCGGGGACAGAAGTCAACCTAGCGTATCAGCAGGCCCCAGCCCGAGAGCAGCTGTTCGGCCTGCTCGCGTGAGATCACCGCGCCGCGGAAGACCCGCGCATCTTCCAGTTCGATCCCGCCGAGATCGCACCCGCGCAAATCGGCTCCGGCGAATTGCGCGCCATCGAGATTGGCCTCGCGCAAGCTGCACCCTTCGAGCACTGCGCCGCGGAAATCGGCCTTGGCAAGGTCGGCCTGCGCCATGTCGAGGCGCACCAGCTTTTCCTTGCGGAACGACAGGCCCGGCAGGCGCGCGCCGACCAGCAGAACTTCCTCGAAAGTGAAGCCCATGCC
The DNA here is from genome assembly GCF_015694345.1 of Novosphingobium jiangmenense. Classification (GTDB taxonomy): domain Bacteria; phylum Pseudomonadota; class Alphaproteobacteria; order Sphingomonadales; family Sphingomonadaceae; genus Novosphingobium; species Novosphingobium jiangmenense. Next base: position 279,073 of record NZ_JADQDC010000005.1, read on the forward strand.
CTTGGCCAAGTGCAGGTCCGCGCCGGTCATGCGCGTCGAGACGAACCTGGCCGAGCCGATATTGGCGCGGCGCAGCGAGGCGTTGTTGAGATCGCAGCCCTGAACCTGCGCTTCCTCGAGATCCGCGCCGGTGAAGTTGGCGAAGGGAGCCTTGGTCGAGCGCCAGACGGAGCGGGCGAGGCGTGTGCCGGAAAGGTCGGCGTGCCGCATCGAGCAGCGCTCGAACGTCCAGCCGGAGAGGTCCAGCTTCGACAGGTCCGCCTCGTCGAGATCGCAACTCTCGAGATGGCGTGGGCCGGTGGTCAGCAGCTTGGTGATGTCGGCGCGGGCGAGGGTCTGGCCAGAGAGGATTTCCGTCATGCAGCGCGCTTAGGGCAAAGCATCGGCGCCGCAAATGGAAACCCCGCCCTCCGGCTCGATCCGGAGCCAAAGGGCGGGGTGCGACCCGGGCCAGTCAGGAGATTGAGACGACCGGTCCTCGGGGCTCGGTGGGTGAGGGGGAACCCACTTGATGAAGTCCTTCTACCGAATCCGAATTGATCGGTGAAACGGGTTAAATTGCCCAGAGTTATCGCTTTTGGTGATGATGCGCCAAAGTCCGGCCTTGTTGCCGCCCCAAACCCGCCCTAAAGCGCGCGCCGGACTTTCGGACGGGACCCTCCAGGCATGACTGCAACACCCAAGACCCCTGCTCCAAGAACGGCTGCCCTGATGCGCCGTGGCGCCGAGTTTCTCGGCACGGAATACGCGATCCTGTGCGGGGCGATGAGCTGGGTATCGGAGCGCAATCTCGTCTCGGCGATCAGCAATGCCGGCGGCTTCGGCGTGATCGCCTGCGGGGCGATGACGCCCGAACTGCTCGACAAGGAAATCGCCGCCACCAAGGCGCTGACGGACAAGCCTTTCGGCGTGAACCTGATCACCATGCACCCCGCGCTGTTCGATCTGATCGAGGTCTGCGCCAAGCACAAGGTCGGCCATGTCGTGCTTGCTGGCGGCATTCCGCCCAAGGGCAGCGTCGAGGCGATCAAGGCGTTCGGCGCCAAGGTTCTCGTCTTCGCGCCGACGCTGGCGCTGGCCAAGAAGCTGCTGCGCTCGGGCGCGGACGCGCTGGTGATCGAGGGTTCGGAAGCAGGCGGCCATATCGGCCCGGTCTCGACTTCCGTGCTGGCGCAGGAGTTCCTGCCCGCGCTGGCCGAGGATCACGTAGTGTTCGTGGCCGGCGGCATCGGGCGCGGCGAGATGATCGCCAGCTATCTGGAGATGGGCGCTTCGGGCGTGCAGCTCGGCACGCGCTTTGCCTGCGCGACCGAATCGATTGCGCATCCGGCGTTCAAGGCGGCGTTCTTCCGTGGCAACGCGCGCGATGCGGTAGCTTCGGTGCAGGTCGATCCGCGCCTGCCGGTGATCCCGGTGCGCGCGCTGAAGAACAAGGGCACCGAGGAGTTTACTGCCAAGCAGGTCGAAGTCGCCAAGCTGCTCGACGAGGGCAAGCTGGACATGGCCGCCGCCCAGCTCGAGATCGAGCACTTCTGGGCTGGCGCCCTGCGCCGCGCGGTGATCGACGGCGATGTCGAGCGCGGTTCCGTCATGGCCGGGCAGTCGGTCGGCATGGTGACCAAGGAGGAGCCTGTGGCCGAGATCATCGCCCAGCTCATGGCCGAGAGCGAGGAAGCGCTCTCGCGGCGCTGAGCCTATGGCTTCACACCGCGCCTCCTTCGGGATCGTCTTTGCGATCGTGCTGATCGACATGCTCGGCTTTGGCGTGGTGACGCCGGTGCTGCCAGGGCTGATCATGGAACTCAAGCACGTCGACGTGGCCACGGCAGCGGGCTACGCCGGCTGGCTGGGCGCGGGCTATGCGGCGATGCAGTTCGTGTTCGCGCCGGTGCTGGGCAACCTCTCGGACCGCTACGGCCGCCGCCCGGTGCTGCTGGCGGCGGTGCTGATGCTCGGGCTGGATTACCTGCTGCAGGCGATGGCGCCGAACTTCGGCTGGCTGATTGCGGGGCGGCTGATCGCGGGCGTGACCGGCGCGAGCTTCTCGCCTGCCTATGCCTACATCGCCGACGTGACGCCGCCGGAAAAGCGCGCGGCGAACTTCGGGCTGATGGGGCTGGCGTTCGGCATCGGCTTTGTCGTCGGCCCGGCGATGGGCGGGCTGCTCGGCTCGATCGACCCCCGTCTGCCGTTCTACACCGCAGCGGGCCTCGCGCTGGCCAACGCGGTGTTCGGGTTCTTCTTCCTCAGGGAATCGCTGCTCCCGGAAAACCGCCGCCCGTTCGACTGGCGGCGGGCCAATTCCATGGCCTCCCTGCGCGCATTGCGGGGACAGAGCCCGACGGTGCTGTGGTTTGTGGCGGCGCTGGGCACGTGGCAGCTGGCGCATATCGTCTACCCGGCGGCATGGTCCTATTTCGCCATCGCTGCCTATGGCTTCACGGTCGGGCAGGTCGGCGTGGCGCTGGCGCTCGTGGGTTTCAGCAGCGCATTGGTGCAGGGCGTGGGCCTGCGCCTGTTCCTGCCGATGCTGGGCGAGAAGCGGGCGGTGGTGCTGGGCGTTGCGGGCCTTTGCGCCTCGGCGGTGCTCTACACCCTCGCGCGCGAGCCTTGGCAGGTCTACGTGGCGATTGCCGTGGGCGCCTTGCAGGGCTTCGTGCAGTCACCGATCTCGGCGTTCAACAGCCGCGCAGTCGATGCGCGCAGCCAGGGCGAGTTGCAGGGCGCGGTGCAGTCGATCGGCTCGATCGCGGCGATCATCGGCCCGCCGATGTATACCCAGACGCTGGAGAAGTTCAGCGGTCCGAACGCGATCTATCACCTGCCGGGAATGCCCATCCTGCTGGCGGCGGCGATTTCGCTGGTGACGCTGGCGCTGTTCCTGAAGGGCGCGGCCCTCCTTGAAGGCAAAGCTCAGCTTTCCAGCTCGACGTCCCAGTAGAGCCAGTCGCGCCAGGTTTCGTGCAGGTAATTGGGCGGGAAGGCGCGGCCGCGTTCCTGCAACTGCCATGTCGTCGGCCGGATCGCGCGGTTCATCAGCCGCATGTGCGCCTGTTCGGGCGTGCGTCCACCCTTCCTGAGGTTGCACGGCGAACAGGCGGCGGCGACGTTTTCCCACGAGGTGCGCCCGCCAAGGCGGCGCGGCACGATGTGGTCGAAGGTCAGCAGGTCCGGGCTGCCGCAGTACTGGCACTGGAAGCGATCGCGCAGGAACAGGTTGAAGCGGGTGAAGGCAGGGTATTCGCTGGGGCGCACATATTGGCGCAACGCGATCACCGAGGGCAGCTTCATGCCGAAGCTGGCGCTGTGCACCTCGCGGTCATAGGTCTCGATGATGTCGACGCGTTCGAGGAACACCGCCTTGATCGCGGTCTGCCACGGCCACAGGCTGAGCGGGTAGTAGCTCAGCGGGGTGTAATCGGCGTTGAGGACGAGCGCCGGGCAGTTCGCCAGATGCCGGTCATTGTGCAAAACGTCGTTGAAGGCGGTGCTGTCACCGCTGTGGGGCCGAGCCGAAGCCGCCCGATCGATCAGCGCCTTATGGAGCACGTCCGGCCAGAATCTTCGAACATTTGCGCTTCCCTGCAGGCAAAGGCTTTTGCGCCTCCGCAGGGGCAGTCATGGCTTAGCCTCGTGACCGCAGTGTTACGCATGGCCACAAGAGACACCCGCGCGAGTCTGGCGTCAAGAGGGGGCGGCGCGTCCTTTCCACAGCCTCCCCCCCGCGCCCGCCGACTTATCCCGCCAGCGCCTTGACGAGGTCGGTCAGGTATTCGCGCGCCTTGTAGAGCGCCTGCACTTCGACGCGCTCGTTCAGCCCGTGGATGCCGTTGCCATCGGGATCAAGCCACACGCCGGGCACGCCATAGGTGGGAATGCCCTTGAGATAGACCGCATCGGTCGCCCCGGTCAGCATCGTCGGCAGCAGCGGCACGCCGGGATAGTGCCTGGCGACGAGCTTCTCGATCGGGCCGATGATGGCAGGGTTCATCGGCGGGACGACGGCCATGGGCTTGCCCAGAACCTTGGGTTGCAGCTTGAGCGAGGGGTCGGCGATCACTTTCTCGAGCATGGCCTGCGTTTCTGCCGTGGTGCGGCCGGGGAACATGCGGCAATTGATGTTCGCGGTCGCCCGCTGAGGCAGGGCGTTCTGCGCATGGCCTGCCTCGACCAGCGTGGCGACGCAGCTGGTATGCAGCATCGAATTGAGCATCTTGTCCTGCTGCAGCGCGGCCAGCGCGGCGCTGTCGGCCGGGTTGGCGACGATCGCCAGCATCGCCTTGCCCGCCACGCCGCCGCGCGCCATGCCGACCTTGGTAAAGAAGGCGCGCGTGGTATCGTTGAACTCCACCGGGAACTCGAAATCGCGGATCTTCAGCAGCGCCTGCGACAGATCGTAGATCGCGTTCTGACGCACCGGTTGCGAACTGTGCCCGCCGGGGTTCGTCGCCGTCAGGGTAAAGTCCTGATAGGCCTTTTCGCCCACCTGCAGCGTCTGCACTTCAAGCTTGCCGCCCTTCGAGATCGGCGTGCCGTTGGTGCGCCCGCCACCGCCCTCGTTCAGGGCGAATGCCGCGTCGATCAGGTCGGGTCGGTTCTTGGCCAGCCACTCTGCTCCGTTGAAGGCGCCCGAGGTTTCCTCGCCGCAGGTCAGCGCCAGCTTGATCGTGCGCTTGGGCTTGTAGCCTTGGCGGGCGAACCGCACGAAGATGTCTGTCCAGATCGCCGCCTGCGACTTGTCGTCCACCGTGCCGCGCCCGTAGAAATAGCCGTCTTCCTCGATCAGCTTGAACGGATCGCGGGTCCAGTCCTCGCGCTTGGCCTCGACCACGTCGATGTGGGCGATCAGCAGCATCGGCTTGAGGCTCTTCGCTGTGCCGGGAATCATCGCCACAAGGCCGCCGTCCTTGGGATGTTCGGGCGTTGCGAAAAGCACGATCTGGCTATCGGGCAGGCCTGCCGCCTTCAGCCGCGCAGCCATCTTCGCCGCAGCGTCGGTGCAGCTGCCGTTGTTGACCGTTGTGTTGGTCTCGATCAGCTCGCGATAGAGATCGCGGAACTCCGCCACGTCGGGCGCCAGCGGGGCATCTGCTGCATGGGCGGCGGTGGCGATCTGCGATGCTGCCAGCGCTGTGAGAAGCAATTTTTGCATGGTGCGTGTCCCCTGATCCGACCGCCCGGTCGCTGCACTTGACCGTCAATTCAGCAGAGTTCCAAGACCTTGAACAGGGGGCGAATTCCGGCTTGATCGGACACGGGCGATTATGTGCCCACTCCTGTGCAAAACAGGCCGGATTCGCTTGGGTTTTTGCCCTTTCGTGCCTATGTGCAAAGGATGTCCAGCACCAACGAAAACACACCCAACACCAACGCCTATGGCGCCGATTCCATCAAGGTCCTCAAAGGCCTCGATGCGGTGCGCAAGCGGCCCGGCATGTACATCGGCGATACCGACGATGGCTCGGGCCTGCACCACATGGTGTTCGAGGTTTCGGACAACGCGATCGACGAGGCGCTGGCCGGGCATTGCGATCTGGTGCTGATCGAACTGAACCCCGATGGTTCGGTCTCGGTCGAGGACAACGGGCGCGGCATCCCGACCGACATTCACCCGGAAGAGGGCGTTTCGGCGGCCGAGGTCATCATGACCCAGCTCCACGCCGGCGGCAAGTTCGAGAACACCTCGGACGACAACGCCTACAAGGTTTCCGGCGGCCTTCACGGTGTCGGTGTTTCGGTGGTGAACGCCCTGTCCGAATGGCTGGAGCTCACCATCTGGCGCGACGGCAAGGAGCACTGGATGAAGTTCGCGCACGGCGATGCCGTAGCGCCGCTCGAAGTGCGCGGGCCTGCGCCGGAAGGGAAGAAGGGCACGCGCGTGACCTTCCAGGCCAGCCACGAAACCTTCAAGAACGTGCTCGAGTTCGACTTCGACAAGCTCGAGCACCGCTATCGCGAGCTCGCCTTCCTCAACTCGGGCGTGCGCATCATGCTGCGCGATCGCCGGCACGAGGAAGTGAAGGAGCACGACCTGTTCTATGAGGGCGGCATCGCGGCCTTCGTGAAGTACCTCGACCGCAACAAGCAGCCGCTGATGCCGGAACCGGTGGCGATCTCGGCCAACCGCGATGGCATCGGCATCGATGTCGCGCTGGAATGGAACGACAGCTACTACGAGAACGTGCTGTGCTTCACCAACAACATCCCGCAGCGCGATGGCGGCACACATCTTGCCGCGTTCCGCGCCGCGCTGACGCGCACGCTGAACGGCTATGCCGAGCGGTCCGGCCTGCTCAAGAAGGAGAAGGTCAGCCTGACGGGCGACGACATGCGCGAGGGCCTTACCGCCATCGTTTCGGTCAAGCTGCCTGATCCGAAGTTCTCCTCGCAGACCAAGGACAAGCTGGTCTCCTCGGAAGTGCGCCAGCCGCTCGAAAGCCTGATGGCCGACAAGATGGTCGAATGGCTGGAAGAGAACCCCGGCCACGCCAAGGCCATCGTCCAGAAGGTGATCGACGCTGCCGCCGCGCGCGAAGCGGCCAAGCGCGCCCGCGAATTGACCCGCCGCAAGGGCGCGATGGACATCGCCTCGCTGCCGGGCAAGCTGGCCGACTGCCAGGAACGCGATCCGGCCAAGTGCGAACTGTTCCTGGTCGAGGGTGACTCGGCAGGTGGCTCGGCCAAGCAGGGGCGTGACCGCAAGACCCAGGCGATCCTGCCGCTCAAGGGCAAGATCCTCAATGTCGAGCGTGCGCGGTTTGATCGCATCATCGGCTCGAAGGAAGTCGGCACGCTGATCCAGGCGATGGGCACCGGCCTGCGCGATGAATTCAACCTCGAAAAGCTGCGCTATCACAAGATCGTGATCATGACCGACGCCGACGTCGACGGCGCGCATATCCGCACGCTGCTGCTGACCTTCTTCCACCGCCAGATGCCCGAGATCATCAAGGCCGGGCACCTCTTCATCGCCCAGCCGCCGCTCTACAAGGTCGCCAAGGGCCGCAGCGAAGTCTACCTGAAGGACAACGCGGCGATGGACCGCTACCTGGTCGAGGCGGGGCTTTCGGGCCGCGTGCTCGAAACGACGGGCGGTGCGCGCAGCGGGCCGGATCTGGAAGCACTGGTCGAACATGCCCTGCGCATGCGCAACCTGATGGGCTTCGTGCCGCGTCGCTACAATCCGTCGATCATCGAAGCGCTGGCCCTGTCCGGCGCGCTTGAGCCTGAGATGTCGGCAGAGCAGCGCGATGCGGCGCTGGCACGTGCGGCGGACTGGCTCAACCGGGGCGATACCGAGGCGCGCTGGAGCATCGTGGTGTCGGAAGAGGGCGGCTATCACGTCCAGCGCCTGTGGCGCGGGGTGACCGACCATCACATGATCGAAGCGGGCTTCCTCGTCAGCGCCGAAGCGCGCAAGCTGGCCAAGCTGGCAGCGGAGAACGCCGAGGTCTATGCCGGAATGGCGCGGCTGGTGCGCGCCACGGCTGCCGAGGCCGAGCCTGCGCCGGTCGCGGCCGAAGGTGACGATGAGGCTCCTGCCGCACCGGCCGCAAAGGTCAAGGACGCGATCACGCGGCCATCGGAACTGCTCGACGCGGTGTTTGCCGGTGGCCGCCGTGGCCTTTCGATCCAGCGCTACAAGGGCCTTGGCGAGATGAACGCCGAACAGCTGTGGGAAACCACGCTCGATCCGGACAACCGCTCGCTCCTGCAGGTCAAGGTCGAGGACGCCGACGTGACGGACGAGATCTTCACCCGCCTGATGGGCGACGTGGTCGAACCGCGCCGCGACTTCATTCAGGAAAATGCGCTCAACGTGGCGAATCTGGACGTTTGATAGAGGCGGCACCGGCCCGCTCCCCCGGCCCGGCCACCCATAGAATACACTGTCGGGTGGCCGGGCCGGGGGAGCGGGCCGGTGCCGCAACCAGAGGACTTTCGTGGCCTATACCGACGACATTCCGTGGGATCAGCCCGCCACGATGATCGACCTTGAGGGCCGCGCCCCGATCATCGGCACGATCCGCGACTGCGCGCTGCATTATGGCCTCTACAAGCCCCACGCCCGCGACAATGCGCGCGTGCTGCTGACCAAGCCGATCCACCGCGAGGGTCGGGCGACGCGGACGTGGCTGCTTGATCCCTCGGAGATTGCCGAACTGGCTGAGCGGCTGGCGCGCGAGACCAACTGACGAAGAAGCGGTTCCCCGGGTTGAGTCCGGGAGACGATTGTTTTTCAAACGAAGCTTTCTTCGTCGCCCCGGACTTGATCCGGGCGTGGATTCGCATCCGAAGTACATCGGGTTGAATGTTTCGGCTGGTGTTTTGAAGCCGTGGCATTTTCTGGGGCGTGTTGTTGTAGTTGGCGAGGATGCCGCCTTTTTGCCACGGCGCTCGCGGGTCGCAGAAGTAGGTGTTGATGCCGAGCTGGCTGGTCAGCTGGTGGTGGCGATAGAATTCTGCGCCGTAGCACATTGGGAACTGGTCTCTCGAAGAGCCG
>NZ_JADQDC010000006.1 GCF_015694345.1 Novosphingobium jiangmenense
GCGGTAATGCCCGCCCCGGTCTCGACAGCCACCGTGGCCCCGAGGGCAATGAACTTCTTCACGGTTTCCGGCGATGCCGAAACCCTGCTCTCCCCCGTCGCCCGTTCCCGAAGGACGGCGATCTTCATTGCCCCCGCCACGGCGCTTTTACTGGATCACCAGGATGACCACGAAAACCAGCGCGCAAATCGCCGGCGTGGCCCACTTCACCATGTTCACGAAACCGCTGTAGGTGGCCTTTGCGGCCTTGATGTCGTTTGCAGGAGCCATTTTCTTCCCCAAATCCATGCGCCACTGCGGGCGCGACGCGCATGCTCTAGCGATGGCCGCCCCTGCGCTCAAGTGCAGAGCGGCTTCATCGCGCTTAATCGGCTCTTTACCCAATCCGGCTAGTGCATGGCTCCTGACGTTATTGCGGGGGAGTCAAAGTACTAGGTCATGCACGAGCCCGAACAGCGCCTTCTCATGTTGATCGACGACGAACCCGCCCAGTGCCGCCTGATTTCGGCGCTGGCTTCGCGGGAGGGTTGGCGCACGGTCATCGCCCGCGATTCGGAAAGCGCCATCGCGACGCTCGGCACGCGCCAGGGCATGCAGCTCGGCGCGATCATTCTGGATCAATGGGTGCCAGGCGATGATGCTTGCGCTCTCATCGCAGAACTCAAGGCCCGCCGCCCTGCCCTGCCCATCCTGATGCTGACCACCAGCAGTTCGCCGCTACTCGCGGTCGAGGCAATGCGCGCTGGCGCGACCGATTACCTGATCAAGCCGGTTGCGCCCGAACGCCTGCTGCAGGCGCTGCGCAGCGCGACCTCGCGGGAGAGCGATGCCGTCGAACTTCAGCCTCTGACCGAAAAGTTCGGCGCCGCGCTGGATTTCGATTCGATGATCGGCGCTGCGCCTGCCTTCCGCGCCGCGCTCGCCGTTGCGGCCAAGGCTGCGCGCACGCACGGCAATGTCCTGATCGAAGGCGAAAGCGGGACCGGCAAGGAAATGCTGGTCCGCGCAATGCACGCCGCGAGCCCCCGCAGCCGCACCGCACTCAGGACAGTCAACATCGGCGGCATGCCTGCCAACCAGGTCGAATCGGCCCTGTTCGGGCACGAAAAAGGTGCCTTCGCCGGGGCATTCGAACGGCACGTCGGCCTGCTGCAACACGCCGATGGGGGCACGCTCGTGATCGACGAAGTGGATCGCCTGCCGGACACCGTGCAGGAACGCCTGATCCGCTTCCTCGAGCGTGGCGACGTCCAGCCCATCGGCGCGCGCCATTCCTTCCGGGTGGACGTGCGGATAATCGCCTGCGCCAACGCCGGTCTTCGCGATCTCGTCGAGACCCGCGATTTCCGCGCGGATCTGCATGCACTGCTCAGCCACACGCAGGTCCTGCTGCCGGCCTTGCGCGAACGCTCGGGCGATATTCCTGCCCTCGCCCGGCACTTCCTTGCGCGGATCGGCGAGCAGCCCGGTCTCAGGCCACTTGGCATCACCGACGGCGCGCTGGCACTACTTTCCGCCTATGACTGGCCGGGCAATGTGCGCCAGTTGCAGGCCACCTTGTTCCGCGCCGCCGTATTCTGCGATGGCGAAGCCCTCACCGCGCAGGACTTCCCCAACCTTTCCAGCATGATCGGGGAATCGAGCCGCCCCGCACCCAGCGTCACCGATGGCGCTGGCATCACCCTGTTTGCCGCCGATGGCAACTTGCGACCGCTCGAGGAAATCGAGGCCGACGTGATCCGCCTCGCTATCGGGCACTATCGCGGACGCATGACCGAAGTCGCCCGTCGCCTCGGCATCGGCCGCTCCACCCTTTACCGCAAGCTTTCGGAACTGGGCATCGACAACGCCGCCTGACCCGCGCTAGCCTGACGGCATGACGGGAACCAAGGAATTCGCCGGGCGCGTCGCGCTCGTAACGGGCGCTGCCTCGGGCATCGGCGCTGCTGCCGCACGCTGGCTCGACGCGCAAGGGATCGGCGAACTGGTGCTGGTCGACATAGACCGGCCTGCGCTCGACCACCTCAACCTCGGCTGCAAGGTCAAACCAATCGGCGGAGACGTGTCCGATCCGTCACTGTGGAAGCTGCTCGAACGCGAGGTACCGCAGATCGACTTCGCCGTGCTCAACGCCGGCATCGCCACCAACGGCGAGATCACCGACCTCGACATCGCCGCCTGGCGCAAGACGCTGTCGGTCAATCTCGACGGCATGTTCCTGTCGCTGCGCACAGCCCTGCGCGCAATGAAAAGGGCACAAAGTGGCGCAGTCGTGCTTACGGCCTCGGTCTCGGGCATCAAGGCTGCCGCCGGAACCGCGGCCTACTCCGCCTCCAAGGCCGCGACGATCCAGTTGGCCAAGGTCGCCGCCGCCGAGGCCGCCAAGTACGGCGTGCGCATCAATGCCATCGCGCCGGGCGGCGTCGACACAGGTATCTGGGATCGCGCCGAATGGTTCGCGCCGCTTGTCGAGCAACACGGCGGACGTGCCGAAGCTCTGGCCGCCATGGCAAAGGATGCAACGCCGCTGGGACGCTTCGCCAGCGCCGATGAAGTCGCCGCGCAGATCGGCTTTCTGCTGTCCGATGCCGCCGCCACGATCACCGGCACTTGCCTCGTCAGCGACGGCGGTGTTTCGCTCTAGGCGAAACGGTCAGACAAGCTGGCTGAAGTCTGTCAACGCCGCATCGCGCAGGCCGCGCCATACGTGGAGCGCCTGCACCGTCTCGGCGACATCGTGCACACGCACCATCTGGCACCCGGCATCCATCGCCTTAAGCGCCAGCATCACCGAGCCCGCCATGCGCTGGTGCGCAGGAACTTCGTTTGACAGAGCCCCGATCATCCGCTTGCGGCTCGCTCCGAACAGGATGGGCTGCCCAAGCGCGTGGAACAGCGGCAAGGCGTTGATCAGCGCAAGGTTCTCGGCCAGCGACTTGCCGAAGCCGATGCCGGGATCGAGCATAATCTTCTCCCGCGCGATCCCCGCCGCCAGCGCCGCATCACGCCGCTCGCGCAAGGCGTCGAACACGTCGAGCACGACGTCGACATAACTGCCATCGGCATGGAGATCGCCATCGGTCCCCGGCGCATGCATCAGCATGACCGGCGCCCCGGATTGCGCCACGATTTCCGCCGTCCGCGCATCATGGCGCATGGCTGATACGTCGTTGACGATATGCGCCCCCGCCGCCAGCGCCGCCTCGATAACCGTCGAACGGCGGCTGTCGATAGAAATCGCGGCACCTGCCGCCGCCAGTTGCTCGATCACCGGCACAACCCGCTTGACCTCGTCGCCTTCCCAAACCGCAGCCGCACCGGGACGAGTGGATTCCCCGCCCACGTCGATCAGCGCCGCGCCTGCAGAAAGCATCGCATGGGCATGTTCCAACGCCGCATCAGGCTTGTCGAGAAACTGGCCACCGTCCGAAAAGCTGTCCGGCGTCACGTTGAGAATGCCCATGACCACCGGCTGGTCGAGCCGCAACATCCGCTGCCCGCAGGCAATCGGCGAATGGATGGCACGCAGGCTGGCCCACTGTTCGGCGGCATCGGCCGCAAGCGCATCGGGAAGCGCCGCAATCGCCGCCTGCATTTCAGGCGCGCCAAAGCGCTGGCGGGAAATGACCCTCCCGCCGTCGCGTACGATCAGCGCAAAGCGGCTGGCATAGACCAGCCCGCCGCCCAACCGGATCGCCTCGCCCTCTTCCGACTGCGGACTGTCGGTCAGGCCGATCGGGCGGATGTAAACCTTCATTGTTTGCGTCCCCGCGAAGGCGGGGACCTCGTGCGATCATGCGCGAGATGTTCCGCCAGAACACCGAGGCCCCCGCCTGCGCGGGGGCGCATTGCTACCTCAGAGCCTAGTCCTCGACGGCCAGCAGATAAAGCTGCCGCAGCGCATCGATGGGCTTGACCTCGCCCTCATGCTCGACATGCCAGAACGTCCAGCCATTGCACGAAGGCGCGCCCTGCAGTTTCGCACCAAGGCCATGGATCGAGCCGATCTCGGCGCCGGCCTGAAGCGAACCGTCGGCGCGCACCACCGCCTCGAACTTGCCCTTCTTGGCCGTCAGCCGAGTGCCCGGCGTGAGCATCCCGCTCTCGACCAGCGCCCCGAACGCCACCTTGGGCGCGCTGCGCTTGGACTGCATCGTCGTCAGCGCGCTTTCGTCGAGCGGGAGCGCCAGTTCGATGCGCTCCTGCGCCACCTCGATGTAATCGTCCTCGCGCTCGCAGCCGATCCAGTCACGGCCAAGGCGCTTGGCCACCGCGCCGGTCGTGCCGGTGCCGAAGAACGGATCGAGCACCACGTCGCCCTTATTGGTCGTCGCCAGCATCACGCGATAGAGCAGCGCCTCGGGCTTCTGGGTCGGATGCGCCTTGGTGCCATTGCGGCGCAGGCGTTCCGGGCCGGAACAGATCGGCAGCACCCAGTCCGAGCGCATCTGCAACTCGTCGTTCAGCGTCTTCATCGCGCGATAGTTGAAGGTGTACTTCGACTTCTCGCTCTTCGACGCCCAGATCAGCGTCTCGTGCGCGTTGGTGAAGCGCGTGCCCTTGAAGTTGGGCATCGGGTTGGCCTTGCGCCAGATGATGTCGTTGAGAATCCAGAACCCCAGGTCCTGCAGGATCGTGCCGACGCGGAAGATGTTGTGATAGCTGCCGATCACCCAGATCGAACCATCGGGCTTGAGCAGGCGCCGCGCCTCGGTCAGCCATTCGCGGGTAAACTGGTCGTAGACCGCAAAGCTGGAGAACTTGTCCCAGTCGTTGGTCACCGCATCGACATGGCTGCCATCGGGACGCGCCAGATCACCACCGAGTTGCAGGTTATAGGGCGGATCGGCAAAGATCATGTCGATCGAGGCATCGGGCAGCTTGCGCATCTCCGAAATGCAATCACCACGCAGGATCTGGTTCACCGGAAGCGCGACATCCGCCTTCAGCACCTTTGCCGGCGCCGCGCGAAGAGCCTTAGCGCGTTCCTTGACTGCAACTGCCATATCTAGTCCCTGACCCCTTGTGGATAAGGCCACCGTTTGAGTCATCGGAGACTCGCCGTCAAGCGGCGACTCGCCAGAATCCGGCGAGTCGCGCGGGGTTCAGGATGAGAACAGAAAGAGTCTTTTTCGACATGTTGAGTCTAGGAGTCGCAACAAGACTCAACATCTAGTGGTGTGCCCGGACGGACTCAGCGCCAAATTTTTTCGTCAGAGCAACTGCAACTGCGCCACCGGGGCAAAGCTGCGCCGGTGCAGCGGCGTCGGTCCATGTTCGCGCAGCGCTGCCAGATGCTCGGGCGTGCCGTACCCCGCATTGCGCTCCCACCCGTAGTGCGGATGCGCCAGCGCTGCCTCGCGCATGATCCGGTCGCGGTGTTCCTTGGCTATGATCGAGGCCGCAGAAATGCACGGCTCCAGCGCATCCCCGCCAACGATCGGTCGCGCGGGCCAGCACCATTCCGGACGGCGACCATACGGCGTCAGGTTGCCGTCGACCAGCACCTCGCCCACGCCTTCGTCATGCGCCATCTGCTCACACAGCGCCTGCACTGCCAGCGTCATCGCCAGCATGGTTGCGCCGAAAATGTTGAGGCGGTCGATCTCGTCGGGCTCGACGACGCCAACCGCCCAGCGGCAGCGCCGCTTGATCTTGTCTTCCAGCTCCGCCCGCCGCGCCGCGCTCAGCTTCTTGGAGTCATCGAGGCCCGAAGGCCGCGGCTTGCACAGCACCACCGCCGCCGCCACCACCGGCCCCGCCAATGGCCCACGCCCCGCCTCGTCCACGCCGATGGTGACCATGGACGAAAAGGAGGTGGCACAACTGGCATCTGAGGGCATTGTGGCCTGCATGACGAATCCGATCCTGCGCTCGCTATCGCCTCTCGCCCTGCTCCTCGCAAGCTGTTCCGCCAAAGGGGCCGATCCGGCGGAAGCGGGCATCGCGATCACCGATGTCGCGACCTTTGACGAGCCTTGGGCGATGACCTTCCTGCCCGGCACCGACAAGGCGCTGATCACCGAGAAGAAGGGCAAGCTCAAGCTCTGGACCGAAGGCACAAGCAAGACCGTCGATGTCTCCGGCTCGCCCACCGTCGATTACGGCGGACAGGGCGGCTTCGGCGATGTCGTCGCCGCGCCCGATTTCGCGCAGAGCGGCATGGTCTATCTCAGCTGGGCCGAGGCGGGCGCAAACGACACGCGCGGTGCGGTTGTTGCCCGCGCCAAGCTGGTCATGGGCGATGCGCCCCGCCTCGAAGGGCTGAGCGTCATATGGCGGCAGTTCCCCAAGGTCACCGGGCGCGGCCACTACTCACACCGCATCGCCTTCTCGCCGGACGGGCAGTACCTGTTCATCTCCTCGGGCGAGCGGCAGAAGTTCACGCCTGCACAAGACCTGAACGCCAACCTAGGCAAGGTCATCCGCCTCCTGCCCGATGGCACCCCCGCCCCTGGCAATCCATTCGAAAGCAAGGGCGGCGTTGCGGCGCAGATCTGGTCCTGGGGCCACCGCAACCTGCTCGGCCTCGCCTTTTCGCCCGATGGCCGCCTATGGGACATCGAACACGGCCCCGCCGGTGGTGACGAGATCAACCACGTCGAACCCGGCAAGAATTACGGTTGGCCGCTTGTGTCAGACGGCGACCACTACGACGGCAAGCCGATCCCCCGCAACAAGACCCGCCCCGACCTCGCCCAGCCCGCAATCAGCTGGAACCCGGTCATCGCGCCGGGCGACATGATCTTCTACACCGGCAGAGCCTTCCCCCAATGGCAAGGCCAGGCCCTGATCGCCGCCCTTGGCGCAGGCGGTATCGTCCGCGTCAAGATCGACGGCGAAAAGGCGACGGAACTCGAACGCATAGACCTCGGCAACCGCATCCGTGAAATCGAGCAGGCGCCGGATGGGACGCTCTATGTGCTGGAAGACGGCGAGGGCGCGAAGTTAAGGCATTTGGTGCCGAAGGGGTGAGGATAGGCGACGGCGTCGGTGACAATGTCCTTGGGCCTGAAAGCATTCAATGGCCGCTTTCGCCCAGTTGCAGACACTTCTTGAGATAGGTAGTCTGACCTGATGGAAGGAAAACCTTATCGATCATTCTTGGGCTTAGCGCTGCTTCTGATGGCGGCGCACACCGGAATTGCTCGTGTTCCTCCTCCACCGCGTCCCCCAGCCATCGTCGATCCAGATTCTACGGCGTTTCGTACCAGCCTGTCGCGCAAGTTGAATCGAGCTCGCAAAGAGGCGCTGCGGATTACACCGCCCGTAACGATGCGCTTTGTCGTTGGGTGGGAAATGCACTACGGCTACTATTTGCTCGAAGAGCACGATCTAACGAAGATGGTCACCCCTGATTTGATGAACACGTCGGTTAGGACATCGTTTGACGCAGAGTATAACAACGAAGTGCTTGCAAAACACCTTGGAGAGAGGTTGATTTGCGAATGTATCGGAGTCGACTGGACTTTCTATTCAGGTCGCCGGTTCATCGTTCAAGACGCCAAACTGCTTTGGGTGCGGTGATCACAGTCACTTTCCCCTCCGTTGTCGCCGCAGCGACCCACTCAAAGCAGGCCGGTAGCAGTAGTTTCTTCGTCAGAGCTGGTCCGACAGCTTCCCACACCAAAGCAGCCGCTACAACCTTCGCTGTCGCTTGCCGAAAGCGGACATTGGTTCATGCAAGCCGGACGGACGGCCGCTAACGCCCACTTGTGGACATCCTGTGTAATGGTAAGCTTCGGTAATGGCGCTGTGGCAGTTCTCCCTTGATCTAATTCCCGCATCGGCTGCCACCGTCGAAGGGACCGCGGTGATCCGGCTACGTCGAGACCAACTGGATGCAATTCCATTGGATCTGTCGAGCGAAGATGCTGGGAGATTATTCGGTTGGCTCAACAGACTGCTCCCGGAAGCTGTTTCGTGGAGCGACAGTCTGCGCATTTGGGGCGATGTTCGAAAAGATGACGTGAAGGTATTCTTGAGCAGTCACGGCATCGAGTCTGTCCAATATCGGTTGAACGCCGCTGATCTATCTATCCATTTGATTAGCGGCATCTGTGCTATCGCCCGGAAACTCGGGTGTGTTTTCGCAAGCAGCGAATGTGGCATCGTTCAACCTACCGACGAAGCCGTAATTCGCGCAATAATGCAGTCTCCCGCTACTCGCTTCGTGCAAGACCCAAAGGGGTTTTTGGAAGCGGCAGTGCTTAGCGATAGGGCTCGTGGTTGAACGGCTGCCAACCACCCAATCCGGTCGTTAAATGGTCTTTGGCCCAAATTCCCTAGCTCCCTCAAAACCCCCGCGACCACCTCACCGCAACCCCACCATCATCCGGCGCACCGGCAAAATGCCCCGGCTCCCGGCGGAAGAACACCCTGGCCGAGGCATCGCCGCCCCACAGCGCCGTCGCCCAGGCCAGCTCGGCGTCAAGCTCACGCCCGTTCGGCGCCAGCGACAGCGGCACGCGAGCGAAAGTGGCGCTCTGCGTCGCATAGTCCCACGCCACTGGCAGGTTCAGTTCCAGCCCGCCGCGCTCCACCCGCAGCGGTTGTGAGACGCGCAAGGCCAGTCGGTCTCCACCCGCCAGCACGCCCTCGCGCGAAAGATCGACGCTCCACGATGACGAGACCAGCCTTGAACCGCCTGTCGCCACCGCACCGCGGTCGATCCGCGTGAAGCCGAGACTGCCCGTCGCCCCCAGCGCCCAGCCCCCTCCGGCCTTTGAACGGCCGAACCGCCAGCCAAACCCCGGCGAAACTGTCGCCGTCGTCGCCCCGCCGCCGCCCAGCGCATCGGCAAAGCGCGCGCCCAGCACCGTGCGCTCCTCGCGCATCAGGCCAAGGCCGAGCCGCCAATCGAGCGCCCCATCCTGCCCGCCATCGAGCGCAAAGCCGATCTGCGTCATCCGATCCTCGCGCCGTTCGCGCAACGGATCAGGCCGCACCAGCACGCTGCGCTCCGCCGAAACCGTCAGTCCGAGGCGTCCAAGCCGATAGCGCGCCGCCATCCCCGTCTCGGGCCGGGTGAACACCCCGCTCGCCACGCCCGCAACAAGGAACTCCGGCTCGTGTCGCTGCTGCAACCGCGCAGTGAGGCTCTCGGCGCTGACCTTCCAACCCAGCGCCAGATCGAGCGAGCGATCAAGCCGCGTAACCACCGACGACGCCAGAACCCGCGCCTGCTGACGCTCGCCCAGCGCAAGCCGCAAGGGCACCGCGCCGAAGCGCCGGTCCACCGTGAACGCCAGCGCAAAACCTGAAGCGTCCATCGCCACCGGCCTGCCCCCACCGGCCAGCGCCTCGTGTAACGGCAGGCGAGACTGCCCGACGCGCAAGCCCGCCGCGAGGTTCAGCTTGTAAGCCCGCTGGTATCCGTCCAGCATCACCGTGCCGAGCGATGCCCCGCTCAAGGCATCCCCCATCGCCCCGCTGGTCGTGCCCGCAAGACTATCAAGCGGAACCGCCACTTGCGTCCCTGCCAGCCCTGTCGATCCCTGCGGCGCAAAGGCCCGCGCAATATCCAGAATGCCGCGCCCGTAAATCGCGTCCGTACCCGTCGCCCCGGCATCGCGCGCGCTGCGCAGCAGCAGGTCGACGATCTGCGTGCCCGTGAGGTTCGGAAAGGCCTGTGCCAGCAACGCCACCGCACCCGATACCTGCGGGGCGGCAAAGCTCGTGCCGTTGACGACGGTAACGAACGTCCCCTGCGCATTGGTCGTCGTCTTGATCGTGCTGCCTTCATAGACGCAGCAGATCTCCTCGCCCTGTGCCATCAGCACCGATGCGGCCGACGTCCCGGCCTTGTTGCTGAAATCGGATGCGGCGCCGCTCGAATTGACAGAGCCGACGATGATCACGTTGCCGCTACCTGCCTGCAGCACGGAGACCGCGAACGGATCGGGATTGGCAGGATCAATCGCCGGATCGGTGCTCTGGCCCTCGTTCCCTGCCGAGACGATCACGACCACGCCCGCCGAGGCGGCTCTCCCCACGGCGGCCCGCAAGGTCGCGTTGCCCGGATCGCCCCCCAGCGAAAGGTTGATCACCCGCGCGCCTGCCGCCACCGCGGCATCGATGCCCGCAGCAATGTTCTCGTCCGAGAAGCTGCAGCCGTCGGTGCCGGAGCACGATCCCGGCGTGTCCGCCCGCAGCATCTGCACCGTCGCGCCCCAGGCGATGCCCATCATGCCTGAATTGTTGCGCGCCGCCGCCGCCGTCAGCGCAACCTGGGTGCCGTGGTCATCATCGGCATTGACCAGCCCGCGCGAGCCGGCAACGTCGCGGGAGGCTGATGAAATCCGACCGGCAAACTCGGTATTCGCGGTGTTGATTCCGGAATCGACGACAGCAATCGTCGTACCCGCACCGGAAGCGCCCGCTTGCCATGCCGTAATCGCATTGTGGAGCGAAGGCCCATCGGATCTGCGAAACTCGGCCGTGTCGAAGTTCGTCGCGGTTGGCGTGGGTGTGGGCGCTGGGGCAGGTGTGGGCGTTGGAGTCGGAGCTGGTGCCGGCGCGGGCGTGCTCGAAACACCCCCGCCTCCTCCGCACCCCGTCAACCCGAAGGCCAGCGCGACAACAGCCACGTGGCCCACCCCGCGAAATCCCGCCATCACCGCACCTTAGCTTCGGTAGCCTTGTCCAAGTCTTGCTGATAACGCCGGAGGGGTAAATGCCGAATGACACAGTTCCGGACTGGAATACGCAAATGGCCTTCGATCCCACTATCGTCGATTGCTGGATCTTCGATCTCGACAACACGCTGTATCCGCCCTCCACCCGCCTGTTCGACCAGATCGACCAGCGGATGGGCCTGTTCATCCAGCAGTTGCTCGGATGCGACGCCATGGAAGCGCGGCGCGTGCAGAAGCTGTACTTCCATGATCACGGCACCACGCTGTCCGGCCTGATGCACTACCACGCCACCGATCCGCACGATTTCCTCGGCTTCGTCCACGATATCGACATGAGCCCGCTGGCCGCAGCGCCACGCCTTGCCGACAGGCTCGCCGCGCTGCCGGGCCGCAAGGTCCTCTTCACCAACGGCGACGATGCCTATGCCGCCAAGGTGCTGGCAGCGCTCGATCTTTCAGGCAGCTTCGAAGCGATGTGGGACATCCATGCGATGGCCTACAAGCCCAAGCCCGAACTGTCCGCCTACACCGGCATGATCGAGGCTTTTGGCATTACCCCCGAAACCTCCGTCTTCGTCGAGGACATGGCCCGCAACCTCGCCCCGGCCAAGGCGCTCGGCATGCAGACGGTGTGGCTGGATCTCGCCACCGATTGGGGCGATCGCGCCAAGGACGACGCCGCCATCGACGTAGTCAGCGATGACGTCGCGGCGTGGCTCGATCATACGATTGCGGCGCTTGCCGATCCGGCATCGCTGGGCTAGTCGCCACGCAACTTTGTTCCATACCCGACCGCCACGGAGAAACGCCATGACCGCCCAGCTGCAAGCCGCCATCGAAGCCGCCTGGGAAGACCGCGCCAATGTCACCCCGGCCAGCGATGCCGTGCGCGAAGTGGTCGAAGCCGCGCTCGAGCTGCTTGACAGCGGCAAGGCCCGCGCCGCCGAGAAGGTGAACGGCGAATGGCAGGTCAACCAGTGGCTCAAGAAGGCCGTCCTGCTCTCGTTCCGTCTCAATGACAACGCCGTGATCGAGAACGGCTCGGGCGGCGCACCTGCCTTTGACAAGGTGCCCTCGAAGTTCGCCGGCTGGGACGATGCCCGCTTCCGCGATGCCGGTTTCCGCGTCGTCCCCGGCGCCGTGGCGCGCAAGGGCGCACACATCGCCAAGGGCGTGGTGCTGATGCCGAGCTTCGTTAACATCGGCGCCTTCGTCGATGAAAGCACGATGGTCGACACCTGGGCGACGGTCGGCTCCTGCGCCCAGATCGGCAAGAACGTCCACATCTCGGGCGGCGCCGGCATCGGCGGCGTGCTCGAACCGCTTCAGGCTGGCCCGGTCATCATCGAGGACGGCGCGTTCATCGGCGCCCGTTCGGAAGTGGCCGAAGGCGTGATCGTCGGCGAAGGCGCGGTGCTGTCGATGGGCGTCTACCTCGGCGCGTCGACCAAGATCGTCGACCGCGCCACGGGCGAAGTCCACATCGGCCGCGTCCCGCCCTATGCCGTCGTCGTCCCCGGCGCGATGCCCGGCAAGCCGCTGCCCGATGGCACCCCCGGCCCCTCGCTTTACTGCGCCGTCATCGTCAAGACGGTCGACGCGCAGACCCGCAGCAAGACCGGGATCAACGAACTCCTGCGCGATTGATTCACCCAGGTTAACCCTCATTCCGGTCCTGTCCATGCGGGCAAGACCGGAACGTGCCGCTTCCCCGCGCGTAGACTCCGCAATCACGGTTCTACCGAAAGGAGAAGCGCCATGGAACGCCAAGGCGAAGAAACGCACATCACCACAAACGAGGCGCGCGGCGGCGAAGGCCTCAACGTGGTTCGCTGGGTCCTGCTGATCAGCCTGGTCCTCGCGATCGGTGCATTGACGATCATCTGGGTCACCGGGGCACTCACGACGCCCCAGTAACCGCATTATCGGGGGCGGCATGACACTGGGATGGAAGCTGGACCGGGACCAGCGCGACACCCTGCTTGCCGCCCTTCCCCCGCGCTATGAGATCGCGGTGGCGGACCATGTAACCTTGTCAGTCTCGGGAACCGGCCTTCCTGATCCGGTGTCGACAGCACAAATCATCGGACGTGCCGATGACGGCTCAGGCGTCGAAGCCTATGTCGTCGCCATCGACGGAACCACGCACCGCCCTGGCGGCGGCACATGGCACATTACCTGGTCCCTTGCCGAAGGCCGCGCGGCAAAGGAAAGCAACGACGTCATCGCAGCGCTGGGCTGGACCAGCGTTCCTGCGATCTCCCTCAAGCTTACGCCCGCGCACTGGTGATTGACACAGCCCCCCTGCCGCGCAACCGTCCGCCGATGCCAACCGCGCAAGACATCATCGCCGCGCTGAATCTGTCGCAACACCCCGAAGGCGGCTGGTTTCGCGAGACCTGGCGCGCTTCTGCAGCCGATGGCGAACGCGCCCCCAGCACCGCGATCCTGTTCCTGTTGCCAGCGGGGGAACGCTCGCACTGGCACGCCGTCGATGCCGACGAGATCTGGATCTGGCAGTCGGGCGACCCGCTGGCGCTACACATCGCGCCCGATGAAGCGACAGCGCCGACCACGCATCATCTGGGCAGCAATCCTGCAACCCACAGCTTTCAGGGCGTCGTCCCCGCAGGCCAATGGCAGGCTGCCGAACCGCTCCCGGGCGATCATGGTTACGCGCTCGTATCGTGCATCGTCGCGCCCGGGTTCGATTTCAGCGGGTTCACGCTCGCCCCGCCGGGCTGGGAGCCGGGCGCATGACCCGGCAAGTCGTCCGCTGGATACTGGCGCTGTTCTACTTTGCCGCGGGCATCATTCACATCGCCGCTCCCGCGCCGTTCCTGACGATCACGCCGTCGTGGGTTCCCGCACCGCAAGCGGTGGTGTTTTGGACAGGCATAGCCGAACTGCTCGGCGCCATCGGCCTCGCCCAAGGCATGTCCCTGCCGCTGCGCCGCGCGGCGGCGACAGGCCTCGCGCTCTACGCCGTCTGTGTCTTTCCGGCGAACATCAACCACTTTGCGCTCGACATGGCCAAGCCCGGCCACGGCGCAGGCCTCGCCTATCACGTCCCGCGCATGTTCGCGCAACCGCTGCTCGTCTGGCTCGCGCTGTGGACCGGTGGCGTCACCGATTGGCCGTGGCAGCCGCGGACCCGATAGACCCCATGCTCCTTTCCGATCCTGCAACTCTCGCCGCCTGCGCGGTGGCTGTTATTCTCGTCGGCATGGCCAAGGGCGGCTTTTCCGGCCTCGGCGCCCTTGGCACGCCCGTCGCCGCGCTAGTCCTGCCGCCATCGATTGCCGCAGCCATCCTCCTGCCCATCCTGATCGTGCAGGACGTGGTCAGCGTGTGGTCCTTCCGCCATGCGTGGGACAAGTGGATCGTCGGCTGGATGCTGCCCGGCGCGGTTGTCGGCATCGGCATCGGCTGGGCAATAGCCGCGAGCGTCGACGAGAAAGCGCTGATGGGCGTACTCGGCGGCATCACCCTGCTGTTCGGCCTTTATCGCCTGTGGATCGAGCGCGGCAATCGCGTCGTCGCAGCGTCAACGTCGCCGGGGTGGGTCGGTGCGCTGTTCGGCATGGCCACCGGCTTCACCAGCCAGGTCGCCCACGCCGGAGGCCCGCCGTTCCAGATGTGGGTCACACCCCGCAAGCTGCCGCATCTGACTTACGCCGGCACCAATAGCATTCTTTTCGCCGCGATCAACTGGCTGAAAGTGCCGAGCTACGTCATGCTTGGCGCCTTCACCCATGACGTGCTGGTCGCCGCAGCCCTGCTCGTCCCCCTCGCCATCGTCACCACCCTGATCTCGGTCCGCGTGGTCCGCGTGCTCAAGCCGGAGCGCTTCTACACCATCATCTACCTGCTCATGGTCATGCTCGGCGGCAAACTCATGATCGACTCGCTTTAATCCACGCAACCTGCCACGGGGACCCGACAAGGGAACGCAACGGGGTATTGGGCATGAGCGACGACGATTACGTCTATGACGAGGACAGCGGTGAATGGATGCCGGCGTCCGAACTCGCGGCAAAGCAGGCTGCGGCAAGCACGGTTGAAGTGCGCGATGCCGTGGGCAACCTGCTTGCCGATGGCGATCAGGTCACGCTGATCAAGGACCTCGAGGTCAAGGGCGCGGGGCAGACGCTCAAGCAGGGTACGCTGATCAAGTCGATCCGCCTCACCGGGGACCCGCAGGAGATCGACTGCAAGTACCCCGGCATCAAGGGCCTCGTCCTGCGCGCGGAATTCGTGCGCAAGCGTTGAGCCATCACGGCAAGCGGCGCGCGTGTTCCAGATGCTGGCTCACGACTTGCGCCGTCTTGCCCGCAAGATCCATAAGCGGCTTGGCATCGCCGCTTTGCGAATAGGTCTGGAGCATCGCCAGGGCCTTCTCGTGCGCCGCCACCTGCTGGCGGGCATAGACATCTGCTGCCTGAGCCTTCGGCGCCGCCTTGAGTTCGGCCAGCATCGCCTGCTGATCCGCCGTCATGTCGGGCGTGTCGTCCAGCTTCACCTTGTCGACCTGACCGATCGCCTTGCGCAGATCGTTCGAGGATGCCTGGTGGTCCTTGATCATCATCTGCGCAAAGTCGCGCACAGCGCCGGTTGCGCCGGCCGACTGGACGGTCTTTGCGCTTTCCAGTTCGAAGCGGTCGCTCGCCGCCATGGCGTCGGCAAAGGCCTGCCCGGTGAGTGGCAGTTCCGTGCCCGCCACCGCGCCAGACGCATCCGGCGGTGCTATGCTGGCCGTTGCCGCCGCACTGTCGTCAGCTGCCGTTGTGGACGGTGCCGAGGCATCATCATCACGATTGCTGCACGCGCCCAGCAGAAGGGCGGGCAGCAGGAACAAGGGGGCACGAACAGCCATGGCATACTCCGGATCACGAAATGGCCGGGCGCAACACGCCTGCCATCGGGACAGCCGGAAGCAGCAGGCCACGTCGCCGTTCCCGATCCGGGATGAACTGCCGCCAAGTCCGGTCGAGTCGAGCGCGCGGCTTATAAAATGTTATGCATGATTACGTATGAACGGGCAGGTCACCCGGCCTCTCCCCTCGCCAACGCCTTGTTAAATCGAGGAAACCATCCCGATTGCATATCTTGCAACTGACAGGACGGCAAATACAATTGCCGCACTGCACACGATTAGTATGCTGCACCGCAACAAGATAAGGGTGCTGAAGGCAATTTTTCCTTATCTTCCAGGAGACATTGCCATGTTCAAGACTTTCCTCGCCGCAGCTGCCGCTGTCCTCGTCGCCACCCCGGTGTTCGCTGCCGAACCCGAAACCGGCTCGTTCACCTACCAGGGCGTGAAGTACGACTACACCGCCGAGCAGCAGGGCGACATCAAGGTTCTCAAGGGCTCGGCCTATGCCGGCAAGGTGCCCTTCGAACTGAAGGTTACCAAGCGCACCGTCACCGGCCGCTTCAACGGTCGCCCGGTCACCTTCGACGTCAAGGACGTCAAGAAGATCACGAGCAAGGCCGCTGCCAACGATTGACTGCCCCGCAACACGGGAAGGCCCGGTAGCCCGGCGCTACAGCGCCAGCTTGCCACCAGCGGCTCACCCGTGAGCAAGGCCAGCTTCGTGCTGCACCGATAGACAGGAAGGGCGCTTCCATCGCGGGAGCGCCCTTTCTGCTGTCGATAAACAAACGCTAAGCATTTCCCCTTATGGTTCTCCCGGGTTCGAGAGGGAGGATCACATGTTTGCCATTGCCCGCGCGGTCGTGCGCCATCCGTTACCGGTCGTCTGCGTTGTCGGCGTCATCGGCTTTCTGGCGATGGGCCAGTCCGAGAAGGACAAGCCCGCCGATCCCTGGTCCGCCCAGCCAGTCGTGGCCCAGGCCGAAGACGGCGCGAAGGACTCGATGATCTCGCAAGCGGTTGATTCCGCAGCAGACTATGTCGAGAAGGCCGACAGCACCGGGACTGTGTCCAAGGTGCGCGGCACGGTCGAGACCACGGCCAGCAGCTTGGACGATTCCGCAGGCAAGGTCGCCAAAGCCACCGGCAACTGACGCCGGAACCGGGTCTGCCGTCCTGCATTCCTTCCCCCGAGGAGGGAAACAGGAGCCGGACCCGTGTCCTTCGATCGCTTTGCCACTGCCATGATCGCCGCCGGCGCCGGGCTCGGCCTGGCCGTCACCAGCCTTGTGCCAACAAGCGCCCACGCGCCAGAGCGGCTGCTGCCATCGGCAAATGCCGCCGATTATCCTGAGATCACAGCGGTCAGCTACGAGAGCTATCCGGTGGCGACGGTGCCACTGTTCCACCGCGGCCCGATGCGGCTTGCCTCATGGGAAAAGCCGTGGCTTGAACCGCCCGCACGCGACGAGGCATACCCTCTGCCCGAGGATATCGATTATGACGGCGATACCGCTGTAGCGGACCCTCAGGTCGAAGAGGATTACGAAAGCGCTGACGGCAGGGCCAGTCCAGTCGACGAAGTTCCTGTCGAGCCGGTCGAACTCACGCTCGCGGACCACCCATAAGCCTGACGTCGAGGCCAGATCCCGCCTCATCTGCATGGTGGAACGCAACGATTTCGGTCATTCTAGCCTTCACCGCAGCATCATCGGCCTCGCGGTCAAGCGGATAGCGGGCAATGACCATTCCATCCGCCACGCTGGTCACGCAAATGAACCTGATGCTCGATCGCGTGGCCAGCTCGTCAAGATCGATGCCGTCGGCCAAGGTCCACGCCTTGCCGCCTTGCGATCGGATCGGCCTTGCGCAATGACGACAATATGCGTGCAGCACACCAGCTTCATCCCGCGTGCGGCCATGCCCCGGATGATGCATCCGGGTGTACCAGCACTGGGTCAGCGTATGGGACGTGGCGGGCTTGATCAGCATGACGCCACAATCGCGCGGCCATGGTGAAGATCGGAACAACCGTGCCCTGCGCAGTTTCCCATATCACTTCAAGGTAACGAAGATTTCCGCGATCAGCACCCAGAGCCCGCCCGCAAGCCGCCACTTTCCGGCGTAAGTGCCCTCGGCCAGCACTGCTCCTGTAGCCTCGTCGCGTCCGCTCCAGCGCCCCTGCTCCATGGCGATCAGCTCGACACTCGACGCTGTGACGCTCTCGGTAGTCCGCAGGTAGACAGTCCGGGGAGCCTGTGAAAACTCGCGCTTCCACGCCGCGAGTTGCGCCTTGCGACCGGCGATGACTGCACTGTCGCTTCCGGTGACCAGCACCACATCGGGCGACAGGATCGGCCCTATGGCCGCCAGATCCCCCTCCGCCAGCGCGCGGTTGAACGCCGCGCGGCGGAGGCGGACCTGCAGTTCGGCATCGGAAGCGTTGATCATCCCCGCGCGATGGCAGGGATCGGGCCTTTTGCAAAGCCCCGCAACCGATGCACTTTCAGCTTCAGGCCGAAACGAGGTTCACGGCCGAGGCCTTGCCATTGCGGCCGGTCTCGATCTCGTAGCTCAGGCGCTGGTCCTTATCGAGCGTGGCCATGCCGGCAGCCTGGACGGCCGAGATGTGGACGAAGCTGTCAGCGCCGCCGTTGTCGGGCTGGATGAAGCCATAGCCCTTTTCGGTGTTGAAGAATTTTACGGTGCCTACTGGCATGGGATGTTCCTTCCAAGAACGATTGTTGCCCGGAAGCGGAAATGCCGCCGGGCCGTGCGTGGTTCGTCAATTGAAAGGAAATCGTCGTCGAAGGCCGCAAATGCGCGCGAGGCGGACGGGCGGTAGTCTAGGCCGAAGTCCGTCGCAAAATTCGACGTCAGCGAGGGCGGTGTAGCACCATGGCGCCACTTTGGCGAACGTATTCGCGCAAGGTGGCATTCGCGTGATCGCCCGGCTAAGGGTCCGCGATGTCTGAAGCGCTGCAAATCCTCGTCGATGGCGATGCCTGCCCGGTCAAGGAAGAGATCTACAAGGTCGCCTTCCGCCGCAACGTTCCCGTCATCGTCGTCAGCAATTCCCCCTTCCGCGTGCCCGTCCACCCGCTCGTCCGGCGCCTCGTGGTCAGCGACGGTTTCGACGCGGCAGATGACTGGATCGCCGAAGCAGCCAATGCCAGAACCGTCGTCGTGACCGCCGATATCCTGCTCGCAGATCGCTGCCTCAAGGCGGGCGCCACGGTCATCTCGCCCGCAGGCAAGCCCTTCACCACCAGTTCGATCGGCAGCCAGATCGCCAGCCGCGCGATCATGGCGGACCTGCGCGCCGGAGGCGACGTGATCGGCGGCCCCGCCCCATTCTCGAAAACAGACCGCTCGCGCTTCCTGTCAGCTCTGGACGAGGCGCTTACGAAACTGTCACGGTAAATCAGGCCTTCTTCATGACCTTTGCTATCGCTTACCGAGGTGTGCGCAACCGGCACCGAGTTGCTCGAGCATGAGATGGTGAAGACTCTGCCCCCCTTCGCCGCATTAAGAATCCGATTACTTACGCGTTGTATCGCTTGAGACATGCCGTCCGAAATCATCAGTCTCATCGACAAGCCACATCTTCTGGCCATTTTACTTGCGCTAGGAGCCGCCATAGGCATTGCGGTGGAGCGGTTTGCCGAAGGCCTCAAGCGCGCGGAACGGAGAGCTTTCTGGCAAGGGCGGAAATCTGCGGAACGCAAGACGCGCGCGCACCAGGCGCCCGGAATGGGTCACAAGAGCCAGACCCAAGTCGCCGCAGAGCAGTTGCGCAAAGTGATGGAGGCGGACTTCAAGAGCAGGCCGCTTCTCAACCAGTCGGAACGGCGTCTTTTGGCAGTCGTCGACAAGACGCTGGATGAGGAAAAGCCCGGCTGGCGGACCATGGGCCAGGTCTCGCTCGGCGAAATCCTTGCCAGCGACGATAACGACGCGTTCTGGGCCATCAATTCCAAGCGCGTGGATCTGCTGATCGTCGATCACGATTGCCGCCCGGTACATGCTGTGGAGTTCCAAGGGAGCGGTCATCACATGAGCGCAGAAACGGCAGCGCGCGATGCGATCAAGAAAGAAGCCCTGCGTCGAGCCGGTATTGGCTATGTGGAGGTGACCAGCAATCAGACCCCCAGCCAGATCCGCATGCTGCTGCAGGGCCTGCTGCGTGAAGCAGCATAGCTGGCTCGGTCTGATGATTGCCAATCCGGCTTACCCCACGACGTAAGGCAAGCCGGATAAGATTGCGCCGTCAATCGTGTTCGCGGCCACCCGCGCCAATGTAAAGCTCGCGCCCCATCTCGTCGTACTTGGCGCTCATCGCTTTCATGCCCGCTTCCGCCTCGGCTTCATCAGCCGCGACGAAGGTCTCGATCGGCTGGTTCTGCTTGGCGGCAAAGTCGCGCACTTCCTGGCTGATCTTCATCGAGCAGAACTTCGGCCCGCACATCGAGCAGAAGTGGGCCGACTTCGCGCCTTCGGCTGGAAGCGTCTGGTCGTGATACTGCTCGGCTGTGTCGGGATCGAGCGACAGGTTGAACTGGTCGCGCCAGCGGAACTCGAAGCGCGCCTTGCTCAGTGCGTCGTCGCGCACCTGCGCTGCCGGGTGGCCCTTGGCAAGGTCAGCCGCGTGCGCCGCCAGCTTGTAGGTCACCACGCCAACCTTCACGTCGTCACGGTCGGGCAGGCCAAGGTGCTCCTTGGGCGTGACGTAGCAGAGCATCGCCGTGCCGTACCAGCCGATCTGCGCCGCGCCGATGCCGCTGGTGATGTGGTCGTAACCCGGCGCGATGTCCGTCACGAGCGGCCCGAGCGTGTAGAACGGCGCTTCGCCGCACGCCTCGAGCTGCTTGGTCATGTTCTCGCGGATCTTGTGCATCGGCACGTGCCCGGGGCCTTCGATCATCACCTGCACGTCCTGCGCCCAGGCCCGCTTGGTCAGCTCGCCCAACGTGTAGAGTTCGGCGAACTGCGCCTCGTCGTTGGCGTCGTAGATCGAGCCGGGACGCAGGCCATCGCCGAGCGAATAGGCCACGTCATAGGCCTTCATGATCTCGGTGATCTCGTCGAAACGTTCGTAGAGGAACGATTCCTTGTGATGCGCCAGGCACCATTTTGCCATGATCGAACCACCGCGGCTGACGATGCCGGTCATGCGCTTTGCTGCCAGCGGAATGTAGGGCAGGCGCACGCCCGCATGGATCGTGAAGTAGTCCACGCCCTGCTCGGCCTGCTCGATCAGCGTGTCGCGGAAGATCTCCCAGGTCAGGTCCTCGGCCACGCCGCCGACCTTCTCCAGCGCCTGATAGATCGGCACCGTGCCGATCGGCACCGGAGAGTTGCGCAGAATCCATTCGCGGGTGTCGTGAATGTTGCGGCCCGTCGAGAGGTCCATGACGGTATCCGCGCCCCAGCGGATCGACCAGACCATCTTGTCGACTTCGCTGGCGACGTCCGATGCCACCGCCGAATTGCCGATGTTGGCATTGATCTTCACGAGGAAGTTGCGCCCGATCGCCATCGGCTCGCTCTCGGGGTGGTTGATGTTCGAAGGAATGATCGCCCGACCGCGCGCCACTTCATCGCGCACGAATTCCGGCGTCACATAGTCCGGGATCGAGGCACCCCAGTCCTGCCCGTCGCGGATCAGCGCTTCCTTGGCCTGCTTGCGGCCAAGGTTCTCGCGGATCGCCACGTACTCCATCTCGGGCGTGATGATGCCCTGCCGCGCATAGTGCATCTGGCTGACATTCCCGCCGGCCTTGGCCCGCAGCGGGCGCTTGACCACGTTCGGAAATGCAGGCACGCCCGCCGAGCGATCCGGCCCCTTCAAGCCGTTGTCCTCCGGCTTCACCTCACGCGCGTCGTATTCCTCGACGTCGCCGCGCGCCATGATCCAGTCACGGCGCAGCTTGGGCAGGCCCGCCGCGATGTCGATCATGGCGTTGGTGTCGGTGTAAGGCCCGGACGTATCATAGACCCGCACCGGCGGCTCACCGCTCGAAGGCTCCAGCGAAATCTCGCGCATCGCCACGGTCAGTCCGGGAAAGCGCGCGCTTTCGACATGGATCTTGCGGCTGCCGCGGATCGGCCCGGTGGTCACGCCGATTTCCAGCTTGGAGTTGATGTCGGCCATTCAAGCGCTCCTCTTGTCGGGCATCGGGAGCGCGGGTGCCCGGCCTCAAGCCTCTGGCACTGCCCTTCCCTCCGCCCGTGCTAACGGGTTCAGGTTCGACGGGTCGGGCTGCGTGACCAGCCCCTCTCAGCCACACTGGCTCCCCGGGGTATGGCGCCCTTCTAAAGCCGTCTCGCAACCGTAGCAACCAGCCTTTGATGCAGGGCGAACACTTGACCGATCATTCCTCCCCACTGGACTTGGACCGTCTGGCTGGGGATAGTCCGGTTCAAGCCCGCGCCGAACCTTGCACGGCGGCGGGCACCGGAGCAGGATCATGACCGTCACGCTGGTTTCCGAACGCGCCCTCAATCCGCACGACGTCAGCCTCAACGCGCTCTACACCGAGGATCGCTGGCGCGAGCCATTCCGCTGGCTGCGCGAGAACATGCCCGTCAGCTATCGCAGCGAAAGCCCGTTCGGCCCTTATTGGTCGGTCGTCACCCATGACCTGATCCAGCAGGTCGAGCTCGATCCGGCCACCTATTCCTCGTCTTGGCAGCGCGGCAACATCACCATCGCGGATTCGGTCAACGAAACCGAGTTTCCCAACTTCATCGCCCAGGACCCGCCGATCCACACCGCCCAGCGCAAGGTCATCGCCCCGGCCTTCGGCCCGAGCCAGATGATCAAGCTCGAACGCCTCGTGCGCGAACGCACCACCCGGTTGCTGGATGAACTCCCGCTCGGCGAGGAATTCGACTGGGTCGAGCGCGTCTCGATACCCCTCACCCTCGGCATGCTCCTGATCCTGTTCGATATGCCCTTCGACGAATGGCGCGACATCAAGCGCTGGTCGGATTGGGCCAGCGGCGTCTCCGAAGACAGCCTCAACGATGCCTACCGCGCCGAATTCGTTCAGCAGATGGGCCAGATGCTGATGCGCTTCGACCGCGAGCTTGAGGCCCGCCGCGCCCTGCCGCCCAGCGACGACCTCCTCAGCCGCATGGTCCACTCCGACGCGATGGGCCACCTCAGCCCACCCGAGCGCATCGCCAACATCGCCCTGCTGATCGTCGGCGGCAACGACACAACGCGCAATTCGATGAGCGGCCTGATCGAGGCGCTGCACCGCTATCCCGACGAACTGGACAAGCTGCGCACCGATCCCGCGCTTTCCGCCAATGCCGCGCAGGAAATCATCCGCTGGCAGTCGCCCGTCACCCATATGCGCCGCACTCTTACCCGCGATGCCGAGCTTGGCGGCCAGCGCCTGTCCGAAGGCGACAAGATCGTCATGTGGTACATATCCGGCAATCGCGACGAGAGCGTGTTCACCGATGCCGAACGCTTCGACGTGACCCGCGAGAACGCCCGCCGCCACATCGGCTTCGGCCACGGCATTCACCGCTGCGTCGGTGCACGCCTTGCCGAAGTGCAGATCGCTGCGGTTATCGAGGAAATTGCCACCCGCCGCTTGCGCATCACCCCGCAAGGTGCGCCCACGCGCCTCGCCAGCCCGTTCCTCCATGGCTTCACCGCGATGCCCGTCGTGATGACCAGGGACTGAGCCTCTATCGGGCGATCGCTCCCGCTGCGTCGGCAACCCCGCGCCTGCGCCCTTTGGCATCCCACGCCAGACTTGGCTGGCTGACGGAGGCAGCAAGCGTGCCCGCAGGCGTGAAGTCCCCCGTTGCTTCCCCCGGCCAGATTTCGGCCTCGGTGCCTCCGGTCGTCGTCCCCGTGGAACCAGCGGGCGGCGCGCTCATCGCGAACAAGTGGTTGTTCGTGACCTTCATCTGCTCGCTCGGTGGGCCTGACCAGACCACGTTGGGCGAGACGTTGTTCGCAAACAGGCAATACCTGTCGATCTCCATGCCATCCTCGGTCCTGAAAGCCCAACCTTGCGTCATGGAGTTATGCGCGAAAACCAGATGCGACTTCCGCCCGGCACGCCCGATCTGGCTGAACAGGTAGTCTTTCCGCCCGTACTGGACGTAGACGTTCTTGGCCGCGAAGCAGTTGTTGACGAAGACAAAGTCCCGCGCCTGAGCCGGCGAGGAAATGAAGAAGCACTGGCCGACGAACTCGCGCACCACATTGTCGGCGACGATGACGTTTTCCTCGATGCCCTGGAACAGGTGCTGCCAGAAGTCGGCATGAATGTCGAACATCGTAACCACAGGCAGAGCCACACCTTTGACAGGGGTCGGTCCGAACGCTCCCCCCTTCAGCTTGGTCAGCGAACACATTGTAGCCCGGCGCGTATTGTCCTGCAGCACGGCGGAGAAACCGGGCAGCCGGTTGAGCCAGTCGACCACCTCGGCGCAGGAAGTGGCGGTGCTGGAGCTCTTGCTGGCCTCGAACGTCCCGACGATCCCACCATTCACGCGGGCGGTGAACGTGCGCTTTGCCGCATCCGAAAAGTCCGATAGCTCCAGCGTCGCCGTTGCCCCGTCCCCCGTGTAAGTGACTGTGAAGGCGGGCATCTCCTTTGCCCAGGTCGAGCACCCGTCGAAATTCTCGACGAGAGTGCCGATGACGCAGCGGGCATCCGTCAAAGCATCGCCCAGACCGTCCGAAAGCCTGCACCCCCGCACCAGGCTGGCACCGCAGGCGGTGTTGAACATTCCGCTGATGTCGCTTTCGGTGAACCACGGGTTGTTGCGCGCCACCGCGAAGGCCTTTGGTCCACGCGTCGCCGGATTGACATAGCCCGAACCGCCAGTGACCATGATCGTCACCCCATCGAACCAGTGCTGGTTGCCGCGTCCTTCATGGTAGATCGTGTCCATGTTGCGATGGTTGATCGTGATGTTCCGGCCGCGGAAATGCAGCCCGTCATACCCGGTCCGGGGAGCTCCGGGGACGAACTGGCTGGCGCTGATCGTCACCGGCACGTTCGCGTCGATCGTCGCGTATCCCTTCGCGGTGGTGTAGCGCGTCCCGATCGCGTCCAGAGCATAGTCGTTGCGCTGCTCGACAAGAGTGATGCGCGGCCGGTGGCGGCCCTGCGCCGCTGCATAGGCCAGCGCATTGCGGATCGAACAATAGCGCGAACCCGAGATCTCCGGCTGCGATGGCGCGACCGTCATTTCAAGATCGTGCAAGTTCTGTGAAGGCATGAACAGGTAAGGCCCCATGACCCTGTTCTGCATGTTCGGATCACGCGGCACCGCTTCGAAGAACAGGTTGGCATCGCCGTGCCGACCGTCATGCTTGAGGCAAACCCACCAGCCGAGGTATCGGACCGCCCTTCCGTTGGCGTCATTGAACGTCTGATACGATGGCTCGGCAATCTCGATACGGTTGCCCTCGTAATGGACGACGACCGACTTCAATCCTTGGTTCTCGAGCATCGAGCCGCCATCGTTGGCGAAAGCCGCAACGCCCACCAGCAAGTTGTCGGTATAGGCCTGATTGGGCGGCACGATCAGCCGCATTGCCGGCTTGGCCGTCTGGCGCACCGGATCGGTCGGCAATGCCGAGAAGCCGGATCCTGCCGTCCCGGTCCATCCTGCAGCTGGCCAAAGGGCATGGGCGTCGGGCGCTGACTGCGTTGCCGATGCCTGCGGCTGCTGCCCGGTCGTAGTCGTCGGCAACAGGACCGGCGCGCTGCTGCCTTGTCCGCCGCCACCGCAGGCTGAAAGCGCGAAAGTCATCGCCGCCCCACCCAGAAACGACCTGCGATTTAAACCGTGATCCCACCGCGCAGAAAAGCCACCGGCAACACCGCTATCCACCACCAACCCGAACCCCGCCTGACCCCGAAAGTACGGGGGAAATGCCGGGAAAGGCTGGCTTCCGGATAGATCGATATACCTCTAAGCAATTGTATTTAATAAGTAATCAGATGTTCACCGCGTGCATCTGCGCGGTTTGGGCTAATGGGCCTCAGAGGCCATGACTTCAGCGCGGCGAATTCCCGCAGGAAACCGCAATCCGCAATGTCGACGATGCTTTCCAGACGATCGAGAACGAGGTCCACGGAAGTGGCGCAGCACTGTCGAAATCATGACAGCCAATTATGAAACTGTCGGCTCAGGCACCTTCGCAACCACAAGCCGGCTGATTCGACCGGCCACGGATTCGCGCCCGCCGATTGACGGGGTTCTAGTGGTTCTTTCCCGGTACGGAAGATCGAAAGACCGCAGTCCCGCTGCGCTTACGCCGCCGCCAGTTGCGCGCCCCGGCTCACACCGTCGTAGACGAACTCCTGGCCGTCAAGATCGATCGCCGGAAAGGCCTCGCGCTCCAGCCAGTAGCTCTGGTTATGTCGCCAGACCTCGTTGTTGCCACGCCGGGGCAGCTTGTCCATGTCGCGCATCAGGTAGCCGGGGTTGAAGTTGTCGGCCTCGATCCATGGCAGGATCTCCATGCCGGCATCCTCATCGCGGAAGGCGACCTCCACCTTGTGCGCGCCGCGCTCGTCCATGTGATTGAGCAGGCGGCAGACGAAATCGCCCATCATGTCGACGCGCAAGGTCCAGCTTGCACGGAAGTAGCCGAACACCCAGGCCATGTTGGGCACCCCGGTGAACATCATGCCGCGATAGGTCACGGTATCGCCCCAGTTCACCGCCTTGCCGTCCACCTCGAACGGAATGTCGCCCAGCACCTTCAGGTGGAAACCGGTGCAGGCAACGATGATGTCGGCCTCCAGCAGTTCGCCGCTCTTGGTCAACACGCCCTTCTCGGTGAAGCGGTCGATTGTATCGGTCACGACCTTGACCTTGCCCTCGGCGGCAGCGCGGAACAGATCGCCGTCCGGGCAGAAAGCCAGTCGCTGCTGCCACGGCCGGTACTTCGGCGTGAAGTGCGGTTCGAACGCGAAGTCCTCGCCGGCATAGGCGCGCGCCGCCATCTTCAGCTCCTCGAACACCACGTCGGGCTCCTCGACGCAGCGTTTGTCCATCAGCGCCTGGTCATGCATGATCTGCGCGCGCACCACGCGGTGGATCGTCGGCTCGTCGATGCCGATCTGGCGCAGGCGGTCGGCCAGTTCGTTCTGGTTGGGGTGGCAGTAAAAGTAGGTGGGCGAGCGCTGCAGCATCGTCACCTGCGCCTTTTCGGCAAAGGCCGGCACCACCGTCGCCGCCGTCGCACCCGATCCGATCACCAGGATGCGCTTGCCTTCCCAGTCGGTCGCCGGGTCCCACAGCTGGGCGTGGACGAACAGGCCCTTGAAGTCGGAGACGCCCTGCCATTCCTTGGGAATGTATGGCACCTGATGGTCGTAGTAGCCTTGGCACATCCACAGGAAGTTCGCGGTGAAGATCGCCGTGCTGCCGTTTTTCGTCGTTGCCTCCAAGGTCCAGCGATTGCTCGCGCTGTCCCACTTGGCGCTGGTGATCGTGTGGCCATAGCGGATATGCTGGTCGATACCGCCGTCCTCGATCACCTCGCCCATGTAGTCGAGGATCGCCTGCGCGCTGGCAATCGGTGCACCGACCCACGGCTTGAAGCGATAGCCGAAAGTGTAGAGGTCTGAATCCGAACGCACGCCGGGATACTTGTGCGTCTCCCACGTGCCGCCGAACGTGTCCTTGCTCTCGATGATCGCATAGGTCTTGCCGGGGCACTGCTCCTGCAGGTGCCAGGCAGAGCCAATGCCGGAAATCCCGGCGCCTACGATCAACACGTCAAAGTCGCCGCCCGATGCTGCCTGCTCGCTCATCATGCCTCTCCATGGTCTGACGCCATATGCGGCCGTTCTCGGCTCATCGGGAAAGGTGACATTGATGCATATCAATTGGCAACCGAGTGCCCCTGTCATTGAGGCATTCGGTCAAGAAAATCGGTTGATCAGCCAGCCGCTTGCCACTGCCGCACCGCCTCCACCGGCCATGCCAGCATCAGCACGTTGAGCGTCAGGTTGTCACGGATCATCGCGAGCGTGAACAGCTCGAACAGGACGGCGACGACCGCCGTTACCAGCGCGGGTGCCCGGCTGGCGAAGACAAAACCGAAGGCCATGAACGCCATGTCACAGAAGGAATTGAGTACGCTGTCGCCCGAATAGCCGAACGAGATCGTCACGGCGCGATAGCGGTCGATGATGATCGGCGAGTTCTCGAGAATCTCCCAAGATCCCTCCACCAGCACCGCCAGCGCCAGCGCCCACTGTGGTGAAATCGCCTTGAGGCCCATCTTTCGCCACAACAGATGCGCTGCGCCATAGAGCAGGAACCCATGGATCACGTGGCTGAAGCTGTACCAGTCGGAAATCTGCTGGCTGTTCTCCGCCGATTCCACCACACCCTGCCACAGCCGGATCGTCCCGCATGGGCAGATTGGCGGCCGTGCCATGCCCAGCAGGATCACCACGATCCCCAGCGCCACGCCGATAGCGGCAATCCAGCCTGCCTTGCCCGGTCGCAACGAAATTCCTGCCATCATGCAAAACGCCCCCCGATCCATGCCCTTTCTGACGGGTCTCACTGCCAGTCACAAGCCCATGGTTGCACCGGCAACCGCATCCCCCTAAGCGCTAGGCATGAGTGTGCGGAACTGCGACATCGCGATCCTCGGCGGAGGGCTGGCCGGCGGCCTCGTCGCCCTCGCCCTGCGTCACGCCCGCCCGGAGCTCGATATCGTCCTCGTCGAACAGGGTGAGACGATTGGTGGCAACCATGTCTGGTCGTTCTTCGGCACCGACGTGAACAAGGCCGGGCGCGAGTTGCTCGACGGCATGGTCGTCGCGGCATGGCCCGAATACACCGTGCATTTCCCGCGCTACGAACGGCGGCTGAAAACCAGCTACTACTCGATCAACTCCCACCGTTTCGACAAGGTCGTGCGCCAGCGCCTCGGCGAGCAGTCGATCCTTACCGGCGTCCGCGCTCTCGCCTGCAGCGCCACGAACGCCACCCTGTCCGACGGCACCCGCCTCGAAGCCAAGGGCGTGATCGACGCCCGCGGCCTGCGTAACGTTACGGACCTGACCGGCGGCTGGCAGAAGTTCGTCGGCCGCCGCTTCCGCCTCTCCGCGCCCCACGGCCTCGACGCTCCGATCGTCAAGGACGCCACGGTCGAGCAGATCGACGGATACCGCTTCGTCTATTCCCTCCCCTTCACAGCCGACGAGATCTTCGTCGAGGATACCTATTACTCCGATGGCCCCGCCCTCGATGCCGACGCCATCCGCGCCCGCATCGACGCCTATGCCGCCGCCAAGGGCTGGCAGATCGCCGAAGTGCTGGAGGAAGAACAAGGCGTCCTGCCCGTCGTCGCCGGGGGCAACTTCGATGCCTTCTGGCGCGCCAGCGGTGGACCCGTCGCCCGCGCCGGGGTCCGGGCCGGCCTCTTCCAGGCCGTCACCAGCTACTCGCTTCCCGAAGCCGTGAAGTATGCCCTCGCCCTCGCCCGGCAGCAGGATCTCTCCGGCGAAGCCCTCGCCCAGTTCAGCGAGTACTGGGCGCGCGAGCATTGGGCGCAGTCCGCCTACTTGCGCCAGCTCTCGGCCCTGCTCTTTGCAGGGGCCGAGCCCGACAAGCGTTACCGCGTCCTCGAACGCTTCTACAGCCTGCGCCACGGGTTGATCGAGCGCTTCTACGCAGGCAAGACCACCATGTTCGACAAGGCCCGCATCCTCGCGGGCAAGCCGCCGCTCCCGATCACCCGCGCCTTGGGCGTGCTGACCGGCCTCGGCGCGCGGCCCAAGCCTCTTACCTTTGCAGGAACTCCACGATGAAGCGCGCTTGCGTAATCGGCTCCGGCTTCGGCGGCCTTGCCCTCGCCATCCGCCTGCAGTCCGGCGGCATCCAGACCACCGTGATCGAAGCGCGCGACAAGCCCGGCGGCCGCGCCTACCACTGGGAGAAGGACGGCTTCACCTTCGATGCCGGCCCCACCGTGGTCACCGATCCGGCCTGCCTGCAGGAACTCTGGGCCTTGAAGGGCCACCGCATGTCCGACGATGTCGAACTCATGCCGGTCATGCCGTTCTACCGCCTCAACTGGCCCGACGGCACCAATTTCGACTATTCCAACGACGAAACCCAGCTCCGCGCCGAGATCGCCAAGCTCAACCCCGCTGACGTCGCCGGGTACGACGACTTCCTGCAATACTCCGCAGGCGTGTTCGAGGAAGGCTACGTCAAATTGGGTTCGGTCCCGTTCCTCGATTTCGCCTCGATGCTCAAGGCCGCCCCTGCGCTTGCCCGTTACCAGGCCTGGCGCTCGGTCTATTCGATGGTCTCGTCCTACGTGAAGGACGAACGCCTGCGCGAGGCGTTCAGCTTCCACACCCTGCTCGTCGGCGGCAACCCGATGAACACCAGTTCAATCTACGCCCTGATCCACAAGCTCGAGAAGGACGGCGGCGTGTGGTGGGCCAAGGGCGGCACCAACAAGCTGATCCAGGGCATGCTCACCCACTTCCAGCGTCTCGGCGGCGAAGTGCGCATGGGCGATCCGGTCACCCACATCGAAACGCTCGGCACCCGCGTCACTGGTGTGAAGACGAAAAGCGGCTGGTCAGAGAAGTTCGACGCCGTCGCCTCCAATGGCGACATCGTCCATTCCTACCGCGACCTGATGCCTGACAATCCACATGCACAACGCCGCGCAAAGGCTTTGACCAAAAAGAAATTCTCGCCAAGCCTCTTCGTCGTCCACTTCGGCATCGAAGGCACCTGGCCCGGCATTCCGCACCACATGATCCTGTTCGGCCCACGCTACAAGGGCCTGCTCGACGACATCTACAAGCACGGCGTCCTGCCCGAAGACTTCTCGATCTACCTCCACCACCCGACCGTCACTGACCCGTCGGTGGCCCCGGAAGGCATGAGCACCTTCTACGCGCTCGTCCCCGTAGCCAACATGGGCAAGCTCCCGGTCGACTGGAACGAAATCGGCCCGATCCTTGAGAAGCGCATCCTCGACGAGGTAGGCCGCCGGCTCATCCCGGACATCCATTCGCGTATCGTAACGAAGTTCCACTACGCTCCGGCAGACTTCAAGACCGACCTCTCGGCCCATCTCGGTAGCGCATTCAGTCTCGAACCGCTCCTCACACAGAGCGCCTGGTTCCGCGCGCACAACCGTGACGATGCCATTTCGAACATGTATCTGGTCGGCGCGGGAACCCATCCGGGCGCCGGGATTCCCGGAGTGGTCGGCTCGGCCAAGGCCACCGCGAAACTGATGCTGGAGGATCTTCTTTGAAACGTATTGCCGTCTACTGCGGCTCCGCCTCGCCTGCCGATACCCGTTACGTAACTCTCGCCCGCCAGATCGGCGCCGAACTCGCCCGGCGCGGCATCGGCGTGGTCTATGGCGGTGGACGCCTCGGCCTGATGGGCGCGGTAGCCTATGGCGCGCTTGATGCTGGCGGTGAAGTGATCGGCGTGATCCCCGAAGCCCTCGTCGGCAGCGAGGTTGCCAACCACGATTGCACCGAACTGCACGTCGTCCCAGGCATGCACGAACGCAAGAAGGCCTTTACCGACCTCTCGGACGGCTTCCTC
Source organism: Novosphingobium jiangmenense (assembly GCF_015694345.1). GTDB lineage: Bacteria > Pseudomonadota > Alphaproteobacteria > Sphingomonadales > Sphingomonadaceae > Novosphingobium > Novosphingobium jiangmenense. The sequence goes on from NZ_JADQDC010000006.1 coordinate 31,120, forward strand.
ACCATCCCCGGCGGCGTCGGCACGATGGACGAACTGTGGGAAGCTGTCAGCTGGGCGCAATTGGGCTATCACGCCAAGCCGGTCGGCCTGCTCAACGCCTATGGCTTCTACGACCACCTGCTCGCCTTCAACCGCCACATGATCGAGGTCGGCTTCATCCGCGAAGCCCATGCCGGCATCATCATCGCCGAACCCGATCTCGATATCCTGCTGGCGCGCATGGAAGCCCACGTTCCGCACAAGCCGATCTTCGCGATGAAGGCCGAAGATCTCTGAGCAATGCTGGATCGCAATTCTCTCGTTACTAACGCCCGCACGTCGATCCTGAAGGGCTCGAAAAGCTTCGCCCTCGCCAGCCACCTGTTCGATCGCGAGACCCGCGAACGCGTTTGGCTGCTCTACGCCTGGTGCCGCCGCTGCGACGATATCGTCGACGCTCAGGACCACGGCGGCGCTTTGGGCGCTCAGGAGGGCGCTGCCGAACGCCTGGCCCTTGTGCGCGAAAAAACGGCGCTCGCCTTCGCAGGTCGCGAAACCGGTGATCCGGCCTTCGACGCGCTCGGCCTCGTCGCCCGCGAAACCGGCCTGACGATCGAGATGGCCCGCGCCGTGATCGATGGCTTCGCGCTCGATGCCGCCGAATGGCAGCCCCACACCGAGGCCGACCTGATGCGCTACTGCTGGCATGTCGCCGGGGCCGTGGGTGTGATGATGGCCGTGGTCATGGGCGTCTCGCCAGACGACGACGACACGCTCGACCGCGCCTGCGACCTCGGCCTTGCCTTCCAGCTCGCCAACATCGCCCGCGATATCGAGGAGGATGACGCCGCCGACCGCTGCTACATCCCGCTCGACTGGCTCTCGGAACTCGATATCCCGCCGGGCGAGCAGATGAAGCCGCACTATCGCCCCGCGCTCACCCGCCTTGTCGCGCGGATGTGCGAGACAGCGGAAATCCACGAATGCTCGGCCCGCATCGGCGCGGCCCGCCTCAAGGGCCGCCAGCGTTGGGCCATCCTCGCCGCCGCGGGCATCTATGGCGAAATCGCTCGCGAAGTCGCCAAGCGCGGCGACCACGCCTGGGACCACCGCACCGTCGTCACCAACGCCCGCAAGCTCGGCTTTGTCGGCAAGGCGGCATGGGCGGCGCTGCGCCCCGTCCCGCGCTCCAGCATCGCCAAGGCCAGCGAGCGCCGCTTCTCCCGCGCTGACCTGATCGCGCTCGCGGCGCGCCATCCCGCCTGAAGGCGCGGCGGTAAGCCTTTACTTCCGCGTGGCCACAAGTTGTGGCACACTGGTTCCCGAACAGCAGCAGGAACCTCGCCGTGGATGCCGCGACCGCTTCCGTTACGTTACAGGAATCCGCTACAACGGTCGAAACGCGGCCCCTGGTCTATCGCACGCGATTACCGGTCAGGATCTGGCACTGGACCAACGCGCTGACGATCTTCGTCATGCTGATGAGCGGCGCGACGATCTTCAACGCCCATCCCCGGCTCTATTGGGGCAAGTACGGCGCCACTTTCGAAACGCCCTGGCTGGAGATCGGGCGGCAGGGCCAGCAGGGCTTCCTGCGCCTCGGCTCGCTGCAATTCGATACGACCGGCTTTCTCGGTCTTACCGAGCATTCGACCAGAGCCTTCCCGCCGCTGGTCACCATCCCCAACTACTACAGCCTCGCCGAGGGCCGCCAATGGCACTTCTTCTTCGCGTGGGTGCTGGTCGTTTCGATTGCCGGTTTCGTAATTTATGCATTGTTTTCCAGACACCTGTCGCATGATCTTGCGCTGACGCGTGAAGAGCGCAAGCTCTCCCACTTGTGGCATGACATCAAGGAACACGCCCACTTGCGCTTCCCCACTGGCGAAGCGGCCAAGGCCTACAACCCGTTGCAGAAGATCGCCTACCTCAGCGTGATTTTCGTGCTGATCCCGCTGGTGGTGCTGACCGGCATGACCATGTCGCCCACGCTCAACGCCGCCTTCCCGTGGCTTCTCGACATTTTCGGGGGGCGGCAGTCTGCTCGTTCGATACATTTCCTTTGTGCAACAGGCTTCTTAGCCTTCATCTTCATCCATCTTCTGATGGTCCTGCTCGCAGGGCCGTTCAATGAACTGCGCTCGATCATCACCGGCTGGTACCGATTGCCCGCCGAGCGGAGGCCAAAGCCATGACGATCATCACGCGGCGCACCGCGCTCGTTGGCGCAAGTGGCCTGCTGCTCGCCGGTTGCGAGAAGATCACCACCTCGCCCACGGTGCGCAAAGTGCTGACTCTTGGCGAAAAAGCCACGCTGTCCGGCCAGCGGCTGGTCACCGATCGCAACGCCTTGGCGCCCGAGTTCACCCGCGCTGACATCTCCCCGAAGTTCCGCATGAATGGCAATCGCCTGCCGGGTTCGCCCGAATATCAGGCGCACATGGCCAGCAACTTCGCCGACTGGAGGCTGGAGATCGGCGGCAAGGTCGCCCGCCCGTTCAGCCTCACCCTTGCCCAGCTCAAGGCCGCACCGCAGCGCACCCAGATCACCCGCCACGATTGCGTCGAAGGGTGGAGCGCGATCGGCGAATGGACCGGAGTACCGCTCGGCCTGCTCTTGCGTCAGGCACAAGTTTCCCCATCTGCACAATACATTGTCTTCCATTGTGCAGACGATTTCTCAGGCAAGCCCTACTATGAGAGCATCGACATGATCGATGCCCTGCACCCGCAGACCATCCTCGCCCACACCATGAACCGCCAGCCCCTGCCCGTCGGCCATGGCGCACCGATCCGCCTGCGCGTCGAGCGCGCACTCGGGTACAAGCAGGCAAAGTACGTCATGAAGATCGAGGCGGTCGAAACCTTGGCCGGACTCTACGGCGGCGGTGGCGGCTACTGGGAGGATCATTCCGGCTACCAGTGGTTCGCCGGGATCTAGACCTTCACCACGCCCCGCTCGATCAGGCTCCGGGCACAGTCGAGGATCGATTCCTCCACCGGTCGCATCGCCCAGCCCAGCCGCTCCTGCGCGTGGGCAGAGTTCGCGCCGCGCACGTTGCCGAGTTCGCCCGTTACCTGACGGATCACCGGATTGAACAGGGCCACCGTCCGCACCAGCCAGTCGGGCAGCCGGCGCGTCGGCACCTTGCGCGCCTGCGGCCCGAGGTGTTCCTTCAGCACCTTGGCAACATCCACGATCTTCAGGAACGGTCCCGAGGCAATGAAGCGCTCGCCTGCGATCCCCGGCGTGGTCAGCGCCCGCACGTGCAGGTCCACAACGTCACGCACGTCGACAAGCCCGAAGCCCAGGTCCGGACAACCCGGCAAAGCCCCGGAAAGCAGTTGCTTGACCACCTCGATCGATGGCGAGAAGTCATCGCTCCACACCGGCCCCAGCACCGCCGCCGGGTTGACCGAGACGAACTCCATGCCCCCACCCTGCGCCGCCACCCACTCCCGCGCCGCGCGCTCGGCAAGGGTCTTGGACTTCACATAGGCATAGACATCCTCGCCCTCGAGATTGGTCCAGTCCTGCTCGGTAAACTCGAACACGCCCTTGCCATGGCCATAGGCAATCGCGGCGACGGAAGAGGTCTGCACGAACCGCGTCACCCCGGCATCGCGAGCGTAACGTAACGCCCGCAACACCCCTTCGCGCGCCGGGACAATCAGGTCGTCCTCGTGGCGGGGCGCCGTCGTGGTGAACGGCGAGGCGACATGCGCAACATGGCTGCACCCGGCCATCGCCTCGGCCCACCCGGCGTCCGCTGTCAGGTCCGCGGCAAAGAAGCGCAGCGTCTCCGCGGACCCGCCCAACAGCGGCCGCAGTTGCGCTTCGCGAGAGAGCGAGCGGACGGTGGCGTGGACGGTCCAGCCCTCGGCCAGAAGCTGGCGGATGAGGAACCCGGCGATGTAGCCGCTGCCACCTGAAACGAGGACCGTGCCTGCCATTTTTCCGCTCTCCCCACCGACCGATTTGGCCAGAGGATAGCGTCAACGCGTCCGGTTGCAAATCGCCACCGTTCTACCCCCCGACAGTTGACCTCAAGTCCGGCAGAGTTGCCGGTGAGTCAGGGGGGAGTTGCCCGTTTGCCTGCGAGAGTTGGAAAACGGGCAACTTTACGGATTATCGCATCAGAACAAGCTCTTCCGCCATCGAGGGGTGCAAGGCCACCGTCGCATCGAAATCCGCCTTGGTCAGCCCCGCCTTCACCGCGATTGCCGTCGCCTGCAGGATCTCCGGGCTGTCCGGCCCGATCATGTGGATCCCCAGCACCTTCTCGGTCGAGGCATCAACGATCATCTTGTAAAGCCCGCGCTCCGGACGATGGCCGAAGATGTTCTTCATCGGGCGGAAGTCGGACGAGTAGACCTTGATATTGCTGCCAAATGCCTGACGCGCCTGGCTTTCCGTGAGGCCCACGCCCGCCAGCGGCGGCTGCGAGAACACCGCGCTGGGGATGCAATCATAGCTGACCGACGTCTCCTTGCCCCCGAAAACACGGTCGGCAAAAGCCTGCCCCTCACGGATCGCGATGGGGGTCAGTTGCACCCGGTTCGTTACGTCACCGACGGCGTAGATGCTGTCACACGATGTCTTGCCATGATCGTCGACCGGAATTTCGCCCGCCGAACCCAATGTAACTCCAGCATTTTCAAGGCCCAGACCATCGGTCTTGGGCCGACGCCCAGTCGCTACCAGCACCACGTCGGCGTGGATCGGATCGGGCTGCTTGCCGAGGAACACGTCGATCGAACCATCCTCGCGCTTCTCGACGCGGTCGAACGGGCAATTGAACTTGTACTCGATCCCGCGCGCCATGGTGATCTGGAGCAGGCGATCGCGCAGGGATTCGTCATAGCCGCGCAAGATCGTCTCGCTGCGGTTGACCACCGTTACGTGACAGCCCAGCGCGTTGAAAATGCCTGCGAATTCCATCGCGATATAGCCCGCGCCGGAGATCACCACGCGCTTGGGCAGCTTCTCGAGATGGAATACCTCGTTCGAGGTAATGCAATGCTCGCTGCCCGGAAACTCGGGCATGACCGGCCAGGCACCGGTGGCGATGAGGATGTACTTCGCGCTGATCTCACGGCCCGAGGCGAGGCGCACGAGGTTCGGTCCGGCAACGGTGGCACGCTCGAGAAAGCGCTCTACCTTGTTGTTTTCCAGGGTGTTCGTGTAGGCGGTATTGAGTCTGTCGACATCCTTGAGGACCGCGTCACGTAACGTCGGCCAGTCGAAAGTCATTTTCTCGACAGTCCAGCCGTAGTTGGCCGCGTCCTGCAATTCCTCGGCGAAGTGCGAACCGTAGACGAGCAGCTTCTTGGGCACGCAGCCCCGGATCACGCAGGTCCCGCCGACGCGATATTCTTCGGCCACGGCAACCCGCGCACCATGGCTGGCCGCGATGCGGCTCGCGCGGACGCCGCCCGAACCTGCGCCAATCACGAAGAGATCGTAGTCGAAGTCCCGCCCGGATACCTGCTTTACCATATGCACTCCTTGTATCGCAGGAGCATATGGCCTCTGGCCTTGCGCAAGACCAGAGGCATTTCGGCGATATTGTTAGCTGACCGAACGATCAGCCCCCAATGCCCGCCGCGGCCAGCAGGGCCTCGGTCGAAGGATCGAAGCCCTCGCCGCCACCGGCCTCAATCTGCTTGGCGATTGCCTTGCCGAGTTCGACGCCGAACTGGTCGAACGGGTTGATCCCGAGCATCGCCGCCGAAACGAAGGTGCGGTGTTCATGGAATGCAATCAGCGCGCCCAGCGTGGCGGGATTGAGGTCCTCACACAGGATCGTCGCCGAAGGACGATCACCCGGATAGGCGCGCGCGCCATCATCGGAGGCCTTGCCCGCCATCAACGCGGCGCCCTGGGCGAAGCAGTTGGACAGCAGAATCTCATGATGCGCCGGATCAAGGTCATGGCCCGGCGTTTTCACCGCAAGGAAATCGACCGGGATCAGATGCGTGCCCTGATGCAACAGCTGGAACACGGCGTGCTGGGCATCGGTGCCAACGCCACCCCACGTCACGGGCGCGCTCGGGCGGGTCAGCGGCGTACCATCGGCCAGGACGCGCTTGCCGTTCGATTCCATTTCGAGCTGCTGGAGATAGTCGGGCAGGAGCTTCAACCGCTCGTCATAGGCGAAGACGGCGCGCGTCTGGCAGCCACGGACCTGCGTGTAATAGAGGTCGGCAAAGGCGGCGCGGACAATCACGTTCTCGGCCAGATCGACGTCAATGAAATGGCGATCGATCGCCGCGGCGCCGTCGAGGAATTCGGCAAAACCGTCCCAGCCTAGCGCCATGGCAACCGGGAAACCGATTGAGGACCACAGCGAATAACGCCCGCCGACAGTCTCGGAGAACGGCAGCACGCGGGTTTCGTCCACGCCCCACTCGACCGCCTTTTCGGGCGATGCAGTCAGCGCGATCACGCGGCCGTAGGGATCAGCCACGCCACCCTCGCGCAACCATTCCAGCGCCGAGTGCGCATTGGTCATGGTCTCGGTTGTGGTGAAAGTCTTGGATGCCACTGCGATCAGGGTCGTTTCGGGATCGCAGGCCTTCATCGCCGCTTCCAGCGCACAACCGTCGATGTTCGAGACGACATGGACCGCAACCTTGGCACCATCGCGCGTCAGGGCGTCAATGGCCAGCGCCGGCCCTAGTGCCGAACCACCGATGCCGATGTGGATCAGGCTCTTCACCTCGCCCAGCGCGCCCTCGTGGATCGCCTCGACCAGCATTCGCATGCGGGCGTGAAGCGCCTCGGCTTCCTCGACGCTGGTATCCTTGCCGATGCCGCGCTGTGCCGTGTGCTCGGCGGCGCGGCCTTCGGTGTTGTTGATCTTCTCGCCAGAGATCAGCGCATCGCGGCGGCCTTCAAGGTCCATCGCGGCCGCAACGGCGCCGAGCAGGGCATCAACTTCAAGCGAAAGGTGCGTTTTGGACCAGTCGAATATGACCGGACCGCCCGGCAGGTCGATCGTGGTAGAGTAGCGCGCAAGCCGCCCGGAGTCAGCGAACAGGTCCTTCAGCGTCGGCCTTGGCAGGCCTTGAAGTGCGGTCCAATACTGTTCTGCCTCGCCTGCCGACATGTCCAACCTCATCCTTTCGCAACTGCGTAATGGCTCTAATGCCCGCTAGCAGGCCCCTCGCCAAGCACGCTGTTCATCCATCGGCAAGCTGCGCAGACGTATTTCGGCTACTGTATTAGACCAACAACACACTTGACGAAGGGCCTTGCTGGCAACATGACCGCGACGATGAACGACACGCCCGAAGCCAGCAGCCCGACACCGGCAGACCAAGCGCCACCTGCACCTTCTGCAAAGAAGGAAAAGAAGGAGGACAGTTTCCCGGTCTTCCTGATCAAGCTGGTGCTGGTCGTCGCGATCTTCCGCAGCTTCATCTTCTCGCCGTTCAACATCCCGTCGGAATCGATGCTGCCACGGCTGGAGAACGGGGACTACCTGCTCGCCGCCAAGTGGCCCTATGGCTACAGCAGCTATTCGCTGCCGTTCAGCGCGCCGCTGCTGCCCAAGCGCATTTTCGCCCGCCAGCCCGAGCGCGGCGACATCGCGATCTTCAAGGCGCCTCCCGGCAATGACGTCGATTACATCAAGCGCGTGATCGGCCTGCCGGGCGATACGGTGCAGATGATCGACGGTGTCCTCCACCTCAACGGGACGGCCGTGCCGAAGGTAAAGGTCGAGGACTTCGTCATTCCGGTGAGCCCCAACACCGACTGCATCTCGCCGGAATTCGTGGTGACCGAGGCCGATGGCAGCCAGACCTGCCATTACCCGCAGTTCCGCGAGACCCTGCCCGGCGGCAAGAGCTACAACGTGCTCGACCTTGGCCAGCGCGATGCCGACAACACGGTGCCGGTGGTCGTGCCGGAAGGCCATCTGTTCATGATGGGCGACAACCGCGACAATTCGATGGACAGCCGCTTCCCGGCAATGGAAGGCGGCGGCATCGGCCTCGTCCCGCAGGAAAATCTGGTCGGCCGTGCCACGATCATGATGTGGTCGACCGATGGCAGCGCCAACTGGTTCCTGCCGTGGACCTGGTTCACCGCTGCACGCTGGAACCGCATCGGGGGCACGTTCTGAGCGCGCTCTCCCCAGAAACGCTGGCCTATCTGACCACGCTGACCGGCGAAGCGCCCGCCCGCCCCGACCTCTGGGCGGAGGCGCTGACGCACGGTTCGATGGGCGTCGCCCGCGATTACCAGCGGCTCGAGTTCCTGGGCGACCGCGTACTTGGCCTCGTCATTGCCGAATGGCTGCACGAAAAGAGTGATGCCGCCGAAGGCAAGCTGTCGCAGCGCCTTAACGCGCTGGTCAGCCGCGAGACTTGCGCCGACGTTGCGCGCGAGATCGACCTGTCGGCCCATATCCGCCTTGGCAAGCAGGCGCGCGACGATGGTGGCGCCAGGAGCGATAACATCCTTGGCGACGTGATGGAATCGCTGATCGGTGCGCTGTTCGTCGAGCGCGGCTTCGAGGCAGCCCGCGCCTTCGTGCGCAAGCTGTGGACCAAGCCGATGGCTTCCGGCACCGGCCAGCGCAAGCATCCCAAGGCAGCGCTGCAGGAATGGGCGGCCGGCAATCGCCGCAAACCGCCGGTCTACACGCTGGTCGCGCGCGAAGGGCCGGACCATGCGGCCAAGTTTACCGTGGCGGTCGAAGTCAAGGGCGTGGGCAGCGCGAGTGCTACCGGCAGCAGCAAGCAGGAAGCCGAAACCTCGGCTGCGCGTGCCTTCATGCAAGCCTACGGCTGAGCCGATCCTGCCCCCCCAACTAGCGGCCAACGCGCTTTTGGCCTAAGATGGCCGCAACTCTTCTGAAGAACTGGAATAATGACCGAAAAATGTGGCCTCGTGGCCGTCCTTGGCGCACCGAACGCCGGCAAGTCCACCCTCGTCAATGCGCTCGTCGGCCAGAAGGTGGCGATCGTCTCGGCCAAGGCGCAGACGACGCGCGCGCGCCTGATGGGCATAGCGCTCGAAGGTGAAGCGCAGATCATCCTGGCCGACACCCCCGGTCTGTTCGAACCGAAGCGTCGGCTCGACCGTGCCATGGTCAGCGCAGCGTGGGACGGCGCGCACGAGGCTGACGCGATCCTGCTGGTGGTCGATGCCCGCAAGAAGAAGCGCGATTATCTCGAGCCCATCCTCGAAACCCTGAAAGGCCGTCCGGAGCGCAAGCTGCTGGTGCTCAACAAGGTGGATTCGACGCCCAAGGAGCCGCTGCTCGTAATGGCAGAGGCGCTGACGCAGGAGGCCGAATTCGACGAGGTGTTCTTCGTTTCGGCTCTGACCGGCGATGGCGTGCCGGAACTCAAGCAGCGCCTCGCCGCACTCATGCCGGAAGGCGCGTGGCATTACCCCGAGGATCAGGTTTCGGACGCCAGCGAGCGCCTGATGGCGGCCGAAATCACCCGCGAGCAACTCTATCGCCAGTTGCATGACGAGCTGCCCTACGACAGCACCGTGCGGCCCGAAAAGTACCTGACGCGCAAGGATGGCTCGATCGAGATCCACCAGCAGATCGTCATCGCCCGCGAGACGCAGCGCCCGATCGTGCTCGGCAAAGGCGGCGCCAAGATCAAGGCGATCGGTGAGGCCGCGCGCAAGGAACTGGCGCAGTTGCTCGAAACCAAGGTCCACCTCTTCCTCCACGTCAAGGTGGACGAGCGCTGGGCCGACGCCAAGGAAATCTACGAAGAGATCGGGCTGGAGTGGGTGAAGTGATGCGTTGGACCCTGGCGGCCTTCGCGCTTGCCGCGACTCCCGCCCTCGCCAAACCCGCGCCACTGCCAGAGGGTGCGCGTTACGTTGCGCTCGGCAGTTCGTTCGCCGCAGGACCCGGTGTCGGACCGAACACGCCGGGCACACCGCCGCGCTGCGGCCGTGGCACGCTGAACTACCCGAACCTGCTCGCGGCAAGGCTGAAGCTCTCGTTGATCGACGCCACCTGCAGCGGCGCCACGACCGAGCATGTCCTCGGCCCCTGGAATGAAGTTCCGCCACAGATCGAAAGCGTGACTGCCGATACCAGGCTGGTAACGGTCACCATCGGCGGCAATGACGTGAACTTCGTCGGCAACATCTTTGCCGCTGCTTGCGAGCAGATGGCCACGCCCGATGCGCGGTGCCAGAAGTGGCGCGAGATTGGTGATGACGTGTGGAAGGGCGATGAAGAGCGCATGCGCCGCATCGTTCGCGAAGTGCGGACACGCGCGCCTCAGGCCCGCGTCGTGTTCGTGGACTACATCACCGTGCTTCCGCCAAAGGGCACATGCGCGGCCGTGCCGATCAGCAATGAGCGCATGAAGCAGAGCCAGGCGGCAGCCAAGCGTCTTGTCAAGCTGACTGCAAAAGTCGCGCGCGAAGAAGGAGCCGAAGTGTTCCGCTTCTCTGCCCTGTCGAAAAGCCATGCCCCCTGCTCGGCAGAACCCTGGAGCAATGGTCTGACGGCGCCTGCGGGCGATGGCATTCCGATCCATCCCAATCGGGCGGGACATGAGGCTGCAGCAGCGGGGCTGGCCAAGTTCCTCAGCTGATTTCCCCGCACTTAAAACGCTTCACCGCCTTAATCGGACCACTTGCCGCAATGCAGCATCCTTGCTGCAATGCGGCATGGAACCGAAATTCGCCGTTCACATTGCCGTTCTAGCGTCGCTCGCGCGAAGGGTACGGGCAGTTCGCCCGTTAACGTCCCGGGTGCAATGGTGGACGGAGTGCGAGCATGAGCGAAACTGGCAGCGTGACGGCGGCGGTGGCAACCGGCCCGCTGGACGGCCGGTTCTCTGCCACTGCTTCCGGCAAGCTTGGCGCCATTCCGCTGTGGCTGATCGAGGCACTGGGCTTTCTTGCGCTGTTCCTGATCACCCGCAGCTTCCTGTTCGGCAATCCCGTCGTCCATATCGACGAGCAGTTCTACCTGTTCGTGGCGGAGCGTATGCGCGAGGGCGCGACGGTCTATGTCGATATCTGGGACCGCAAGCCGATCGGGCTGTTCCTGCTCTATGAAGGGTTGGCAGCACTGCCGTTTGATCCGGTGATCGCCTACCAGATCGGCGCAGGGCTCAGCTTCACGCTGACCGCCATGGTCATCAGCCGCATCGCCCGCGAGATCGCCACACCGGCGGCAGCGTGGCAGGCTGGCGCGGCCTATATCCTGTTCATGCCCATCTTCAACGCCGGGATGGGTCAGGCACCGGTATTCTACAACCTGCTCGTGGCGATGGCGGCGTGGGGCGTGGTCGACAGCGTCAAGCGCCCCGAACACCCGCCGCTGATCTGGCGCGGCTGCCTCGTCATGCTGCTGCTCGGGCTCGCCATCCAGATCAAGTACACCGTGATCTTCGAAGGCGCGGCGTTTGGCCTGATCCTTCTGGCGCGGGGCTTTGCCGATGTGTGGTCATGGCGCAAGCTGGCGGGAACCGCAGCGCTGTGGATCGCCATCGCGCTGCTGCCGACGCTGGCCGCGCTTGCCTGGTATGCCAAGCTCGGTCAGCTCGACGCCTTCGTCTATGCCAATTTCGTCTCGATCTTCGAGCGCGGTTCCGATGGCTGGCGATCGTGGTGGCGCCTCGCCAAGGAAGTGGTTGTGCTGACGCCGTTCTGGCTGGCCATCTTCCGCGCACCGAAGGTGTTCGATACCGGCACTTCCGCCAGTGCGGCAAGCCTGCGCGTCCTGCGCGTGTGGGCAATCGCTGCGGTCTCCGGATTCCTGCTGCTGGGGACGTGGTACGATCATTACGTCTCGCCGCTGCTCATGCCCCTGGCCGTTCTGGCCGCCCCGGCCCTCGCCCGCACCAGGGACGGCGAGCGCTGGTATGGGCGCCTGCTGCTCGGCTTCGGCGCCGTGGCCGGCGTGGTGGTCATGGCCTATCAGTACAACCAGCACGGCACCACGCGGCAGTACGAAGCCATGAACGCCGCAATCGCGCAGGAGATGCATGGCGGCTGCCTGTTCATCTATGAAGGCGAGATGGCGTTCTATCGCACCACCAACAGCTGCCTGCCGACGACGCGCATCTTCCCGAACCACCTCAACACCTACATCGAGGCCCCGGCAATCGGCGTCGATCCGTCAGCGGAACTCGCGAAAATCCTCGCCAGCAAGCCCGACGTGATCGTCATGCGCGGGCCGCACAAGAAGCTCTACCTGCCGAACATGGACACGCGGCGGATGATCAAGGCCGATCTCGCCCGCAACTACGAACGCTACGCCCGCGTACCACTGGGCAACAAGGAATACTGGCTCTACCGGCCGCGCCGTTGAGCGCGGCCGGTCAGCCGTTCATTCGGCGGACTTTGCCGCCTTCTTCGCAGGTGCCTTCTTGGCCGCCGGCTTTTTGGTAGCGTCCTTCTTGGGCGCTGCCTTCTTCGCCGGAGCCTTCTTCGCGCCCTTCTTGCCCTTGGCCGGGCCCTTGGCCGCACGTTCGTCGATAAGCACGATGGCTTCTTCGAGCGTCAGCGATTCAGGCTGCTTGTCCTTGGGCAGCGTGGCGTTGGTCGTGCCATCGGTGACGTAGGGGCCGTAGCGCCCGGCCATCAGCTTGATCTCGCCACCCGAAGTCGGATGGGCGCCGAAGACCTTGAGCGGCTCCGCAGCCGTGCGCGCCCCGCGTGCGCCCGCCCCTGCCGCCGCAGCGGCAAGATGCATCACGGCGGCATTCATGCCGGTTTCGAACACCTCTGCCGTCGAACGCAGGCGGGCATACTTGCCGTCATGGGCTAGATAAGGGCCATAACGCCCGATGCTGGCCGTGATCGGCTTGCCGCTTTCCGGGTGCGTGCCAACCTCGCGCGGGAGCGAAAGCAGCTTGAGCGCCCACTCCAGATTGAGTTCGCCCCCCAACTGCTCCAGAACATCCTTGGGGATGGACGCACGCTTGGCTTCCTTGCCCTCGCCCAGCTGGATGTAGGGGCCAAAGCGCCCGGCCTTGCGCACCACGTCTTCCCCGGTCACCGGGTCCTTGCCAAGCACCCCGTCCTCACCGCCGTCGCCATCCGTGCCGCCGGGCTGGGCAAACTTGCGGGTGTACTTGCACTCGGGGTAGTTCGAGCAGGCGACGAATGCGCCATAACGGCCACCGCGCAATGACAAACGGCCCGCCTCGCACTTGGGGCACAGGCGGGGATCCTTGCCGTCTTCACGCGGCGGGAACAGATAGTCGGAGAGGAATTCGTCAAGCTCGGCGGTCACCTCGCTCGGCTTCTTCTCCATCACCTCGTCGGACTTGGGCTTGAAGTCGCGCCAGAACTCGGCGAGCACCTTCTTCCATTCGGCCCGGCCGCCGGAAACGTCGTCGAGTTCCTCTTCCATGCCCGCCGTGAACTCATAGGCCACGTAGCGGTTGAAGAAGCGCTCAAGGAACGACGTGAGAAGTCGCCCGGATTCCTCTGCAAAGAAACGGTTTTTCTCGGTCCGGACGTAGTTGCGATCCTTCAGGACCTGCAGCGTCGCAGCATACGTGGAAGGACGCCCGATGCCGAGCTCCTCGAGCCGCTTGACCAGGCTGGCTTCCGAATAGCGCGGCGGTGGCTGGGTAAAGTGCTGCGTTGCGTCAACGCCGCGCTTGGCCGGAGTGTCGCCCTTGTTCAGCGATGGCAGGAGGCTGCCGTCCTCGTCGTCGCCATCGGCCTTCTGGTCGCGCCCTTCCTCGTAGACGGCGAGGAAGCCGGGGAACTTCACCACCTGCCCAGTCGCACGCAGTTCGTGCTTGCCGGTGCCGTCGCGCAGCGTGACGCTGGTACGTTCGATGTTTGCCGATGCCATCTGGCTGGCCATCGCGCGCTTGTAGATCAGATCATAAAGCCGCGCCTCGTCGCCCGAGCCATAGCGGTCCTTCGAGAAATCGGTGGGCCGGATCGCTTCATGTGCCTCCTGAGCATTCTTGGCCTTGGTCTCGTAATGACGCGGTTTTTCCGGAAGGTAATGCCCGTCATAGCGGTCCGAGATGGCCTTGCGCGCAGCCGAGATCGCACTCGGGTCCATCTGCACGCCATCGGTACGCATGTAGGTGATCGCGCCCGCTTCATAGAGCGTCTGCGCCACCCGCATGGTGTGGCTGGCCGAGAAGCCAAGCTTGCGCGCCGCTTCCTGCTGCAGGGTCGAGGTGGTGAACGGCGGATAGGGATTGCGGCGGGTCGGCTTGGTTTCGACCTCTTCGACGCGGAACGTCCCGGCCTCGACCACGGCCTTGGCCTTCATTGCAGCGCCTTCGTCGCCCAGCGTCAGCTTGTCGAGCTTCTGCCCGTCGAACTTGACGAGGCGCGCGGCAAACTCGGTGCCGCCCTGCTCGAGCCGCGCGATGACGGACCAGTATTCCTGAGCCTTGAACGCCTCGATCTCGCGCTCGCGCTCGACAATCAGGCGCAGCGCCACCGACTGCACGCGACCTGCCGACTTCGCGCCGGGCAGCTTGCGCCACAGCACCGGCGACAGGGTGAAGCCGAACAGGTAATCGAGCGCGCGGCGGGCGAGGTAGGCATCGATCAGATCCTGATCGAGTTCACGCGGCCGCTGCATCGCCTCGGTCACCGTCTGCTTGGTGATCGCGTTGAAGGTGACACGCTCCACTTCCTTCGGAAGCGCCTTACGTTTCTTCAGCAACTCCCTGACATGCCACGAAATTGCTTCGCCCTCGCGATCAGGGTCAGTCGCCAGGATCAGGCGGTCGGCATCCTTGGCCGCGTCGCTGATCGCCTTCACCCGCGATTGCTTGTCGCCATAAAGCTCCCAGTCCATCGCGAAATCCTCGTCCGGGCGGACAGAACCGTCCTTGACCGGAAGATCGCGAATGTGACCGTAGGAGGCGAGAACCTTGTAGCCGGGGCCGAGGTACTTCTCGATGGTCTTGGCCTTGGCCGGGGATTCAACAATGACAAGCTGCATGGCGATGAAAAGCAGTCCTTACGTGTACGTGTGCGCGAGGGTGGGGACTGGCAGCGCGGTTCGTCAAGGGTAACGACGGGCTGCCGAAGAAAGTGGCGTCAGGCGAACACGTCCTCATACTGCGCCCCGCCGGCAGCAAGCGAACGATAGACCGCCACGGCGATCAGGATGCCGGCAATCCCCAGAAGGCTCCCCGCCCCGTTGATCACGAGCGAGGAGGCGACCCCCTGCCCTTCAGCGCCCGTCGCCGCCGAGGCCACACCGATCCCGCCAAGCAGCATCACGAAAAACAGGACATAGGCGAGATAGACGACGGCAATCGACCACACGCTGCTCCGCGTCGCCTCCCAGCTGCGCGATAGAGCCTGGCTGGCCGTCACGCCCTCCGCCACGATGATCGGCGAAACCATCGACCAGCGCGCAAGGAGATAGAGCCCGGGCACGAAAAGCAGGACAAAACCGAGGCCGACGCCCAGCGTGGTCAGGATGTTCGCCCCGAACATGGCGCCGTAGGACCGCGACCACACGGTCATCAGGCCTTCGCTGCGCAGGATCTGCTCGGTCACGCGATAGGTGACGAAGAAGTTCACGATGCCGGCAATGAAAGTGCCGAAAGCCACGCCTTCGCCCTCTCCCAGCACGAGATCGAGGATGACCTGCAAAACCGTCATGAAGCCCGCAGCCAGGGCGCAGACTCCGACGTGGCGCCTGGCCAGCTCACTGATGGCTCCGAAGATTTCGCCCGCCGAAACCCTGATCTGTCCTTGCATACGGTGCCTTGTCCTCTGTTCTACCCCGCGAGCGAAACGCGTCCCGCTGCGTGACGGACCAACCTGCCCGCCAGTTCCAATTCGAGCAAGGCCATCTGCACCGCCCCTGCGCTTGCCCCGCTCTGCCGGATCAGTTCGTCTACCGCGACAGGAGCCAGCGTCAGAAGTCCGGCCACATCCACCGGCTCATCTTCTGCCCCCGCGCCATACTCCGGCGCATGTTCGCGGAAGGTCGAGCGTGGCTGGCCGGTGAAGCCGACAAGCAGTTCCACCACGTCCTCCGGCCGCTGCACCAGAATCGCCCCGTCGCGGATGAGCTGGTTGCAGCCGTGGCTGCGACTGTCGAGCGGTGAGCCGGGAATGGCCATGACCTCGCGCCCCGCCTCAGCCGCCAGCCTTGCGGTGATCAAGGAGCCGGACTTGGGCGCAGCCTCGACTACCAGCGTGCCGGTGGCGAGACCGGCAATTATGCGGTTGCGGTGCGGGAAGTGGCGCGCGAGAGGCTCGGTCCCCGGTGGCATTTCGGCGATCAGCAGGCCCTCGGTTGCCACCTGCTCCTGCAGTTCGACGTTCTCGGGCGGGTAGCTGACGTCGATGCCGCTGGCGATCACGCCCACAGTGCCGCCGCCATCCCCCATCCCCGCCAGTGCCCCGCGATGCGCCGCCGCATCGATCCCGCGCGCCAGTCCGGAAATCACGGCGTAACCCTGCCCCGCCAGCGCCGTGGCAAAATCGCGCGAGAGCTTCACCGCCGCGGCCGAGGCGTTGCGTGCGCCGACCACGGCGATCGAGGGGCGCTGCAGAAGCGCAGTGTCGCCCCGCACGGTCAGGATCGGCGGGGGACTGTCGAGTTCAGCCAGCAGCACGGGATAATCCGCGCTGTCATGAAACAGATAGCGCCCGCCCACCTTGCGCAGCGCGGCGATCTCCCGCTCGATCCGCTCTGGCGGAGCAGGCCGGTACGGCGCCCCGCCGCGCGCTGCCAGATCGGGCAAAGCCTCGAGCGCCGCACTCGCCGTGCCGAACCGGCGCAAAAGCTGGTTGTAGCTGACCGGCCCGATATTGGGCGAACGCAGCAGCCGGATGCGGGCGAAGGCCTCGTCTCGCGAAAGCGTGGCCTGCGCCGCCTCGCTCACTTCTTGCTGCCGACCTTGGGTTCGGTTCCGGCGCGAAGGCGGGCGATGTTCTCCCGGTGCAGGAACAGCACCAGCAGCGCCAGCAATGCCAGCACCGGCACATAGGCGGTGAAGCCCAGGGCGAGTGCTGCAATCGGCGCCGCAACCGCCGCGCTCATCCCGCCAAGCGAGGAAATGCGGCTGGCGAACAGCACGCCGAGCCACACCAGCGCATAGGCAAGCCCGATCTGCCAGGCGAGGCCCAGCGATATCCCCATCATCGTCGCCACGCCCTTGCCGCCCTTGAACTTGAGCCATAGCGGGAAGCAGTGCCCCAGCACCGCCGCGAGCGCCGCCAGCGGCTCTGCCGATGGCCAGAAATGGCGGGCGATCAGGACCGCTGCCAGCCCCTTGCCCATGTCCAGCAGCAGCGTCGCCGCCGCCACGCCCTTCTTGCCGGTGCGCAGCACATTAGTCGCACCGATGTTGCCAGAGCCGATGGCGCGCAGATCGCCGCCTCCGGTCAAGCGCGTGAGGATCAGGCCGAAGGGCACGGAGCCGAGCAGATAGCCGACGAGCAAGGGCATAAGCGTTTCCACAGGCCGCTCATATCCTCTCCGGACACAAAAGCGAAAGAGGCCACTTCCCATTTTGCCGCCATTCCCGATACAAGCCCGGTAAATGACGCCTTCACCTTCCCCTGATCCCGCCGCGCCTCTGCTTCTGTTCGATTCGGGCGTCGGCGGGCTGTCGGTGCTCGCCAAGGTGCGCAAGGCCCTCCCCCAGGCCCCGGTGATCTATGTCGCCGACAATGCCGGCCTGCCCTATGGCGACAAGACCGAGGCGCAGATCGCCGCGCGCGTGTCCGGCCTGCTCGGCCGCCTGACCGAGCGCCTGCGTCCGCGCCTCGTCTGCATCGCCTGCAACACCGCATCGACCATCGCGCTCGCTGCGGTGCGCGAGGTCCTGGAGGTGCCGATCGTCGGCACGGTTCCCGCCATCAAGCCGGCTGCCGCCATGACCAGGACCGGCGTCATCGGTCTGCTCGGCACGAAGGCGACCATTCGGCAGGCTTATGTCGACCGGCTCGAGGCAGAATTCGCGCACGACAAGCTGCTCCTGCGCCACGGCGCGCCCGAACTGGTCGCCGCAGCCGAAGCCAAGCTGCGCGGCGAGAGCGTCGACGAAGCCATCTACGCGCAGGCCGCACAGGCCCTGCGCGACCAGCCCGGCGGAGACCGCATCGACACGGTCGTGCTGGCCTGCACGCACTTCCCGCTGGTGCAGGAAGAGCTTGACCGCGCGTTCGGCCGCGGCGTCCGCTTCATCGATGGCTCGGACGGTATCGCCCGCCGGATCGCCTACCTCACCGAGGGCCAGCAATGGCAGCGCGACAAGCCGGACCTTGCGCTGTTCACCCGCGGCGGGGACGATGTAGACTCGCTCCGGCCTGCACTGGCGGCGCAGGGACTTGAACGGGTCGAGACGTTTTGACCGCAATGCACGATCGGGGGACGCGCCTTGGGTAAGATCTCGAAGTTCATGATCGTGCTGCTGGCACTGCTGGCGCTCGGCTACTACTGGCTGCTGGTCAACGCAGGGCCGGCGAACGCCCCCGCGCGGACCATCGACATTGCCGCGATCCGCCGCGCTGCCGATGCTCTTCCCGGCGAGAAGCCCACCGCCGTGACATTCGCGCCGATGGCCCTGCGCCATATTCCGGGTGCGGCCTTGGCAGCCGGGACGGGGCTGCGCCAGGTCACCTCCGGCGTGATCACGTGGCGGCTTGAGACCGCTGGCGGCGGCATCGTGATAGACCCCGGCCTGTCAGAGGCCGACGCGCACAGCATGGGCTTCAAGTTCTATGACCGTCGCGCCCGCGCTCTGGTCGACCGGTGGATGGACCAGGCAAACATGATCCTGTTCACCCACGCCCACGTCGATCACGTCGGCGGCTTCCTCGACCATCCCCGGTTCGAGAGCATCGTCGGCAAGGCGGTCGTCTCGGAAGGCATGGTGGGCAACATCAACGGCCTCTGGCGCGAGAACGCCCGCCTGCTCGACCAGCCTCGCAAGCTTGGCCCGATCGAGGCGGTCGCCCCGGGCGTTGTCCTCATCCAGGCGCCGGGACACACGCCCGCTTCGGAAATGATCTACGTACGGCTGGCATCGGGGCGCGAGTACCTGTTCGCAGGCGATACCGTCTCGCTTTCGGTCAACGCGGAGATTCCCACGCCACGCTCGCGCCTTGTCGCCGACTGGCTTGCGCCCGAGGACCGGCCCGCCGTGATCGGCTGGCTCAAGGGCCTCAAGGCCCTGAAAGAAAAGAACCCGGACCTCGTCATCGTGCCGTCGCACGATGCGGACTGGCTTGCAGCGAACGGCGATGCAAACGGGATCGCCATGGCAAAGGAACTGCGTCAGCTCGCCGAAACCAAATAGCTCCGACTTTCGGGCAGTTACCCCAAATCCTGCTGGCAATGCGAATTGAACAGGCGTAGAAGCCGCCCATTCGCCGGTGGCCCAACGGGATCGGGCCTCGGAAGCGCGGATGCGCTTTCGTTGCAGGAAGGAGCGGCGGGGTGAATTACGATCAGATTTTTGATTCTGCGATCGAGCGTCTGCACTCCGAAGGTCGCTACCGCGTTTTCATCGACATCCTCCGCAACAAGGGCGCCTACCCCAACGCGCGCTGCTTTGCCGGCCATAACGGCCCGAAGCCGATCACGGTGTGGTGCTCGAACGACTACCTCGCCATGGGCCAGCACCCCAAGGTCATCGCCGCCATGGAAGAGGCGCTGCACAACGTCGGCGCCGGCTCGGGCGGCACGCGCAACATCGGCGGCAACACGCACTACCATATCGAGCTTGAGGCCGAACTGGCCGACCTGCACGGCAAGGAAGGCGCGCTGCTGTTCACCAGCGGCTACGTCTCGAACGACGCCACGCTGTCGACGCTCGCCAAGATCCTGCCGGGCTGCGTGATCTTCTCGGACGAACTGAACCACGCCTCGATGATCGCGGGCATCCGCAATTCGGGCGCCGAAAAGAAGGTGTTCCGTCACAACGACGTCGAGCATCTCGAGGAGCTTCTGGCCGAGACCGATCCGAACGTGCCCAAGCTGATCGCGTTCGAATCCGTCTATTCGATGGACGGCGACGTCGCTCCGATCCACGCGATCTGCGACCTTGCCGAGAAGTACAACGCCCTCACCTACATCGACGAGGTCCACGCCGTCGGCATGTACGGCCCACGCGGCGGCGGCATCACCGATCGTGACGAAGCGGCCCACCGCATCGACATCATCGAGGGCACGCTGGGCAAGGCCTTCGGCGTCATGGGCGGCTACATTGCGGCCGATCGCAAGATCATCGACGTGATCCGCTCCTATGCCCCCGGCTTCATCTTCACCACATCGCTCTCGCCGGTGCTGGTCGCAGGCGTCCTCGCTTCGGTCCGCCACCTCAAGGCTTCGAGCGAGGAGCGCGAAGGCCAGCAGGCCGCCGCCGCCTACCTCAAGCAGGCCTTTGCCGAAGCAGGCCTGCCGGTCATGCCGTCGACGACCCACATCGTCCCGCTGATGGTCGGCGATCCGGTGCGGGCAAAGAAGATCGCCGACATCCTGCTCGCCGAATACGGCGTCTACGTGCAACCGATCAATTTCCCCACCGTCCCGCGTGGCACGGAGCGCCTGCGCTTTACCCCCGGCCCCTCGCACACCGAAGCGATGATGGACGAGCTGACCGAGGCGCTGGTCGAGATCTGGCAGCGCATGGAACTGGAAATCCGGAAGGCCGCCTGATCCGGCGCTTTCGGAAGCTGAAAAGCCCTCCCCTCGTCCGGGAGGGCTTTTTCGTTGGGCTTGCCTTTCACACGCGCCGCGCTACCCTTAACCGACCAATTAAATTTCGGGAGAGTGCATGTCGGTTCCGTCCTACGACGAAGTGGTCCTCGGTCGCCGCTCGATCCGCGGCTATCTCGAAAAGCCCGTACCGCGCGCGCTGATCGAGGAAATCCTGACCATGGCAATGCGCTCGCCCACCTCGATGAACACCCAGCCCTGGCACTTCCACGTCGTCACCGGAGAGCCGCTCGACCGCATTCGCAAGGGCAACACCGAACGCATCCTCGCAGGCGAGCCCGACAGCCGCGAATTCCGCAAGGGCAGCCCCTTCGCTGGCGTCCACCGTGATCGGCAGGTCGAAGTTGCCAAGCAGCTTTTCGGCGCGATGGGCATTGCCCGTGACGACGCCCCCGCTCGCCAGGACTGGGTCCTGCGCGGCTTCCGCCAGTTCGACGCGCCGGTCTGCGTGATCGTCACCTACGACCGCGAACTGTCCGGCAGCGACGACACCGCCTTCGATTGCGGCGCGGTCACCACTGCGCTCGTCAACGCCGCCTGGTCGCGCGGCCTTGGCTGCGTGATCAACTCGCAAGGCATCATGCAATCCCCCGTCGTGCGCGAACACGCGGGCATCCCTGACGATCAGGTGATCATGAAGGCCGTGGCCCTCGGCTGGCCCGATCCGGATTTCCCCGCCAACGCCGTGGTGAGCAACCGCAAGAGCGTAGAGGAGGCTGCGAGGTTCGTCGGGTTCTGACGCAACGAAAAAGGCCCCACCTCGCGGCAGGGCCTTCTCCAATTCACGCAACCACAGCCAATGTCAGCGCAGCGAAACCACGTTGTCCGACACGCGCGGATCGCGGCGGTCGCCACGGTACTGGCTCGACATCGGCTCATCGGTCACTTCGAACACTTCCGTCGCGCCAAAGCCGTTGAACGCCGTCTTCATCGCCGCGCCATAAGCGCCGAGCATGCCGATCTCGATGTAATCGCCGACCTTCATGTCCACCGGCAGTTCGAACGGACCTTCCATGTGGTCCATGTCGTCGCAGGTCGGGCCGTAGAAGCTGAACGGCTCCATCTCGATCTCGGTCTCGACATCGTTGGCCACCTCGTCGCGCAGCACGCGCACCGGGAAGCGCCAGCCGACATGGGCCGCATCGAACAGCGCGCCATAGGCACCGTCGTTGATGTACAGCTCGGCACCGCGGCGGCGTTCAACGCGCACGATCATCGAGTTGTATTCCGCACACAGCGCACGGCCCGGCTCGCACCACAGCTCTGCCGAGTACGAAACCGGCAGCGATTCATAGGTACGGTCGATCACGCCGAAGTAGTCCTCAAGCGGCGGCGGTTCCATGCCCGGGTAGATCGACGGGAAGCCACCGCCGACGTCGATGATGTCGACCAGAACCGAAGCATCGACGATCGCCGCGCGGACGCGCTCCAGCGCCTGCACATAGGCATGCGGGCTCATCGACTGGCTGCCGACGTGGAAGCACACGCCCAGCGAGTCCGCCACCTGGCGGGTCGCCTGCAGCAGTTCCGCGGCATTGGCCAGATCACAGCCGAACTTCGAAGCAAGGCTCAGCTCCGAATACTCCGAAGAGACGCGCAGGCGCACGCACAGCGTCAGATCTTCGGGAACGTTGCCTTCGGCATCGGCAGTGGCTGCCTTGATCTTCTCCAGTTCCTCGATCGAATCGAGGCTGAACACGCGCACGCCATAACTGTGATAGGCGTCACGGATCGCCGCCGGAGCCTTCACCGGATGCATGAAGCACAGCACGGCTTCGGGCAGCGTCTCACGCACCAGGCGCACTTCCGCGATCGAGGCGACGTCATAGTGCGTCACGCCCGAATCCCACAGGACACGGAGCAGATCAGCCGACGGATTGGCCTTCACCGCGTACAGCGACTTGCCCGGAAACTTCTCGACGAAGAAGCGGGCAGCGCGCGCGGCGGCGTGCGGACGGTTCAAAATGGCGGGTTGTTCAGGCGCGGAGGCGCGAACTACAGCCAGTGCGTCAGGATGGATGTGCAACTCAAGGGACCCCCAAACGGAACGTTGAACGAAGCTGCCTTGCGGTTTGGAAGTCCCCATGGGGCAGCGAGAGGGGGTAAATAAGGCCCTGCGCATGAATCTCAAGTGAAAATAACGCTGCCCAAAAGACCTGTCAGGAAAATGAAACAATTCCAGACAGATCGCGGAAAATCAGGAACTTAAGCGTTCAGCCAGCGCAGCCCAGGCTGGCAACGAGAGCGGATCGTTGGCGCCGTTGGCGGCTGTCGGGTGCGATGCGAATCGTGCAACCGTCATTTCCGCCGCCGGATCGACCCACAAGGTCTGCCCATGGATGCCCCGCGCGGAGAAGCAGCCACGGTTGTTGTTGCTGATCCACCACTGGCTGCCATAGCTCCAGCCCGGCAGCTGCGGATAGCGATTGCGGTCGAAATGCGCAGGATCTCCGCCGTGCGTCGCGCGCTGCACCACGGCTTCGGGAATGACTCCCAGCCCGCCCAGCCGCATCGCCTCGCCAAACCGCGCAAGGTCCTCCAGCCGCAGGTTCAGCCCGCCCCCGGCAAAGGCTGTGCCCGCCTGATCGACGATCAGATCGGCATCGCCGGGCATACCCAGCGGCAGCCACAGGCGCTCGTTCAGCACATCGGCAAAGTGCTTCCCCTCGATCCGCGCGATCATCCACGCCAGCACTTCGGTGTTGGGCGTGCGATAGGTGAAGCCGACCCCATGCTCCCCGGCATTTCCGATCGCTGGCAGGTATGAGGCAAGATCGATCGGCCCGGCATAGTCCGCCGGACGCGGCGTCAGCCCGAGCGCCGCGCTATAGGCGCCGATGCCCGAATTGGGATCGGCATAGTCTTCGGAGAAATCGAGCGCGGTGGTCATGTCCAGCACCTGCCGGACCGTCGCATCGCCAAACCCGCTGCCAACAAGTTCGGGCAGGTAATCGGACGCCATTGCCGCAGGATCGAGCTTGCCCTCCTCCACCAGCATCTCGGCAATGGTGCCGACAAAGCTCTTGGTCACCGAGAAGGCGATGTGTCGCGTCTCTGGCCCGGTCACACCAAACCAGCGCTCGAACACCACCTTGCCGCGATGGAGGACGAGAATGCCGTCGGTGAAAGCCTGCGTGAGCGATTGCTCCAGCGTAACCGGCACCTCGTCATTCAGTGGAACGAAGCTGACCTGCGCCAACTGCTCGTCAATCGCCCGCTCGAATGGCCGGCCCTCGCCACCCGCAGCGACCCGACGCGAAGGCACGAACTGGCGCATGTTGGAATAGGACCAACGGATCATCGGAAAGCGCATGTGATCAGCGCGCGAGGCCAGCAGCAGCTTGTCCTTCGGCGGGGGCGAACCCTGCATCCAGCCCATTCGCACCGGATCGCTGGTCACCCCATCGAGCAGCTCGCCCGCCATCGCACTCTCCCGCCCACATTATTATCGGCAGGCAGCATGCCTCAGGAAAGCCGGTCGCGGAAGTCCTCGTAAGTGAAACCCTTCACCTTCTCGAGGGCATCGCTCTCGCTGTCCCACAGCCAGATCGAGGGCAGCGGCACGCCGTTGAAAGTCGTGGTCTTGACCATCGAATAGTGCGCCTGATCAAGGAACGCGAAGCGCGTCCCCGGCTCGGCCAGTCCCGGCATGCGATAATCGCCGATCACGTCGCCAGCGAGGCACGAAGGCCCGCCCAGCCGCACCGGAGCGCCACCCTCGCCGCCGTCCTCATACTCGTCAATCGGCAACTCGCCCAGCATCGCGGGGCGATAGGGCGCCTCGATCACGTCGGGCATGTGGCAGGTCGCCGAAATGTCGGTGATGCCAAGCTGCATCCCGTTCCAGTGCGTATCGAGCACCGTGCCGACCAGAATGCCCGCATCGAGCGCCACCGCCTCGCCCGGCTCGAGATATATCTCGCAACCGCTCCGCGCCTTCACCTCGCGCAGGAACGCGATCAGGTCCTCGCGCTGGTAGTCGGCGCGGGTGATGTGATGGCCACCGCCGAAGTTCAGCCACTTGAGCTGTCCAAAGTACGGCGCGATCCGCGCCTCCAGCGCCTGCCACGTGCGCTTGAGCGGTACGAAATCCTGTTCGCACAGCGTGTGGAAATGCAGGCCCGAAACCCCTTCCAGATGCTCGGGCAGCAACTGGTCCACCGGAAAGCCCAGACGCGAATGCGGCGCGCAAGGGTCATAGCGCGGCACCTCGCCCTCGGCATGAAGGGGATTGATCCGCAGGCCGATGTCGAACGCCTCACCCGCAGCCTTGGCCGCTGCAATCTCCCCGCCAAAGCGCGCATGCTGGCCCGGCGAGTTGAAGATCACATGGTCCGAAAGCCGCAGGATCTCGCCCATGTCCTCGGCCTTGTAGGCCGCACAATACGTCGCGATTTCGCCCGAGTAATGCTCCGCCGCCAGCTGCGCTTCCCACAGGCCGGACGTGCACACCCCGTCGAGATACTCCCCGACAATCGGCGCCACCTTCCACATCGAGAACGCCTTGAGCGCCGCCAGCACCTTGATCCCGGCCCGGTCGCGCACATCGGCCAGCACCGCCAGATTGGCCCGCAACTTCGCCGCATCGACCACGAACGCCGGACTATCCACCCGGCCCAAGTCAAACTGCGCAAACGCCCCCGGATCGCCGGCTCTGGTTTCCATTTTCATACCTCGGATTGGTTCACGCAGAGACGCGGAGCTAAATGTGATTTTCACGCAAAGACGCAAAGACGCAAAGACGCCAAGATGTCGCGAGCGCCGCCGGTTTCTGCTTTCGCATGGCACCGAGGATCGCTGAGGAGCGCCCCTTCGCCAAAAGCACAACCTCTTCGCGCCTTTGCGTCTTCGCGTGAGACAATTTTCTACTTCTCACTGCGTCTCTGCGTGAAACACAAAAATCAGAACGCCAGCGGACCCGCCAGTTCCTTCACCTGCCAGGGCAGACCGTGCTTGTTGAGCATGTCCATGTAGGGATCGGGATCGAACTGTTCCATGTTGAACACGCCCGCGCCGCTCCACACGCCCTGCACCATCATCGCCGCGCCGATCATGGCCGGAACGCCGGTGGTGTAGCTGACGGCCTGGTTGCCGGTCTCGCGATAGGCGTCCTCGTGGTCGCAGATATTGTAGATGTAGAAGGTCTTTTCCTCACCGTCCTTCAGACCGGTGGCGATGTCGCCGATGTTGGTCTTGCCCTTGGTCGTCGGGCCGAGGCTGGCAGGCTCGGGCAGCACGGCTTTCAGGAACTGAAGCGGGATGATTTCCTTGCCCTCGTAGATCACCGGATCGATCCGGGTCATGCCCACGTTCTGCAGCACGGTGAGGTGCGTGATATAGGCATCGCCGAAGGTCATCCAGAAGCGGATGCGCTCGATCTCGGGCAGGTGATGCGCGAGGCTTTCGAGTTCCTCATGGTACATCAGGTACATGTTCTTGGGGCCGACTTCCTCGAAGTCGAACTGCTGGCGGATGGTCAGCGCCGGGGTCTCGACCCACTCACCGTTGAGGTAGTGACGCGCAGGCGCGGTGACTTCGCGGATATTGATTTCCGGATTGAAGTTGGTGGCAAAGTGCTGCCCATGATCGCCGCCGTTGCAGTCCAGAATGTCGAGCGTGCGGATCGTGTCGAGCTTGTGCTTCTTGAGCCAGGTGGCGAAAACGCTGGTCACGCCCGGATCGAAGCCCGAACCCAGCAGCGCCATCAGGCCTGCCTGCTTGAACTTGTCCTGATAGGCCCACTGCCACGAATACTCGAACTTGGCCTCGTCGATCGGCTCGTAGTTCGCGGTGTCCATGTAGTTGACGCCCGCTGCAAGGCAGGCATCCATGATGTTGAGGTCCTGGTACGGCAGCGCCAGGTTCACCACCAGCACCGGCTTGACCTCGTTGATCAGCGCGGTCGTCGCGGCAACGTCATCGGCGTCGATCTGGTAGGTGTCGATGGTAACGCCGGTGCGCTCCTTCACGGATGCAGCGATAGCGTCACACTTGCTCTTGGTGCGGCTGGCCAGCGCGATGCCGGGGAAGATGTCCGAATTCATCGCCATCTTGTGGACCGCGACCGAGCCGACGCCGCCTGCGCCGATGACGAGAACTTTTGCCATGGTAACTCCAAATGCCATTTGTCCCGCCGCGTTCCAGACCCTTGGGCCGAACGCGCAGGACATTCATGGGAAGGCCCTTTAGAGTAGTGCCATGACAAACCCAAGTCCCGATATTGGCCCAAGTCCTTCTGTCGAAGCCCGCCAACCAACCCGTGAGGGCGTCCTCCGCGCGGCCGATAAGATTGCGCAACTCCTGCCGCAAACGCCGCTATTGCCGCTGGAACTGCCGAATGGCGGCACCGTCTGGTGCAAGGTCGAAAGCCTCCAGCCAGTTGGCGCGTTCAAAATCCGCGGCGCGTGGCACCGCCTGACCGACCTGACCGATGAAGAGCGCGCCAGCGGCGTCGTCGCCGTCTCAAGCGGCAATCACGCGCAAGGCGTGGCGTGGGCCGCTCGCAAGCTCGGCATCGCCGCCACCATTGTCATGCCCAACGACGCCCCGCAGGTGAAGCTCGCCGCAACCCGCGAACATGGGGCACAAGTCGTGCTCTACGACCGTCCCGGCGGCGAAGACCGCGATACCGTTGCCGCCAATCTCGTTGCGCAAACCGGCGCAACGCTGGTCCACGCCTATGGCGATCCGTGGGTGATCGAAGGCCAGGGCAGCGCCGGGATCGAACTTGCCGCGCAGCTGGAGTGCTTTGCTGACGGCGGGCCGACCCGTGTCGTCACACCTTGCGGCGGCGGCGGTCTCGCCTCCGGCCTCGCGCTCGCCCTGCCCGATGCCGAGATTGTCCCGGTAGAGCCCGAGGGCTGGGACGATGTCGCCCGTAGCCTTGCGACCGGCGTGATCCAGCGCGTCCCCCGCGATGCCCCCAAAACCGCCTGCGATGCCCTGCAGACGCCCGCAACGTTCCCGATCAACTTCGCCGTCATGTCCGCGCGCGGGCTGAAGGGACTTGGCGTCTCGGAGGAAGAGGTCCGTGCCGCGCAGCGCTACGCCTTCAGCAAACTCCGCCTGGTCATCGAACCCGGTGGCGCAGCAGGCCTTGCTGCGCTTCTCGCCGGAAAGGTCCCCGCCGACGGCCGCACCGCCGTGATCCTCTCAGGTGGCAACGTCGATCCCGCCGCCTTCGCCCATGTGATTGCGCAGCCGCTATAAGTTGCATTTGACAATCTAACCTCCAGCCAGCACTCTCCCGGCAAATCTCGGGGGAGATCTGAAATGCAGGCGCAAATCCTCACGCCAGCGGCCGTGCTCGTGCTGTGGTCGATCGTCATGCTGTTCTGGATGGCCGGAACGCGGCTGCCGGCGCTCAAGCAGAAGGGCGGCCTCGGCAAGGCAAAGCCCGGCGGGCGCGGACAGGACCTCGAAGGCGTACTGCCTGACGAGATCAACTGGAAAGCGCACAACTACAGCCATCTGATGGAACAGCCGACGCTGTTCTACGCAACGGTGATGATCCTCGCGATCATGGGCGCGGCCTCGCTCGATGTGGCGCTGGCCTGGGCCTATGTCGTCTTACGCATCGTCCACTCGATCTGGCAGGCCACGGTCAACCGCGTTCCGGTGCGCTTCACGCTGTTCCTGCTGTCCACGCTGTGCCTGATCGGCCTCGCCCTTCGCGCCCTGGGAGCAACGCTGGGGGGAGCGACGATGGGCCACGGATAATAACTTCAAAAGAGGGGGAGAATGCCAATGATGATTGCCAAGATCCTGCAACCCGCCGTCGCGCTGATGGCCTGGACCATGGTCATGTGGCTGTGGATGTACGTCACGCGCATCCCGGCAATGAACGCCGCCAAGCTCGATCCCGACAACCTCGCCAAGGACCCCACCAAGACGCTCGACGATCTGCTGCCCGCCAGCGTCCAGTGGAAGGCCCACAACTACAACCACCTGCACGAAGCGCCGACGCTGTTCTACGCCGTCTGCCTGGTCATTGCCGTGGCGGGCGCAGGCAATGGCACCAGCGCAACCGTCGCATGGGCCTATGTGGCCTTGCGCGTCATCCACTCACTGGTGCAGGCAACCGTGAACAAGGTCATGGTCCGCTTCATCCTGTTCTCGCTGTCGAGCATTGCGCTGATGGCGCTGATCTACCACGCCGCGAAGATCGTCTTCGCCGCCTGATCAGTCGCGGACAAACAGGCTGGCGAGTTCGACGTGGGTCGACCAGCGGAACTGGCCGACCGGCCGCAGCTCCGCCAGCCTGTAACCGCCCGCGATCAGCTTCACCGCATCGCGCGCCCAGCTGGCCGGGTTGCAGCTGATATAGACCACCCGCGCCACCTTGCTCAGCGCGATCTGCTCCACCTGCTCCTGCGCGCCCGCGCGGGGCGGGTCGAGCACCACGGCACCAAAACGATCCAGCTCTTCAACCCGCAGGGGATTGCGGAACAGGTCGCGATGAAGCGGATGCACCGGACATCCATTCATTCGCGCCGAAGCCTGACAGGCAAGATGCGCATCACGCGCCGCCTCAACCGCGAGAACCTTGGTCTTCGGACCTGCCAGCGCGAATGCGAACGTGCCCAGCCCCGAGAACAGATCGGCCACCGTCGCCGCCCCGGCCAGCCACTCGCGCGCCGCGCCGACAAGCGCCGCCTCGCCATCGCCCGTTGCCTGCAGGAACGCTCCCGGCGGCAGCGCAACCGGCGTGCCACCGAGCGTGACGGTCACCGGCTCGGGCTCCCACACACCCTCAGGCCCATAGCCTGAATCCATCGTCAGCCGGGCAAGGCCATTGTCGCGCGCAAAGTCGAGCAGCGCCTCCGTCTTCGCCAGCCCCTCGGCGGTCAGGCCCTTCAGGCCTACCGACACGCCTTGGTCCGCCAGCGCCAGCTCCACGTCCACCGCCAGCTTGCGCTCGCCCCATTGCTCCAGCAGTGCGCGCAAGGGCGCAACCAGTGCGAACAGTTCCGGCGCCAGCACATGGCACTCGCGCATGTCGACAATCTTGTGCGAACCCTGCTCACGGAAGCCGATGACCACGCGCTTGCCGATCGCCTGCGCGTGCAGCGTTGCGCGGCGGCGTGACCGAGCTGGTGAGAGATGCGCCGCAGTGGCCACCGCGTCCTCGATCCCCTGCCCCTTGGCCGCGCCGACCACACGGTCATGCACATATTCCGCCAGCGCGCTCTCGGACAGGTGCTGCAACTGGCAACCACCGCACGCGGGAAAGTGCCGACACGGCGGATCAACGTGGTTCGGGCCATGAAGCAGCGAACCATCGGCCTGCAGCACATCCCCCGGAGCCGCCAGCGCCGCATATCTGCCGTCTGCCGTCGCGCCTTCCCCCTTCGCGGCAACACGCACGATCAGACCGGACTCACTCATTCAAGACATTCCTTAAGTGCCGCCTGCACGGCATGGGCGAGTTCGCCCGCCGTGAACGCTGGCCCACACAGCCGCGCCGCTTCGCCGTGGAGCCATAGGCCTTCCTCCGCCGCGCGCAAGGCTTGGCCATTCGTCGCAAGACGGCTGGCGATGGTCCCGGCAAGTACGTCGCCCGTCCCCGCGACTGACAGCCACGACGACGCGCGCGGGGATACGACCATCTCGCCCCCCGGCCCGGCAATCACCGTATCCGGCCCCTTCAGCACCACGACGGCGCGCGTTGCCTCGGCCAAAGCTCCAGCCCGCTCACGGCGCAGCCCCTGACCCGAAAGCCCGAAAGCCCGCTCCAACGCCGCTGTCTCGCCCTCATGCGGCGTCAGCACGCAGGGCGCTCCTGTCAACATTGCCGGACGCAGTAACACCAGCGCATCGGCATCAATCACCGTCGGCCTGCCCGCGTGCAAGGTTCTCGCCAGCAGCCGCGCTGCCTCGTCCGACCGCCCGAGCCCCGGCCCCACCAGCAGCGCAGAAACCCGCGCATCAGCCAGCATCGCATCAACGTCCGTCGTCACGACCAGCTCGGGCGGAACACCGGCTGGAGCTAACTTCGCCGCCATCTTCAAGTAACCGGCACCAGCCCGCAGCGCCGCCGTGGCGGAAAGCAGCCCCGCCCCCGGCATCTCTCCCGCGACAAGCCCGAGCATCCCCCGCCGATACTTGTGCGCATCCGCAGCAGGCGCCGGAATGCGAGGCCGATGCAGCACCCGCGCCGCTCCCGGCACCGCCGTTACACCGATATCGACAAGCCTCGTCGCCCCCATGGCGGCACACGCGGGCATGGCAAAGTGCGCATGCTTCCAGGCCCCAAGCGCCACCGTCAGTGTCCAGTGCGGCAGGTCGGCATTGAGCGCCACCCCGCTGTCGCTATCGATCCCGCTGGGAACATCGATGGCAATGCGATGCCGGTGCCGGCCCGCCAGCCCGCAGAGCATGTCGTACAAGTCATCCGGCAAGGCCCGCGTCAGCCCGCTGCCGAACAGGCAGTCGACGAACACATCACGTGTCGTCACGCTATCAGCCGAAACAACCGCGCCGCCATACAAGGCCTTGGCATTGCGCGCCGCCTCCGTCGCTGGCTCGCGCGCCTGCACGACCTGCACGGAATTGCCATGTTCGCGAAGATATTCGGCGATCACCCAGCCATCGCCGCCGTTGTTGCCGGGTCCGCACAGCACGGTGACAGAACCGCCACCTGCGATCCGCCGCACCCATTCGCCCGCGCCGCGCCCCGCCGCCTGCATCAGAGCATCGACGCTCGTGCCCGCCGCGATCAGGTCCTCCTCGGCGGCGCGCATCTGCGCCACGGTCAGGACCTGCGAAAGCACGGCATCACTGCTGCGGGGCATCGTCCTTCATCCTTGCCGGAAAGCGATAGCGGTCCCCCGCCACCGAAACTTCGAGCACGCCTTCGGATGACCACTGGGCGGTCGCCTCGTCGGCACCATCAGCCGATACCACGCCGCGGCCATCGTCCACCATCTCGAACCGGCGGAAGCCACCGGCCTTGTGCCGCACCGTCAGGAACCGCTTCCCGCCAGCGCGCGAATCCTCGACGAAGCATTCCGGCAGGAACTTCGCCGCCCCGCCCACCGCGCAATCGATCACGCGGCCCCTGGGCGTCTCCTCGGCCTTGGAACAGGCAGCCAGCGCCGCGCAGATCAGCAGCGCTGGCAAACCTGCACGCATCAATCGATGCCGATCTGCTTGAGATCGCGCACCGCACCGCGCGCCGCGCTGGTGGTCATCGCCGCATAGGCCTTGAGCGCCGTCGAGATCTGGCGCGGTCGCTCCTGCGCCGGCTTCCATCCCTTGGCGTCCTGCGCGGCGCGACGGTGTGAAAGCTCCTCGTCGCTCACCGCCAGATGGATCGTGCGATTGGGAATGTCGATCTCGATCATGTCGCCGTTCTCGACCAGCCCGATCTCGCCACCTTCCGCCGCCTCGGGCGAGGCATGGCCGATCGACAGCCCCGAAGTGCCACCCGAAAAGCGCCCGTCAGTCAGCAGCGCACAAGCCGCGCCGAGGCCCTTCGACTTGAGGTAGCTGGTGGGATAGAGCATTTCCTGCATCCCCGGACCGCCCTTCGGCCCTTCGTAGCGGATCACCACCACGTCGCCCGCAACGACCTGCCCGGTCAGGATTGCCGTCACCGCCGCATCCTGGCTTTCATAGACCTTGGCAGGGCCGGTAAACTTGAGGATCTTCTCGTCCACGCCCGCCGTCTTCACGATGCAGCCGTCGCGCGCGATGTTGCCATAGAGCACGGCGAGGCCACCGTCCTTGCTGAACGCATGTTCGGCAGAACGGATCACGCCGCTCTCGCGGTCGAGGTCCAGTTCCTTCCAGCGGCGGTCCTGCGAGAACGCCACCTGGGTCGGCACCCCACCGGGGGCGGCGCGGAAGAACTCCTGCACGCTCGGCGAATTGGTGCGCTTGATGTCCCAGCGATCAAGCGCCTCGGCCAGCGTGCGGCTGTGCACGGTCGGCAAGTGCGTGTGGATCAGCCCTGCACGGTCAAGCTCGCCGAGGATCGCGTAGATACCACCAGCGCGATGGACGTCTTCCATGTGGACGTCCGACTTGGCCGGTGCCACCTTCGAAAGGCACGGCACGCGGCGGCTCAGCCGGTCGATGTCCGACATCGTGAAGTCCACACCTGCCTCATGAGCCGCCGCCAGCAGATGCAGCACGGTGTTGGTCGATCCGCCCATCGCAATGTCGAGGCACACCGCGTTCTCGAACGCATCGAAGCTGGCGATCGAGCGCGGCAGGACGCTCGCATCGTCCTCTTCGTAGTAGCGCTTGCACAGGTCCACCGCGAGGCGCCCGGCTTCAAGGAACAGGCGCTTGCGATCGGCATGGGTCGCCAGCGTCGAACCATTGCCCGGCAGCGACAGGCCCAGCGCCTCGGTCAGGCAGTTCATGGAATTGGCGGTGAACATGCCCGAGCACGAACCGCAGGTCGGGCAGGCCGAACGCTCGATCGCGGTCACTTCCTCGTCGGAGAACTTGTCGTCGGCAGCGGCCACCATGGCATCGACCAGATCGAGCGCATGCTCCTTGCCGTTCAGCACGACCTTGCCCGCTTCCATCGGCCCGCCCGAGACGAACACCACCGGAATGTTGATCCGCATCGCCGCCATCAGCATGCCGGGCGTGATCTTGTCGCAGTTGGAGATGCACACCATCGCGTCGGCGCAATGGGCGTTGACCATGTATTCGACGCTGTCGGCAATCAGGTCGCGGCTCGGCAGAGAATAGAGCATGCCGTCATGGCCCATGGCGATGCCGTCATCCACCGCGATGGTGTTGAATTCCTTGGCAACCCCGCCCGCCGCCTCGATCTCGCGCGCGACCATTTGCCCCAGGTCCTTCAAGTGGACGTGGCCCGGCACGAATTGCGTGAACGAGTTGACCACCGCGATGATCGGCTTGCCGAAATCCTCGTCCTTCATGCCCGTTGCGCGCCAGAGGCCCCGCGCGCCGGCCATGTTGCGGCCGTGGGTGGTGGTGCGTGAACGATAGGGAGGCATGGTGCAAACTCCGGTCAGGGAATCAGTTTTATGGCGACTTGGGATCGTTCCCTAGCCCACGGAATCGGCCGATGTCGAAGGTATTAATTACAACTATGTCAGCCGGAAAACGGCGGAAATCCTAGGTGATTGCAACGGCAACCTGATTGGCGATGCGGGCCAGCCGCTCGGCCCATTCGGCCTGCCCCTTGGCGTCACCTATCAGGTCCTGGCGCACTTCGATACCAAGGTAGGGTCGACCGTCCGCCTCGGCATGACGGTTCATCGTCGCGTTGAGCAGCTTGCCCGAATAGGGCAGCTGATCCCCGACGCACAAACCTTCCGCCTCAAGCATGGGAATCGCGATCCGCGCAGCCCGGTCATCCTCGTTATAGAGCACGCCGACATGCCACGGACGCGGCTCGTCGCTCGATGCAAGCTGCGGGGTGAAGCTGTGCAATGACAGGATCAGCGCCTGCGGTACATCGGCCAGCAGTCCGGCCAGCGCTTCATGATAAGGCCGGAAAAACCGCGCCAGCCGCGCCTCGTGGCCTGCGTGATCGAGCGCATTGCCCGGAATGGCATGCCCGTCGCTGGCAATGGGCACGACGGTCGGCAGATGTTCCTCACGGTTGAAATCGCAGACGAGACGGCTCACTCCGCCCTGAAATGCGGCAATGCCGGGCCGCTGCGCCATCAGCGCGCCGACTTCAGCCACGCCGATATCCACCGCGATATGCTGGCCGAGCAATTCGGGAGCTATGCCTAGGTCGATGTCTGTCGGCACATGGTTCGAAGCATGGTCCGACACCACAAGGATGCCCCCGAAGCGCGGCTCGCCAAGAATGGTGTAAGCCTCGCTCACCGCAACGCCCCCGCCAGAGTCCACCATCCGGCGGGCATCGCCGCCAGCGCCGCATCCCTCTGGTCTGGCGTGTCGTAAAGCGCAAAACACGTCGCGCCAGAGCCTGACATCCGCGTCAACCACGCACCAGTCCGCCCCAGAGCCGCCAGCACAGCGCCGATTTCCGGAACCAGTGACAAGGCCGGTGCCTCAAGATCATTGCGCCCGCGCAAAGTCATGTCCCGCAGGTTCTCACCTTCCAGCGCCCCCCGATCGACGCCATCCCAAGTCTTGAACACCGGCCCGGTTGCCAGCGGAATACGCGGATTGACCAGCAGCACCGGCGTCCCCGCCAGATCGTTGGCAATCGGATCCAGTTCAGTCCCGGTCCCGCGTCCGATGCAAGCCACGCTCTCGACGCAAGCCGGAACGTCAGCCCCCAGCTTCGCCGCCCGTGCATGCCAGTCCTCCGGCAAACCATGGCTGTCACGCACCATCCGGAAAATCGCCCCGGCATCCGCCGAACCACCGCCAAGCCCCGCCGCCACCGGCAGGTTCTTCTCCAGCGTCACCGCCCACCCCGGCCCATGCGGTAGCGAATGCAGCGCCTTGGCGACGATATTCCCGAACGGATCGTCCAGCGCCCCGCCGAACTCGCCGACAACCCGCAGCGAATCCGCCTGCGCGGGCGAAGCGCTCAGCTCATCCCCCGCATCGACAAAGGCGAACAGCGTCTCCAGCTCATGATACCCATCACCCCGCCGCCGCCGCACATGCAGCGCTAGGTTGATCTTGGCATAAGCGGTCTCGCGCATCATTCCTCCCCCACCGGGGGAGGGGGACCATCCGCAAGATGGTAGAGAGGCACGCCCATCATTCCTCCCCGCCCCGGGGAGGGGGACCATCCGCAGGATGGTGGAGGGGCACCCGCAAGTTCTCCAAACGGTCCCGGTCGGCACCTGCCAACCGCGCCGCCCGCTCATCGCAAACCTGAACAATCCGCCGCACCACCAATTCCATATCCTCCAGCACGGCCTTGGCTGGCACACGCAAGGTTGCAATACCTTGCGAACGAAGGAAATGCGACTTCGCAGTGTCGCGCTTGATCCCTTCGGCGGTGCCATGCGCAAAACCATCGACTTCAATCGCCAGCTTCAACGCTGCACAATAGAAGTCGATCACGAAAGCGCCCGAAGGATGCTGCCGGCGAAACTTCAAACCACCCGGCCGCTTGCGCAACTCCCGCCACAACAGCCCCTCGGGCAAAGTCATCTCGCTCCGCAGCTTGCGGGCGAGCTTGACCGCGCCTGAGGGTCCGGTGATCAGCTTGTCGAGCCTTTCAATGGAGGGGTTCGCAAACTTGCGGGTGCCCCTCCACCATCTGCGATGGTCCCCCTCCCCGTGCCGGGGAGGAACGAAACCTTACATATTCGGATAGTTCGGCCCGCCGCCGCCTTCGGGCGTGACCCATTCGATGTTCTGGGTCATGTCCTTGATGTCGCAGGTCTTGCAGTGGACGCAGTTCTGGGCGTTGATCTGCAGGCGCGGGTTGCCTTCCTCCACGCCGACGTACTCATAGACGCCTGCCGGGCAGTAACGCTGCTCAGGCCCCGCATAGAGCGGCAGGTTGATCCGCGTCGGCACCGTCGGGTCCTTCAGCACGAGGTGGCTCGGCTGATCTTCCTCGTGGTTGGTGTACGAGAACGAGACGCTGGTCAGGCGGTCGAAGGTGATCACGCCGTCGGGCTTGGGGTAGGCGATCGGCTTGTACAGGTCGGCGCGCTGCGTCGCTTCGCTGTCGCGGTGGTGCTTCATCGGCTTCCAGATACCGAACCCGCCGATCGTGCGCAGCCACATGTCCGCACCCGCCAGCACCGTGCCCAGCTCGCCGCCGAACTTGGCAACCAGCGGCTGCGCGTTCTGGACCTTCTTGAGTTCCTTGGCGATCCAGCTTTCACGCACGGCTGCGTCGTACTCGACCATGTCGTCCTTCTCGCGGCCCGCTGCCATCGCCGCCGCGATGGACTCCGCCGCCAGCATCCCGCTCTTCATCGCGGTGTGGCTGCCCTTGATGCGCGGCACGTTGACGAAGCCGGCCGAGCACCCGATCAGCGCGCCACCGGGGAACGAAAGGCGCGGCACCGACTGCCAGCCGCCCTCGTTGATCGCGCGCGCACCGTACGAAACGCGGCGACCGCCCTCGAGGATCGCGCGGATTTCCGGGTGCTGCTTCCAGCGCTGGAATTCCTCGAACGGATAGACATAGGGGTTGGCGTAATCGAGCGCGGTGACGAAGCCCAGCGCCACCTGGTTGTTCGCCTGATGGTAGAGGAACCCGCCGCCCCACGAATTCGATTCCGAAAGCGGCCAGCCCTGCGTGTGGATCACGCGGCCCGGAACGTGCTTTTCGGGATCGATGTCCCACAGCTCCTTGATGCCGATGCCATAGACCTGCGGCTGGCAATCGCGCTCAAGGTCGAAGTGCGCTTTCAGGCGCTTGGTCAGGTGCCCGCGCGCGCCTTCGGCGAACAGCGTGTACTTGGCGTGGAGTTCCATGCCGGGCTGATAGTCGGGCTTCTTCGAGCCGTCCTTGGCAATGCCCATGTCGCCCGTGGCGACGCCCATCACCGCGCCGTTCTCGTCGAACAGGATCTCTGCTGCCGGGAAGCCGGGGAAGATCTCGACGCCCAGTTCCATCGCCTGTTCGGAAAGCCAGCGGCACAGGTTGCCCAGCGAACCGGTATAGTTGCCCTCGTTCGACATGAACGGAGGCATCGGCCAGTGCGGGATCGAGACCTTGCCCTTCTTCGACAGCACCCAGTGCCAGTTGTCGGTCACCGGCACTTCGGCCATCGGGCAGCCCTGCTCGCGCCATTCGGGGAGCAGTTCGTCCAGCGCCTTCGGGTCGACCACCGCACCCGAAAGGATGTGCGCGCCGATTTCCGACCCCTTTTCCAGGATGCAGACCGAGATTTCCGGGTTCACCTGCTTCAGCCGGATCGACGCGGCCAGACCAGCAGGCCCACCGCCGACGATGACGACGTCATACGGCATCGATTCCCGTTCGCTCATGCCCCGATATCTCCCGACTAGAACTAATTGCTGACTTGATTTCCGTTTGTGCCTTGAAAGAGGCCACCGGCAAGGTCAAGACCGCAAAACGGACTGGAAGGAAAGACAGGTTGCCCGATACCGCTAACGCGAATGGCCCCGATTGGGATGCTGCCGTTACGGCGGCGCTCGACTGGTGGCGCGATGCGGGCGTGGACCATGCCTTCGTCGACGACCCACAGGACTGGCTGGCCGAGGCACGCAAGCCCAGGGATGCTGCACCTCCAGCCCCGATGAAGCCGCTGCGCGAACTCGCTGCCGAGCGCGACGATTCGCCCAAGGTGGCCAAGGTCAGTGCCAAGGCTGATTGGCCCCAGACCCTCGACGCCTTCACGCCTTGGTGGCTTGCCGAACCCGCCCTCGCCCCGGCAGGGCTCAAGCGCCTGCCTCCGCTCGGCACGCAAGCTGCCGACCTGATGATCCTCGTGCCGATGCCCTCGGCAGACGATGGCGACGCGCTTCTCTCCGGGCGCGCCGGACGCTTGCTCGATGCCATGCTCGCCGCTTTCGGACTTGATCGGTCCCGGACTTACCTTGCTTCCGCGCTTCCGGCGCATGTGCCGATGGCCGATTGGCAGCTCCACAAGGAGTCGGGTCTTGGCGACGTCCTGCTCCACCACATTGCCCTTGCCGCCCCCAAACGCCTGCTGATCCTCGGCGCATCCGGCATTTCAGCGCTTCTCGGCCACGACCCGCCGAATTTGGCTCAAAGTTTACGGGCAATTAATCAAGAAGGGCCACCACTTCCTGCGCTACCGGCGTGGGATCTCGAAGCCATGCTGCAACGCCCTGCCCTCAAGGTAGGCTTGTGGAGCCGCTGGCTCGAATGGACGGGGACCGAAACGATTTGAAGCTGGCTCGCGCCAAGAAGTTCACGCTGCTCACGCTTGCGACCTCGTCGCTTGGGCTTTCCGCTGTCCCGGCTCATGCCAACAGCGCAGCGGTCGACTATTTCCGCGGCCGCGCCGATCGCACCGCCGTGCCCTCACTGCTGAGCGCGGACGACCGCTCCTACTACAAGAGCCTGTTCTCCGCGATCGAGCGTGAGGACTGGACGCAGGTCCAGACGCTGTTCGCCCAACGCGCCGATGGCCCGCTCCACACCGTCGCCCGCGCGCAGTACATGCTCGCCGCCACTTCACCCAAGGCAGAGCTGGCGCCGATCACTGACGTTCTGGCCAAGGCCCCGGACCTGCCGTGGGCGGAACAGCTCGGCCGCCTCGCCCTCAAGCGCGGTGCCACGGAAATCCCGGCCCTGCCGCAGGCGCAGCGCCTCGTCACCCTGCCCAACGTCTCCAAGCGCATCAAGCCGCGCTCGATCGACGATGGCACGATGCCCGCAACCGTCG
This sequence comes from Novosphingobium jiangmenense, assembly GCF_015694345.1. Classification (GTDB taxonomy): domain Bacteria; phylum Pseudomonadota; class Alphaproteobacteria; order Sphingomonadales; family Sphingomonadaceae; genus Novosphingobium; species Novosphingobium jiangmenense. The sequence goes on from NZ_JADQDC010000006.1 coordinate 70,043, forward strand.
CTGCCGCGATTCAGGACCGCATCAAGTTTGACGACCCCGTCGGAGCGCGCGTGCTGCTCGATGGCGTCGACGCCACGCTTTCCCCCGATGCCCGCGCCGAATGGCGGCAGAAGGTCGGCTGGGCCTTCTACATCGAGAACGACGACGCTACCGCCCGCGCTCTCTCGCTGACCGCCGCCGAAGGCACCGGCCCTTGGGTCTCCGAAGCCTACTGGACCGCAGGTCTTGCCAGCTGGCGCTTGAGCGATTGCCTTGCCGCCGCCGATTCGTTCGAGAAGACCGCCGGTTCCGCGCAAAACGACGAACTCGCCTCGGCCGCCCACTACTGGGCCAGCCGCGCCTGGCTGCGCTGCCGCAAGCCCGAGAAGGTCTCGCTCTCGCTGCGCAACGCCGCGCGCTTCCGCGAAACGCTCTACGGCATGATGGCCGCCGAAGCTCTCGGCATGCGCGAAAGCGCCCCCCCGGTCGCCCCGGACTTCTCGCAGAACGACTGGCAGCAACTGCGCGACGTGCCCAACATCCGCACCGCCGTTCAGCTTGCCGAGATCGGCGAGGATGGTCTTGCCGACGAAATCCTGCGCCACCAGGCCCGCATCGGCGCACCCGGGCAATACGCCCCGCTCTCGCGCCTCGCCCGCGATCTCGGCCTGCCCTCCACCCAGCTGTGGATGGCCTACAACGCCCCTGCCGGCGCGCGCCCGGACGAAGCCGCACGCTTCCCCGCGCCGAAGTGGACTCCGGCCACCGGCTGGAAGGTCGATCCCGCGCTGCTCTTCGCCCATTCGCTGCAGGAATCGAACTTCCGCACCGCAGTCACCAGCCCGGCGGGCGCCAAGGGCCTGATGCAGGTCCGCCCCGGCACAGCCAAGGATATGGCACGTGTCGATCCGCTCATGGCCGGGCGCGATCGCCAGCTCGATCTGCCCGACGTGAACCTCGCGTTCGGCCAGCAGTATCTGCAGCAGCTCCGCGATTCCGAAGCCACGCAGGGCCTCCTGCCGAAGGTCATGGCCGCCTACAACGCCGGCCCCCTGCCGATCTCGCGCTGGAACACCGAAATCCGCGGCGGCAACGATCCGCTGCTGTGGATGGAATCGATTCCCTACTGGGAAACGCGCGGCTACGTCTCGATCGTCATGCGCAATTACTGGATGTACGAGAAGCAGGCGGGTGGCCCGTCCGAAAGCCGCATGGGCCTCGTCCAGGGCATGTGGCCCAAGTTCCCCGGCCTGTCCGGCGCTGAAAACGTGAGGATCGCATCGCGTGGCAATTGATACTTCGCGCGAGTTCAAGCCGATCAACATTGCCCTGCTGACCGTCTCCGACACGCGTGGCCCCGCCGAGGACACCTCGGGCGATATCCTCGCCGAACGGATCAAGGCCAAGGGCCACAAGCTCGCCGCCCGTGCCATGGAAAAAGACGATGCCGACCGCATCGCCAGCCGCCTCAACAACTGGATCGACGACCGCAGCGTAGACGCGGTGATCATCACCGGCGGCACCGGCCTCACCGGGCGCGACGTCACCCCCGAAGCGCTTGACCGCGTGAAGACGCGCGACATCCCCGGCTTCGGCGAGCTGTTCCGCTGGCTCTCCTACAAGACCATCGGCACCAGCACGATCCAGTCGCGCGCCTGCGCCGTGGTCGCACGCGGCACCTATATCTTCGCCCTGCCCGGCTCGAACGGCGCGGTAAAGGACGGCTGGGACGGCATCCTCGACGAACAGCTCGACAGCCGCAACCGCCCCTGCAACTTCGTCGAACTGATGCCGAGGTTGCTGGAAAAGTAGGCTTTTCCAAAGCGCCCTTGCCTTTTCGTTCCACTTATGTTCCAACCCCGCCATGGCTATCCACGGCAGAGGAGCTCAGTCCGCAAAAGTCCCCACCCGCTTCGGCCTCGCCACACGCGAGGCGGATGGCGACTGGCTGGACGCGCGCGAGGATATCGACGGTCTCGGTCCGAAACTACGCACTACCGTCACCGAGGAACACCCCCGCTCGATCCTCACTTTCAACCGTTCGCCAGACATCCCGTTCGATCGCTCGGTAAACGCCTACAGAGGCTGCGAGCACGGCTGCGTCTATTGCTACGCCCGCCCGACCCATGCCTGGCATGACCTATCGCCGGGTCTGGATTTCGAGACGAAGCTCTTTGCCAAGCCCGATGCCGCCAAGCTCCTGCGCGAAACGCTGGCAAAGCCTGCCTACACACCAGCCCCCATCGCCATGGGAACCAACACCGATCCCTATCAGCCAATCGAAGGCCGCTATCGTATCACTCGGCAGGTGCTCGAACTTTGCCTCGAACTGCGCCACCCCGTCACCATCACCACCAAGTCGGCCCGCGTGCTCGACGATCTCGATCTCCTTGCCGAACTCGCCCGCCACAACCTCACCGCCGTCGGCATTTCAGTGACCAGCCTCGATCCCCGCCTGTCCGGTCTGCTCGAACCGCGCGCCAGCGCCCCGGCCAAGCGTCTGGATGCACTCGAAAAACTCGTCGCGGCGGGCGTCCCGACCCACGTGTCGGTCGCCCCGGTCATCCCGTCGATCACCGACCAGTTCATCGAAGGGATTCTCGAAGCCGCTGCTGAGCGCGGCGTGCGCTCGGCCAGCTGGATCATGCTGCGCCTGCCTCACGAAGTCGCCCCGCTGTTCCGCGAATGGCTGGACACCCACTTCCCCGACCGCGCGGCCAAAGTCATGGCCATCGTCCAGTCCGTTCGCGGCGGCAAGGATAACGACGCACAGTTCTTCACCCGCATGAAGCCCAACGGCGTCTGGGCCGACCTCCTCCGCACCCGCTTCCGCGTCGCCTGCCGCAAGCACGGCATCGGCAAGGCCCACATCGATCTCGACTGCACCCGGTTCCGCAAACCCAGTCCCAACGGCCAACTCGATCTGTTCTGATCCTCGTCCACGTCATCCCAACTCCTTCGTCATTCCCGCGCAGGCGGGAATCCAGCCACAAGCCAACACCGTCGCCCCGCGACGTCAAACCTTGTGCCATCTGGATTCCCGCCTGCGCGGGAATGACGAGGTGTGTGGGCGAGCACCTTGACAAAACGAACCATATAGGTTATATGCCCCACCACAGGTCAGGAGAGGGCAAAAGGCCATCCCGCTCCTCTCCCTTCGGACGCTGACACATCGTGAAGGCCTCCGGCGCGATCGGTGCGGCAGGTACTCACGGGTTCAATGCGGGGCGTAAAGCCCAGGACCCACCGGGCAATCCCTGCCGTTACCCAAGGACAGACAGGACACCCCAGGGCTGATAGCACGGCGCCGAACCCTGAGCGACGCTGCGGATGCGGAACCCGCCATGATTGTGCGACTTGTCAGCACAAACGACAGGTTCTTTTCACGCAGCCGCTTGCCAGAAGCCAAGGCAGCCCGCGAGCCGCTGCCACAGCTTCGTCCTCTCACATATGTCCGCCCTCAGGCTGAGCCGACAAGGGGTCCGGAACCGCCCCCCGGCCATTCGCAACCGGTCCCGCGCCCTCCCCGCGCGTGCCGCAACGGCGCCGCACCGGTCGCGCGATCTGTGCTTATCCCTCCGGCGTAACCGTCCGCACTCGCCAGCGGATGAGCCCTCATATCGCGTATCCGCGATACCCACCCCCAACCCCTCCCGCCTGCGGGAGGGGAGACCTTCAGCCCTCCCGCAAGCGGGAGGGCCGCGAGACTTGGGTCACGAGGTGACCCTTAGTCGCAGCGGGGTGGGCAAAAGACGCAACGCCTGAATGATCTCACGCAAAGCCGCGAAGACGCAAAGAGGCCGCGCCCGCCGCAGGCGTACCACAGCCCAGCGCAATCTGATCCACACGCACCCTCACCGCAAAGCGCAACACCTTCGCGTCTTCGCGGCTTTGCGTGAGTATCAGAAATCACAGCCTCCCCGCGAAGACCTAAGCCCCCCGAAACCGGATCAACCGGCTGTCCGCCACCGCCGCCGTGCGATGCGGCAGCGCCTCGCGCGCATAGACCTCATCCTTCACCATCGCGAAGAACGCGCCGGCATTTGGATAGCCCATCACGAAAGCCTCGTCCCATTCGCCCTGCGGCCCGGTGACCACGCATTCCATCGGCGCCTGCCACACCATCGCCGCGCCCGAATCCTTCACCAGAGCCTGAAACGCATCCTTGTAGATTGCATAGGCCTCCCGCCCCGTCAGGCCCTTGCCATGGTTCGGATGCCCTTCGGGATACTCGGCCAGATCGCGGAACTTGATCAGGTTGAGCATGTGCAGCGGCGTATCGCGCGGCAGCGACTTGAAGACCTCGAAGTTCTCGCGGCTCGGGTCGATGTAGACTTCGCCTCCGCTCACGCCACCTTGTCCCAGGCAAAGTCGCGGAACTGGTCGCGCAGGTCCTTCTTGCTGATCTTGCCGGTGCCGGTGTGCGGGATCTCGTCGACGAACACCACCGCATCGGGCACCCACCACTTCGCCACCACGCCGCCCAGGAAGCTGCGGATCTCCTCCTGGTTGCATTCCATCCCCGGCTTCTTCACCACGACCAGCAAGGGCCGCTCGTCCCACTTGGGGTGATAGACGCCGATTGCCGCCGCCTCGCTCACCGCCGGATGGCCGATCGCCGCGTTCTCCAGTTCGACCGAACTGATCCATTCACCGCCTGACTTGATCACGTCCTTGGTCCGGTCGGTCAGCTGCAGCGTACCATCGCCATGGATCACGCCGACATCGCCGGTGTCGAACCACTGCCCGGCGACGACCGCATCCTTCTCCGCCTTGAAGTAGCGCTTCACGATCCACGGACCCCGCACCTGCAACGCCCCTGCCGTCACGCCATCACGCGGCAGCACCTTCTCAGGGTCATCGAGATCGACGCAGCGGATTTCCACCCCGAACGGCGGCCGCCCCTGCATTGCCTTGACGGTGACCTGCTCGTCGAACGAAAGCTCGTCCCAGTTCCATGTCTCGGCCCCGGTCGTGCCGATGGGCGAGGTTTCGGTCATCCCCCAGGCATGCGCCACGCGACGCCCGGCGCGCATGAACCGCTCGATCATCGCGCGCGGCATGGCCGAACCGCCGGTAACGATGGTCTGCAGGCTCGGCGGAATTTCGCCGCCGTTGTGCGCGTCGACATGTTGCAACAACGCCAGCCACACCGTCGGCACGCCGGCCGAGCAGGTGACCTTCTCGCGGTTCATCAACTCGCACAGCACGGCACCGTCATTCACCGCCGAATAAACGAACTTCGCCCCGGCCGCCGCGCCAGCCCAAGGCAGGCCCCAGCTTGCCGCGTGGAACATCGGCACGATCGGCAGCATGACCGAGCGGCAATCCATGCCGAACACCGGCGGGCTGATCGCGCTCAGCGCATGGAGCATGGTCGAGCGATGCTCGTAGAGCACGCCCTTGGGATTGCCGGTGGTGCCGCTGGTGTAGCACAGCATGCACGGATCGCGCTCGTCACCGTCGTGCCATTCGGCTTGGCCGTCCTCACCCGAAATCCACTCCTCGAAGTGCAGCGCCGGTTCGCTGCTGTCGAAGCAGATGTAGTGCTCGACCGTCGGCCAGCGCGCCTTCATGCGCTCCACGATCGGCGCCCACTGCCGGTCGAACAGCATCACCCGGTCTTCGGCGTGATTGACGATGTATTCGAGCTGATCGTCAAACAGACGCGGGTTGAGCGTGTGGAGAATGCCGCCGACGCCCACGGCGCCATACCACGAAACAAGATGCCGGTGATGGTTCATCGCCAGCGTCGCAATCCGGTCGCCCGGCTGAATGCCGAGCTTGCGCAGGGCCTGCGTCATGCGCAGCGCGTCGTGACGGATACCGGCCCAGTTGGTCCGCGTCTCGCTGCCATCGGCCCAGCGGCTGACGATCTCGCGGGCACCGTGTTCGCGCGCAGCGTGATCGATCAGATGTGTGACCCGCAGCTTCCAGTCCTGCATCGCGCCCAAGGTCTGTCGAAGCTGCTGCATCTCTCTCTCCGTTGGCTCTGTTATTCGACCAGCCGCAGATGCCTTTCCGGTCTTGCGGTCAGGGCGACATTGGCGAGTCCTTCTATGGGAATCAATCGCTCGATTAAGTCGCTGTCCAGTTTAAAATCATTGCCGAGCCGGACGAGCGGCTCCTTCGGCCCACCGGTCCGCAGCCGCGCCAGCACTTCGCCGGTGCCGCCGGACCCACGGGGCAGCAGCATCGCCAGTTCCGTGATCGCCTCGGGCTTGCTCACTTCCAGCTTGAGCATCATCCGCGACGAACTCGTCACCGAAGCCAGCGGCCGCGCCCCGCGCACTGTCACGCGCGGCGGTTCGTCCGGATTGGGCCGGTCGAGTTCGACGTTGAGCAGCACGCAAGTCCCGTCGCGCGCCCACTGCTGGAAGGGTTCGACCAGGCTTTCCTCGAAGCACGAAGCCGAGAACAGCCCCGAACTGTCGGAGAAGTCCGCCATGACGAAGTCCTTGCCCTTCTTCGTCTTGCGCTTCTGCACGTTCTCCACCAGCGCCGCCATGACCGCGCCCGAACGCCCGCCCGGCTCGCCGCTGCTGGTCATCAGGCTGCCATAGGAGCGCGCGCCATTGGCCGAGGCGACCGCGCGATATTCCTCCACCGGATGCGCGGCGAAATAGAACCCGAAGTTCTCGCGCTCCGCCGCCATCTGGTCGGCCCGGCTCCACGGCTTCGTCTCGGCCAGACGCGTTGCGGGCGTGGCGTGGTCATCCCCGCCGAACAGACCGCCCTGCCCCGACGTGCGCGAGCGCGCCGCTTCGTCCGCCACCGCCATCAGCAGTTCGGCATTGGCGATCACCTGCGCCCGGTTCGGTTCGAGGCAATCCAGTGCCCCGCCCGCCGCCAGCGCTTCCAGCTGCCGCCGGTTCATCGATCCTGCCGGGATGCGCCGGAACAGGTCGTCGAGCGAGGCATAGGGCCCGTTCGCCTCGCGCTCCTCGACGATCTGTTCCATCGCCTTTTCGCCGACGTTCCTCAGGCCGGCCAGCGCATAGCGCACGGCAAACCCGTCGCTGATCCGCTCCACGGTGAACTCGGCCTCGGAATGATTGATGTCCGGCCCGGCCAGCGCCACGCCGTTGCGGCGCATATCGTCGACGAAGACCGAGAGCTTTTCCGACTGGTGCATGTCGAAGCACATCGAGGCCGCATAGAACTCGTGCGGATAGTGCGTCTTCAGCCACGCCGTCTGGTACGCCAGCAGGGCATAGGCGGCAGCGTGGGACTTGTTGAAGCCATAGCCTGCGAACTTGTCGATCAAGTCGAACAGCTCGTTGGCCTTGGCCGCGGGAATGTCGGACACGGTCTTGCAGCCATCGACGAAGCGCTGGCGCTGCGCGTCCATCTCGGCCTGAACCTTCTTGCCCATCGCGCGGCGCAGCAGGTCGGCGTCGCCCAGCGAATAGCCCGCCAGGATCTGCGCGGCCTGCATGACCTGTTCCTGATAGACGAAGATCCCGTAAGTCTCGGCGAGAATGCCCGCCAGCTTCTCGTGCGGGTACTCGATGCTTTCGAGGCCATTCTTGCGCCGACCGAACAGCGGGATGTTGTCCATCGGGCCGGGGCGATAGAGCGAGACGAGCGCGATGATGTCGCCGAAGTTGGTCGGCTTCACCGCCGCCAGCGTACGCCGCATGCCTTCGGATTCCAGCTGGAACACGCCGACTGTGTCGCCCGATTGCAGCAGCTTGTAGGTCTGCTCGTCATCCCAGGCGAGCGCCGACAGATCGATGCTGATCCCGCGCTTGGCCATCAGGTCCACCGCCTTGCGCAGCACCGACAGCGTCTTGAGGCCGAGAAAGTCGAACTTCACCAGCCCAGCATCCTCGACATGCTTCATGTCGAACTGCGTCACCGGCATGTCCGAGCGCGGATCGCGGTAGAGCGGCACCAGCTGCGCCAGCGGCCGGTCGCCGATGACCACGCCGGCTGCGTGGGTCGAACTGTTGCGCGGCAGGCCTTCCAGCTGCATCGCAAGGTCGATCAGCCGCTTGACCTCGGGATCTCTGTCGTACTCGCGCTTGAGTTCAGCCACGCCATTCAACGCGCGCGGCAGTGGCCACGGGTCGGTCGGATGGTTCGGCACCATCTTGCACAGGCGGTCGGTCTGGCCATAGCTCATCTGCAGAATGCGCCCGGTATCGCGCAGCACGGCGCGGGCCTTGAGCTTGCCGAAGGTGATGATCTGCGCGACGTGGTCCAGCCCGTACTTGCGCTGGACATAGCGGATCACCTCGCCACGCCGGGTTTCGCAGAAGTCGATATCGAAGTCCGGCATCGAGACGCGTTCCGGGTTGAGGAAGCGTTCGAACAGCAGGCCCAGCTTGATCGGATCGAGGTCGGTGATGGTAAGCGCCCAGGCCACCAGCGAACCTGCCCCGGATCCGCGCCCCGGCCCCACCGGAATGTCGTTCTCCTTGGCCCACTTGATGAAGTCGGCCACGATCAGGAAGTAGCCGCCAAAGCCCATGCGGTTGATGATCGCGATCTCGAACTCTAACCGCTTGCGGTAATCGAGGACTTCCTCCCACACCCCGGCAACGTTGAGCTGCGGATAGTCCGCAGCGTCTGGCTCGGCATCCGGGCCCAAGCACAGCACCCGCTCCAGTTCGCCGTGCGCTGCCTCGGGGTAATATGGCTTCAACCGCAGGACGAGGCCCTTGCGGCTGTCCTCGGCGCACATCCGCGCCTCGCCTTCCTGGTCGCCGGCGAGGCTCGGCAGGATCGGCTTGCGCTTGGGCGGCATTACCGCGCAGCGTTGCGCCACGACGAGCGTGTTGGCCAGCGCCTCGGGGAGATCCTTGAAAATCTCCTCCATCACCGGCGCCGGCTTGATCCACCACTCCTTGCTCGAACGCGGACGGTCGGCGCTGTCGACATGGGTGCTACTGGCGATGCACAGCATGGCATCGTGTGCGTCATAGAACCCGCGCTCGGCAAAACAGGCGGGATTGGTCGCCACCAGCGGCAGATTGCGCGCATAGGCCAGATCGATCAGCGCCTCTTCCGACGCTTCCTCGACCGGCTCGTTCCGCCGCGCAATCTCGATGTACAACCGCTCGGGGAACAGCTCCTGCAAACGGTCGAGATAGGCCTCGGCGGCGCTCTGCTGCTGCCCTGCCAGCAAGCGCGCCAGCGCGCCCTCGCCCGCCGCGGTCAGGCAAATCAGGCCATCGGTATGCCCGACAAGGTCCGCCAGCACGACATGGGCCTCGAACTCGAGCGGCCGCTCCAGATGCGCGCGGCTGACGAGGTGGCAGAGGTTGTCATAGCCCCGCGCGTCCTGCGCATAGAGCGCCAGCCAGTCGACCGTCGGCGCAGCAGGCCCGAACCCTGTCGCCGCGCCCTCGCGCTCGGGCCGGGCCACGGCGAGCATCGTGCCGATGACCGGCTGCACGCCCATGTCCTTGCACGCCTTGGCATAGGCGACACTGCCATAGAGCCCGTTGCGATCGGTAATCGCCGCCGCCGGAAACCCCCGCTCCGCCGCCGTCTTGGCAATCGCCTTGGGATCGATCGCCCCGTCGAGCATCGTGTAGGACGAGTAGATGCGGAGCGGAACGAACGGGGCGTGGGGCATGGTTGCAAGATAGCAACTGACGCGGCGATTCAGGAGGGGTCCTGCGCGATCATCCCCAGTTGTGATGGTTCAGAAGAGAAGTGGTTTCGCGCAGAGGCGCAGAGGGAGCAGAGAAGAAGAGAGATTTCTCACGCAAAGACGCAAAGACGCGAAGATGTCGCGCGATGCGGCGAAGCCGCCCTGCTCGACGGGCGCTTCATTCGATTAGCGATGAAGGCCTATGGCGCGCACAATCTCTTCGCGTCTTTGCGTCTTCGCGTGAGTCATCCCGGGCGAAGCCCGTAACCTTCTCCGCGTCCTCTGCGCCTCTGCGCGAAACAAGGATCAGAGCAGCGCCTCGATATCCTTCGCAATGCTCTCAGGCTTGTCGGTCGGCGCATAACGGCGCACCACCTTGCCGTCGCGGCCGATCAGGAACTTGGTGAAGTTCCACTTGATCGCCTTCGAGCCGAGGATGCCGGGAGCCTCCTTCTTCAGCCAGTCGTAGAGCGGATCGGCATTGTCGCCGTTGACCTCGATCTTGGCCATGAGCGGGAAGCTCAGGCCGAAGTTGACCTTGCAGAAGCTCTCGATCTCGTCCGCCGTGCCCGGTTCCTGCTTGCCGAACTGGTTGCAGGGGAAGGCCAGCACCTCGAAGCCCTTGTCGCCATAGTCCTTCCACAGCTTCTCGAGGCCATCGTACTGCGGGGTGAAGCCGCACTTCGATGCGGTGTTGACCACGAGCAGGACCTTGCCCTGCTTCTCGGCAAGATCGATCATCTCGCCATTGGGCTTCTTCGCCTTGAAATCGGCAATCGTCTTCGGTCCACTCATGCCAGCCCCTCCTTCGCCGCAATTTCGAGGATCTCGGTCACGTTGAGCGACTTGCCCCCGGCCACGTCGATCACCAGCCGCGCGCGCTGGGCGGCATCCATCGCCGCGACTTCGGCGACCAGCTCGCGCAAGGGAGCCTTCTTCAGCGAACTGAAATTGTACTGAAGTTCCGAGCCTTGGTCGTCACGCTCGTGCAGCGTCGCCTCGGCATTCCAATCGAGACCGGACATGTCTTCTCCCCTTGTCGTGCAAATGGTTCGCACGACAAGGGGAGCGGATCAACGGCAAATCGGTTCAGGCCGGAAAGTCGATCCGGCGGGCCAGCGCCGCGATTTCGGCGGGGCTGTACTGGCGATCCCCGGACTTCTCGATCACCAGGGTCTGGCGCTCGTCTTCCGGCATCCGCGCAACCATGCGCACCATGTCGGCAAAGGTGCCGGAATGCAGCGAGGCGAAACCATGGAACACGCCGTCGGCCGCTTCACGGCGCAGGACAACGGCGTGGTCGCTCCAGAACGAGGCCGCATCGGCGGCTTCGGCGCGGATCGTGGTGTTCATATGATACGATCTCCTTCTGCACCCAAAAACGCGCGAAGGAGACGTTGTATCCCTATTCCAGCACGCCCTCGTGCAGCCGCACCACCCGGTCCATGCGCATGGCCAGCCGCTCGTTGTGCGTGGCGATCAGCGCCGCGCTGCCTTCGCCGCGCACCAGCTTGAGGAATTCCTCGAGCACGCGGTCCGCCGTCGCCTCGTCGAGGTTGCCGGTCGGCTCGTCGGCCAGCACCATCTCGGGCCGGTTGGCCAGCGCGCGCGCCACGGCAACGCGCTGCTGCTCACCGCCCGACAACTGGCTCGGACGGTGATCGAGCCGCTTGGCAAGACCGAGCGCCGTCAGCAGTTCGGTCGCCCGCACTTCGGCCTCGTCCCGCGATTTGCCCGCCACCATCTGCGGCAGCACCACGTTCTCGATCGCGTTGAAATCGGGCAGGAGGTGGTGGAACTGATAGACGAAGCCGAGGTGATCGCGGCGCAGCGCGGTGCGGTCATCGCCCGAAAGCTGCGAGGCGTTGGTCCCGGCAATCTCGATGAGCCCGGAAAAGCCGCCCTCCAGCAGGCCTATCGCCTGCAGCATGGTCGACTTCCCCGAGCCCGAAGGCCCCAGCAGCGCGACGATCTCGCCGGGCCGGATCTCGAGGTTAACCCCCCGCAGCACGTCGATGGTAACCCCACCCTGGCTGAACGAGCGGCGCAGGTCCTGCAATCTGACAACGGGATCACTCATAACGCAGCACCTGAACCGGGTCCGTGCTGGCGGCCTTCAGCGCGGGATAGAGCGTGGCAAGGAACGAGAACAGCAGCGCCATCAGGCAGATCGTGGTGATCTCGACCGGGTCGGACCGGCTCGGCAGTTCGGTCAGGAAGCGGATCGAGGGGTCCCACAGGTTCTGCCCCGTCAGCCACTGGATCGCGTTGACGATGGGCTGGCGGAAGAACAGGAATACGAAGCCCAGCAGCAGCCCCGAAAGCGTGCCCAGTGCGCCGATCACGAAGCCGATGGTCACGAAGATCTTGAGCAGGCTCTTCCGCGTCGCCCCCATCGTGCGCAGGATCGCGATGTCGCGCGTCTTGGCGCGGACCAGCATGATCAGCGAGGACAGGATGTTGAACACCGCCACCAGCACGATGATCGACAGCACGATGAACATCGCCACCCGCTCCACCGCCAGCGCCTCGAACAGGCTGGCGTTGATCGTCTTCCAGTCGGTGACGACGGCGATGCCATCGAGGTCCTGCTTCACCTTGGCGAGCGTTTCCATGACCGTGTCGGCATTGGTCGTGGTCACCTCGATCATGCCGATGCTGTCGCCGGTCAGCAGCAGCGTCTGCGCGTCATTGATCGGCATGACGACATAGGCGTTGTCGTAATCATAGACACCGATCTCGAAGATCGCCGAGACGGTATAGGCAATCTCTCGCGGCACAGTGCCAAACGGTGTCGAGCGGCCCTGCGGATTGATGATCGTGATGCTGTCTCCCACCCGTGCGCCGAGGTTCTGCGCCAGCCGCGAGCCGATGGCGATATTGCCCGATCCCGGCCGCAGCGAGGCGATGACGCCATCGACGCGCTTTTCCTCGAGCCGCTTGATGTCGCCCGCCGTATTGCCGCGCACGAGGATCGCCTCGACCCGCCCGTTGAAGCTGGCCAGCAGCGGCTGCTCGATCAGCGGCGAAGCGTGGGTAACGCCGGGCGTCGCCTCGACCTTCTTGAGGATGTCCTGCCAGTCATCGAGCCGCCCGCCATAGGCCTGGATGATCGCATGGCCGTTCAGGCCCACGATCTTGTCGAGCAGTTCGGCGCGGAAGCCGTTCATCACGCTCATCACGATGACCAGCGCGGCCACGCCGAGCATGACGGCGACAAGGCTGATACCGGCCACAAGGGCAATGAAAGCCTCGCCCCGCCCCGGCAGCATGTAGCGCTTGGCGATGGTCCATTCGAATGGAGACAGGATCAAGCAGCGGTCCTCTGGCAGGAATGCGTCGCCGGAATGCCGGAGACGGTTGCGGATGTAGGCGGCTGCGCGGCAAACGGCAATGCCGTCCAAATCGCGCGGGTCAGAGTGCGGAGCTTGTCCGCTCGAGCCGGGCGATGCGGTCCTGCATCTCCTGCATCTCGATGATCCGCCGATGGCGCTCGCATGACAGCGGCAGCGCGGCGAGCACGCTCACCCCGACATAGAGCTGGAAGAACTGGATGCGGTCTCCGAACGCGATGTCCATGCCCGCAATCGGGCCATGGCCCATGACCGTCATTCCGCCGCCCAGCCCGATCAGCAGGAGCGGCATCAGCGTGGTGATCGCGGCCGGAACCAGCGCCGAGGAAATCATCAGGAACACCAGCGGGAATACCAGCAGGGCACGCATGTCGAGCAGGAAAACCAGTCCGATGACCAGCATGAACGAGCCGAACACCAGCGTCGCCAGCGGCAACTGGCGCGCCGGTGGCAGGAAGCTGCGCCCTCGCCCAAGCCGGTGATAGATATAGTGGAACACCGGCAGGCAGGCGACCAGGCCGAGAGCGTGCCCGATGATCCAGTGCGTGAAGTTCTCGATCGGCGGCAGTCCCAGCGCCAGCCACGCGACAAGCGAGGCGAGCGATCCGGTTATCAGCGGAATGGTCAGGCCGATGCCGAGGTAGAACGAAGTCACCCATTCCAGGATGTCGTGTGGCCAGAACGCCTCGGTTATGCGGCGCCACGCCAGCGCGACCGCGACAGCCTCGGCCATGTTGATCAGCGCCAGCGGAACTGCAGATGCCCAGCCCATCCCGAAATACCCGGTCACGACCGTGCTCACGAGACCGCAGGGGATGACCCAGCGCGGCCAGAGTGCGACGGGCAGATGCACGAGCCGCCCCGCCAGCAATGCGCTGGCGATCCACACCATCGCGACGCCACCGGAAAACCGGCCAAAGGCAACGGCGCCGAACGCCAACGCGAAGTAGGCGATGGCGGTGCTGGCAGGACCGGCAAGGGAGCGGGCAAGGCGCATGCGCCTGTTTTTGCCCCACTTCGGTTAATTTTTCGCAGCGCTTACAACGCGGTGACATCGATGGTCTTGATCAGCGCAGGACAACGCCAAGCAGGTAGGACAGCGTCCCCGCCGCCACGAACAGCGCCACCAGGGCCAGCAGGACGATCCTCACCATCTTCACTTGAAATCTCCATCCGCCGGGTTCGTGGCACCAACTACGCCCCAGAGGATTCACGGTTCCCGGCAGGAACCGGGGTTGCTGTCAGGCGCATGGCAAAGCTTGCCCTTGCCAAGGGGCGCAAACGTCGCCATTTGGGCGCCAGAAATCGGCCGGCGCGCACGCGCCCACGCGAGTCCACGGGACCCATGACCACAGATCTTGAACTTTCCGATGCAACGCCGTGGGATATCGGGGCCGATGACGACAAGCTGCGCGAAGAGTGCGGCATCTTCGGCGTACTCGGCGTTCGTGACGCGGCGGCGACAGTCGCGCTCGGCCTCCATGCCCTGCAGCATCGCGGGCAGGAAGCCGTCGGCATCACCAGCTTCGACGGGCAGGAGTTCTACCAGCGCAAGGGCATCGGCCATGTCGCGGCGAACTTCTCGACCGGCTCGGCCATCGCCGAACTGCCGGGCACGATGGCTTCGGGCCACGTCCGCTATTCGACCACGGGCGGCGCGGGCCTGCGCAACGTGCAGCCACTGTTTGCCGATCTCGCCTCGGGCGGCTTCTCGATCGCGCACAACGGCAACATCTCCAACGCGATGTTCCTGAAGCGCGATCTTGTCCGCAAGGGCGCGATCTTCCAGTCGACTTCGGACACCGAGGTGATCATCCACCTCGTGGCGACGAGCCGCTATCCGACGCTGCTTGACCGCTTCGTCGATGCCCTGCGCCTCGTCGAAGGTGCCTATTCACTGATCTGCATGACGCCCGAGGGCATGATCGCCTGCCGCGATCCGCTCGGCATCCGCCCGCTGGTGATGGGCAAGCTGGGTGATGCAGTGGTCTTTGCCAGCGAAACCGTCGCGCTCGACGTCGTCGGCGCGGACTTCGTGCGCGAAGTGGAACCCGGCGAACTGATTCAGGTCGACCTCGACGGCAACCTCAGCACCCACCGCCCGTTCGGCAAGCCCAACGCCCGCCCCTGCATCTTCGAGCACGTCTATTTCAGCCGTCCGGACTCGGTCATGGGCGGCAGCTCGGTCTACCAGGTGCGCAAGGCCATCGGCGCGCAGCTGGCCATGGAAAGCCCGGCGGACGCCGATCTCGTCATCCCGGTGCCTGACAGCGGCGTGCCCGCCGCACTCGGCTATGCCCAGCAGTCCGGCATTCCGTTCGAACTCGGCATCATCCGCTCGCACTACGTCGGCCGCACCTTCATCCAGCCCTCCGACGGGGCACGCAATGCGGACGTCAAGCGCAAGCACAACGCCAACCGCGCGCTGGTCGCCGGCAAGCGCATCGTGCTGATCGACGATTCGATCGTGCGCGGCACCACCAGCCTCAAGATCGTGCAGATGATGCGCGATGCCGGGGCCGCCGAAGTCCACATGCGCATCGCCAGCCCGCCGACCGAGCATTCGTGCTTCTACGGCGTCGACACGCCCGAGCGCTCGAAGCTGCTCGCCGCGCGCATGGACGTGGCCGCCATGGCCGAGTTCATCCACGCTGACAGCCTCGCCTTCGTCTCGATCGACGGGCTCTACCGCGCCGTCGGCGAAGCCGAGCGCAACAAGGCCTGCCCGCAGTATTGCGATGCCTGCTTCTCGGGTGAGTATCCGACGCGGCTGACAGACCTTGCCGATCGCGAAAGCCCGGACCAGCTTTCGCTGCCGGTCGGAAAGGTCGCGTAAGATGAGCCTCGAGGGGCAAGTCGCGCTGGTCACCGGCGCAAGCCGCGGCATTGGCGCGGCCACGGCCAAGGCCCTGGCCGCTGCCGGGGCGCACGTCGTGCTGGTCGCGCGCAATGCCAAGGACCTCGAGAAGATCGAGGAAGAGATCTTCGAGGCAGGCGGCAGTGCCACCATCGCCCCGCTCGATCTGGCCGAACCCGAAGGCATCGCCCGCCTTGCCACGGCAATCTCGGGCCGCTGGAAGGCGCTCGACATTCTGGTAATCAACGCCGCCGTCCTGCCCACGCTCACCCCGGTCTGGCAGATCGATGCGCGCGAATTCAACCAGGCGCTCACCCTCAATGTCCTCGCCACGCAGGCGCTGCTCGCCGGATTTGACGGCATGCTGCGCAAGAGCAAGGACGCCCGCGTCGTCGGCGTGACCAGCAGCGTCGGCGCCACCCCGCGCGCCTATTGGGGAGCATACGGCGCCTCCAAGGCCGCGTTCGACAACCTGCTCAACAGCTACGGGCAGGAAGTGCGCAATACCGCCGCGATCCGTGTCGCCGTGGTCGATCCCGGCGCTACCCGCACCAAGATGCGCGCCCGCGCCTATCCCGGCGAAGACCCGCAGACGGTCAAGGCTCCGGAAGTCGTTGCTGACCGGATCGTTGCGCTTCTTGGTGAACAGTTCGCCAGCCCGCACCGCATCCGCGTTAACCAGGACTGATAGTCCGGAATTAACGCAGCAGGGCGATTCTTTGCAAAGGTTTGCCGATCCGTCGGCAGGCCGGAAACGCAATGGGTCGAGGTCGCCCGGCATGACGACGACGGATTGGAATACGAACATCTATGGCCAGGCCGCGCTCGAGGATCGCAGCGCACCCCGCCAGCGCGTCAACATTCCGGCGACCCTGAGGCCTTCGGGCGGCAAGGGCTTCCAGACGGTCGTGCTCGACCTCTCGCTCGGCGGCTTCTGCGCCAACGCCTTGCAGCGCATGCACCCGGGCAACCGCTGCTGGCTGACCTTGCCGGGCATGGAAGCGCTTCAGGCCGAGGTGGTATGGTGGGACAGCGGCCGCGTGGGCTGCGCCTTTGCCAACCTGCTCAGCCCGATCGTCCACGACAACATCCTCGCCCGCTATCGCGGCGACGGTGTTTTCCGCAGGCCGTGAGAGCTACTGCTTGATCAGCGTCACTTGACTGACGTTGATCCCGCCGCCGCGGAACCCGCCCTCGCAGTACATCAGGTAGTAGCGCCACAGGTTGACGAAGCGCTCGTCGAACCCGTTCGGCAAGCGCCCTTCGGCCACGGCCTGATCGAGCGCATCCCGCCACAGCTTCAGCGTCCGCGCATAATCGAGACCGAAGTCCTCCCGATCCTGCCACGTCAGCCCGCGCTCCGCAGCCAGACGGGAAAACTCCCGTTCGCTGATCAGCAGACCACCGGGGAAGACATAGGCCTGGATGAAGTCCGCGCTGGCGGCATAGGCGTCGAACAGGTCGTCGCGGATGGTGATGTACTGCAGTGCCGCCCGCCCGCCCGGCTTCAGGCAGCGCGCAAGGCAATCGAAGTAGGAAGGCCAGTACTCGCGCCCGACAGCCTCGACCATCTCGACGCTGGCAATGGCATCGAACGCCCCTGCGACATCGCGGTAGTCCTGATGTCGGTACTCAATGCCCGTAAGCCCAGAGGCGGCCAAGGCATCACGCGCCCATTCAAGCTGCTCGTCCGAGAGGCTGATGCCGGTCACCCGCGCCCCGGTCGTCTCGGCGAGGCGCCGCGCAAGGAAGCCCCAGCCGCAACCGATCTCCAGCACTTCGCTGCCGGGCTTCAGCGCAAGCCGCGCCCCCAGCCGGTCAACCTTGTTGGCCTGCGCCTCGGCGAGCGGCGCTTCGGGCGAAATCCCGTCCCACAGCGCGCTCGAATAGCTCATCGTCTCGTCGAGCCACTGGCGGTAGAAATCATTGCCGAGGTCGTAGTGGGCGGCGATGTTCCGGCGCGCCTGCTCTTTCGAATTCTTGCGCAGGAAGTTGAGCGCCCGGCCAGCGAGCCGCCACGGCCCCTTGGCCCGCCCGACATCGCCGAGCGTTGCCGCATTGCGCATGAACAGGTCGAAGATCGGCACGGGGTCCGGGCTGTCCCATTCGCCTTCGACCCAGGCCTCGTACCAGCCGATCGAGCCCGCCGTGGCCAGCCGCACGATCGCGTTCCAGCTGCGCAGGTGGATTCGCGCCACCGGCCCCTCGCCGCGTCCGCCGACGCTGCGCTGGCTGCCGTCGGGCAACGTGGCGTGGATCGTACCCTGGACCAGCCCGCGGTCGATCCTTTCGACCACGCGCTCGAACGGTCCGGCAAACAGGCGTGCCAGCCAGCGGCCCGCGGCGGACATGTTCCAGCCCCCGGCCACCAGATGCCGTCCCCTCGTTGGCGTCTGCGCAGTCATGCCTGCGATATGCGGTTCGGAAGCGGAACGCGCAAGGTCAGCCTTGCGCCTTCATCGCATCATGCGCCGCCAGAGCCCGCGCGCGCGCCTCGGCATGGGGGACGATCTTGCGCGGATAGCGCTGTGGCAGGAAGGTCGGATCGTGAATGTCCGAATCCGACAAGTGCCGCAGTTCCGGCACCCACTTGCGGATATAGCTCGCCGCATCGAACTTGGGCGATTGCGTCAGCGGCGCCATGATCCGCACGAACATGTTGGAATCAACGCCCGTCCCCGCCGTCCACTGCCAGTTGACCGCGTTCGAGCCGTAGTCGGCATCGACCAGCGTGTCCCAGAACCAGCGCTCGCCTTCACGCCAGTCGATCAGCAGGTGCTTTACCAGAAAGCTCGCCGCGATCATCCGCACGCGGTTGTGCATCCAGCCGGTGTGCCACAGCTCGCGCATCCCGGCATCGACGATGGGGTAACCGGTGCAGCCCTGCTGCCATGCTGCAAGCCCCTCGGGATCGTCGCGCCACTGCAGCCGGTCATAGGCCTCGCGCGCGTTTTTCGAACCGTATTCCGGGAACTGCACGATCACGTTCTGCGCATAGTCGCGCCAGCCCAGCTCGCTCAGGAAGACATCGACCGAACCGCCCGCATCGGCGACACGCTGCCAGATCGTGGCGGGCGAAATCTCGCCGAAGTGCAAGTGCGGCGAGAGGCGCGAGGTGCCTTCGATCGAGGGCAGGTTGCGGCATTCGTCATATCGCCGCGCACGATCGGCGAAGTCCTCGAGCCGTGAGAGCGCGCCCTGCTCTCCGGGCGTCCATTCCTCACGAAATCCGCCCGCCCAATCGGGACTGCTTGGCAGGAGCTTCCAGTCGTCGAGCGCATCGCTGCCTGGCCAATGCTCCGGCGCGTCCAGCTTCACTGGCGCGTCCGCCGGGTGAGCCGGTGGCATCCGCTCCTTCAGCGCGTGCCAGAACGGCGTGAAGATCTTGTATGGCGCGCCGCCCCCGGTCTTCACCGATCCTGCCGGCGCAAGGTAGTTGCCGTCATGCAGGACAAGCTGCATGCCCTTGGCGACCGCCTTCTCGGCATTGCGCCACCATGGCTCGTAGTGGTGCAAGGCGTGGACCAAGCGCGCGCCCGTCTCTCGCCGCACCGCTGCCAGTTCCTCGTGAGCCTTGCCGCGCCGCAGGATCAGTCGGGAGCCCAGCTTGCGCAGGCCCGCATCGAGGCTCGCAAGGCTGTGATGCAGCCACCAGCGCGACGCTCCGCCCATGCGGCAATGCTTCGGCGTCTCGTCATCGAGCACATAGACCGGGATCACCGGCCCCGCCTGCGCTGCCGCCAGCAGCGCCGCCTGATCGGCCAGACGCAAGTCGCGTCTGAACCAGACGATTGACGGCTCAGCCTGCGTCGAGGAAGACACGCGTTCCCTTTCTTCTGCTTTGCGACCCTCGCAACGCGTTGTTCGGGAACAACGTTTGCGCAAATCTCGTTCCGCATAACCGATGGTCCAAGCCGCCCCCGAACGCCACCTGCCCCAAAGGGCGCGAAGCTGGAGGATCTCTCCGCGCCATGCCCTGATCGCGTCGGCGGTGTGCTGGATGGGCTTTGCCATCGTCGTCTGGCTCGTGATGTCCGGCCGGGGGAGCGGGATCGACAGCGCCGGGCTGCTGTTCTGGCGGCGCGGAGCCGATCTTGTGCCCGCAGGCCCGCAATGGCTGCTCGAGGCGGTGCGCGACCTGACGGCACTTGGCGGCGTACTGCTGCGCAACCTCATCCTGATCGGCGTGCTCGCCGCGCTGCTGTTCATGCGGCTGAAGCGCGAAGCGGTGCTGCTGACCGCCACGGTCATGGGCGGCTGGATCGTCAACACCCTGGTCAAGGCTGCCGTGGGCCGCCCGCGCCCGCTGATCGTGCCCCATCTGACGGAGGCGGGCGGGCAGAGCTTTCCGAGCGGCCACAGTTTCAACTCGGCAGTGGTCTACATCGCCATTGCGCTGGCATTTGCCGCAATGAGCCCGCGCCGTCCGGTGCGCTGGACACTGATCGTCAGCGCCATGGCCCTGAGCATCGCCATTGCGCTCAGCCGCGTCTGGCTTGGCGTCCATTTCCCGACTGACGTCGCCGCCGGCTGGCTCGGCGGCGCAGGCTGGGCCTTCCTCGCCTCGGCGCTCCTGCACAAGCCAGCCAAGGCGGTTGCCGAGCAGGCGGATGACATGCTCGAGACGCTAACCCCCGCGAGCTAGCAGGTCTTCAGGCCGACCACGGTGTTGAAGTTGCGGGACATGGCAGGGCCCGTGAAGCGCGCATCGGCGAAGGTGACCCGTGTCCTGCAACCGGACTGCTCCAAGTTTGCCACCGGCATCTGCGACCAGGCCAGGAACTTGACGGCTTCCGGCGTTGCTGTTGCGGCCTGCTGGACGAGCGGCAGCGCCATGTTGTCGGTCATTGACTGCCCAATCCCGTCGAGCCTTGTGAGCGCGTGCAGCGGATCATAATGGCCGAACGAGATGACGCCTCTCTCCCGCCAGACCATGTCGCGCTCCCAGAAGCGCAAGGGTGCGGGCGAGGCAAAGATGCGGTCGGGCCGGGGATAGGGCTCGCTCATGACCAGCGCGTCACGGGCCATCGCCGAAATTCCGATGTTTGCGCCGATGAACAGGACCATGGCCGCAAGGGCCAACACAGCGGGCGAGCCCTTGCTCAGCCGCCGCGCGAACCAGATCCCGGCTCCGAGCACTGCGAGCAGCCAGGGCGAGACGATGAACAGGCCATCGGTGTGGAACCACGCCTCGCTCATCGGCGAGAGCAACTGGATCGCATAGACGTTCTGCAGATCGAGCAGCGGATGGGTGATCGCGCCGATGTAGCTCAGCAGGACCAGCCAACCCATGTGCAGCGGCTCTAAATCCGCCGCGATCTTGCCGCGCGAAACCTGCCAGCGATCCAGCAGCCATAACAAACCCGCCAGCAACGGCGGCATCAGCACCACCCCGCCGACAAGCCCATGCGTGAACCCGCGATGCATCGCCAGCGGTGCCCACGGTGCCCAGCCGAAGAACACGTCGATGTCCGGCATGTTCGCCGCCAGCACCAGCGCCGCCAGACCTTTGCGCGTCCGGCGCTTCAGCCCCGTCTCGGCCAGCGCCCATCCGACAAGGCTATGCGTCAGGTTGTCCAATGGGTTCCCTCAAACAGAAAGGCCGCAAGAGCGCGCGCCTGTCGCACTCTCGCGGCCTTCGAAGCCTGAGGCAATCCGTCAATCAAACCGGATCGGCAGCCGTTCCGCTCACCGTCCAGGTCTGGCCCTTGCCGAGCAGCTTGGCGAGGTTGGCGTCCTTGCCCTTGCGGGCCTGTTCGTCCTGGCCGAGCAGCACTTCCTCATAGGAAGGACGCGCATCGTCGTAGATCACGCCGAGCGCCATCGGGAACGGGCCGAACGGCATTTCCACCAGCATGTGCGCAAGCGCGCGGTTCTTGACGTTGTGGACGATCACGCCCGCCGCCTGCCAGTCGCCGTCAACCACGTCGACGACCTTGAGCGTCAGCGTCTCCATGTCGAGCGCGATGCCCTTCACGCCGCCCGACTTTTCAGAACCGAACAGCATCGGCTCGCCATCGGTCAGCCACAGCTGGTTCTGGTCGGCCACGCCCTTGGCAACGAAATCGTCGAAGCGATCCTTGTTGTAGACGATACAGTTCTGGAAGATTTCCACGAACGCCGCGCCCTTGTGGGCATGAGCGGCCTTTAGCACGCCGGGCAGGTTCTTCGACACGTCATAGGCCCGCGCGATGAAGCGCGCGCCCGAACCCAGCGCGAAGGCGCAAGGCAGAGCGGGACGGTCGACCGAACCGAGCGGCGAGGTCGGCGAATTGGTGCCCTCGCGGCTGGTCGGCGAGAACTGACCCTTGGTCAGGCCGTAGATCTCGTTGTTGAACAGCAGGATCTGCACGTTCACGTTGCGACGCAGGATGTGCATCGTGTGGTTGCCGCCGATCGACATGCCGTCGCCATCGCCGGTCACCAGCCAGACATCGAGGTCCGGATTGGCGAGCTTGATGCCGGTGGCAAACGCGGGCGCGCGGCCGTGGATCGTGTGGAAGCCGTAGCTTTCCACATAATACGGGAAGCGGCTCGAGCAGCCGATGCCCGAAACGAACACGGTGTTCGAAGGATCGGCGCCGATTTCCGGCAGGGTGCGCTGCACCGCCTTGAGGATCGCGTAGTCGCCGCAACCCGGGCACCAGCGCACTTCCTGGTCGGTTTCCCAGTCCTTGAGCGTGGTCTGGACCGCGATCTTGGTCATCTCGTTCATTGTCGTAACCTTTATGCGAGCGCAGCTTCGATCGCGGCTTCGATTTCCGCGATGGTGAAGGGCTGGCCGCTGGTCTTGTTGAGCGGCTGGGCGTCGATCAGGAACTGGTCGCGCAGCACGGTCTTGAACTGGCCAGTGTTCATTTCGGGCACCAGCACCTTGTCATAGCCGCGCAGCAGATCGCCGAGGTTCGACGGCATTGGCCAGATGTGGCGGACGTGGACGTGGGAAACGTCCAGCCCCTTGCGGCGAGCGCGGCGCACGGCCTGATAGATCGGGCCATAAGTGCTGCCCCAGCCGACGACCACGAGCTTGCCCGAGGTCTCGCCGTGGTTGACTTCCTGCAGCGGAATCGAGTTCGCCACGCCTTCGACCTTGGCCTTGCGGGCGTCGGTCATGATCTGGTGGCTGGCGGGCGAGTAGTCGATGTTGCCGGTGCCGGGGTTCTTCTCGATGCCGCCGATGCGGTGCATCAGGCCAGGGGTGCCGGGCTTGATCCACGGACGCGCGCCCTTTTCGTCGCGCGCGAAAGGCAGCAGCTCGCCGTTGGGGCCGTTCTTCGCTTCGAGGAACGTCACGGGGAACGGCTTGAAGCTTTCGGGATCCGGCACCTTCCACGGCTCGGCCGCATTGGCGATGTAGCCATCGGTCAGGAGCATGACCGGGGTCATGTATTCCACCGCGATGCGGCAGGCCTCGATGGCGACTTCGAAGCAATCCGAAGCGCTGCGCGCTGCGATCACCGGCATCGGCGCATCGCCATTGCGGCCATAGACCGCCTGGTAGAGGTCCGACTGCTCGGTCTTGGTCGGCAGGCCCGTCGACGGACCGCCGCGCTGCGAGTTGACGATGACCAGTGGCAGCTCGGTCATGATGGCAAGGCCCATCGCCTCGCCCTTGAGCGCAATGCCGGGGCCCGACGATGACGTCACGCCAAGCTGGCCCGCATAGCTTGCGCCGATGGCCGAGGCGATCGCGGCGATCTCGTCTTCTGCCTGGAAGGTGGTGACGCCGTATTCCTTGAGCCTTGCAAGGTTGTGCAGGATCGCCGAGGCCGGCGTGATCGGATAGCCGCCGAAGAACATGTGCAGATCGGCCAGCTGCGCGCCCGCAACGAGGCCGAGGCTGATCGCTTCGGCGCCGGTGACGGTGCGGTAGAGGCCCGGCTCGCTCTCGACCGGAGCGATGTGATACTGCTTGAGCGGACCCGAAAGCTCGGCGGTTTCGCCATAGGCGTGGCCGGCGTTCAGCGCGGCGATGTTGGCCTCGGCCAGCACCGGGTTCTTGGCGAACTTGGCGTTGAGCCAGTCGACCAGCGGCTGGCGGTCACGGTCGAACATCCACAGGGCAAGGCCCAGCGTCCACATGTTCTTGCAGCGCAGCGCTTCCTTGTTGCCAAGGCCGAAGGGCTTCACCGCCTCGAGCGTCAGCGCCGAGATGTCGAACGCCAGCAACTGCCACTTCTCGAGGCTGCCGTCTTCGAGCGGGTTGACCTCGTACTTTGCTTTCTCGAGGTTGCGCTTGTTGAACTCGCCGGTGTCGGCAATGATCAGGCCACCAGCCTTGAGCGCGCCGACGTTGGTCTTCAGCGCCGCCGGGTTCATCGCCACGAGCACGTCAGGCTGGTCGCCCGCAGTGTCGATCTCGGTCGAGCCGAAGTTGATCTGGAAGGCAGAGACGCCGAACAGCGTACCTTGCGGCGCGCGGATTTCCGCCGGGAAGTCCGGGAAAGTGGCGAGGTCATTGCCCGCCAGCGCCGTGGAAAGGGTGAACTGACCGCCGGTCAGCTGCATGCCGTCGCCCGAGTCACCGGCAAAGCGCACGACCACCGCTTCGGGAGCGGGAGTGTCCTTGCCGCCCGTCAGTGCGTCCGGTCCATCAACTAGTGTAGCCATATCGTCCTCTGATGCGCCCGGGACTCTCACCCAGTGCTGACACGCGCCTATGCCCCTGATGTTCCGTTCGCAAAGAAGAAAATCTGCGCGAGCGGAAAAATCCTCCTGCGCGCTTGATTCCCGATGCGCTTGCCAGTCAAGTTGCAAAAGCCAACTTACCACGGTGTTTATAACGAATCCTGTCAACAGGGCGAGGAACCGCAATGACCGATCAGAAGACCCACTACGTGCGCCCCGACGTCCAGGCCTTCCTGGCCTTCCTCAACGGCACCGATGCCCCGCCGATGAGCCAGATGGGTCTGGAGGCTGCGCGCGCCAGTTACATTGCGATGGGTCAACTCGCCGAAGCGGACCCGCGCGAACTGGCGGTGATCCGCGATCTGACCTGCCCCGGGCCCGCCGGCGACATCCCCCTGCGCCTCTATGACCTGCGCGAAACGCGCGAGGCGGGCCCGGCGGTGGTGTTCTTCCACGGCGGCGGCTTCGTGATCGGCGATCTCGACAGCCACCACAGCCTCTGCACCGAAATTGCGGCGGAGCTCGACCTGCCGGTGATCGCGGTGGACTACCGCCTCGCCCCCGAACACCCCTTCCCCGCCGCGCCAGACGATTGCGAGGCAGCTGCGCGCTGGATCGCGGCGAACTCGGCCACGCTGGGGCGCGAGATCACCGGCCTGATCCCGATGGGCGACAGCGCGGGCGGCAACCTGACCATCGTCGTCACGCAGGCGCTCGTCGAAAGCCCCGCTGCGGTGCCGGTGATCATGCAGGTGCCGATCTACCCGCTTTCCGACGACAAGCCCGATCACCAGTCGTTCCTCGATTTCGCCGAGGGCTTCCTGCTCACCTCGGATTCGATGAACTGGTTCGCCAATGCCTATCAGGCGGTGACCGGGCACAAGCGCGCCTATCCGATCTATGGCGAACACTCGACCACGCCGCCGACGGTGCTAGTGACGGCAGGCCTCGATCCGATTCGCGACAGCGGGCGGGTCTATGGCGCGGAACTCATCCGGTCTGGAGCAGAAGTCGTCTTTCTTGAAATGAAAGGGACGATCCACGGGTTTACGCAGGTGCGCAAGGCGATCCCGAGCGCGCAGGCCGACATGCAGTCGATCTTCAAGGCGGTGCGGCTGCTATTGGAAAGGTTGAAATGACAGACGAATTTGCCGGGCTTCCCTACCGTCCCTGTGTCGGTGTCATGCTCGTGAACAGCGCCGGGCGCGTGTTCGTGGGCAAGCGGATCGACAACAAGGAAATGGACGCCTGGCAGATGCCGCAGGGCGGGATCGACGACGGCGAGGACCTCCACGCCGCCGCCCTGCGCGAGTTGCAGGAGGAGACCGGCGTCTCCTCCCACCTCGTCACCATCATCGCCGAGACGCGCGAGGAACTGCTCTACGACCTGCCCGATTTCCTGATGGGCAAGATGTGGGGCGGCAAGTTCCGCGGCCAGCGCCAGAAGTGGCTGCTGATGCGCTTTGCGGGCGAGGATACCGACATCGATCTCAACGCGCACGAACATGCGGAATTCGAAGCCTGGCGCTGGGTCGAGCCCGAGCAGGTTCCGGAACTGATCGTGCCGTTCAAGAAGCGGGTCTACCGGCAGGTCGTCGAGGAATTCCGCGACCTGATCTGACGTCCGATGGCAGCTTTTTGGTTTAGCGCGGAGCGAGCAGACGGCGCGGAGAAGAAAAGGGATATCTCACGCAAAGCCGCAAAGACGCGAAGATGTAGTGCTTTGCGGCGAACCCGCTTTGCTCGATTGGTGCTTGATCCGATTGGCGAGAAGGCCTGCGGCGCGGGACAACCTCTTTGCGTCTTTGCGTCTTTGCGTTAGTCATCCCGGGCGAAGCCCGTACCCTTCTCTGCGAACTCTGCTTCCTCTGCGCCTCTGCGCGAAACCCGACAATACGCAACGCCGGAAAGATCAGTTCGTCTCGACCTTGTCGGCCGGGATCACGGCCTCGGCCGACACCACCTTCTTGGCCGGACCGCGCGCAATGGCGGCGGAGAGTTCGGCGGTTTCGGCGCAGCCCTTGCCACACAGGCCCTCAAGCCGGGTCAGGTTGCGCTTGGCCTTCTCCAGCGCGCCTTTCTCGACCATCGCGCCGCCCTCACCGGAAATGGCGACGACGTTGTTCGGATCGCGTTCGAGCACCTGACGGTAATAGTGGATCGCCTTGCCCTGCAGTCCATCGCGGCGGGCGGCATCGGCCAGCGCCAGAAGCGTGGGATTGCTGGCGGGATCGATGGCGAGCGCTGCCTCGAAGCTGTCGGTCGCCGCCGCCACGTCACCCTTGGCCAGCGCGGTGCGACCGTCCTTGAGCAGAGCTTCAACGCGCGGATCAGCCGGAGCCGTGTTCCTTGCCACGCCCATGCTTCCCGTCACGCCGACGACCAGCGAAAGGGCAAGCGCAAAGGGGGCGTAACGCATCAGCAGCTCCTTGGTCCGGTTACCTTGGGTTGGACCAGCATTGAATGAACCCACGTCCATGACGCTTCAGTTAACACGGCGCACGAGCGTTGCGAAGAAAAACCCGTCGGTGCCATCCCCAAAGGGCGTAAGCCGCCAACCCTTGCCGCGGGGGCGACCCGCTGGGAGAGGCGGAAGCGCAACATCCCAACCCGGATTGGCCGACAGGAACGTCTCGATACGATCCGCGCCCTCGGCATCGAGCAGCGAGCAGACCACATAGGTCAGTCGTCCGCCCGGCCGCACCAGCGCAGCGCCGATATCGAGCACATTGGCCTGCATCGCGCAGTAACGCTCGATCGCCTTGGCATCGAGCCGCCAGCGCGCCTCGGGATTTCGCCGCCAGGTGCCGGTGCCAGAGCATGGCGCATCGATCATCACCGCATCGGCCTTGCCCTGCCAGTCGGCCAGCATCTCGGCCTCGCGCCTGGGATTGAGCAGCCTCGTCTCGACCAGCACGCCCGCCCGCACGGCGCGTTCGGGCAGGCGCGACAGGCGTGGCCGGTCAATGTCGCAGGCGAGCAGCTTGCCGCGATTTGCCATCGCTGCGCCCAGAGAGAGCGTCTTGCCCCCTGCCCCGGCGCAGAGATCGACCACCGCCTCGCCCGGCTGAACGCCCAGCGCCATGCAGGCGATCTGGCTGCCAGCGTCCTGTACCTCGAACAGCCCATCGGAAAACTCGGGCCAGGATTCGACAGCCGTGCCCGAAGGCAAGCGCAGCCCCTCCGGCGCGACGGTGGGCTCGGCCTCTATCGGCAGACGGGCGCGCAAATCGTCGCGCGTGATCTTCAGCGCGTTGGCCCTGATATCCAGCGGCGCCCTGCCCAGCAGCGCCGCCTGCTCCCGATCATCAAGGCCAGAGGCGTTCAATCGCACGGTCAGCCACGCAGGTGCAACGCCGCCCGTAGCCACCGGTTCGCCTGCCTCGATCAGCGCAGGCCCATAGTTCGATCCATCGAACAGCGCCTTCAGCGCCGCGTCGTCCTGCGCCAGCCTCAAGACTGCCGCGCGCCCGGACACCGGCACTTCACCGCAGGCCCGGATCGCATTCCACACCAGTCCGCGAATGGCGCGACGGTCCTTCGAGCCGACATAGCGTCGCGCCCTGAACCAGTCCGCCGCGATACGGTCAGCCGAGGCACCCTGCCCGCGCGCCGCCGCGATCACCGCATCAAGCAGGTCGATCGCGGCCTGAACCCGCGCAGCCGGGGTCATTCAGAGACCCTCAGCCAACCTTGTAGTTCGGCGCCTCGCGCGTGATCGTCACGTCGTGGACGTGGCTTTCGCGAAGCCCGGCGTTGGTGATGCGGACGAACTGCGCGCGCTTGCGCAGGTCTTCGATGGTCTTGCTGCCGGTGTAGCCCATCGCGGCCTTCACGCCGCCGACAAGCTGGTGGACCACGTCCTTGGCCGGTCCCTTGTAGGGCACCTGGCCTTCGATGCCTTCGGGCACCAGCTTCATCTGGTCCTTGATGTCCTGCTGGAAGTAGCGGTCAGCCGAGCCGCGCGCCATTGCGCCGACCGAACCCATGCCGCGATACGACTTGTAGGCGCGCCCCTGGTAGAGGAACGTCTCGCCCGGTGCTTCCTCGGTGCCGGCCAGCATCGAGCCGATCATCACCGAACTGGCCCCGGCGGCGAGAGCCTTGGCGGCGTCGCCCGAAGTGCGCAGGCCGCCATCGGCAATCACCGGAACGCCCGACTTTTCTGCTTCGGCGGCACATTCCATCACCGCAGTCAGCTGCGGCACGCCAACGCCCGCAACGATGCGCGTGGTGCAGATCGAGCCAGGGCCGATGCCAACCTTCACGCCGTCCGCGCCCGCGTCGATCAGCGAACGGGTGGCTTCGGCGGTGGCGACGTTGCCGGCGATCACCTGAACCGAGTTGGACAGCTTCTTGGCCGCCTCGACGGCGCGCGCAACGTCACGGTTGTGGCCATGCGCGGTGTCGATGATGACGACATCGCACTCGGCCTCGACCAGCGCCTGCGTGCGCAGCAGGCCCTTCTCGCCAACGGTGGTGGCGGCGGCAACGCGCAGGCGGCCGGCGGCGTCCTTGGTGGCATCAGGGAAGGTCACGGCCTTCTCGATGTCCTTGACCGTGATCAGGCCGATGCACTTGAACGCGTCGTCGACCACCAGCAGCTTCTCGATCCGGCGCTGGTGCAGCAGGCGGCGCGCGTCGTCGCCGCTGGCGCCGAGCTTCACCGTGGCAAGGTTCTCGTGCGTCATAAGCTCGCGCACCGGCTGCTTGGGGTTGTCGGCAAAGCGCACGTCGCGGTTGGTGAGAATGCCGACCAGCTTGCCCGAAGCCTCGACCACCGGAATGCCGCTGATCCTGTGCTGACGCATGAGCGCCTGTGCTTCACCGAGCGGCGCATCGGGCGAGATGGTGATCGGGTTGACGACCATGCCGCTCTCGAACCGCTTCACCGCGCGCACCGCAGCGCACTGCTCCTCGATCGAGAGGTTGCGGTGGAGCACGCCGATCCCGCCCAGCTGCGCCATGACGATGGCCATGTCGGCCTCGGTCACGGTGTCCATCGCCGAGGACAGGACCGGGATGTTGAGATTGATGCCACGGGTCAGCCGCGTGCGCGTATCGGCCATCGAAGGCACGATATCCGACTCGGCGGGACGCAGCAGTACGTCGTCGAAGGTAAGGCCGAGAGGGATATCCATGATGCGCGCCACTTCCAAAGGTCCGGGGAGATTCGTGGCGGCCCATGTAAACAGGAAGGGGCGGTTCCGCTAGGGGGTTTGGTTCCCGATTTCAGGGCCGCTTTGCAGATGCCGCCGGAGCACGCGCCGGGTAGCGTTTCGGATCGGCAAAGGCACGGACGAGTTCGACCTGCAGGTTCACGTCGTCGGCCATTCCGGCATAGTCGATCCACGGCCCCGGCTGATCGCTGGGACGGTGGTAGGTCTCTTCCATGAACCGCTCGGTCCGCTCCATGTCACCATAGGAATTGCTGACCATCACGGCGGGCACGTCGTGCTGCATCAGGATGAAGCTGTCCTGGCGGCGGATGTAGGCGTTGGCCCCCTCGCCCGCCGCCAGCTTGCGCTTCATCCGCTTGACGACATCGCCGATCAGAGGATCGAGCGGGGTAAGCCCCTTCCCGACGATGCCGATCGGTCCGCCCGGAGGCACCAGCCCGGTGCTGTCGACGTTGAAGGCGGCAACGAACCGGTCGAGCGGAATCGGCGGGTTCTCGGCAAAGGCCATCGCGCCCAGCAGGCCCAGTTCCTCACCGGTGGTGGCGAGAAAATAAACGTCGCGCTCGAGCGGCTTCCCCCGCGAGAGGATGCGCGCAGTCTCCGTCAAAACGGCGAGACCCGAGGCATTGTCGATCGCGCCGTTGCAGATGATGTCAGCCGCCGGAGGAGCGCCGCATTCCCCGAAGTGATCCCAATGCGCCATCATCAGGACGGCTCCGGCAGAAGGATTGCGCCCCTCAAGCTTGCCGATCAGGTTGTGCGTCTTGATCCGCGTTTCGCGGCTTGTGGCCTCGAACGTGCCGGTGATCCCCAGCAGATAGGGCGCAAACCCCGGCGACAGCGCGTCGCTCTGAAGCTTGGCAGTCGTGGCATGAGCCGTGCCCGCCAGCAGGAGGTCGGCGGTGGCGGGGGATAGGAAGGCTTCGATCTCGTTGCCGATCCTTTCACCGGCAATGGCATAGCCCGCGCGGCGCCGACGGGCGATCACGTCTTCGAGGCTGCGATCGTCGTCGAGCACGGTAACTACTGCCAGGGCGCCTGCATCGAGCAGCCGTCCGGCGCGGTCCCCGGCCTGCTCGCGCGTCATGCCCTCTGGCAGGCTGTCAAGCATCACGGCAATGCGCCCGGCTAGTTCGGCGCGTGGAGGAGAGGCCATCGTCCCCTTGCCCACAAACACCAGCGGCGCGTCCTGAACCAGGCTGCGCAGGCCGGAGGTCACCACGAACACGCTGTCGGCTGGCAGGGTCACCCGCTTGCGCCCGCGCAGGAAGCTGGCGCGCGAGAGCATCGGCTCGCGCTCGACCAGTTCGACCGGGGCGAACCAGCCATCGGCTGGGCTGTTGGTCCCCGCTTCCATGCCGATGTCGAACCACTGCCGCGCGAGATAGCGCAAGGTCTTGGTCTCGCCCTCGGTACCGGGTTCGCGGCCGTCGAAGTCATCGCTGGCAAGCGTCTCGACATGGGCCTTGAGCGCCACTTCGACCGGCGTGGGCTTCCTTGGCACGGGGCGCGCGGCGACGAGCAGGAGGGCGCCGAGAGCCAAGGCCCCGGTCATCGCACTCCGCCAGCCCCCGTAACGCTTCATCGCCGACCCCAAACGCTTCGTCGCAACCCCTTGCTCTCAAAAGCAGGAGCGCGGCGCAAGTTCCCAATTGAACCGCCGATGATGAACAGAACTTTACATTGAGCCGCAGGGCGAGCCGTTATTGCGCGACCCAGCCACCATCGACGTTGTAGTTCGCCCCGGTGATGTTGCGCGCCTCGTCGCGGCACAGGAACAGGGCGAGCGCTGCCAGCTCGTCAGGCTGGACGAACTGCTTGCTCGGCTGGCGCTCGAGCATCACGTCGTTGATGACCTGCTCGCGCGTCAGCCCACGGGCCTTCATCGTGTCCGGGATCTGGTTCTCGACCAGCGGGGTCCAGACATAGCCGGGGCTGATGCAATTGGCGGTTACACCTTCGGTGGCGAGTTCCAGCGCCAGCGTCTTGGTCAGCCCGGCGATGCCATGCTTGGCCGCGACGTAGGCCGCCTTGTAGGGCGATGCCGTGAGCGAATGCGCCGACGCAGTGAACAGGATGCGGCCCCAGCCCTTGGCCTTCATGCCGGGAACGCACAGGCGGCAGGCGTCGAATGCGGAGGTGAGGTTGAGCGCGATGATCGCGTCCCACTTCTCGACCGGGAAGTCCTCGACCGGCGCAACGTGTTGCATCCCGGCGTTGTTGATCAGGATGTCGACCGCGCCGAACTCGGCCAGCGCGGTTGCCACCATGGCCTCCGTGCCCTCGCGCTTGGTCAGGTCTCCGGCAGCGAAGATCGCGCGCCCTCCGCTGGTTGCGGCCAGTTCACCGCACAGCGCCTTGATCTGATCGGCATCGCCGAAACCGTTGAGAACGATGTTCGCGCCCTCCGCCGCCAGCGCCCGCGCATAGGCAAGGCCGATGCCAGAGGTGGAGCCGGTGATGAGCGCGCACTTGCCCTTCAGGAACATTCGATTACTCCGGGGTTTCTGGATGGATTGATCGCGCTGGCATTGCGGGCGGCTCGCCGCTTGTCCAGTCGCAAACGCAAAAAAGGGGTTTGCCCATGCGGCTCGACGATTTCGACAATTCCATCAATGTTCAGGACCAGCGCGGGGGCGGCGGCTTTCCCTTCGGTGGTGGCGGCAAGGTCGGCTGCGGTTCGATCGTCATCGCCTTGATCGCAGCGGTGGTGTTCGGCGTCGACCCGATGCAGATGCTGGGTTCGATGCAGCAGGGCCAGGTTTCGGCGCCGGTCGAACAGCAAGGCGGCACCTCCCTTGCCGAAAGCTGCACCGTCAACGAATTCAGCAAGGAAAGCTGCAACGCCCTGTCGTCGCTCAACAAGACCTGGGGGCCGCTGTTCAGGCAGGCCAACATTCCGTTCGAGGCCCCGACACTGGTGTTCTATTCGCAGAACGGCCGCTCCGGCTGCGGCGCTGCGCAGAGCGCGATGGGGCCGTTCTATTGCCCGACGGACAGCGGCATCTACATCGACACCGATTTCTACACGGAAATGGACCGACAGATGGGCGCTGGCGGCGATTTCGCGCGCGTCTATGTCATGGCGCACGAGTACGGGCACCATATCCAGAACCTGCTCGGCACGTCGACCAAGGTGCGCCAGTTGCAGGAGCAAAGCCCGAGCCAGGCCAACCGCTATTCCGTCGCGCTGGAACTTCAGGCGGACTGCTACGCCGGGGTCTGGGCGGGCCGCAATCGCGACCGGATCGAGGCGGGCGACATCGAGGAAGGGATGCGCGCGGCGCATCAGATTGGCGACGATACGCTGATGAAGGCTGCGGGTCGGCGTCCGGTGGAAGCCGCCTTCACACACGGCAGCGCGGCACAGCGCATGCAGTGGCTGCGCAAGGGTCTGGAAACGGCAGACGAAGACCAGTGCGATACTTTCGCGGCACTGTAAGCGCAGGCCGTTAACATTAATTCATGGAACGGAAAGCAAGGCCGTGGCTTCATGCTGCTAAACGGGGAGCAAGACATGAAGTTCACCAAGGCCCTTCGGTTCGCAACGATAATGCCTTGCACGCTCGCCGTCGCCTTTCCTCTTGCCGCTCAGACTGCGGTTTCGGAGGAAAAGGTGACGGCGGGTGATGTGGTTACAAAGCCTCTGTCGGATTTCAACATTAAGAAGGACGAAGTTCCCGACGTCCTCGTCGCCGCGCGGAACAAGCCCTACGACGTTACCGGCCTGAAAAAGTGTCCGGCCATCGCCGCCGAAGTCGCGAAACTCGACGCCGTGCTGGGCGATGACATCGACGTCGCGCGCGATGACGGCAATTCCACGATCAAGATGGGCAACATAGCCAAGTCGCTGGTTGGCTCGCTGATCCCGTTCGGTGGCGTGATCCGCGAGATCAGCGGTGCCAATGCCCAGCAGCGCAAGTGGAACGAGGCGATCTACGCAGGTTCCGTCCGCCGCGCCTATCTCAAAGGCGTGGGCGAACAGCGTGGATGCAAGTATCCCGCCCGCGCGGCCACGCCCAAGGATGTCGCCGCATTCTGGCTGGCGCGCGATGCCGCCGAAGCCAAGGCCAAGTCCGACAAGAAGGACGGAGACAACAAGAAGGACGAAAAGGACAAGGCCTCGAAGGCCGAACCGGCCCGCTTCGAAAGCAAGCCGGTCGTCCAGCGGGCCCAGTAAGCGGCGGCCTCAGCCTTTCGCCTTGAGCTTGGCCATCTCGGCATCAAGCTCGTCGAGCACCTGCTTGCGGATCTTGTCGGAGAGCGACTTGTCGCGGGCAATCTCTTCCCGCGCCTCGCGAATGCCCTTGAGCGCTTCGGCCATGGCGTGCCGCTCGATCTCCGCCTCGCTGCCGCAAGTGCGGATGCGCACGCGAGTGACCTTGCCGTCCTGCTCCTCGGTCGCATCGACATCGGCAAGATTGGCCTTGCCCTTGCAATGCTCTCCGGTTTCCGAAACGATGTCGGTGACGCCATCGTTCTCGCCATCGACCACGATCACCCGCTGAGTCCGGCGCTCGCCCTTCCCGGCCATCGGCGGAACCGGCGGTACGGGCGGAATCCCGGCCTCGGCGCGGGCGATCTTCGCCGCGACGTCGGCATCCGACATCGGCTTGTCGCTCTTGAAAACGAAAGTCTTGCCATCGCGGGTGACGGTGCGGACGTATTCCTGACCATCCTCGCCGCCATGTCGTTCGACGATGACGATCTGCTGGCCCATAGCGGGCGCAGGCGGAGCTGGCGGAGCTGGCGGAGCTGGCGGTGCGGGGGGTGACGGTGGAGCCGGAGGTGCGGGCGGCGCTGGCGGAGCAGGTGGCGGCGGCATGTCCGTCATGCCTTGCGCCATCGCGCCCGCTGCACTCACGATCAGCGCGGCCCCTACGATGAGCGTCAACTTCGAATGCTTCCAACCGCTCTTCATCGATCTGCCTCCCCAGGCGGCCCATATCGCCTCGTCCAGTGCGCGGGCCAGAAATGACTGATGCCGGAGTATTCCTACCCCGGCATCATATCATTCAGTGATCGACAAACGGCCGGTCCTGCTGGACCAGCGTCGGATCAGTACACGCGCTTCTTCGGCTTGATGTACTCGACGTCGTCGGTCAGCGTGTATTCGTGGACCGGACGGTAGTCGAGGCGAACCTCGCCACCCTTGCCGCCCCAGCCGTTGAACCAGGCTGCGGTGTGCTTCATCCACTCGGCATCGTTGCGATCGG
Organism: Novosphingobium jiangmenense; assembly: GCF_015694345.1. Lineage (GTDB taxonomy): Bacteria > Pseudomonadota > Alphaproteobacteria > Sphingomonadales > Sphingomonadaceae > Novosphingobium > Novosphingobium jiangmenense. Next base: position 104,860 of record NZ_JADQDC010000006.1, read on the forward strand.
GGAAGTCCTCGTGCGCGTGGGCGCCGCGGCTTTCCTTGCGGTTGTGGGCCGAATGCATGGTGACGGAGGCCTGGCTGATCAGGTTGTCCAGTTCGAGCGTCTCGACCAGGTCCGAGTTCCAGATCAGCGAACGGTCGGACACGTGGATGTCCTCCATGCGCTTGTAGGTGTTGGCAAGCTTGACCTTGCCTTCGGCCATCAGCTCGTCGGTGCGGAACACGGCAGCGTGGGCCGACATCGTGCGCTGCATCTCGATGCGCACTTCCGCCGTAGGCGAGCCGCCCTTGGCATGGCGGAAGTGATCGAGGCGGGTCAGCGCGAGGTCGGCGCTGTCCTTGGGCAGCGAGTTGTGCGACGTACCCGGCTTGATCAGTTCCTTGAGGCGCAGGCCGGTGGCGCGGCCGAACACGACAAGGTCGATCAGCGAGTTCGAGCCGAGGCGGTTGGCGCCGTGGACCGAGACGCAGGCAGCCTCGCCCACCGCAAACAGGCCGGGGACGACCGTTTCGGGGTTGCCGTCGGCACCGATGGTGACGACTTCGCCGTGGTAGTTACAGGGGATGCCGCCCATGTTGTAGTGGACGGTCGGAACCACCGGCAGCGGCTGGCGGGTCAGGTCGACGCCGGCAAAGATCTTGCCGCTTTCGGTGATGCCCGGCAGACGCTCGGCCAGCACGCCTGCATCGATGTGATCGAGGTGCAGGTAGATGTGGTCCTTGTGCGGACCGACGCCGCGTCCTTCGCGGATTTCCATGGCCATCGAACGCGAGACGACGTCACGCGAGGCGAGATCCTTCGCAGAAGGCGCATAACGCTCCATGAAGCGCTCGCCCTCGGAGTTGGTGAGGTAACCACCCTCGCCGCGTGCGCCTTCGGTGATCAGCACGCCCGCGCCGTAGATGCCGGTCGGGTGGAACTGGACGAACTCCATGTCCTGCAGCGGGAGGCCTGCGCGCAGGACCATGCCGCCGCCGTCACCGGTGCAGGTGTGGGCCGAAGTGGCGGTGAAGTACGAACGGCCATAGCCGCCGGTTGCCAGCACGACCGCGTGGCTGCGGAAGCGGTGGATCGAGCCATCGTCCATGCACAGCGCGATCACGCCACGGCATTCACCGTTCTCCATGATCAGGTCGATCGCGAAGTATTCGATGAAGAAGTCCGCGTCGTACTTCAGCGACTGCTGGTACAGCGCATGAAGCATCGCGTGACCGGTACGGTCAGCCGCGGCGCAGGTGCGCTGCACCGGCGGGCCCTCGCCCATGTTCTGCATGTGGCCGCCGAACGGACGCTGGTAGATCGTGCCTTCGGGGTTGCGGCTGAACGGCACGCCGGCGTGTTCCAGTTCGTAGACCGCAGCCGGGGCTTCGCGCACCATGTATTCGATCGCATCCTGGTCACCCAGCCAGTCCGACCCCTTGACGGTGTCGTACATGTGCCAGGTCCAGTGGTCGGGCGAGTTGTTGCCGAGCGAGGCGGCGATGCCGCCCTGCGCCGCCACGGTGTGCGAGCGCGTCGGGAAGACCTTGGTGATGCAGGCGGTGCGCAGGCCGGCCTGGGCCGAACCCATGGTGGCGCGCAGGCCCGAACCGCCGGCACCGACGACGACAGTGTCGTAGGTGTGGTCGATGATCTTGTAGGCAGGCTGAGTCGTCATGTCTTATGCGCCCCCGAGCGCAATGCGCAGAACCGAAAGGATGCCGAAGGCAGCAGCCGCGAAGGGCACTGCATTGACCAGAAGCCAGGCGACGACCTTGCCGCCCTCTTCATGGACATAGTCTTCGAGCATGACCTGCACGCCCATACGGGCATGGGTGAAGGTGTTGATCATGATCAGGATCAGCGCGATCGACGGCAGCGGGCGCGCAACCCAGCCGCGCACCGTGGCGTAGCTGTAGTCCGGCAGCAGCGCGAGGCTGACGATCAGGAACGTGATCAGGACGAGATTGCCCACGGCCGTCAGGCGCTGCGTGAGCCAGTGATGGGTGCCTTCGTGGCTGGAGCCCAGCCCGCGAACGCGACCGATGGAGGTGCCGTTACCCATGAGATGCCTCTCTAGCTAAGGTTCGTGCCGGCGCTCAGCGCAGCAGCACGAAGGCCCAGAATGCGACGGTCAGAAGGACCGAAATGACGATCGTCAGGCTCGACCAGCGGGCGTTGGTCTCCAGCTCGTAGCCGGCGCCGATATCGAGAATCAGGTGGCGGATGCCCGATGCCGCGTGCTGGAAGAAGGCCCAGGTCAGGCCGACAAGCACGACCTTGCCGAGAATCGCCGTGACCGTCTGCAGGCCGCCGCCGGTGCCGAGCCACACGTAATCGAGGAAGGTCTGGTAGGCCGAAGCCCCGCTCGCCAGCGCACCGATCCACCACAGCAGGAGACCAAGGCCCGCAAACGCAAGGCCGTTGCCGGTGATGCGGTGCAGGATCGAAACCAGCATGGCCGGGCCCCAGCGCCAGATCTGGAGATGCGGAGAAATCGGCCGTGCCTTGCGCGCCTGCGCCATGAACATACCCCCTCGACTAGGTACAAGGATCGCGGAAAGGACAGCCCCCCGCGACGGATTGCGAGTCCTATTAGTCGAAAAGACCGCCTGCGCAAGCGTATGCGGGATGTAAAAAAGGACAGCCGGTTGCGCTGTCGCAGGACGGTGCCTAGACGCACCTCATGAGCCTCACTCTTGCCCTGCTTGCCGCAACCGCAGCGACGCCACCCGCCCCGCCCGCCCGGTCCGATGCCGTTGCGCTCGCGCGGTCATGCGAAGGCAAGGACGGCTTCTCCGACCCGGCTCCGCCCGCGCGAGTCTTCGGCAATGTGTGGTATGTCGGCACTTGTGGAGTGACGGTCCTGCTGATCACCGGTCCGCAGGGACACATCCTGGTCGATGCCGGGATGGAGGATGCCGCGCCTCAGGTGCTCGCCAACATTCGCAAGCTGGGCTTCAACCCCAAGGACATCGGCCTGATCGTCTCCAGCCACGAGCATTTCGACCATGTCGGCGGGCTGGCTGCGTTGGAGAAGGCAACGGGGGCGCGCTTCGTCGCGACGGCCGAGGCCGCCAAGGTCATTCGCAGCGGCAAGGTCAGCCCGGCTGACCCGCAGGCGCAGGAGATTCATGGCTCGCGCCCGGCGCGGGTGGACTTCATCCTCAAGACCGGTGACGTGTTCAGCGTCGGGCCGCTGAAGATCACGGCGTTCGCTACGCCGGGACACACCGAGGGCTCGACGAGCTGGCACTGGAAATCGTGCGAAGGAAGTGACTGCCGCACGATCACCTACGTCGACAGCCTGACCGCGCTGCCGCTCGGCACCTATCGCTTTGCCGATCACCCAGAGCGCGTGGCGATGTTCCGCAAGACCTTCGCGCAAGTCGAGGCGCTGGAGTGCGGCATTCTGCTGACGCCGCATCCTTCTTCAAGCGCCATGTTCGAACGCATGAGCGGCGCGCAACCGCTGGAAGATCGGAAGGCCTGCAAGGCGCTGGTGGCTGGCGCGAAGGATCGTCTGGAAAGGGCCATTGCCAAGTGAGCTGGAAAGTAACCGTCTTCGCCCCGCGCGATGTCGTCCAGGCCGCGCTGATCGCGCACGAGGATGCGTGGGACTGGGACCACGACATCGTGATCGCGGGAAGCGAGATCGCCGAGGACAAGCCCGAGGACTGGCAACTCGAAGCATGGCTCGACCGGAAGCCGACCAAGGCCGACCAGGACGCTATCGCCGACCTGTTCGAGGGCACGCCGCCCAAGCTGAACATCGAGAAGCTGCCCGAGACTGACTGGGTGACGCTGAGCCAGCAGGGCGTCGAACCGATCCGCGAAGGCGTGTTTCATGTCCACACGCCCGAGTATCCACCGCTGAACGAGCGCGGCGTTCGGGACTTCGTCATTCCGGCAAGCCAGGCGTTCGGCACCGGCCAACATGCTACGACCGCGGGTTGCCTCGCCATGCTCAGCCACATGAAGCAACAGGGCGTGACCGTTCGAAATCTGGCAGACATCGGCACCGGCACCGGACTGCTCGGCTTTGCCGGGCTGCACTTGTGGCCGAGGGCGCGCGCCATCGCCAGCGACATCGATGCGGTGTGCGGGCCGGTCGTCGCAGAGAACGCAGCCAACAACGGCATTCCGCTGGGCGACGGCGCCGGACGCATGGCGATGGTCATCGCGGCGGGCATGGATCATCCACTTCTTGAAGCCGCCGGACCTTATGATCTGCTGATCGCCAACATTCTGGCCGGGCCGCTGGTGGAGCTTGCTCCCGAATTCGCCCGCGCCGTGGTGCCGGGCGGCAGCGTGTTGCTGGCGGGACTGCTCGAGACGCAGGAGGCTGCGGTGCGCGCGGCCTATCGCAAGGCGGGCTTGCGGCTCGCGGCGCGCATGGTGCGTGGCGACTGGTCGATCCTGTGGCTGCGGCGACGCGCGGCGGGCGGTGTTCGCTCGAGCCGCGTTGGCGCTCTGCCGGAGTGGTCTAAGCGCTGGTGAGGCGCGAACAGGCTTGCGCGACGCGCATCGACGCTTAATCATCCGGTTAAGGCGGGAGATGCGCGATGACCTACGAAACCTTCACCATCGAAAAGCGCGGCGCGGCCGACTGGGTAACGCTCAACCGGCCGGAGGTTCTCAACGCCATTTCGCTGCAGATGGTGCGCGAGCTTTCGGACTATTTCGGCGAGCTGTTCCATGACCGTGACACGCGCGTGGTCGTGCTGCGCGGCGCGGGCAAGGCTTTCTGCGCCGGGCTCGACATCAAGGAGCGCGCAGAGAACCGCGAGGAGATACCGTTCGCGGGCGGCTTCAGCTTTCAGGGCTATCTGGCGGACGTCTATATCAAGATGCGGCGCTGCCCCCAGCCGATCGTCAGCCTCGTCCATGGCGCAGCCTGCGGAGGTGGTTTCTCGTTCGTGCTGGCTTCGGACATCCGCATTGCCGGGACAAGCGCGAAGATGAACGCCGCCTACATCAAGCTCGGCCTGTCCGCCTGCGACATGGGCTGCAGCTACTTCCTGCCGCGCCTTGTCGGCACTTCGGTGGCGAGCGAGCTGATGCTGACCGGCCGCTTCATCCATGCGTCGCGCGCACTGGCGACCGGCCTCGTCTCTGAAGTGGTGCCCGACGACAAACTGGAAGCCACAGGCCAGACGTACGTCGATGACCTTCTCGCTGCCTCGCCAATGGGCCTCAGGATGACCAAGGAGGGCCTCAACCTCGCCATCGATGCACCGAGCCTTGAGGCGGCGATGGCCATCGAGAACCGAAACCAGCTGATGACCTCTGCCAGTCCGAACTTCCGCGAGGGGATGCAGGCGTTTCTGGAGAAGCGGAAGCCGAATTACCTGCCGGAGTGAGCGGCCAGCGTATCGCGCAGGAGTTCCAGTGCGGCGCGGGTGAATGCCTGCATGTTGGCAAGGCGGTCGTCGCTCTCGGTGGTCACTCGCACCGAGGCGTCGACCCCGCCAGGCCCGACGACGCCGATCGCGCTGGTGCCGGAAGCGACACCCAAGGGGTGCGAACTGCCGCCGGAAGCGCCAGTTTCGGCTATGCCCCAATCGGAGCCGTAACGCTCGCGGATCAGGCGGGCTTGCGCCAGCGCATAGTCCTCTTGCGCCGATGTATAGCCACGCAAGGAACCGGGCGCATGGCCCAGGACGATCCGTCGCCCTTTGAGCGTGTAGATCACCCCGCCGCCAAGGTAGAACGCCGAAGCGCCGGGCATGGCGAGCAGGCTTGCGCTGATCAGGCCTCCGGTGGAGCCATCGACGACGGCGATGGTCTGTTTGCTCGCCTTGAGCAGGGCGCCCGCTTCGGCAGCGATGGCGGCGAGTTGTTCAAGCATCATCCGGCATTCCGCACGATCTCGGCCCAGGCGGCCTCATCAATCACATCGATACCTAGCGCGGCGGCCTGCTTGAGCTTGGAGCCTGCGCCCGGCCCCGCCACGACGAGGTCGGTCTTGGCGGAGACCGAGCCTGCCGCGCGCGCGCCGAGGGCTTCGGCTTGGGCCTTGGCCTCGTCGCGGCTCATGGTTTCGAGCTTGCCGGTGAAAACGATGGTCTTGCCAGCCACCGCGCTGTCCTTGGTCTCGACGACATAGGGTGGCGGGGAGACTTCGGAGAGCAGGTCATCCCACACGGCGATGTTGTGCGGTTCGTGGAAGAAGTCACCGAGCGCCTCGACCACCACAGGGCCGACGCCTTCGATGGAGAGGAGATCGGCAGTAGCATCGCCCCCTTCCCGCTCCGCGATTGCCGCCTCGCGCAAGGCAGGCAGCGTGACGAAACGCTTCAACAGATCACGCGCGGTCACTGCGCCGACGTGGCGTATGCCAAGCCCGAACAGCAGGCGCGCCGCGTCCGGCTGGCGCTTGGCCTCGATCGCTGCCAACAGGTTGTCCACAGACTTGTCCTTCCAGCCTTCGCGCCCGACGATGTCGCTGCGGCGCTTGCGCAGACGGAAGATGTCGGCGGGGCTTTCGAGCCAGCCGAGTTGGAAGAACTCGATGATGGTCTTCTCGCCCAGCCCCTCGATGTCGAGTGCCGCCCGGCTGACGAAATGCTTGAGGCGTTCGACGCGCTGAGCCGGACAGATCAGGCCGCCGGTGCAGCGCACGTCGACCTCGCCTTCCTCCGCCACGGCCTCGGACTCGCATTCGGGGCAATGATCGGGAAAGTGGTAAAGTTCGCGCGGTTCCTCCCTCGTCAGGTTCTCGACAACCTGCGGGATGACGTCGCCCGCGCGCTGGAGGACGATGCGGTCACCGACGCGAAGGCCAAGGCGACCGATCTCGTCGCGATTGTGGAGCGTGACATTGGTGACGGTGACGCCGCCGACCAGCACCGGCTTCAACCGCCCGACAGGTGTCAGCTTGCCGGTGCGGCCGACCTGGATGTCGATGGCTTCGAGCGTGGTTTCGGCCTTCTCGGCCGGGAACTTGTGGGCGATGCCCCAGCGCGGGGCCTTGGCGACGAAGCCGAGGCGCTCCTGCCAGTCGAGGCGGTCGACCTTGTAGACCACACCGTCGATATCATAGGGCAGATCGGCCCGCTGCGCGCCGATGGAGCGATAGTGCGCGACCATCTCGGCGGCCGACGAGCAGCGGACAAGCAATGGCGAGACCGGCACGCCCCAATCCGCAATCTTGCGCATCATCTCGAACTGGGTCGCGGCGGGCACCTCGCTGGCCGCGCCCCAGCCATGGGCGAGAAAGCGCAAGGGACGGGCGGCTGTGACGCTGGCGTCCTTCTGGCGCAGCGATCCGGCGGCGGCATTGCGCGGGTTGGCGAAGACCTTGTCGCCTGCCTCGGCCTGACGCTCGTTGAGCGCGAGGAAATCGGCCTTGGCCATATAGACCTCGCCACGGATTTCGAAGACGGCGGGCACGTCGAACAGGCCTGCGCCCTTCAATTCCTGCGGAATGTCGGCAATATGGGCGACGTTGGCCGTCACGTCCTCGCCCACTTGCCCATCACCACGCGTGGCGGCGCGAACCAGCTTGCCGTTCTCGTAGCGCAGCGAGCAGGACAGGCCGTCGATCTTGTCCTCTGCCGTCATTACCACTTCCGCGCCTTCGGGCAGCGCGAGGAAACGGCGGACGCGGGCGACGAACTCCTCGACCTCCTCGTCGGTGAAGGCGTTGTCGAGGCTCATCATGCGAACCTCGTGGGCAACCTTGCCCAATGGCGACGCTGCCACTTCATGCCCGACTTGGGCGCTCGGGCTGTCAGGCCGGATCAGGTGCGGAAAGGCGGCTTCGAGTTCGGCGTTGCGGCGAACCAGCGCATCGTATTCGGCATCCGAAATCTCAGGCGCGTCCTCGGCGTGATAGAGCCGGTTGTGCTTCGCAATCTGGCGCGCGAGGCGCATCAGCTCGTTGGCGGCATCGGCTTCGGTCATCTCGATCATCATTCAGGTCCAAGCAGCGTGGCGACCATGGCGCGGCGGGCGCGGAAGCCGAGGCTTTCGTAGAGGCGGATCGCCGAGGCGTTGGTGGCGTAGCTGTGCAGGTAGGGCACTTCCCCGCGCGCGGCCATGCCGGCCATGACCTTGCGGATCAGGCGCGCGGCAAGGCCCCTGCCCCGGAATTCCGGCCAGGTGCAGACGCCGCTGACTTCGGCCAGGTGCGGCGCCGGACGCATGCGTTCGCCCGCCATGGCGGCAAGGCGGCCATCGATGCGGATGCCGTAGAACTGGCCATAGCGCCATGTTTCAGACGCCCATGGGCCGGGCTCGGTGGCGATTGCCAGTTCGGCCATCTCCGCCGCGTCGGCTTCACCCAATGGCACGATCTCCGCATCCTCGAATGGTGCGATCGGACCATCGGCGATCATCTGGAGCAACGGCGCGGTGCGCAGGACCTGAAGGCCCTTGGGCGCAGGCACGGCTTCGGGTTCGACAAGCCAGATTTCACCGCCGTGAAGGTGCTGCGAAAGGTCAGCTTCTGCGCCCGCAACTGCTGCGGCGAAGGGGCCATAGGCAGGGTCGAGCCTGCGAACATGACCTCCGCCAAGATCCAGCGCCTGCTGTGGTCCGCCCAGCGAATGCCAGACGGGGCGATCGAGTACGGCGAAATTCAGCATGGTATCGAGCCTGCTCACGCCTTTTCCAGCAACCGGTCGGCCTGGGCGCGCGCCTCGGCGGTGACTTCGGCGCCCGAGAGCATCCGCGCAATCTCTTCCTTGCGCGCCGCTGCATCGAGAAGCGCGACCGAAGTGCGCGTGACTGTCCCTTCCGAGGACTTGGCGATCATGTAGTGCCGATCACCGCGCGCGGCGACTTGCGGGCTGTGGGTGACGGCCAGCAGTTGCCCCCCGCTGGCAAGGCGCGAGAGGCGATCGCCGATGGCACTGGCTACGGCCCCGCCGACGCCACGGTCGATCTCGTCGAAGATGATCGTCGCTGCCCCGCCCTCTTCCGCAAGGGCAACCTTGAGCGCGAGGATGAAGCGCGAAAGTTCGCCGCCCGAAGCGATCTTGCCCAGCGGGGCGAAATCGGCGCCGGGGTTGGTCGAGATCAGGAACTCGACGGCGTCAATGCCGCCAGCGCCCCAGCGATCCTCGGGCAGGCGCAGGACGGCGGTGTGGAACTTTGCGGCATCGAGCTTGAGTGGCGCGAGTTCGGCAGCGACCGCCTTGTCCAGCCGGCGGGCCGCCTCTGCACGCTGGACCGAGAGCGCTTCGGCCTTGGCCTGATAATCGAGCGCGGCTTCGCGGGCGGTCCGCTCAAGCCCGGCGATCTGCGCCTCGCCACCTTCGATGGCGTCGAGCGCGGTGCGCATCTCGGTCATCTTGTGCGGAAGGTCGTCTACCGTGCAGCCGTGCTTGCGGGCAGCGGCGCGCAAGTCGAACAGGCGGGTCTCGATCCGGTCGAGCAGCGCCGGATCGTGGGCCAGTGCCTCGGCGGCGCGGGCGAGCTTGTCCTCGGCCTCGCTCGCTTCGATCACGGCGCGGTCAAGCGCCTCCAGCGCCTCGGCCAGAAGCGGGTGCTCGGCCGCGATGCGATCAAGGCGGCGGGCGGCGCTGCGCAAGGTGGCGAGCGCGGAGTCCGAGCCTTCCCACAGGCGCTGCAGTTCGACGAGATCGCCCGACAGCCGCTCCCCCTTCTGCATGTCGGCGCGCTGGCCGGCGAGTTCCTCTTCCTCGCCCAGCACCGGGGCAAGGGCGTTGAGTTCGGCGAGGTGGGCGAGCAGCAGGTCCTGCTCCTCGGCCGCGCGCGAGACGGCAGCGCGGGCGGCATCGAGTGCATCTTCGGCCTTGCGCCACTTCGACCATGCGGCTTCTACGCCCGCCACATCGGCCCCGGCATAACGGTCCAGGAGTGCGCGATGACCACGCGCATTCACAAGGCCGCGATCATCGTGCTGGCCGTGAAGTTCGACCAGGCTGCGAGCCAGTTCGCGAAGCAAGGCGACGCCGACCGGCTGGTCGTTGACGAAGGCCTTGGAGCCGCCATCGGCCCTCACCCGGCGCTTGATGATCAGCGCCTCGCCCGGCTCTACATCGACTTCCGCTTCGTTGAGCGCGGAGCGGATCGCAGGCGGAAAGCGATCGAACTCGAACGTGGCGGTAACGCTGGCCTGATCTTCGCCCGAACGGACAAGGCCGCTGTCGGCCCGATCGCCGAGAATGAGGCCCAGCGCATCGAGCAGGATCGACTTGCCCGCGCCGGTCTCGCCCGTCAGCACGCCTAGGCCGCTGGCAAAGCTGAGATCGAGCGCCTCGATGAGCACGACATTGCGGATCGACAGGCTGGTGAGCATCGCGCGATTCTCTAGCCGGTTGCGCCGCGCTCGTCCACGCAGGGAAGTGCGTTTCGTTCTCGACTTGTTTCATTCGGGTGACACGGTGCCACACGCACGCAATGCGAATCCGCCATTGGTGGCTCCAGATGGAGAAAGGTTCGCTCATGGCACCCCACGCCAAGCTCGCCGGCAAGACGCCGTTCAAGTCTGCCGCCGATCTGCTGTCTTCGGCCCCTGCCTGGCTTGATTTGCCGGAACCGCGCGGCTTTCGCCCCAAGCGCCGTTTGCGCACGGTGTGGATTTCCGACGTGCACCTCGGCACGCGGGGCTGCAATGCGGCGATGCTGCTCGACTTCCTCGCGGCAATCGAGTGCGAGACGCTCTACCTGGTCGGCGACATTGTCGATGGCTGGCGACTGTGCAAGGGCTGGTACTGGCCGGATGCGCACAACGAGGTCATCCGCCGCATCCTCAAGATGGCGCATCGCGGGACGCGGGTGATCCTGATCGCGGGCAACCATGACGAGATGCTGCGCCCCTATGCCGGGATGAGCTTCGGCGGCGTGGAACTGGCGTTGGAGGCGATCCACAAGACTGCCGACGGGCGGCGCCTGCTGGTGACGCACGGTGACGGGTTCGATGGCGTGGTGCTCTATGCCCGCTGGCTCGCCTTCCTCGGCGACAAGGCCTACTCGCTGTTGCTGCGAGCGAACGTGCTGTTCAACTTGGCCCGCCGCCAGTTCAAGCTGCCGTACTGGTCACTTTCGGCCTACCTCAAGAAGAAGGTCAAGAACGCAGTCCAGTTCGTCTGCGACTTCGAGGAGGCCGTGGCCCACGCCGCGCGGGACATGGGCGTGGATGGTGTGGTCTGCGGGCACATCCACTGCGCCGAGATCCGCCAGATCGGCGACGTGACTTACTACAATGATGGCGACTGGGTGGAGAGCTGCACCGCGCTGGCCGAGGAATTCGATGGGAGCATGGCGATCATCGACTGGGCCGACGAGACGCGGCGGGCCGCAGCCGTAAAGGCCGCTCTGAAGCCGATCCCGCAACTCGAGGAAGAACCGGCATGAGAATCGCGATCTGCACCGACGCCTGGCACCCCCAAGTGAACGGCGTGGTCCGCACGCTGGCAGCGACGGTGGAGCGGCTGGTCGCGCGCGGCCACGAGGTCGAACTGGTCACCCCGAGCCAGTTTCTGACCATGCCGCTGCCGGGCTACAGCGAGATCCGGCTGGCGATGCTGCCGCGCTTCGGAACGCGCCGAACCCTCAGCGATTTCGCCCCGGATGTCGTGCACATCGCCACCGAGGGACCGATCGGCTGGAGCGCGCGGAGCTGGTGCAAGGCCAATGGCGTGCCGTTCACAAGCGCCTTCCACACGCGCTTCCCTGAATATGCCGCGGTGCGAACGGGTCTCAAGCCGGAGCGGTTCTGGCCGGTCATGCGACGGTTCCACGGGGCAAGTCGCGCGGTGCTGGTATCGACGCCGACACTGGCGCACGAACTGGCCAGCCATGGCCTGAACCACACGCGGCTGTGGACGCGCGGAATCGACCGCGAGGTGTTCCACCCGCATCATGATCCCCTGCCCGAACTGGCAGACCTGCCCCGCCCGATCATGCTGAACGTGGGGCGAGTGGCGATCGAGAAGAACATCGAGGCATTTCTGCATGCCGACGTGCCCGGAACCAAGGTCATCGTCGGCGACGGTCCAGCGCTGACGCGACTGAAAGACCGGTTCCCCGATGCGGTATTCCTCGGCGCTCGCCATGGCGTTGAGCTGGCGCGGGCCTATGCCTCTGCGGATGTCTTCGTATTCCCGAGCAAGACCGACACTTTCGGCCTTGTCGTTATCGAAGCGCTGGCCTGCGGCGTACCGGTTGCAGCCTACCCGGTGCCCGGACCGCTGGACATCATTGGCTTTGGCGGCCGCGGGCCCGACAATGATCTTCCCATGACGATCGGCGCGCTGGAGGACGATCTCGCCTTGGCCATTGCCAAGGCGCTGCGATGCGACCGCGTGGGCGCGGCGGTACAGGGGGCACGGCACAACTGGGACCGGGCCACCGACCAGTTCCTCGATGCCGTGCGCGAGGCGGTGCAATCCGAGGCGCGGCTGGAGATCGCCTGATTGCGGCCTTAGCCAAAGGCGGCACATAAGCGGTGGAAAGCTCCGGACGCGCCATGCTAAGCGCCGGGCCATGGAGCCCGTTGCCGCATGCTAGCCGACCTGCAAGTTCAACCTGTTGTGATTGAAGCACAATCCAGCAAGCCCGCGCCCGGCGAAGAGCTGCCCGCGGGCGTGCGGGAGATGGTTGGTTCCGCGCTTGAATCCGGAAATGCGGCCGAGGCCGAGGTGGTCATCCGGACGGCAAAGCGGGCCTATCCCGGCGCGGCCGACGCGATCGAACAGATCGTGGCGCAATGGAAGGTCATGCGCGCGGCTACCGCAATCGCCAGGGCAGACGCCGCCCCCGCTGCACCTGCGCGCCGCGACACGGCACCGACAGCGGCTGAAGCGGGCGGCACGAGGCTGACCGGCGAAGGCGAGGCAGGCGCTTTTGCCAACACCGGGAACGCTCCCGGCATCGGCCTGGTCGGTGGTTTCAAGCTTCTGGCCGAAGGGCAGAACTGGCGCGTCGCCACGTCCGCCCGCGCCGATTATCAGGAAACGGCCGATGTCGTTACGCGAGAGCAATACCGGTTCTCTGCCGAGCCGAACTACAAGTTCGATGATCGCGGCTACATTTACGGGCTGGGCCAGTTCGAGAAGGACCGCTTTCAGGGATTTGCCTCGCGCTACAGCATATCCGGCGGCCTCGGGTACAGCGTGCTGAAGGATGAGGGAGCCAAGCTCAGCGTCAAGGCCGGGCCTGCGTGGCGCGTGACCAATCCGGTGGGTGCGGAACGGGAATCGGTTGTCGCGGGACTCGCCTCGATCGAGGCCAAGTTCAAGCTCTCGCCGTCACTGGAATACAGCCAAGACGCGAGCGCCTATGTCGATGCGCAAGGCAGCACGTTCTACACGTTAGCTGCGCTGGATTCCCGCCTCATCGGAAAGCTGAAGGCGCGGCTTTCGTACATGATCCAGCACGAAACCGCCCCGGAACTCGGGCGGCTTGGCACGGATACGACAAGCCGGCTGACGCTGGTCTATGGGTTCTGAATGAAGATCAGGGGGTTCTGAGCGAAGCTCAGACGGCCTTGGTGCCCGGCGCGTACTTGTTCATCAGCTCGTACGAGCGCTCGTACCATTTGCTGCCGGGATAGTTGGTGCCGAGAACCGCAGCAGCCTTCTGCGCTTCCTGCGGCAGGCCGAGCGAAAGGTAGCTTTCGACCAGGCGATAGAGCGCTTCGGGCGTGTGGCTGGTGCTCTGGAACTTGTCGACCACGGTGCGGAAGCGAAGCGTGCCCGCCAGCCACTTGCCGCTGCGCTGGTACATGCGACCGATCTCCATCTCCTTGCCGGCAAGGTGATCGTTGATCAGGTCGATCTTCAGGCGCGCATCCGCCGCGTAGTCGGTGTTGGGATAACGGCGAACCAGCTCGTTCATCGCCGTCAGCGCCTGCTGGGTGATCTTCTGGTCGCGCGTGACGTCGGAGATCTGTTCGTAATAGCACAGCGCGACGAGGTAGTAGGCGTAGGGCGCGTCCTTGTTGCCGGGGTGTATCGACAGGAAGCGCTGGGCCGACTGGACCGACTTCGAGTAATCGCGCGCGACGTAGTAGCTGAAAGCGCTCATCAGCTGGGCGCGACGGGCCCACGGCGAATAGGGGTGCTGGCGCTCGACCTCGTCGAACAGCGCGGCAGCCTGCTTCGAATCGCCGCGATCGAGACGATCCTTCGCGGCGGTGTAGAGCGTGTCGACGTCGCGAGCGACGTAGGCGACGTCCTTCTTCTTGTTTCCTCCGCCAGCACAGCCTGCAGTCACGCCCATGGCGACAGTGGCAGCAGCAAGGACGGCGAAGCGCAGCGGACGGCGCATGTCGAGGACGGTCATGCCGACCCTATAGCCAGCCGGTTCCTGAACGCCAAGTGAAGTTGCGGTCTTTTACGCTTCGGTGAAGGGAGGCTCCAGCGCGATCGGATCGGCAAGGGTGATCCGGTCAAGAATGGCGGCGGTTTCGTCGCGCAGCTGGAGCATCAGGCCGCGCAGCCGGCACTCGGCTTCGGGCAGGCAGTTGTTGCAGGTTTCATGGGCATTGCGGGCCGCGCAAGGCACGAGCGCCAGACTGCCCCGCGTCAGGCGGATAATATCGCCGTAACGGATGTCCACCGGCGGCAAGGCGAGCTCGTAGCCCCCCTCACGCCCGCGATGGGAAATGACGATTCCTTCCCGCGCCATCTCGGACAGGATCACGGTGAGGAACTTGCGCGGGATGTTCTGCGCCTCGGCGATCGCATCGAGGCGCACAGGGCCTTGCCCGAACGTGTCGGAAAGATGTTGCAGCGCCCGGATGGTATATCGCGTCTTTTGCGAAAGCATTCGGCACAGATGAACACTCGCGGGCGAATGTCAACGCGCCGGGTAGAATTTCGGGATGACACTGCCCTGCCCGGACAGCAATCGCGCCCGGCCTCCTGAGGAGACCGGGCGCGTGGCGTCTGTTGCTGCCTGCGGTTGCGACCCGTCAGACTCTATTTTGCGCCTGCAAGGCTTTCCACGAAATCAAGGCGCGCGCGATATGGATCTTCGACATGGTCGGTGCCCTTTTCGGCTATGAGCATGACCTTGGAGTCGTCGGCTGTAGCGGCAGGCCAATCGGTGCCCGGCGCACCGGTAACCGCAAACTCGATCCAGCGCTTGTGGGTGGCACTGGCGACCGCCTGCTCTCCCGGAACCACCTTCCACTGCGTTCGTGCCGCGAGCGTATCGAACACGTAGGGGATTTCGCTGGCATGGGGTGCGCCGCCCATTGCGTCGCGGAAGGTGGGATGGGCATAGCCAAATCGGTAGAGCCACGCCGATTGGCCGCGCTGCGCCAGACCGCGCGCAACGGCGCGGGCCGGTTCGATGAAGGTCCGGTCAGCGCTGGTCATCACCGCAACCTGCAAGGGTGCGCCCTGCCCGGTCGGATCGTAGAGCTTGCGCGCTTCGTCGGCCTTTGATCCGTAGCTGGCCCAGATCTTGTCCTTGTCGGTGCCGAAGGGCAGCCCGTCCGCCGAATTGGATCCGACCATGACCGGCACCTTGGCATAAAGCCCTCCGGCGATAGCCTCCACCGGGCTGCCAAAAATCGTCCGCCCGTCGAGCATCGGCCCGGAATAAGTGGGCTGCGACATGGTCATCATCGAAAGATCGCCGGTGACCTTCTCCGCCGGGAGGGCGCGGAGCGAGGCGGCGTCCAGGCCGGGCGCGAAGAGTTCCCCTGCCTTGGCCGCGACGGCGACCGTGGGCGTCGGCAAGGAGCGGTCCCGACCGGCGCCGCTCTCGATGATCACCTTGCTGAAAAGCCCCCGCGCCTCCGGTGCCTGCAGAAGCATGTGCATCGACATGCCGCCGGCGCTTTCGCCGAACACGGTGACATTGGCCGGATCACCGCCGAAGCTTGCTGCATTGGCCTGAACCCATTTCAGGGCCGCGATCTGATCGAGATAGCCGAAGTTGCCTCCGTAGCCCTCGGCGGCAAGTGCAGGATGCGCGAAGAAGCCGAAACGGCCGAGCCGGTAGTTGAGGCTGATGAGGACGACGCCGTCACGGGCGAAGTTCTCACCGGAATAGACCGCCGGCGAGGAACCACCATTGACGAAGCCGCCGCCATGCACCCAGACCATCACCGGAAGCTTCGCGCCCGCCTTGGCGGTGGAGGGCTTCCACACGTTGACGAAAAGGCAGTCTTCCGACGGGGTCGTGCGGATTGGTGCCGCATCTGGCGGGAACGGTGCCTGGAGGCAGTCTGCACCATAGTTCGTCGCATCGCGCACGCCGGTCCATGCTGCGGTTGGCTGCGGTGCCCGCCAGCGATTTTCGCCAACTGGCGGTGCGGCGTAGGGGATGCCGAGGAAAGCGCTGACGCCCTTGCCGCCATCCACGCCACGGACCTTGCCCGAGGCGGTTTCGACCACAACTTCCCCGGCAGGAGCCGGCCCCGCCTTGGCCTTCGCCGCTTGGGCCGCGGTCGGCATCGCCATCATCAGAGCCGTCCCCAACGCAAGCATTGCAGTCGCACGCATCCTTGATCCTTCCAGTTCCCTGAGCCGGCGATCAGTCCGGCCTCTTCTCCCCGCGGCTGCAACCTGTCGGTTGGCCGCGATGTGCCCCAACTGGTCGCAGAGGAATGTCAGCGTTGTCAAGGATATCGCGACAAATCGAAGACCTCGCAGCCGCGGTCCTTGTGGCGAAGGATCGGGCCGACTAAGTAAGGCCACCAAACAGAACCGGGAACGACCTGTTGCCGGCGCCACGGCTGAGCGGACATGAACCTCGCAACCTCTTCGACCGGCCCGGTGCGGGCTACCATGGATGACGTGGCACGCCACTCGGGCGTGTCACTCAAGAGCGTATCGCGCGTCATCAACGGCGAACCACACGTTTCGGCAACGCTCAGGGCGAAAGTCGAAGCCGCCATTGCCGAGCTCAAGTACGTTCCCGATGCCGCCGCCCGGTCGCTTGCCGGGTCGCGCACGTTCATCATCGGCCTCTTGCTCGACAACCCGAGTCCCAACTACACGATGAAGGTCCAGAAGGGCGTCTACGATGCCGTTCGCGCGCACCAGTACCACTTGCGCATCGACAACGTGGATTCGTCCGTCCCCGACGACGAGTTTTCCGCACAGCTCGAGGCCCTTGTGCGCAACAGCCGCTGCGACGGTTTTGTCCTGACGCCGCCGCTTTCGGACAACCTGTTGTTGCTCGACTTCCTCGACCAGAGCGGCATCCGCTACGTGCGGATCGCCCCTGCCCTCGAGAAATCGCGCGGCTCGGGAATCGTGATCGACGACGCCGCTGCCGCCGCAGCCATGGCCCGGCATCTGTGGGACCTCGGTCACCGTCGCTATGCGATCATGCGCGGCCCGACGGCACACATGGCCGCCGCGCGTCGGCGCGACGGTTTCATCGAGGAACTGAAGCGCCTTGGCCTTGAGCATCCGGTCATCGAAATCGATGCCGGGTTCAGTTTCGAGGGTGGCATCCGTGCCGGCGATTCCCTGCTCGCCAGCGGCCTGCGTCCGACCGCGATATTCGCGGGCAACGACGACAGCGCGGCCGGCGTCATGGCCGCATGTTCGAAGGCCGGGCTCAAGGTGCCCGACGACATCTCGGTATGCGGGTTCGACGACAGCTGGATCGCGCGGTCAGTGTGGCCCTATCTGACCACGGTCTATCAGCCGATCGAGGAAATGGGCCACGCCGCCGCATCGCTGCTGCTGAGACGGGACGAGCCGGAAAGCGCACTGCACCGGCTCGACTTCCACCTCGTCGTCAGGGATTCGACGGCCCCGCCGCCTCAAGCGTGACCGGCCCGATCAGGCCGGCAGGCCGTAGCGGCGCGTCGGCACGATAGGTCGGGAACGAGGTCCAGGTCACCTTCTTGGCATCGGGCTGCGCATCGCCGACCAGCCGGTTGACCCAGAGGTTGGCAACCTTCACTTCCAGCGTGTTGGTCCCCTTCGTGACCACACCTGACAGATCGACGCGGTAGGGCTTGTGCCAGGCATAACCGGCATGCTTGCCGTTGACCGAGACTTCGGCAATCTCGCCGACATCACCCAGGTTCAGCCAGAGCGGCGCGCCGGGCTTGGCGCCCTTGGGCAGGGTGAAGCTGGTGGTATAGGTTGCCATCCCCGAGAAGTACTTCACGCCGGGGTCCGCCTGTTCGGTCAGCGAGGTCAGCTTGGGCAAGGTGATAGACGCAGGCGCACCGCGCCCGGCCTGGAACGTGACCTGCCAAGGTTTGTCGAGCGTGGCGGCAACGGTGGGGACGACCTTCTTCAGCATCAGAGAAGCTGCCGGGGCAGGCTTGCGGAACACGACGAAGACCGAGCTTTCGGCGTCCAGCGTCATCGGCACCACGGTTTCGCCATTCTCGATGCGATAGGATACCGCTTCGGTGGCTCCCGTATCGGCGTGCCACAGTTCCGGCTGCTTGCCGGTAACGCGGAAGCGCGCCTCGACTTGCTCTGCGGCAGGCTTGCGGTTGTTGAGGAACCAGACATCGCCATCGGCAAGCTGGCGATGCACGAACAGCACTTCCGCATCGGCGCTTGCACCGGTCATGCGGAAGTCCGGGGCGACGCCCGCCACCTCCAGCGCCGCATCGACATCGGATGACGCGATGACCTGCCCCGCGCCAATCTTCGTGACCGGCTGGCCGCTCCACAGCTTCGCTACCAAAGCAGCAGATTCGGCACTGTTGTCTGCCAACGCCGGCGAGCTTTCCGGCGCCTGACCGATCACCGTGGCGCCGGCTTCGACCAGCGAGGCAAGGCGCTGCAACGTTGCTACCGTCATCCTGCGCGAGGAGCCGCCCAGCTGGATGGCACGGTAGCGTGCCCCGCCCTTGGCGACCACTTCATTTCCTTCGACCTTCACCGCCTCGAACAGCGCATCGCGGTTGATGAAGTCATAGGCGTGCGCCTTGGGCGCATCGGCGATGCGATTGCGGCCGTAGAGCGCAGTGAGCGGGCCTTCCTCGCCGTAGAAGTAGGCAACATCGGCAACGTTTCGTCCAGCCTGGAGCAGCAGCGATGAGCGCGCCATGTAGTCGACCCACGGTCGGGCCAGGTCCGCCCAAGCCTCGTGCCGGTTGAAGAACTGGCCAAAGATGGCCAGCGAAAGGCCCGGAACCTTGTCGTCGACCGGCTGGTGGACCGAAGTATGGACGACGGGGCGATTCACGCCGCTGGCAAACTCGAGATCGATGATGCGGCGAAGCTCGTTGGGCGCGTAGGCCCACGGAGCCAGTGCCGATGTCATCGATTCCGCCGCGACGAGGTTCTGACCATAGATGTGCGCGACCGAAGCCGCGCCCTTCATGTCCACGAGATAGCTGGGATTTGGCCCGGCCCTACGACTGAAGGTCCACAACGCCGCCATGGGCACGTCCGCGTGACTGCGCATCGCCATATCGTCACAGAGCGAAGGTCGGTTGTCTTCCAGCGCCTCGCCATAGACCTTGAGGCCATTTTCGTGGGCCACCTGAGCGACGGTGCCATAGTGCTCGGAAGCCATCAGATCGGCGAGAGTCTGGCGATAATCGCGGAGGAATTTGTCCGACTGCTCACGCGTGCCAACCAGCACGCCTGCCAGCGTCGGCAGATAAGGCAACGGATCATAGCCGCGCAGGCGCTTGAACTGTTCGACCATGCGTGGCGTCCAGTTGGCCGCGCCGACTTCGATGGAATCGGTCAGGAGCGCGCGCACACCGCGCTGGCCGACAAGCTCCTTACCGGCCGCATCCTTGTAGGTGCCGATGTAGTGTTCGAGATAGCGGCGGACGGCCGCGCCATCGAACTTGTCGACCTCGAGACCGGTAGCCTCGGGCGGTGCCGGGTGATTGGTAGTGCCGAGCAGGCTCGAGCCGAGGCGGATTACGCGCCACGTGCCCTTGGGCGGAGTCCAGTCAAGCGACCCGTCCGGACGCAGCTTGCCGGTCAGGTCGATGACCTTTGCAGGATCAACGCCGGCAGCAGTCGCATCGGGAGTGCCAAGGGCGTAGTAATCTCGCACGACCGCGAAGCCTGCCTTGGCTTCGAACTGGTCGATGGCCGCCTCGGAAGAGAGCCTGAACTGCATGATGTCGATCGGCGCTTTCGCCCCGGCAGCGATCATCTCGACGAAACCGCTCACGATCACGCCAGGCGCAGGATCGCCCATGTTCGACCCGTTGAACGGAAGAGGCGCCAGAACGAGGCGGAAGTGCCGCGCCGTCACGGGCTCGAAACTCACGGTCGAAGGTGCGCCGGTAACAGGCACGTCAGCGACTGGTCGCCAAGCACTGCCATCGTCGCTGGCTTCGAGACGGATTTCGAGCGTCGGCCCCGCGAACATGCTCTTGGCACCGGGGATCGCGATGGTGGCAGAACGGATGGTCTGCGGCTTGGCATAGCTTGCCACCAATGTCGTCGGAGCCTCGGCCGGACCGCGCGGCAGCGTCACGCCAGTGGTCAGGCTGGCATCGGCAAGAGCCGCCGCATCGAGCGGCTTTCCGGCCGAACCGTAGGCAGGAACAAGATCAGCCGCCACGATATCAGGGACTGCCAGGACCGCGATGTCGCTGTAGTGCTCTGGCGCCTTGAACCCCTTTTCGCCCGTGATCTTCACCAGCGGATCGGAATCCGGCATGTCGAGGAACGGTCCGGTGGTTACAGGCGGCATCGGTAGCTTGCCAGTGAACTTCTTGCCACCCTTCACGCGGGTTTCGGCCCAGACGACCTTCTTCAGACCATCTTCGGCCTTCACCCACGGCCCGCCGGTTTCCGACCAGCCCGGCGATGCGGCGATCGCAAGTTCGAGGCCCAAACGGTCAGCCTCGCTGGCGGCAAATCGAAAGGCGTCCTTCCATTCCGGTGTCATGTAGACGAGGCGCTTGTCCACCACTTGTGGCGTATCGAGTCCGGCATCGAAGTTCTGCATGCCGCCGATACCGACGCGCTTCATCCAGGCGAGATCCTTGGCGATCCCGTCCTTGGTCACGTTGCCGTTCATCCAGTGCCACCACACGCGCGGGCGCGCTTCCATCGGCGGGTCCTGGAACTGTTGGGCGAGCGTGTCTGCAGTGGTCGCGGCCTGCTGGGTTGCCGGACCTTCTGCAAGGGCAACCGGAGACAGCAGCGTGCTGCAGGCGAGGATCGTTGCGGCCGAAAGGCCCCGGCGAATGGTCATGCTGCTCTCTCCGGAAATGCTTCTTGTAATTGAAAATCAGACGATGCCAGCGCCCAGCCCGACAGCCTTGCGTTCCTGCGCCTTGCGGCTGCGGTACTGGCTGAGACGGTAGGCTTCGAGCACATCGATGGCGCCGCCCGCTTCCACCCGCGCCTTGGCCAGGATCGGGGCGACATCGACATTGTAGGCGCGGCGCAGGGCCTGGAAGGCCATCATGGTGTCGTTGGCCTCCTGCGCCGCGTGCAGCGCCTCGCGGTCCACAAGCTGCGCCTTGGCGAAGCACTGGGTGATCGTCTCGGCGCTCGACAGCATGGATTCGATCGGATCGGTCACGTTGTGCGACTGATCGATCATGTAGCTCGGGTTGAAGCCGTCCCTCGGATTGAGTTCGGCCTCGACCAGTTCGTTGAACACCAGGAAGAGCTGGTGCGGATTGATCGAGCCGCTGTCGAGGTCATCGTCACCGTACTTGCTGTCGTTGAAGTGGAAGCCGCCGAGCTTCCCGAAGCGATGCAGGCGCGCGACGATCTGTTCGATGTTCACGTTGGGCGCATGGTGGCCCAAGTCGACGAGGCACTTGGCCTTGGGGCCGAGTTCCTGCGCGGCGAGGATCGAGGAGCCCCAGTCGCTGATCACGGTCGAGTAGAAGGCAGGCTCGAACATCTTGTGTTCGAGCAGCATCCGCCAGTCGTCCGGCAGTGCGGCGTATATCTTCGAAGCGGCTTCGAGATAGCGGTCAAGGCTGCGGCCAAGATCCTGCTGGCCGGGGAAGTTGGTGCCATCGCCGACCCACACCGTCAGATCGGTCGATCCAAGCTGGCGGCCGATCTCGATGCATTCGATGTTGTGGTCCACCGCCTGCTGACGCGTCGCGGCATCCTGTGCGGCGAGCGAGCCGTTGGCGTAAGTGTGCGCCTGACCGACCTGGTCCTGGAAGGTGTTGGAGTTCACCGCATCCCAACCCAGGCCGAGGGCGGCGGCTTCCTCGCGCAGGGCCTTGTAGTCGTTGACCTTGTCCCACGGGAAGTGGGGCGAGACGCGGGGCGTGACGCGCGAGAGCTGCTGGATGACCGCGCAGTCCTCAAGCTTCTCGTGGATGTTGGTCGGCTCGCCCGCAATCGGGAACTTGGCAAAGCGCGTACCACCACGACCCGCCCCCCACGAAGGCACGGCGACGGAGAACCCGGCGACGCGTTCCTTGATCGCATCGATATCGATCCCGGTGCGCGAAAGCTTGCGCCCAAGCGCGGCGTAATCTTCCTCGAGCGCCTCGGCGTGAACGGCATTGCGTTCGGCGATCAGGTCGAGCGAGATCGGCAGTTCGGTCATGTCTTTATCCTCTCCCGGAGACTTAGCGCGTGAAGGCTTGCGCGTTGCCCGCGTCGACGTTGATCATGTTGCCGGTGGACTTTGCGCTCATGTCCGAGCCGAGGAAATAGACAGCTTCGGCAATGTCCTCGGGCAGGACGTCGCGCTTGAGCATGGAACGCTGGCGGTAGTGCTCTTCCAGTTCCTTGCCACTGTCGATGCCGTGGGCCCCGGCGCGTTCCTTGCGCCAGTCGCCGTCCCAGATCTTGCTGCCCTTGATCACCGCATCGGGATTGACGGTGTTGACGCGGATGCCGTGCGGGGCGCCTTCAAGCGCAAGGCAGCGGGCGAGATGGTTGGCAGCCGCCTTGGCCGAGGCATAGGCGCTGGCATTGGTCGCCGCGGCAACGCCGTTCTTCGAACCGATGAACACGACCGACGAGCCACCTTGCTCCTTCATCCGCTTCATCAGCGGCCAGGCAGCGCGTGCGGTGAGGAAGTAGCCCTGCGCCAGAACGTCATAGTTGCGGTTCCACAGCTCAATCGTGGTCTCCTCGATCGGCGCGGACGAAGCGATGCCGGCATTGGCCACCAGGATGTCCAACCCGCCGAATTCACGCGCCGCCACATCGATAGCAGCCTGCACCTGTGCCTCGTCAGTGACATCGCAAACGGCAGCGCGCACGACGTCCTTGCCGAACTGCTTGGCAAAGCCCGCCCGCACCTCTTCCACGGCGTCAGCCGCGCGGTCAGCCAGAACCACGCAGGCCCCCTCGCGGAGCAGTCGGGCAGCGGACGCAGCGCCGATGCCGCCTGCCCCGCCGGTAACCAATGCAATCTTGCCGACCAGCGGCTTGGGCGCAGGCATGCGCTGCAGCTTGGCTTCCTCGAGCAGCCAGTATTCGATGTCGAAGGCTTCCTGCTCGTCGAGCGCGATGTAGTCGCCGATCGCCTCGGCCCCGCGCATCACGTTGATCGCATTGCCGTAAAATTCACCGGCGAGACGCGCCGTGGTCTTGTCGGTGGCGAAGGTGATGCGACCGACGCCCGGCACCAGCACGACGACCGGGTTGGAATCTCGCATGGCAGGCGAGTTGGGCCGCTTGCAGCGTTCATAATAGGCCGCATACATCTCGCGGTAATCGGCAATCTTCTGCGCCAGATAGGCGTCGTCCTGCAGGCGCGCCGGATCGAGCGTCAGCGGAGCGATCTTGGTGCGCAGGAAATGGTCAGGACATGAAGTGCCCAGCGCCGCGAGACGTTCGAAATCGACCGAGCCGGTGAACTCCAGCGCCTCGGCGTCGTCCGAGAAATGGCCGAGCTTCTGGCGCGCACCGGTCATGAAGCCGCGCAGGCGGGGCATCAGATCGGCGGCAATGGCAGCGCGATCCGGATTGGGAGCAACCTTCTGGCCGCCAAAAGCAGGTGCGCTGCCAAGCTTGGCATTCAGATAATTCGCAGCATCGGCAATCAACTGCACCGTGTGCTCGTAACAGGCTTTGGCGCTGTCGGCCCAGCATATGATCCCGTGGCCTGCGAGCATGACGCCCTCGACCTGCGGATTGGCCTTCACGTAATCACGCAGCATTACCCCGAGCGTGTAGCCGGGCCGCTTCCACGGCAGCCAGCCGATCTTGCCGCCCCAGATCTCCTGCGTTGCCGCCTCGCCGCCCGAAGACGCGGCCAGTGCGATGATCGCATCGGGATGCACGTGATCGACATGCGCGAAGGGCAGCAGCGAGTGCAGCGGCGTGTCGATCGAGGCAGCGCGGCCATTCAGGTTGAACGTGCAGTGCGGCAGGAAGCCGACCATCTTGTCGTCGTCGTCCGGGCCCGCATAGTGCGCCTCGAGGCCGAGCAGCTTCGCCTGGTAGAGCGTGGCAAAGCCATCGAGCTTCATCGAACCGATGTCGCCGCCCGATCCCTTGACCCAAAGCACTTCAACCTTCTCGCCCGTAAGCGGGTCGACCTCTTCGAGCTTGGCCGAAGTGTTGCCGCCGCCGAAGTTCGTCACCGTCAGGTCACCGCCGAGCAGGTTCGAGCGGTAGAGCAGCAGTTCGGCGGGGCTGAGCTTACCTGCAACCGATTCGTCCCAGCGACTTGAAGGCACGGCAAACGGAAGGGCAGCGGTAATCGGGGTATGTGCGTTCATGGCATCCCTGCGGCAATTGCGCGAGTTTCGCGGTTGGCGATTCTCTAGCAGACTGCGCAAAAACGATCAAGAATGATCATTTATGATTATTTGGACACCAGGCACGGAAAAGCCCCGCACTCGAAAGTGCGAGGCTCGAACTGCTACGGATTGTGGATCAGCGGGCGGACTGTTCCAGGAACGCAATCAGATCCGCCCGGTCCTGTGGGTTGGCCAGCGGCGGGAATGCCATGCGGTTGCCAGGAACGTACTTCGACGGCCCTGACAGAAATGCATCCAGCGTCTCGGCATTCCAGACAACGGCCTTGTCCTTCAGAGCCTGAGAGTAATTGAAGTTGGGCATAGTGCCGGACGTGCGCCCGACCACACCCTTGAGCGATGGCCCAAGCCGGGTGGCGCCTGTATTGAGGTCGTGGCAAGCGGCGCATCGGGCGTAGACAGTCTTGCCGCGCACCGGATCCCCCGAGGCCTGTTGCGCCATCGCGGTGCCGGCAAGTGCCAGCGACGCTACGCCAAGGAGTGCGATAGGCTTCATCGAGCGGGGTCCTTTGAACATGGGCAGAGCATAGCGCCCAAGGTATGTCCCGCGGCTGAACGGTCAATCCTTCGCCGGTGCCGAAAGATAGAGCTTCATCAGGATGCGGAACAATTCCGACTTCTCCCGCGCCGTAAGGCTGGAAGTGAGTTCCGTTTCGTGCTCGGCAATGGCCAGCCGCGCCCGGCCTAGAACGTCACGCCCCTCGTCGGTCAGCCACAGACCGCCGGCACGGCGATCCAGCTTCGAGGGCTCATTCAGCAGATAGCCGTTCTTGATCAGCTGCCGCACGAACTGGTGCACGGTCGGGCGTTCGATCTGGAAGAACTTCGAAAGGTCGGTCTGCTTCACCCCGGGATTGGCGTTGACCAGCCACAGGATCGCCACCTGCTTGGGCGTGACGCTCATCGGATCGAGCCGCTTCTCGAGGCGGGTCACGAACAGGGTGTTGACCGTGCCGATATGCAGGCCAAGAACGGAATCGAGCTCGTCGAGATCGAGATCGGGCACGACGGATTGACGGGTAATCTCTGCCGTAGCCACGGATTGTCCTTCCAACGCTGGCGCGCGGCTCCTTCAATGCGGCGGAAATGCTCGCAGGATCGCGCGGCGGTCGGCTCCGTCCATTAGTAAAGCATACAAGTTCTGCAAAGTGTTTTGTGCAATGCACATTGGAGCCTTCATCCGTGGAAAACCCCGCGCGCCGTGCTTCAGCCTCGACAAAGACAGCGATATCGCGCACTTCGACTTGGAAACGGGGAGAATGAGCAATGTCGGGCAAGGTTATACTGGCAATTGTCGCAACCGCCCTTACGGCCACAGTCGCGCAGGCCCAGAGCGGTCCGAGCGCGCCCCCGCCTTCGCTCACTTATGCCTTCACCGTGAAGGCCACGCTGGCACCGCCAGTTGAACAGGGCGAAATCGACACCGGTCGCAAGCGGTTCATCCCGATAACCGGCGGCACCGTCAGCGGCCCGGCGCTGAACGGGGAAGTGCTTCCCGGCGGCGGCGACTGGCAGGCCATCCTGCCGGGCGGGCTGACCTCGATCGAGGCACGCTATTTCCTGAAGACCACGGACGGGACCGTGATCGAAGTGACCAATCCGGGCGTGCGCACCGCCGCGCCCGAGGTAATCGAAAAGCTGGCGAAGGGCGAAGCCGTCGATCCGTCGGCCTACTACTTCCGCACGACACCGCGCTTCTCGGTCAAGCCCGGCGCCTATGAATGGCTGCGGCGCAAGGTGTTCGTCGCACGCGGCATTCGCAAGCCCGATGGCGTGGTGATCGATTTCTACGCCGTAGAGTAAAGGCTTCTCAGGCTTCGACCGGTGCTGTCGTCATCCCCAGCGCGGGGATGCCGACCGACCGGCGACCGCCATAATCGGTGCGGACCACGATGAGGTTGCCCTTCTCGAGATGTTCCAGCAGGCGACGGATGCGGCCCGATGAGCGCGTGCCGTATATCTCGGCCAGACGCTCGTCATCAGGGCAAGGTGCGCCTTCCACGGCCGCGCGGGCGAGCGTCAGGAAAGGCGCAAGCAGGTCGTCAGGCACGTCCTTGCCGATGCGCAGCAGGTCCTGCCACTGTGCTGCCTTGTCGTCATAGATCCCCGCAACAGCCATCGCGAAGCGGCGGCGGAAAGCGCCCAGATCCATCCCCGGCAGGATGCGCAACATGCGGCAGCGGACGGTGAAGTCCTGATAGAGCTGCGATGCGGGCTGGAAGGTGCAATCGGGCTCGGCCGCCATTTCGGCGAGGATCGAGGCAATGCTCGCGGCCGTCTCCTCTGCCTCGAACAGACTGGGCGCTGCAGGTGGTTCGACCTGTTCGGCGGCAGGCACGAAGCCTTCGATCTGCTCGAGCAATTCGCCGCTTTCGGGAGCAAGAACTTCCGGCTCGGGCGCGCGGGGCGGCGGCTCCATTGCCAGTGGCTCGGACAGCAGGATCGATTCCATCTCCGCCCCGGCAGCATTCGGCAGCGGCATCAGCCCTTGCACCACGTTTCGCGCGCGGGTCTGAACGTCGGCAATACGGACGCTGACCGGGCGACGAGCTATGGCCGGGCCAAGGCCAAGGAAGTGCCCACGTTCGAGATCGCGGATCTTCTCCGCCTCGCGCCGCTCCATGCCGAGCAGATCGGCTGCGCGCGCCATGTCGATGTCGAGGAAGGTGCGCCCCATCAGGAAGTTGGAGGCTTCGGCGGCGACGTTCTTCGCGAGCTTGGCAAGGCGCTGCGTGGCGATGACGCCGGCAAGTCCGCGCTTGCGCCCGCGGCACATCAGGTTGGTCATGGCCGAAAGGCTGAGGCGGCGCACTTCGTCCGTCACGTCACCGGCGGCGGCAGGCGCGAACATCTGCGCCTCGTCGACGACCACAAGCGCCGGATACCACTCGTCGCGCGGGGCATCGAACAGGGTGTTGAGGAACACCGCCGCGCAGCGCATCTGCGCTTCTAGTTCAAGCCCGTCGAGCGCGAGGATCACCGAAGCGCGATGCTTGCGGATCCGTGCGGCCAGCTTGGCGATCTCGGGCCCGTCATAGGCAGAACCATCCACCACGACGTGGCCGAAAGGCTCGGCCAGCGTGACGAAATCACCCTCCGGATCGATCACCACCTGCTGGACGATGCTGGCGCTCTCTTCGAGCAAACGGCGCAGCAGGTGCGACTTGCCCGACCCGCTGTTGCCCTGCACCAGCAGGCGGGTGGCAAGGAGTTCCTCGACGTCGATCCTGACAGAGGCGCCGGACCGGTCGGCGCCGATGACGATTGATGCGCTCACGCCTGACGCTCTGGCGAAGACGGGAGGAATCGGCAAGGCCGCAGAAGCGTGATTTCCCCGGCCTTTGTCCGCAGCTACGGCAGGACGATGCCATCGCCCCGCTTGTAAAGCGGCGCCGCGCTGTCATCGGGTCGCCCGGGGTGCTGATCTTCCACCGCCTTGGCCGACGATGGCAGTTCGAACGGCAGGCGCCCTTGCGACTTCGCCTTGCCGGTCACGAGATCGACAAGCACTGCGTCGCTGGCCCCGAACAGACCATAGAGGGCACTTGCCTTGTCCTTGAGCAAGGTCAGCACTGCTGGGCGATCGAGGTCGACCGCGACGATGGTTGGCACCTTGGCCGATGCCATGGTCACCACCTTGGTTGCCGCGTCGTCGGCGCGGAAGTCGAGCCTTCCTTCGTGCTGGCGCGAGCCGAAGAAGTGGTTGGGATGGAGCACCTCAAACGGGGTTGCGACGCGGACCAGCGCGACATCGGCCTGATCAAGCGTGTCGACAACCGTCAGACCGCCGGCACGAGCGATGTCGGCATTGACGCCCGACAGCCAGACTTTCCGGCCCGATGCCAGTGGCAGCATTCCTGCCTTGTTTTCCAGCAGGACCTGCGCTGCGCGCTGGGCCTTGTCGGCTTCAGCCTGAGTGGCCGGATCGCCGATCACCCTGGTCGCCTGGGCCACGTCGACATAAGGGTTGTCGAACAGGCCAAGTTCGAACTTCAGCGTCAGCACACGCCGCGCCGCCTGATCCACGCGGGCGAGGCTGACTTTGCCGTGGCGGACTGCCGCCAAGAGCGGTGCCGGATCGTCAACGCCGCCGAACTGATCGATCCCGGCGTTCGCGCCCATCGCGTAACGGTCTTCCTCGGAGAGACCTTCGACGCCCCAGGGCATGGCGATGTTGTACCCCTGCGGCTTCTCCGCGGTGGGAGCCTTGCACTGCTCGAGACAGGTGTTGGTGATGCCCCAGTCGGAAATGACGATGCCGCCGAACTTCTTCGTCTTGCGCAGGAGCCCGTCGATCAGCGGCTTGCTGAAGCCCGCGCCAACCTGCGGCAAAGGCTTGCCGTTGATGCGGACACCATCGGCAATGACGTAGGTCGGCATCACGCCTGCAGACTTGGCCGCCAGCGCGCCTTCGAAGGCAGCGACATGCTGGGCGAAACTGGCGTTGTCGAGGCGGGCGATGCGGCCATAATAGTTGTGGCCGTCAAAGCCCTCCGGCTCTGCCCCATAGCCAACCCAGTGCTTGACCACGGTGGCAACGCCCGAACGGACGAGTCCCTTGGGACTGCCCTGGAAGCCGCGCACATAGGCTCCCGCAAGCCGGGAAACCGTCGCCGCATCCGATCCGAACGTCGCCACCCCGCGCGCCCAGCGCGGTTCGGTGTAGAGGTCGGCTTGCGGACTCAAGGCCATGTGGATGCCGACCGCGCGGTATTCGGCGGCGACGATCCGGCCAAACCGCTCGACCAATTTCTCGTCACCGATTGCGGCCATGCCAAGTGTTTCCGGCCACTGCGAAAACCCGCCCGAAGCCGAACTGACCCCGACGGTCACCTGGAAATGGTTGCGCGGATCGGTGCTGATCGTCACCGGGATGCCTAGCCGGGTGGCTTCGGCA
This sequence comes from Novosphingobium jiangmenense, assembly GCF_015694345.1. GTDB lineage: Bacteria > Pseudomonadota > Alphaproteobacteria > Sphingomonadales > Sphingomonadaceae > Novosphingobium > Novosphingobium jiangmenense. The sequence goes on from NZ_JADQDC010000006.1 coordinate 134,316, forward strand.
AGCCGCTGGATCGTATTGTTCTCTTCGGCAAAGGTCTTCGCATCAGGCGATAGGCGCGTAATCGCGCTGTTCACGCCACGGGCCAGTTGGACTTGGGCAGCGCCCTTGTCGTAGGCCACGCCCAAGCCAATCCTCGCCCCATTCTCGGCGGCAAGGGTTCCGTGAAGCATGAGGGCGACCTTCTCCTCGAGCGTCATCTGCCGCAGCAGGTCGTCAACACGACGTGCGACCGGTACTGCCGGATTCTCGTAGACGTCCTGACGCCCATTGTGGTTGAGATCGCGATAGCCCTCGCCAGCCCAGCCCGGACTGCTGGCAAGCGCCGTTGCGAGGACGCCCGGCAGGATTGCTGAACCCCAACGAAGCGAGGCGATTGAACGCGGCATAGGTCTCTCCCACTCGCACATGACAGCGCAAGACACGAACCACGTTAAAGCTGGGTGTCATTCGAGGCAACTGCCCGGACAAAGAAAAAGCGGCGACGCAAGCACATTGCGCCGCCGCTTCTGCGACCCTTCGGGCAAAAAAGGGGAAAGCCCTTGGGAAACCGGGGGTTAAGTTATCCCTGTCGGATCATATAGTCGAACGCAGAAAGCGCAGCTTTGGAACCTTCGCCCATGGCAATGATGATCTGCTTGTAGGGCACCGTCGTGGCGTCGCCCGCTGCAAAGATGCCCGGAACGCTGGTCGCCCCGCGGGCATCGACCTCGATTTCGCCCCGCGCCGAAAGATCGATCGCGCCCTTGATCCATTCCGTATTGGGGACAAGTCCGATCTGCACGAAGATGCCTTCGAGCTCGACCGTGTGCAGTTCCTCGCTCGTGCGGTCCTTGTAGACGAGGCCAGTTACCTTCGCGCCATCGCCGAGAACTTCCGTGGTCAGCGCCGAAGTTACGATCGTCACGTTGGGCAGCGAACGCAGCTTGGCCTGGAGCACAGCATCTGCGCGCAACTGGCTGTCGAACTCGATCAGCGTCACGTGCGCCACGATGCCCGCAAGGTCGATCGCCGCTTCGACGCCGGAGTTGCCGCCGCCTATCACCGCCGTGCGCTTGCCCTTGAACAGCGGGCCGTCGCAGTGCGGGCAATAGGCCACGCCCTTGTTGCGATATTCGTCCTCGCCGGGCACGCCCATCTGCCGCCAGCGTGCGCCGGTGGAGAGGATCAGCGTCTTCGCCTTGAGGCTTGCGCCGTTCTCGAGCTGAACCTCGTGCAAGCTGCCCTCGCTTGCGGGAATAAGCGCCGTCGCCTTCTGCAGGTTCATCACGTCGACTTCGTATTCCTTGACGTGGCTCTCCAGCTGCGCGGCGAGCTTCGGTCCTTCGGTGTGCTGTACGGAGATGAAGTTCTCGATGCCCATTGTGTCGAGCACCTGCCCGCCGAAACGCTCCGCCACCACACCGGTGCGGATGCCCTTGCGTGCGGCATAGATTGCGGCCGCGGCCCCGGCCGGACCACCTCCGACGACGAGAACGTCGAACGGCTCCTTTGCAGCGATCTTCTCGGCCGCCCGAGCCGAAGCATTGGTGTCGAGCTTGGCGACGATCTGGGCAAGGTCCATGCGGCCCGAACCGAAGGGCTGGCCGTTGAGGAATACGGTCGGCACCGCCATGATCTGGCGACGCTCGACCTCGTCCTTGAACAGGGCGCCATCAATGGCGACGTGCGTGATGTTGGGGTTCAGCGCAGCCATGATGTTGAGCGCCTGCACGACGTCCGGGCAGTTCTGGCAGGTCAGCGAGAAGAACGTCTCGAAGTGCAGCGGCCCTTCAAGGCCACGCACCTGATCAAGCAGGTCCGCGTCTTCCTTCGGCGGGTGCCCACCGACATGGAGTAGCGCGAGGATCAGCGAGGTAAACTCATGGCCCATCGGCAAGCCGGCAAACACGGCCTCTGCGCGACCCTCATCGGCGCGGATGGCAAAGCTCGGGGCGCGCTCGTCGGTGCCGTCAAAGCGCGCGCTCACCTTGTCGGACTGCGCCGCAACCTCTTCGACAAGGCTGCGCAGTTCTGCCGACTTGGCGCTGTCGTCCAGAGTGGCGACCAGCTCGATCGGCCGGCGCAGGTTGGCCAGATAGGCCTTGAGCTGGGCAGTAGTGGCGGCGTCGAGAACGGGCATGGTCATTTCCTTTGGACAACAGGACTCGCGCGTCACCGCATGGTCGGCGCACGGGGATCAATCTGGAGAGGATCGAAATCGTGGAACCGGCGGGCCGCCCGTCAGCGGCACGGCCCGTCCGGCAGTCATGGCAGGACGTTCAACCCCACGCGGTGAACGCCCCGCCAGAACAATCAGATCTTGCCGACGAGGTCGATCGACGGAGCCAGCGTGGCAGCGCCTTCTTCCCACTTGGCCGGGCAGACCTGGCCGGGGTTCTCGCGCCAGTACTTGGCAGCCTTGATCTTGCGCAGCAGTTCCGCAGCGTTGCGGCCCACGCCCTCGGGGGTGATTTCGACCAGCTGGATGGTGCCATCGGGATCGGTCACGAAGGTGCCACGGTCAGCCAGGCCGACGCCTTCGCGCAGGATGCCGAAGTTGTTCGAGATCACGTGGTTCTGGTCGCCCAGCATGTAGTAGTTGATCTTGCCGACAGCGGGCGAGGTTTCGTGCCAGGCCTTGTGGCTGAAGTGCGTGTCGGTCGAGACCGAGTAGACTTCAACGCCGAGGCCCTGCAGTTCGCCATAGATGTCGGCGAGGTCTTCGAGCTCGGTCGGGCAGACGAAGGTGAAGTCGGCGGGGTAGAAGAAGAACACGCCCCACTTGCCCACGACGTCGGCATCGCTCACGTCGACGAACTTGCCCTGGTGGAAAGCGGTTGCCTGGAACGGCTTCAGCTTGGTTCCGACGATCGACATAGACTCAAATCCTTCTCGTTGTGGATTGGTGAACCGGGATACGAGGCTGGAGGTAGTGCATGGACCCGCCAAATTCCAATGAGCAAATTCGCCCTGTTTGATTGATTGCCTCGATCAATGGCGAATGTTTGATGGCACTTTCACGTCCTCAAGGAAATCTCTGACCTAAAGGACAGGTGCTGCGAAATCGCCGGAACGCATGAGTTTCGCGGGCGTTGCCGCACCTTGATGCAGTTTTTGCACGATGCGCCGCAATTTCCGCACTTGAAATCGCGGCGCGGTTGAACCAAGTGGCAATTCGCAACGGAACGATTTCGTTCAATTATCTCCGGATGGATCTCAGATGGCCGCCTCGACCGACCCGAACACAGCTGCCGCACCCGCCGACAATGATGGCCGCAAGAAGACTGCAGGCCGGATCGCGCTCGGTGCGCTGGCCGCAGGCGCGCTCTACGGGGCCTACGCGCTTTACGATTACGAGACCGTCGGCCGTTACATGCAGGACACGGAAGACGCTTATGTGAAAGCCGACGGCGTCACGATCAGTTCCAAGCTCGGCGGCTATGTCCGCCGAGTTGCCGTTGCCGACAACCAGGCAGTCGAGCAGGGCACGCTACTAGTTCAGATCGATCCCACCGATTACGCCACGCGCCTTGCGCAGAGCACCGCGCAAGTCGATGTCGCTCGCGCAACCGAGGCCGCTGCATCCGCTGCGATCCAGGAAGCGCAATCCGCAGTCGGACAGGCCCGCGCGGCACTTCAGGCATCGCAGCGCGATCTTGCCTATCTCAACGGCGAGGTTGCCCGCATGCGCCCGCTCGTCGCCAGCGGCGCAGAACCGCGTCAGGCTTTCGACCAGCTCGTCGCCAACCGCGACAAGGCCGCCGCCGACGTTTCAGCCAAGCAGGCCGGTCTCGCTGCGGCAACCGACCGCGTGACCAGTGCCCGTGCCCAGGCCGGCCAGAGCACCGCACAGATCAAGGCTGCACAGGCTCAGCGCGATGCCGCCAGCACTGATCTCGCCACTACCCGCATCGTTGCCCCCATCGGCGGCAAGGTCGGCAATTCGACGGTACGCATCGGCCAGTTCGTCCAGCCCGGCCAGCGCCTGATGACGATCGTCCCGACCGAGGCAATCTATGTCGAGGCCAACTTCAAGGAGACCCAGATCGGCCTGATGCGCCCCGGCCAGCCGGTGACGGTCCACGTTGATGCCCTGCCCGACGTCGATTTCCACGGCACGGTCGAGAGCATCACCCCGGGTACCGGTGCGAACTTCTCGCTGATCCCGCCGCAGAACGCGACCGGCAACTTTACGAAGATCGTCCAGCGCGTGCCGGTTCGCATCCGCATCAACGCCGGCCCTGAATCGCGCAAGGTCCTCGTCCCCGGCCTGTCGCTCTCGGTCGAGGTCGACACCCGCTCGGCGAAGTCGGCAATCGATGCGATCCGCAACGAACAGGATCGGGTCTCGGCCAAGTGAGCCAGTCGGCAACCATGGACGACGTGGCCCCGCCCCCACCTGCAAGTGCAGCCAAGGCCGACGTTTCGGCGTGGCTTGGCGTCGCCGCCGGCGCCATTGGGTCCTTGATGGCGACGCTCGACATCTCGATCGTCAACGCCTCGCTGCCGACGATCCAGGGCGAGATCGGCGCTTCATCGAGCGAAGGCACGTGGATCGCCACGGCCTATCTCGTGGCCGAGATCATCATCATCCCGCTCACCGGCTGGCTCGAACGCGTGTTCGGCCTGCGACGCTTCCTGTTGATCGCGGCTATCCTGTTTACCGGTTTCTCGGTGATGTGCGGACTGTCGTCGTCGCTGACCATGATGATCCTCGGCCGCGTTGGCCAAGGCTTCACCGCAGGCGCCATGATCCCGACGGCCCTCACCATCATCGCCACGCGCCTGCCACCGAACCAGCAACCGGTCGGGACGGCGCTGTTCGGCCTGACCGTGATCATGGGCCCGGTACTCGGTCCCTTGGTCGGCGGCTGGCTGACCGAGAACTTCAGCTGGCACTATGCCTTCTTCGTCAACGTGCCGATCAGCCTGATCCTGATCACCCTGCTGCTTGTCGGCCTGCCCAAGGGCAAGATGCAGCTGGGCGAGCTGGTCAACGCCGACTGGTTCGGCGTGATCGGCCTCGTGCTCGGCCTCGGCGGCATCACCGTGGTGCTCGAGGAAGGCCATCGCGAACATTGGTTCGAATCCGCGCTGATCTGGAAACTGAGCGCGGTGACGCTGCTTGGCTTCATCCTCATCGGGATCGGCCAGTTCAAGGCGAAGCGCCCGGTGATCAAGCTTGCCCTGCTGCGCCAGCGCTCGTTCGCGGCGGTGTTCGTGCTTGCCTTCGTGCTGGGTGCGGTGATGTTCGGCACCGCCTACGTCATTCCGCAGTTCCTTGCCGCAATCGCCAACTACAACGCGATGCAAGCCGGGCAGATCGTTTTCATTTCCGGCATTCCGGCAATGATGATGATGCCGCTGTTCCCGATCCTCATCTCGCGCGTCGACTTGCGCCTGATCGTCGGCACCGGCGTCGCACTGCTCGCGCTGTCCTGCTATCTTGACGTGACGCTTACCGCGCAATCGCGCGGAGGCGATTTTGTCGAGACCCAGCTGCTGCGCGGCCTTGGCACCGTATTCTGCATGATGTTCCTCAATCAGGCCGCGATCAGTTCGGTGGCGCGCGAGGATGCCGGCGATGCTGCGGGTCTGTTCAACGCCTCGCGCAACCTCGGCGGTTCGGTCGGCCTTGCGGCACTTGCCACCCTGCAGGACCAGCGCTGGGAGTTCCACCGCTGGACCCTTCACAGCGCGCTCGGGGCCAATGACCTCAACGTGCAGGACTGGGTCAGCCAGCAAGCCATGACTTACGGCGGCGGGCCTGACGGCCTGGCCGCAGCCTTCCGCTCGCTCGACGGCATGATCCTGCGCGATGCGATGGTCATGGCCTTCAACGACGACTTCATGGCGCTGACCATCGGCATTCTGGTCGTCGCGCCGCTCGTTCTCCTTCTGCGCCCGCTTCCCAAGGGCTACCACGCAAAGGCCGCACACTGATGACTGCCTCGCTCCCCCTCCGCCGCCTTGGCAGCGCCGCGCTGCTCGCCGCGCTGCTCGCCGCGCTGCTCGCAGGCTGCGCCACCGTCGGCCGCGACTACAAGGGCGCTCCCGAGACCGCCCCAAAGGCCGCTGTGCGCGGCAGCTTCGTCCGCGCTGACGCTGGCGTTGTGGCAACTGCTCCTGCCGCCCGCTGGTGGGAAAGCCTTGGCGATCCCGTGCTGAACCAGCTGGTCGATGCCGCGCTGGCGGACAGCCCTGGCATCGCTGCTGCCAACGCGCGCATTGCCCAGTCGCGCGCCGCACTCGCCGCCAACCGCACCGCCGCGCTGCCGACGATCAATACCTCCTTCGCCGCGCCCTACATCAACGTGCCCGGCAACATCGCCGGCAACGGTGGCGGACGCGACGAGATCAACGCCTATAACCTCGGTTTTGACGCCTCGTGGGAGATCGACCTGTTCGGCGGCACCCGCCGCAAGATCGAGGCTGCGTCCGCTCGCGCCGAAGCCGCCGAGGCCAGTGCCGCCGACGCGCGCGTCACGCTGTCGGCCGAGATTGCCCGGGCCTACGTCGGCCTGCGCGCGCGCCAGGCGATGCTTGGGTTGCAGGACCGTCAGGTCGAGATTGACCGCGAACTGGTATCTCTTGCCCGCCAGCGCTTTGCCGCTGGCTCGATCCCGCAGCAGCCGGTGAATGCAGCCGAGGCCCAGGCCTTCGCCAGCGAGGCAGACGCGGCCAAGTCCCGTGCCGAGATCGCAGTGCTGATGGACCAGATCGCCGTGCTGACCGGCAAGGAGCCCGGCACGCTCGATAGCCTGCTGGCCACGCCCGCGCCCGTGCCCCTCCCGCCCGCGGAAATCGCGATCGGGGATCCCGCTCTGCTCCTGCGCAGCCGACCCGACATTCGCATGGCCGAGCGCCAGCTGGCCGCTGCCAACGCCGATGTCGGCGTGAAAATCGCGGACAAGTTCCCTAAGATCTCGTTTCTCGGCCTGCTCGGCCTCGGGGGCCAGAACATCAGCGACATTTTCGATCCCGCAAACATCGTCGGCATCGCCCTGCCCCAGATCAAGTGGAACCTTTTCGACGGCGGCCGCGCCAACCGGCAGGTCGAAGCCGCCAAAGGTGCCTACGCCGAAGCCGAGGCCGGTTATCGCCGCACCGTGCTCGCCGCATTGCAGGATGCCGAGGCCTCGCTCTCGCGCTTCGGCGCGCAACGCGTCGCCTTCGGCAAGGCGCTCGATGCCGAGGATCGCGCGCGCAAGAACGTCGATCTGCAGCAGCAGAGGTTCGCAGCCGGCACCATCGCCAAACCCGATCGCCTCACCGCAGAGCGGCAGGCTCTGCAGCTCGCCATGGCTACGGCCTCGTCCAGAGCCGAGCTGACAAGCGGATTTATCGCGGTGGAAAAGGCACTTGGCCTCGGCTGGAGCGCCGGGACGGCAGGGTCAGGACCCGATAAATGAGACGAAATCGCCCATTTTATAGTATATTGACTCCAGCCATGGCTGAGGCACTCTGCACCCACGATACGCCGCAAAGGCGAGAAAGTGGGAAAGATGCGCTGGATTACCGATGCGGGCCTCCGCTTCTGGCAGGCCTATCGCGAAGGACTGGAGATGTCCTGCCCGGTTCACAACCGGATTGCCGAGGCACTGGCCGACCGTCTGTGCGAGCGGGATCGCCCGCATGACGAAGCCGCACTCTCACTCGCAGGACAGCAGCCCACCGTCCACTGATCTTTCGGCCAGTGATGGCCTGGCCGGGACCGCAGCCAAGCGCGGCCGCCCCTCGCTGGAGGAAGCGCAAAGGCTTCCTGCGCGCATTCTCGAAGCCGGATGGGAAGTCCTGAGGGACCACGGCTTCGAAGCCTTTACCTTCGATCGCGTCGCCCGCCACGCCCACATCGGCAAGGCGACGATCTATTCCCGCTTTGCCGGCAAACGCGAATTCCTCGAAGCCCTGCTCGCGCACAAGACCGTCGAACGACGCCTCGAAATCATGAAACTCGGCGCGGGGCTCCCCTTGATGGATTCATTTTGCATGCGCGCTGCGGCGGTCATGCATGTGCTCCATTCACCGGAAGGCCGCATGATGGAACGGCTGGTCGACTGGTGCGATCAGGAGTTCGGCAACGGCGAGATGAATTACCGCCAGGCCATGTACATCGATGCGCTGACCAACATCACCGACGAACTACGAGAGATTGCCCACGAGCAGAACCTCGCCCTGGCCGAGCCCGAACTAGCCGCCCGCTTCTGGCTCGAAGGGCTGCTCGGCCACGCGCGCCTGGAAGGTCCCGTAGGCGAGATCGATGCCGCCGCCAATGAACGCTGGGCGCGCGCCTATTCCGAGTTCTTCTTCGCGAGTCTGCGCCACAGCGGCAACATCACGGCGCCTTCCGCACAGCCTTGAGCGAGAAGTTCACGCTGACCGCATCCTTGAGCTGATCGGTCGCCGACCATTCGCCCTCGCCGACCCCGAATGCCAGCCTTTGCAGTGTGGCGCTGCCATTGGCCGAAGCCTTGTCGCCATCGATCTTCAGCGCAAAACGGAGCGCGAGTGGCTTGCGCTGGCCGTGAAGCGACAGCGTGCCGTTGGCGACATAGCGCCCCGCGCCCGCCTCGCGGATGTTGGTCGAGACGAACTGCGCGGTCGGATGTGCGCCAACGCCGAAGAAGCTGTCGCTGCGCAGCATGTCATCACGCTGGCTGTCGCCACTTTCGACCGATGCCAGATCGATCGTCGCGCGGATCGAAGAGCCTGGCAGGTCCTCGGGATCGAACACGATCATGGCATCCCAGCGCGAGAATGATCCGCTGATGGCCTCGCCACTGTACTCTGCCGAGAAGCCGAGGCGGCCGCCCTTCTCCAGCTTCCACGCGCTCGCCATGGTAGTAGCGGCTGCTTCCGACTCCGCAACCACCGGCTCAGCCGTCGCCACTTCGGCAGGCTCCTCGCTGGCTACATCGCTAGCAACTGCTGAAGCCGTATCGCTCGGCGCTGCGGCAGGAGCCTTGCTGGCCGGGAACGACAGGAACAGCCCGCAGATCAGCGCTCCTACCCCGAGCGCAATCGCCAAAAGTCCGGCAATCCCGATGGCACTGTGCGAACGGATCACGCCGGGCAGCATCCTCCCGATCACGTACTCCCGCTTGAGATGGTGGTAGAGCGCGCCGGCCACGTGCAGCGCGATCAGCGCGATGCCGACAGTACCAAGCGCTCCGTGCAGGACCTCCGCCGGCTCATGCAGTCCCTGCCCTACCGGCAGATCAGGCCACGGCACCTTGCCGAACAGCATGGTCTGCAACCGTACCTTGGCGGTTGAAACGATGATCCACCCGGTCAGCGGCCCCACGATCATCACAGCGTAAAGCAGGACATGAACAGCCGAAGCGAGCAGCATCTGCGCCTTGCCGTCGGGCACCGGCGCGGGTCGTGATTTGAACAGCCGCACCGCCAATCGCGCCACGCTCAGCAGCAGGATCGTGATGCCGACCGACTTGTGGAACTGGTAACCGGCGAACTGTACCGCGCCCTTGGGCAGGTCCTCGAGTGCCCAGCCCAGCCCGATCTGGAACAGCAGCAGCAGGGCAATCGCCCAATGAAGTATGATCGCAAGCGCAGAATACCGTTCGGGCCGCAGCGTCGTCATAAGTCAAAATTCCCCTCGATCCGACGAGCGTCATAACAGCGCCGACGAAGACATGATATGCCCTCTCGCATCAGCGCTGGTGATTGCTACATCAGTGCCATTCCACTTCACGGGAGACCTCAATGTCCAACAGTCCCTGGGCCCATCATCGCAGCGCGAGCATCGCCGACGACATCGATTTCGAGATCAAGGGGCAGGAACTTCAGTTCCTCGAGATCGAGCTCGATCCCGGTGAAAGCGCCGTCGCCGAAGCGGGCGCGCTGGTGTGGAAGGACGGCTCGGTCGGCATGACCACCGTGTTCGGCGATGGCAGCGCCGATCAGCAGGGTGGCTTCATGGGCAAGCTGCTCGGCGCGGGCAAGCGCCTGGTCACCGGCGAAAGCCTGTTCACCACCGTCTTCACCCATAACGGTCACGGCAAGGCGCGCGTAGCCTTTGCCTCGCCCACGCCCGGTGCCATCCTGCCGATCAAGCTGTCGGACGTGGGCGGTACACTGATCTGCCAGAAGGACAGCTTCCTGGCCGCTGCGCGCGGCGTTTCCATCGGCGTTGCCTTTCAGCGGCGCGTGATGACCGGCCTGTTCGGCGGCGAAGGCTTCATCATGCAAAAGCTCGATGGTGATGGCTGGGTCTTCGTCCAGATGGGCGGCACCTTGGTGGAGAAGGAACTGCGCCCCGGCGAGGAACTCCACGTCGATACCGGCTGCCTTGCCGCCTACACGCCCGGCATCGATTTCGACCTCGTCACGGCGGGCGGCGTGAAATCGGTGCTGTTCGGCGGCGAAGGTCTGTTCTTCGCGCGCCTGCGCGGCCCCGGCAAGGTATGGATCCAGTCGCTGCCCTTTTCGCGCCTTGCCGGCCGGATGCTTGCCGCCGCCGGATCACGCGGCGGCCAGAACCGTGGTGAAGGCTCGATCCTCGGCGAACTGGGCGACTTCATCGGCGGCAACAACTGATCTGCCAAAAGAAGGGGCCGGTGGATCACTCCACCGGCCCTTGAGTACCGCATGCGCTGCGGGGTGGAGGGATAGAGTCAGAAAGTAGCCTTGATGGTGCCGCCAAACGTGCGCGGATCACCGATTTGCCCCGCGATCAGGCCCGTGTTGCCGCCGGTACCCGCCAGCAGCAGCTCGACGTAGTTCTGGTTGAACGCGTTGCGCACCCAGCCGAACACGTCAAACCGGTCGGTGCGGAAACCTGCCCGGAAGTTGTGCAGCGAGTAGCCTGCGACGTTGGTGTAGATCGAAGGCGAAGGATTCGATGACCAGCTCGAACGATAGCTGGCATCATAGCCGAAGTACGCCTGCCCCTCTTCGCCGAAGATCGGCGTGGGCAGGTTGAACTCCGCCCCCCAGGCTGCCGCCCACTTCGAAACACCCGGCAATGGCGACCCCGAGATGTCAACGAACGGCGGGCTTACCGCACCAGGCGTGCCCGGTGCGCCAATCGTACCGGTATAGGTGCACTTGCCGGTCACGACGATGCCCGTGCTGGACCCACCCGAAAGCTCGGGCGGCGGCGGAGCGTCGCAGAACTTCTCAAAGGTGGCATCGGTATATGCCACGTTAGCGTAAGTGCTGAACCGGTCACTGGGACGCAGCGACAGATCGGCCTCGACGCCGCGCGATCGGACCTTGTCGGCATTGGCCAGATAGCCGCGCACCGTGCCGAGCTGGCCGTTGCTGACGCTGGCCTGGAAGTCCTTGATCTCGGTCCAGAAGCCGGTGACGTTGAACGTTGCCTTGCGGTCCCAGAACTGGGTTTTGAAGCCCGCCTCGAAGTGGTCCACCTTCTCGGGCTTGATCGTGAACGCCGAAGCGATTGGCACGCCGTTGGCGTCGGCGGGAACACCGTTGAGGTTGATGCCACCGGTCTTGAACGAGCGGGCGTAGGTCGCATAGACATTGACGTCCGGCGTGATCTTGTACCGGACGTTCACGTCGTACGAGAGATTCCAGGCGCTGAATGTCGGCTCGAAAAACTGAGACGCCTGAATGCCGCGCAGCTGCGTGATCCACGGATCATTGTAGTAGGCCGAGCCCGGCACCGGCGAGACGATCTGGCGCGTGCCGTCCGAAGCATTGCCGGTCACCACCGAATTGTAGAGCCCCTTCTTCCGGTCATAGTTCACGCGGAAGCCCGGCGAGATGACGAGTTGTTCGGTCACGTCCCAATTGAGCTTGCCGAACAGCGCAGCGCTGGTGTTGTCGAGACGGATGTCGTTGACCGCAACGAGATTGTTGGCAACGTTGGGATTGTTCGACAGCGCATTCGTGGGATTGAGCAACCACTTGCTTGCCGCCGTGCCGGTCTGCTGGATGCCGCTGGTGCGGATCGACTGGTGGAAGCCGAACAGGCCGATCACGAAATCATAGCCAGAACCCTTGTGATTCCAGCGGAATTCCTGGGTGTACTGGTTCTGCTTCGTCGGGTTGTTGACCTTCGTGTAGATCGGCAAGCCGGTGTAGTCGCGGTCGTTGGCCGGCCCCCAGTCCCAGTAACGCCATGCCGAAATCGAGGTGATCGTATTGCCCTCGTCCAGATCCCACACCGCCTTGGCGGAAAGACCGCCATGCTCGTTGCGGGCCGCAAGCTGCGCATCGACGTCGGTAAGGCGGTCGAACGGATCGACGTTGGGCAGCGGATAGTCGGCGCGCGGATAGCCGGGGAAGTAGGTCAGCAAGGCAGGCAACTGGCGGTTCGCCGCGCGCTGCGTCCGGCCATAGCTGTAGAACGGCAAAGCGCAGCAGATGGGATCCTGCAGGTTCCAGTCACCCGAAAGCGTCACGCTGAGGTCGGACCTGGGCTTCCACAGCAGCGCGCCACGCACGCCGAGGTTGTCGATCGACTGGATGTAGGAATTGGTGGTGACGTTGTAGATCGTGCCGCGGCGGCTGGTGGTCGAAGCGCTGATCCGCGCGGCCAGCGTGTCCGAAATCGGGCCGGTGATGGTCGCCTTGCCCTGCTTGAAATTGAGGTTGCCCAGCGTCACCTCGGCCTTGCCGCCAAAGTCGAAGCTCGGCGGAGTGGTCGTGATGTTGATCGCGCCGGCCGTGGTATTCTTGCCATAGAGAGTGCCCTGCGGCCCGCGCAGCGTCTCGATCTGCTGCACGTCGACAAAGTCGAGCGTCGCCGAGGCGATGCGGTTGTAGTAGACGTCATCGATGTATATCCCGACGCCTTGTTCGAAGCCGTCGTTGGTCAGTCCGAACGGCGCCCCGATCCCGCGGATATTGATGAAGGTATTGCGCGGGTTCTGCGTGTAGAACTGCAGCGTCGGCTGAATCTGTGTCAGGCGCGAGATGTTGAACGTGCCCTGCGCTTCGAGACGGCCCGCATCGACCACCGAAACGGCAATGGGTACGGTCTGAACGTTCTCCGTCCGGCGGCGGGCGGTGACGACGATGTCACCGGGCGCTCCATCAGCTTCCGCAGGGCCAGCGGTTACGTCAGCAGGGGGAACCGTGTTCTGCGGGTCGGCCACCGGAGCAGGCTCGGCCCCGAAGGCGGCATGCGAGAGGAGAGCGAGCGGCGCAACGCCACCCGCGAGAAGGACGCGGAAATTCATCGTAGGACCTCATGTGTTCCCGAACGATGCTTCCGGTGGTCCGGTCAGCGGTACGGTTGTTCTGTTCTTGAAACCTGGTGCGTGGAACGATCAGTTCGGCTTGAGCCGTCGCTTTTCGGTCACGTCGATCTGGACGACACGTCCTTCGTGGACGGTCAGTTGCACCGAGCCGTAGCGCAGCCCTGTCAGGGCCTCGCGCACGCTTGCGATGCTTTCTTCGAGATGGCGTTCGGACTCACCCTGATTGCCAGCCCCGGTGCCCGAAGGCATTTTGGTGGGTTCGGTCATCGCCCGTTCGATCCTGTTGGCGCGAAGAACACCCGTCGATGCAGATACCATTGTCGTGATGCCCCTGTTTGCGCGGTTTCCGGCGAATCAACCGCCGTTGGTGAAGCTTCTATACTCAACTTTTTCAGTAGACATTAAACTTCGACTGTTGTGCCCTCAAGCTTTCCTATCAGCGATCGGAGAGGTTGATCTGCGCCGACACACGGCCGGAGCGTGCGAGGCACCTAAACTCTATCTCTTCGATAGACAATAAAGAAGCGATGGAGCGAGAATGACGCGCGACAAGTCGCCCTCCCGCCTTGCCGCAGGACACCCCTCGCCAATGGCGCTGGTTCAGGAGGTAGTGACCAGCCGCAGATATGGTCGCGGACGTAGGGCTGTCTGTTCGGCCGGTTCGGCGCTGATGCAGGATGCAAGGCAGTCAACGGCCATTGCCAGATGCAACGCGGCCATTGCTTCGCCGTGCTTGTCGAGCTCGTCCAGCGCCGTGGACAAGGCTTCATAGACTTCTACGAGCGGCTTTGCTGCTACCTGCATGGCGACGGCTTTTCCTGCTGCTCCGCTGTGCTCGCGGGCTTCGACAATGAAGGCACGGTAGCGCCGAAGTTCGCTGCGCAAAGCGAAGATTGCACCGGATAAGAGCAACATTCGCCGCCGACATGGCGCATTTTCTGGGCCAGCTGCGGAGAAGTACTTACAACTTCGTCAGTTAGTCCACGCGCAGGACCAGCGTTGCCAATGAGGTAATCCCCCGGCAGAACCGGCTCCGCTTTGGCGAGATTCGTAGCAGCGAACCCGCCGTGACCGGGTAATTTGCAGAACCCCGCCACTTCAGGGCCCCATCATGCCGATGGTCTAAGCCCGCAGGCTTGCCGCGCTCGTTCTCGTCCTTGCCCGAGGGTGAGCGCACACGGACTCTTGCCGCCCGTTAAGCTTCAGAATCGAACGAAAAGCGTCGCTTCTTCAGGCGCAACGTTCCATCGCCTGACGCGCCAGCCGCGCGAGAACCGGGAAGGCCTCGGCGCGGTCCTTGGCGTGGGCCGAGGCCGCGGTGCCGCGCAGGTAACGCCCCTTGATGCCATGGAAGATCGCCGCGAGCCGGAAGAAGTTGAACGCCATGTAGAAATCCCACGACGGGATCGTATCGCGCCCGGTCCTCTCGCAGTAGGCGGCCACGTAGTCAGCCTCGCTCGGAATGTTGAGTGCCGCGAGGTCTGCACCTTCCAATCCAGCAACGATGTTCGGCGGCATGTGATACATCATCGCGTGGTAGGCAAAGTCGGCGAGCGGATGTCCGAGCGTCGAAAGCTCCCAATCCAGAACCGCGATCACGCGCGGTTCGGTCGGATGGAAGATCATGTTGTCGCAGCGGAAGTCGCCGTGGACGACGCTGGTCTCGTCCCCGTCCGGAATCGCCGTCGGCAGCCACTCGACCAGCGCGTCCATGTCCGGATCGCGCCCGGCAAGCTCGTCCTCGAGATACTGCTTCGACCAGCGACCGACCTGCCTGGCGAAATAGTTGCCCGGCTTGCCGTAGTCGCCCAGCCCGACCGCCTCGTGATCGATCGAGTGCAATTGCGCGATCGTCGCATTCATGGCGTCGAAGTAGGCCGGGCGTTCCTCGCGCGGGACTTCAGGGAATGTCGCGTCCCAGAAGATGCGCCCTTCCACCATTTCCATGACGTAGAACCAGCTGCCAATAACGCTTTCGTCCGTGCACAGCCCGTAGACCTTCGCCACCGGGAAGCCGACAGAGCCGAGCGCGGAGAGCACCTTGGCCTCGCGTTCGACGGCGTGTGCGCCCTTCAGCACGGGACCGGGCGGCTTGCGGCGCAGGACATAGGCGCGATCGGGAGTCACGAGCTTGTAGGTGGGATTGGACTGCCCACCCTTGAACTGCTCGACCGTCAGCGGGCCGGAAAAGCCCTCGACGTGTCCCTCCATCCAACGCGAAAGCGCCGCTTCATCGAAGCGATAGCCTTCACGCACCGGCGTCGTGCCGGCATTGGCCTCCTGCGCGCCCCCGCTCATCAGTGCGCAGCCCCGGCCTGGGCATGACGCCAGTCGCGGCGGATCTTCTTCGCAAGGCTCCACTTGTGGACTTCGGTCGGGCCATCATAGATGCGGAAGGCGCGCACTTCGCGGAACATCTGTTCGACGATCGTGTCGGTCGTCACGCCGGTCCCGCCCATCACCTGCACGCACTTGTCGGCCACGCGCATCAGCGCCTCGGACACGGCAACCTTGGCCATCGAGCTTTCCACCGTGCCGAGCGAGCCGGTATCGAGCACGCCGGCACACCAGTCGATCATCAGCTCGGCCTGCTTCAGGTCGATCATGTTCTCGGCGAGCATGAAGCCGACGCCCTCATGGTCGATAAGCTGCTTGCCGAATGCCATGCGGCGGTTGGCATAATCCGAAGCGATTTCCTGCGCGCGGATGCAGCCACCGAGCCAGCGCATGCAATGCGAAAGACGTGCGGGCGACAGGCGAACCTGAGCATATTTGAAGCCCTCGCCCGGCTCGCCCAGCATCTGGTCGGAAGACACGCGCAGATCCTTGATGTCGATCACCGCGTGGCCGCCCGGCATGTTGCTGTCGATGGTGTTGGGCACGCGCACGATCTCGATCGCCGGGTCGGGCAGGTCGACGAGGAACATGCACGCGCCGCCCTCCTCGTCCTTGGCCATGACGATGCCAACCTTCGCGCCCTTGGCGCCAGTGATGAAGGCCTTGCGCCCATTGATCACCCAGTGGTTGCCGTCGCGGCGGCACGTGGTCTGCATCATCGAAGGGTCGGAACCTGCGCCCCCCGTTTCGGCAGGCTCGGTCATGAAGAACGCCGACCGCGCCTCGCCCGACACTAGCGGCTTGAGGAATCGCTCCTTGAGTTCGGGGCTGCCGACCTTGCCGAGCAGGTACATGTTGCCCTCGTCTGGCGCCTGGGTATTCACGGCCAGCATGCCGAGCGGCGAAAGGCCCGAGCGGATCAGCACCACCGCCGTCTCGCGCTGGTTGAGATGGCGACCATCGGCAAGGATATGCGGCGTCAGAACGCCAGCAGCCCGCGCCTTCTCGCGCATTTCCATGACCATCTCGTCAAGCGGCGCGCCGTGATCGTCGCGGCGCGGATCGCTTTCATAGGGGATGACCACGTCGCGGACGAACCGCTCCACCCGATCCGCGATTTCCAATGCGGCGTCCATGCCGATGCCAGTTGCCATTTGCTTCACTCCTCAATCGCGGGATCGGTTGGTAATTCTCAGCGGGGTGCCATGCGGATCGCGCCGTCGAGGCGGATCACTTCGGCGTTGACCATCGGATTGGTCACGATGCTCTCGACCATGCGCGCATATTCCTCGGGCTTGCCCAGACGGCTCGGGAACGGCACCTGCTGGCCCAGCGAATCCTGTGCCTCCTGCGGCAGCGACTGCAGCAGCGGCGTCAGGAACAGGCCTGGCGCGATGGTGTTCACGCGGATGCCATAGCGGGCAAACTCGCGTGCGATCGGCAGCGCCATGCCGACGACGCCCCCCTTGGACGCGGAATAGGCGGCCTGCCCGATCTGCCCTTCGAAAGCGGCAACGCTGGCAGTGTTGACGATCACGCCGCGCTCTTCGCCGACCTGCTCGGCATCGAAGATGCGCGCGGCAAACTTCGACAGCACGTTGAACGTGCCGATCAGGTTGATCTGGATGATCTTCGAAAAGTCCTTGAGCGGGATCGCCTTGCCATCGCGGCCAATGACCTTGGCCGGCGGACCAATACCGGCGCAGTTCACCAGAATGCGCGCCTTGCCGTTCATCGCCTCGGCTTCAAGGATGGCATTGTCTACCGCGTCCTCATCAGTCACGTCGACCTTGAAGAACGAACCGCCAATGGTGGCGGCATGGGCGCGGCCAAGGTCTTCATTGAGGTCAAAGATCGCGACCTTCGCGCCCAACTGTGCGAGTCGTGCTGCGGTTGCGCCACCAAGACCCGAAGCGCCGCCGGTTACGATTGCTGCCAGACCGTTGATTTCCATAGCCAATCCATCCTTTCGCGCAGCCGACCGCGGCGTATTACCAAACCAGCCGGAACAACATCTACTCGCAAGTAAGTATTGTTCTGAAGGGTATGGTGTCAATCGCAAGATTGCCCTACCTTGCAGGCGACAGAAGCGCCGGCTTGGCGCACTTTCCAACTGGCAGAACACGCAGGGTACCGCTCTTGGCCGCACGATCCCCCTTCAAGACCCCCGCCGAACGCAGCGAGGAGCGCGAGGCCAAGCGCATGGCCGTGCTCGAAGCAGCCGTACGGATGTTCAACGCGCGCGGCTATCATCAGACCTCGCTCGACGACGTTGCGGCAAGCCTCGGCATTTCCAAGCCGACGATCTACCACTACCTCGGCAACAAGGAGCAGGTGCTGGTCGAATGCCTGACCATCGGCATGAACCAGTTGCTCGCCGCCGCAGAAGAAGCGCGCGCGCACCATGGACGCGGCATTGACCGCCTCCGCGCCTTCCTCACCGACTACGCCGAGATCAATATGAACGACTTCGGCCGCTGCAACATCCTCACCGCCAACGAAGCGCTGTCCCCGGACGCGCGCGAGTCCATCCGCCTGCGCAAGCGCCGCATCGACGCCACACTGCGAGAACTGGTTGCCGAAGGCATTACCGATGGTTCGGTTGCGCAGTGCGACCCGAAGCTCGCGGCCCTCACATTGGCCAGCGCGTTGAACGGCCCCTCGCGCTGGCACCGCCCCGATGGCGAACTTTCAGAGCGCGATATCGCAACGCAGCTTGTCGATTTCCTGACTGCAGGCCTCGCTCCGCGCTGATCAGTTCCCGCTGTAAAAGTTGCGGAACGAGGCAGGCGCACCGCACTTGCCGATTGCGGTCTCGACATGCCGCTTGCGCTCGCGCACCAGCGATGCCGACGTCAGCGCGAACTGGCGCTCGTAGCCCACCTCTGCCGCCGTGAACGGTTTTGTCCCGGGCAGGATGCTCGTCCCGCCCAGCCCGAACACCATGAAGTTCAACATGTCGGCCAGCTGCTGGTTGTCGCTGATCCGGCTCTTGGCGATGTTGGGCAAGCGCAGCAGATAGGCCCGGGTATCGGCCGTGCACATCATGTAGCCGACCCGCCCGCGCAGTTCCGGCAGCTTGGCCGGAGCCGAAAGCCCCTGCACACCATGGCAACCGGCGCAATGCTCGACGTAGTCCGCCTTGGCCAGTTCCGGATCGCCAATCGCGGCCAAACCCTTCGCGACGGTCTCCGCACGCGGATCGCCCGCCGACAACGCCGGCACGGCAATCGCCAGCGCTACGGCAATTCCGGCAAGAGCGATCAGGCGCATCGCCAGATCCTCAGGCCGCGCCGATCATCATCGCGGTGGAGCAGTGGTACTCCATGCTGCTCGTGCCGAAACACCAGATCACGTTGTTGTTGAGCTGCGGCAGGTAAAGCTGCGTCTCGCGGTCGGTGTTGTCGCAGTTGCACTGGCCGCAGGCCGGCTTTCCGCAGCAGTCGCGGTAAGCGATCATGTAGGCCTTGCCGTCGTCCGGATTGATACACGATCCCACCCACGAAACCGGAGACGGCTCCGCGCCCGCCGGGCACGTGTGGATACCACCACCGCAGCAAGTGCACAGCGCGCCATCGATCGCGCAATAGCGCCAGTAGTTGCACTTGGTCTGGTCGGTCGTCTGGGCACTGCGCGCAAACGCGGTCTTGGCCTCGGGCGAACGATCGGGCTTGGCCGCTTCGGCACGGCTCACCGGCAGCAGCGGGAAGACCGGCGCCGCAACCAGCGCCGCCCCCATCCGCGCAAGGATACCGCGTCGCGAAGTGCCACCGGCAAAGCGGCGCAACAGCTTCTCGCCCATCGCATCGGGATTGAAACGCTTCATCGAATGCCCCCTATGATCCTTGATGCGCTCGCGCCGTCAGGCTGCGGCGACAGTCTTCAGCTTGCCGATGTAGTCCTGCACGGTGGCGATCCCCATCTCGTGCGCCACCACCAGGCTCTCGAGATGCTCGCGGCTGTTGACGAGCCCCTTGGACAGGATCGTCCCTTCCGCATCCAAAAGCACCGCATAGGGCAGCTTGCCCACTTCGAACGCTTGGCCCACTTCAGGCCCGTTGATGAAGCGGTAGCTCTCCAGCCCCTGCGCCGCGATCAGTCCGCGCTGCACTTGCGCGTCATCGTCGCCGACGAAGGTCAGCTCCACCCGCTCATCCTTGGCGAAGGAGCGCGCCGCCGGGATCAGCCCCTTGCACAGCGGGCACGTCGCTGAAACGAACATCAGCAGCCGCAACGGCACGTCCTTGGCAGGCCCGCCGATAATGACGTCCTTGCCTTCAAGCGTATGCGCCGGAACCGCCGGAGCCTTGCCGCCGACAGCAGGCCCGCCACTCGTCTGCAGCGCGCCTGCCGGAGCCACGCGCATGTGCAGCACGCCCACCTGCCGCGCCAGCGCCAGCAGTGCCACCACCAGCGCAATGATCACCAGCCACGACAGGACCTGCCCCACGAGCAGCGCCGTCATCATCGCGAATTCCTTTCCATGGCGAGAGGCCCCTGCGCCAGCGCGCTCAGCGCATTGGCCAGCAGGGTCAAAAGATAGAGCGCCACGCCAAAGGCGAGCGCGACGAACCAGAGCGCGGATCCGACAGGTGGAGTCGGCATCAACAGCGGCAGCAGCAAAGCAGCGAGAACCAGATTGCGCACCACCAGGGCACGGCTCAGAGGCTGGCGCAATTCGGGACGCCCGCATCCGCAATCGATGTGCGAACGTCCCCGCCCGATATTGATCGCCATTGCCGCAGCAAACGCGAGCAGGAGCAGCCCCGCCGGAACCGCCGCGACCCGCAGTCCCGCGAACAGCGCCAAGCCGATAACAACTTCCGCAATCGGCAATGTCACTGCCACCGGCGCGACCAGCGGTTCGGGCAGCAAGCGGTAATTGGCCACGACACCGGGAAAGACGCGGCGGTTGCGCAGCTTCGCCAAGCCCGCGCCCAGAAACACAGCGCCGACGCCGATCCCGGCCGCAGCTCCGGCAACACCGATGGCTTCGCCCAGGATCACATCGGCTCCACGACGGTGATCAGGCCGCCACCGGCGTTCTCGATCTCGTGCTTCACCTCGCCGGTCTTGGAGTCGATGATGAGCGCCTTGCCCTTGTAGCCATTGACCATGATCAGCGCGGCATCATCCTGCGTGATCTGGATGTTGCCCGGCTCGCCCTCCACCGGAATGCGCTTGATGAGCTTCCTGGTCGCCAGGTTGATGCCCCAGATTTCCTCGGCGCCTTCCTTGTGGCTCCAGTACTCGCCCTTGTGCATCAGCACCCACAGCGTGCCGCTTGGTCGATGCAGAGCGATCGGTTGCATTCCGCCGGGATACCAGGCGATATCAAGCGGCTTGACGTCCGCCGCCTTCATTCCGCCCGCTTCCTGCAGCGAGAACGGCGCGCTCACTTCGACCTTCGCACCGACCGAAGCCGTGCGGACAAGACCGGTGTAACTGACCATCACGACCTGCTTTTTCTTGCGATCGTAGAGGGTGTTGGAGAAGATCGGGTCCGCCGCCGCATCGAAGAACGGTTCGGTCCGGGTTATGTCCTGCGTCGCCCCCTTGATCGCCACCGTCGCAATCGTGCCATCGGCGCAGAGCGAGGAGAAGCCCACGCCCGGATTGAGGATCATCCCTGCGCAACCCGGCAGCTCCACCGCCCGCACGAACTTGCGCTTCACCATGTCGATGATGTTGACCGACGAGGCCGGATCGAAATTGTAATCGTAGGCCGTCTTGCCGTCGTCCGTCAGCACGAAGTTGGTCGTGAATCCGCCGACGATCAGGCGCCCCGGCGTCGGAATCTCGCTCACCAGCTTCAGCGTCTTGCTGTCATAGACCGAAATCAGATCCTGCCGCGTGCCACGGTTGACCTTCGACCAGATTGTCTCGGCCACGTAATAGAACTTGCCCGAAGGATCGATTGCCAGATCGGAATCACGGCTGGTGTTGACCATGCCGACCATCTTGCCTGTGCTGGCGTCGAAAATGCTCGATCCGGCCGAGCCCCAGCCACCGCGCACATAGAACCAGTTCGCCTTGGGCGGCTCCATGGTCATGACGCCCGGCTCTTCAGCCTCGGGCACCACGGTTTCGGCAATCGCGGGAAGCGGAGCAAGACCTGCCAGCGATCCCGCCAGCATCGATCCCAGAACAACTCGCGACACCTTGCGTTCAAGCGTCATCTCGGCCCCCTTTGCCAGTCCGCGGGGAAGAGACTTGACGCATGTCCAGATTCGGTCAACGCCTTTTTTGCGTGTGCGAAGGGACGTACTGGTCGTGGCCCTATCTGCGGTCAGCGAGACCCGCAATTTCTGCCGAAGTGACCGACTTGGCAAGCCACACCAGCGCGTGCGTTGCAATCGCGGTATAGGCGCTCATCCGCGTCGCCCACGGCTTCTCATAACCCAGGAAAGGCGTCGCTCCTTCCATCGAAGCGCTGATGTAGAGCGCGACGTCGCGCACTTCCTGCTTGCTCAGCGCCGGGTTCAGTTCGGCAACGTATTCGGCGATGATCTCGTGTACGCGCTGGTAGAACAGCCGTACCCGGTCCGCCACGAACTCGTTGTGGTTGGCCAGTGCCCAGAGTTCCGTGAACAACCGCGTGGTCCGCTTGCCCGCGATGTCATCCAGGCACATCACCACGATCAGCCGCAGCCGCTCCTCGGCATCGAGGCCGGGCTGCCGCACCGTGCGTTCCAGCAACTTGTCGTAGTTGCCGATGATGTCATCCAGCAGCGTCTGGATCAGCAGTTCCTTCTTGGGGAAGTGGTAGCTGACATTGCCTACCTTCATCCCGCACTCGGCCGCGATGCGCCGGATAGTGAAGGCTCCGGCGCCCTCGTTGATCAGCACGCTGAGCGCGGCCTTGATGATCGCATCGACCGTTTCGGTGCCACGCGCGTAGGTTCCCGGGCGCGGAGCGGACGGCAGGTCCGTGTCGAAAGTCTCGGGAAGCGCGGCCATTGTGAAGTCGCGCATAACACCGCCTGCGCCCAAGACCAAGGACCGGCTTTGCCCGAGTGCCGCAGAACGGACACTTGCCCAACAAGGAGCTTGACCGGCACCGGATGCCTGTCCAGATTTCCGCGCGAACGAAGTCAGTGCAGACGGCGCTGCCGCTTCGCCCTTCCGGATTATCCAGGGATTTCAAGCGATGAGCATTACCCTCACCGTAAATGGCCGCAAGCGGACGGTAGCAGCCGATGCCGATAAGCCCCTGCTCTGGGTCCTGCGCGAAGACCTCGACATGCCCGGCACCAAGTTCGGCTGCGGCGCGGGGCTGTGCGGCGCCTGCACCGTCCACCTCGATGGCGATGCGGTCCGCTCGTGCCAGACGCCGATCGCCGATGCAGCGGGCAAGTCGATCACCACGATCGAGGGAGTCGGCTTGAACGAACTTGGCAAGCGCGTGCAGGATGCATGGATCGCGCTTGACGTGCCGCAGTGTGGCTATTGCCAGGCCGGGCAGATCATGTCCGCCACCGCCCTGCTCAAGCAGAACCCCAAGCCCACGCCCGAGGACATCGACGGCTGGATGAGCGGCAACATCTGCCGCTGCGCCACTTACATGCGCATCCGCGCCGCGATCCGCACCGCCGCAGGCCTTCCCGCCGAGGAGACCGCAGCATGAGCGACCAGATCGCCCTCTCCCGCCGCTCGTTCATCGCTGCCTCTCTTGCTGGCGGCACCGTCCTGACGCTCGACGCCTCGGTTGTTCTCGCCGCCACGGAGATCACCACGGCTTCCTCTCCCGGCCAGGAGTTGAACGCCTTCATCCGCATCAATGCCGACAACACCGTGACCATCGGCGCCAAGAATCCCGAGATCGGCCAGGGCGTGAAGGTCATGCTGCCGATGCTCATCGCCGAGGAAATGGACCTCGCCTGGGAGCAGGTCCGCATCGAACAGACCGATGCCGATGAAAAGCGCTATGGCCCGCAGGTCGCCGGGGGCAGCACTGCCACCCCGCGCAACTGGCTGCCAATGCGCCAGGTCGGCGGCGCCGCCCGCGCCATGCTCGTTGCCGCTGCGGCGAAGAAGTGGGGTATCGATCCAGCCACCCTCGCCACGTCCAAGGGCGCGGTCGTCCACCCCTCCTCGGGCAAGAGCCTTACCTACGCCTCGCTCGCGAAACTCGCCGCCGTCGAAACCCCGCCCGATCTCGCCAAGGTTGCACTCAAGAACGAGAAGACCTTCACGATCATCGGCAAGTCCAAGCCCGGCGTCGACGTGCCAAAGATCGTCAAGGGCGTCCCCCTCTATGGCATCGACACGCGCTTGCCCGGCATGGTCCATGCTGCGATCGTCAAGTGTCCCGCCCATGGTGGCACCGTCGCCTCGTTCGACGCTGCAGCGGTCAAGGCGATGCCCGGCGTCCTCGGTGTCGTCGCCGTCAACAGCGGCTTCGTCCCCCAAGGCAAATCGGACACCGTGGTCGTGATCGCTGACAGCTGGTGGAAAGCCAGCAAGGCCCGTGAGAAGCTGGCCGTGAAGTGGGACGATGCCGCCGTAACCGGCTTCTCCACCGCGAAGTACGAAGCCGATGCAGCAAAGATCGTCGCCAACGCCCCGCAGGCCAGCCTGTTCAAGGCAGGCGATGCCGATGCCACGCTCGCCGGTGCAGCCAAGGTGGTGAAGGCAGACTACGACTACCCCTTCCTCGCCCACGCCCCGCTCGAACCGCAGAACTGCACT
Source organism: Novosphingobium jiangmenense (assembly GCF_015694345.1). Taxonomy (GTDB): domain Bacteria; phylum Pseudomonadota; class Alphaproteobacteria; order Sphingomonadales; family Sphingomonadaceae; genus Novosphingobium; species Novosphingobium jiangmenense. Next base: position 158,513 of record NZ_JADQDC010000006.1, read on the forward strand.
GCGCTGTTCAAGGACGGCAAGCTCGAGATCTGGGCACCCAGCCAGGCGCCCGCCGGTGGCCGCGAGGAAACCGCCAAGCTGTGCGGCCTGGCGCCTGACGACCTCACCATCCACATGACCCGCATCGGCGGTGGCTTCGGCCGCCGCCTTATGAACGACTACATGGTCATAGCGGGCCAGATCGCCAAAGCCATGCCCGGAAAGCCGGTCAAGGTGCTCTACGACCGCACCGACGATTTCCGCCACGACTTCTACCGTCCGGCAGGTTGGCACCGCTTCACCGCAGGTCTCGACGCGAATGGCGCGCTGATCGCGCTCAAGGACCACTTCGTCACCTTCGGCGTCGACGGCAAGCCGATCCGTGCCGCGCAGATGGCACCGAGCGAATTCCCCGCGCCGGTCGTGCCCAACGTCGATCTCGGCGTCAGCTACATGGCGACGAACCTCGCCACCGGCTGGCTGCGCGCGCCCACGTCCAACGCGATGTCATTCGTCTGGCAATCGTTCATGGACGAGGTCGCCGAAGCCGCCGGACTCGACCTCCCCGAATTCATGCGCCGCACCCTCGGCGCGCCGCGCGAAATTCCGGGCGAGCGCGTCAAGTTCCACACCGGCCGCGCGCGGGGCGTGATCGACGCCGTGTGCAAGTCCGCCGGATGGAAAGGCCGCGAGAAGGGTCGCGGCTTCGGCTTCTACTTCAGCCATCTCGGATACTTCGCTGAAATCGTGGATCTTTCCATGAAGGACGGCATGATCCGGATCGACAAGGTCTGGGTCGCCGGAGACATTGGCGCCCACGTCATCAACCCGCTCAACGCGATGAACCAGGCCCAGGGCTGCGTGATCGACGGCATCGGCCAAGCGCTGATCGGCCAGAAGATCGTGCAGGAGAACGGCGCCATCACCGCCGAAAACTTCGGCGACTTCGCGCTGATGCGCATCGATGCGGCCCCGCGCGCCATCGCGGTGGAGTTCGTCAAGACCGATTTCCCGCCCACCGGCCTTGGCGAACCGGCACTGCCGCCGGTGATCCCGGCGCTGTCCAATGCGATCTACTCGCTCACCGGAAAGCGCCATCGCCGCCTGCCGCTGGAGATGGTATAGCCCGCGGCCCATGGTCGCCACGACTCCGCCCAATATCCTGCGCTTCCTTGCCGCCCGTGCGGACGAGGGTGTCGATTGCGTGCTTATCACGCTTGTCGCCGTCATCGGCGGCTCGTCACGCGGCGTCGGTACGCAGATGGCGGTTGCTGCCGACGGTCGGCGCATCGGCTCCTTTTCGGGCGGCTGCGTCGAGGATGCCGTGGCGTCCGAAGCGCTCGAAACGCTGAAGGACGGCTGGGGGCACGTGGTCCGCTACGGAGTCGGCTCACCCTATATCGACATCCGCCTGCCCTGCGGCGGTGGCATCGACCTGCTGTTCACCCCCCGCCCCGATCCTGCCGCGATCAAGGCCGCGCTGGCGCTGCTCGATTCCAGAAAGCCCGCGACACTCCGCCTTGAATGCGATTGCGTCACGCTCCTCCCTGATCTGTCCTCAGGCTCATGGAACGGCGAGACGCTGAGCCACAGCTACCAGCCCCCCTTGCACATCCATGCGCTCGGCCAGGGCGAGGATCTGACGGCTTTCACCAAGCTCGCCAACGCTTTCGGCGCACAAGTTCATGCACTTTGCCCGGAAGCCCTGACGTGCGCGGAACTGGAAGCCACCGGTATTGCCACGAGCCATATCGCAACCCGGACGACACTGCCGCTCGCCGCGTCCGATCCGTGGTCGGCGATCATCTTCCTGTTCCATGGCCGCGACTGGGAAGAACATCTTCTGCCGCAGGCCCTTGCCCTGCCCGCCTTCTACCACGGTGCAATAGGCTCCAGACGAACCCACGCCGCCAGACTCGAAGCCCTTCGAAACTCGGGCGTACCTGAAGACCACATCGCGCGCCTGCGCGGCCATATCGGCCTGATCCCCGCAACCCGCGATCCGGCAACCCTTGCCCTTTCGGTGCTTGGCGAAGTCGTCGCCGAATACAACGCGCTGTCGCAATGGACCTACTGGACCGGGGCAGCGCTGGCAGACGCCGCGCAGTGAAGGCAGGCGACATCGCCGTGATCCTGCTGGCCGCAGGACGCGCGTCGCGTTTTGGCGGCGGAAAGCTTGCGGCTGACCTCGCAGGGAAGCCCGTTGCCCTTCACGTCGGTGAACGTCTGGCCGCCATGCCGTTCGCCCGAAAAGTGCTGGTCTGCTCCACGGCAACCCCGCCCATAGACGGTTTCGAACGCATCGAGCTCGATCCCTCCGGAGCGCCTCTGTCGCGCTCCATCGCCACCGCCATTACCGCAGTCTCAGGCACAGGCGCAGCCCTGATTGCCCTCGCCGACATGCCACTGGTGCCCACAGACCACTTCGAGCGCCTTATCGAAGCGTTCGACGGCGAGCGCATCGGCACCGTGGTTGCCGGTCGCACCATGGTCCCCGCCATCTTCGGCGCCCATCTGTTTTCTGACCTCGCCGCGCTCGACGGCGATCGCGGCGCGGCAGCCCTGCTACGCGATGCCCCGGCAATTACGCTCGAAGAAACTCTCGCGCTCGACATCGACACGCCGGACGATCTGGCGCGGGCCGAAGCCCTGCTTCAGGGCCGATAGGTCTTCTCGACGTGCCCCGCGAGGTCTTCGGGATAGAAGTAAACCGGCCGCATCCGTCCCGAGGCATAGAGTTCGGCCTGATCGTTGAAATGCACCGAACCCTCGCGCCCGCTCGCACCGCCCGACGAAACCGCCATCGCGCGAACCTTCGGGCCGAACTCCACGACAGCAACGAAACTGTTCCCGCTCGTGCCGTACCACCGCTTCGTCCCCGGATACTGCTTTGTCCCGAACGAGGCGAGCGAACCCCACCGCGCCGACGAGAACACCACCGGCAAGCTAGGCTTGTCGTCGGCAAAGGGCTGGACGATCGCTGATGTCGTTCTCTGGTAGCGATTGACCTCGCTCCACGGCACTCGCCATCCGCCAAAGTCGGCCTGCATCCTTGATACCGCGCGCGCGAGTGCCGCCAGCCGCTGCGCGCCCGACGTCGCCCGCATCGCGTCGAACACATTGCCGGTACGCGGCAAAGTCCTGCGCACATCCGCTTCAAGCTCATCACCCCAATAGTTGGCCAGACTCATCGCCTCCGAGCCCGCCGACCATCGCCGGTCCCAGCCCTTGAGCAGCGCCACAGGCCCGCCCAACGGATCGCCGGCCTGCACCGCTGGCAGTCCCGGTATCAGATCCTCGAACAGCGGCATATGCGGATCATAGGCGAGCGCGCGCAAGCTCTCGAGATCCAGCCCCTTGGCTTTGCCAAGCAATTCCAGCGCATGATCGCCGCGCGGATTGGCACCCACCTGATCGAATGTCGCCGGCCAGTGCGCCGAGTCCGAAGTCCCCTCGCCCGCCGCGCGCCAGGGCGCATCGTTCGAATTGTAGACCCAGCCCGACTTGGGATTGATCACATCCGGCCGCTGCGCCCGTTCATAAAACCCATGCCAGTCCGCCGCCGGATCGCTGCCGTCCACCGGCAGGCGATAGTCGAAGCGTGCGTCGCGGCGCGGCGCGAACTGCGGCATCAGCAGCGCGATATTGCCCCCGGCGTCGGCATAGAGCGTGTTGTTCGATGAATTGGCCTGATACTCGCCGACCTTCAGAAACTCAGCCTGATCGCGCGCCTTGGTCCGCAGCCATGACTGGCTCAGCGCCGCCACCGGCCGGTGCATCAACGAAAGGGCAATCCAGTTCGCGGTGTTATCTCGCGATTCCGCCCGCACGATCGGTCCATGCTCGCTGACATAGGTCGTAAAAGTCCGCTCGCCCATGCTGCCATCGGCCTTGCGATAGCGCAACGTGACGCGCTTCACGACAAAAGGCTTCAGGGCATTTCCGCGCCTGTAGAACCACTTGCCCGCTTTCTTCGAGACCTGTTCGACAAACTCGTCGACATTGTCCGCGCCACTGGTCGTGTGCATCCAGCCGAGCTTGTCGTTGAAGCCCTGGTAGATGAAGAACTGCCCCCAGGTCGAAGCACCATAGGCATGAAGCCCATCGCCGCTCTTCATCTCCAGCTCTGACCGGAAGAACAGCGAGGTATGCGGGTTGATCAGCAGCAGGGAATGGCCGTTCGCGGTCAGCTTCGGCGCAATGGCGATTCCGTTCGAGCCGCGAGGCTCGTTGTCGCGCACCGTTTCCATCGCCAGCGCCAGCGGACTGGCTTCGCCACCGTAGAACGCGGCCAGGGGTTTCAGCGCGGCCTTCTCGATGTCTCCGCCGATGGAACCTTCGGTGAAGGACAGCGCCATCCATGGCTCGAACCGTATCAGCACCTTCGGCTGATCGTCAGGATGCGTCGCGATGTAGTGGTTGAGCCCCGCAGCCCAGGCATCCATCAGCTTGCGCAACCACGCAGGCGATGCCGCATAGTCCCGTTTCAGCGCCACTGGATCGATCCACAGCCGCTGCCGCAAGTCCTGCCACAGGAAATCCTCGCCTTCGGCCTCGGCGCGGCGTCCCAGCGCCGTCAGCAGGTTCGCCTCGACGCGCGGAAAATCGTCCTCGGCCTGCGCATAGATCGCGCCGAACACGGCATCGGCATCGGTCTTGCCGTCGATATGGGCAATCCCCCAATCATCCCGCGTGATCGTGACGTCATGACTGCTCGCCAACACCGGCGATGCTGCCAGAATGAGGGCGAAAGAGGCGCTGCGGGAAAGGGCTCGGATCATCATCGACCTATCCTAACGCCTTTCCCGCAGCATGGCGAAGGAAGAGAGCGGGCCCTTCACCAAAGCATTCAGGCAATCGTGCGCACCGCGAACGCCGCCGCCGCCGCGCGCGTCTCGACGCCGAGCTTCACAAACACCTGCTCGAGGTGCTTGTTCACCGTGCGCGGGCTGATGCCCAGAATCTCGCTGATCACGCGGTTGGGCTTGCCATAGCTGATCCACAGCAGCACCTCGGCCTCGCGCTGGGTCAGCCCATAGCGCTCGCGCAACCGCTCCACTTCGGCGCCCTCGCGGATCAGGTTGAGCCGGATCAGCAATTCCCGTCCGTCACCTTCGTCGCGCCGCACCGGGCCGACGAGAACCAGTTCGACCACCTGCCCCCCGGCATCGAAACGCAGCGACGCATCCGGGCTCTCCCGCTGCGCCAGCAATCGCGCGACCGGCCCCGCAAAGTCCGGCGGCAGGCCGTCATCTGCCCCTAGCGAGCCCATCAGGTGTTCCACTTGCGGCGTCGCCCACAACAGCTCCCCAGCCCGGTCCACCGCGAACAGGTGCCGCCCGGTAGCGTCCAGCGCCGAGCGCCCCGCCTGCGAAACCCGCGCGCCAGCCAGATGCACCCGCATCCGCGCCAGCAGTTCCTCGATGGCGATGGGCTTGCGCACATAGTCCACCCCGCCCGCATCGAGCGCCCGAACGGCATGTTCGGTTTCGGTCAGCCCGGTCATGAAGATCACCGGAATGTCCGCAAGCCGGGGCTGCTTCTTGATCGCCCGCGTCGTGTCGAAGCCGTCCAGCCCCGGCATGATCGCATCGATCAGGATCAGATCGGGCGCCACGTGTTCCAGCAGTTCCAGCGCGTTGTCGCCATTGGTCGCGATCAGCACGGTCATCCCCGCCCGCTCGATCGTGTCGATCAGGAAGTGCAGCGATTCCGGGTTGTCATCGACCACCAGCACGGTGTCGCGCCCTGCCTGCGCGACGACGCCGTCACTGAACACTGACGACGCCTCGCCGGAGGGCCTCGCGCAGGCCCTTGAAATCGAAGCATTCGAGACTGGTACGAAGGTGTGCGACGAAGCGGGCTGCATCGGGGACGGCATCCTCAAGTTCGGAAAGGCGGTTCTGGATCGCGCGGACGTTGCCGATCCGCGCGAGGCTGTCGATTTCGGGGACGAACGGCAGGGCTGCGGCAGGCAAGTGCAGTTCAACGGCGGCGGCGGGCGCTGGCGGGCGCGGGCTCCCGTCCGCCACGGTCCAGGTCAGGTCCAGTTGCCACGACAGCGCGTCGAGCAGGCTGTCGAGTTCGACCGGCTTGGTCAGGAACATGTCGTGCGGATCATGCCCGTCACCCCCGCGCCGGAACTGGTGCGCGTCGGCCGAGACCATGACGATCCGCAAGGCGCTGCCATGCGCTGCACGCAGCAGCCCCGCCGTCTCCCACCCGGTCTTGCCCGGCATGGAAATATCCATGAACACGATGTCCGGCCGCGTCGCCGCCGCCAGCGCGATCGCCGTATCGCCATCGCGTGCGCCGGTCACCACGAAGCCCAGCGGCCGCAACAGGTTCTCGATCACCGAGGCCTGCGCGGCATCGTCGTCGACCACAAGAACCTTGCGCCGATCGCCTTCATAGCCGGTGATCACATCGGCCCGATGGCTCTGCACCGGCTGCGTCACCGGCCGCGAGAGCATCAACCTGAGCGCGAACCGCGTCCCCACGCCCAATGTGCTGTCGACCGTAAGGTCACCGCCCATGACGTGCACCAGCGTCGAAGTAATCGCGAGCCCGAGTCCGATCCCCGGCTGTCCCGCCACCGAATTGCTGGTCCCGCGCTCGAACGCGCCGAAGATCCGGTCCATGTCCTCCGGCGCAATGCCGATGCCGGTGTCGATCACCTCGAACGTCGCGATCTCGCCGCGCCAGCCGATCCGGAACGTCACCGACCCCGTTGGCGTGAACTTGATCGCGTTCGAGATCAGGTTAATCAGCACCTGCCGCAAGCGCTTCTGGTCGCCGCGCACGAACTCGGGCAACTGCTTCGGCGTCTCCAGCCGGAATGTCAGCCCCTTGGCCTGCGCCTGCGGACGGAACATGTTGGCGATCTGCTCGACAAAGGCCGGCAGGCGGATCGTGTCGCGCGACAGCCGCAGCACGCCCGCCTCGACTTGTGCAATGTCGAGCAAGCCGTCGACGAGGTTGGAGAGGTGCTCGCTCGACCGGCAGATCACCTTGCCCACCTCGCCCGGATTCAGATCGCTTCCCCGCTCCAGCAACTGGGCATAGCCGTAGATCGAATTGAGCGGCGAGCGGATCTCGTGGCTGACCGAGACGAGATAGCGGCTCTTGGCCGCGTTGGCGTTCTCCGCCACCTCGCGCGCCTTCTGCAGCGCAGCGTCAGTCGCCTCGTGAGCAACGATCTCCTGCTCGAGTTCGGCCAAGTGCCGCCGTGTCTCGTCCAGCGCCGCGCGGCGGCTTTCATGCGCCAGCACGATGAACCAGCTCCCCACGCCCGACATGAAGAAGAACACCAGGAACACCGCGAACAGGATCGACCACACATGGGTGGAAAGCGCAGGATAGACCCGGGCATACTCGCGCCCGATCAGGCCCAGCACCAGCATGTTGGCCAGCGTGAAAGCACCCGCCACGCCCACGAAATGCCCGGTCGTGGTGTGGACATAACGCGCCAGCACGCGCGGCAGCAGGCGCTCGGCAATGTTGGTGAACTGTTCGGTCGCCCTGCTGCCTTGCTTGCAGGCATCGTGGCAGCGCGTCTCCAGCGTGCAGCACAGCGAACAGATCGCGCCGGCATAGACCGGACAATGCGCCATATCCGCCCGCTCGTACCTGTGCTCGCAGATGACGCAGGCCTGCACTGCCGGTTCAGACTCGGCGCGGCGCCGGGCGAGGTAATAGCGCCCCTTCGTCAGCGCCGCGATCGCCGGCGCCGCCGCCATGGCAACAAGCAGCCCGATCAGGGGGGCAAAGGCTTGGGCAACTTCGCCCAGAAAGCCGAGCTGGCACACCGCCGAGGCGACCAACGACAGCAGCATCGCCCCGATGCCGACAGGATTCACGTCATACAGAAAGGCCCTCTGGAACTCGGTTGCTTCAGGACTGAGACCCAGTGCCCGCGAGATCAGCAGGTCGGCGGCAAGGGTTCCGATCCATCCCGCCGCAAGGCTGGCATGAAGCACCAGCACCACTTCGAACGACCGCGTGATGCCGAACAGCAGCAGCGTCGTCGCCAGCCCGACGTTGAACAGCAGCCAGACATTGCGGGACGAGTAACCCTGGGTCAGGCGCGAGAACAGATTGGACCACGCCACAGCCCCGGCAAAGGCGTTGGTCACGTTTACTCGCGTCTGGCAGATGATCACAAACAGCAGGGAAAGGACGAGGCCCCCTTCCATGCCGCCCCCTATCGGCGCGAAAGCCTGACCAAGAAGCCGGCTGGCCGAAGCGGCACCATCGGGGGCCATTGCGGGGTTGACGGCCCACGCTGCCAGCACGCCTCCCAGCAGCATCTTCAGACCGCCGATCACCACCCAACCCGCGCCGCCGAGCATCACGGAAGTCCACCAGCGCTTCGCTCCAATCTGCTCGACGGCAGGGAGAAACCGCAGATAGCCCGCCTGCTCACCGATACGGGGCAGCAGCGACAGCAGCACCGACAGGGCGAGACCGAACGATACGACATCCGTGCGCGGCGCATAGACGCCCGAGAAACCGGCCCAGGCCGCGGCAACATCATCGATCCGCCACAGCACATAGACCACCGGCACGACCTGCATCGCCAGCCACAGCGGCTGCGTCCACGCCTGGAACCGGCCGACGAAGCGCACGCCTTGCAGCGCAATCGGCACCACCACGAAGGTCGAGACGACATAGGCCAGTTCGATCGACAGGCCGGTCACCGTCTGCAGCGCCATCGCCATGATGCTCGCCTCGATCGCCAGCAGCAGGAAAGTGAACGAGGCATAGATCAGGGTGGTGATCGTCGAACCGAGATACCCGAACCCGGCCCCGCGCGTCACGAGGTCGATGTCGATGCCTCGCCGCGCCGAACGGATTGCGATGGGCAACCCGGTCAGGACAATCAGCAGGCAGCCCGCCACGATCGCCGCCACGCTCGCCTTCAAGCCATACAGGAGCGTGATCGTCGCCCCGATGGCTTCGTAGACCAGCGAGGAACTCGTGCTCAGTGCAGAAGTGACGACATTTCCCGCTGGTCCCTGCCGCGCTTCCTGCCCGGTGTGGCGATGGGCAAAGTCTTCAAGAGTCTGGCTCGCCGCCCATTGGTTGTAGGACCGCCGTTCCGGAACGATGGACACCGGGCGTGGCACCTTCAGCGTGCCCCTTCAATGGTTTGCGCAATTCGCGATGTAGTGGACCGCGCGCGATCCGGGCAGGAAATTTCCATGTCCCGATACTGCGCGCGCATTCCTGCGGCGAGGATGGGCCGATTTACGTACGCCTGAATTGAGAACGCTCACCCAGCGCGTCGGCAGTACGTCAAATGACCCATAGGCGCTTTGGTCCAACCGTCTAGCTTCAGGTCATTCCGGATCGATTGCCGGGGAGAAAAGCGTCGGCGTGGCCACAACGGCCTCGGCACAGAGGGTCAAGCCTTGCCGACCTTGAGGGTGACTGAAGCCACGAGAGCAAAACAACAAAGTGAGGGTTTCATGACGTTTTCCCTGAAGCGCGCAGCGCTCCTTTCGGCCAGCGCTCTTGCTGGTCTCGCCGCCCTTCCTGCTGTCGCCCAGGAAGCCCCGGCCGCCGAAACTTCGGCAGAAGCTGCACCCGAGGGCGAAGGAGAAGGCGGCACCATCGTTGTCACCGCCACCCGCCGCGCCGTCTCCCTTCAGGATGTGCCGATCAACATCACCGCCGTCTCCGGCGATGACCTCACCGAAAAGCGCATCGACGATGTGCGCGGCCTCGCCGCCTTCACGCCGGGCCTGACCATCCTCGACACCGGCCCCCGCTCGACCGGTTCCATCGTGATACGTGGCCTCTCGGCGGCAGACGTCGGCGTGACCGGCGCGAACTCCGACAACGCCGTCGCCATCTACCTCGGCGAAGTGCCGCTCTATCAGGACTTCAAGCTCCTCGACATCGCCCGCGTCGAAACACTGCTCGGGCCGCAGGGCACGCTCTACGGCGTCGGCACGCTCGCCGGCGCGATCCGCTACATCCCCAACCGTCCGGACCCGACGCGCTGGACGGCAGACTTCCACGGCCGCGTCTATGACGTCGCGCAGGCCGATGATCCGGGCTTCCAGGTCGATGCAACGGTCAACATTCCGATCGTGACCGACAAGATCGCGCTGCGTTCGACCGTAGGCTACTACAACGACCCCGGCTTCATCGATTACGTCGCGCTGCTCAAGGAACCTGGCGTGTCGCTGCCGCAGCCCGGCGGCCCCGCCACCTCGCGCACCGCACCACTCGGCACGCCTGAACAGATCGCCGCGAACCTCTACACTTACAAGGATGCCAACTTCGAGCATACCTTCACCACGCGTAACACGCTGGCTCTGTTCCCGTCGGAAACGATCGGCGTCTACATCAACTATGCGTACCAAAACACTTCGACCAACGGCCGTCAGGTCAATGGCGCCGGCGTGTTCGGCACCGGCAAGTACGAGGCCGTCGGGCGCTATCTCGAACCATCCAAGCGTCAGGTCCACCTCGTAAGCGGCGAAGTCCAGATCGAGCTGGGTGACATTGCCCAGATGGTATCGGCAACCGCGTACTCGCACCAGAAGATCCGCTCGTCGAATGACGTCACCGACCTTCTGCTCGACCTCGACTACGGCTACGAACTGTTCCCGCAGTTCTCGGGCTTCACCCGTTCGGCCACCGATATCAAGCAGTTCAACCAGGAAGTCCGCTTCGTCTCCACGCACGGCGGGCCATTCAGCTGGGTCATCGGCGGCTTCTACAACGAGCGCAAGACCAAGGGCACTTACCGCGAAGTCACGCCGGGCCTGCCCGAATTCTACTTCGGCCCGGTCACCTATTCGCCCGCCTATCCCGAGCCGATCGAGTACGCGAGCTTCAACGACAGCAAGGTCATCGAAAAGGCGATCTTCGGCGAAGCCACCTTCGAGATCACGCCGAAATGGCAAGTCACCGCCGGTGGCCGATACTTCAACTACGATGCGAAGACCAACGGTGGCATCACCTTGCCCCTGCTCGAGCCGGTGCCCGTGCTGCGCTTCGATACCGGAGGCGGTGACTCGGGCAAGAGCGGGACGGTCTGGAAGTTCAACACTTCCTACAAGATCACGCCCGATCTGATGGTCTATGCCACCTACAGCGAAGGCTATCGCATCGGCGGCCCGAACAGCGTGCCACCCTGCCCAGCAGATCTTAAGGACATCCAGAACGCCTGCGCTCTGCCCAACGAACAGTTCTACGGGCCGGACAAGACGCAGAACAAGGAAATCGGCGTCCGCGCCACGCTGTTCGGCGGCAAGCTCCAGACCACCATCTCGGGCTACCACATCAAGTGGAACGGCATCCAGCTCGCCTCGCAGACCCAGTACGGCATTGCCGGCATCACCGCCAATGGCGGCTCGGCAGTCTCGAAGGGGCTGGAGGCGACCTTCACGGCAAGGCCGATCGACGGCCTGACCGTTACCGGCAGCTACTCCTACAACGATGCGAAGCTGACCCAGGACGTCATCGGTCTGCTGACGATCCGCAACCAGAACCTGAGCGCACGTCCCAAGAACATCCGGGTCAACGTGCTTGCGGGGGATCGCCTTCCCGGCACCGCACGCCACACCGGCAGTCTCGGCGTGACCTACGATGCCAACGTCGGATCGGATGCGGTTATCTCGACCAACTTCACCGCGACCTATCAGGGCGAAGTGCTCTCGAAGATCGGTGCGCGCGCCGGTGGCGAGGTTATTCCGGACTACCTGCTCGCCCGCGCCTCGATCGGCTACCGCCGCGACAAGTACGAGGTGCGGATCTACGCCGACAACCTCTTCAACAAGTTCGCGGTGTCCTCGGTCGGCGAAGACCTGTCCCGCCGCATCATCAACGACGGGATCGTCTCGCGCTACTACAGCAACGCGGTCATCGCCCCGCGCAAGGTTGGTATCGAGTACTTCCTGCACTTCTGAAGATTTCGCCGGTCCGCGCAGTCGGACCGGCACACCCCTTCCTGCGAAGACTGGGCCGCCCGTCGCAAGACTGGCGGCCTTTTTTTCGCCCCTCCCGCAAGCGGGAGGGGAGCGAGACTTGCTGAAACGCAGGCGAATTAGCCGCAGTGGGGCGGGCTTCTAACGCAATGGAAGATCAGTCCAACGGAATCCCATTCGCAGCGAAAAATTCCATAACCTCGCCAAGGTGCTGCTCATGGTCGCGCCACCGCCCGACGGAACGCGCGTTGATCGGCTGGCGCACCTGCTGCGCGCTCGGCGTCGATACTGCAGCCTCGTTCCTGTGGAAGTCCAGGCAGGCCGGGTCCCATGCCAGCCCGCAATGGCTCAGCAGCTTGCGCGTCTCGGTCTCCTGATCGGCCACCAGCCACTCATAGGTAACCTCATGGATTCGCCCTGGAAAGCGCTGGCGCCAGAAGGCCATGAGGCGCTGAAACAGCAGGACGTAACGCGCCGTGTCCATCAGATCGTAAGACCATCGGTAATAGGGCGATCCGGTCGCGAACAGGTGCTTGTAGTTGCTCCACACGCTGTCCATCGCCCCGCGCCGCAGGCATACCACGCTGGCGTGGGGGAAGGCCTGCAGGATCCAGCCGATGTAGAGGAAGTTGAGCGGGAACTTGTCGGTAAAACGCCCATGCTGCGCCCCGGCATTCTGCCGCGCCCGCGCAAGATAGAGCTCGCCCAGCTTCTGCGCCGAAACGCCCCTGCTCGCCTCAACCGTCGCCGGATCGAGCACAAGCCGCGACGAGGTACCCGCCAGTTGCTTCACCGCCAGCGGCATCGCCTGCAACTCGCCGGCCGACGTAACTTCGGCATGCGATGACAGGATGCGGTCGACCAGCGTGGTCCCGGTTCGCGGAAGTCCGACAACGAAGATCGGAGCGTCCTCGATGCGGCTGTCGGAGACCAATGGCAGATCCCGGGCGAAAGTCCGACGGATGGATTCGAAGACCGCCTCGTCGCTCTCTAACTGGTAGCCCAAGTTGGCCCTGTGCCTCGCGTTGCCTAGGGAGAGTTGCCCCGCGGCCTCGGAGAGTTGCCCTTCTGCCTCGTAGAGTTGGAAAAGGGCATAGCGCAGCCTAACCTCTTCAACAGGCTCGATTTCCCCTGAAAGAGCTGTTTCCAGGCGCGCAATGTCACCCGGTGCAGGCTTGCGCCGCAATCCGGCCAGCCCGAGGTGCGCCCGTCCATGCGCAGGCTCGCGCACAAGGATGGCCTCGTAAGCGGCGGCGGCTTCATCGACACGACCGAAGAAGCCCAGAGTGCTGGCAAGATTGAACCTGAATTCAATGGCTTCCGGCGCACCATCGACTGCCCGTTCAAACAGCGGGAGCGCTTCCTCATGCGCGCCGAGGCGGGCAAAGACGCAGCCGATGGTATCAAGCACCAGCGGGTCTTCGCTTCCGGCAGCAGAGGCCGCTCGCGCCGCCGCCAGCGCCTCCTCATCACGCCGACCGAGCAGCAAAATCCTTGCTTGTTGAGCAAGATACTCCGCATTGGTCGGATCAGCTCTGAGGACGGCGCCGATTGCCTTCGCAGCATCGCCCACCCGTCCGCTCTCGGCAAGGGCAACTGCGGCCACGAACCCGGCCTCGACGTCCGACGGATTCGCCGAAAGGGCCGCTCCGGCCGCTGCCAGTGCTTCGGAAAATCTCCCCGAAACAAGGAGTTCGCGCAAGTCTCCGCCCACCGTCATTGTGCCAGCCTAGCGGCCCCCACCAAGCCACGCGCTACGCAAATTGACGCAGGGCCGCGGAATAGGTCCGGAACGGCGGAACTGCCCGAACGTTCAGGTCGGGAACAATTCCGGAGACCGAGAATGCCAGCGAAATCAGCCGCCCAACAGAAAGCCGCCGGAGCGGCGCTCTCGGCAAAGCGGGGCGAAACGCCCAGGAAGAAGCTCAAGGGTGCCTCGCGCTCCATGGAAAAATCCATGAGCGAGAAGGAGTTGGAGGAACTCGCTGCGACCAGCCGCAAGGGCAAGCCCGAACACGTCAGCAAGGACTGACGCTGGTGGAGCAGACCTTCACCGCCATCGCCAACAAGGTCTCGGGGCTGGCCGGACGCCCCGCCACCTTCATCGTCGCGCTGGCCATCATCATCGGCTGGGGCCTGAGCGGCCCGCTGTTCCAGTGGAGCGACACCTGGCAGCTGGTGGTCAACACCGGCACCACGATCATCACCTTCCTGATGGTTTTTCTCATACAAAACAGCCAGAACCGCGATGCTGCTGCCATGCAGGCGAAGCTCGACGAACTGATCCGGGCGGTCGACAAGGCCCGCGAGGGCTTCGTCGGGATCGAGCACCTGACCGACGACGAAATCTGCCGCCTGCGCGCCGCGCTCGAACGCGAAGTTGGTGCAAGCGCCGACAAGCAGGCTACAACCGACGAAACGGTGGAGCACCTGCTCGACCGCACCTGAGCGGAGTGGCCAATGCAGCGGATCGAAAGCGACAGCCTGGGCGAAGTGCGCGTGCCTGCCGAGGCCTACTGGGGCGCGCAGACGCAGCGGAGCATCGAGAACTTTCCTTTTGATTCAACGGAGAGGATGCCCATCGGCATCATTCGCGGGCTCGGCGTGATCAAGCAGGCCGCCGCACTGGTGAACCGCAGGCACGGCCTAGATCCGGAACTGGCCGACATTATCGAGAAGGCCGCCGCCGAAGTTGCCTCGGGCAAACTCGACGACCAATTCCCACTGGTCATCTGGCAGACCGGCAGCGGCACGCAGACCAACATGAACGCCAACGAGGTGATTGCCGGCCGCGCCAACGAGATGCTGACCGGCCAGCGCGGGGGCAAGAGCCCGGTTCATCCCAATGACCACGTCAACATGGGCCAGTCCTCCAACGACACCTTCCCGACCGCGCTGCATGTAGCGGCGGTAGAGGCCCTGAACCGCGAGGTGATCCCAGCTCTCGACAAGCTGTCCGGCGCGCTGTCGGGCTGTGCAATTGCCTGGAAAGACGTGGTAAAGATCGGCCGCACTCACCTGCAGGACGCCACGCCGCTGACGCTCGGGCAAGAGTTTTCCGGTTATGCCCAGCAGCTTCGCAGTGCATACGACCACCTGCGCCATGCCGAACTTCATGTTCTGCGCCTCGCCCAAGGTGGCACTGCGGTCGGCACTGGCCTCAACGCTCCCGAAGGTTTTGCCGAGGACATGGCTGCGCAGATCGCAGAACTCACCGGCAGGCCCTTCACCACCGCCCCCAACAAGTTCGAGGCGCTCGGCTCGAACGACGCTCTGGTGCAACTCTCTGCGACGCTTGCGACGCTGGCGGTGGCGCTGACCAAGATTGCGAATGACGTGCGCCTGCTTGGCTCAGGCCCCCGCTCCGGCCTTGGCGAACTCGAGCTTCCGGCCAACGAGCCGGGCAGTTCGATCATGCCGGGCAAGGTCAACCCGACCCAAGCCGAGATGCTGACGATGGTCTGCGCGCAGGTCATCGGCAATCATCAGGCGGTGATTGTCGGCGGAATGCAGGGGCATCTGGAGCTCAATGTTTTCAAGCCGATGATCGGCGCTGCCGTCTTGCGCTCAATGCACTTGCTCGCGGTCGGCATGGAGAGTTTCGCAAAGCGTTGCGTCGAAGGGATCGAGCCAAACCGTCGCCGAATTGCCGAACTGGTCGAGCGCTCGCTGATGCTGGTGACCGCGCTCGCGCCCGAGATCGGCTACGACAACGCCGCCAGGATCGCCAAGCATGCGCACGAGCATGAACTGACCTTGCGGCAGGCCGCATTGGCGCTGGGGTTGGTGGATGAAGCGACGTTTGATCGGCTGATCAGGCCGGAGGAGATGGTTTGAGGTCGGCGACAATGAAGCGGGACCCCGGATCAAGTCCGGGGTGACGGTGATTTTCGGCGGGCGTTAGGCTCCTAGACATCGGGCAAAGATTGCTCCGCCATGCCCCAGCCCCTCAGAAGCTTGCTTTCGCTGCGTTTTAGCAATGCCGCTGCATCGCCAATCGTGAACGGATGAGCATTTTCGAAGTCGTCGAGTTCGTCCCAATCAATCGGCGCGGCGACTGGCGCATTGGCTCTCGCTCGCGCCGAGTAGGGCATTACTGCCGTGCTGCCGCGCTGGTTGCGGAGCCAGTCGATGAAGATGCGCCCTTTGCGCTTGGCCTTGCTCATGTTGGCCACGTAGTGCTCGGGGTCGGCCATTCCGAGCGCCTTCGCAAAGCGCTCCGCAAAGCTTGCATGGGCTTCCCAGGAGTGATCTCGACGCAAGGGCAGTACGATGTGGACGCCCTTCCCGCCCGAGAGCATGGCGAAGCTGACCAGCCCGAGATCGGACAGGCGCGAGCGGATGTCCTTCGCGGCGCGTTTCACGTCGGCAAAGTCGAGGCCCTCGTCCGGATCGAGATCGATGACCATGCGATCGGGCGCTTCGACATCGTCCGCCTTGGCGCACCAGCCGTGGAACTCGATCGTGCCCATCTGCACGCACGTGAGGATTCCGGCTGCGTCGGCGACATAGAGATAGTCCTCCGCATTGCCGTCCTTCTCGCGGATCGGCACGTGGTGGACATGGTCTCCGAATGAGCCACTGTCGTGCTTCTGGAAGAAGCAGTGCTTGGCGCGCCCCTGCGGACAGCGCACGAGGCTGACCGGACGGTTGGCGAGGAATGGCAGCATCGCCGGGGCAAGCGCGGTGTAATAATCGGCCAAATTGCCCTTGGTCTGCCCGCTTTCCGGAAAGATCACCCGGGTTCGGTTGCTGATCGGGACGACCTCTTCGGGTGGTTCGAGATGGACAGGCTTTTCCGGTGTCACATCGCTGGCCTCCTTGTCCTCGCGCAAGCCGACGAAGCTGGCATGGCGCACCCTGCCCTCGCCGGTGAATTCGGCAAAGGCGATTTCGGCGACGAGTTCGGGCTCCAGCCAGGTTGCGCCGCGCGCCTCCGTTCTCGGCACTTCGAGCGCACGCTCCTTGCGCTTCAACGGCGCGAACCGGGCCGCAAGATCTTCGAGCAGATCCTCATCAAAACCCGTGCCGACCTTGCCCTTGTAGACCAGTTCGTCGCCCTCGCGCTGGGCCAGCAGCAGCGAAGCAAAGGGGCGACGGCGGGTGCTCGACTTCGTCATGCCGACGATCACGAACTCCTGCCGGAGGATGCATTTGACCTTGAGCCAGTTCTGCGTGCGCTTGGGCAGATAGGCGGCATCGGCGCGCTTGGCGATGATGCCCTCCTGCCCCGCGCTGCACATGGCCGCGAGCAGCTTTTCACCGCCGCCTATGATGTGATCGGCCACGTGGATCGGTGGCTGCGCATCGGCGAGCAGCCCCGCAAGGCGTTGCTTGCGCTCGACATTGGGCAGCGACTTCAGGTCCTCGCCATCAAGCTCGAGCAGGTCGAAGGCGTGGAATGACAGCGCGTCGCCTTCGCCTTGTTCGCCGTGGCCGCGCTTCAGCACGGCTTGCAGGCGCGAGAAATCGGGATTGCCTTTGTCGTCCGAGGCGGTGATCTCTCCGTCGATCATGCACGCCGGGAGATCGAGTGCGGCGAAGTGGCGGATCAGCGGCTCGAACTTTTCCGACCAATCGAGCCCGCTGCGCGTGAACACCCGCACCTCATTGCCCTTGGCCGCAACGAGCGCGCGGTAGCCATCGAACTTGATTTCGTGGAGCCATTGGCGGCCTTCCGGCACGCTGTCGACCAAGGTGGCGAGTTGCACCGGCTGGAAGGTGGGGAGCGCCGCATTGCTCTTCTTCCGCTTTGCCCCGGTCTTTGCCACCTTGGCCTTGCTGACCCTGGCGTTGTGACTGCTTGCGGCCTTCATTTCCTCCGCAAAATCAGCCCCTTTCTTGCCCTTCAGCGAATGGCTGCCCCGCTTGTCGGCGGCGATCTCGGCCATGGTACGGCCGGTGAGCACGCTGGTCAGCGCGCGTTCCACCAGGACATCGCCCTCGTCGGCAAAGGCATCGTCGATCTTGCGCAGCAACCAGTTGTCGCGCTTCTCGTTGCCTCGACGCTTGAGGCGGATCAGCAGCCACTCACCCTTCATCCGCTCGCCATCAAGGCGGAAATGGAGGTGGCCTTCCTCGAGGTCCTTAGCGCTCTTGCCTTCCACCGGAGCCCATGTGCCGCGATCCCAAAGCATGACCGTGCCGCCGCCGTATTCGCCTTCAGGAATGGTGCCTTCGAACTCGGCGTAACTGAGCGGGTGGTCCTCAGTCTGCACGGCGAGGCGCTTGTCTTCGGGATCGGGGCTTGGCCCGCGCGTGACTGCCCAGCTTTTCATCACGCCGTCCACTTCGATGCGGAAATCCCAATGGAGCCGCGTGGCATCGTGCTTCTGCACGATGAACAGGTTGCCGCCCTTGCTCGAAGCACGCTTGCCGGCAGGTTCGGCGGTGCGTGCGAAGTCGCGCTTGGCGTTGTAAGCCTCGAGTGGGTCGCGGGCAGCCATGGGTCAGGCTCTCTTCCGCCGCGACGATGACGCCGCGCGCTTGCGCGGGCGACCTTCCTCATCGTCCTCGTCAGTACCAAGCGATTGTTTGAGCGCGGCCATGAGATCGATGACGTTGCCCCCCTTGGGCGCCACGTCTGCATCCGGGTCTTCGATGATGCGCTCGCCCTTGGCCTTGACCTTCTTGTCGATCAGCGCGTGGAGCGCATCGACATAACGGTCGTGGAACTTGTCAGGCGTGAACTTCGCCGTCTTCTTCTCGATCAGGCTGGCGGCGAGGTCCAGGAGTTCCGGATCGGCATCGCGCGCAGGGATATCGCGAAACCAGTTCTGCGCGCGCTGCACCTCGTCGGCGTAGCGCAGGACTTCCATGATCAGGCCACGGCCGCAGGGTTTGAGCGAGACCAGTTGCTCGCGCCCGCGCACCGAGAGTTGGCCCAGCCCTACCGTGCGGGTCTTCCGCAGGGCTTCGCGCAAGACAATGTAGGCGTCCTCCGCCAGATCGTCGGCAGGCACCACGAAATACGGCTTCTCGTAGTAGAGCACATCGATTTCGTCGTTGCCGACGAACTGTACCAGTTCGAGCGTCTTGCGGCTCTCGATCCGGACGGATTCGATCTCCTCGTCATCGAGCAGAACGTAGTTTCCGCGTGAGACCTCATAGCCTTTGACGATCTCTTCGCGGTCTACCGGACCGACGCCGGGCGCGACCTTCTCGTAGCGGATGCGCTTGCCGCTGGGTTCATGGATCTGGTGAAAGCTGATCGCGGCACCGCTGCGCGTGGCCGGGTAAACCTCCACCGGAATCGAAACGAGAGCGAGGCGCAACTGCCCCTGCCAGAATGCGCGGGCGGCCATGGCGGCTTGCCTTTCAGACGGGTGCTGGCCAGCGCAAGTGCGGCAGCTTCGCCCAATCTATGCGCGAAGCGCGACTGCGGTTCCCGAAGAGGTCAAAGGGCAGGATTCACTCTTTTGCGACAGGATCCGCAATCAACCTAAGGGCTTGCACGGAGATAAAACGCCGAAATCGGCCCATTCCTAAGCTTTGGGCGCAATTCGTTAACCAGGAAGAGGAACGCCAACTTCGGCAGGTCCGGTGCAATCTCCTTTCATCTTAATGGAGGTTGCAAGATGGTTTCTGGCAGAACAACCCTCGCCGCGTTGATGGTAATCGGGTTCCTTGGTGCAGCGGGCTCGGTCCAAGCTTCGCAGGGCACGGCGTCGATCACGATTACCGGTCAGGTCCCGCTGGTCTGTCGGGTGTCGGTAGACGACAGCGCAAGCGCAATGATGAGCGCAAATGGCAACCGAAGCGTGCTGCGCGAGTTCTGCAACAACGGCGCCGGATATCGCGTTGTTGCCAGCTACTCGAAGCAGCTCTCGGCGGGGCAATTGGTGGTTGATGGACAACCGATCGCTCTGGACGGTTCGGGCGAAGTGGTGATCAGCGACGTGTCCCACGCCGCATCGACTGCCCGCACCATCGCGGTTTCCGGAAGCGACAAGGTCGCCGGCTCCATCCGCTTCCGCATCGAACCGCGATAACGGTCAAAGCGGGATGCTGCCGCAGTCTGTGGGCGCAGCCGTGCCTGCAACGAGGGGCGAGATGGTGACGACGAGGTTCTCGATGTAGTTCGGGGAAATGGCCTTGGTCGACCCGCCGTCGATCAAGGTACCTTGCACTGGCAGCCGATCCTCGACTGCGTCGCCCACGCCCGCTCTTGCACATGTCTGCGTTATCGCCGTCGTTGCCGTGGGAGAGCGGGTCTGACCGAGGAAACGGACCGAATAGCGGATCTGCTGCGTGCTGTCCGTCGTGGAAGCTCCATTCGGCGTGAGCGTGTAGGGCTGACCGTCACCCGCCATCACGCCCAGAGACACCTGATAGGGTCCGGAGCTCTGCACCCGGACATAGTTCGAGGCCGAGGTCTTCACGGTCGATGCCTGAGCGTTGGCGACTTGCGCCAGCTCGCCGAAGTCGAGCGAGGTGCCGACGAAGCTGGCACGAAGGGCGCTGACGATGTTGATCGGCATGCGGATGGCGTTGGCCAGCGTCCCCGTCTGTTGCGTCGGCGATCCGCCCCCGGTGGTGCTGCAGCCGAACCAGGCGTCGAAGGGCAGCTCGCTTGCGGCGGTGGCATTGAGATTTCGCGGCAACGTGACCGTGAAGTTGACGACAACCGTATCGGAATCGCGATTGTTGCCGGTGAAGTTGACCTTGAGGAAACGCGCGGCCGACGATGGCGAGACCGACGTCGGTGATACCGCAGGCGTAGCCTCGTTGTAATCGTAGAAGATATCGAGGCCGATCCCTTCGACACTTCCGGCGACAACGGCGGAGGTCGGCGTAACTGTCGTTCCCACCGAGTCCGCATCCCGGCCTTTCAGGTAGAAGTTGACGATATCGGTCTTCTGCCCCCCGGCACCGTTTACGCGAGCAAGTGACAACGTGACGTTGGTGGTGAAGCCGGTCGTCTCGAAAGGATCGTAGGTCACCGAAGTTGCCGTCGCCGACCCCACAATTCCGCACGTTGCTGCCTGCGCGCCGGTTGCAAGCGAGAGGCTGGCGCCAGCGGCGAGCGCGAAAAGCGCGCGGGACAAGACCGTTGGCAGGAGGCTCATCTGCTTTCCTTCGACTTGATGTTGCCAAGCTGGACCACGCCTGTCGCATCGCGTGGTATCTCGATCTCGAACGTCGAGCGGGCGGCGTCCAGCATCTCGATCCGCCATTTTCCGGGTGCGAGGCCGGTGGCACCAAAGCGACCCTGGCGGTTGGTGAAGACCGTCCGTGCCGGGCGATCCGGGTGGGCCACTTCCGTGGCGGTGCCGCTGACGAGCGATACCGGCTGGCCATCGACGTCGATCATCACACCCAATGCTGTCACGTTATAATCGGACCCGACGGTTACAACGTATCCGCTGCGATAGGCCGGGAACACGCGGAAGGTGCCCTGGCCGATGTCCGTGCCCGGTGCGGCGTTCTTCACGTCAAGCGCGACCGTGCGCTCCGAATAGGAGGGCAGGCTCGGCATTGTAGCACTGCGGAGGGCGCCGGTATTGGCTGCCCGGCCAAAGGTTGTTGCATCGACCATGACATCCGCCTTGCCGAGGCTGCGGTGCGGCCGGACAATGGCGAAGCTGTCAAAGATCGGGCGGCCGACCGAAACGGCACCATCTGCAAGCGCGAGCGAGGTGCCGAGCCGGAACGTGCTGCGCTGGTTCTGGCTGTCGCCGAAACCGCGGGTGTAAGTGCCGAAGTGACTGAAACCGAGCTCGGCCCGGTTGGCGAAGTAGTTTGCGTTGACCGAGACGCCAGCGCCATTGTCTGACCGCTCGACGTCGGCAGTGACATTGTAGCTGCCAACGCCGCTGCCGCTGAGGGTCTGGTACGATGAGCGGAAGCGATTGTCGCGCGTATCGAACTCGGAACGCACGGTTGAATAGCGCCCAAGCCGGACGATCAGCGAAAGGAAGCCGCTGAACTCCCTGCCGAGGGAATCTTCCTGATACCGGGCTTCGGCATTGAGCGTGGCGCGGTCGGAGAAGCGCCAGCCCGCGCTCATGCGATAGTTATGAACGTCCGGCCGCCCACCGCGCCCCTTGGAGAAACGCGCATCAAAGCCGCCGAACAGGCTGGCACTGAATGCATGGGTGTAGCCCCCGCCAAGTTCGTACTTATAGGGATTGTCGGCGAGGAAGAACGATACCGGAGCAAAGCGCCGGCTGCGCCGCTCAAGGAAGAGATTGAAAGTATCGCCCAAGCCATTCGGGCGCTGGATCAGTCGCTGGAAAGTCGCGTTGAACGCATGACCGGACCCAAGACCGTCGACCTTGCTGAACGAGACATTGGTGCCGATCGTACCGATGGGCGTGCCGATTACCGCTTCGACTCCGCCCATGCGGCTGTCGGCATCGGCCTGGAAATTGACGCCGAGCGTGATCGCATCGCTGATCCCCCGGCGATAGTAACCGGAGGCAATCCAGTCATCACTGTAGCGTGGACCGCGCAGACCAAGCGGCGCCTTGACCCCGGCATAGAGTCCGAACTCGCTCAGCCCCTTGGCAAGCTGAGTCTGGTCCACGAACAGATTGAACTGGACCACCTCGGTCCGGCCGGTATCGTCAAGAATGTTCAGGCGGATGTCGTTGCCACCTTGGGTGAACGGGAAGTCCCTCAGGTTGTAGTTGCCGGGCGCAAGCTGAAGCCGGCGGACCTGCTGACCGTTGACGACCACTTCGACCGTCGAGGCAC
This sequence comes from Novosphingobium jiangmenense, assembly GCF_015694345.1. Lineage (GTDB taxonomy): Bacteria > Pseudomonadota > Alphaproteobacteria > Sphingomonadales > Sphingomonadaceae > Novosphingobium > Novosphingobium jiangmenense. The sequence continues at coordinate 181,132 of NZ_JADQDC010000006.1, forward strand.
GATCCAGCCGGAAGGCGCGATCCCCCCGGGGACGCACCACCTGCTGCGGATTCAACACGCTGTAGGAGCGGAAGATAGAGATACCGGCGATGTCCGGAGCGGACTGGAAACCACGCGCCTGCGTTTCAAGATCACCGGCAGAAACGCGCAACAGGTGCTTCGTCTCGTCAAAGACCAGCCGGCTGCCAAGGCGCTGAAAGTCACCGCCCAGCGCGCCGGGCTGCCAGATCGCATCACTTTCCGCGACGACCGGTCCAAGCCTCACTGCCCCATCAAGCAACATGACCGGCTGACGCAGGCCCTGATCGAATCCGTCCTCCACCAGATCCATCGACCCGCGCAGATTGACGTAGGCACTGAAGTTTGCGGGCTTCATCAGTTCGCCAAGGCGCGATCGATCCAGTGCCGAGACAGAGACTGCGCGCGAGGCCCTGCGTTCCGTCGGGATGCTGAAGCGAAGCTCCAGAGTGCGCGGATCGTAGTCGACGCCGATGCCGACAGGAGCAAGGTCCTCGGCACTGACCTGCACCTTGGCGCCGAAGCTGGTTCGCAGGCTTTCCAGAACGTCCGGCGCGAGCAGCTCCGAAAGGATCTGGATCACCCGAGCGGCCGGGAACGTCAGCCGGTCATCCACATCGATCTGCACCGGCAAATCGCCAAGGTAGCTGCCGCCATCCTTGGCCGGAACCGTAAGCACGACGGCACGCCCGGTGGGATTAAGCTTCTGTGCCCGGAATGCCGGCGCGGGAAGCTGCCGGTCGGCACTGGCGCTCAAGCTGGCAGAGGCAAGGTTTGCCGCCGGTATGGGCGCACTGCCTTTGTCATTGCCACCTTGAGGAACATCGATTGCTTCGGCCTGAGCCGTGGGAGCCCGGCCTGCGAAGAACAGGGTGGCCCCGATGGCCAGCATGCAACGTGATCGGCCGTGCATCGCCTCAACCCTCCGGGCCGATCGTGGCTTCGATCATGCCATCAGCCAAAGGCAGCTCGACCGGGACAGTCACCTTGCGCGTCTGGTTGCCGCCGACCAGACCAAAGCCGATGGTTTGCTGGATTTCCGGCCCCGAAAGCGTGCGGCGGAACTGCTCCTTGCCGCTGCGGTCCTTTTCAACGAGACGCAGCTTGCTGGCACTGAGATAGCCATGGACTGCAGCAGCGTTGCCGACGGTAAGCACCGCAACGGGCTTGCCAGCTGCATCCTTGCCGATCTCGGCGCCTTGGATTTCCAGCTTCGGCTTGGCGCCAGCCGGGGCAACGCTTGCAAGGACCTGGAAGTTGTAAAGAATCTGTATCGCCGACTGGCCTTCCGGCAGCTTCACCGGAAGTTGCGCCACGGTGATGTAGTAGTGCTTGCTGCCAGCAAGGGCCGGATCGCCGACATACTGCACGCGGAAGGACTGGGTCTGGCCGGGCTCGATCAGGGCCTGTGGCGGGAATACCAGAAGGTCTCCGGGATCCTGCCCTGTCGGCGCAACGCCCGTCTCCGTCAGCCGCAGTTCTTGTACGGTAAGTTCCACCGGCAGGGGGTTGGCGAAGGTGTTCTCGACGGTCACGACCTGCGACATTTCGCGGCCCGAAGTCTTGAGGTCGATCACGACAGGCTGCACCGTCATGGCGCGAACCGGCGCAACCGGCATGAGTGCCAAAGCGACCGCCGCAGTGACCAAGCTACCTGTGTATTTCACGAAGCATTCTCCCTGCCCGAAGGCGCGTGATCAGTCAGTCGGCTGCAGCTGGATGACGATGGTGTCGTCGTAGTCACCCGCGACGAGGGGCGTCCCCCCGCCTGGTGTGGTGATGGCAAGCGCAAGATCGCCCATGGCGCCGTTCGGTATGGACAGGCCCAAGGTGCCCGCATTGCTGGCTTGCTCGATCCCGGCGCCCGCCCAATCAAGCCGCACTGCGTAGGGCAGAAACTCTGCGAAGCCTTGGGTCTGCGCGCCCCCCTGCCCCGTGGCAGCGCCGATCCGGCCCAAGCCACCTTTGCCGGAGGTGACGGTTACACGATGGCTTGCATTGCATGTTGCAGGGATAGCCAGCTCGAAGCTCGTTGCCCGCGGCACCGCCGTGTCAGGATCCACCAACCGGGTGAGACCCACGCGCACATTGCCGTCGCCAGAGGTCTGGAAGGTCGCATTGGCGACCGCCCGTGCGCGGGGTGCGCGGAGAACGCAGGCCGATTGCGCCGTTGCATTGAGTTCGAGGCGACGGGTTGCACGGTCAAATTCTTGTGCCTGGGCGGTGGCCGCAAGGGACAACAGCGCGATGATTGCACACTTGCGCATCAGCGTGGCTCCAGCGTGATGCGCAGCGTGTCGCCATAGACGCCAGCAAGCACCGGTGCGTTCACACCGTTGTTTGAAGCTCCGGCTAGAATGGCCAGACGCAGCGTGACGGTTCCGGCAGTTGCCTCGTTCACGTCGATGCGCTGCGCGCGCGTGCCACGAACCCGCGCGTCGGTTTGAAGCTGGCCCGATGCGTTACCCCAGCTAAGGCTGGCACCGTAAGGAAGGGCAGTCGCAAAATCCGGAGCGTCGCTTGCCTGCCGTCCATCGGTAGGCCAGAGGCCATTGTTCTCGGACTCCAATCGGATCTGGTGGGGATAATTGCACACCGCCGAGAAGGAGATCGTTGCACTGGCTGGCCTCGCCGCCAAGGTCTGCTGGTCAAGCAACTGCGTGACCTGCAGGGTATCGCCGGAAACTCCGTTGAAATTGACCAGCTGCCCAGCCTGCAGGTCTCCTGCTGCCAAGGTGCAGACTTGCGGCGTCACCCCGGTTACCGCCAACGCACGCACTGCCGGTGCCTGCTGCGCTGCGGCGTGCCCAGCCCAGAGGCAAAGCATGGTCGAAATCGCGAGCCGGGAGCTTGCGCGGAGTGAGCGGCCTGACATGGCTCAGCTCTCCGGCGTCAGCGTTACGGTAACGGTGCCGCGATAGGATGTGTCCGCGACGAGGCGAAGAGCCCCACCCCCGTTGGTCGCGAAGCTGTCGATGCCGATCGTGATTGGCCCCGTGAAAGGCGTGGCGCGTTGCTGCACTGCCGCCGGGTTGGAGGCAGCGGCCGTGCCGAACCGAGCGGGAGACTCGGTCCAACCGGAGGCAGAAGCGGAAAAATCGACGCTGCGGGAGAAGCCCGTGGGAGGGGTTGAGGTAAAGGTCTGCGCGGTGATCGGCGTCGCCGAAATGGCGATTGCGCTGCGAGACGAGCAGAAGCTGCCTGACAGCACCTGCGCCGGTGCAGACAGGTCGGTACGGAGAAAGCCGGTGGCGGTATCGACCAGCACTCCAAGATCGAACACGCCCCCCGCCTCGGATACAGTGCCGCCGACACAGATGGCGGGCACGGTGCCGATGACCGCGAAGGACTTCGAATCCGATTCAGATTGCGCTTGGGCGATACCCGGAAGCGAAAGTAACAGAGCAGCGCCGATGGCTGCCAGAACGGACTTGGTCATCATCGCTTACTCCGAAACCGGCACGGGACCGAGGGTGACGGTGACCAGACCGCTGTAGTTTCCGGCGACCAGCAACCCGTTGCCGGGAGTCGAGAAAGCGGAGAGCGAGAGGTCGATATCGCCCAGCTTGGGCGCAGCCTGGGCCGAGCCGATGGCAGAAGCATCGGGTGAAGAACCGTCGCTGGAGGCATCAGTGGAAACGACTGTTCCGCTGCTTCCCCAGCCGCTCGCGGTGGCGACGTAGTTGACCGCGCGTGCGAAGCCCGGCGGCGGCGTGGCAGTGGAATTGCCGACCAGCGCACTGGCAGTGACCCCGACAGCCGAGCCCGCGAAATTACAGAAGCTGCCGGGCAGGGACAACGTCTCGGTCGCCAAGGCGGCGATACGCCCGACGTTTGGCCCGGAGGTCTGCACCATCTGGCCGAGATCGATCACTGCGCGCGACGGTTCACCCAGGATGCACAGACGCGCAACCGATCCGGAAACCGCGACCTGGCCGGTTGCGGTATCGGAAACCGCTCCTTGGGCCAATGCCGGGCTTGCCATGCCGACGAGCGGGAGGGAGGTGAGCATGGACTTGAGCAGACCGGATTTCATCATCGTGCTCCTGGGTGAACTATGGTGTTTGCGGAAAGATCAGACCGCAGGCGTGAGGATCACCTCGACCTTGCCGGTGTAATCGCCAGCGACGAGCTTCTTGCTGGCAGCGCTCGACGAGCCCAGCGTGACCACGACATCGCCCGAGAACATGTTGACCGTCGCATCGGCGCTGGCGAGATCGTCCGTGCTTGCATCGCTGAACGATGCCGAGTTGGCCGACACCGAAGCGGTGTAGTCGACGCGGTTGGTGAAGGCGGTTTCAGCCCCGCCGGTTACGGCCTGGCTGCCGGTGAGCGCAGTTGCTTTGACCGAAAGCGTCGCAGCGGAGTTGTTGCACCAGCCGTTGAGCGTCGCGCTCTGGCTGTTCACCTTGGCGGTATCGAGACCGCCATCGCTGTTTGCCAGTTCGCCGAGCGGCAGATCGGCCGACGCGGTGACGAACTTGCACTTTGCCGCCACCGAACCGGTGACATTGACAGTGCCGGTAACGCTTTGCGCGAACGCTGGCGATGCTGCTGCGACCACTGCAGCAGATGCGAGAACGAGAAGGGTACGCATGTCATTTCTCCTGGAATTCGGGCGCCAATCAAGCGGCCGGCTGAATGTTGACGGTGATGGTTGATGCATAGCTTCCGGCAACGAGGAGGTTGCTCGAGCTGCCTTTGGTGGCGAAGCCGTAAGCCTTGACGGTGACGTTGTTGCCCGATGCGGCAAGACGTCCGACGTTTGCGGAACTGCTGGAGGTAGCGCCGGTGGCAGTGCTGAATGTCACCGCGCTGTTTCCACCGGAAGCCAGCGCGACCTGCATCTCTGCGGTATAATCGATCTCGTTAGAGTAGCCGCTGGCCGGCGCCGTACCGCGCGTTCCGTTGGCGAGACTGTCAGCCGCTATGGCCAAAGCCACGCTCGCCGACGTGCAGACCACGCGCGAAGTGACCGACGTGCCGTTCGGCGAGGCGCTCGCACTCGTTTCAAAACCCGGAGCCAGAGTACCGTCCGCTTCATCCAGCGTCCCGAGTGCGATAGTCCCGGTAAAGCTGGAGGATGCCGCCCCGCCCGCTGACACCACCGAGCAACGGCCTTGCACGTTGCCCGTCAGGTTGACCGTGCCAGTCACTGTCTGGGCGAGCGCCGGTGCGGATGCGGACGCAAGCGCGATCGCGAAAAGCGCGGCCCCGGCGATGATCGGAAGTCTGGACTTCATGGCAATCGGCCTTTCGATATGTGATTGGAGAGGGCAGGAGCGGTTGCTCCCGGCAGGTGGGAACGCAGGACAGATCACAGCGCAGCCGACACGGTGACGGTCAGCGTGTCGGAATAGCTGCCCTGGACGAGGACTCCTGGCCCGGGATAGGCAGGAGCGCTGACTTGCAGATAGGCACCGGCAAGATTCTGGGAGCTCGGCGCGATGCGCAGGCCGCGGCTCTGCGTGGCCGGCCCAAGAAAGGTACACGGCGATGAAGCCGTAGCGACAAGGGTAGCCACCGAACATTGCGCCGAGGCGTTCGCACCACCCGCTCCGACCAGATTGAGGCTTACCGTGTAGGGCGCGATTCCGACGTAACCGGTCTCGCCCGGCTGCACCGCTGATCGCAGGCCGCCATTGGTCGAAACTACGGCAACGCGTGCTGCACCGTTGCAGTTAAGCACGAAGGGAAACTGGTTCGACCAGCCCGCCTGGTCAATCTGTCCGGCATCGAACGCCCCGCTGGGCGCGCCACCGGTGGCAAAGCCGCACCGTCCACCAACCGATGCAGTGACCGGCAATGTCAGCGAGACCGGACTCCCGCCCACATAGGCCGTTGGCCCGGCGATGGTGGATTGGGCGTGGGCCACCGCGGGGTATAACCCCAGCAGCGCCGTCACTCCCAATTTTGTCACGCTCGAGACCATGCCACTACCCCTAGTTGCCATCCGACAACGACGACGCAGGCGCGGCTTCCGCTCTTTCACACCCATTGGCAGGGCACAGTTGTTCGGCTCCGGAATTGCGAGAAGCGCAATGCGGATCATCGAAGCCGAGCTTCAGTGAATGAACGTCAGCAGTGAAGCGTCTGAATTGGTTAACTTCTGCGTAACCTTTTACGCATCACTGCTTACATGCGTGACTCACGATGGGTGCAAATCCGAGCAAACTTCCCCCAAGTGCATCGCATCTGGAGGATTTACGGTTATGGTAAATGCTTGAAATTGCGCAAGACGTGGCCGGCAACGACCTTGGCATTTAACCATCCATGTCCGTGGAATCTATGGGCGTTTCAACCTGGTCAGCTGCCGCAGATTTGCCTCCAGCGGGATCGAGCTGACTTGGCAGCGCATTGCCCGACTGCCGGTTATAGTTAACGGCGTGCAGTCGATTACGGTCGTCCCTATACGGTCAGGGCAGTTCGTTACTGAGGCAATACGAGGTGATTCGCGAGACGATCACCCCGAACTTGCCAGCTCCGCTTCCATCATCTTGCGCATCTCGAATTTCTGCGCCTTACCGGTCACGGTCATGGCGAAGGCCTCGACGATGCGTACATGGCGCGGCACCTTGTAGTGCGCGATGCGCCCCTTGCAGTGGGCGAGAACATCTTCTGGGCCGAGCGCCTCACCTCCCCGCGCGATTACCCAGGCGCAGACTTCCTCGCCGAACTTCTCGTCCGAAACCCCGAAGACTTGTGCGTCCTGAATGGCCGGATGAGTCAGCAGGAACTCCTCGATCTCGCGCGGATAGATGTTCTCGCCGCCGCGGATGATCATGTCCTTGATGCGACCGGTGATGCGGACATAGCCGTTTTCATCCATCGTCGCGAGATCGCCGGAATGCATCCAGCCATCCGCATCTATGGCCTCGGCGGTCTTGGCCGTATCGTCCCAGTACCCCAGCATGACGGCATAGCCGCGCGAGCAGTATTCGCCTTGCTGGCCGATCGGCAGCGGCTCGCCATCCAGGCCCACGATCTTGGCCTCGGCGTGCGGGTGCACCCGGCCTACCGTCCCGACACGCTCCTCAATGGGGTCGTCAGTGGCGGTCTGTGTCGTCAGAGGACTCGTCTCGGTCATGCCGTAGCCGATCGTCACCTCGCCCATGTTGAGGCGGTCCATGACCTGCCGCATCGTCGTCACCGGGCACGGCGATCCGGCCATGATGCCGGTACGCAGAGTGCTGACGTCGTAATCGTCAAGGTCCGGCTGCGCGAGGATCGTGATGAACATCGTCGGCACGCCGTAGAGCGCTGTGCATCCTTCGGCCTGAACCGCCTCAAGTGCCAGCTTCGGATCATAGGCTTCTCCCGGATAGACCATCGCGGCACCGCTGGTGAGCGATGCGAGGTTGCCCAGGACCATGCCGAAGCAGTGATAGAGCGGCACCGGAATGCAGATGCGATCCCTATGCCCGAGCTTGATCGTGCGCGCCGTGAAATGGCCGTTATTGAGAATGTTGCGATGGGTAAGCGTCGCCCCCTTGGGGAAACCCGTCGTGCCACTGGTGAACTGGATGTTGATGGCATCGTTCTGATGCAGCGTTGCCGCAACAGCCTCGATCCGCTCCATGTCCGGATCCGCACGCAGGGACTCCCACGGCTCGAAACCGTCGTGCTGCTTCGCACCGAGAACAACGATTCCGCGCAGCATGGGCAGCTTCTCCTGCCCCAGCTCGCGCAGCATGGCCACGTAGTCGCTCGACTTGAAGCTTGCTGCGCTGACTAGGAAAGTGCAGCCGACCTTGTTGAGCGCATACTCGACCTCGCTGGTCCGGTAAGCAGGATTGATGGTGACGAGGATCGCACCGATCCGCGCGGTGGCGAACTGCAGCACTGTCCATTCGGCGCAGTTGGGCGCCCATATGCCGACCCGGTCACCCTTTGCCACCCCTCGATCAAGCAGGCCGGTGGCAACGCGGTCAACCTCGTGATCGAGTTCGGCCCATGTCCAGCGGATGCCCTGGTGGCGGGAGACCAGAGCAAGGTCCCCACCCCATTCACGGGCGGCATCGTGCAATGCCTGCCCGATGGTCTTTTCCAGAAGCGGCTCGTCAGTCGCGCCCTTGGCATAGGAAAGCTGCGTCATCGCTTGATGTTCACCACCTGGGTCTGCGTGTATTCGGCGAGGCCTTCAACCGATTGCTCCACGCCGAGGCCACTGGACTTGAAGCCGGCCATCGGAATGTGCGGGCCGATGGCGATGTGCTGGTTGACCCAGACCTGCCCGCTCTCGATGCGCGAGGCGATGTCAGCCGCACGGCCGACGTCCTTCGACCAGACCGAACCGCCCAAGCCATAATCGCTGGAGTTGGCGCGCGCGATCACGTCCTCGACATCTTCGAACTTGATGATCGGCAGGATCGGGCCGAACTGCTCCTCGTCGACGATCTTGTCGCCGTCGGTCACGTCGCGAACGATGGTCGGGCGGATGAAGTATCCCGCGCGCTCCATCACCTCGCCACCGGCAACAATCGTGCCGTCGGCCCGGGCTGCCTCAAGGAAGCCCTTGACCTTCTCGAACTGCATCGCGTTCTGGATCGGGCCGATCTGCGTGCCCTGCTGCAGGCCATCATCGACCACCGCCGCCTCGGCGAGGCGCGCCAGTTCGCCGCACATTGCGTCATAGATGTCGGCGTGGACGTAAGCGCGCTTCACCGCGAGGCAGACCTGCCCGTTGTTGAAGAAGGCATTGCCGAAAATGGCCTGTGCGGTTTCGCGCACATCGACATCCTCCAGCACGATAGCCGGATCATTGCCGCCGAGTTCCAGCGTGACGCGCTTGAGCGTGTCTGCACCGCTGGCGGCAATGCGCTTGCCCGTAGCGGTCGAACCGGTGAAACCGACCTTGGCGACATCCGGGTGCGCCGTAAGGTGCGGCCCGAGGTCGTTGGCGTCGGTGATGATGTTGACCACGCCTGCCGGGAAAACCTCGCGGCAGATTTCGCCGAGGATCAGCGCGCAGACCGGCGTCGTCGGCGCGGGCTTCAGCACGATGGCGTTGCCGGCGAGGACCGCCGGGCCGATCTTCCAGCACGCCACCAGCAGCGGGAAGTTCCACGCGATGATGCCCACGACCACGCCCAAGGGACGGTGCTTGACCGCGATGTAGCCGCTCGCGTCGTCCTGAATCACGCGATCGGGCAGTTCGAGCGTGGCGTAGTGGCGCAGATAGGCGTCGGTCATGCCGAGTTCGCCCATGGCCTCGGCCAAGGGCTTGCCCTGCTCCATCGTCAGCGCGCGGGCGAGATCGTCCTTTCGCGCGGCGATGGCATCGGCAAGCGCGATCAGCTTGGCCTGCCTTTCGGGCCAGGAAACGGCGGACCAGCCCGGCACGGCTGCCTTTGCCGCGGCGATGGCGGCATCGGCCTGCGCGGCGGAGGCGCGGGGAACCGTGCAGAACGGCTCCCCGGTTGCCGGGTTGATCACATCCTTCGTCATGTCGCCAGCGACGAGGTTGCCGCCGATCAGCAGCTTGTATTCAGCCATGGTCCTCTCCCGGCCGCTTTGCTGCGGCCTTGTGCAAGTTGTGTCAGAACTTCGCGCCCACTGTCACGCCGTACATGCGCGGATTGCCGATGTGGTTGTAATCGAAGCCGAAGCCCGCCAGCAGATCCACGCGCGAGGTGAAGTAGAACTTGTCGGTCAGGTTCTTGCCCCAGATCGAGGCATTGAAGCGACCGTCCGCGCTTTCCCAGTCGATGTGCCCGCCCACCAGAGCATAGGAAGACTGGCGCAGCCGGGGCACGTTGAGCACTTCGAAGAACTGGCTCGACTGGTAGGCAATGTCCGGGTGCAACGAGATCTTGCCCATGTCGCCATCGACCAGAGTGAGGTCTACGGTTGCGTTGAAGGTGAAGGTGGGCGCGTTCGAGAGGCGATTGCCCGCCACGTTCACGCCGCTGACGCTGCCGCGCTGGATCTTGGTGGCCAGGACGCCCATGCCGCTGTGGATGGTCAGGCGGTCGCTGGCACGGATGGTCAGCTCGGCCTCGCCACCGTAAATGCGCGACTTCGGAATGTTCAGCAGGGTCTGCGCCGCCGTTGTCGGATCGACGTTGATGAACTGCTGGTTGCGATAGTCGTAATAGAAGCCGGCAACGTTGAGCGTCACCTTTCGATCGGCGAACTGCGTCTTGGCGCCCACTTCATAGGACGTCACCTGCTCGGGCTTCGCGATCGACAGCTCGGATGGATCGAAGAAGGCCTGCGCATTGAAGCTCGGCGCACGATAGCCGCGGCTGACGCTGGCGTAGAGCAGGTTGCCATCGGCCAGCTTGTAATCGAAGCCGATCTTGCCCGAGACGTTGTCCTGCGAATAGCGCAGCGACGACAGCGGGATCAGGTTGACGATCAGCGAGTTGTCAACGCCCAGCGCGTCCGACCGGAACCCGCTCTGCAGGCCGGTATCGTGCGTGTAGCGCAAGCCGCCGCGCATGGTCACCGCGTCGGACAGCTCGTACTTCACGTCCGAATAGATCGCGTAGCTCTTCTTGAGCTGGTCAAACCGGTTGCGGAACAGGCAGGCGAACGGCAGGCCCACGGCGCAGTCGTTGGCAGTGATGCCCGGCACGCCATCGGAATCGATGTCCTTGCCGATCTCGAACGCGGTTTCGTTGAACACCTTCTCGCGGTGGAAGTAGCCGCCGAGGATAAAGTCGAACGGCCCGCCGAAGTCGCTGGTCAGGCGCAGGTCCTGTGCGAACTGGGTGGCGCGGTCGTTATAGGGGATTTCGAGCAGCTGGCTCGCGGTGCCGTCGGTGTCCTCGTAGAAGAACAGGCTGCCCTTGTCCCATGCGGTGATGCTGGTGACGGTCAGCGCATCGGAAACGTCGAAAGTGCTGGTCAGAGCCACCGAATAGGTTCGCGCGCGGCGCTTGGTGTCGATGTTCGAGGCGATCTCGCGCTTGCCGAGGCCAGGCCGGTTTGCTGCCTCCGGCTGCGCATAGATCCCGTAGTTCTGCGGGTTCTGAAAGCTGGTCGAAGCTCGCAGGACAAACCGTACGCCTTCGGTCGCCTCGACGTTCAGGGTCGCGCGGATTGCGTATTCGTCGGTCGAGGCAAGATCGGGCTTGCCGGGAACCACGTTCTTGAACCAGCCATCGGCCTTGGCATAAGTCCCGGCGACGCGCAGCGCTGCCTTGTCGCCCAGCGGCACGTTGACCGCGCCGTTCAGATCAACCCGATTGTAGTTGCCATAGCCCGCGTTGAAGTAGCCGCTGGTCTCGCCGAGTTTGGCATTGTTGGCGATGATATTGACTGCGCCGCCGGTGGTGTTCTTGCCGTAGAGCGTGCCCTGCGGTCCGCGCAGCACTTCCACGCGCTCAAGGTCGTACATGGCAACCCCGAGGAAAGCGAAGTTGCCCTTGTAGACTTCGTCGTAATAGGTTGCGACCGGGCTCGCCTGGTTGAGGCTGTAGTCCGACATCGAGACGCCACGCAGCGAAAAGATCGGCGTGTTGTCGCCCACGATGGAAGTCAGCTGCAGGTTGGCGACCTTTGTCACCAGGCTGTCGACATTGACCACGCGCGACTTCGAAAGCGTATCACCACCGATGGCGGAGACCGAGATCGGAATCGACTGCAGGCTTTCCGCGCGCTTGGTGGCGGTGACCACAATCTCGCCCTCGGGCACTGCGGTCTCGGCCTGCGATTCCTGCGCAAAGGCCGGTGTGGCGATGAAGATGGACGTTGCGGCTACCCCAGCCAGCGCGATCCCGCGAAAAAGACGTTCCCTCATAGTCTTTGCTCCCAAATCAGGGTGATTGCGTTTCTGTTCTTTCCTGCACGAACCCCGCCACCAGCCGTGCTCTCATGTCGGCACGTTCAAGACGCAGGGGATGACGCCGCAATTCGCCGATTTCCTTAGCCGTGTAGGGCCGGAAGTCGGTCGGCATGTGCGCCGGGTCGTAAGTGTAGAGTGTCCAGTTCAGCAGATTGGCGAGGCGCACGTCATCGAGATCGACAGTCGAGACGCCCGGCACCCGCCCGAGAAACTCGCGCCCGCCCGGTACGCCAAGGAACCGTGCGACGATGTTCTTCATCGGCGGATTGGAGTGGTCATCGCCGGTCCCGTCCGGACGATGGCACCCCTGACACTTGAGCATGTAGTCGATGCGCGCCTGCTGCGGATTGCTCACCCCGCGCATCGTCGGCACCGACGCCCGGACGCCCACTGCCGCCGCCAGAACGGCAAGGCCTGCAGCAAGTCCGAGCGCGGTCCGCTTCATTTGCCGCCTGCTCCCTCGTGAAGCTTGGCGACGTCGGCGGACGAGAGCGCCGCGCCCGAAGCCCGGTAGCCTGCAACCTCCTTGTCGGTGAAAGCTTTGAAAGCAGGCCCGGTCTTGGCGATCTGCGTGCCGACATGGTTCAGAACCGCTGCCGCAGAGGCATCGTCGAGGACCTGCGCTGGCATTACCCCGCGATAGGGTTTGCCCTCGACGGTCAACGGTCCGGAAAGTCCCCGAAGCACGGCAAGAGCGATGTAGCGTCGGCCCGCCGGTTTAGCCGCGAGGGCGCGGAAATCCGCTCCCAAAGGCGGATAAGCGCCCGGCACTCCGGCGCCGGTCTTGGTGTGACAGGCTGCGCAACGTGCGAACAACGCTGCGCCATCGGGAGCAGCGACAGCTGGAAGCGCCAGCGCTGCTATGCCCATCGCACCGACAAGACCGAACGCCACCTTCATTTCGGTGCGTCCAGGGCAACGCCTACGATAACCGCAGTCGAGCAGTTGTAGATGCTGCTTTCGGTGCCGAGGCACCAGTTGTAGTCGTTGTTCGATTGCGGGCGCACCTGCGGCCGATCGCCTTCGTTGCGGTTGCACAGGCACTGCCCGCAGGAGGAGACGCCGCAGCAATCGTTGTAGCTGATGACATAGGCGCGGTTGTCAGCCGGATTGGTGCAAGTACCGATCCAGGTGATCGGCGACATCTCTGTCCCTGGCGGGCAAGTGCTGACCGAACCGCCGCAGCACGAGCACAGGAAGCCGTCGATCGCGCAGTAGCGCCAGTAGTCGCACGATGCCTGGTCGCCGGGATCCTGAGGGTTGCCGGAAGAGATCGGAGCATGGCCGCCGCCTCCCCCATGCGGGGATCCGCTGGCGGCTCGTGCCACCGGGAGCACCGGGAAGACCGCTGCCCCGGTGATCGTTGCGCCAAGCCATGCGAGCGTGCTGCGGCGCGAGGTTCCGCGAGCGATGCCGCGCGTCAGGCGTTCAGTCCATTTGTCGAAATTGGCCATGGGTCAGGCTCCGTTCCGGCGGGCGAGAAAATCCTGGATCGAGGCGACGCCCCGCTCCTTGGCTTCGAACAGGCTTTCGAGATGTTCGCGGCTGTTGACGAGGCCCAGCGAGGCGACGCGTCCCTGTTCGTCGAGCAGCACGGCATAGGGCAGCTTCGATACGCCAAAGGCACGGCCGAGCGCTTCCGACAGGACCATGGGCACGCGTTCCAGTCCGCTCGCTTCACGCAGGCGCTGGTACTCGGCCTTCGAACCGTCACCTGCCACGACAATGTCCAGCCAATCGCTTTCAGCACCTGCTGCCGAACGCACGACCGGAAGGAGCGACTTGCATACCGGGCAATCGGGCGAGGCGAAGAACAGCAGCTGACTGCGCCCTGCCCGCTTTCCGCCGATCTCGATGGGCGCCCCCTCGATGGTGGTCACCGTCATGGGACTCGCGACTTCGCCCACTTCGACCTTCTCGTGCAGGGTGAGTGCGCCTGCCGGGGCGACGCGTTCATGCAGGATACCGACCTGCCGGGCGAGTGCTGCGATCAGCAGCCCCTGCACGATGACGGCGGTCCATAACAGGATCTGGGATGTCAGCATCAGTGCTTCCTCCAGCGGGGATGGGGTATGGCAAGCAGCTCGGACGCCGCAAGGTAGAGCGCCAAAAGGCCGGCGGCAGCGAATGGCGCATCAAGCGCAAGCGGTGCCGCCGGCAGGGTGGAAACGATCGCTGCGACCAGTGCGAGCACGGCGGGGCGGGCGATGACTGCCCAGTCTACCGGCTTTTCCCGCGCCACCAGATCGCAGCCACAGTCGAGCGTCTGGCCACGGCGCAACAGCAGTGCTGTGGCGTAGCTGCCCCACACAAGCATCGCGAGCAGCGCACCTGTCGGGCGCAGGACCGGTACCACGAGGCAGAACGCCGCCACGAGTTCCAGCGTCCCGGCCAGGATCAGCGAGGTCATGCCCTGGGCGCGAAGGCCGGTGAGCCTGCTCGCAGCAACTGCAAGCCGTTCGTGCGCCATCGCCTTGTGAACGGCAGAGCCGACCAGCAGCAGGGCAAGGAAAAGGACGATGGACGCCATCTCAAGGCGCCGTGATCAGGATGGGATTTGCCCCGCCGGCGTTGCCGAGTGAACGGACGAAAGCCCCGGTCGCCGCATCATGGACATCGACTTCGCCGTCACCGCGGGCGACGATGAGGCGCGGCGCAGCTTCCTTGGTCAGCGAAATCGCGGTGGCGACACTGCGCAAGGGGATGCGGGCGACGCGGGCCTTGGTCTTGGTGTCAATGACCCAAACTTCGGTTCCGCCATCCTTGTGGCTGCCTTCACGACCATTGGGGCTCATCAGCACGTAGAGCTTGTCGGCTCCGTCAGTCGCGATGACCTGCCAGCCACCGGGCCGCCATTCCGGCGCAGCGCCATCGGCGGTGCCGACATTGAAGCTGCCCGGAAGCGGGCGCGCGACATCGCCGGAAAAGTCGATTGCCTGGATCTGGCCGCGGAAGCTGACGAACCAGGCCGTCGTTCCAACCCACGCCGGGGTGCTGAACAAGGGCTGGTTGTCGATATCCTGCACTTTCTCGATCGTCTTCGACGAGATCGCCTGACCGTCGGGTCCGAGCTTCACGCTGAACAGGGAGCCATCAGCACAAAGGCTGGTAAAGCCGCGTGCGCCGGTCGGGTAGATCTGCGCACAGCCGGGCAGGTCGATCTCCGAGATGACCTTGCGCGAATCGAGGTCGAGAACACTAACCGATTGAGCAGGCGTGAAATTCGCGACAAGTGCCCACTTTTCCGCATTGGTGAACTGAAACAGTTGCGGGTAAGTCACCGACTGCTGGCGCTTTCCGCCGGGCAATACGATTTCACCTTTCGGCTGCAGTGTCGCCATATCCCAGATGGTAACTGCATCGGTCCGTTCGCCACGAGTCAGGCGCGAGTAGAAGGTTTCCGATGTGAGAACTTCGCCGCGCCGGGGAGAGACGAGCATGTTCGCAAACTGTGCCGCGCGCACGATGCCCTTGATCGGACGGTCCGTCGCCGCCGTATCGACAACATACACCCGCCCATCGAGAATGGCGTTGAAGTGGAAGTCGTGGATGAGCACCCATGAGGCGGGCCATTGCGCCGGCAGGGCGGCTACAGCGGGAATGGGTTCCTCCGGCAGTGCCTTCGGGAAAGCCGGCTTGCCCGGCGCAGCGGCAGCGGCAGACGATAGCGCGGTACCTGCCATGGACAGAGCCATGACCAACGCAAACAACCTCATGCGAGCACTCCCCTGAATGCCGTATACTGATGGCCGGATCACACCCCGACCGCAGGGATATAGTCTCAAAGAGGCAACAAATCTGTCAAGTGACCTAATTTTGTCTTGTGACAGGTTTTCGAAGGCCTGCTAGAACAAGGATGGGATTGAGGAATTCTGTCGATGAATCAGTCTGATGATGTGCCAAAATTCGTCACCGACATGGTAATGCCGGAGCGTGAAGGCGGCTATCTGAAGGGGCACGAGACCCGCGAACTGATCCTGCGCACAGCGCTGTCGATCATGATCGAAGAGGGTTATCGCGCCATGTCGATGCGCCGAGTCGCAAGCGCGTGCGGCATGAAGTTCGGCAACCTCACCTACCACTATCGTAGCCGCGAAGACCTTGTCCGCGAATTGATGGAAGCGGTCATCCGGTCCTACGAACTCGAATTTGTCGAGATCGTCCACATGCCCGGCGTGCCCGCCGAAGAGCGGTTGCGCAGGGTGTGCATGCTAATCCTCGACGATATCCGCTCAAAGAAGACCACCCATTTCTTTCCTGAACTGTGGGCTCTGTCGAACCATGACCCGTTCGTGCTGGAACGGATCCAGGAACTTTATGTCCGCGCACGGGCGCCTCTGGTCGAGATCATTGCCGAGATGCGCCCTGATCTCGACGGGGTGTCCCGGGAGACGATCGCCCTGTTCATATCGGGTTCGATGGAAGGAATGACGATCTTCGCCGGTCACGCAAAGCCGTTCGAAAAGCGCATGCCGCAAATCGAGCGGATCGCCGTCCATTCGTTCCTGGCGCTGGTGAAGTCCATAACCGCCGAGGAGATCAAAGGCTTGGTCCGCTCCTGACCGGATAGCCCCGCATCTGCTTGATCCTGCGAAGCGAAAAGCTCGAACGCATCGAGGACACGCCGGGAAGGCGCGCGAGACAATCGCGATGGACGCGGTCGTACTGTTCCAGATCGCGCGCGGCGACGCGCATCAGATAGTCGGCGCTACCGGACATGAGATGGCATTCCAAGATGTCATCAAAATCGAGGACCGACCGCTCGAACCGGTCCATCGCCTCACGGCTCTGGCTGGTCAGCGTGATCTCGACAAATACTTCAACGGACAGGCCAAGCAACCGCGGTTCAAGCCTTGCGCCATAGCCGGCAATGACCCCCGCCTGTTCCAGCGCCTTGATCCGGCGGTGGCAGGCTGAGGAGGACAATGCGACTATCTCCGCCAGCTCGGAGATGGACAACGACGAGTCGTCCTGAAGCGCTTCAAGCAATGCTATGCCTGCGCGATCCACGACATTTTTTCCCACTACTCTGCCAGTTTTGCGAATTTATCACCATTCCGCTCCGCTGTAACGCCCAAATTAGGCAAGAACTGCCGGAACCATCGCGATAATCTTGCGCTCACAGCTTGGGGATCAGGGTTCAAGGAGCACAACATGCGCGTCGGCACCGTCACGGAAATCAAGAACCACGAGTATCGCGTCGGCCTCACGCCTGAGAGCGTGCGGGAATTGGCCGTCCACGGGCATGAAGTCTGGGTGCAGAGCGGTGCCGGAAACGGCATCGGCGCCAGTGATGCGGACTATGTTGCCGCCGGCGCCACGATCACGCCCGACGCGCGCACCGTGTTCGATGGTTGCGAGATGATCGTCAAGGTCAAGGAGCCACAGGCGAGCGAACGCGCGATGCTGCGCAAGGGCCAGATCCTCTACACGTACCTGCACCTGGCGCCTGATCCCGAACAGACAGCCGAACTGGTGAAGTCGGGCGTAACCGCCATAGCCTACGAGACGGTGACCGGCGCCGGAAACACCCTGCCCCTGCTGAAACCGATGAGCCAGGTGGCCGGGCGCATGGCCATCCAGGCTGGTGCGACCGCCTTGGAGAAAGCGCATGGCGGACGCGGCGTGCTGCTCGGCGGCGTTCCGGGGGTTCTTCCCGGCAAGGTCGTGGTCATCGGCGGCGGCGTGGTCGGCTTCAACGCCGCGCAGATGGCGGTCGGCCTTGGTGCGGATGTCACGATCCTCGATCGCGACCCCGACGTGCTGGAGCGGCTCGACAACCATTTCGAAGGTCGCGCCCGCACGCTTTACTCCGGCAAGGCGGCGCTGGCATCGCTGGTGGCACAGGCTGATCTGGTGATCGGCGCGGTGCTCATTCCGGGCGCGGCGGCCCCGAAGCTGGTGACGCGCGACATGCTCTCGACGATGAAGCCCGGCGCGGTGCTGGTGGACGTCGCCATTGATCAGGGCGGCTGCTTCGAGACCTCGCACGCCACAACCCATGCCGAGCCGACGTATGTCGTCGACGGCGTCGTCCATTATTGTGTCGCCAACATGCCCGGCGCAGTTGCCCGCACCAGCACCTATGCCCTCAACAACGTCACCCTGCCGCACGCACTGCGCATTGCCGATAAGGGGTGGAGGGCCGCGCTCAAGGCCGATCCGAACCTTGCTGCCGGTCTCAACGTAAACGAAGGCAAAGTGACCTATCAGGCTGTCGCAGCGGAGCTTGGCTACGACTACGTGCCTGTTTCGGACGTACTTGGCTGATCAGATCGCGTTGATGTCGACCACGGTGGGGATCGTGTCGTTGAGCAGAATGATCTTCTTGCGCGCGATCCGCCACCCGTCGGCTGACTGCACGAGATTGTATTCGTAGCGGCCGAAGAAGCAGTCCGCCCGGTTCATCCGCACGTCGAAACGGTGGCAGGTAAATGCTGCGGAAACGTCCATGACCCGTTCCGCTGCGCTCATGACCAGCACGTTGGTCACCTGATGCACGACGCGCGGCAAAGGCGACGATGCGGTCGAAAGTCCCGAAGTCAGCCGCATTAGCCGATCTTCAAGATTGCGCCGCCCCTTGTAGTAGATCAGCGAAAGCTCGCGATCCGGATCCTGCGTCGGCGTGGTTTCATCGCGCCAGGCGGGCATCCAGAACTCGGCATCCTCGGCATAGAGTGCGAGCCATTCGTCGAAGCGTCCGCTGTCGATCAGCAAGGCCTCGCGATAGAGCAGGTCCTTCGCCTCGCTAGTGAGTGCAGCCGTGGTCATGCTCCGAACTCCCCGGCCATGCGCTGTGCCCAGGCGCGGTAGTAGCTGTGGTAAAGCGTTTCATCGCACAGCTGCGAGTCCGCAAGCACGCTGCGCTCGGGGAACAGGTCGATGCGGTCGGCGAAGCGGTTTCCGCCCGCTACGCTCGCTGTCATGCCGCGCGCATAGCCCTGCAGCCATGGTTCCGTGGCAGCGGCAAAGCCGATCTGGCAGTTCTCGTATGACACAGTGTCGTCCGGAGTAGCCATGCCGGTGGGGTTGAAGAAGTCTTCGTACTGGCGGATGCGCTGCCGACGCGCCGCAGCACTCTCTCCCTTCGGCGCGATGCACCAGGTGCGCATCTCGGTCAGGCCGGGCCCGAGCGGACGGATCACGCGCAACTGGCTCGAAGCATTCTCCGCGACCTGCAGGTTGGGGAAGATCGTGAGGTTGCGCATGTTGAACATCCAGTCGCGCCTCGCCTCGCCATGCCGCTCTGCCAGTGCCCCCGCGCGCTCGTAGAGCGGGATCGCGGGGGTGACGCCGAACACGCCCCAGTTGAGCACGTGCCCATTTGCAAAGCTGAAGCTGCCGCCCCCGACGCCTTGCGTCTCCTCCTTCCAGTAGTCGCTGTTCTCCCAAACCGAGGCCACGACGTCCTCGCTCATCTCTTTCTGCCGCCGTTCGAGCACGCGAATGTAGGAAGGATGCGGCGAGGTGAAGTGGTAGGCGTCCGAGCAGTTCTCGAGCTGCAGCTTCCAGTTCGCCTCGTAGGTGAAGGTAACCTGGCCGGGGACAAGCTCGAGGCCCTCCTCGCTCTGATCCGCCACCAGATCGAGCAGCTTGGCCGCTTCGCCGAGATAATCGGCGAGATCAGGCACGTCGGCGTTGAGGCTGCCAAACAGGAAACCCCGATGGTTGGCGAAGCGGGGCAGGACGGCAAGGCCGTGGTCGTCGCGATCGAAGGCTTCGGAGTAGCAGCCCGCCGCCTTCCACTTCACCGCCTTGTTGCGACCCGCGCTGTCGAACGACCAGCTGTGATAAGGGCACACGTGCAGGCGCGCATTGCCCTGCCGCACTTGCGCCAGCCTCGCGCCCTTGTGCGGGCACGAGTTGACGAAAGCCCGCAAAACGCCCTCGCCATCGCGCTGCACCAGCACAGGCACCCGTCCGGCGAAGGTCGTGAAAAAGTCGTGCGCTCCGGCTGCCTGGCTTTCCAGCCCGAGGAAGACCCAGCCGCCCTCGAACAAGTGCCGCATCTCCGCATCGAACACCGCCTGATCGGTAAAGATGCGCCGCGAGACGCGGAAAATGCCCTCGTCGGGCCGGTCGTCGATCAGATCCGTCAGCCTCACAGCACCACCGCCTCGACCAGCGTCGGCCCATCGGCCGACAGCGACCAGCGCAGCGCCGCTTCAAGCGATGCAGCGTCCTCGGCGCGCCGTGCCGCTACGCCGTGACCCTCGGCCAGCTTGCAGAAATCCAGCTCCGGAAACTGCGTGCCAACCAGCGTTTGCATGCCGAAGTGCCGTCCGAAATGATGCAGCGCCTCATAGCGATTGTTCTTGATCACCACGAAGCTGACAGAGAGGCCATGCTGCACCGCGGCGTGCAGCCCTTGGATCGCGTACATCGCAGAGCCATCACCCAGCACCGCGATCACCTTGTCCGCGGGGCGCGCCATGGCCATGCCAACTGCTGCAGGAAGACCATGCCCCAGTCCGCCACTGGCCGTGGTGTAGAACGTGTCCTTGCGCAGGATCGGCAGGTAATCATGCATGGGACCGCGGCTTGACGGCGCTTCCTCGACGATGACCATCTCTGGCCCGCGCAGATCGGCCAAGCATTGCAGCACGAAGGCATCGGTCATGGCCGCCCCGTCGAGCCGGGGCGCTGGAATGCGAAGCGGAGGCGCCGGGCGGTCCACATCGTTCGCCATCGCAAGCAGCGATGCCAATGCTGCCTTGCAATTGGCCACCATGGCTGTGCCTGCCGGAGCCCAAGCCGCGTGGACGTGATTGTCGCCGATCAACCAGACGTCACATTCCGAGGGCACGTGCGGCCCATGGCCTTCGACATGATAGAGGCTCATTGGTCCACCCAAGGCCAGCACGAAATCATAGGGTTCGAGCGCCGCGACGATGGCTTCCCGGCCAGCTGTCAGGAACCCGGCAAACAACGGATGATCCTCAGGGAAACTGCACCTTGCCGACATCGGCGCCACCCAGACCGGAGCATTGTGCTTCTCGGCCAGCGCCACCACTTCGTCCCAAGCGCGGTCCCGAGCCACCCCTGCCCCGACAACGATTGCGGGACTGCGCGATGCGGCAAGCGCATCTGCGCACCGCGCAATCGCGGTGCCGTCGGGCTGACGTGAAGGGAAGACCTTGCGCGGCTCGAACGGCTCGCACTCGCGGTCCCAGTCGTCGATCGGAATGGACACGAATGTCGGACCGCAGGGCGGCTCCATCGCCACCAGCCACGCGCGATGGATAGCGGCTGGCACGTCCTCGGCCCGCGCCGGTTCGCAGGACCATTTCACGAAGGGACGCGGAAACTCGCTGGCCCGCTCGGCAAACAGGAAGGGCTCATAAGGAAGGATCGAACGTGCCTGCTGACCGGCAGTGACTACCAGCGGAGTCTGGTTCTTGTAGGCGGTAAACAGGTTGCCGAGCGCATGCCCGACACCCGCAGAACTGTGCAGATTGACGATTGCAGCTTGGCCAGTGCCCTGCGCGAAACCATCGGCCATACCCAGGACAACACTTTCCTGCAGCCCCATGACATACCGGAAGTCTGCCGGAAAATCACGGAACATGGGCAGTTCTGTCGACCCGGGATTGCCAAATACAGTCGTCATCCCGAGCTCGCGCAGCAGCTCAATTGTCACTTCCCGCACCGTCGGCATCGTACTCTCCAAAGGTATTTGAAGACAGGATGCCGATCACGACCCTTAGATACAATTGCAATCTCTGCTCAAAGTCATACGCATTGTGCATGGATTTTGACGAACGCCAACTCCGCGCCTTCCTGGCTATTGCCGACACCGGAAGTCTTGGACGCGCCTCCCGAATGGTGAACCTCACCCAGCCCTCGCTCAGTCGACAAATCCAGTCGATGGAACAACGCCTCGGGCACCGCCTGTTTGACCGCGGCAGCAAAGGCATGATGCTGACCCAGGCAGGCTCAACCCTGCTTCCCCATGCCCGCCATCTCGTCGGCGAAATGGAAGCCACGCGTCACGAACTCGCCGCACTGGTGGGTCTCAAACGCGGCGCAGTCAGGCTCGGTGCCGCAGCTGCAGTCCTTCGCACACTGGTTGCCGAGACTGTGGGCAAAGTCCTCGCCGAAACCCCGCTCCTGTCCTTCGATCTGATCGAGGCGGTCGATGGCGAGCTGCTTGAGGCACTGCTAACCCGGCGCATCGACATCGCCATTACCGCGCAGCCGCTGAAGCACCGAGATGTCCAGGAAATCGGAACCTGCGCCTATGACGATGCGTTCGCGGCCTTCTGCGCAAGCAGCCATCCCATCGGCAAAATGCCGACATTCGCCGAAGCGATGCGCCATGGCTGGGTCATGCCCAGCAGCGCATTTACGCCCCGCTTGCTCTTTGAAGAGATCACCGCCTCTCACGGCCAACTCGCGCCGCAAGTCTCGGTCGAGTGCAGTTCGGTGGAACTCATGATCGCAATCTCTGCTCGGAGCGAGTTGCTGTGCTGGCTGCCTGAGCCATTGCTGCAGCCCCATCTCGCCAACGGCAGCATGCGCAAGCTCGCCATCCCCGAACTCGAGATAACCAGGCAATTCCGCGTCTACCGACGCAAGGCGGGGCTCTTGCCCGACGCTGCGCGGCAATTCACGAAGCACTTGCCAATGCAGGGAAGCGGCACTTGACCTGACCGAGACCGGACCGGGATACTCGCGCACGTACGTGCACATGTGTGGAGGACCCCGTGATCGAACGCGTTGTTGTTGTTGGTGCCGGTGCGATGGGATGCCTCTTTGCAGCGCGGCTTGCCCACGCTGGCAGCATGGTAACCGTAGTCGATGTTGACCAAGCGAGGCTCGATCACATTTCTGCCGAGGGAATCCGCCTGCACGACGAGTTCGGCGAGCGCACCATCCGCGTCGCGGCCAGCACTGCACAAGCGGCTCCGTCGGCAGATCTGGTGCTGCTTTTCACCAAAGCTGTCCACAGCCGTTCCGCTATCGCCTCGGTCGCACATCTGGCCGATGGTAATGCCTGCGCGCTGACGCTCCAGAACGGGCTGGGTAACGCCGAGGCGTTAGCGGAAGTCTTTGCGCCGGAGAAAGTTCTGCTCGGCGTCACCGATTGGCCGGCAGACCTTGCACCACCCAATGGCGTTTCGGCGCATGGGACAGGTCACGTCTGGCTCGGCGCCTTGAATCCGGCTAGCGCACCCGCAGCCAATGCCGTCGTCGAATTGCTCGATGCTGCACGGATGTCAGCGCAGCATGATACCCAGGTGCTTGAGGCAATATGGGAAAAGGCTGCGTTCAATGCGGCCTTAAACGCGCTTTCGACGATCTTGAACACGCCCGTTGGCGGACTGGACACGCCCGACGGGCGCCGGATCGCGACTGCGGTTATCGACGAGACAATCGCAGTCGCCTTGACTCGCAACATCGCGATGAACCGCGAACGGCTCCTGGCCAAGATGGATTTCGCTCTAGCCAATCACAAGGCGCACAAGCCATCGATGCTGCAGGACAGGCTCGCCGGACGAGCAACCGAAATCGAAGCGATCAATGGCCAGATCGTCCTCGCCGCGCGCGAGGCAGGGATCGCTGCTCCTGTGACAGAAACACTCGCAGCACTTGTCAGGATGGGCGAGCCCGGGCGGAACTGATCCGCACCGGGCTCTCCGGCATCAGAACTTCGCGCCCGCGCGCAGGCCAAACGTCCGCGGCGTGGTCGGCACGATGTAGGGACGCTGGGTGCAGGCACCGCACTGGACGAAGCGGGAAAGCTGGCCGCGCTCGTCGGTCAGGTTGCGCACGAAGGCTTCGATCGAATAGGTCGACCACTCGCCACCGATGGCGAGATTGACCTGCCCGAAGCCCTCAAGACGTCCCTGTGCGGCGGCAAAGTCGACGCGCAGGTCCGAGCTTGCCGAGCTCTGGTAGGTCGCGTTGACCTGGCCATAGACCTTGCCCTCGCCCATCGGAACCGTGTAGCGCGCCGTGCCGCTCATCTTCCACTGCGGCGTGATCGGCAGGCGCGTGCCCGCCGGAGCCTGAAGCGAGTTGTCCGGCCCTGTGCAGGCGAACGTCGGATCGATCGCTGAGCAGAGGTTGTTGCGGATCTTCGCGTCGGTGTAGGCGCCAGACAGGTTGATGCTCAGGCGGTCAAGCGAGATTGCGGCATCGAGGTCGAAGCCACGGATGCGCGCATTCGGCCCGTTGGTAATGATCGTGAAGCTGTTCGGGCCGAGGTAGGAGAACTGGAAGTTCTTCCAGTCCTGCTGGTAGATTGCGCCGTTAAGGCGCAGCAGACCATTGGCCCAGGTCGATTTGAAGCCGATCTCGTAGTTGGTTAGGTAATCGGGCTGATAGGCACCGAAGTCACCACGACGATTGATGCCGCCCGGACGGAAACCGCGGGACACAGTCGCATAAGCCAGCAAATCGCTGTTCGGCTTCCAGGTGGCGTTGAAGCGATAAGTCCCGCCGGAACCGTTCGCCTTCACCGGCTTCACCTGACCGTTGATCACTCGGCCGAGGTTGTTGCAGGGGCTCCCGGCGACGACGGGGGGAAGCAGCGTGCCGGAACCAGTCCGTTGCCAATCGCCATTGTCGTCCTTGGTATAGAGGCGTTGACCGTTGGTCGTGAAGCAACTGCCGACGCCGGTACCGAAGCTCCCTGCACCGTTGTACGGCGAGTCCGTGAAGTCGTTTCCGGGGTTGCGGCCGAAACCGAAGAAACCGACCAGCGAGTTGTCATAGATGAACGCACGGCCACCGGCTGTCAGCGTCACCGTCGGCGAAACGTCAAGGCTGAACTCGCCGAACATGGCGTAGTCCTTGTCGACCCGCTTCTGCTGCGTCAGCCACAGGGTGCCGGGGAAGCCATTGACTGAAACCAGCGGCCCCAGGTTTTTGATCTTGTAGTCCTGATGGATCAGGTTCGACTGATACTGGTAGAACACGCCGCCGACGAAGCGGAAGGCTTCTGTCGAAGGCGAAGCAACGCGGAACTCTTGGCTCAGCTTCTTGAAGTGGTCCGTGCCGATCACGTTCTGGCGCGGATCGATCGTGTTGCCCAAGGAATCCTGATAATAGAAGTAGTTGGCGAGCCCACCAACCGACTCATAGAGCGAATCGTAGGCCTCGGAGTAGTCGGTGTAATCGCTCGACTGGTAGGTCTTGCGATCGAGGTACGCACCGGCATAAGTCGCGTCCCAGCTGCCCAGCTTGCCCTCGATGGTCAGCGCGGCCTGCCAGAACTTGTCGTTGCGCGATTCCGGGAAGAAGTGCTGGACCTGCAGGTCGCCAACCGACGGATCGTAGCCGTAGGAACCACGGCTTTTGGTTTCCTGGAACATAAACTGGGGCGTGACCGTCCAGTTCTCGTCCAGGTCGACCTTCAGCGCTGCTCGGCCGCCGTAGATGTCAGTGTAGTTGTAGTCCTTCTTGACGAAGGCAGCGTTGTTGACGCTGATGCCGTCCTTGATGCAGCCGTTGATATCGCCCGCGCTGTCAAAAGTCGGCGTGCCGCAGAAGGTGCGCGTGCCGGCGACGTTGTCGATGAAACCTGCGTCGCGCTGATACCATCCGACAACGCGCAGCGCGGCATTGGACGATAGCGGAGCATTGATCATGCCTTCCAGCTTGTAGCCCTGCCCGCCCTTGCTGACGGTGTTCACCTCGCCATCGACGCTGCCATAGAAGCCGTTGGTATCCGGCTTGTTGGTGATGATGCGGATCGTGCCGGCTTCGGACGAAGCGCCGTAGAGCGTGCCCTGCGGACCGGAAAGACTCTCGATGCGGGCAATGTCGTAGACGTGGACGTCAAGGTTGCCGCCGATCGTCGTGACCGGCTGTTCGTCAAGATAGACGCCGACCGAAGGCAGCGAGCCGGAGTGGTTGCCGTCACCGCCCGAAGCCACGCCGCGCATGTAGACCACATTCGTGCCCGGCGTGCCGCCCAGTGCCTGGAACGTCACCGAGGGCAGCTGCTGCGCATAATCGGTAAAATTCGCAACGCCGAGCTGCTCGAGCTTCTGCGTGCCGAGTGCCTGGATCGAGATCGGCACGTTCTGGAGATTCTCGCTACGCTTCTGCGCGGTCACGATGATCACGTTGGGATCGGAATTCTCGGCCTCTGTCTGCGCTTGCTGCGCCAGAGCCGGCATGCTGATCGCCGTTCCTGCCAGCATCAGAAGCCGTGCCAGTTGCGTGCGACGATTGGTCTTCAAATTCCCGCGCATACAGAATGTACCCTCATGTTTCTGTTTTGCGTACGAATGCTGCTCTGCGGCATGCCCTATCGTCAAGCATGAGGGTGCGGGAAACGTTTGTTAAGTCTGGACCGTGGCTAATTTACAACGATGTTGGTTCAGAATCTGGACGGCGGTTCTGGATACGATTCCAGCACCTCGCCCAGCGCGGCCTTGAGCGGATCGAGCCAAGGCTCGAACGGCTTCCATGCCTCGGTCCCTTCGCGGAAGATCGGGCGGCGGACCTGCTCGGAACTCGCCGTACGCACCGCGCGCTCGGTTTCGTGAAAGGCCAGGCAGGCAGGCTCGAAAGGCAGACCGCAATGCGCCAGCAGCGCGCGGACTTCGGCTTCGGTGTCATCCACCATGCGCTCGTAGATCACGCGGTGGACCAGCCCGGGCATGACCCGGTCATAATGCGCCATGGCCCTCACGTAGTCCCGGTAATACCGCCCCATGTCGTCGAGCGAATAGCTGAATCCCTGCCCCCGCGCGAAGTGCTGCTTGAAATTGGAAAAGCAGCAGGCAAGCGGATGGCGCCGTGCGTCAACGATCTTTGCGTTCGGCAGGATCAGCCGGATGAAGGGCACGTGGAGCCAGTTGTTCGGCATCTTGTCGATGAACAAGGGTCGCGAAGTGTGGCGCTGCACGCGGGTGCGCGCGAGATAAGCTTCGCCCAATTTGCGCAGTTCGCCATTGGGCAGATCGCCCAGCCCAGCAGGATAGCCTTCCACCTGCCGTGCCAGAAAGCCGATATCGGAAAGTTCGCTGGTCCCTTCGACTTGCGAATGGCTGGCGAGGATCTGCTCGACCAGCGTCGATCCGGCGCGGGGCATGCCGAGTACGAAGATCGGATCCGGTGCCTCGCACCCCTGCCCCGCCAGCCTGGCCATCAGCGCAGGAGTGAACGTGGCGATCGCCGCGTCCACGCTCTCGGTAGTATCCTGTGCCTGATAGGGCATTCGGCGGCGGCGCAGTTCGTTGCCAGCCGCATAGTGCCCGAACGACGCCTCCGCCTCGCCCCGGTCCTCGAACGCCTTGCCGAGCGAGAAGTCGAGATGCCAGCGATCTTCCGGAGTCAGGTCGTCGCCTGCCAGCGCAGCTTGCATGGCGGCGATGTCTTCGTCGGAGAACTTCACCGTCTTGAGATTTGCCAGACTCCACCACGCCTCGCCCAGCACCGGCAGCAATTCGATAGCCTTGCGGTAGGCCGCCACGCCTTCCGACTGGCGCCCTACGGTCTTGAGCATGTGTCCATAGCTCATCCACACGCGCGGCTGGTTCGGCGCTTGTCGCAGCACCTGCTCGTACAGCGCCAGAGCCTCGTCGAACTCGCCGATGCGGCCATAGGCAGCGGCCTGAAGGTTGGCGTGCCCGGCATTGTCGGGATCGTCCGCGGTGACTCTCGCCAGCTCCTCGAGAGCTTCAGGCGCGCGGTTTGTGCGATAGAGTACGAGCGCGAGATTGGCCCGCGCTGCCGTGAACTGCGGAGCGAGTTCGATGGCCCGGCGGAGCAGGTTCTCGGCATCCTGATAGCGTCCGATACGCCCCGCCAGTTCGGCGAAGAGGCGAATCACGCGCACGTCGAACGGGTCTTCTTTCAGCAGCGAGCGCAGCAGCGGTTCCGCCGTCGGCAGGTCATTCTCGTTCATCGCCAGAGCCGCGCGCACCAGGCGTGGATCATAGGCCGGGAGAGCAACCGGAGGAACGGACGTGGTTACGTTGGTCATCGTCGGCATCACAAACATGGTGACGCCTCGCGATCAAGCGTTAGTCTCCGCCGAGACCAAAATCCAGGGGACCACACTGCAAATGACCGGAGCGCGCAAGCTGGGCTTCTGGATGACCCTCGCCCTGGTCGTCGGCAACATGATCGGCTCGGGGATTTACATCCTCCCCGCCACGCTCGCGCCGCTGGGATACAACCAGTTGATCGGCTGGGCCGTGACGCTGGGCGGGGCACTATGCCTGGCATTCACTTTCGCCCGCCTCGGTGCGCGGCTACCGCTCGCGGGCGGCCCCTATGCCTATGCGCAGGCGGCGTTCGGACCGGTGGGAGGCTTCATCACGGCCTGGTCGTACTGGACGATGGTCTGGGCGGGCAATGGCGCTGTTGCCGTCGCGGTCGTCTCCAATCTCAGCCTGATCTTCCCGTTGATGGGCCGCATTCCCGGATTGCCCGCAGTGCTCTCGGTCGGCTGCGTGTGGCTGCTGACCGCAGTAAACATCCGTGGCGTCCGCGCGGCGGGGGACGTTTCGGTCGTGACCACCGCTCTCAAGCTGGTCCCTCTGGTGGGTCTCATCGGCCTGACGCTGTGGCTGTTAATGACCGGGGCACCCCACGCCGTACAACCTGCGGTGCCGTTATCCGGCTCGGTTGTGGCAACAGCGGCGGGCCTCACCTTCTGGGGCTTCCTCGGCCTCGAGTCCGCAACTGTCCCTGCCGACAAGGTGGACAACGCAGCGACAATCGTGCCGCGCGCCACGCTGATCGGCGTCGCCCTCACTGGGTTCGTCTACATCGGCATTTCAACCGCTTTTGCGCTCTATATGCCGATGCAGACCGCCGCCGCCTCACCTGCGCCAGTGGCCGATTTCCTAGCGCGGTTCTTCGGCTCCGGCGTTGGTCAGGTCGTCGCGGTATTCGCGGCGATCAGCGCGTTCGGCACGCTCAACGGCTTCATCCTGCTGCAAGGCGAAGTGCCGTGGGCGATGGCCAAAGGCGGCGTCTTCCCGCGCTGGTTCGCCGCAGAAGGTCCGCGCGGAACCCCCGTGCGCTCGCACATTGTCTCGAGCATCCTGCTCAGCATCGTGACGCTGCTGAACTTCGGACGCGGCATGGGCGATCTGTTCGCGTTCATCGCCTCGGTCAGCCTCGCCGCCGGGATGCTGTCCTACTTCCTCGCGATGCTCGCCGCCGTGCGCCTGCTGCCGACCGAGCGCCTGCTTGTCGTGGCGGCACTCGTCGGTGCGGGCTTCATCGGCTGGGCGGCGTGGGGCCTCGGGGTCGAGGCCCTTGCCTATGGCGCGGGCTTCATCGCGCTTGGCCTGCCGGTCTACCTGTGGATCAGGCGCGATGCAGCAGTTTCCACAGGACCGAACGATCGCGAATGATCTCATGCGCAGCGTTGTGGCCGGGAGCGCCGGTCACACCGCCGCCTGGGTGGGTGCCCGAACCGCACATGTAGAGGCCTTTGATCGGCGAACGATAGTCGCCATGGCCGAGCACAGGACGCGCTGCCCAGAGCTGGTCCAGCCCCATCGTGCCGTGGAAGATGTCCCCCCCGATCAGGCCGAACTTGCGCTCGAGATCGAGCGGCGAGTGGATCTGTCGCGCAATTACAGCACCCTTGAAGTTGGGTGCGTGCTCGGTGACGGTGTCGATGATCAGGTCCGCCACCTCCTCGCGGTGTGCGTCCCAATCGATTTTCGGATCGAACTGCTGGCAGAACAGGCTCGCGACGTGCTGGCCCGGAGGGGCAAGGCTGTCGTCCACCGTGCTCGGGATCTTGATCTCGACGATCGGCTTCTTCGACCAGCCGTGCTGCTGCGCGTCGATGAAGGCCTGGTCCATGTAGTCCATACCCGGCGCGATGATGATCCCGGCGGTATGGTGCTCGGCCTGCTCCTTGCCCGGCAGCACCGTGAAGTCCGGCAGCTCGGAGAGCGCCACGTTCATGCGGAAGGTGCCTGAACCGGTCTTGTAGCTCTTCATCCGCCGGTTGAAGTCCTCGTCGAGGTCGGACGAGTCCACGAGTTGACGGTAAAGCAATGCCGGCCCCACGTTCGCAGCAATGATCGGCGCGTACAGTTCCTCGCCACCCTCAAGCTTGACGCCCGCCGCCTTGCCGTTGTTCACAAGCACCTTTGAAACCGGCGCCTCAAGGCTGATTTCCACGCCCGCGTCGGCGCAGGCCCTGGCCATCGCCTGCGTGATCGCGCCCATGCCACCAACGGAATGGCCCCACGCGCCAAGCTTGCCGTTCACCTCGCCGAACACGTGGTGCAGCAGTACGTAGGCCGAGCCCGGCGTCGAAACGCCGGCATAGTTGCCCACCACCGCGTCGAAGGCGAAGGCCGACTTCACGTGATCGTCCTCGAACCAGCCGTCGAGGAAATCGCGGGCTGACTTGGTGAAAATGTCGAGCAGGTCACGCTGCGTGGCGACATCGAGCTTGGCGATGGGCCAACCCTGCATCGCCGCCGATTTCAGCGCCGCCAATCCGCCGCCGACATTGGGCGGCGTCTGCAGCGAGATGTCGCGCAGCACGTTGGCGACCTTCTCGAGGGCCGCGTCGTACTTGGGATAGGCCTCGGCGTCCTTCTTCGAGAACCGGGCGAACTCGGTCTCGGTGCGCCCCTCACCGCCGCCCAGCTTGAGATAGGTGTCGGGGAACGGGAAGAAGTTGCTGATCGTCCGCTCGATCACGCGATAGCCGTAATCGTGCAGCTTCATGTCCGCGATCACCTTGGGGCGCAGCAGGCTGACGGTGTAGCTCGCGGTCGAATTGCGGAAGCCGGGGTGAAACTCCTCGGTCACCGCAGCACCGCCAACGATGTCGCGGCGTTCAAGCACGCGCACCTTCATGCCTGCCTTGGCGAGATAGAAGGCGCAGACGAGGCCATTGTGGCCGCCGCCGATGATCAGAGCGTCATAACGGTTGGACATGTGGTAACTCCCCGGAATTTCTTGATTACTTCTTAGACCAACCGGCCGGCGGCGCCTTGTGCAGGCGTGCTTCGGGCGTGATCGCGCGGATCTTGCGGGCGAAGCTGCGTAGGCAAACCTCGCTCTTGCCGATTGGCCCGGCGCCATAGGTCTGCGAGGCCATGCCTTGCTGGATGCGCTCAATCAGCCAGGTGTCTTCCTTGTTGACGACACGGTTGATGCGCCAGTTGGCGTATCGGGCCAGTTTCATCTCCCGACGCCCATCCGGCAGCGCGTAGCACATCTCGCGCAGGACCGACGTCGTCGGCGTCAGCGGAATCCACTGCATGAAGTCGATCTGGTCGGCATAGATATCGAACGCGATGTTCGGCCAGAGCTTGTAATAGAGCCAGCGGCGCTGCGATTCCTGCGACAGGTGCGGCACCTCCGGCAGATGCGCCTGGTAAAAGCGCTCCCAGAAATTGGCGGAAGGCTTGTCGACAAGATCGCCTTTCATGCGGTCCGCCCAGCCGTGGTCCGATATCTCGTAGGACTTTCCAAAAATGCGCGTCAGGCCATCATGCGCGACCGGGATGTGCAGATTGTCGGAGTAGTTGTCGCCAACGTTCTTCCAGTTCACCTGCCGCTCGCGCAGGCGCACGTCGCCAATGCGGCGCATGTCCTCGAAGCGATAGGGGGCGACCTCCTCCTCAAAGGGCGCCATCATTTCCGCAACGCTGGGGAAGCCGCCATCGACCAGACGCACGAACACGAAGCCCCGCCAGATCTCGAGATCGACAGCCGCGAGGCCGTTCTCTTCCAACTTCAGCGCCGGATAATCGGATTTCATCGGCACGCCGGAAAGCCGTCCATCCGGCTCGAAAGTCCAGGCATGGTAAGGGCAGACCAGCTTTTTCGCGCAACCAACCGGCCCCTCGACCAGACGCATCGCACGGTGGCGGCAAACGTTGGTGAAGGAGCGGATCACGCCGTCATCGCCCCGGATCGCGATGACGCTTTCGTTCAGGTAATCGAGCGTGCGGTACTCGCCAGCGGTCACAATATCGCTTTCATGGCAGACGATCTGCCACGAGGGCCTGATCACCCGCTCCATCTCCACCGCGAAGTATTCGGGATCGGTGTAGAGCCAGCCCGGCAGGCTCCAGTCCGCATCCGGATCAACCTCGTCCGATGAAATGTGGCGGAATGCGCCGGAAAGATCGCCCATGTGCCCGAATCCAGATTTGCTTGTTGAACAATCGTACAACAACGGGCAGATTGTTCAAGCCATGAACCAGACGGCCCCCTCGCCCGCGTTCCGACGCGAAGAACCCGACGCTCGCCGACTCAGCCTGATCGAAGCTTGCGCCCGCGTGCTGGCACGAAGCGGCGCGGCCGGCGCCAGCGTCCGGGCAATCGCGCAGGAAGCGGGCGCTTCAGTTGGTCTTGTCGGACACTATTTCGGCGGAGTGGATGCGCTCGTCTCGGCAACCTATGACCATGTCGACAGGCAGGTGGCGCAAGCGCTCGATAAGGCGGTCGCCACTGCGGGCGATGATCCGCGCGCAAGACTCGAAGCCTTCGTCACCGCGAGCTTCGCCCCGCCAATCGCGGATCCGGCCCTGCTTGCCACGTGGATCGCGTTCTGGAGCCTTGTCACTGCACGCAAGGACATCGCCCGCCAGCATGACGAGCAGTACGCCGGCTACCGGGCAAGGCTTGAGGGCTTGCTGGGCGATTGCGGCGTCGCCACAACAGCAAGGCGTCGCCACGCCATCGCGGTAACTGCACTGGTCGACGGCTTGTGGCTCGAACTCTGCCTCTCGCCGGGCTGCTTCACGGCGCAGGAAGCGCGGGACATTGCCCGCGACTTCCTCGCCTTGATCACTTCGTCAGATCGGTGATCAGGCTCAGGTAATAGGTGATACCGGGGCGGATGTTGGATAGCCGCGTCCGTTCGTTCAGACCGTGCGAGAAGTCCTCGCTGTCCTTCGAAAACGAAGGGCTCAGGCCATAGCTCGGGATACCGAGCGCGCGGAACCACATCGAATCCGACGCACCGGAAGCCTGCGAAGGAATGAGCGGGACGCCAGGATAGGCCTTGCCCATGGCCTTCGAAACTGCGGCCAGCACATCGGCCCGCGCCGGCGACGCCGGCGTGGCGACCGAACCCGCCGTCACATCGCTGATCTTTACCGCCGGGTCATCGATCACCTTGGCCAGTTCGGCCATGATCGCTTCCTTTGAATGGCCCGGGAATATGCGGCAATTGATGTTGGCGAAAGCGCGCTGCGGCAGGGCGTTCTCCGCATGGCCACCGCCAAGCATGGTCGGCACGCAAGTCGTTCCGACCTTGCCCACCATCGAGGGGTCTGCGCGCAAGGTAGCCAGCGCCTTTTCGTCGGCCGGGTTGGCCGCGAACGCACGCATGGCGGCGGCAGTCTCGGGCCTGTCGGTAAAGGCTGCAGCCTTCTCGAAATACCCCTTGGTGATCTCGTTCTGCTCGGCCTTGAACTTGTACGCGCCCACCTTCGCCAGCGCTTGCGACAGCTGGACGATGGCATTGTCCGGTCGGGGCGCAGAGCTGTGACCGCCGGGGTTGGTCACCTCCAGCCGGTAGTCGGCATAGGTCTTTTCCGCCCCCTGCCAGGTCCAGTACAACGGCTTGCCGGTGGTCTCGTCGAGCGTCCCGCCACCACCGTCGACATTGATGACCAGTTCTGCGTTCTTGAGCTTTTCGGCGATGATGGCGCTGGTCTTCATCGTGGTTTCCTCGTCCCCGGAAAACTCGATGACGATGGTGCGCTTGGGCTTGTAACCCTGGCGGCGCAGTTCGATCAGCGTGGACAGTGCGAGCGCTCCGTCGAACTTCATGTCGCTGGCACCGCGCCCGTAGAGAATCCCGTTCTCCACCACCGGCACGAAGGGATCGCGCTCCCAATCCTCGCGCTTGGCCTCGACCACGTCCATGTGGCCGGAGATCACCAGCGGCTTGAGCGCGGGATTGCTGCCCTTCCAGGTGGCGATGAAATAGGCCGTATCGTCAACCGGAGTGATCTCGATGTCCGAAGCGCTCCACCCGCCAGCGACCAGCGCATCGCCGAAGAGCTTGGCCACGTCGACGGTCTTGTTACCCTCTCCCCTGACCGAACGGATCGCGATGGCCTTCTGCGACAGGTCGAGCACCTGTGCCTCGGCCTTCGGGTAGGACGGCTCTTTCGCGGCGGCGGGCATCGAGAGCGCCACCGAAGCGGCAAGAGCGATACGGAACTTTGCGACCATGAACACGACTCCTTTGCCGTGAAACTGGCCAGAAGCACCGTGGCAAGCAACTGCTTTTAGAAGGCATTTCAAATCAGAAGGGCCCCGGACGCAGATGCGTCCGAGGCCCCTCGCAAACGACAAAGCCGCGATCAGCGCTTGATCTTGCTCGTATCGAATGTGCCAAGACCGGGCTTGAAGCTTTTCTCGTCAAGGAACTGACGCGTCGCTTCCTTGCGCGCTTCCACGCCACCGAAGTTGTGCAACGCTTCCTGCGCGCGGATCAGATAATCCTCGGCATTGTCGTAGGTCATCTCCGTCATGCGACGCACGGCCCACTTGGTCGCGCGCAGGGCATGTCCGTCCTTCTTGCACAGCGCCTGCGCGATCTCGAGTACACGAGCGTGGAGCTGATCAGCGGGCACGGCTTCGGTGACGAGGCCCTGTTCTTCCGCCTGCTTGCCGGTCAGGTTCTCGCCCATCATCGCGTGGTACATCGCCTTGCGCAACGGCATGAGGTCTGCCGCAACCTTCGACGCCCCGCCGCCCGGCAGAATGCCCCAGTTGATTTCCGACAGGCCGAACTGCGCATCTTCCGATGCAACGGCAATGTCGCAGGCAAACAGCGGGCCATAACCGCCGCCAAAGCACCAGCCGTTGATCATGGCGATGGTCGGCTTTTCGTACCAGCGCAGGCGCTCCCACCAGGAATAGGCTTCGCGCTGTGCCTTGCGGATGGACCAGAGTCCTTCAGCCTCGGTCTCGCGGAAGTATTCCTTGAGATCCATGCCGGCCGACCATGCGTCACCTTCGCCGGTCAGGACCAATACCTTGACGTCTTCGCGAAATTCGAGATCCGCAATGACCCGGCCCATCTGCCGGTTGAGCTTGGGGCTCATGCAGTTGCGCTTCTCGGGGCGGTTGAACTTCACCCAGGCAATGCCGTCCTCGACGGTGTAAGCGACGGTATCTTCTTCCGCGCGCTCGATCTTCTGCTGTTCGGTCATGGTCGTTCCTCTAGGGTAATCTAAGAATCAGATCGGATAATGGCCGGGCTGGGTTTCCATCGTGATCCAGCGCAGCTCCGTGAAGCTGTCGATCCCCGCCTTGCCGCCGAAGCGGCCGTAGCCCGATGCGCCGACGCCGCCGAAAGGCATCTGCGCCTCATCGTGCACCGTCGGGCCGTTGACATGGCAGATGCCCGACTTGATCTGGCGGGCAACGCGCAGGCCGCGCGCGGTGTCGCGGGTAAACACCGCGGCAGACAGACCGTACTCGGTGTCGTTGGCAAGTTCGATCGCATGAGCCTCGTCACGAGCACGGATGACGCCGACGACCGGCCCGAAGCTCTCGTCGCGAAACAGCTTCATGTCCTGCGTCACGCCGGCAACGACATGGGCGGGCATCAGCACGTTGTGCGTCGTCTCGCCGCCGGTCAGCAGTTGCGCGCCCTTGGCCAGGGCATCATCGATCAAGCTCTGGCAGTGGGCGACGGTCTTGGCATCCACAACAGCACCAAGCGGGGTGGTGCCTTCACGCGGATCGCCAACGGCCATCGAAGAAACCTTCGCCTTGAACTTCTCCGCGAAGGCATCGGCCACTGCGTCGACAACGATGATCCGCTCGGTCGACATGCAGATCTGGCCCTGATTCATGAACGCACCGAAGGCCGCCGCCTTGACCGCTTCATCCAGATCGGCGTCCTCGAGCACGATCAACGGCGCCTTGCCGCCGAGTTCGAGCAGGCAGGGCTTCAGGTGCTGCGCTGCGCGCGTCGCGATAATGCGACCGACTGCGGTGGAACCGGTGAAGTTGATGCGCTTCACTTCGGGTGCATCGATCAGCGCACCGACAACATCCGCCGCATCCTTCGGCGCATTGGTGACGACATTGACGACGCCCTCGGGGAAGCCGGCCTCGGCGAAAGCGTCGATAATCAGGGCATGGGTGCGCGGACACTGCTCCGAAGCCTTGAGGATCACGGCATTGCCACAGGCCAGCGGCACGGCAATCGCGCGAACACCCAGAATGATCGGCGCGTTCCACGGCGCAATTCCCAGAATTACCCCGACGGGCTCACGCAGCGCCATGGCCACGCAACCCGGCTTGTCCGAAGGAATCACTTCGCCGGAGATCTGCGTCGTCAGCGCCGCAGCCTCGCGCACCATGCTGGCGGCAAGACCGAGATTGAACAGGGCCCATCCCTTGGTCGCGCCGATCTCTCCCATCATCGCTTCGACGAATGCGTCCGCGCGCGCTTCGAGTGCAGCGGCGGCCTTCATCAGCACCGCGCGTCGAGCGTTGGGTCCCATCGCTGCCCATGCCGGAAAGGCGCCTGCCGCGCGCGCGGCAATGGCCGGGATATCGACTGCCTGCATCGCCTCAGCGGTCGAAGCGACGGCGCCGGTCATCGGATTCAAGCGTTCAAACTTCATCTGCGCTCTCCCATTCTGTTATGATTTATAGCAATCAAACGAAATCGCCGCAACAGGACAATTCAGACAAGGAACGACCTGACCTTTTGTGCAGGAAATGCACGAACTCCGATCGCTCCACAGCACGAAGCGGCCCCCACGACTTTCGATAAACCCTTGTTTTGCTGCACTTTTGAGGGAAGGAGACTCCAGCCCGGATGTGAGACGCCAAGTCTAAGTTGCAACCTATGCAACTGTGTACGTATGTTTCGCACTTGCACAAACACCGACCGAGGCCCATCTCGGACGGGCCTTTCAGGCATCCTCTCCCAAACTTTCCAGGGCCGCCCGGCAACGGTGCGGCCCCTTTTTTTGCCCGCGTGATGCGCCCTTCACTCTGCGTGTGGAAGGATCACGCTCCGCCCGACCACGGTGCGCAACTCCATCGCGCTAAAGGCCTGTTCCCAGTCGGCCAGCGCGTACGTTGCATGAACGCTCGGAGAGATGCGCCCCTCTGCAGCCAAGGCAAGAATGGCAGAGTTGTTCTCGACACCACGTTCCGGAAAGCGGCGGCCATACTCTCCTGCGCGCACGCCAACGACCGAGAATCCCTTGATAAGGGCGATGTTCGCACCGACCTGGGGAATGCGCCCGCCGGCAAAACCGATCACCAGCAGGCGCCCATCGAACGCGATACAGCGGGTGGATTCGTCGAACACGTCGCCGCCGACCGGATCGAAGACAAGGTCCGCCCCTTTCCCACCTGTCAGGGCGAGGACTTCCTCGCGGAATCCCGGTGCACCGTCGATCACCCGGGCCGAGCCATAGAGCGCGCGGATCGCCTCACGCTTGGCTTCGGTCGAGGCCGCGGCGATTACATCGAGCCCAAGGGCAATGCCAAGGTCAACTGCGGCAAGGCCTACACCCCCCGCAGCACCATGAACTAGCAGGGTTTCGCCTGCTTGGGCGCCGCCTCTGCGGACCAGCGCAACCCACGCCGTCAGATAGGCGGCCCTCAGCGAGGCGCCTTGAGCAAAGGACAAGCGGCTCGGCAAGCGCATCAAGCCGGTTTCCGCGAAACAACCGTATTGCGCGACGCTTCCGGTCAATCCTCCGGCAATTACGGCGTCTCCCTCTCGCCATCCGCTGCCGGTAGGCGCCTTCACGATCGTCCCCGCACACTCCATTCCAGGAATGAACGGCAACGCGGGCTTTGCCTGGTAGCGCCCACGCGTCATCAGCAGATCGGGGAAACCGAGTGCCGCCGCCTCGATCCGCACAAGGACCTCTGCTTCGCGCGGTTCGGGAATCGGCAATTCGACAAGCCGGACTCCGGACAGATCATCCGACAGTTCCTGAACCTGAACCGCGCGCATCATCGTCATCTGTTTCTCCCCGGACAACCTGACGCATTACGCGCTCCCGACCAAGATCGGCCTCATGACCGATTCTACAAAAAAATATTTTTGCCGCCGATGCTGCACTGCACAACCAAGCTGACACTGCTGGATAAGCCAACAAGACCGGCACGCGGGCTGCCGACCACCCACAGCACAAGCCCCTGACTTCCGCCAAAAATCTTGAACGGTTGTCCTAAGTCTCATTCCGACAGCAACAACTTATGCATGAATTTCGAATTCGATCAGCGACCTTTCATGTTGCGTGGCAGCAGCCAAAACCCCGGGAAACCATGGGTTTCGGCGCAAAAACGTCTTGTTCATGCCGCGTGAGGCGCCT
Source organism: Novosphingobium jiangmenense (assembly GCF_015694345.1). Lineage (GTDB taxonomy): Bacteria > Pseudomonadota > Alphaproteobacteria > Sphingomonadales > Sphingomonadaceae > Novosphingobium > Novosphingobium jiangmenense. The sequence goes on from NZ_JADQDC010000006.1 coordinate 219,214, forward strand.
AATTTATGCGTGGATCACGAGGCAGGCAAACTGCACGGTCCGTCATAAGCAGGGCCGGAGAACGGCACCTGCAAAAAAGACAGTACGCAGGAGAATGCCCAATGAAGACCTTTATCGCCACCGCGCTGGCGGTCGGCTTGCTGTCTGCATCGCAGATCGCATTCGCCGCTCCCGCCCCGCAGACCGTCAACATCGTCGTCAACGCTGATGGACTTGACCTGGCCCGCGCATCCGACATGCGCCGCCTGCGCAACCGCATTGCTGACGCCGCTGCCGAAGCCTGCGATCCCTCGGACCGCATGATCGTCACGCCGATGCCTGATTACCAGTGCCGCCGCGCGGCCGTCGCCAGCGTCGAACCGATGGTCCAGGAGCTCGCCCAGGCCGCTCGCAGCGGCAGGATGGCGCGCCGCTGAGCCAGGCAGGTGTTACCCAGCCAACAACGCCGTGAGACGGGCATTCCGCCAGTCTCGCGGCGTTGTCGCATTCAGGGTCGCATTCAGGTGCCAAGAACCTTGATCGCCACCGCCGCTGCCGCAGCCCGTGTTTCAACGCCCAGCTTCTCGTAAATTCGTTCGAGATGCTTCTGCACGGTGCGTGGACTGATTGCGAGAACCTCGGAAATCATCCCGTTCGACTTGCCGTAGCTGATCCACAGCAGCACCTCGGCTTCGCGATCGGTTAGTGCGAGTTTCTGCTGCAGGCTGGCAACGTCGGCCTTCGGGTTCAGTTCGTTCAGGCGGATCAGCACCTCGCTTTCGCGATACCGTGCGATCATTACCAGTTCGAGCGCACTGTCCCCCTGCTCGATCCGCACCGATGCTCCGGGAGCATCGCGTGCCAGCAGGCGCAGGAGCGGCGCTCTGATTTCCCCCGGAAGAGCCGTCTCGCCTTTGCTCCATTCAGGATTGACCCGCTTGATCGCACGTTCGGCCAGCGGCGTACACCAAAGCAGCGCACCTTGGGGGTCGACCGACATCATCAGACGCCCAGTCGCATCAAGACCCGCTGCACTTGCGTGCATCGCGCGTGCGTTGCCCAGGTGGACTCGCACCCTTACCAGCAGTTCGTGCACATTGACCGGCTTGCGCAAGTAATCCACGCCGCCGACCTCGAACCCCTCGATCACGTGCTCGCTTTCGGTAAGGCCGGTCATGAACACGACCGGCACTTGCGCAAGCTCAGGCCGGGCCTTGATCCGCGACGTAGTCTCGAAGCCGTCGATCCCGGGCATGACCGCATCCATCAGGATAAGATCCGGCACGACATGCTCCAGCAGATCGAGAGCGGCCGATCCCGAAATCGCGACGAGCACGGTGATACCCGCACCCTCGAGAGTATCGGTCAGGAAACGGAGCGAGTCCGGCTCGTCGTCAACCACCAGAACCGTATCGCGCCGCACATTAGCGCCACTCATCGGGAAGCTCCTCCAGAATTCGCGCCATTGCGGCCAGGTCGAAGCGATCAAGGCATCCGAACAGCCGCGCGGCGAGGTCTGCGCCCGCAGCGTCCGCCTGTTCGAGGCCCTTGATCTCTTCCTCAAGCCCGCGAACGTGCCCGATACGGATGAGAGACCTGATCCGCTCCACCCGTTCGCGCGCGCCTGCGGAAATCGAATGGTCCGATGCAGCGGCACGATTCATGCTCTCTGCCACCGGCTTTATCCAGACCAGTTTCAGCTGCCTGCCGAGTGCATCGACCAATGCGCCGAGGTCCACAGGCTTGAGCAGAAACGCATCGTGATCGGCCTCTTGCCCAGCCAGTCCATGACGCTCGAAAGCATTTGCCGAGAGCATCAGCACCGGAAACCTCTCACCTGCATTCCGGCTCAGGCGGGCAGCGACATCCCAACCTGACATGCCCGGCATGCTGACATCGCAGATTACCGCATCGATCCTGTTTTCGGTAGCGAGCGACAATGCTCCCTGCCCATTGCTGGCCTGCAGGATTATGAAGCCCAGTTCGCCGAGCGCGGTACGCAGGACGGCGAGATGGTCCGCGTCGTCGTCGACGAGAAGTATCGTCCGGCGCGTGCCTTCGTAACCGGTTGGCCTTGCTGCCTCGGATCCGGACTCGACAAAACCCGAAACCTGCGAAGCCATGAATCTCAGCGTGAAGCAGCTGCCCCTGCCGGGTTCGCTGTCCAGCCTCAATTCGCCGCCGAGCATTCGTGCGATTGCGCTGGTGATGGCAAGCCCAAGCCCTGCACCGGCGCGATCTGCATCGGGTCCGGCTGCCCGCTCATAGGGCACGAAGATCCTCTCCTGCCGCTCTTTCGAAATGCCGGGGCCGGTATCTTGCACATCGATGGTCGCCACCTGCCCGGACCAGCGCAAAACGATGCGGACTTCCCCGGATTGGGTAAACTTTACCGCATTGGACACCAGATTTATCAGCGCCTGGCGAACGCGGCGCTCGTCCATCCGAACGAACTCGGGCAAGCGCGCGGGCAGCTCGCAGGCAAAGCCGAGGCCCTTCTCGGCGGCAAGCGGCGCAAACATTTCGGCGACCTGTTCGACCACCGCACCCAAGCGGACCACGCCGTTGTCCACCCGGACGATGCCCTGCTCCACCGAGGCGATGTCGAGCAGGCCTTCGACCAGATTGGTGAGATGTTCGGCGCTGCGGCGGATCACGCGCGCCGCATCGCGAGGATTGACCTCGGCACCGCGCTCGACCAGCTGTGCGTAACCGTAGATGGCGTTCAGCGGCGATCGGATCTCATGGCTCAGGTTTGCCAGAAACCGGCTTTTCGCCTCGTTCGCCGCTTCCGCCACTGCAACCCGACGGCGCAGTTCGAGCATTTCCTCGTCGCCTTGGTCGCTTCGGTCAGGCTGACAGGAAGCGGTTGCCGCTGACACGGGCCCGGCATCCTGCCGAAGCAAACCATCCAGCCTGTTTCCGTCCTGACGGAAAGTCACCATAGAAACGACCCCGCGCGCCGTCCTGTTGTTTCCGGCACACGCGGTTTGTGCACTGCAACGAAGGCAAACTCAACCCCTACACCGGCCCTGTCCGGACATGGGGCACTACTATCAGATCAGCTGGTCGCGCTGCAGGCGCTGCATCAGACGCTCGGCGACGGAATGGCGGATTGCCTTGCCCTCGCGAAGCTTCACCCACGTGTTCAGGCCGATTCCGAAGTGATTCTGGATCACCTCGGGTTTCTGGCATTTGAGGATCGATGCCATCTTGTGAACGACGGCGGGCTCTACCTGTGTAAGACGTGGCGTTGACATGATCCCTCACGACCTATGGTTTCTGTCGACACCATATTTTTTGCACCGCCCAAGGGGCATACGTCATTTGCCGCATCGCATTACTTGACGGCTGTCATAATTTGACGGGCCGATGTCGGAATTCCCGCGACAATCCGATACGTGACGAACCACATCGGATGGCCTAGATGAATGGCATTCAAGGTCGAGGGGACAAGCAATGGCGACGATCGCAGGCAGCGAACAACTGGTCCGTTACAACACTGTTGCGCGGGCATTTCACGCCGTAATCGCGGCGATGGTCATCTTCAACCTGCTCACCGGAATCTTCGGCGATGCAATCGAGGATATCTGGCAGCCCTTCCCCGCGCACAAGGCTACCGGAATTCTGATCCTGCTGCTGTCACTCGGACGTCTTGCCTGGCGCTTTACCTGGACCATGCCCGATTGGCCCTCGACCATGGGCAGCCTGCAGCGCAAGGTTGCCCGCCTCACCCACGGCCTGCTCTACGCGCTGATGCTGATCGTGCCGCTCACCGGCTGGATCTTCTCCTCGGCTGGCAAGTATCCGCTTTCGATCTACGGCCTGTTCGACTGGCCGAAACTTGCCGTGACCAAGGGCTCTGCCCTGGCCGAAGCCGCCCACGAAGGCCACGAAGTGCTGGGCTTTCTGATGGCTGGCTTGGTCGTGCTGCATGTTGCTGCAGCGCTGCACCATCATTTTGTCATCAAGGACAACATCTTGCGCCGCATGCTGTAATGCGCAGACGTATTCTGCCCGACAAGCATCAGCAAAACCCGTAAGTGCCCCCTACAAGGGATTGGGGGGCCAATGCAGATTGCCACGATCGGCGCGTTCTGTTCACCAGCAGACCGGACAGGTTGCAATCGCCGCTTGCTCATTTCGGCTGACGTCGCCTACCTTCCCCTGCGGGAGTACGATGCAAGGTCTTGCCTGCTTCACCCGCAGCATCGCGGGAGAGTTCGGCACACCACCTCGAAAGGTCGGTGCAACAGGCGCCGGGCAGCGGGCTTGAACGTCAGCCTGCTTCCGGCCCCAAGCAGGGTGGGACTTGCGCGATGAGCAATGACAAGAATTCCGGTGCCAGCGAGATCGACGAAAAGATCATCGACGTGCTGCGCCACCGCGTCGGCAAGGACGAACGCGCGGCCAAGCCGCATGACTGGTATACCGCCACCGTCCTTACCCTGCGCGATGCGATCATCGATCAGTGGATGGATTCCACCCGCAAGACCTACGAACAGGGTGGCAAGCGGGTCTATTACCTCAGCCTCGAATTCCTGATCGGCCGCCTCCTGCGCGATGCCCTCTCCAACATGGGCCTGACCCGCGAAATGGAAAAGGCCTTGCGCGAGCATGGCTTCGACCTCGCCGCGCTCGAAAATCTCGAGCCTGACGCGGCTCTTGGCAACGGCGGCCTCGGCCGTCTCGCCGCCTGCTTCATGGAAAGCCTCGCCAGCCTCGACATCCCCGCCTACGGCTACGGCATCCGCTACGTGAACGGCATGTTCCGCCAGCGGATCGACGATGGCTGGCAGGTCGAACTGCCCGAAACCTGGCTGAGCCACGGCAACCCTTGGGAATTCGATCGTCGCGAGAGCGCCTACATCATCGGCTTCGGTGGCGAGGTCGTCGCCAATGGCGATGCGGTGGAATGGCGCCCGGCCGAAAAGGTGGAAGCCAGCGCGGTCGACACGCCCGTCGTGGGCTGGCGCGGCAAGCGCGTCAACACCCTGCGCCTGTGGACCGCCCACGCCTTCGACCCGCTGCGGCTCGATGCCTTCAACGCCGGCGACCACTTCGGCGCGCTGGCCGAACAGGTCCGCGCCGACAGCCTCGTCCGCGTGCTCTATCCGGCTGACTCCACCCCCGCCGGGCAGGAACTGCGCCTGCGGCAGGAGTACTTCTTCACCTCGGCCTCGATTCAGGACATCGTCCGCCGCCACGTCCAGTTCCACGGCGACATCCGCACGCTTCCGGAAAAAGCCGCGATCCAGCTCAACGACACGCACCCTGCCGTCGCCGTTGCGGAACTGATGCGCCTGATGGTCGACGTTCACGGCCTGGAATTCAGTGAAGCCTGGGAAGTGACCAAGGCCACTGTCGCCTACACCAACCACACGCTCCTGCCCGAAGCGCTCGAATCCTGGCCGCTGCCGCTGTTCGAACGCCTGCTCCCGCGCCACATGCAGATCGTCTACGCGATCAACAGCCGCGTCCTGCGCGAGGCCCGCAAGGCCGGGATGGACGACGCCGCCATCGCCGCGATCAGCCTCATCGATGAGGGTGGCGAGCGCCGCGTGCGCATGGCCAACCTCGCCTTCACCGGCGCGCACAGTGTCAACGGCGTGGCGGCGCTGCACACCGACCTGATGAAGACCACCGTCTTCTCCGATCTGCACAAGCTCTATCCCACCCGCATCAACAACAAGACCAACGGCGTCACCCCGCGCCGCTGGCTGCAGCAGTGCAATCCCGGCCTGACCTCGGTTCTGAAGGACGCGATCGGCCCGGCTTTCCTCGATAACGCCGAAAAACTCTCGGACCTCAACGCCCTGGCCAACGATGCCGCGCTCGGCGAACGCATTGCCGAGGTCAAGCGCAGCAACAAGATCGCGCTGGCCAAGCACATCAAGGAACTGATGGGCATCCGCCTCGATCCCGACGCCTTGTTCGACGTCCAGATCAAGCGCATCCACGAATACAAGCGCCAATTGCTCAACCTGATCGAGACGGTCGCGCTCTACGATCAGATCCGCAGCCATCCTGAACGTGACTGGGTGCCGCGCGTGAAGATCTTCGGCGGCAAGGCAGCTTCGAGCTACCACAATGCCAAGCTGATCATCAAACTGGCCAACGACATCGCCCGCCGCGTCAATTCCGATCCTTCGGTCGGCGGTCTGCTGAAGGTCGTGTTCGTCCCGAACTACAACGTCAGCCTGGCCGAGAAGATCATCCCGGCGGCAGACCTGTCCGAACAGATTTCGACCGCAGGCATGGAAGCCTCGGGCACCGGCAACATGAAGTTCGCCCTCAACGGTGCGCTGACCATCGGCACGCTCGATGGTGCGAATATCGAGATCAAGGACCGCGTTGGCGATCCCAACATCGAGATCTTCGGCCTGACCGCGCAGGAAGTCGAGGACATGCGCGCGCAGGGCTACAACCCGCGCGAAGTCATCGAGGCCTCGCGCGAGTTGCAGCAGGCCATCGCCGCCATTGCCACCGGCGTGTTCTCGCCCGATGATCCGCAGCGTTATGCCGGCCTGATGGGCGGCATCTACGACCACGACTGGTTCATGGTCGCCGCCGACTTCGACAGCTACCACGCCGCCCAGCGCAACATCGATCGCCGCTGGGAACAGCAGGCAGCCTGGCGCGCTTCGGCAATCCGCAACATAGCCAACGTAGGCTGGTTCTCGTCCGATCGCACGATCGGCGAATATGCCCGCGATATCTGGGGGGTCTGAAAGCCAGCATGAAGCCACCGGCGAGCGCCATCGATGCCCTGCTTGACGGGACGCACGCCGACCCCTTCTCGCTTCTCGGCATCCACGAAGGACCCGAAGGCGCTTTCGCGCGCGCAGTCCTTCCCGGTGCCGAGGAAGCGGTGGCTTGGTCGCTTTCGGGCAAGAAGCTCGGCAAACTTACCCGGGTTGACGGACGCGGCCTGTTCGAAGGCAAGGTCAAGGGGCCGCGCCAACCGGTGCGCTATGCCTGCAAGGCAGGCACTCACGAATGGCTGGTGACCGATCCTTACTCGTTCGGCCCGGTGCTCGGCCCGCTTGACGATTTCTTGATTGCCGAGGGCACCCACCACCGCCTGTTCGACAAGCTGGGCGCGCACCTGATCGAGCACGAGGGCGTTTCCGGCGTCCACTTCGCGGTCTGGGCGCCCAACGCGCAAGTCGTGAGCGTGGTCGGCGATTTCAACGATTGGGACCATCGCCGCCACCCGATGCGCCGCCGCGCGGACATCGGCGTGTGGGAGGTCTTCATCCCCGACATCGGCGAACACCGCACCTACAAGTACCGCGTAGTCAGCGCCGATGGCACCGTCTTGCCGCTCAAGGCAGATCCCTTCGCGCAAGCGGCGGAATTCCGCCCCAGCACGGCCTCGATCACCGCTCACCCGGTCAAGATGGACTGGGGCGATGCCGATCACCGCGCCCATTGGGCCAGTGTCGATGCCCGCCGCCAGCCGATGTCGATCTACGAGGTCCATCCCGGTTCCTGGCAAAAGCCCCATGACGAGGGCTTCTACACCTGGGACGAACTGGCCGACCGGCTGATCCCCTACGTCGCGGAAATGGGCTTCACCCACATCGAATTCCTGCCCGTATCCGAACACCCCTACGATCCGTCGTGGGGCTATCAGACCACCGGCCTCTATGCCCCCAGCGCACGCTTCGGCCCGCCTGAAGGCTTCGCCCGTTTCGTCGACGGCGCACACCGCGCCGGCATCTCGGTGTTGATCGACTGGGTGCCCGCGCACTTCCCCACCGACGAACATGGCCTCGTCCGCTTCGACGGCACCGCGCTTTACGAACACGAAGATCCCCGCCTCGGCTTCCACCCTGACTGGAACACGCTGATCTACAACTTCGGCCGCCGCGAAGTGGTCAGCTTCCTCGTCAACAACGCGCTGTTCTGGGCCGAGCGCTACCATGTCGACGGCTTGCGCGTCGATGCGGTCGCCTCGATGCTCTACCGCGATTACTCGCGCAAGGCGGGCGAATGGATTCCCAATGCCGATGGCGGGCGCGAGAACTGGGAAGCGGTCGAATTCCTCAAGGCGATGAATCGCGCGGTCTATGCCAGCCACGCCGGGTTCCTGACAATTGCCGAGGAATCCACCTCTTGGCCCGGCGTCAGCAAGCCTGCGTTCGACGAAGCGCCGCGCGAACACCTGGGCTTCGGCTTCAAGTGGAACATGGGCTTCATGCACGATACGTTGAAGTACATGGCGCGCGATCCGGTCCACCGGCAGTACCATCACGACGAGATCACCTTCGGCCTGATGTACGCCTTCAGCGAAAATTTCGTCCTGCCGCTGAGCCATGACGAGGTCGTCCACGGCAAGGGTTCGCTCCTCAACAAGATGAGCGGCGACGACTGGCAGAAGTTTGCCAACCTGCGCGCTTACTACGGCTTGATGTGGGGTTATCCCGGCAAGAAGCTGCTGTTCATGGGACAGGAATTCGCACAGCGTCGCGAATGGAGCGAAGCGCGCTCGCTCGACTGGGACCTGCTCGATGCCCCGGCGCACGAAGGTGTCCGCCGCTGGGTCCGCGATCTCAATCGCGTCTATGCCAGCCGCCCTGCCCTCCACGCCCGCGATTGCGAGCCCGAGGGCTTCGAATGGCTGGTGGTCGATGACGCGCAGGCCTCGGTCTTCGCATGGCTGCGTAAGGCACCCGGCGCCAAGCCGGTCGCGGTGATCTGCAACATGACGCCGCAGGTCCATGGCCACTACCGCCTGCCACTGCCGCACGATGGCGCATGGCGCGAGGTGCTCAACAGCGATGCGCAGGACTACGGTGGTAGCGGCATCGGCAATCTCGGCCAGGTTAACGCGGAAGGCGGGGCGGCCTTCGTGGTCCTGCCGCCACTGGCCACGCTGATACTCGAATTCCAGGGATAAGGACGGAGAACAGGGGATGCGCGAAACTTACTCTCAGCCGCTGGCGCGTGATGCAATGGCCTATGTCCTTGCCGGAGGCCGGGGCAGCCGGCTGAAGGAACTGACCGACAACCGCGCCAAGCCTGCGGTCTACTTCGGCGGCAAGTCGCGCATCATCGACTTTGCCCTTTCGAACGCGATCAACTCGGGCATTCGCCGCATCGGCGTTGCCACGCAGTACAAGGCGCACTCGCTGATCCGCCACATGCAGCGCGCGTGGAACTTCATGCGCCCGGAACGCAACGAAAGCTTCGACATCCTCCCCGCCTCGCAGCGCGTGTCGGAGGATCACTGGTACGAAGGCACCGCCGATGCCGTGTTCCAGAACATCGACATCATCGCCTCCTACGCGCCCAAGTACATGGTCATCCTCGCGGGCGACCACATCTACAAGATGGACTACGAGCTGATGCTCCGCCAGCACGTGGAGAGCGGCGCTGACGTGACCATCGGCTGCCTTGTCGTGCCGCGCATGGAAGCCACCGGCTTCGGCGTCATGGCCGTCGACAAGGCTGACACGATCACCGATTTCATTGAAAAGCCAGCCAATCCCCCCGGCATCCCCGGCAACGAGGAGATGGCGCTGGCTTCCATGGGCATCTACGTGTTCGAGACGAAGTTCCTGTTCCAGATGCTGCAGGAAGACGCGATCGATCCCAATTCGAGCCGCGATTTCGGCAACGACATCATCCCGAAGATCGTGAAGAACGGCAAGGCCGTCGCTCACCGCTTCACCAATTCCTGCATCCGCGCTGCCGAGGAAATCGAGGAATACTGGCGCGATGTCGGCACCCTGGACGCCTATTTCGAGGCCAACCTCGACCTCACCGACACCGTGCCCAAGCTCAACATGTACGACCGCGACTGGCCGATCTGGACCGACCAGATCATCGCGGCTCCTGCCAAGTTCGTGCATGACGAGGATGGCCGCCGCGGCATGGCGATCTCGTCGCTGATCAGCCAGGACTGCATCGTCTCGGGCGCCATCGCCAAGCGCAGCCTGTTGTTTACAGGCGTAAAAATGGGCTCGTTCTCCTCTTGCGAGGAAGCGGTGATTCTGCCCTACTGCAACATCGGACGCGGCGCCCGCCTCAGGCGCGTAATCCTCGATTCCGGCGTGCGCATCCCCGAAGGCCTCGTCGTCGGCGAAGATCCTGAGCTCGACGCCCGCCGCTTTCGCCGCTCCGAAAGCGGAGTTTGCTTGATTACCAAGCGGATGATCGAACAACTGGCATGACGATCCGGGCCCTGTCCATCGCCTCGGAGGCAGTGCCGCTGGTCAAGACCGGTGGCCTCGCCGACGTGGCGGGAGCCTTGCCTGCGGCAGTTGCGCCGCACGGCGTTGAAATGACGACGTTTCTGCCGGGCTATCCGGCAGTGATGAAGGCGATTTCCCGCCCCCGCGCGCTCCACGTCTGGGACAACCTGCTGGGCGAAAGGGCGCGGCTGGTCGGCGGGAAGATCCACGGCTATCCCCTTCTAGTTCTTGATGCACCAGCGTTTTTCCAGCGCGAGGGCAACCCTTACGTCGACTCCTCGGGCCGGGACTGGGCGGACAACTGGCGCCGCTTCGCGGCATTCGGTCGCGCTGCGGCTGATGTTGGCGCCAGCGCGGTCAAGGGACGGACGTTCGACCTTGTCCATGCGCATGACTGGCAGGCCGCCATGGCATTGGCATACCTGCGTTTTTCGCCGCCCGAAGGTGGCAGGCGCGTGCCCTCGGTGATGACCATTCACAACATGGCGTTCCAGGGGCACTACGGCGCCGACGTCTTCCCGGCGCTCGGTTTGCCGCCCCATGCCTGGGCGATGGACGGGGTGGAGTACCACGGCGGCGTCGGCTTCCTGAAAGCAGGTCTCGAAGCCGCCAGCATGATCACCACGGTCAGCCCGACCTATGCGCGAGAGATCCGCACAGCGGAATTTGGCATGGGTTTGGAAGGACTTATCGTCAGCCGGGCCGATCGCGTGATGGGCATTGTCAACGGGATCGACACCGCGCAATGGAACCCGGCAACCGATATCCAACTCTCGCAGGCATACGGGCAACTCTCGAAGGCCAATGGGCAACTCTCCCTCGGCAAACGGGTAGCAAACAAGCGCGCGCTGGAGGCAGAGTTCGGGCTTGAAGAGAGCGACGGCCCCCTCTTCATCGCCGTCACCCGTCTCACCTGGCAGAAGGGCATCGACGTCCTTCTCGAGTGCATCGACCACCTCGTCGGCATCGGCGGCCGCCTCGCCATGCTCGGGTCGGGCGACAAGGCGATGGAGAACGCGTTCCATGCCGCCGCGATGCGTCACCCCGGCAAGGTCGGCGTGCGCATCGGCTATGACGAGGGGCTTTCGCACCGGATGCAAGGCGGCGGGGACGCGATCCTTGTGCCGTCCCGCTTCGAGCCTTGCGGCCTGACGCAACTTTATGGCCTCGCCTATGGCTGCGTGCCGGTGGTGGCGCGGACCGGGGGCCTTGCCGATACCGTGATCGATGCCAATCTGGCGGCGGTGATGGACGGCGTGGCGACCGGCGTGCAGTTCGATGGCGTCAACTATGCCAGCTTGGCCGATGCGATCAGCAGAACTGTCACACTCTACTGGCAACGCGATACCTGGCGTGCCATGCAGCGCGCCGGCATGAAGACCGACTTCTCGTGGAACCGCTCCGGCAAGGCCTACGCCGACCTCTATGCCGCCCTCATCGCGGAGGACCAATGACCCGTACCGTACCGTCGACGCCCTATTCCGGCCAGAAGCCCGGCACGTCCGGCCTGCGCAAGAAAGTGAAGGTTTTCCAGCAGCCCAACTACGCTGAAAACTTCATTCAGGCGGTGTTCGACGTGGTCGAACGGGAACCGGGCAGCACGCTGGTGCTCGGCGGCGACGGACGCTTCCACAACCGCACGGTGATCCAGCAGGCCATCCGCATCGCGGCAGCCAATGGCTACGCCAAGGTGCTGGTCGGCCAGGGTGGCATCCTCTCGACACCCGCCGCGTCCAACGTCATCCGCAAGTACGGCGCGAGTGGTGGCCTGATCCTCTCGGCCAGCCACAATCCCGGGGGCCCGGAGGAAGACTTCGGCATCAAGTACAATATCGCCAACGGCGGCCCAGCCCCCGAAGGCGTGACCGAGGCGATCTATGCCCGGACCCAGACGATCGATCGCTGGCTGACGGTCGATGCGCCCGATGTCGATCTCGACACGCTGGGCACGACGACGGTCGGCGACCTCACCGTCGAGGTGATCGATTCCGTGGCCGACTATGCCGAGCTGATGGAATCGCTGTTCGATTTCAACGCGATCCGTGCGAACGTGGCGGGCGGCTTCACCATGGCGTTCGACGCGATGAGCGCCGTGACCGGGCCTTACGCCACCGAAATCCTCGAGAACCGCCTCGGTTTCCCCAAAGGCACCGTGCGCAACGGCGTGCCGCTGGAGGATTTCGGCGGGCACCACCCCGACCCCAACATGGTCCACGCCCACGAATTGTTCGAGACGATGTTCGACACCGATGCGCCAGACTTCGGCGCGGCCTCGGACGGCGATGGGGACCGCAACCTGATCGTCGGGCGCCACCGTTTCGTCACGCCATCGGACAGCCTCGCCATGCTTGCCGCCAACGCGCATCTGGCGCCTGGTTATGCCTCAGGCCTCAAGGGCATTGCCCGCTCGATGCCGACCAGTGCTGCGGCGGATCGCGTGGCCGAAGCGCTGGGGCTTCCGTGCTTCGAGACGCCGACCGGGTGGAAGTTCTTCGGCAACCTGCTCGACGCCGGCATGGCGACGATCTGCGGCGAGGAAAGTGCCGGGACCGGCAGCGACCACGTGCGCGAGAAGGACGGGCTGTGGGCCGTGCTGCTCTGGCTCAACATCCTCGCCGTGCGCAAGATCAGCGTCGACCAACTGGCGCGCGAGCATTGGGCGAAGTTCGGGCGCAACTACTATGCGCGCCACGATTACGAGGCCCTGCCGACCGACAAGGCCGATGCGCTGATGGCCGAACTGAATGCCTCGCTCCCCGCCCTTGTCGGCAAGTCCTTCGGATCGCTGGAAATTGCCGAGGCGGACAACTTCTCCTACCTCGACCCGGTCGATGGTTCGACCAGCAGCAATCAGGGCGTCCGCGTGATGTTCGTGGGCGGCTCGCGTGTGGTGTTCCGCCTCTCGGGCACTGGCACCGAAGGTGCGACCTTGCGCATCTACCTCGAACGCTATGAGCCGGTGGGCGGCGATCTGGATCGCGAGACGCCGGACATGCTGGCCGATCTGATCGCAGCGGCGGACGCCATTGCGGGCATCACCCGCCACACTGGTCGGACTGCGCCCGACGTGGTGACGTGAAGCCGGGAATTACGTTCGCGGACGGAAAGACCCGCTTCACCGTCCGCTCCCCCCGTGCCGAAGCCCTGACGCTCTGCCTGTTCAATGGCGAGACGGAAGAGCGCGTGCCGATGGTGCGCGCGGGCGAGTGCTGGAGCGTTGAACTGACAGGCGAACGGCGCGGTGCCCGCTACGGTTACCGCGCTTGCGGAGAGTGGCGCCCTGAGGCCGGTCTCTGGTTCGATCCGGCCAAGCTGCTGGTCGATCCTTATGCCTCGGAGCTGGACCAGCCTTTCCGGTATGATGCGCGCCTGTCGGCTTATGGCGTCGATACGGCGGCGATTCTCCCGAAGGCCATCGTCGGTGACCTCCAGCCCGTCGTCCCTTCCCCGCCGCTGTTCCGCCACGGCGAGCTGATCTACGAGCTCAACGTGCGCGGCTTCACAATGCTGCATCCCGACGTGCCCGCCCCCTTGCGCGGCACCGTTGCAGCGCTCGCCCATCCGGCGGTGATCGCGCACCTCAAGCGCCTGCACGTTTCGGCCATCGAACTCATGCCGATCGTTGCCTGGATCGACGAGCGGCACCTGCCCCCGCTCGGCCTGAGCAATGCCTGGGGCTACAATCCCGTTGCAATGATGGCGCTTGATCCGCGCCTCTGTCCCGGTGGCGTCGCCGAATTGCGCGATACCGTGGCGGCGCTGCGGGCCGAAGGGATTGGCGTGATCCTCGACATCGTGCTCAATCACAGCGGCGAATCCGACGTGCTCGGCCCGGTCATCTCGCTGCGTGGTCTCGACGATGCGGCCTATGCCAAGGCGCCTGACGGCAGCCTGATCAACGACACCGGTTGCGGCAATACGCTCGACTTCGGCAACCCGGCGGTGCGCGAACTGGCGCTCGATACGCTGCGGCATTTCGTGCGGCATTGCGGCGTCGACGGCTTCCGCTTCGATCTGGCGCCGATCCTTGCGCGCAGCCCCGGCTTTTCTGCCGATGCGCCGATCTTTGCCGAGATTGCCGCCGATCCGCTGCTGGCCGACCGCGTGATGATTGCCGAACCTTGGGACATTGGCCCCGGCGGCTATCAGCTGGGACGTTTCCCGGCGAACTGGCTGGAATGGAACGACAGGTTCCGCGATGACGTACGCCGGTTCTGGAAAGGCGAGGCTGGGGTCGATGTGCTGGCAACGCGCATTGCCGGCTCTGCCGATCTGTTCGGCAAGGATTGCCGCTCGGTCAATTTCCTCGCCGCACACGACGGTTTTACGCTGGCCGATACGCTGGCCTACGAACACCGCCAGAACTGGGCCAACGGCGAGGACAATCGCGACGGGCACGGCGAGAACTTCAGCTGGAACAATGGTGTGGAGGGCGAGACGGACGATGCCGAAGTCCTCGCCCGTAGGTCGGCCTATGCTCGCGCCATGCTCGGCACGCTGTTCGTCTCGACCGGCACGATCATGCTGACGGCGGGCGACGAGTTCGGCCGGAGCCAGCGCGGCAACAACAATGCCTATGCGCAGGACAATACCATCACGTGGATCGACTGGGCGAACCGCGATCTGGCGCTTGAGGCTTACGTTTTCTCGCTCGCGGCATGGCGCGCCGAACGGGTGAGTGCGTTCACGCGCTTCTCCGAAGAGGGCTTATGGCAGCGGCTGGATGGCGTGCCCATGCATCCGGGCGACTGGGAATGGCCGCAGACGCCCGGATTTTCATGGCATGGGCCGGACTATGGCTTCCGGATAGACCGGACCGGGCCCGAAGCCGGTCCGGCCTGAGCTTCAGGCTCCCAGACGACGCAGGGCGCGGTCGGGGTGGAAGGAGCCGAGCGGGACGCGCTGGGTGCTTTCGAGAACTACCGGCCAGGGCAGGAGCTGGTTCAGCAGCAGGCGACCGAACGTCCATTCGCCAAGTCCGGATTCGGCATTGATATGGCCCACCTCGCCCGCGTCGGCAAAGCGGCTGCCCCATGCGCGGGCGAGATGCCGGGCCTGCCCGATGCCCATGTAGGGATCGTTGCGACTGGCAACGAGGATCGACGGGAACGGCAGTTCTCCGTGCGGAAACGGGGCGAAGCGCGTGAGGCGGCGGTCGATGGGCCGCACTTCCACGTCTGGCGGCGCGACCAGCAGGGCGCCGAGGACCTTGCCGTCGGCAGGTTTCTCGAACTCGGCCCACCATGCCACGGCGAGGCAGCCGAGGCTGTGCGCTACGAGCACCACCGGGCGATCCGCCTTGTGCACGGCCAAGTTGATCTTGTTGACCCAGGTATTGCGGTGCGGATCGTCCCACAGCCCAAGGTCGATGCGCTCGCAATCGGTGAGGTCCTGCTCCCATTGCGTCTGCCAATGACCGGGGCCGCTGTTGCCGAGCCCGGGAACGGTGAGGATGAGCGGGTCCTGCCCCGCGAACGAGCGTTGGTGAGTCATCTGCTATCTCCTGAAGCGGAAAGCCGGTCGACTCGGATTACGTCCCGACATGCCTCACAGATAACTCAACTAATTTGATAGACAAGAGGGCTGCGCCGGAGCGCAGGCGATTTGCGTCAGGCCGTTTCCTCTGCTTTTGACACCCGGTCTCGACGGAAGGCGCTGGTCGTCTGCCCGGTGCGTGCCTTGAAGAAGCGGGCGAAGTAGGCCGGGTCGGCAAAGCCCAGCGCGTAGGCGATTTGCGCCGCGCTAGCCCCCGAGAATGCGAGGTTGCGGCGCGCTTCGAGGATGAGGCGATCGTGGACGATCTCGGCCGGGGGCTTGCCCGCGAGGGCGCGGGTGGCGCGGGTCAGTGTCGATGTGGTGGTGCCAAGACGCGCGGCATAATCGGCCACGGACAGATGCTCCCGATAGTGCTGTTCCACCAGCGCGCGGAACCGGACGACAAGGGGCTCGCGCCCGTGGCCAGTCTGGTTGCGATTGCCCGCACCGGCTTCGAGCGCAGTGGCGAGGATCAACGCGACCTGCGCCAGTAACGCTGGCCCTGTGCCGTCCCCCTGCCCCAGACGCTGGGCGAGATCATCTAGCAGCCAGCCAAGCCGGTGCAGCGCAAGGGGATGCGCTGCGAGCGATACCGCGATGGCGCTGCCGCCAAGCCCTTCGAGATTTCCGAGCAGGCCCGACAGACGCGGATCATTGGCGAGATCGGCCGCGACCGAGAGTACCCAGCCCTCAGCCCCGGCATCGAAGCGGAAGGCGTGGACGCAGGTCGGCGGGACGAGGACCTGAGCCGAAGCAACCAGCGCCTCCGCGCTGCGCTCCCCCTGCAACTCGACGCTGCCGCTCTGGAGCAGCAGGAGTTGCATCATGTGCGGGTGGGCGTGGGGCTCGATAGTCCAATCGTGCAAGGTTGCACGATCGCGGATGCGCTCAAGATGGATGAACTCGGGCGGCAGGGAAATCCCTTCCTCGCCGTAGAGCGTGTAGCGGTTGAAGCCTTGACCGACCATCGCTGCCAGTGTCGCAGCTTGCGCGAAAAGTGCAAGGATTTGCCTGAGCGGTGCGTCGCATAGACAAGCGCCCGCTGGCACTGTCCGGTCAAGAGAGGAGACTTGCCATGGCCAGCGTTGCCGAGCGGACCCAGTTCCGCTTCGATCCCTATTCCCCGGCGAACGACGCCGATCCCTTCCCCGCCTACAAGACCCTGCGCGACGAATATCCGTGCTTCTGGTCCGAGGAAGCGGGCAAGTGGGTGCTGTCGCGCTATTCCGACGTGCTCAATGCACTGCAGGACTGGCGGACCTATTCCTCGGCACAAGGCAATCTGGTCGACGAGTTTCCAGGGCGTGCAGGATCAACGCTCGGCTCCAGCGATCCGCCGCGGCATGACCGGTTGCGCGCGCTGATCCAGTCGGCGGTTACGAAGCGGGCGCTGGAGCACATTGTCGAACCGGCGCGGGCAGCGGCGCGGGCGCATCTGGCGGCGATTGCGGACAAGCCGGTGTTCGATCTTGTGGGGGACTATACCTCGAAGCTCACCGTCGACCTGCTGTTCTATCTCTTTGCCCTGCCGGAGGAGAACGCGGACCTGGTGCGGCACAATGCCGTGCTGATGGTGCAGACCGATCCGGTGACGCGCAAGAAGAGCCCTGAGCACCTCGCCGCGTTCCACTGGATGGCCAACTATGCCGAAAAGCTGGTGGCGGCGCGCAAGGCCAATCCGGGAGACGACCTGCTGTCGAACTTCATCACCGCCGAGATCGACGGCGAGAAGCTGCTCGACAAGGAAGTGCAGCTGACCGTGACGACGCTGATCATGGCCGGGATCGAGAGCCTTTCGGGCTTCATGGCGATGTTCGGGCTGAACCTTGCGGATTATCCGGAGGCGAGGCGGGCATTGGTCGCCGATCCTTCGCTGATCCCCGATGCCATCGAGGAATCGCTGCGGTTCAACACTTCAGCGCAGCGCTTCAAGCGGACGCTGACGCGCGATGTCGAACTGCACGGACAGGTGATGAAGGCCGGCGACGCGGTGATCCTTGCCTACGGCTCAGCCAATCGCGACGAGCGCATGTTCGAGAATCCGGACGTCTACGACATCACGCGAAGGGCCAAGCGACATCTCGGGTTTGGGGGCGGAGTCCATGCCTGCCTCGGTTCCGCGATCGGGCGACTGGCGACGCAGATTGCCTATGAGGAATTGTTGAAGGTCGTTCCGGAATTCAGCCGCGTCGACGAAACGCTGGACTGGGTCTCGTCCTCCAACTTCCGCAGCCCCAAGGCGCTGCGCCTGACGAAAGGCAATTGAAGCAGCGGGATGGCTCAGCAGGTGGCGGGTGATGCACGACTCGTCGCAAGGCTGGGCCACGCCTCTTGCAGGTGTGACGCAACACATACATTTCCGGGACCAATGGACGATAACCGGGGTCTCGCATAATGGTTCCTGATCGGCGCCAATTTTTGGGCGCCATGGTTGCAACGCTGGGCAGCATGGCCGTTTCGGGCCAGCCTGCACTGGCAGTCACACCTCCCAAAGAGCCTGAACTCTCGCCTTTTGCGCAGCCGACGCCGCCCTTGCTGGTGCAGCGCGCGATTGCGGCGCTGGACGCCCATGGCGCGCATATCCGCCATCGCGACCTCGTCGGGCTGGTCGATTTCGGCAAGGCCTCGCGCGAGGCGCGGTTCCATCTAGTCGACATCGCAGGCGGCAAGGTCGTCTCCTCGCACCTCGTCTCGCACGGCAGCGGGTCTGACCCCGCCAACAGCGGCTGGGTGCAGCGCTTTTCCAACGCCTATGGCTCGAACGCATCGAGCCCCGGCGCTTTCCTCACCGGCGTGACCTACTACGGCAAGCATGGTCGCTCGCGCCGCCTGATCGGGCTGGAGGACGCCAACAGCGCTGCGCTCGAACGTGGCATCGTGATCCACGCGGCGAGCTACGTCAGCGAGAACCTTGCGGCGACGCAGGGGCGGATCGGCCGCAGCCAGGGATGCTTCGCGTTCTCGAACAGCGATATCGATGGCGTGCTGGAGCGGCTGGGCGAAGGTCGCCTGCTCTACGCCGTCAAGTGAACGCGGCGCGCGCGGCTTCGGCCAGCGCGCTTGATTGGGCTACAAGATCTGGACGTTCGCGCGCCGCGATGAGCCCGATGGTCCGGCGGAAATCGTAGTCGGCCAGTGGCACCGCCACCACACCTTCCCGCGCCAGCGATTGCGGCGCGGTCGTCACACCCATCCCTGCCCGCACCATCTCGATGCAGCGGTCGTCATTGGACGAGCGCAGGAAGAACGGCGGGCGCACGCCGCGCTGGGTGAACCAGCGACTGGTCTCGCCAAGGATCTCGCAAGAACGGCGGGCGATCATGGTTTCGGCGGCGACGTCGCTGGCGTCCAGCAAGGCCGCACCAGCAAGCGCATGACCTTCCGGCATGATCAGCCGGTAGCCTTCCTCCAGCAGCGTCAGCGAAGGCCGGTCGGCATCCTCGGGACGCATTAGCGTGAGGATCGCATCGACCTGCCCTTCCCCCAGCTTGCGGCGCAGCTCGGAGTCGGTGCCTTCGGACAAGGTCAGCGGCTGTGGGCCGGAATGGCGGCGCGCCAGAGCGGAGAGAGTGGTCGTGGCGATCGAATGCAGGACCCCGAGCCGCAAGGGGCTGAGCGGCACGGGTGCTTCGGCAAAGGCGGCCTCGGCGGCGCGAAATTCGCGCTCGATGGCGCGAGCGTGGTTGACCAGCCGCGCCCCCGCCTCGGTAAGGCGAACCTGACGCCGTTCCCGCAGGAACAGCCGCGTGCCGGCAAGGCGTTCCAGTTCGGCAATGGCGGCGGAAAGCGTCGGCTGCGAAATCGCCAGCCGCTCCGCCGCGCGAGTGAAGTTGCCGGTTTCGACCACGGCAAGGAACTGCCGGAGATGCGCGCGTTTCATCATAGGAAAAACCTATCGCAATCCCCGAGATAAATCAATTTTGAGCGATGGTTTGGCAATGGTATCCTCCGCCGCGAAAAGTTTGCAGAGGATGCCCGAGATGCGCGCCACGCCCGATTTCGACTTCGGCCTGACCGAAAGCGCCCTGATGATCCGCGAGGCGGCGGGTCGCTTTGCCGACGAGCAGATCGCCCCCCTCGCCGCCGAGATCGACCGCAACGACCGCTTCCCGCGCGAATTGTGGGAGCCGATGGGCGCGCTCGGCCTGCATGGCATCACGGTCGAGGAAGAGTTCGGAGGCCTTGGCCTCGGCTATCTCGACCATGTCATCGCGGTCGAGGAAGTCAGCCGCGCGTCCGGGTCGGTCGGCCTGTCCTATGGCGCGCACTCCAACCTCTGCGTCAACCAGATCCGCCGCTGGGGCAATGACGAGCAGAAGGCGAAGTACCTGCCCAAGCTGATCTCCGGCGAGCACGTCGGCAGCCTCGCAATGTCGGAAGCGGGCGCTGGTTCGGACGTTGTCTCCATGAAACTGCGCGCCGATCCGGTGGCGGGCGGCTTCCGCCTCAACGGCACCAAGTTCTGGATCACCAACGGCACTTACGCCGATACGCTGGTGGTCTACGCCAAGACCTCGCCCGAGGCCGGCAGCCGTGGCATCACCGCCTTCCTGATCGAGAAGGACATGCCGGGCTTCTCGATCGGCCAGAAGATCGACAAGATGGGCCTGCGCGGCTCGCCCACTTGCGAATTGGTTTTCGAGGATTGCTTCGTACCGGAAGAGAACGTGATGGGCCCGCTCCACGGCGGCGTGGGCGTGCTGATGAGCGGGCTCGACTACGAGCGCGTGGTGCTGGCGGGAATGCAGATCGGCATCATGCAGGCCTGCCTCGACACCGTCATCCCCTATGTGCGCGAGCGCAAGCAGTTCGGCCAGCCGATCGGCACGTTCCAGTTGATGCAGGCCAAGGTGGCCGACATGTACGTCGCGATCCAGTCGGCCCGCGCCTATGTCTATGCCGTGGCCAAGGCTTGCGATGCGGGGCAGACCACGCGCTTCGACGCGGCGGGCGCGATCCTGCTCGCCAGCGAGAACGCCTTCCGCGTCTCGGGCGAGGCGGTGCAGGCGCTGGGCGGCGCGGGCTATACCAAGGACTGGCCGGTGGAGCGCTACTTGCGCGATGCCAAGTTGCTGGACATCGGCGCCGGAACCAATGAAATCCGCAGGATGCTGATCGGCCGCGAACTTATCGGAGCGCGCTGATCGGCAGACGATAACGATCCTGCGGAGAGATTTATGCGCCTGAAAGCCCTCATTGCCTGTGCAGCCCTGCTTGGGCTTTCCCATCCAGCGCTTGCGCGAATGGAGAAGACCACCGTTCACAGTGCAGCGGTGGAAGGCAATCTCGAGGGCAATACCGCCGACCGCACGGTCTATGTTTTCCTGCCGGACAGCTACGACGACAAAGGAAGCCGGGCCAAGGGCAGGCGCTACCCGGTCATCTATTTCCTGCACGGCTACAACTCGACCGCTGACCAGTATGTCGAGCGCAACGATTTCGATGCAGCGCTCAAGGCCTCGGGCACGGAAGCGATCATCGTGGTGCCCGACAGCATGACCAAGTGGGGCGGTTCGATGTATTCGAACTCGCCCACGGTGGGGAACTTCGAGGACTTCATCGCGCAAGACCTCGTGGCCTGGACCGACAAGCACTTCCGAACGATCCCTTCGCGCGAGGCGCGCGGGCTCGCCGGTCACTCGATGGGCGGATATGGTACGCTGAAGCTCGGCATGAAGCGCGCGGACGTGTTCGGCGCGCTCTATGCGATGAACCCGTGCTGCCAGATCCCGCGCCCGGCGTCCTCGGCGGATCCGAAGTACGAAGGCTGGTCAGTCGATCAGGCGCTCACGGCGGACTGGATGAGCCGGGGCAACTTCGCGGTCGCTGCGGCATGGTCTCCCAATCCGGGCAAGCCGCCGTTCTTCGCCGATCTCGGCACCAGCGACGGCAAGGTCAACGATCTGGTCATTGCCAAGTGGGCGGCCAATTCGCCCGTCGCCATGGCCTCGCAGTACCTGCCGTCGCTGCGCCGGATGAGCGGCATCGCCATCGACACCGGCGATACCGATTTCGTCCGCGCCGACGATGAACTTATCCACGAGACCCTGACCCGGTTCGGCATTGCGCACGACTGGGAAATCTATGTGGGCGACCACGGCAACCGGGTGAAGGAGCGCTTCCGCACGTATGTGCTGCCGTTCTTCACCAAGCACCTGAAAGGCAGCACGCGTTGAGCGCACCGGTCCTCTCGAGCAACATCGACCTGAACTCCGAACAGGCGCAGGCCCGCGCGGCGCACAACCGCGCGCTGGCCCAAGAACTGCGCGAGCGGGTCGCGAAGGCCGCGCTCGGCGGTGACGAGCGCAGCCGCGAGCGCCATGTCTCGCGCGGCAAGCTGCTGCCGCGTGATCGCGTGGAGCGCCTGCTCGATCCGGGTTCGCCGTTTCTGGAGATCGGTCAGCTTGCCGCCAACGGCATGTACGGTGACGAGGTGCCCGGCGCCGGGATCATCGCCGGGGTCGGTCGCGTCTCGGGCCGCAATTGCATGGTCTTTGCCAATGACGCCACGGTCAAGGGCGGCACCTACTTCCCGATGACGGTGAAGAAGCACCTGCGCGCGCAGGAGATCGCGCAGGAGAACCGCCTGCCCTGCATCTACCTGGTCGACAGTGGCGGGGCGAACCTGCCCAACCAGGCCGAAGTCTTCCCCGACCGCGATCACTTCGGGCGGTTCTTCTACAACCAGGCCAACATGAGTGCGCGCGGCATTCCGCAGATCGCCAGCGTGATGGGGTCCTGCACGGCGGGCGGGGCCTATGTGCCGGCGATGTCAGACGAAACCGTGATCGTGCGCGAACAGGGCACGATCTTCCTCGCCGGGCCGCCGCTGGTGAAGGCCGCGACCGGCGAGGAAATCACCGCCGAGGCACTGGGCGGGGGTGACCTGCACGCGCGCAAGTCGGGCGTCGTCGATCATCTCGCCGACAATGACGAACATGCGCTGACGATCGTGCGCGATATCGTCTCGCATATCGGCCCCGCAGGAGATGCGGGCGTTGCACGGCGCGAGGCGGTGCCGCCGAAGTACGATCCGGAAGAGCTGTACTCGATCATCCCCGAGGACGTGCGCGCGCCTTATGACGTGCATGAGGTGATCGCGCGGATCGTCGACGGCAGCGAATTCCACGAGTTCAAGGCGCTCTACGGCACCACGCTGGTCTGCGGCTTTGCCCATATTCACGGGCTCCCGGTGGCGATCCTTGCCAACAACGGCGTGCTGTTTTCGGAAAGCGCGCAGAAGGGTGCGCATTTCATCGAACTCGCCTGCCAGCGCCGCATTCCGCTGCTGTTCCTGCAGAACATCTCGGGCTTCATGGTCGGCGGCAAGTACGAGGCCGAGGGCATCGCCAAGCATGGCGCGAAGCTGGTGACGGCGGTGGCGACGGCGCAGGTGCCCAAAATCACCGTCCTGATCGGCGGCAGCTTCGGCGCAGGCAACTATGGCATGTGCGGCCGCGCCTACCAGCCGCGCTTCCTGTTCACCTGGCCGAACGCGCGCATCAGCGTGATGGGCGGCGAGCAGGCGGCTTCGGTGCTGGCGACGGTGCACCGCGATGCGGACAAGTGGACGCCGGAAGAGGCCGAAGCCTTCAAGGCGCCGATCCGCCAGAAGTACGAGGACGAGGGCAATCCCTACTACGCCACTGCGCGGTTGTGGGACGATGGGGTGATCGACCCGGTGCAGACGCGCGATGTGCTGGGATTGGCACTGGAGGCCTGTCTGGAAGCGCCGATTGCGGAGGCGCCCCGGTTCGGGGTGTTCCGGATGTGATGGTTGACGACAACCAAGCACCTCCCCGGAACGGGGAGGGGGACCGTGCGAAGCACGGTGGAGGGGTGCTCTCGGCAAGCGCGAAGGCCTTCGCCGTGGCAAAGCGCGAACGCCGTTCCGGCAATCTTCCCGAAGTGCTGATATGGCGCGAGCTTCGCAAACGTCCCGGCGGCTACAAGTTCCGTCGCCAGCATCCGCTAGGCAACTTCGTCCTCGACTTCGTGTGCCTTGAACGGCGGCTTGCGATCGAGATCGATGGCATTTCGCACGACATGGGTGATCGCCCGGAACGTGATGCGAAGCGCAACATCGTTTTGAGCGAGCGAGGGTTCAGGCTGTTGAGAATTCCTGCGCGAGATGTGCTGGCTGATCTGGAAGCAGCCCTACTCGGCATCGTAGCGGCTTGCGATGCGCAAACACCCCGCCACCACCAGCCTTTGGCTGGCGGTCCCCCTCCCCGTTCCGGGGAGGTGTTTTGAGGTTATGGTCATGATCAAATCCCTCCTCATCGCCAACCGGGGCGAGATCGCCTGCCGGGTTATCCGTACCGCGCGGCGGCTCGGCATCCGCACAGTTGCGGTCTACTCCGACGCTGATGCCAGGGCGCTGCATGTGCGCTCTGCCGATGAGGCCGTGCACATCGGCCCGTCGCCGGCGCGCGAGAGCTATCTTGTTGGCGAGAAGATCATCGCTGCAGCACTCGCGACCGGAGCCGAGGCGATTCATCCGGGTTACGGGTTCCTCTCGGAAAACGCCGAATTTGCGCAGGCGGTGCTGGATGCCGGGCTGGTCTGGGTCGGACCGAAGCCGGCCTCGATCACGGCAATGGGGCTGAAGGACGCGGCCAAGGCACGCATGATCGCGGCCGGAGTACCGGTCACGCCGGGGTATCTGGGCGAGGACCAATCTCCTGAGCGCCTGCAGGCCGAGGCCGACGCCATCGGCTATCCAGTGCTCATCAAGGCCGTGGCAGGCGGTGGCGGCAAGGGCATGCGGCGCGTCGAGCGCGCCGAGGACTTTGCCGAGGCGCTTGCGTCGTGCCGTCGAGAGGCGGCGTCCTCGTTCGGCGATGATCGCGTGCTGATCGAGAAGTACATCCTCTCGCCCCGCCACATCGAAGTGCAGGTGTTTGGCGACGCCCACGGCAATGTCGTCCACCTGTTCGAGCGCGATTGCTCGCTGCAGCGGCGGCACCAGAAGGTGATCGAGGAGGCCCCTGCCCCCGGCATGGACGGAGCGACGCGCGAAGCGGTCTGCGCCGCCGCAGTGCGTGCGGCCAAAGCGGTGGACTACGAAGGCGCGGGCACCATCGAGTTCATCGCCGATGGCTCCGAAGGCCTGCGCGCAGACCGCATCTGGTTCATGGAAATGAACACGCGGCTGCAGGTCGAACACCCGGTGACCGAGGAGATCACCGGCGTCGATCTGGTCGAATGGCAGCTGCGCGTAGCCTCGGGCGAGCCACTGCCGAAACGGCAGGACGAGCTGAGCATCAACGGCTGGGCGATGGAAGCGCGGCTCTATGCGGAAGATGCCAGCAAGGGCTTCCTGCCCAGCATTGGGCGGGTCGAGGACTTCCATTTCCCGCAGTATCGCGCGCGCATCGATACAGGCGTCGAAGCGGGCGCGGAGATTTCGCCGTTCTACGACCCGATGATCGCCAAGGTTATCGTCCATCGCGATACGCGTTCGGAGGCCATCGCAGGCTTGCGCGAGACGCTGGAGGAAGGCGTGGTCGGCCCGTTGATCACCAACAGTGGCTTCCTGTGGCGGCTGCTGGGCCATGCCGCTTTCGAGGCCGGCGTGGTCGATACCGGCCTGATCGAGCGCAACCTCGAGACGCTGACGACCCGTCCGGAGCCAACTGCGGAAGCGCTGGGTCTTGCCGCAATGCGGCTCGTCGGTACGCCCGGCGACAGCCCATGGAGCGGCCAGTCAGGCTTCCGCATGAATGCCCCGGCACGCCGCGAGGTGCGCTTGAAGGACCAGTTCGCCCGGTCCTTCACCGTGGACCTTCCCGCCGAACCGGCGCTCGATTACTGGCCGGGCGAGAGCGTTACATCCGTTGACGAAGGGGGCGAGCGCTTCATCGTCGCCCTGGCCCGTGCCGAGGGCGGCGCGGGTGGCTCTGCTTCGGATGGCGCCATCCTTGCCCCGATGCCGGGCAAGGTCATCTCCGTCGATGTCGCGGCAGGACAGTCGGTCACCAAGGGCCAGAAGCTGATGGTCCTTGAAGCGATGAAGATGGAGCATGCCCTCACCGCGCCGTTCGATGGCGTGGTCGATGAGTTGAACGCCGTTGCCGGAGCGCAGGTTCAGGTCGAGGCGCTGCTGGCGCAGATCAAGAAGGTGGAATGCTGATGGCGGGCAAGTTCTTCGACGAATGGCAAGTGGGCGAGCGGATCGAGCACGAGATCCGCCGCACCGTGACCGAGACCGACAACCTGCTGTTCTCGACCATGACCCACAACCCGCAGCCACTGCACATCGACGTGGAAGCGGCGAAGGCGAGCGAGTTCGGGCAGATCCTCGTGAACGGCACCTTCACCTTCGCCCTGATGGTCGGATTGTCCGTCGGCGACACGACTCTGGGCACGCTCGTCGCGAATCTCGGTTACGACAAGCTTATCATGCCCGCGCCGGTCTTCATCGGCGATACGATGCGCGCGACGAGCGAAGTCATGGAACTTCGGGCCAGCAAATCACGCCCCGATGCGGGAATTGTGACCTTCAAACATGAACTTATCAACCAGCGGGGCGAAATCGTTTGCAGGTG
This sequence comes from Novosphingobium jiangmenense, assembly GCF_015694345.1. Lineage (GTDB taxonomy): Bacteria > Pseudomonadota > Alphaproteobacteria > Sphingomonadales > Sphingomonadaceae > Novosphingobium > Novosphingobium jiangmenense. Next base: position 245,480 of record NZ_JADQDC010000006.1, read on the forward strand.
CCTGCGCAGCGCGCTGATTAAGAAGCGTCCGTTAACTTAACTTTCGAAATAACACTTTTTCATGATGAAGATCACCTTAACTACCAATGTTGCATTTAGGTAAACCCACTTAGCCCGAGGAGCATAGCTGCGGGCTGCAATTCAGGATCGGAAAGCTGCCCGCACGAGAAACTTTCGGGGGGCTTCATCATGAACCTGTTTTCGAAGCGGCTCGCTGCCGCAACTGCAATCGCCGCGCTCATGACACCTGCGCTCGGCCACGCCGGTACCCGCGCGGGCAAGACGACAGTCGTCGTGCCGGCCAGTGTCGCCAAGACGGTCGGACCGAAGGGCGGTTTTCCGTCGGCACCGGGCCTCGAAATCGCGAAGATCAAGGCAAACGACAACGCCGCCTTCAAGCGCAAGAGCGCCGGCACCTGACACGAACGGCATAGCCGGAATTGCGCCCCGTCAGTCCGTCTGGCGGGGCGAAGTTGCATCCGGGCAGCGCGCCAGCCGTGCGCGCAGGGCATCCAGCACCCACGCCCGCGCCGGACCGATAGGGCAGTCTCGGCGCCATAGCGCGTGAAAGCGGTAGGCAACGTTTGGGGCTTCGGGCAGCGCGAGGCGCTTGAGCCGTCCCGCTGCCAGATCGGCGTCGATCAAATGGCGGGGCATGTTGCCCCAGCCGATCCCTTCCCGCATCAGTGCATGGCGCGCGCCCAGATCGCCCAGCCGCCACGTGCTCGCACTCAATACCGAGAAGTCCTGCCCATGGGTCAGCTGCGAACGATCGGTCAGGACGAGCTGCCGGTGCTTGCGCGCCTCTCCCGGCGGGATCGTCTCCATCCGGGCCAGCGGATGGTCCGGCGCAGCAACTGGCACCAGTTCCACCTGCCCGATCGCTTCACGCTCAAGGTCGGGTATGGCAACGAGCTCCGGCCCGGAAATGCCCAGCTCGGCCCGCCCGTCGACCACCATGGCCGCGATTGCGCCCAAAGCCTCGACGAAGAGCCGGAGCTGCACCGTAGGGAAGAGTTGCTGAAAGTCCCGAAGCACTTCGGCGACGAGATGAGTCGGGAACATCACGTCGATGGCCAGCCCCAGCTCGGCCTCAAGGCCTTGGTTGAAGTTGCGGACGCCCGCGATCAGCGCGTCGACGTCATCGGCCACTGCCCGCGCCTGGGCGAGCATGGCCTTGCCTGCAGGCGTCAGGACCGGCCGCTTCGACCCCTCGCGGTCGAAAAGGGTGACGCCCAACTGCGTTTCCAGCGTGACGATGCCGTAGCTGACCACCGAGATCGCGCGGCCAAGCTTGCGCGCGGCGGCGTTGAAGCTGCCTTCGTCGACCACCGCGAGGAACAGGCGCAGCTGGTCAAGGGTTGGCTGGCCGACGTCCACGGGATAGCCTTTCAAGAATTTCGAACATCCTGATTTAACTTATTGGGATATTCCGAATGCCTTGCAAGGCCTATCTCCACCCCAACAGGACGGACCCCAAGCCGCCCGTTTGGAGAAATCGCCATGACCCAGACTGCAACCCCCACCGCTACCAAGGCTCATATCGAACTGCGCCCCTTCGCCTCGATCGGCGCGGCCAACCACGGCTGGCTGGATGCCCACCATCACTTCTCGTTCGGCGGATACCATGACCCGGCGCGCGTCCATTGGGGTGCGCTGCGGGTGTGGAACGACGATCGCATCGCGCCGAAGAGCGGCTTCCCCACCCATCCGCACAGCGACATGGAGATCATCACCTACGTCACCAAGGGCGCGATCACTCATCGCGACAGCCTCGGCAACGAAGGCCGCACCGAAGCGGGCGACGTGCAGGTGATGTCGGCAGGCACGGGCATCGCCCACTCGGAATTCAATCTGGAGGACGAGGAAACCCGCCTGTTCCAGATCTGGATCATCCCCGATCGCCGCGGTCATGCGCCAAGCTGGGGTGCGCGCCCCTTCCCCAAGGACAGCCGCGAAGGCCGTTTCGTCCCGCTCGCCTCGGGCATTGCCGGAGACAGCGACGTGCTGACGATCAATGCCAACGCCCGCGTCCTTGGCGCGACGGTCAAGACCGGTGAAACGGTCCGCTACGAACTGACCGAAGATCGCCACGCCTATCTCGTCCCCGCGAAAGGCAAGGTCCGCATCGGCGAGATCGAAGCCAATGCCCGCGATGGGGTTGCCATCACCGGCGTGACCGAGATCGTCATCACAGCTCTCGAGGACGCCGAGCTGGTGCTCGTCGACGCGGCCTGATCCCTACCCCCCCGCGAGCCGGAGTGCAGTTGCGCTCCGGCTCCACCTTCCTATCATCCCATCACCTCTCCCAAGGAGCATCCCATGACCCGTACCGCTTCTCCCCGCGTCCTGCCGATCATCGTCGACCGCTGGAGCCCGCGCGCATTCGATGGCTCGGCCGTGCCGCAATCGGATCTAGACGTGATCTTCGAGGCAGCAGGCCTTGCCGCCAGCGCCTACAACTATCAGCCATGGCGCTTTGCCTATGCGCACAAGGGCGATGCCAACTTCGACAAATTCCTGTCCGCGCTGGTCGAGTTCAACCAGAGCTGGGCCAAGGACGCAGGCGTGCTGGTCTTTGCCGTATCGGACGAATTCATGCGCAGCGACCGTGGCAACAATCCCAACCACAGCCACAGCTTCGACACTGGCGCGGCATGGGCGAACGCCGCGTTGCAGGCGCTGCACCTCGGCTATCACACCCATGGCATGACCGGCGTCGACTTCGCCAAGGCCGCCGAAGTGCTCAACCTGCCCGAAGGCTACCGCGTGGAGATGGCCTTCGTGATCGGCAAGCAGGGCGACAAGTCGCAGCTGCCCGACATGCTGCGCGAGCGCGAAGTGGTTAGCGACCGCAAGCCGGTCAGCGATATTGCCTTCGCTGGGCCCTTCAAGGACTGACCTCGAAGCACGTGTGGCGCCGCCCGCCGGAATTGGCTAGGGCGGCGCCATGCTTCGCATCAATGAACTGAAACTGCCTCTCGACCACGCCGCCGAAGACCTTCCGGCGGCGATCTGCGCGCGCCTCGATATCGCGCCCGAAGAGCTTGTCCGTTTCACCATATTCCGTCGCGGCAACGATGCCCGCAAGAAGCACGCGATCCTGCTGACTTACGTGGTCGATTGCGTGCTGGCGAACGAGGCCGAAGTGCTGGCCCGTTTTGCCGACGACCAGAACGTCAAGCCCACGCCCGACACCTCGTACAAGTTCCCGGTCATGGCCCCCGAAGACTGGGACGGTGAGCGTCCCGTCGTGATCGGCGCTGGCCCCTGCGGTCTGCTGGCGGCGCTGATCCTGGCGCAGATGGGCCTGAAGCCCATCATCATCGAACGCGGCAAGGCGGTCCGCGAGCGGACCAAGGACACCTGGGGCCTGTGGCGCCGCTCGGTACTCGAACCGGAATCCAACGTGCAGTTCGGTGAAGGCGGCGCCGGCACCTTCTCGGACGGCAAGCTCTACAGCCGCATCAAGGACCCACGCCACCTTGGCCGCAAGGTGCTGGTCGAGTTCGTCAAGGCGGGGGCGCCCGACGACATCCTGACCGAAGCCCACCCCCACATCGGTACCTTCCGCCTCGTCACCATGGTCATGTCGATGCGCGAGACGATCGAGAGCCTGGGCGGTGAATACCGCTTCCAGACGCGCGTCGAAGACTTCGAGATCGAAACCGCGGCCGATGGCGAGCGGCGGATTGCGGGCCTGCACCTGTCGGACGGATCGTTCCTGCCCGCACGCCATGTCATCATGGCGGTGGGCCACTCCGCGCGCGATACCTTTCAGGTGCTTTACGACCGTGGCGTCCATATCGAGGCCAAGCCCTTCGCCATCGGCGTGCGCATCGAACACCCGCAGAGCTGGATCGACACCGCCCGCTATGGCCCGAGCGCGGGCAACAAGATCCTCGGCCCGGCGGCCTATTCGATTTCGCACAAGTGCAGGAACGGGCGCACGGTCTATTCCTTCTGCATGTGCCCGGGCGGACGCGTCGTCGCCGCCACCAGCGAGGAAGGCCGCGTCGTCACCAACGGCATGAGCCAGTATTCGCGCGCCGAGTTCAACGCCAACTCCGGCATCGTCGTCGATATCGATCCGAACCGCGATTACCCCGGCGGGCCGATGGCCGGCATGGCCTTCCAGCGCCACTGGGAAAGCCTCGCCTTCGAGGCTGGCGGGCGCAATTACATGGCTCCGGGCCAGAAGCTGGGCGATTTCCTCGCAGACCGGCCTTCGACCGAATTCGGCAGCGTGATCCCGAGCTACAAGCCGGGCGTCCACCTCACCGAACTCAAGAAGTGCCTGCCCGACTACGTGATCGAATCCATCCGAGAAGCGCTGCCCGCGTTCGGTCGGATGGTGCCGGGCTACGATCACCCCGATGTGGTCATGACCGGCGTCGAGACGCGCACGTCCTCGCCGGTGCGGATCACGCGCGGCAAGGATTGCCAGAGCCTCAATACGCGCGGGCTCTATCCTGCCGGTGAAGGCGCCGGCTACGCAGGCGGCATTCTCTCGGCGGCGGTCGACGGAATCAAGGTGGCCGAAGCCCTCGCCACCGAACTCCTCAAGTGAGCGGCGCACACTACGACGCGATCATCCTCGGCGCGGGCGCGGCGGGGCTGATGGCTGCATTGACCGCAGGCCAGCGCGGGCGGCGCGTGCTGCTCGTCGATCATGCCGACGAACCCGGCAAGAAGATCCTGATCTCGGGCGGCGGACGCTGCAACTTCACCAACATCCACACCGCCGCCGACCGGTACATCTCGGAGAACCAGCACTTCGCCCGCTCGGCGCTGGCCCGTTACACGCCGTCAGACTTCCTCGAGATGGTCAACCGCCACGGCATCGCCTGGCATGAAAAGACGCTCGGCCAATTGTTCTGCGATCACTCGGCGCGCCAGATCGTCGAGATGCTGATGGCCGAGTGCCGCGACGGTGGCGTTGCCTTCTCGTTTGGCCTGCCCGTCACAGCCGTAGACCATGCCGACGGAATGTTCCGCGTCACGATCGATGGCCGCGAGCACAACGCCCCGTCGCTGGTGCTGGCGACCGGCGGCCTGTCCATCCCCAAGATGGGCGCAACCGGCTTCTCGCTGGATCTGGCTCGCAAGTTCGGTCTGCCCGTCGTCCAGACCCGCCCTGCCCTCGTCCCGTTCACGCTTGGCGAGGACGAGGCCCTGTTCCGCTCGCTTTCCGGCGTATCCACTGAAGTCATTACGCGGTGGGGAAAGACCGCGTTCCGCGAGGCAGCGCTGTTCACGCACAAGGGGCTGTCCGGCCCGGCGATGCTGCAGATCTCGTCCTACTGGCAGCACCGCACCGCAATTGCAGTGGATTTCCTGCCGGACGCGGCAAACGACTGGCTGATCGAGGAAAAGCGCGCACGCCCCCGCAGCGCCTTCCGCACTGCGCTGTCGCGGCGCCTGCCGGAACGCCTCGCCGAAGCGCTGGCTGAAAGACTGCAGCTCGATGGCGAGATGGCAACCTTGCGCGATGCCGATCTGCGCAAGGCGCAGGGGCAGCTGGCGCGCTGGCCATTCCACCCGAACGGAACCGAAGGCTACGCCAAGGCCGAAGTGATGGCCGGGGGCATATCGACCAAGGCGCTCAGCCAGAAGACCATGGCATCGGCCAAGGTTCCCGGCCTCTTCGCAATCGGTGAGGCCGTGGACGTAACCGGGTGGCTGGGCGGCTACAACTTCCAGTGGGCCTGGGCCAGCGGCCGCGCGGCGGGGGAAGCCTTGTGAGCGCTTATTGCCCGATCAGATCATGATAGGCGACCACGTCATTATCGGTGGCAAGGTAAAGACCATCCTGAATCGCTTCGGGCTGCTGTGCCGCAATCTCCAGCGCGCGATGCAGCGGTCCGTAGAACAGCGTCTCGATCGAGCCGCCTTCGGGACCATCGCCAAGGTGGTAGAGTCTGACACTCGCGTCTTCGTATGTGGTACGCATGAACGCGCGTTGGCATGGCAAGGAGGATTTGTCATCCGCAAGAGCAGCGCGGCTCCGCACTTGTCAGCGGCCGGACGGCACACGCCGAATGGGCTGGCAGCGCGGCATTCATGGAAAATTAATTGGCCAATTCGTTGATCGACAGGCGCTGTCAGGACATTGTGATTTCAAGGACAGAGCTTGTAGCACGGCCTTTCGACGCGCGGGGGCAATACAGGCGGGGGAATACGGTTCGTATGTCAGACGAGGAGCGAGGCGCGTCTACGCCTGCCTTTGGGAATGCCCCTCGCTGGCACCGGTCCCGTTGCGAAGTGGTTGTGGCATGAACGCGCTCCGACTCAAGCTGTGGATCGCTCTCGCATTCGTGCTGTTCACCGTCGCGGTACCGGGCGTGGTGGCAAACCATGCGGTCAAGGTGGTCCGCGCCCAGCATGCGCGCTCGGAAGCATCCAGCCAGTCGTTGAGCGCATTCCAGCGGCTCGCCGTGCTTGGCTACACCTTGCAGCAGGAGCGCTACACCAACCCGGCCGACTTCCGAAAGAACGAGGCGCTTTACGTCGATGGCGTCCGCTCGCACGTGACCAACGCCGAGCGGTATCTCAACGCCGAGATCAAGATGATCAGCGAGACCCCGCTGAAGCGAAAGTTCCGGGCGGCCCAGATCGAGGAAGAAGTCCATCAGCGCCAGACCCTCCAACGGATCGGTGCCAGCCTCGAGAAATCCTTGAAGGGCGATAAGCCCGACACCGTTTGGGAAGACCTCGTCTTCGAAGCCATCAAGGTCGAGGAGCGCGAGGCAAAGGAATACCGTCGCAATTCGGTCGAGACTTTCCAGGGCGTGATCGACACCCTCACCCTGACCGTGACGATCGTCGGCATCTGCGGCCTGCTGGTGGTGTTCTGGGGACAACGGCAGCTGGTCCGCCCGCTGGGCAACCTGTGGCAGGCGACCAGGGCCATGGCTGACGGTGACTACCAGAAGCGCGTGCCGATAGTCGGCACGACCGAATTCAGGACCATCGCCGAGAGCTTCAACACCATGGCCTCGCGCGTCGAGGCCGGTGCCGAGGCGATGAAGCGCACCAACGAGGAGCTTGAGCGGGCCGTCGCCCAGCGGACGAACGAGCTGGCCTCGACCAACCGCTCGCTCGAGCGGTCCAATCGCCTGCGCCAGCAATTTCTGGCCGATGCCAGCCATGAACTCCGCACCCCGCTTTCGATCATGCGCAGCGAAGCGGAGATTACCCTGCGCGACCGCGAAGCGCCGCCCGAGGACCTGCGCTCGGCTCTGGACCGGATCGTGCGCCTTTCGGAACTGATGGCCGAGATGATCGACGACATGCTCAATCTCGCGCGCGCCGAGGAGCCCATGCTCCACACGCATATCGAGCCGGTCGATGCCGTGGCCGCGGTCCGCGAAAGTCTCGAGGACTTCCACAAGGTCATCGAGGCAGACGGCGGCAGCATCAGCCTGATCGAAGCGCCATCAAGCCTGATCGTCGAGGGCGACGAGACCCGGCTCAAGCAGGTCATCCGCATCGTCGTCGACAATGCTGTGTGCTATTCCAGCGACGCACCGCATGTTGATGCAACGATCGCCGCGGTTGAGGGTTATGCCATGATCACGATCAGCGATCACGGCGACGGCATCCCTGCTGAAGACCTGCCGTATCTGTTCCAGCGCTTTCGCCGCGGCAGTCGCAAGACCGGGTCCGGACAGGGCCTCGGGCTTTCCATTGCGCGATCCATCACCGAGGCTATGGGCGGAACCATAAGCCTTTCCAGCCAGGTCAACACTGGCACTGTCGTGACAATTCGCCTTCCTCTCGTGCCGGCCCGTGAGCCGACAGATGGTATGAACCTATGAAACTGCTGCTCATCGAAGACGAAGTCGAGCTGGCCGCGACGATCCACCGGGGCCTTACCCAGGAAGGCTGCAAGGTCACGCTCGCCACTGATGGTGGGACGGGGCTCGAACTCGCCCGCGGGATGGCATTCGATTTCATCCTGCTGGACGTGAACCTGCCGGACCTGAGCGGGTTCGAAGTCTGCGCCGCACTGCGCGAGTCAGGCGTAACCACCCCTATCATCATGGTCACCGCGCGCGACGAAGTGGCCGACCGCATCCGGGGCCTCAAAGGCGGCGCGGATGACTACTTGCCCAAGCCCTTCGCATTTGAGGAACTTCTGGCGCGCATGGATGCCGTCAAGCGCCGGATGGAACCCCTGCATACCAACCCGGTCCAGGCAGACGGCTCCCTGACTGTCGGCGACCTCCACTTCGATCCGCGCACCATGACCCTGACGCGCGCAGGCTCGCCCGTCCAGCTGACCGTCAAGGAAATGGGCGTTCTCAGGCTACTGATGGAATCGCCGGGAACAGTCATTTCGCGCAGCGAGATCCTCCGCGCCGTTTGGGGCATCGAGGACGATCCGCTCACCAACATCGTCGAGGTCTATCTCAGCCGCCTGCGCCGCAAGCTCCACGCACTCGGCCCGCCGGTCGTGGAGAACGTGCGGGGATTCGGCTACCGCCTGACGGCCTGACACTGCGCTGGCCCTCCCGAGGGCCAGTGCCCCCGTCGCTCCGGGTGCTCCTCCCCTGGAAGCACCGGTCTTGCGCACGAGTCTGTGACACGGCCACACTGAGCGTGCTGGCCGATCCGAAGACATGCGTGCGGCAGATGATGAGGAAGGGCCAACACTGGCTCGGAAATTCCGGCCATGGCCGGAATTGTGGTAGCGGAGGAGGGATCGCCGGAAGATCAGTAATTATTTGATTTTGATAGATTAAATTCGATACCCCCAATGCCATACCCCCAGTCATACCCCCATTTTTGTGCCCATTTTTCTTGGGTTCAGGTCCTCAAAGGCACAAGCAGAGCGTGTGCTGGTCGTCCACTTCGGTCCACTTTCCAGACTTTCAATTGCCGTTATATGTCGGTCACGTCAGCCCGCAGTACGACGGCCTTCGAGCAATGTCGGGCCGTCTGGCGTAGATCTTAAAGTGTCAGCTTACGCCGACAGCGGTTATTGCGAGCTCGTTGTTCGAGGACGTTAACATGATGGGATTGATATCGACTCATTTTTAAAAAAGTCCGACGCGGCTTCTGTTGTTCGAACCCGAGATCATGCGCCTGTTCAAGAAGCTGCGCAGTGAACTTTACCATGCAGAGGTCAACTCAGCGCACCCTTTGCACCGGGGGCGGCGACCAAGCGCCTTCCTGCACTGCCCGGTGCGGGAGATATAGGCGCAGGTTCATCGAGAACGGTCCCTTGGGCGCGGGGAGCCAGTTTGCTTCCCTGTCTCCGCCGGGCCTCTCGTTCTGGATATAGAGATCGAGCGAGCCGTCCGGATTGAAGGCCAGCTTGTCGCGATCGCCGATGGCAAAGCGGTTGATCGGATTGGCAACGAAGAACTGGTCCTCGCCATACATGGTGAGTGACCAGAACGCATCGGCTGGCGGGATCTCGTCCTTGGCGAAATGGAGCACATATTGCGACGCGCCCGTCAGCGGCACACCATCGCCATCGAGCCGCACCATCGGGTAGACCGCCTCCTCGGGTGGCAGCGCGCCGAGACCCGCAAAGGCGATGAAGGCACGCTGCAGATAGTCGTTGCCATAGACCCCGACAGCGCCGCCAAGCACGTTCCAGCCTGCCCTTGTCACGGGGACCGCCTTGCGTCGATCGGTAATCCGGCGCAGTCCATCCTGCGCTGCGCGGGCAAGGCCGCGCTGCATGGCCGGGTCGGTCTGCGCCAGATCGAAAGGCTTCCCTGGAACCAGGCCGAGCGCCTCCATCCGCAGCAGCATGGCATAGTCGCTGGCATGGGGCGGGTTTCGTTTCAGCAACTCGGCGAACAGGGCGAAGAACGCATCCGGTTTCATCTGCGCAACCTGCACGACCGGTGGCAGCGGCGCGGCTACAGCTGCGGGCACGGCGGGCGGACCCGCTGCAACCGGCTTGTTCAAACCCGATAGCGGCGCAGCTGCAAAACCCTTCTGGATGGCGTGGACGTGATCATAGTCCGCCGGGCCATTGGTCTGTACCCGGCCGATGATCCAACCGCTCGCCGTCGGGCTGCGCACGATCCGCAGGGCAGCAGGCAGCTTCCCGTTCCAGTGCGGGCCGACGATCGCCACCTTGCCCCCTCCGCTGCCGGTCGTGCGGGTGCCGAGCGTGGCGAAGACATCGGTCCACATGTCCATCAGAGGCACGACGTGATAGCGCCCGCCCGTATCGGGCAGGGTCAGGATCAACGGCTGGTCGCTGACATCGTACCATAGCGTCGAATAGAGCGTATCGGCATTGGGCCGCACGACATCCTTGAAGCTGGCATCGGGATAGGTGCGCATGTGCGCGAAGCGGTTCATCGGTGCATAGGGCCGACCTGCTCCCCCCGGGCTGGTCGCCACGCGCCGCGTCACTTCCATCAGCACCAGCGGATAGGCGTAAACATAGGCGTCCAGCCCGATCGCGTAGGCTTCGTCCTCGCTCACCGGCCGTGCCCATGCACCGCGTCCCAGCAACATCGCGGCAAGCGCGATCATTGCAAGAATTCTTCTCATCATACCCTGCTCCTCGGCCCTTTTCTGCTGGCTAGCGGCTGCAAAGGTCAAAATCTGTCGCCCCGACGACAATCCATTGGGATGTGCCCGGAGGCGGCCTATAAACTCTCGAAAGGGGCACGGCAGCAGGGCGAAGATGGGCGGAAAGACAGGAACATGGTCTCACAAGGACCGCATGGAAGCGCTGCGCCAGTGTCGGCTGTTTGCCACCTGGCCGGACGAGCGGCTCGCCGATCTTGCCATGATCGCCTACGCCAAGTTCCATCCGCGAGGGGCTGAAATCTTCGCTCGTGACCCCGAACATCGGGAGGCGTTCGTGATTGCTGCGGGGGAAGTGGAGATCGGGCGCGAATCCGTCGATGGACGCCGATTTGTGCTGAGCGTGCAGGGACCGCACGAGATTCTCGCTGTCGTCAGGCTGCTTGCTGCCCCCCCGATCCACTATGTCTATCGGGCCTACGAGGATACCGTACTGCTCCATCTCCCGTGCGATGCGCTGACAGCCCTGCTCGACAGTGATCCCATACTGTGGCGCGATGTCGCTCTGCTGATGTGCGCCCGTCAGGGGGAAAGCCTGCGCCAGCTTGACGCAGTCAGGTTGGGCACGCTGGAACAGCAACTGGCGCGCACATTGATCGACCTGTCGCTCATCCACGGCATCGAACGTCCCGACGAGGTCGAACTCGGACTGCGGCTCCCTCAGGAACAGCTGGCGGCGATGCTTGGCATCTCCCGCCAGAGCGTAAACAAGCTTCTGCGCAATTTGGAGGAAGAAACGATCATTGCGCTCGACTACAATCGCATCACCATCCTCAGGCCAGCCGCTCTGGAAGCGCTGGCCCACCCGAAGGCGCCGAAATCACTCGCGGGTTTCGATTGCCGCTGAGCCGATGCTGGGGATCTCAATGAGCGGGTGATCGAGCTTGACGTTACGTACAAACCCACCGCCTGCTCGGGGCCAACCAGTTGGATGCCGGATATTGGTTACGAAATCGCCAGTCAACACGGTGTCAATGGACACCCAGTGTTACGAGGTGTCGCGCTGCATGAGAGGTATGATTTCACGGTTGGGGAGCATGCTCCCCACCCCTGAAATTTCTTCGACGAAGATTGGCGATCAGGCCTTGACGGGGTCCTCGAGGTCGCGCAGGCGGTAACTGCGACCTTTGATGTTGAGGACATGGGCGCGGTGGCGAAGCCGGTCGTGGATGGCGGTGGCGAGGACTTCGTCGCCGGCAAGCAGTTCGGTCCAGTCGCGGATGCTTTTGTTGGTGATGATCATGGCCCCGCTACCATAGCGATAGCTGACGAGGCGAAAGAACAGGCTGGCTTCCTCGCGGTTGAGCGGATCGTAGCCCATCTCGTCGATCAATAGCAGCGCGCTCGATATGTATTTGCGCATCTTGATGCGCGGCGGTGGCAACTGGGCGTCGTGGCGCAGCGCGGCCATGAGCTCGTCGAAGCGGTAGTATTGGACCGAGAAGCCAAGTTGGACCGCACGGATGCCCAGCGCGGCGAGCAAGTGCGACTTGCCCACGCCAGGCGCCCCCTGCAGCAGGACCACTTCGGCGTTGCGGATCTAGGTGCCAGTGGCGAGTGTGTCGATGCGTGAGCGCTCGATTACAAGCTGGAAGGCAAAATCGAAGTTTTCCAGCGTCTGCCCCGACGGCAGCTTCGAGTTCTTGAGCATGACCCGCACCCGACGCTCCTCGCGGCCAGCAAGTTCGGTCGTGAGGAGCCGGACGAGGAAGACGTGCGCACTGATCTCGTCACGCACCGCCTCGCCAATCATGTCATCGAGAGTGTCTGCGGCATGGCCACAGGCAAGCTGGCACAGCTTCTCGCGGGTGGCATCGATATCGAGCCTCATCCGGGGCGTGTTCATCGAGCCACCTCCGCGACGAGCGCATAGAGGTCGAAAGAGCGGTGCTGGACACCAGCGCTTGCAATCTCCTGCAGTTTGCGGCCCATCCGGCCCAGCGGCAGCGGCGCGAGTACCCGGGACGTGCTCGGACCCTCGAAATGGGCGGGGTCAATGACGACCAGCGCCTCGGTTCCACGCGGATGGTCGGCGACAACTTCGCAGTTCTTCAGGAACAGTACCCTGCCAGAGACCCCACGTCCCTCGACGTCCTGGCGGAAGAAGCGAAAGGGCACACTGTAATGGCGTCCCTCAAAAATCGCCAAGCAGTAATCTCAACCAGTCGCGCAACCGCACTCTGCGTATGCCCTTGCTTCAACAGCACACTCATCGCCGTCAATGTCTCGCCATCGAGACAACCCATCGTCCTCTCCCGGAAGACTACCCGCCGGGAAATCGATCAGGCCAAGGCGACAAATCGTAAAGGTAGATGTCGCCTTACGGCCCCCGTGACCCGTCCTTAAACAAGCTGATCGTAGCGGGTGGCGATAGCGCGGTTGATCTTCAAATGACCGAACATGCGCTCGATGCGGTGGCGCTGTTTGTAGAGCATTCGATTGTGCTCGATTTTTACTCGGCGTTTTGACCGGCCGGGTATGGCGGCTTCGATCTTTCTGTCGGCGAGGTCTGCCCGGATCGCGTCGGTGTCGTAATCATTGGCGGCGAGCAACGCGTTTGGTGCGCGCGCGGGCAGCTCGATCAAATCCTCATGAGCCTTACAATCAGCGGCTTCACCGACCGTTAGATGGAAGGCGGGCATCGTGACCAACAAGCGAGACACAGCCTGCTTAATCCTGACTGCAGATACCCGGTCTTCGAAAAGATACTCAATACAGCGCTCATTCGGGAACCAGACCTGAACCCTAGACTTTCGTAGGTGCTTAACCATTACGACTGCAGCAGTATCCGGTTAACCATCGGACAGGATCGATGGTGACCTCTTCCGGATTTTCACCACATTTTTTGTATAAAAGGTCATATCGGATTATTTTAACACCGAGAACGCCTGCATAAACTTAACCACGACACATCTCCATAAATCTCCCCAGAAATTCAATATTTGCATTTACATCCGAACTTAAATAGCCGCTTATCAAAAACCTTCTTGTCGATAAAAGCATCGCAATCCAGTGATATGGATTGCAGTATCTTGCCAGAATGTATCAAGCTAGGGGTTATTGGCAGGCGCCGATGAGGAAAGCGCGCGCTGCGCACAATTTCATCAACGCCTGCCACTGCCGTGCGACCGAAGGGCTGTTCCAGAGGCAGCCTTCCCCTGCTACTATAAACCGCAGATAAATCAAGCACAGTTCCATCAGTCTAGAACAAAAAAGTGCCGTCCAAAAAGGAGTGCTGCATTTTTTGACAGCACGGAGAAATGGCGACCTCCTTAACTAAGGCCTGTCCCGACGTTCCATCCCGATACCGACTTATCCAAGGACTGCTGCGAGAGCCTTATAGACACCCAGACCTGATCAAACTGAATATCTGGAAGCCACGTAGTGATGAGCGCCCCCATGCCGCCCAGAAGTAGGCATGTCAGGCGAATCGGCGAACCTGCATCTGTTTGCCTAAGCCTATGCAGACGCCGCGCTGAAACAATGCAAATGTAAACTACCATCCACGCCACTCTGGCAGCCTTATCAGCGAGCTCTAAGAGCCAGATCCGAAACTAAGTTGAGTGGTATCAGCGGCTTAGCTTGACAGCTTGCCCAGTCGTTGATTCAGGGGTTTCGCCAGAAGCTACCTTGCATACAACAATGCGGACAGATACCACTCGCGCTCTCCATGCGCGAAGCGAGTCGGCTTTGCCAACAGATTTGACCGATGCTGAGAGGGCCATTTTTCAGCCCCTTCTTCCTCCACCAGCGAGAACGCGCCGGCGACGGAAGTGGGAAATACGCCGGATTGCCGAGGCCATCTTCTATCTGCTCTGAGGTGGGCTGCCATGGCGAATGCTGCCGCCTTGCTTTCCTCCGGTCTCAACGGTGCGCCGTTGGTTATACCTCTGGCGCGATACGGGATTGTGGCAGGCCTTGAACCGTGGACTTCTCATGCTGGTCTGACGTGACCCCCAGCTTTCCGCCAGCTGGGATTAGGGCCGGGCGGTTGTTTTGCGCATCGGCGCAGTTGAAGCAATGGGCTGCGTAGCGGAGCCCGTAGGGCGTAGCGAAGCGGGCCATTGCTTATCCAGTTTGGCGGCGAACGCCGCCGGGGTTGCGTAGCCAAGTGACGAGTGCGGCCTCTCCCGGTTGTAATCCTCGACCCAGGCAGCGATCTCGACCCGTGCATGGGCAAGGCTCATGAACAAGGTCTCGTTCAGCAGCTCATCGCGCATGCGGCCGTTGAAGCTCTCGACGTAGCCGTTCTGCATCGGCCTGCCCGGAGCAATGTAATGCCACTCCACGCCGAGCTCTCCGCACCATGCGAGAACGGCGTTGCTGGTGAGCTCGGTGCCATAGCACATTGGGAACTGGTCTCTCGAAGAGCCGGATTGCCTTGATGAAGGCAAGGGCGCGTAGCGCCCGCAGGCTTCATCAAGGCGGCCATGACCGGCCAGCAGGTCTCTAAAGTGAAGTTGTCGAC
>NZ_JADQDC010000007.1 GCF_015694345.1 Novosphingobium jiangmenense
GATCTTCCAGGTCGCCGACATCGGCCTCGTCGGCGACCTCTTCACGCTGGTCCCGGAACTCACCGGCAAGCTCTGACACCAACACACGCAACGCCATGATGGAGTGTTTCCCCGGGGAAACACTCCAAATGGGTTAAAGGCCTCGCTTGCAAGAGCGGGGCTTTTTTGCATGCACAGGCCTGCTGGCCTCGCGTAAAGCGCAGTGCGCATCGTCAGTGGTCATCGCAAAGCAATTGCATTTCTCGCAACTGCAATTCCGTCCTTCGCACTTGCGGAATCAGGCCGCGAATCGCACATAGGAGAGGCCTTTCAGGCATCCTCTCCCAAACTTTCCAAGGCTGGTCTTCGGACCGGCCTTTCTTTTTGCGCAACTGACCCGGCTGTCAGCCCGCAATGAAAAAGGGGAGCCCGAAAGCTCCCCCTTTCCCCCTCAAGACTGTATTCGGCGCGTCAGGCGACGAAGCGTGACAGGAAGCCGTGGCTCTTGGTGACGGCGGCAAGCCGGTCCATCGCGAAGGGCGGTTCCTGCTCGACGAAATAGTGCTCGACGCCTGCGGCCAGCGCGGCAGGAAGGATCTTCGCCCATTCCAGCTTGCCCGATCCAACCTCGGTCGGGTCCTGGCCCATGACGAAGTTGGTCTTGGTCGTCGCCTTGATGTCCTTGACATGGACGGCCTTGACCCGGCCCTTCAGCTTCATCAGCTCAGCGGCGGGATCGTGTCCGGCGGCGGCGGTCCAGCCGAGATCGAGTTCGAAGTTGACCAGCGCGGGGTCGGTCTCGCGCTGGAGGATGTCCCACCCGGTAACGCCACCGTCGAGCGGGGCGAATTCCATGTTGTGGTTGTGATAACCCAGCCGGATGCCGAAAGGCTTCAGCGCCGCGGCACGTTCGTTGAGCAGGTTGGCCGTGCGCTTCCAGTGATCGGCGCCGGCCGCGCGCAGGGCATCGCCGATGGCGACCTGCGGGTTCTTGCCCTGCGGCACCGAAAAGCCTTCGGGCAGCGGGCAGAGCGGCAGGAATACCTGATAGATGCCGAGCGTATTGAGACCGTCGGCGATCTGCTGCGCCGGGCTCAGCAGGTTGAGCGCACCGCCGGTGAACGGCCCCGGCATGTTCATGTGGATCGAACTGTAACGCACGCCCGCTTTGTCCGCCGCAGCGCGCAGGTCCTTCGGGGTGCGGTTGTAGAAGTTGGGCAGCTCGATATCGGTGAAGCCGACGGCGGCAAGCTTGGCCAGCGTGCCATCAAGATCCTTCGTCGGCAGATCGCCCAGCGTGTAAAGCTGCAGGCCGATGGGTTTGCCGATGCGCTGGAAGAACGGCTTGCGGCGCATGGCCCGGGCAAAGGCGGGCGCATCAGCCACGGCGACAGCTCCGGCAGCACCAAGGGCTGCCAGCAACGAGCGGCGATCGAGCGAGGACTGGGACATCATGCAATCTCCACGCCCTTGGCGGGCCCATGGGTTTCGGGACGGAAGGCGAGAAGCAGCAGCACTGCACCGAGCGCGGCAAGTCCTGCAGGCACAAGGAACACCGCGGTGTAATCGACCACGCCATCGGGGCCGGTCAGGCGGGCAACGATGGCCGGGAACATGAAGCTCGCCACCATGTTGCCGACCCCGAGGATCAACAGGTTGAACAGGCCCTGCGCCGACGAGCGCACGTCCTTGGGGAAGGCCTCGTCAACGAAGATGTAAACCGTGGCGAAGAAGAAAGCGTAGCAGATGCCGTGCAGCAACTGCACCGCGATGATCGCCGGAATGCTGTCTGCCAGGAAAGAGAACGCGAGGAAGCGCGCGGCGTGACCGAGGATGCCGACGATCATCGTCCAGCGCCAGCCGAGCCGCGCCAGCACCTTGCCCAGCACCAGCATGGTCAGGATCTCGGCGACTTGCCCAAGGCTCAACACCACCATCGAAAGGTTCCCGGCAATGCCGACGCGATTGGTGAGGAAGGCATCGGACAGCACGAAGTAGCCGTTGTGAACGACCGAATCGATGAAGGTGACGAGGAACAGCACGGCGACCACCGGCTTCTTCAACAGGCCCAGCGCACGGCGCCAGGCCAGCTTGTCGACATTGCCCTCGGTGCGCGGCGGGGTGTGCGGCAGGCCCAGCGAGAACGCCGCCATGATGAAGGAAATCACTGCCGCGACGATGAAGATCGAGCGGACCTGCGCCGCATCGGCATGGGCACCGAGGATGAACACGAAAGGCCAGCTCGCCATGATCCAGCCGACCGTGCCGCCCGAGCGAACCGAACCATATTCGGCGGGATTGGGCAGATGGGTGAAGGCCACGGTGTTGGTCACCGACAGGGTCGGCACATAGACCAGGCTGTAGACCAGATAGCAGACGAAGAACGGCAGGAAGCTGGTGCTGAATGCCGTGCCGAGCAGGGCGAGACCGCCGATCACGTGGCTGCCGGCGAGGAACCGCTCAGCAGCGAAGGTGCGATCGGCGAACTGGTTCGAGAAGAAGATGCCGAGGACCGAGGCGATGCCCCAGCAGGTTCCTACCAGTCCCTGTTGCCCTGCGCTGAAGCCCAGCATGGTCATGTAGGGAAACAGCTTCGGCGCCCAGGCACCCCATACCGCGAGTTGCAGGGCCATCATGGCGAACAGACGAATCTTCAGTGACAGCGTTGACAATTTCAGGCCCCCGATCCCATACCGTTTCGCGAAACTGTCGCCGCAAGCGCGCAAAGACGCAACAACGAATTGCACGGGAGATTGGATGATGCAGCATATCCCGCTGGAAAGAAGGGATTTTTTGGCAAGTCTGGCGAGCCTTTTGGGCGTCGCCGCGCTCCCGCTCGATGCATTGGCAGCGACTCCGGCAGCAAGCCTGCCGGCAACGCAGATGGCCTTGGCCAATGCCTATGCCGACACGCTTATCCCTCGTACCGATACGCCGGGCGCGATCGACGCGAAGGTTCCCGCCGGCTTTGCCGCAATGCTGCAGAACTGGGCCTCGCCCGCCACACGCGCCGCCATGCTGGCCGAGCTGGACGCGATCGATGCGGCAGCTCGTGCGGCAACGGGCAAGGCGTTCACCGCGCTTTCCGCAAAGCAGCGCATGGCCTTTCTCCAGCCCTATGACGCGCAGAACTTCGAGCGTCGTCCGTACAAGCGACTGCGCGAACTGATGATCGTGCTGTTCTACAATTCCGAACCGGGGGCGACCGTGGCGCTGAGCTACGAGCATGCGCCGGGGCCGCTGCAGCCCTCGCTGCCGATCACGCCCAAGACGCGCGCGTCGGCCGGCCTGTCGTTCTTCTGATCACGCCCGCGAGGAGGGGATACACAATGTTTGACGCAATCGTCATCGGATCGGGCATGAGCGGCGGGATCGCCGCCAAGGAACTGTGCGAGCGCGGGCTCAAGACGCTCGTGATCGAGCGCGGCCGCAAGCTGGAGCACGGGGCATCCTACACGGACTGGATGCAGCCGTGGGAAGTGCCCAACGGCGGCAGCATTCCGGAAGAGGAGCTGGCGCGCGACTATGCCGTGCAGCGCAACTGCTATGCCGTGAACACCGCCACGCAGCAGTACTGGGTGAAGGACAGCGAGCACCCCTATTCGACGCCCGAAGACAAGCCGTTCTGGTGGATCCGCGGCTATCACCTCGGCGGCCGCTCGATCATGTGGGGACGCCAGACCTACCGCATGTCGGAAATGGACTTCGAATCCAACGCGCGCGACGGCCACGGCGCCGATTGGCCGATCCGCTATGCCGACCTTGCGCCCTGGTATGACCACGTCGAGGAGTTCATCGGCGTGTCCGGCTCCATGGAAGGCCTGCCCCAGTTGCCCGATGGCAAGTTCCTTCCCGCCATGGCGATGAACGATGGCGAGAAGGCGTTCAAGGCGGCAGTCGAAGGCCGCTTCCCCGATCGCAAGGTCATCATCGGCCGCTGCGCGCACCTGACCGAGCCGAAGGAGCATCACACCGCGCTGGGCCGCAACCAGTGCATGAACCGCTCGTTCTGCGAACGCGGCTGCTCGCTGGGTGCCTATCATTCCAGCCTGTCGTCTTCCTTGCCTGCCGCCGAGGCGACCGGCAACCTGACCATCGTCACCGACGCCATCGCCCATTCGATCATCACCGATCCGAAGACCGGCAAGGCCACCGGGGTGCGGGTGATCGACCAGAACACCAAGCAGGGCCGCACCTACGAGGCCAAGCTGGTGTTCCTCTGCGCCTCGACCATCCCGACCGCGCAGATCCTGCTCAATTCGCGCAGCGAGGCCAATCCGCGGGGCCTTGCAAACTCGTCGGACATGGTCGGTCGCAACCTGATGGATCACCTCTACGGCCTCGGCTACATCGCGCGGATGCCGGGACCGGACACGACCTACAAGGGACGCCGTCCCAACGGTCTCTACATCCCGCGCTATCGCAACCTGCCGGGCCGCGAAGAGACCGCAGACTTCCTTCGCGGCTATGGCTTCCAAGGTTCGGTCCAGCGCATGGGCTGGCGCGCGGTCGCCAACTCGGCGCCGGGCGTGGGCGAGGCGCTCAAGGCGCGCGTCAGCCATCCGGGCGAGTGGATGGCGATGTTCTCCGGCTTCGGCGAGATGATCCCCGATCCGAACAACCGCGTCACCCTGACCGACAAGACCGACCAGTGGGGCATGCCGATCGTCCACGTCGATTGCGCGCATGGCGCGAACGACAAGAAGATGGCCAAGGCGATTCTCGAGGATGGCAAGGCCATGATCGAGGGCGCAGGCGGCACGATCGTGCAGGCTCGCACGAACCTGGTGCCGCCGGGCCTTGGCATCCACGAGATGGGCACGGCCTGCATGGGCAAGGATCCGAAGACCTCGGTGCTCAACAAGTACAACCAGGCACACGACGTGCCGAACCTGTTCATCACCGATGGTGCGGCGATGGCATCGGGCGGCTGCCAGAACCCTTCGCTGACCTACATGGCACTTTCGGCCCGCGCGGCGCACCACGCAGCCGAATTCCTCAAGGCCGGAACGATCTGATCGGGAGCGCCCTCCTTCCGGGGAGGGCGCTTCAGGCAACCAGCTTCAGCTCTGGCGATAATCGGCGGTGATCTCGCCCGCATCGGCGAGTTCCGCCTCGTGGCTTTCCTCGCGCCATGCTTCGGCCAGGGCCTCGGCTTCCCATTGCTGCATGGCCGGGTGGGCGATCACATGGTCGACCCATGCCTGTCCCTTGCCTACGTCCAGCCCGTAAGTGCGGATGCGGAAGGCTACGGGGGCGAAGAACGCGTCGAGCGCGGTGAAGGCCGGCCCTGCCAGCCACGGCCCGCCAAACTGTGCGAGGCCTTGTTCGAAGATTTCGCGCACGCGTGCCACGTCACGAACCAGTGCGGGGCGCATCGGGCGCGGCTTTACCCGCACGCCGACATTCATCGTGCAATCGTTGCGCAGCGCCGAGAAGCCGCCGTGCATCTCGGTGACAGCGCACATCGCAAAGGCGCGGGCTGCCTCGTCATCCGGCCACACGCCGTCGTGCCGCTCGGCCAGGTAGAGCGCGATGCCGAGCGAATCCCACACCGTGCGCGCTCCATCGAGCAGCACCGGCACCTGTCCGGTAGGCGAGAAGGCGCGGAATTCGTCGTAGTTCGAAGGCTTGGTGAAAGGCTCGATCCGGTCCGTGAACGGGATGCCGAGCGCCTTCATCAGCAGCCATGGCCGCAGGGACCAACTCGAGTAATTCCGGTTGGCGGTGATCAGGGTGTAGCTCATGGGGCGCGAACCTAGCGCCCCATGAAATGCGCGCAAGGCTCGCGCGTTACTTCGCCAGTTCCGCCTCGATCGCCGCCACCAGCGCTGGATCGTCAGGCGTGACGCCGGGGGCGAAGCGGGCGGCGACCTTGCCGTCGCGGCCGATCAGGAACTTCTCGAAGTTCCACAACACTTCCGGGTCCTCGGTCGGCGTCATGCCATAGCCCTTGAGCTTGTCGCGGAACTCCTGCGCGGGGCCTTGCTTGGTCGGGGCAGCTTCGGTCAGGGCGGCATAGAGCGGCTGCTTGGCCGGACCGGTGACGTCGGCCTTGGCGAAGAGCGGGAAGGAGACGCCGTAGTTGAGCTTGCAGAACTCGGCGATTTCCTCGTGGCTGCCCGGTTCCTGCGCACCGAAATCGTTGGCGGGGAAGCCCAGCACTTCAAAGCCGCTGCCAGCCTTGGCCTTGTAGAGCGCCTCAAGCCCTTCGTACTGCGGCGTCAGCCCGCACTTCGAGGCGACGTTGACCACGAGCAGGACTTTGCCGGCATGGTTGCCGAGCGTGTCCGGGCTGCCGTCGATGCGGCTGAGCGGTATCGTGGTCAGGTCGGTCGCCATTTCGTGTCCTTCTTACAGATCGATATAGTGCGCCGTGGTACGGGCGCGGACTTCCTCTGCCGAGACGCCGGGGGCGCACTCGATCAGGCGGAACGGCGAATTGTGGTCCGGACGCTGGAAAACCGCAAGGTCGGTGACGATCATGTCGACCACGCCCTTGCCGGTCAACGGCAGGGTGCAGTTGGGGATGAACTTCGGGTCTCCGTTCTTGGCACAGTGCTCCATCACCACGATTATCTTCTTGACCCCGGCGACGAGGTCCATCGCGCCGCCCATGCCCTTGATCATCTTGCCCGGGATCATCCAGTTGGCGATGTCGCCGTTCTCGGCCACTTCCATGGCGCCCAGCACGGTCAGGTCGATCTTGCCGCCGCGGATCATCGCGAAGGACTGCGCGCTGTCGAAATAGGCCGAGTGCGGCAGTTCGCTGATGGTCTGCTTGCCGGCATTGATCAGGTCCGGGTCTTCCTCGCCCGCATAGGGGAACGGACCGATGCCGAGCATGCCGTTCTCCGACTGCAGCGTCACCGTCATGCCCTCGGGCACGTGGTTGGCAACCAGCGTCGGGATGCCGATGCCGAGGTTCACGTAGAAGCCGTCCTGCAATTCGCGCGCGGCGCGTGCTGCCATCTCGTCGCGGCTCCAGCCGGTCTTCAGCCCGTCATGCGTGGTCATGGGTCTTGCTCTTTCGTGTCACTTGATGGGAGGCGGCGCGAGGAACCAGCCAGCGCCGATGAACTGTTCGAGCGCGATGGCCACCGGGCCATCGGGATTGCGCAGATAGTCGAAGACCTCGTCGAAATCGGCCTTGCGATCCCCGGCGATGGCCAGCACGCACCAGTCTTCGTCGGCGCGATCGAGGATCTGCTGCTTGCGGGTCTCGCGCGAATGCAGGAGCATGACCTGATCGATGCCCAGCGGATCGAGGCCGGTCGCCTTTAGGATCGTGCCGAGCCGCTTGGCATCGCCATCGGGCAACGAGGCGATCCACACCACCGCCGTGCCGGTACCGCGAATGCGCCGCAGGTGCTGGGCGAGGCCGGGCACCGGGGTCGGCGGATCGTCGAGGTCGAAGGCCTTGTCGCCGGGATCGAGATCGATCAGCACCGCGCCGCGCTGGTCAGCACAAGGGCTCATCCGAGGGATTTCGACCAAGCTGCGCTGATCGAGCAGGGCAGATGTGCGCACCTTGCCCGGCGTGGTCGCCTCGACCTGCGCCAGAACGTAGGCGGCAAGCGCGCCGTAGGGATCGTAAGACGAATCAACCTCTGCTTGGGCCTCTGCCGCTTCGACCATCGGCGCGGCCGCAGCAGGCTCCGGCACGACAGGGGCAGGAGCCAGCAGCGGCGGCGTGGCCGAAACGCCCTGCCCCACGGTCACTTCAGGCGTGGGCGCAGGTTTGGCCGGATCGGGCTTCTTCTTGCCCTTGATCGCCTTGGTACCAAGCGCGCCCGTCGCGGCCAGCGGTGCGATGGCCGCAGCGACGCAGCCCGAAAGCTGCGTAGCCGCCAGCGCCGCCATCAGAGGCAGCGCGCGCCGGATCATGCCGCTTCCCGCTCGCGCACGGTGCGGAACTCGATCTTCTTGTCATAGGGCGCGCCGACGATCATGCGCTGCACGTAGACACCGGGCAGATGGATGCTGTCCGGATCGAGCGAACCCGCCGGCACGATCTCTTCGACTTCCACGACGCAGACCTTGCCGCAGGTCGCTGCAGGCACGTTGAAGTTGCGCGCCGTCTTGCGGAACACGACGTTGCCGGTCTCGTCCGCCTTCCACGCCTTGACCAGCGCGAGGTCGGCGAAGATGCCGCATTCGAGGATGTATTCCTGCCCGTCGAAGACCTTGGCTTCCTTGCCCTCGGCCACCAGCGTGCCGACGCCGGTCTTCGTGTAGAACCCGGGGATGCCGGCGCCCCCTGCACGCATACGCTCAGCCAGGGTACCCTGCGGGCAGAATTCGACTTCAAGCTCACCCGAGAGGTACTGACGCTCGAACTCCTTGTTCTCGCCGACGTAGCTGGAGATCATCTTCCTGACCTGCCGCGTACGCAACAGCTTGCCGATGCCCTCGTTGTCGATCCCGGCATTGTTCGAGGCAAAGGTCAGGTCCTTTACGCCCGAATCACGCACGGCATCGAGCAGGCGCTCGGGAACGCCACAGAGGCCGAACCCGCCGCAGGCAATCAGCAGGCCATCGCGCAGCAGGCCATCAAGCGCAGCAGTGGCATCGGCATAGAGCTTCTTCGACATCGGCAGACTCTCCTTTTCGAGCGAGGTGCTAGCACAGGATACAAATTGAAAAGAGCGATTGTTTTTTATCACAATCGATAACAATGTCTGATCAATGAAGCGGATAGCGATCTATCATCTGGAGACGTTGCTGTGGATCGCGCGGCTCGGCACATTCCGCGCTGCGGCCGAGCGGCTGAACACGACGCAGCCCGCCATATCCGCCCGCGTGCGCGAGATCGAGGAGCAGCTCGGCATCGCCATTTTCCGCCGCGAGGGCCGCAACATGGTACTGACCGCGCGCGGGCGGCGGCTGGTGCAGGAATGCGAGCCATTGTGGGCGGGGTTCGAAAAGGCATTGCTGACGGCGTCGGGCTTCGAAGGCGCGAGCGGCGTCGTGCGCATCGGTTCGGGCGAGATCGCGGCGGCTTCGTGTCTTCCCGGCTTCGTCCATGCGATCGAGCAGGACTTGCCCGGGGTGACGCTGGAACTGGAGCTGGACCTGACCGCGCGCATGTTTCAGCAGCTTCTCGGCGGCACGATCGATCTTGCCTTCCTAGCAGGGCCAGTGGCCAGCCCGGGCATCCGTACCACGCCGATCGGCTCGGTCGGCCTCGTCTGGGCGGCAAGCGCGCGCACAGTGGAGGCGGGAGGCTTTGCGCAGCCGCTACCGGTGTGGTCGATCCCCGACCTGTCCCCGCTGCATGGCGTGACGATGGAAACGCTTGCGGCCAACCGCGTCACGCCCCGCTCGATCGGCACCTGCAACAACGTGCGGACGCTGATCGACATCGTCACCGGCGGCGGCGGCGCGGCAGTACTCCCCGAACCGATGGTGCGGCCACTTCTGAACAGAGGCGTATTGGCAGAAGTCCTGCCCGCGCCCACCCGCAAGATCCGCTTCGAAGTGGCAATCCGCAACACCGAGAACGACCCGCTGGTTCTGGAACTGTTCCGGCGGGCGAGCGACCTGCGGATCGATGGAACGCCCGCCTGACACAGCCCTCTCCGTCATTGCGAGCGTAGCGAAGCAATCCAGGGCGGTTTGCTGTGACGCTCTGGATTGCTTCGTCAGCTTCGCCTCCTCGCAATGACGAAAATCCGCGGACCGGCCAGACACACGAAAAAGGCCACCGTTTCCGGTGGCCTCGTTCGTTTTGCCGATCTGGCAGGAAAGGCTTATTCGCCCTTCTTATCCGCCCAGACGTTCTTCTTGGCGAGGTAGGCCAGGACCGTGGCGACCAGCAGGAAGCCGAGGACTGCCCAACCGGTCTGCTTGCGCTTGTCCAGCTTGGGTTCGGCGGTCCAGATCAGGAAGGCCGAGACGTCGGTCGCCATCTGGTCAACCGTTGCCTTGGTGCCGTCCGAATAGGTCACCTGACCGTCGCCCGTCAGCGGAGCCGGCATCGCGAGGTTGAGGTTCGCGAAGTACGGGTTGTAGTACAGGCCGTCCGGGGTCTTGGCGTCCGGGAACTTCTTGAGAAGCTCGGCAGGCTGCTCCTGGTAACCGGTCAGCAGCGAGTGGACATAGGCGCCACCGTCGTGACGGGCCTTGGTGATCAGCGACAGGTCTGGCGGATTGCCCTGGCCTGCGTAGTACACGGTCGGGAAGTAGTCCGACGGGATGTTGTCACGCTCGCCACGCTCGCCGCTCTTCGGATCGAAGGTCGGCTGCTTGGTGCCCCATTCCTTGGCAATCGCCTTCACTTCGGCTTCCGAGTAACCGAGGGCAGCGAGGTCGCGGAAGGCGACGTGCTTGAGCGAGTGGCAGGTCGAGCAGACTTCCTTGTAGACCTGGAAGCCGCGCTGCAGCTGGGCCTTGTCGAACTTGCCGAACGCGCCGTCGGAAGCGAAGTGCACTTCCTTGGGGTGAAGGTGGAACTCGTGCTCCGCGGTGGGAGCAGCGGGTTCCGTGATCGCGACATAGGCGCCGTTACCGAACGACCAGAGCAGCGCGACCGCGAAGAAGAGGCCGACGAGGGGGCCAAAAAGACGGACCATAGGGTTCTCTTTCTCTTACGCTTCGTGGCTGTCAGGCAGCAGCGGGGTTGGCGTTGAGCACTGCGCTCTCATCCTTGCCCAGCACGGCTTCGGTGATCGAGAACGGAAGCGGTTCCGGCTTCTCGATCGAGGAAACGAGCGGGAGAATGACGAGGAAGTGCAGGAAGTAGTACATCGACGCGATCTGCGAGATCATCACGTAGGGTTCCGCAGCCGGAGCGCCACCGCAGTAGCCGAGCACGGCGACGTCGATCAGCAGGATCCAGAAGAACTTGCGGAACAGCGGACGATAATGGCCCGAACGCACCGGCGAGGTGTCCAGCCAGGGCAGGAAGAACCACACCAGGATCGCCGAGAACATCGCAAGGACGCCCATCAGCTTGGCCGGGATGAAGAAGAAGTCCGCAGTGAAGGCGCGCAGGATCGCGTAGAACGGCCAGAAGTACCATTCCGGAACGATGTGGGCAGGCGTCGAAAGCGGGTTGGCCGGGATGTAGTTGTCCGGGTGACCGAGCATGTTCGGCGCAAAGAACAGCACCGCGCAGTAGATCAGCAGGAACACGCCCAGGCCGAAGCCGTCCTTCGCCGTGTAGTACGGGTGGAACGGAACGGTGTCGCTCTCGCTCTTCACTTCGACGCCGGTCGGGTTCGACGAGCCGGGGATGTGCAGCGCCCAGATGTGCAGGATGATGACACCCGCGATCACGAAGGGCAGCAGGAAGTGCAGCGAGAAGAAGCGGTTCAGCGCGGCGTTGTCAGGCGCATAGCCGCCCAGCAGCCACACCTGCAGCGGTTCGCCGACGACCGGGATCGCGCCGAACAAGCCGGTGATGACCTTGGCACCCCAGAACGACATCTGGCCCCAGGGCAGCACGTAGCCCATGAACGCGGTTGCCATCATCAGCAGGAAGATGACCACGCCCAGCAGCCAGATCATCTCGCGCGGGGCCTTGTACGAGGAGTAGAAGAAGCCGCGGAAGATGTGGAGATAGACGACGACGAAGAACGCCGAGGCGCCGTTGGCGTGCGCATAGCGCAGCATCCAGCCCCAGTTCACGTCGCGCATGATGTGCTCGACGCTGTCGAAGGCCACGCCTGCGTTCGCGGCGTAGTGCATCGCGAGGATGACGCCGGTCACGATCTGAAGCACGAGGCAGAAGCCGGCGAGAACGCCGAAGTTCCACATGTAGTTCAGGTTGCGCGGAACCGGGTAGCCGGCGCCGACCGCGTTGTAGACGAAGCGGGGCAGCGGCAGCTTTTCGTCAAGCCACTGCGTCAGGCCGTTGGCCGGCTTGTATTCGTTTGCCCAGGGAAAGCTCATGTTTCCTGTCCTCAGCCGATCTTCACGACAGTGTCGGAAGTGAATGCGTATTCGGGCACCTCGAGGTTCTTCGGTGCCGGGCCCTTGCGGATGCGCGCTGCGGTATCGTACGACGAACCGTGGCACGGGCAGAAGTAGCCGCCGAACTCACCCTTCACTTCGCCTTCGCCGGCGCCGAGCGGCACGCAGCCGAGGTGGGTGCAGACGCCCATCGTGATGAGCCAGTTGGTCTTGCCTTCCTTGGTGCGCTCTTCCAGCGACTGCGGATCGCGCAGCGAGGACACGTCGACCTTTTCGGCAGCGGCGATTTCTTCCGGCGTCAGGTTGCGGATGAACACCGGCTGCTTGCGGAAGACCGCCTTGATCGCCTGACCCGGCTGGATCGCCGAAATGTCGATCTCGGTGGAGCTCTGCGCCAGAACGTCCGCCGACGGCGCCATCTGACTTACCAGCGGGACCAGCACGGCAGCGCCGCCAACTCCCGCAAAACTCACCGCCGCGATATTGATGAAATCGCGCCGGCGCACGCCTTCTTCGGCTTGTGCCGAAGTGTCGATGCTTGCCTGTTCAGCCATTGAAATTCCCTGCCTGCTGCCGCCGCGCACGCGGATCGCGCACGGTCCAACTTGCCCCTTTGGAACGGCTCTGGAAATTGCCCATGGGGCTAACCACATGGACACCGGAACCGCACGGGAACCGGGCACGCGCAATGCACGGCCCCGGCCCCCACTTGGCGCGCCTGATAGACGCAAAGCCACGGCTTTGCCAACAGGCATTTTGGTGCGGGAATTAGCCCTTTTTCAGGCCCGTATTTCCGGGGGATTTCAAGAGCGCGACGGTTGGTGACGCAGCGCCGACGCCTCAGCCGAATCCGGCACCCTGCGGCCAGCGCGGCCCGGCGAGTCCCATCACCTTGAACAGGACGCCCATCTGGCCTTCCCCGGTAAGCCGCTCGCGCGCAGCGTGGATCGCCTCGGCATAGGCGGGGGCATAGGCGGCGAGCGCCTCGGCCCGTGCCTCGATGCCGAGCGCACGCAGCCAGCGCCCCTGCTCGACCGTGCCGAGCCACTGCACCTCGCGGGACAGCGCGATCGGCGCGAGGGCCGAGAAATCAACGTGAGCAGTCAGATCAGCCTCGCCGGGGCTGGCAAAGACATCGACCTTGCGATGCGCGCGCACCGCCTGCAGCGAGGAACCGAAGCGCGGTTCGGCATGGCCATAGTCGAAGAACAGCGCGGCTCCGCCCTGGCTCGCCAACCTGCCCGAAACTTCATACATCACCGCAGCCGACGCGGGCGAGGTCTCGAGAATCGAACCCTCGGGCGCCTCGCGCCGTGCCTGCGGCACTGCCGCATCCATCGCCGCCGATCCCGCCACCGGCACCAGACGCCCGTCGACAACGCCGACCATGCGCTCGCGCCAGCCCTCGCCCGTGCGCACGAGCTGGCGCACCGGCAGCGCATCGAGGAATTCGTTGGCAACGATCAGCAGCGGACCATCGGTCGGCAAGGTCGAGAGGTCGGCATGCCAGAAGGCCGACGGGTGCAGTTCAAGCTGCAGCGCCTTCAACGCCGTGCTGGTCTCGACGAAATGCACCCGAGGGCTCAGACCATAACGCTTCGCCGCCCCAAGCGCATCGCGCGCCAGTGTGCCGCGACCCGGCCCCAGTTCGACGTAGTGGACCGGCTCCGGCCGTCCGGCGCGAATCCACATGTCGGCAAGCCACAGCCCGATCAGCTCGCCGAACATCTGGCTGATCTCGGGCGCGGTGATGAAATCGCCCGCCGTGCCGAAGGGATCGCGGCTGGAGTAATAGCGCGCGTTGGATTCGGCCATGTAGTGCGCAATGCTGATCGGCCCGGTGTTGGTGATCAGCCGCGTGAACGTCTCCAGCAGCGATTGGCTCACGCCGGCACGGCTCCCCCTGCGGCGACCGGTTTGCTCATCAGGCCGCGGATCAGGAAGAACAGGCCGACCGCCATCATCGGAATGGTCAGCCACTGGCCCATCGACAGGCCGGTCTGCAGCGCGAAATCGAGCAGTTGTGCGTCAGGCTCGCGGAAGAATTCGACCGTGAAGCGCGACAGCGCATAGCCGAGCGTGAAGGTGCCGACGAGCAGGCCCGGCCGCCAGCGCGCCCTGGTCTTCCAGAACAGGAGGAGCAGCAAGATCATCAGCACGAGACCTTCCAGCCCCGCCTCATAGAGCTGGCTCGGGTGACGCGCGACGGGCCCACCGCCGGGAAAGACCATGGCCCAAGGCACGTCCGGTCCGGCCTCACGTCCCCACAGCTCGCCATTGGCGAAGTTTGCAAGGCGGCCGAACAGCAGCCCGAACGGCACGCAGACCGAGATGTAATCGCACACCCGCACGAAGTTCAGCCCGCCACGCCATGAAACCCAGGCGATGGCCAGGACAGTGCCCATCAATCCGCCGTGGAAGCTCATTCCGCCTTCCCACAGCTTGATCAGGTTTTCAGGGTGGGTCAGCAGTTCGGGCGCATAGAAGATCGCATAGCCGAGCCGACCGCCGAGAATGATGCCGAGCGTGGCATAGAAGAACAGGTCGTCCGCATGGCGCTGCGCCATCGGTGAGCCGGGCTGCCTGATCATCTTCGACAGGTGCCAGTAGCCCAGCACGATCCCGGCGAGATAGGCCAGCGAATACCACTTCAGTGCAAAGAAGCCGAGGTCGAGCGCGATCGGACCGATGCCCAGATCCGTCCAGCGAATCGGCACATGTCCGGCGCTGGCGGATGCCGACGCTACGGCAAGCGCGGTTGCTGTTGACAGTAGTGACAGCAAGAAACGAACTCCCTAGAACTTCGTGAACGGACGTGTTTTCGTGCTGTCAAACGCGCCCAATGGGGTAACGTATTGGCACAGGGAAAAGGTTGCAGGCAAACCCGAAAAGAGCGCGCAAGCAGAGCGTGCCAGGGTGAGGAGACGAAAGGGTATCATGAAAACCGAGCTGGACCTTGCCATGGACAGCGCCTTCGGCGCGCTCACTGCCGAAGGTGGCATGTTCCACACGGTGCCGATCGAAAGGTTCGGGCAGCAATTGCCGATGATTGCCGCCGCCCCGCCACACCTGCCCGCCTATTTCGCCTACTTCTGCGCCACGCAGGGCGAGAAGGCCTTCATCGTTGACGGCGACACGCGACTGAGCTTCGCCGATGTCTACAAGGCCGCACGCCATGTCGCAGGCGGGCTGGTCGAAGGGCTTGGACTGCAGAAGGGCGAACGCGTCGGCATCGCCGCGCGCAATTCGGCCAACTGGGTCATCGCCTACATGGGCGTGCTGATGGCGGGTGGTTGCGCCACGCTGCTCAACGGCTGGTGGCAAGGTGAAGAGCTGGCCCACGGCATCGATCTGGTGAAGTGCCGCTTCGTCATTGCCGACGCCGCACGTGCCGCGCGCCTCGAAGGCCACGCCCACGGCGCGCAGATCCTGCCGATGGGCCACGATTGCCCCTACGAGCAGGGCCTTGCCGCACTGCTGGCGGGTGGCGGCGGCATGGAAACCATCCTGCCCGAGCTGACTGGCGACGATCTTGCCACGGTGCTCTTCACTTCCGGCTCCACCGGCATGGCCAAGGGCGCCTATTCCGATCATCGCGGTGTCGTGCAGGGCACGATGAACTACGTCTGCCAGTCTGCCGCCATGCTGGCGATCCTCACCGCGCGCGGCGAAGGCCCGGCGGAGGGTTCGCAGCCCGTCACGCTGGTCAACGTGCCGCTGTTCCATGTGACCGGCGAAGTGCCGGTGTTCCTCCAGTCCTTCGCGCTGGGCCGCAAGCTGGTGCTGATGGCCAAGTGGGACGCGGTCGAGGCGATGAAGCTGATCGAGCGGGAGAAGGTCACCTATTTCGTCGGCGTGCCGCTGATGAGCTTCGAGATCGCCACCCACCCGGACCGCGACAAGTATGACCTGTCGACCTGCGTGTCGTTCGCCGCTGGTGGCGCGCCACGCCCGATCGAGCATGTCGATCGTATCCGCAAGGCCCTGCCCCACGCCTTCCCGCTGCTGGGCTATGGTCTCACCGAAACCAACGGCGTCGGCTGCGGCAACCTCAACGAGAACTACCTCGCCAAGCCCGGCAGCACCGGCACCGCCTCGCGCCCGCTGGTCGATCTGGCCATCCTTGACGACGACGGCAAGCCGCTGCCGCAGGGCCAGGTCGGCGAAGTCTCGATCCGTTCGATCGCGAACTTCCTCGGCTACTGGGACAACGAGAAGGCCACGCGCGAGGCGATCATGCCCGATGGCTACTTCCGCACCGGCGACCTCGGCTACCTTGATCCCGAGGGCTACCTGTTCATCGTCGACCGCAAGAAGGACATCATCATCCGCGGCGGCGAGAACATCTCGTGCATCGAGGTGGAAAGCGCGATCTACGCCCACCCCTGCATCGCCGAGGCCAGCGTGTTCGGCCTGCCTGACGAGAAGCTGGGCGAAGTCCCCGCCGCGGTCTATCTCGCCAAGGAGGGCTGCTCGGCCACCGACGAGGAACTGCGCGAGTTTCTCAAGGCCCACATCGCCCCGTTCAAGATCCCCGTGCGCTTCTGGGAAGTGACCGAGGCCCTGCCGCGCCTCGGCACCGAAAAGGTCGACAAGCGCAGCTTGCGCGAGCGCTATACCAAGGAGTTTCTGACCGCCTGAGCCCCATCTCTTCGTCATTCCCGCGCGGGCGGGAATCCAGCCACGAAGACTGTCGTCGCCGAAGCGACGGCATTTTCTGACTCTGGATCCCCGCCTGCGCGGGGATGACGATAGAAGGGAGGGTCGGCAGCTACGGGCTTACCGAGAGGCCCGTCAGACGCTCACGAACTTGCCCGCCGCGCGGTCCTTGCGGACCTTGAGGCCATCGAACACCTGCCCGCTCATGGCGATCCACACGCCGGACGCCGCCACCTGCGCGGTGGCGAAGGCCATGCCGAGGTTGAAGTGCGCGTCTGTCTCGGCAAAGCGCGCCGGTGACAGTGCGCCAGTCAGCACGATGGTCTTGTCAGTGATGTCACTGAGCGCTCTGGCCGTCTCGGTCATGGTGTCGGTGCCGTGGGTGATGACGACGTGGCGCTCCGGCGCCTCGCGCACGGCGGCAGCGATCAGCGCACGGTCGGCGTCGGTCAGTTCGAGACTGTCCTTGCGCATCAGTTCCATAACCCGGAACGGCAGTGCCACGCGCGCCTCGGCGATCAGTGCCGGGATGCCGCTCTCGACGATCTGGTATTCGCTGAGCGCGTCGAAATAGGCCTTGTCGATAGTGCCGCCGGTGGTCAGCACGAGGATCGGTTCTTGTTGCATGGCCAAGCCCTTAGCCCAGCGCCTACGCTGCCGCTAGTTGCCGGAGGGCGCAGGCGGCGGCGGTGCCGTTCCGGTCGTCTGGCTCGGCAACGATTGCCCGCCCGGCAGCGTCCCGCCCGACGCACCACCTGAAAAGCCCCAGCCCTGTTGCTGCGGGACGGGCGGCCCCATCAGTCCGCGCGGAGGAACGGCGCGCGGCGATGGATCAACCTTGGGGCCTGCAGATTCACGCGGTGCGGGCGGAGCGGTTGCCGCCAGTTGCGCCTCGGGCGCGACCGCCGGCTGGGTCACCGGATCAGGTGTAGCAGCAGCAGGCGAAGTCGCAGCCTTGGCGGCGACAGCGGGTTCAGGCGAGTTCCGGCCAACCCGTACCTGCGCAAGTTGCGTGGCGGGCTGGGCGGCGGGGATCGCCACCTCGGGCTGCTCTGCCTGAGGCGGCTTCCGAGCCATCATTCCGGCCGGCGCACCCGCAGGCGCAGTCCTTTGTCCGGACTGGCCCAGCAGAATGACTGCAGCCACGGTGGCAGCCATCGCGGCGAAACCACCGACTGCAAAGCGCTTGCGCGACGGAGCAACGGAGACCGGCGCTGAAGCGGCAAACGGGATCACTTGTGCGGCTTCTCGCGGCGCAACTTGCTCTGCCTCGGCTTGGGGTTCAGCCGGAAGCTGCGGCAGCGCGGTGGCCTGCGCCACGATCCGCGCGGCAAGGCCCGGCGGCAGGGCGGGCCGGGGCGCCCGGTCCAGCACCAGATCGAGCGCCGCATCGCTACGCGCGGGCGAGGCCGGAACCTTGCGCGCCATCAGCCCTGCGCCTCGAGATCCGCGCACGAAACGTCGCGCGCTTCCAACAGCGTGCGCATCTGCCTGCGGGCCCTGAACAGCAGCGATTCCATCGCCTTGATATTGAGGTCGAGTACCTCCGCTGCAAGGGCGTTCGAAAATCCTTCGTAGTAACAGAGCACTAGTGCGGCCCGGTAGCGCTCCGGCAAATCGCCGAGGGCATCGGCCACCGCCTGGGATGCCTGGTCAGCCTCGATTCGCCGGTCCGCCAAAGGTGTCTCGTCGGCCGGATCGGGCAGAGTTTCGACCGTGACCACGCGGAAGCGGCGCTTGCGATCAAAGCACAGGTTCATCGTCACCCGGTGCAGCCAGCCGACAAGTCCCGCGCCGCTCGGGCTCCAGCGTGGTGCATTCTGCCACAGCCGCGCAAAGCAATCCTGCAGCACGTCCTCCGCTTCCGCAGCATCGGACAGCATGCGCATGGCTACGCGATAGAGCGCGGGCGAATGGCGATCGACCAGCAGGGTGAAGGCGTCGACGGAACCGTGCGCGACCTCGCGCATCAGCGCCGCGTCGTCGAGCGCCTCACGATGAATCGGATCTCCGGCCGCAATCAGGCTGTCATCAGCCGGGACCGCTTCCGAGCGCATGTCGCCGTAGAAGGTCAAGGATACCCGCCGTTCGCACCAGTTCCCCCCGCCGGACGCAGGGAGGCCACGCCCTCTGACTGCCGGTTCCCAAGTGAACGCCAGATTTACGGCAATAACCGAATCGCATCGCCGCATTTATTTCGCAGCCCGTCCGAAGGGTTGCACGGCTCTGCGCGTTAGGTGCTGCGGAGGCAATCGTCCGGCACCCAGCCGTTCGGTCCTCCGACCTGTCGATCGGATTGGTGGTGCCCCCAGCAGTCCGACCACCTCGGCCCGCGCCGACCGCACCCCGGCGCGGGCCAACTTTGTCAGAATTCATGAGGGGTTTATGGACCGTCTTCGCAGCACCACCATTCTGTCGACGCTGACTGGAGCGTCCTTTGCTCTGGCCCTGCTGGCCCCGCAGGCGGCCCTCGCCGATACTACGGTCAGCACCAGCACGACCACGCCTCTCAAGACCTCGACCGCAGGCAACGTGACTGTCGCCAGCGGTGGCACGATCACGCTGGCGACGGGCGGCAACGCCGTGACGGTGGATTCGAACAACACCGCCACGGTCGCTTCGGGCGGCACGATCACAAACACCGGCGGCAAGAACGGCGACACCGGCATCCTGGTCGAAGCCGGACGCAACACGACGGTGACCAACGGCGGCACGATCACCGTCACCGAGAGCTTCAATGGTGCCGATACCGACAACAATGGCGTGGTCGACGGCCCGATCGCTTCGGCGAGCAACCGCTACGGCATTCTCGTCGGCCCGGGCGCGACGACCACAGCAACGCTCAAGAACACCGGCACGATCACTGTCGAAGGCCTCAACTCGGGCGGCATGGTCGCCAAGTCGGACCTCACCGGCAGCATCTCGAACACCGGCACGATCAAGGTTGTCGGCGACAACAGCGTCGGCATCGGCACCAGGGGCGTGTCCGGCAACGTCACGGCCGAAGGCACCGTCGCGGTGGTCGGAGCAGGCGCGCAAGGGCTCGTGGTCGGCGGCAACGTCGGCGGCTCGGTCCGTATCCAGGGCGCGATCTCGCAAAGTTCGAGCTACACCAACGATGCTGGCACCTCGAAGACGCTCTCGCGCACCGACCTGCGCACCGGCAAGGCCGCGGTCGAAATCGGCGGCAGCGTTGCGGGCGGCATCCTGCTCGACGCCGCGCCCTATGACCTCGACAGCACCAAGACCGACGAGGACAACGACGGCGTCGCCGATTCCTCGGAAGTGACCGGCACGATCACTTCGGTCGGCAACAGCCCCGGCATCCTTGTCGGCGCGGCCGGCGACATCGTGATCGGCAAGGTCAAGGGCC
The DNA here is from genome assembly GCF_015694345.1 of Novosphingobium jiangmenense. Lineage (GTDB taxonomy): Bacteria > Pseudomonadota > Alphaproteobacteria > Sphingomonadales > Sphingomonadaceae > Novosphingobium > Novosphingobium jiangmenense. Next base: position 19,928 of record NZ_JADQDC010000007.1, read on the forward strand.
GCGACGGCGAGTTTTCGCTCGCGCTCGACGGCAATGTCACCGCCAATTCGGTCTACTCCAACACCGATGCCTATGCCGTCGTGATCGGCGGCAAGGGCGGCACGGTGACCATGGCCAACGGCATCGGCGTTTCGGGCACGATCAGCGCAACCTCCGTTGACCAGAAGGCCGTCGCCATCCTGATCAACGAAGGGTCGACCGTGCCGAGCCTGTCGAACAGCGGCACGATCAAGGCCGTCCTGTCCTCGCCGGGTGAAGGCACCGCCTATGCCATCCAGGACAAGTCGGGCACGCTCACCAGCCTCAACAACACCGGCTTCATCTCGGTCACCGGCTCCAGCGGTGACGACCTGCGCGCGATCGACCTCACCGCCAACACCAGTGGGGTGACAATCAAGCAGTACCTCAACGCCATCGACAAGAAGGCGCAGGACGCAGAGAAGGCGGCGAGCGGCTACAACCCGGCAAACCCGACGATCTACACTTCGATCACTGGCAACATCCACACCGGCAGCGGCAACGACGTGCTCGATGTCGCCTCGGGCCGCATCTTCGGCAACAGCTTCCTCGGCGCGGGCAACGATTCGGTCCTGCTTTCGGGCGACAGCGGCTACGTCGGCAACATCGACTTCGGCAGCGGCACCGCGACCATGACGATGGGCGACAGCGCCTTCTTCGTCGGCAAGCTTGATCTGGTCGGCAACGCCGGAACGCTCACGCTGGGCGGCACCTCGATCTTCGCAGGCACCCTCGCCAACGCCGGCCAGCTCGACGTGACGGTCAATGGCGGCAAGTTCGGCGCCAGCAGCGCCACGACGCTTGCCTTCGACAGCCTGACCGTGAACTCGGGCGGCGCGCTCAACGTCTATATCGACGGCACCACCGGCACCGCCTCGCAGATCAACGTCAACACGGCCACCTTCGCCAGCGGCTCCAAGGTCACAGCCACGATCTCCTCGCTCGACAAGGCCGTCGGCAACTACACGATCCTGACAGCGGGCACGCTGACCGGCTCGCCGGTGTTCGACGCCACCAACACCAAGCTCCCGGTCCTGTTCAACGGCGCCATCAACCGCGTCGGCGAGACGCTGGTGCTGGCCGTGACCCGCAAGACCGCGGCGCAGCTCGGCCTCACCGCCCCGCAGGCGGCCGCCTACGATGCGATCTACAAGCAGGGCACCGTCGTGACCAACCTCGGCAGCAGCTTCCTGCAAGCAGCAGACGCCGCCGCGCTGCAGGGCCAGTTCGACCAGCTCCTACCTGACTATGCCGGCGGCGTGTTCGATTTCGTCACCCGCTCGGGCCGCCTCGGCTCGCACCACCTGATGGATGACAGCTCGATCTTCGACATCAGCGACGTGGGCGGCTGGTTTGAACCGATCTACTTCCGCGGCACCAAGGACCAGACCGGCACCGCCGCGTTCAAGGTCAAAGGCTGGGGCCTTTCCGCCGGGCTCGAACGCGATATCGGCGCGGGCTACCTCGGCCTGTCGTTCCTCTACACCAAGGGCGACATCGCGACCTCGACGTACCAGAAGACCGATGCCAGCAACTACGAGCTCGGCCTGTTCTGGCGCCTTGCCTCGGGCCCGTTCTACGCCTTCGCCAAGGCCTCGGGCGGCCGCGTCTCGCTCAATTCCACGCGGCAGTTTACCGGCGCAGTCAACAGCACGGCCCTGTCCTACACCGCCAATGGCCGCTGGAAGGGCTGGACAGTGGGCGGCCAAGGCGGCGTGTCCTACCGCGCCGATCTCGGCGGCAACCTCTCGCTCAAGCCGATGGCCAGGTTCGACTACTACCGCTTGAGCGAAAAGGGCTACACCGAAGGTGGCAGCGACCAGATCGCGCTGACCGTGGCCAAGCGGACGTCCGACCTGCTGACCGGCACCGGCAGCCTCACCGCTTCGTGGAGCGCGGGCGAGGTCAACCGCGACGAGCGCCCGCTGACCATCGAGCTCGAAGGCGGCTACCGTGCGCGCATGGCTGGCAAGCTCGGCGATACGGTCGCCAACTTCGAGGATGGCAACCAGTTCCGTCTCGTGGCGGATCGCATGAAGTCCGGCTGGACCTCCGAAGCGCGCCTGCTGCTGGGTGGCATGGACTACACCTGGCAGCTGGCCGGCGGAGCCGAGCAGATCCAGGGCGGGGTCGACTACTCGGTGCGCGCCTCGCTCAGCATCGCGTTCTGATCGGCTCGCCCGGTTGGTCAGGTGATCGGGCTGGTCAGGCGACCGGCCCGGCTCCGGCCGCGGGCGTCTCGATGCAGATCAGCGGCACCTCGCCCGAAGGGGTGCGATAGCTTTCGAGGACCGCGTTGCGCACGGCCGCGACGCGGTCCTTGCGCATCAGGCCCACCACTGCGCCGCCAAAGCCGCCTCCGGTCTGCCGCGCGCCGCCATCCTTGCCAATTGCCTCGTTCATCAGTCCGGCGAGCGCATCGGTAAACGGCACGGTAATGCCGAAGTCCTTGCCTTGCGAAACATGGCTCTCGCGCATCAAAGCGCCCATGCGGACCAGATCGCCCGCCTCAAGCGCCTCGGCCGCATCCAGCGTCCGCCGGTTCTCGGTCACGACATGTCGGGCGCGGGCATAAGTGTTTTCATCCATGCGCCCGCGCGCGGCATCCAGCATCGCCTCATCCGCATCACGCAAAGACGCAACGCCAAGGATGCCGGCCGCCGCCTCACATTCGGCGCGCCTGCGGTTGTATTCGCCATCGACCAGCCCGCGCACGACGCCCGATTGTACGATCATCACCACCGCATCGGCCGGCATCGCGATCTGGCGCAGGGCAAGGCTGCGGCAATCGATCAGCAGCGCATGGCCGAGCGTGGTCGCGGCAGAGGCGATCTGGTCGAGGTTGCCGCAGCGCACGCCGACGAAATCGCACTCGGCGCGCTGGGCGAGCAGGGCCAACTGCACGGCGTCCAAACTCTGGCCGACGCTCTCGAGAATGACGCGAGCAACCGCCACTTCGAGCGAGGCCGAGGACGACAGCCCGGTGCCCTTGGCGATCGATCCGGCAATCGCGAGTTCACCGCCAGGCACGGCAATGCCCGCCTGCCGCAACTGGTCCACCACGCCGCGCACGTAGTCGCGCCAGCCGCCGACCCGCTCAGGGTTCGCCGGATCAAAGCTGTCGGTCTCGCCAAAATCGAGCGCGGTTACCCGCAACGGTCCGCTTCCGGCACGAAACCCGACGCGGGTTTCCTGCCCGATGGCGATGGGCATGGCAAAGCCGTCGTTGTAGTCGGTGTGCTCGCCAATCAGGTTGACGCGCCCCGGCGCGCGTACGACCAGCGCCGGCTGGCCGCCGAAAGCTTCGGCAAATCCGCCAAGCAGCCGCTCGCCAATCCCGCTCACGCCGCGATCTCCACCGCACGCAGGCGGGCCGCCGCCGTCTCGGGCGTCAGGTCGCGCTGGCTTTCGGCGAACATCTCGAAGCCGACCATGAACTTGCGCACCGTGGCCGAGCGTAGCAGCGGCGGATTGAAGTGGGCATGGAGCCGCCACGCCGCCGGATCGGCGCTGCCGGCGGGGCACTGGTGCCAACCCATCGAATAGGGGAAGCTGGTGTTGAACAGCGCATCATAGCGCCGCGTCACCTTGCGCAGGATTTCGGCAAGCGCATCGCGCGCTTGCGGTGAAAGCTGCTCGATCCGGCCGACCTCGTCGCGCGCGATCAGCAGGATCTCGAAGGGCCAGACCGCCCACCACGGCACCACTGCCAGCCAGTGGTCGTTGGCCTCGACCACGCGTTCACCCGCAGCCAGTTCGCGCTCTGCCACTTCGTCGAGCAGCACGCGGCCACGGCTTGCCCGCCAGGCCGCCTGCTCGCGATCTTCATCGGCCACCTCGGTCGGCACGAAATCGCTGGCCCAGATCTGGCCATGGGGGTGCGGGCTCGAACAGCCCATCATCGCGCCCTTGTTCTCGAACACCGCCACGTTGGCAAAACGCTCGCCCAGCGTTGCGCTTTCCTGCGCCCAGCAATCGACGAGGCTGCGGATCGCAGGCAGGTCCATGTCGGGCATGGTGCGCGAATGGTCGGGCGAATAGCAGATCACCCGCGCCGTGCCGCGCGCAGGTGCAATCCGGAACACCGGATCGGCGCTGTCAGGTCCGGGCGTATCCGGCAGCAGCGCCGGGAAGTCGTTGTCGAAGGCGAATGCGCCGGGATAGTCCGGGTTGATCTCGCCGCTCGTCCGCGCATTGCCGGGGCAGAGGTAGCACGACGGATCGTGCGAGGGCCCTTGCGCCTTGACCACCTCGCCGGTCTCGCCCTGCCATGGCCGCTTGGCCCGGTGCGGGGAGACCAGCACCCACTGTCCGTTGAGCAGGTTCTGGCGACGATGCGGATGATCGTCCGGCACGAACTGGGTCATGAGCCTCTCCACGGCATTATTGCAATCGATTGCCAATGCCTACCACGGCTCGTCGAGCAGTGCACGACGCATTCGATTTCGCGCCTCACGTCAAGGCGTTGGCCTTGGCGATCGCCCCCAGCACCGCCGCGCTCGGCTTGGGCTTGCGTTCAAACGTTACCGGATCGAAGCTGGCGAGGCCGAATTTGGGCCGGAAGCCGAAAATCCATTCGAAGTTGTCGACCAGCGACCAGTGGCAATAGCCGAGCACCGGCACGCCATTGTCCATCGCCTGCTTGAGGCCGGCCAGCGAAGGCGGAATGAACGCGGCGCGCACCGCGTCATCATCGCTGCCCACGCCATGCTCGGAAACCAGCACCGGCCGGCCTGTCACGGCATGGGCATAGCGCACCGCTCCCGCCAGCGAGTCCGGCCAGATTTCCGTGCCGGACCAGTTGCGTGCGCTGCTTTCAGGCGCTGGCAGCCTGCCCTTGTCACCCCACAGCGCGCGTTCGTAGTTCTGCACGCCGATGAAGTCGTCGGCCTTTGCCACCTCGAGCCACGGGCCATAGAGTTCGCCGCGCATCCGGTCGCGGATCGAGTTCTTGCCCACCGCCTGATCGTCGAGCATCGCCAGCGATACGCCCACCGACAGATCGGGCCGCACGGCCTTGATCGCCACGCGCCCCGCCTTGTGCGCGGCCAGCAGGCCGGTCTGGAGATCGCCGAGATCTTCGTAGGAAGCCACGTTGCCGCAGACGAAGCGCGAGACGCCCATCCGCTTCGCCGCCGTCTCCAGCGTCAGCTTCTGGATGTCCCACACGGGCTTTGGCAGCATGGCTTTCAGCAGCAGCAGGATGTTGGGTTCGTTGAGCGTGATCGCGCTGTGCATCTGAGCGCCCATCGCCTGCGTCACGCGGGTGCAGTAGCGCGCGAACAGCTCCGCGCTCTCGGGATTGGTCCAGCCACCCTGCGCGCTGAACCACAAGGGCGCACTGAAGTGGCTGTAGGTGACGACCGGCGCCAGCCCCCGCGCGCGGCAGCCCTCGATGATGCGCCGGTAATGCCCCAGCATCGCCTCGCTGAACTGCCCCTTGGCCGGTTCGATCCGCGCCCACTCCACCCCGAAGCGATAGGTGTTGAGTCCCATGGACTTCACCAGATCGAGGTCCTGCTCCCACATCAGGAAGCTGTTGGCCGCGTCCCCGGAAGGCTCCTGGAACACGGTCGGCTGCTGGTGCTCGAGGTACCACAGGTCGGACGCGGTATTGTTGCCCTCGATCTGGTGCGGCGCGGTCGATGCGCCCCACAGAAAGCCATCGGGGAAGCGCGGGTTCGGCGCGGCCTTGCGTGCAGGCTTCGCGGAAAGCGGCGCGGTCGCGGCAAGGGCAACGCCCCCGGCCAGAACGGAACGGCGATCAAACATGGTCTCTCCCCAAAGGCTTTGGCGCAGGACCTACGCCGCCCAAGCCATCAGGTAAAATAGCCGATTATCGCCCCGCCATTGCGCCAGCCTATGCCTGCGCCAGAACCTCGAGCATCGCCCGCCCCAGCGGCGGCAGTCCGCGCTCGGCCAGATAGCGCACGCCAACGCTGCGCTCGAACGTCGCCTCGCCGATCGAAATGGCGCGCAGCACGCCGATGGTCAGCTCGGCCGCTGCCACCGTGCGCGGCAGGATCGTCACGCGGTCGCTGTGGCGGACAATCGCCTTGGTCGTCAGCAGCGAATCGCAGCGGATCACGTTCTGCGGCACCGCCACCCCGGCGGCGAGGAACAGCGCATCGACCTGCCGCCGGAACGCCCCTTGCGCCTCAGGAAGCACCCACGGCAATTCCGCCACCTCGCGCAGCGAAACCGTGTCGCCCAGATTGTCGTGCCGCCGCCCGACGATCAGCGCGAAGGAATCGCGCGATGCCGTCACCTCGATCAGATCCGGCGGGCAGGCCTCGATCTCGGTCGTCACGAAGGCAAGGTCGATCGAGCCCTTGCGCAACAGGTCGGCCAGTTGCGGGTCCGGACGCTCCACCACGCTCAGCGCGAACGGCCCGACGCGCTCCTCCAGCCGCGCCACTGCCTGGGGCAGCAGGCTGACCAGCGCCCCCGGCGTGCCCCCGATCCGCAGCGGGCCTGCCACGTTGCGCGCGGCATGGTCGACCTCGACCGCCGCCGTCTCCAGCAGCCGCACCATCGCCTCGGCCCGCTCACGCAGTGCCTCACCCTCACGCGTCAGCACGATGCCGCTGCGCGAGCGCGCGAACAGCGTCACCCCCAGCCGCTGCTCCAGCAACGAGATCGTGTTCGAGACCGATGGCTGCGAGATGTTCAGCGCCCGCGCCGCGCCGCTGATCGAGCCGGTCTCGCACACCCGCCAGAACGTGGCGACGGCGCGAGGATCAAGGCGGAGGCGCGAAGGGGGCTTGCTCATGGCTTTGGTCTAGCCCGCAAGCATAGCCTGTGTCTATGCGCCATGCTCCGCACAGCCCTTGTCACCCCCCTGACAACCATTGTCATCGGACATCCCCGCGCCCGCGCGATAGCTGGAACGCCATCATCCAGTCGCGAGGGGTACGATGGCGACCAAGCACCTTTTCCTGCAGGCCATAGCCTGTGCCATGGCCGTGGCAGCGGCCCTGCCCGCACCCGCTTTCGGCCAGGCGAATGAGGCCGAAACCCGGTACAAAGCCCTCGCCGAACAGGAACGCGCCAAGGCTGGAGACCCCGCGTTCGACTATGCCCTCGGCCTCGCCGCCTCCGACGCCGGGCACTATGGCGAAGCCATCGTCGCCCTGCAGCGCGTCCTTGCCCGCCAGCCCGACAATGCCCCCGCCCGCGCCGAACTCGCCCGCGCCTACGCTCTTGCCGGAGACATCGACACCGCCCGCGCCCAGTTTGCCACCGTGGTTGACGATCCGACCATCCCCGATCCCGTCCGCCAACGCTTCACCGGCTTCGTCCGCCAGTTCGACAAGCAGATCAAGGGCGGCGGCTCCGACCTGTCAGGCTTTGCGGAAAGCTCGTTCGGCCATGACAGCAACATCAATTCCGCCACGCAGCTCACCTCGATCACCATCCCGCTCTTCGCCGCGCTCGGCCCCGGCACCTTGGGCAACAACGCCCGCGCGCAGAAGGACGAGTTCTACGACCTGTCGGGCGGCATCTCCGCCGTCAGCGCGGTCAGCCGGACGAACCGCGTGTTCGGCTCGCTCCTTGCGAATTTTCGCGACAATCTCGATTCCGCCGCCTTCGATCAGGCCAGCCTCACCGGCACCGCAGGCTTCGCCCACACTTTCGCCAACCGCGATGTCGCCTCGCTCTCGGGGCAGGTGCAGAAGTACTGGCTCGGCCACACGGGCTTCCGCACCGCCTATGGCGCGATCGGCCAGTACACCCACATGCTCAGCGGCGGCAAAGCCCTCTCCGCCTCGGTCCAGTACACCCGGTTCGACTACGATCGCGATCCCCTGCGCGATGCCGACCGCTTTGCCGTCGGTCTCGGCCTTGCCGCGCGGCAGTTCTCGATCAACCTGATCGGCGGCCACGAGGAAACCCGCAAACAGGCAGGCGACGCCGAATCCAACACTTTCGCCGGAGCCAGCGCGGGCGCCGAAATCCAGATCGCGCCCAAGGTCGCCGTCGTCGGCGGCATTGCCTTCGACTTGCGCCGCTACGACCGCGCCGACCTGCTGTTCATGCGCAAGCGCCATGACGAGCGCGTTGACCTGACCGCCGCCGTCAAGATCGCCGTCCTGCCGCGCCTGTTCCTCCAGCCCAAGGCCACCTGGTCGCGCAACTGGTCGAACATCGCCCTCTACGATCACGAACGCTGGACCGTGCAGGCCGGCGCGCGCTTCGAATTCTGATCCGGGAGACCAGCCCCATGAAAGCTTCAGCCCTCACCGCCCTCCTGATCGGAGCCTCCAGCCTCGCGCTTGCCACCCGCGCGCAGGCGCAGGAAGTGGTCTTTGCCGACAATGCCGACCTCGCCGCCGCCGCCCTGCGCGGCGAGCGCGTGACCCAAGGTTCGGGCGTGACGCAGATCCGCCTGTCCAGCGGCGCGATGCTTTCCTTCGTCGAAGGCGCAGAGTTCCAGCTCCGGCCCGATGGCACGGTCGATCTCTACAAGGGCAACGTCACCGTCACCGGCGCAGGGATGAGCGAAACCGTGGTGCGCCTCGGCGGCGAAGGCAACGGCAAGATCAGCGGCGCGGGTTCCTCGGGCAGCTTCTCGGTCAGCACCGACGCCAGCGGCAAGACCAAGGCCACTGGCCGCGTCCTCACCGGCCTTGCCACCATTGCCAACGGGCGCGAGACCAAGCGCTTCAACGCCGGGCAGGCATGGGAAGTCAGCAACGGCCACCCGCGGCTTGCCACCTCAGCGCCGGTAGCGCCTGCCCCGCAGATTACGCCGCAGCGCCAGCAGCAGCTTGCCGTGCAGACGCCGGCTCCGGCCCCGGCCCCGACACCCGCCCCCGAACCGCAAGTCGCCTCGATCAGCGAGGGCGGCCCGGTCGCCGCCGCCGAGAACGGCGTGCCGGTGGTCCTCGGCGAAGCCCTCGCCGCCGCCGGAGCCTCGGGCGACATCGTCTCCTCCGGCCAGCGTATCGAAGCCGCCGTCGCCAACCCCAGCCTCGAGACCTTCCCCTCGAACGATCTCGCCGCGCTCGTCGCCTATGCCGCACGGCTGGAAAGCCTCTACGGCGGCCAGCCGTTCAACCAGGCACAGGCCGACGTGATCCGAGCCTATCTGAACTACCTCGCCAGCGGCCAGTCGCAGGCACAGTTCCTCACCGTCTATGCCGGGCTGATGGTGCAGTTCCTCGATCTGGTCCGTTCTGGCGCGGCACCCTCGTCGTTCAGCGGCACTTCGCTGACAGACATCAACGCCTTCATCTCCTACCGCTCGCGCACCGATGGCTTTGCCGCCCTGTCCAGCCAGAACCGCGTGCTGGTCGATGCCTACCTCGCCTTCGTCCTCGGCGGCGGCAATGCCGACCAGTTCGTCGCGCGCTACACCACGCTGACCAGCGCCTACTTCGCCTTCATCCGCAGCGGCGGGGATCCGCTGGCGTTCCAGGGCGCCACGCAGGCAACGCTCAACGCCTACATCACTTTCCTCAACGATTCCGGCCTGCTGGTGCGGCTGGCGGAGACCGACCGCGCGCTGCTGCAGGCCTATCTTGCCAATGGCGGCACCGCCTTCATCCAGCAGTACCGCGTCGCGCTGACCGCCTACTTCGCCTATCTGCAGAGCGGCCAGTTGCCGAGCCAATATGCCAATGGCGATCCCGCCACGCTGCGCCAATACCTTGAAACCCTGCAGGCCACCGGCCTGTTCGAACAGGCGCTCGGCGAACAGGCAAACTTCTATGCGCAGTATCTCGCCTACCTGAAGCAGGGCGGCACAATCGACGGCTGGCAGGGCCTGCCTGCGAACGTATTCACTGGCTATGCGCAGGCGCTGTCGGCCTATCAGGCCTATCTCGCAGGCGGTGGCCTGCCATCGGCCTACACCGGTCTCGATCAGGCACTGCTGCGGCAGTATCTCGATGCGCTGGCCGGTGCCGGCGCTCTCACCCGCTTTCTGGGCGAAAGCACCGCCTCGTTCTACGTCCAGTACCTGCGCTATCTCGGCAACGGCGGCACGATCGATGGCTGGCAGGGCCTGCCCTACAACGTCTTCACCGGCTACGCCTCGGCCCTGCAGGCCTACTACGAATTCCTCGCCAACGGCGGCTTGCCATCAGCCTACACTTCGCTGACACAGGACGAGATCCGCCGTTATCTCGCTGCGCTTTCCGCAGTGGGCGCAAGCGATGCCTTCCTCGGCCAGCTTGCCGGCTTCTACTCGGCGTTCTTCACCTATCTCGCCAATGGCGGAAACCCAGACCTCTACACCGGCCTGCCGACCCCGCCGAACTATCAGGCTTTCGCCGATGCGCTCTCGGCCTATGTCGCCTATCTCGAGGCAGGCGGCGTGCCGAGCGCCTATACCGGCGCCGACCTCGCCCTGCTCCAGCAATACATCAAGGCGCTGATCGACGGCGGCAAGCTTTCGACCCTGCTTGGCGCACAGGCCCAGTTCCTCACCGCCTACTACGCGTTCCTCGCTGGCGGCGGCACGCCCGATGGCTACACCGCGCTGCCGGTCTATGCGACCTATGTCACCGCGCTCGAAGCCTACTACGCCTTCCTTGCAGGCGGCGGAAAGCCCTCGGAATATACCCTGCTCACCCAGGCGCAGATCCTCGCCTACCTCAAGGCGCTGACCGATGCGGGCGTGCTCGCCGCGCTGTTCGACGGTGCGACGCTGACCTTCATCCAGAACTTCTATGTCTATCTCGCAGGCGGCGGCAATCCGGACCTGTTCTCGGGGCTCCCCGGCTCAGGCGGCGGCACCGGAGGCGGTACGGGCGGCACCCGCCTGACCAGCTACACCGGCGGTTTCCCTTCGAACGCTGCGGGCACAAAGGCCATCGCGGGCAACGCCGGGAACATCCAGCCGTCGAGCGGCACCGCCGCCATCGACAGCACCGGGGCCCTGACCTCGGCCGGTGACATCGCCAACGTTTCCGCCAAGGTTACCGACGTTGCGGGCGATTCCAGCGCGATCGTCGGGCGCTTCTACGATGGCATCGCCAAGTTCAAGAACAGCCAGTACGGCTTCAGCGTCAACAACGGCCTGCCCTATGTCGTGCTGGCACCCTGGGGCGGCACGCTGCCCACTTCAGGCACCATCGACTACAAGGTGCTGGCCGCCACGCGCCCGGTCTATTCCGACGGACGCACCGCGCCCGGTACGTTCGACGCTGCGCTGACCATCGGCTTTTCCACCAACAACACCCGGCTCACCTTCCGCACGCTCGGCACGATCGTCATGCCCGAGGCCAGCGGCGACGTGACCTATACCTTCAGCACGCCGAACTATGCGAACGGGCAGATGCAGGAAGTCATCTACGACTCGCTTGGCAACTTCTTCTTCGGTGCGGGCATGACCGGCACCGGGCAGGGCTGCACCGGGGTCGGCTGCAACATCAGCCTCTACGGTGATTTTGCGGGAACGAAGCCCGAAGAACGCCTCGGCCTGATGTGGCAAACCTATGGCGGCAGCTTCAGCGCCGGACGCCTGCAAGGCGCGGTGATCTTCGCCAAGGACGGCACCCTGCCGGGCGGGAGCACCGGAGGGGGCACCGGCACCGGCGGCGTGCTCACCAGCTACACCGGCGGCTTCAACGGCACGTCCCCACGCATCAACTTCATCACCACGCTGCGGCTCTCGAGTGGAACGCTGCTGGCGGGCAGTGAATCAGGTTTCAGCGCCCTGGCCTATACGCTCGACAGCAATGGCGGCCTGACCAGCTATACCCGACCGGGGAACTTCACTCGCACCCCGGGCACGATGACCATCAGCGACGTGGCAGGCGATGCCGACGTACTGGTCGGTCGCTGGTTCAATGGCACCAACACCGGCGCCAACGTCTTCACCCTGAACGCCAATCAGGGCTTCCACTACATGATGTCCCGCGCCCTGCCGACGAACTTTGCAGTGCCGACGACGGGCATCGTGCAATACGATCTCTACGCCGCGACCAAGCCTACCTGGATCGACGGCTCGGGCGCTCCGGGCACCTTCACCGGCAGCTTCAAGGTCAACTTCGGGCTCGCGTTGCCCAAGGTCGGCATGGAAGCAAAGATCGTCATGCCCACCGGCGGTGCGGGCGGAGGTGCTTATACCTTCGATTTCGCCACCCCCGGCGGTCTGGCCGACATCAGCCAGTCGACCAGCGATTTCAGCGTGTTCTCGAACCAGAGCTTCAGCTTCGTGGTGCCGGGTGACGATCATTCGGGCACTTGCAGCACCGGCACCTGCTATATCGCAGCCTTCGGCAACTGGGCGGGCAGCACCGACAAGATCGGCCTGACCTACACCGCCGTCAGTCCCGCCGGCAGCGGCAAGAACATCATCGGAGCCGCAGCCTTCAAGGTCGGCACGGGCAGTGGCGCGGGTTCGGGTAGCGGCGGCACCACTCCAACGGCCGCACCGGACGGCATCGCCAAATACGTCGGCTACCTCGGCGGTGGGCGCTTTGCCACGTTCGAGAATGCGGCGGCGGTCACCACCAACAGCAATGGCGGCCTCACGAAGGTCGATGGCTTCTTCGAGCTGAATGGCGCGACGAACGCAGACGCAGGAAACGCCAACGGCATCGTCGCCTGGTCGCGCTGGATCGGCGGCGGCATCACCGGCCTTGGCCAGGGCCCCACGACCACGCTCGGCAATGGCGGCCTTTCCAGCGTCTGGGGCAAGCCCGCGACCAATGTCCCGACCACCGGGAAGATCGATTACCAGGTCGTCGGCAGCACCCGGCCCTCGACCACGGACGCGGTCGTCGGGACGCTCGACAATGCAAAGCTGGCAGTCGATTTCTCTGCCGCCAAGGTCGGCTTCGAAGCGGCGCTGACAGTCTCGGGCGCGCCGGTCGCGATGTCGACCAGCGGTGGCCTGGCGGCACCATCGCTGTCGTTGCGGACCAGCGGGACAACCTTCGGAGCGAACACCAACCAGATGGTCCTGAGCGGCGCGAGCGGCGTCTCGATCGAGGGCTTCCTCGCCGGGGTCGGGGCAACGCACGCCGGCGTCGGGTACTATCTCCAGACGACCAGCGGCAATGTTGCAGGCGCCATCGCCTTCGGCCCGAAGGCACCCTGATCGCGCCGCCGGGAGTAACGGCATTTGTCACGAGAGTGACGGGACAGTTGTGTGGGAGTTGCGGGGGAGTTGGGGGAGAGTTGCCCCAGAGTTGGAAAGGGGCCGCGCGAGGGTGCGGCCCCGCTACGAGGGGACATCTGATGCTTCGCAAGACCTTGGCTTTCGCTGCACTTTCAATGGCTTCCACGGCCGCTCTGGCCGCCGACAAGGAGCCGCCAGTCACCCTGAACAAGTGCGAGACGAGCTACGGCACCGTCGCGCTGGTCGATGGCGATACGCAAGGCTGGACCAAGTACGGCCTGTCCTCCCCGCGCGAGCTGATCGCCGCGATGGCCCGCGAATCCGGGTGCTTCGCGCTCCACGATCCCGCCAGTGGCAAGCCCGCTACGTTCCTGATGAACGTCATCGCGGGCGACAAGGAAGAAGTCGACCAAGCCATTGAAAAGGCGAAGGGAGTTGCCATGGAAGGTCTCGTCCGCTCGGGCGCGGCGAGCGGGATGCTGCGCGGCATTCCCGGCGGCGGCTCCATGCTCGGCATGTTCGGCGGCTTCGGCGGCAAGAAGAAGGTCGTCGCAGCAGGTATCCGTTTGATAAGCCCGGCAAATGGCCAGACCGTCGCCTCGGGCTCGGGCGAGGTCAAGAAGACCACGATCTCCTTCGGGAATGGCGGCGGAACCATCGGTGCGGTGGCCAGCGGTGCGACCGGCGCGGCCTATGCCGGGAGCAAGGACGGGCAGATGCTGATCGAAGCTTTCGTCAAGGCTTTCAACGGCATATCGGCGCAGGGACCGTCGCTCGCTTCGCTCGTCCCCCCACCGGCGCCCGCTCCTGCAGCAGCCCCCGCTGCGGCCACCACGGCAGTCGACACCAAGATGCACGCCGCCGCCGATCTCAAGTCCGCAACACTGCGCACGGTGCGCGCCGGAACCGCTCTCACCCCCACCGGTCAGCGGCAGGGTCTGTTCGTCGAGGTCCAGGACAGCTTCGGCACCAAGGGCTGGGTCTCGGTCGAGGACATGCGCTGAAACGCGCACGAAACGAAGTGTTGCATGGCCCCCGTCCGGCGTGAAATGATCGCGCCGGACGGTTTGGCCCTGTGGCAGAGGTCGAACCCGGAGTTCCGGAATTATGAGCGGTCTCAACATCCTGTATGTGGAAGACGATCCGCGCGCGGCGCAGGCGGTGCAGGACCTCATGCTGGCCGACGGCGACCGGATGGCGTGGGAGCAGACCGGAACGGCGGGCCTGCAGCGCGCCGGGGCCGAGGATTTCGACGTGATCATCCTCGACCGCATGCTGCCCGACATCGACGGATTGACCATCGTCTCGCGCCTGCGCGCGGCGGGCGTCGGCACGCCGGTGCTGATGCTCTCGGCACTGGGCCGCAGCGAGAACCGCATCGAGGGTCTGGAGGCGGGCGTCGATGACTATCTCTCAAAGCCTTACGAACCGCAGGAACTGGTTGCCCGCTTGCGCGCGCTGCACCGCCGCGCGGCAGGCGCGGTCCACGGCGCGGTGATCATCTATGGCGCCTTCGAATGCCACGTGAAGGCGCGCACCGCGTTCCGATCGGGCAAGCACATCGCGCTAAGTCCCAAGGAATTCGCGCTGTTCCGCTACTTCATGGAGAACGCAGGCGAGACCGTAACGCGCGAGATGCTGCTGCGCGACGTGTGGAACATGAACTTCGATCCCCAGACCAATGTCGTAGACGTCAACATCGGCCGGATGCGGCGCAAGCTGGAAGACGGCTTTACCACGCCCGCGCTCGAAACGATCTGGGGCGCCGGATACCGGCTGACGAGAGGCGAATGACGCCTGCGCGAGGCCCGGCATCAAGGCTTCGGGTAAGGTCGATCTTCGGCCAACTGACCACGGCGTCAATCCTGATCGCGGTGATCGCGGTTGCCGTGCTGTTCGCCGTCACCACGATCACCGTCCAGCGCCAGACCCGCGCCTCGCTTTCCGCCACGGTCGCGACCGATCTGGCCGGCCTGATCGACATCTACGCAACGGCGGGACGCGAGGAGCTGCTGCGCCGCGTCAACGACCGGCAGGACGTGGTCAGCCTCGAGGGAAGGCGCTCGCACTATCTGGTTGCCGATGGCGCCGGACGGGTGCTGGCGGGGGACGTCACGCGCTGGCCGCAACTCAATGCCGCGCGCTCAGAAGAGGGCTTTGTCGCGCTTGCCGATGGCACCGAGGTCTATGCGCAAGGGGCCAAGCTTGCGCCGGACCTGCAATTGCTGGTGGGCCGCGAGTATGACCGCGACCGCGCAGCGCTCGGCGTGCTGTCGGCGGCGTTCCTTGCCGTTGGCGCAGCGATCGTCTTGGCGGTGGCCTTCGTGGCGTGGATCACGGCGCGGCACCTTGCGCGGCGGATGGACGCAGTGAACGCGGCACTGGGCGCGGCGGCGGACGGACGCGCCGCCAGCTTTCCGGCGCGCCAGCGGGGGGGCGACGAGATCGACGAGATGGCCGGCCATGGCGCGCGTCTGCTGGCGCGGCAGGCGCAATTGCTGAAGGCCTACAAGCAGGTTTCCGAGCACGTTGCCCACGAAGTCCGCACGCCGCTGATGCATCTCGACAACCGGCTGGGCACGGCGATGCAGGCGCGGCCCGAGGCCGAGGGCGGCCCGATCGGCCAATCGCGCGAGGACATCCGCGCGATCCTCTCGATGCTGGACTCGCTTCTCGACATCGCCTCGGCCGAGAGCCGCCGCGGCGATCTGGCCGGGCTGGCCGAGATCGACATGACCGCCTTGGTAGAGAGCCTTGCCGACCTTTACGAAGACAGCGCCGAGGACGCGGGCCTCACGCTGGAAACATCGATCACGCAAGGGGTTACCATGCTGGGCGAGCGGATGCAGATCACCCGGCTGCTGTCGAACCTGCTCGACAACGCGATCAAGTACGTGCCCGAAGGCGGGCATGTGCGGCTCATTCTGCGGCCCGGTCCGCACGTGGTGGTCGAGGACAACGGTCCCGGCATCCCGCATGACCAGCGTGACCGCGTGTTCGAACGCTTTTCCCGCGCCACCGTGCCCGGCGACAAGCCCGGCCATGGCCTCGGCCTCGCTCTCTCCCGCGCCATCGCCGAACGCCACGGCCTGATCCTGCGGCTGGGTGATGCGCCGCGCGGCGCGCAATTCATTCTGGAGCCTGCCCCATGAAAGCCTTTGCTCTGACTGTCTCTGTATTGGCCGACCTTGCCTGCGCCGCCGCGCTGGGCGGGTGTGCTGCCAAGACGCAGAGCGCCAACCGCGAGGTGCCGGTGCGAGTTGCGCTGACCAATGCCGCAGGGCCGACCGAGGCAGTGGCAACCCTGCTGGCCGAAGCCGACAGCGCCCAAGGCGAACCGCAAAGACTCGGCGTGATCCTTGCCGCGCTCGACAATTTCGGTGCGCGGGCGATGCCAGGCGAGGCAGATCCGGTGTCGGCATGGCGCGCCAAAGCTGAAATGCCGCGGACGCCGCCCTATCGCGGGCGGGTGCTGGGGCCAGCTTACAAGGCAGGGATGCTCAACCCCGGCGCAACGGTGCGCCTGCCGCAACTGTTCGACGGCGGCCGCTCTGCGCGCGTCGCTGTGGCAACACCGGGACAGGCCGCGCTCGATTTCACCGTGCTGGATGGCGAGGCGAAGCCGGTCTGCCCGCCCGCCAAGGCTCGTTCCCGCGAGTGCATGTGGACGCCGCTGTTCAGCGGGCGCTTCGAGATCGTGCTGACCAATCCATCCAGCAACGCCGCAGGATACTACCTGGTGATCGACTAGGCGCCCAGCGCTTCGGCCATCATTTCGAGCGCGGCGCGCACGGTCATGTCGCGACTCTCCTCGCGGCCGCGCTCGCCGAAATGACATTCGCGAAGGATCGGCGGCGCGCCCTTGCGCAGTACGGCGAGGTGGATCAGCCCGGTCTCGTCGTCCGGTTCGCCGGGTCCGGCAAAGCCGGTAATCGCACAGACCAGACCTGCCGCCGAATGTTCCAGAGCGCCTGCAGCCATGGCCTGCGCGACTTCGCGGCTGACTTCGCCGTGGCGGATGACGAGCATCGGATCGATCCCGAGCAGGTCGGACTTGGAGCGCGCGGTGTAGGTCACGAAGCCCCGGTCGAACTGGCTGGAAAGGCCCTCGATGCTGGTAAACAGCGCCGCCAGCTGGCCGCCGGTGCAGGATTCAGCCGTTGCCAGCATCAGATCGGCGCGCTTGGCTGCGGCCAGCACGCGCTCGGCCATGGCCTTGAGGTCTTCTCTGCTCTCGCTCATGCCGGGAGGACGCCCGAAGTGCCCTGCCGCTTCGCGCCATGCGACAGGAATGCGCTGGCGCAGGGCGGGACGTTGCGAATGGTTGATCTGGAAGAAGTGGAGGCCCGAGCCGGAATCGAACCGGCGTAAACGGATTTGCAATCCGGTGCGTAACCACTCCGCCATCGGGCCTCGATCGCAGGAGCTGCGTGGTTTGGCGCGGTTAGCGGGAAGATCGCGCTGCCGCAAGCGGTTCTTGCGGAGTGCTTAGCTTGCCGGGGCGAACTGGAGACGGCGCTGCTTGCTGTCGATGCCGGTGAGGCTAAGGTCCACGCGCTGGCCGGGGGCTGCACCGGCAACGCGAGCACGGGCGACAACGGGGAGGTCAAGCAACTGGACCCGCGCCGAATCGCCGTCGGTGTCGGTCACGCAGGCACGGAAGATTTCGCCTTCGCGGCCTTGGAGCATCACGGTTTCGGCAAGGTCGATCACCGCCCGTTCGATCTGGCCGGACAGCGCCTCGGCCTTGGCCATCACGGCGGGAAGGCGCTCGAAGGCGGCTTCGACTTCCGGTTCGACTGGCTTTCCGCCCGCGACGGCGAGCGTGGCGCGAATCACATAGCGGTCAGCCAGGCGGCGCAAGGGGGCAGTGGCGTGGGCGTAAGTCGCGGCGATGGCTTCATGCCACGGCGTGACGCCCGGGATCCACGGCGCATAGCCCGCACCACCCCCCGCCCTGCGCACCGCGAGCATGAACGCGGCGTGGTTCGGATTGCGCTGGTCGAGGGAGCGTTCGAGCGTCTTGAGATCGACGTGCTCCGGCCAGTCAAGGCCGAGGCCTGCGGCGGTGGAGCGCAGACGCGCCATTGCTGCCGCGGTGGGACCAGCCATCACGCGGAACAGGCCGGTCCCGGCCTTCTGCAGCGCAGCGGCTATGGCGAGGTTGGCAGCAAGCGACAGCGTGGCGTTGGCACGTTCGGAAGGCAGCAGCGGGCGGAAGGACAGGGCATACCGGCCAGACCCGAGCGCTTCGACTTCCTGTTCCGGCGGATCGACGCGGGCGGCACCGCGAGCGGCTTCGGCAGCGTTCATGCGATCGGCGAAGCGGGCGAAATCGGCGGGCAACTGGTCGAGACGGACGCTGTCGTAGGCCAGCTTGGCGCGGCTGCGGATCAGGGCGCGGCGGGCGGATTCGAGTCGAGGCTCGCCATCCGCACCGAGGCGCACGGTGAACACCACCGCCGGACGCGGGCCATCGGGCAGGAGGCTTGCTGCGCGTTCGGCCAGAGCGGGCGGATAGAGACCGGCTTTGCCATCGGGAAGGTAGAGCGTCTCACCGCGCTTCCACGCTTCGGCATCGACCGGATCGCCATCGGCCACGAACCACGCGACATCGGCGATGGCGTAGTGGAGGATCAGGTCGTTGCCGACTGCCTCGATGTGGAAGGCCTGATCGAGGTCGGTCGAACTGGCCGGATCGAGCGTGACGAAGGGCTCGCCGGTACGGTCCTCGTGCTCTGGCCCCGGTGCCTTTGCCGCCGCGCGTTCGGCGGCGGCGAGGACTTCGGGCGGGAAGCCATCGGGCACCTGATACTGCTGGCGGATCGCGGCAAGGCCGGTTGCGAGTGCTCCGGTAGGATCGTGGATGGCCTTCATCCGGCAAAGCCTAGCAGGCTGTTACGGATCGACAAATTCTCCGGCGCGCTTTTCCATGCCGGCGCGCACCGCTTCCATCTGGTTCTTCGAATACATCAGTTCGTGCTGGGCAACCGATTCGGCCATGAGCACTTCGTCGACGGTCATGTCGGGCGTGCGGTTGGAGAGCATCTTGGCACCGCGCACGGCGGTGGGGCTCTTGGAGGCGATCGTGCGGGCGAGCGCCATGGCATCGGCCAGCGGATCGGCGCTCACGTGGGTGGCGAAGCCGAAGCGTACGGCTTCCTCGCCGCTGAACTCGCGGTGGGTGTAGGTCAGTTCGCGCAGCACGTCGTCGCGCACGTTGCCGCGCCACAGGGCATATCCGGCCATGTCGGGCACAAGGCCCCACTTCACTTCCATCACCGCCAGCCGCGCATCGGGGGCGATGAAGCGGATGTCCGCCCCGCTCGCCACCTGCAGGCCTCCGCCGAAGCACACGCCGTGAACCGCCGCGATCACCGGCATCGGCAACTTGCGCCAGACCATCGCCGCCTGCTGCGCGCGGTTGGCGTTGCCGTGGGTGCGGGCGGTGAGGCCGTCGCCTTCCCAGCGCGAGGTGTTGCCCATGCTCGACAGATCGAGCCCTGCGCAGAACGAGCGGCCTGCGCCCGACAGCACCACCGCGCGCACGCCGCGTTCGGTGTGGAGGTGATGTCCGGCGCTGACGATGGCTTCGAACATGGCATCGTCGAGCGCGTTCATCTTGTCGGCGCGATCGAGCAGGACGTGGGCGACGTGGTCCTCGACGGTGACGGTGACTCGCTCGTGGAAGTTCATCTGGGGCACCCGTTGTCTGTTTGTCGCGGCAAGGTTGCCCGAGTGTCAGCGTCCGGTCCAGTCTCCTCATTTGACGGATGGCGCAGAACGGCAACGGCCCTCCCCGCGCGGGCGGAGAGGGCCGTCATCGGTTTTCGCTGTTCAGGCCTCAGGCGGCCGACGAATTGACGCCCATCGACTGCAGGTAGCGCTTGATGTTGCGCGCGGCCTGGCGGAGGCGCTGCTCGTTCTCGACCATGGCAATGCGCACGTAGCCCTCGCCGTCCTCGCCATAGCCGACGCCCGGCGCAACCGCGACTTCGGCATGGGTCAGGAGTTGCTTGGAGAACTCGAGGCTGCCGAGGTGCTTGAGCGCGGGCGGCAGCGGCGCCCAGGCGAACATCGAGGCCTTGGGGCTGGGGATTTCCCAGCCGCTGCGGCCAAACGCTTCGACCATCACATCGCGGCGCTTCTGGTAGAGTTCGCGATTCTTGACGACGATGTCCTGCGGACCGTTGAGCGCGGCGCAAGTCGCGGCCTGGATCGGGGTGAAGGCGCCGTAATCGAGGTAGGACTTCACGCGCTTCAGGGCGGCGATCAGGCGCTGGTTGCCGACGGCAAAGCCGACGCGCCAGCCCGCCATCGAGAAGGTCTTGGACATCGAGGTGAATTCCACCGCCACGTCCTTTGCGCCCGGTACCTCGAGGATCGAACGGGTCGGGTTGCCGTCGTAGTAGAGTTCCGAATAGGCGAGGTCCGACAGGATCCAGACCTTGTTCTCCTTCGCCCATGCGACGAGGCGTTCGTAGAAGGCGAGGTCGACCGTCTCGGCCGTCGGGTTCGACGGGTAGTTGACGATCAGGATCGACGGGCGCGGCACCGAATACTTCATCGCGCGGTCGAGCGAATCCCAGTAGCGCTCGTCCGGCGTGGTCGGCACCGAGCGGATCGTGGCGCCGGCGATGATGAAGCCGAAGGTGTGGATCGGATAGCTCGGGTTCGGGGCCAGCACCACATCGCCGGGAGCGGTGATCGCGGTGGCGAGGCTGGCGAGGCCCTCCTTCGAGCCCATCGTCATGACCACTTCGGTCTCGGGATCGAGATCGACGTTGAAGCGGCGGCCGTAGTAGTTCGCCTGAGCCTTGCGCACGCCGGGGATGCCCGAGGAGGCCGAGTAGCCGTGCGCATCGGGCTTGCGGGCCACTTCGCAGAGCTTCTCGATCACGTGGTCGGGCGGCGGAAGATCGGGGTTGCCCATGCCGAGGTCGATGATGTCCCTACCGGCGGCGCGCGCGGCGGCCCGCATGCCGTTGACTTCGGCAATGACGTAGGGCGGCAGGCGCTTCATGCGGTAGAATTCTTCGTCCACGGTTGAATACTCGTCGAAAAGGCGCGGCAGGAGCGCCGCGTCTTGGCCCTTACGCCAATTGCCCACTTGTGGAAACCTTGCTGTCGATGGACGGCAAACGTCGCTCGGTGGATGCAACTGCGGGCTAACAAGCTGTCACATGCTGTGTATAGTCCGATGCCAAAGAGCCATGACGTAACGGCAGGGAACGACAATGACGGGTAAGACGGTGGACGATTCGTCGGCAGATTCTGTCGTGTTCGAGGACCTCTTCCGCCAGCAGGGGGAAGCGATGCGCGCGATGTTTGCGCCGCTGGTGCCGGGAGCGGAAGTCGTCTCCACCGATCCTGCCGACCTGCAGCACTGGGCGATGTCGGCGGCCAAGCTCCAGAAGATGTGGCTGGACTTCAGCGCCGAACAGGCAGGGCAAGTCGAGCCGATGCTCAACCGGCTGGGCGACATCGGCAAGTGGACGCAGACCTTCATGGCCATGGCGGGCCAGTTGCCGATCGCGCAGGCCGAGACGCAGGCGAAGCTGTGGAACGAGAGCATGGCGCTGTGGTCGTCGGTCATGGGCCAGTTCGCGGGCATGGGCCAGCACAAGGACGGTGAGACGCCCGCGCTGCCGCGACAGGACCGCCGCTTCAAGGACAAGCGCTGGCAGGAACAACCCGCCTTCGCACTGATCCACCAGACCTATCTGTTCCTGTCGGAAAAGCTGCAGCAGATGGCGGACGAGGCGCAAGGGTTAAGCCCCGAACGCAAGGAGCAGCTGCGCTTTGCCACCAAGGTGGTGACCGACGCGCTTTCGCCCGCGAACTTCCCCTTCACCAACCCGGTGGTGATCGAGCGGACGATGGAGACCAAGGGCGAGAACCTGGTCAAGGGCGTGGAGCACCTGCTCGAGGACCTGCGCAAGGGGCAGCTGACCCACACCGATCCCGATGCCTTCGAACTGGGGCGGAACATCGCGGTGACGCCCGGCAAGGTGGTGCACGAAACGCCGCTGTTCCAGCTGATCCAGTACACCCCGACGACCGAGGAAGTGTTCGAGACGCCGCTCGTGATCTTCCCGCCGTGGATCAACCGCTTCTACATCCTCGATCTCAATCCGGAAAAGAGCTTCATCCGCTGGGCCGTGGCGCAGGGGCTGACTGTGTTCGTGGTCTCGTGGAAATCCGCCGATGCCTCGATGGCCGACGTGCTGTGGGACGATTACGTGCGCAGCCAGATCGAAGCGATCGACCACGTGCGCGAACGGCTGAAGGTGCCGGCGGTCCACACCATCGGCTATTGCGTGGCTGGCACGACGCTGGCCGCGACGCTCGCCGTTCTGGCGCGCAGGGGCGACGCGGAGAAGGTGGCAAGCGCCACGTTCTTCACGGCGCAAGTCGATTTCGATGACGCCGGCGAGCTCAAGAACTTCATCGACGACGGGCAGCTGAAGATGCTGCAGAGCCTTTCGACCGACGGCTATCTCGACGGACGCTACATGGCCGCAACGTTCAACGCGCTGCGCGGCACGGACCTGATCTGGAACTACGTCGTGAACAACTATCTGCTCGGGCAGGACTACCCGGCATTCGACCTGCTCCACTGGAACGGCGACACCACCAACCTGCCGAGCAAATGGCATCAGGCCTACCTGTGCGATCTCTATCGCGACAACCGTCTGGTCATTCCGGACGCCATGGTCGTCGACAACACCCCGGTGGACCTGCGCCGCATTGCAACGCCGTGTTACATCCAGGCGGGCCGGGAAGACCATATTGCACCGGCTAACAGCGTGTGGAAGCTGACCCGCCACCTGTCCGGCGCGTGGAAGTTCGTCCTGGCCGGATCGGGCCATATCGCAGGCGTGGTCAACCCGCCCGAGTCCGGCAAGTACCAGTACTGGCTCAATCCCGGCAATCCGGGGAGCCTTGAGGAATTCGTGGCCGGTGCCAGCGAAACCAAGGGGAGCTGGTGGCCGGACTGGATCGAATGGATCGGCGGACAGGCGCCGGCGCGAGTTGCGGCCAAGGGCAAGCGCGTTCCGGGCGGCAAGGGTGACGCGGTAATCGAAGACGCGCCGGGACGCTACGTGCGCAGTCGCTGAGCGTCCAAGACTGATCCAAAACGGAATTTGTGCACTGCACAATTTTCTTGACATCGGCAGCGCGATTCCTATTTTGTGCAGTGCAGCAAGTGGCGATTCACATCGTTTCTTGCGCAAGCAGGAGTCGCCACGATGGTCGAAGAAACGAAGGAAAGCCCGGAAACCTCCGCCCCCGTGGTGGAAGCGCCCGCTGCGCTGGCCGACGCTCCGGAAACGGTCGTGGAAGCTGTCGAACCCGAAGCTGCCGAGCCGGTCGTTGCCGTAAAGCCCAAGGCTTCCAGGCCGCGCAAGGCCAAGCCCGCTGCCGAACCGGTGGCCGTGGCTGTCGAAGCGCCGGTCGCAGCCCCTGCCGTGGTCGAACCTGTCGCACCGAAGGCCGCCAAGCCCAAGGTCGTAAAGGCGAAGCCCGTCCGTCAGGCACCCAAGCCTGCACCCAAGGTCCGTCAGGCCAAGCCGATCGTGGCAGCGCCGGCGGCCGCGGTGAAGCCCGCAGCAAAGCGTCCTTTCACCGCCACTCCAAGCGTGAAGAAAACAAGCGTCGTCCTAAAGAAGGCGGCGCCCAGAAAGGAACTGTTCGCAATGGCTACCACCACCGAAATGACCGAAAAGATGACCGCCGCGTTCAAGGACGCCCAGGAAAAGGCCAAGGCCGCGTTTGGCGATGCCGGCGAATTCGCCAAGGGCAACGTCGAAGCCGTGGTCGAATCGACCAAGATCCTGACCACCGGCCTGCAGGAAATGACCAAGGGCTACGTCGCCGAGACCAAGTCTGCCTTCGAAGCGATGACCGCCGACGTCAAGGAACTGACCACGGTCAAGTCGCCCACCGAATTCTTCGAGAAGCAGTCGGCTCTGCTCCGCAAGAACTTCGACGCTGCGGTTGCCGCCAGCTCGAAGAACAGCGAAGCGATGCTGAAGCTCGCCAACGAAGCCTTCCAGCCGATCTCGACCCGCGTCAGCCTCGCGGTCGAAAAGATCAAGAAGGCCGCCTGAGCCTTACGGGCAGCGTGATCCGCGCTGCCTGCCGAGAGATCAAGGGCCGATGGGGTTGACCCGTCGGCCCTTTTGTCATGAAGCGCTTGGTCACAAAGCCTTTTGTCATGGAAGCTGTCGTGTCCCGGCAACAATTCGCCCAAGTCCTGGCACCATCCCCTTCGTGCCCCTTGTGAAGCGCGCCGCTGAGTGCGATATTGCGAACCATCATGAACGTGCGTGTTTCTTTCCGACCGGACCTGTCCGTCCCGCTGCGCTGTGCGGAGGGTGATGACACGCGTGGGCCCGGCGGGGATGACCAGATCGGCATTGCCACCAAGACCCGCGCCAAGCCGAAAAAGCCCAGCCAGTTCAAAGTGCTGATGCTGAACGACGATTACACCCCGATGGAATTCGTGGTGATGGTCCTCAAGCGCTTCTTCCACATGGATCTTGAGCAGGCGACGCGCGTGATGCTCCACGTCCACCAGCGTGGTGTTGGCGTGTGCGGCGTCTACCCCTACGAGATCGCCGAAACCAAGGTGAACCAGGTGATGGACTTCGCCCGGCAGAACCAGCACCCCCTGCAGTGCACGCTGGAGAAGGCCTGACCGGGGTTGAACCTCGCCGGAATCGCGAAAAGCCGGGCCATCAGCCCGGCTTTTGCGTTTTCAGGCTGCAATGGATCAGTGCGCGGTGACGGAACGCGCTTCGATTGCCTGCCGTGCGAATGCCCGCAGCAATGCGGCAATCCATGCCATCGGCAGGCTCTGCGCAGCGCGCGAATGGGCGCCTACGTCGCCATCGAGAATCACCTGCGCGACGAACGATCCGTCCTTCAACCGCCCGCCCGTGAAGATCGCATCGCGCGGAATCAACGCAATGGCCGCGCTCTCAAAGGCGCCGGAATCCGACAGGAGCGAGATCCATTCGATGGCAGCATTCTTGCGCTCGGCTTCCTCCGCCGAAGCGGCGGGCGAGATTTCCTGAAGAACGCGCCGGAACCCGTCACGCTGTTCGTGGGAGCCAAGGCGCTCGCACCATTGCGCGAGATCGTCGAGGCGTTCAGGGTTGGCTTCGTGCTTGGCGAAACGTTCGGACCAGGCAAGTCCGGTTTGCTCGTGTGACATGGATTTACCTTCCAGAAGCTTGCATCCGCCAGAGGGCTATATCTTTTAGTTTGGCATTTCCATATCTTTAGTTAGTAAATCTCCAAAGTGCTCCGCTTTTCCCTTCCCCGCCTGCGCACCACGCGCTAGTCGGTCGCATTGCTCATGGCGGGTTCACTTGTGTCCGGCCAATCGGGCATGGCCGACCTGACAAGCACCTGCCCAACGGAATACGATCCAGACCGCCCGTGAAGTTTCTCACCGCCACCGATCGCTATATCGCCCGGCTCGTCTTCGTGCCGATGCTGTCGGTGTTCGTGCTGGCCGCATCGCTGCTCGTGCTCGACAAGATGCTCAAGCTGTTCGATTTCGTGGCGACCGAGGGCGGGCCGGTGAGCGTCGTGTTCAAGATGCTGGCGAACCTGCTGCCGGAGTATGCCAGCCTCGCCATTCCGCTCGGACTGATGCTCGGCATCCTCTTCGCCTTCCGCAAGCTCGCGATGAGCTCCGAACTGGACGTGATGCGCGCAGTGGGCCTGTCCTACACCCGCCTGCTACGCGTGCCCTACATGTTTGCGATCGGCCTCGCCGCGCTGAACCTGCTGATCGTCAGCTATCTCCAGCCGCTGTCGCGCTATTACTACGAGCAGCTCCAGTTCGAGCTGCGCTCGGGCGCGCTGGGCGCCTCGATCAAGGTCGGCGAGTTCAATTCGCTGCAGGATCGCACCGCCTTGCGCGTCGATTCCAGCCGTGACGAGGGTCGTGACCTTCGCGGAATCTTTGCCCGGCTGCAGACCTCGAACGGACAGGTCATGGTGATCTCGGCGCGCGAGGGACGCTTCTTTGCCAACAAGGAAAGCCCGGACACGGTGATCCTGCGGCTGACCGATGGCCAGATCGTGCAGGACGGTCCGGGAATCGCTTCGCCGCGCGTGCTGACTTTCGCCAGCCACGACCTACCGATCGACCTGCCCAAGATCGAGCAGTTCCGGCAGCGTGGCGACGCCGACCGGGAATACTTCCTGCCCGAACTGCTGCAGATCGGCTGGAACGACCGCTACTCCGAAGAAGTCCGCAACCAGTCCAAGGCGAGCCTCAACTACCGGCTGGTTGAGGTGGTGATGATGTTCCTGCTGCCGCTGCTGGCGGTGGCGCTTGCGGTGCCGCCCAAGCGCTCGACCTCGGCGCTGGGCGTGTTCCTTTCGATCGTGCTGGTCGTGGCCTATCACAAGGTTAACCAGTACGGGCAGGACGTGGCGAGCCTCGGGCGCATCGACCCGGTCGTCGCGCTGTGGGGCCCGTTCGTTGCGTTCTCGGCCTTGATCCTGTGGATGTACTGGAAGATTGCCTATGTGCCGGGCGGCCAGCCGATCGGCGCGCTGGAAACGGGCTTTGCCAAGGTATCGCGCGTGGTGCGCAAGCTGTTCGAACGCAAGCGGCTGCGTGACGAAGTGACGCCTGCAGAGGAAGAGGCGGCCCATGCAGCTTGAGTTCTTCCCGTCGCGGACGCTGGCGATCTACATCGGCAAGATGTTCGCCGTGCGGATCGTCGCCGTGCTGCTGATGCTCGTGCTGGTCCTGCAGATGCTCGATCTGCTGAGCGAGAGCGGCGATGTTCTGGCGGCGCCGGGCAATGGCCAGGCGCAATTGCTGACTTATGTCTCGCTGCGCATGCCACAGCTGATCAGCCGGTTCCTGCCCTATTCGGTGCTGCTGGCGACGATCATCACACTGATGACGTTGAACCAGAACAGCGAAGTGATCGCGATGAAGGCAGCAGGGCTGTCGGCGCATCAGGTCCTGGCGCCGTTGTTTCTCGTCGCGGCGGTCACTTCGGCGGTCACCTTCGGGTTCAACGAGCGCATCGTGACGCGCTCCACCGCCACGCTGAAGGCTTGGCAGAACGTCGACTATGGGCCCATCCCCAAGGAGGCGGCGGTCAAGTCCAACGTGTGGTTGCAGGACGGGCCGAACATCCTGTTCGCCCGCTCTGTTTCCGGCGAAGGCAAGGCGATGCGGATGGAAGGCGTAAGCTGGTACCGCCGCGACCCGACCGGCATGGTCACCGAGATCGTTACTTCGCCTTCGGCTGCTTATGCCAATCCGGGCTGGAAGTTCCGGGAGCCGGTGCTGTTCGACGTGCAGAGCGCCCGCAAGACGGCGATCGGGCATGACGAGGTCTTCGGCAAGACGGTCGAGCCTGTGCAGGTCACGATCAGCCGCGTCGATGCCGATGCGGAGTCGCTGACGCAACTGACCGGGTCGCTTGCCGCCATTCGCGATGCCGGTTTCCGCACGACAGAGCTGGACGGCAAGTGGTGGCACAAGCTTTCGGGGCCGCTTTCCGCATTGCTGATGCCTTTGCTCGGCGCCGTTGCCGCGTTCGGCCTTGCGCGTTCGGGACACCTGTTCGTGCGCGCGGTGATCGGCATGGCATTGGGCTTTGCCTACTTCGTGTTCGACAATGCCGCGCTGGCGATGGGCAACTTCGGTGCCTACCCGCCCCTGCTCGCGGCTTGGGCGCCGTTCGTGCTGTTCCTGCTGATCGGCGAGACCGTGCTGATTCGTACCGAGGAATAGACCTTAAAATTAGATCTTGCTAATTTGCGCTTTACCTAATATATGGAGGCCATGACGCTTCCAACCATCCCCCCTGCACAAGCCAAGGCGCTACTCGATCAGGGCGCTCGGCTCATCGACATCCGCGATGCCGACGAACACCGTCGGCAAGCAATTCCGGGCGCAGCGAACATGCCGCTCTCGGCGCTTCAGCCGGTGTCCGGACATCCGGCCGTGATCTGGCATTGCCGGTCCGGCATGCGCACGGCGGCCAATGCACCGCAGCTCGCCGCCATGTCGGGTTGCCCGGGCTATATCCTTGAAGGCGGCATTGACGGCTGGCGCTCTGCCGGTCTGCCGGTCAGGACCGATGCGAAGGCGCCGCTGGAAATCATGCGGCAAGTCCAGATCATCGCCGGGCTGCTGATCCTGCTGGGCGTGGTGCTGTCGCTGACCGTGGCGCAGGGCTTTGTCCTGCTGTCGGGCTTCGTCGGCGCAGGGCTGCTGATGGCGGGTGCGACCGGATGGTGCGGCATGGCGCGCCTGCTCGCCGTGATGCCCTGGAACCGCCGCGCCGCCTGAGGCAGCGCGGCCCTCCCGCTCAGCGCGGCATCATGGTGCTGCGCGCGAGCCTGCCGACAAGCGGCAAGAGGCCGTTGTAGTTGCCCTTTTCATAAGTGGACGCCGTGCCGAGGTGCGCCGTGATCCGGCGGTGCGCCTCGGCCAGCGAGTGATAGGGCATCGATGGCAGGAGGTGGTGCAGCGCGTGGTAGCGCAGACCGACCGGTGCCCATAGCGGCGCAAGCGCGGCCGGCGGCGGCACGTTGACCGAATCGAGGTACTGCCCGGTCACGGTCATCGCCTCGCCCTCGTTCTCCCACAAGTGGGCGACCAGCGTGCGGATCTGGTTGAGCAATGCGGTCAGCGAGATGACCGCAATGCCGATGAGCAGCGGGCGCCACGAATGCGTTGCGCTCCACCACACCACGAACAGCGCCCAGGCCGAGGCGCCAAGCTCCTGCCAAAACACCATGCGGGCGAAGTCACCTTCGGGCGGACGGCGGCGGAACTCCGGGTTGATGGAGAGCGCAGATGCACGCTCCCAGACCAGACGGCGCAGCGGCGGGATCACCGCGCCGAGCGGCACGAGCAGCGCCGAACGGATCAGCAGGCCGATCGGCAGGAGCAGCGCGACCAGCGCGAACAGCGGAAGCGACCACGGCTTCATCAGCGCGAGCGGCAGGTACTCCGGGTCCTCCACCGTGCCATAGCGAGTTCTGGCGTGGTGCAGGGTATGGACGCCTTCGTACATGAGCGAGGGCGTGAGCATCGGGATGCCGACCAGCAGGTTCCACGCGAAGCGGAACCCGGGCAGTGCGTTCTTGTGTATGTGGGTCAACTCGTGAATGAACAGCAGCGCGCGATAGAGTGCCAGCGCCGCAACGACGCCTGAGAGCGCAGCCGCCACCGGATTGCCGATCAGGATCGCACCTGCCAGCGCGGCATAGCCGAGCGCTGCAGAGGCCAGCATGTCCGGCCAGTAGATACCAGGCCGCGCGGTCGCGATGTCGCGCGTCAGTTCGACGGCGGAGCGGAGCATTTCCTTGTCGTCGGGCGTGCCCGCGAGACTACGGGGCAGCTTCGGCGCATCAGTGCCGGCTGGGGCTGCGTCGCGGGGAGATTCAAGCGTATCGGTCGCAATCATGCCACAAATTCCAGTATGACCCGTATCTGCCAGCTGCGGCTGGCTTTTTGCACCAAGCAATAGCCTCTGGGCGTCCCCACACCGCGCCCTGCGGCTTGACAATCTACCGGCCGGGACCGCAGTCCCACCGGCGACGACCCCATATCCGCAAACAAAGGCAAGATCGTGGCCCAAGGCGAAGTAATCATCACTCCGGTTTCCGGCAAGGCTGACCGAAAGGCCTTCGTCGATCTGGCATACAGCCTCAATGCCAATGACCCCAACTGGGTGCCGCCACTGCGAATGGAAGCCGAAGAGCTGATCACGCCGGGCAAGAACCCGTTTTTCGAACATGCCGACGTCCAGTTGTTCCTCGCCCGGCGCGGGGGCGCAGTGGTCGGACGCATCTCGGCCCATATCGACCGCTTGGCCATTGCCATGGACCCGCAACAGGGCATGGGCCCCGGCACCGGGAACTGGGGCCTGCTGGAGGCCGTGGACGAAGCCGTGGCGCAGGCCCTTATCGGCCGCGCCGAGGACTGGCTGCGCGAAAAGGGCATGACCCGCGTGCTGGCGCCCCTGTCAATGTCGATCTGGGAAGAGCCGGGGCAGTTGACCAGCGGCTTCGACCATCCACCGACGGTGATGATGGGACACCAGCCCCAGCGCTACGACGATTACATCAAGGCGCTTGGCTATGCCCCTGCAAAGACTCTCAACACCTACGAGCTGGACATCACCAAGGAATTCCCGCCGCTGATCCAGCGCATCGTCCAGTCGGGCGAGAAGAATGCGAAGATCCGCATCCGCAATGTCGACCGGTCGAAGTTCGATGCCGAAGCGGCCTTGATCCTCGACATTCTCAACGATGCCTGGTCGGACAACTGGGGTTTCGTCCCGTTCACCGACACCGAGATCAAGTACGCCGGCAAGAAGTTCAAGCCGATCGTGCGCGAGGACCTGATCATGGTCGCCGAGTACGAGGGCGAGCCGGTGGCCTTCATGATGACGCTGCCCGATCTCAACGAAGTGCTCAAGCCCATGGGCGGAAGCCTGTTTCCGTTCAACTGGGCCAAGCTTCTGCTGTGGTTGCGCAAGCCGCGCGTCCGCACAATGCGCGTGCCGCTGATGGGCGTGCGCAAGCGGCTGCAGGCCTCGCGTCTGGCCAGCCAGCTTGCTTTCATGATGATCGAGGCGATCCGTCGCAACTCCGTGCGCGAGTACGGGGCCTCACGCGGCGAGATCGGCTGGATTCTCGAGGACAACCAGGGGATGAATGCGATCGCCGAAGCCATCGACAGCCACGTCAACAAGACCTACGTGATCTACGACAAGCCGCTGTGAGGCGTCGCGCCTGATCGAATGGAGGGGCACACGGAACTGCCTCCCCCGTCGCGGCGTTCGGAAGAAAGGCCGGTCATGGCCAATCACGGGAACAGGTCCAGGGTGCCAAGCACGCAACAGGTCGGCAAGAGCGCCAGAAAGCGCAAGGCGTTGCGTACGCTTGGCCCAGCCCTCGTGGTCGAGGACGATGGGCTGGTTGCCATGGATATCGCCGAAGCACTGCAGGAGGCGGGCGCGGAGCCGGTGGTGATCTGCGCGAGCGTGGCCGAGGCGATGGTCCAGCTTGAAATTGCCGTGCCGTCGCTGCTCGTGCTCGACGTTCACCTCGCCGATCGTGACGATGGCTGGGCCTTGGCGGAACTGGCGATCCAGCTCGGCGAAAGTCCACCACTGATCGTGTTCACCACGGCTACGCCTTCGTCGATCCCGGCCTCCGCGGCTGATCTTGGTCATGTCCTTGCAAAGCCGTTCCAGACCGAAGCACTGATCGCCCTGATCGAAAAGGAGCGGCCGGCCGGGCTGTTCGGCCGGATCCGCCACGCGCTCTCGGGGCAATAGGTCGCCCTCGACCGGCTCCCCCAGCCAATCAAAACCCCGGCCACGCCTTGCGGCACGACCGGGGCCGATCTTTCCGAAAAAAAGGTCCCCGACGTTTCCATCGGGGACCTTTCGGGATCGTATCACCAGCCGCTTGGACGGGAGGGGGGGGTCTCGGCGGTGACATACCCTAAACGAGCATCCCTGAAGGCGGTTCCAGACGCTGGAAAATTTTTTATCCCACAAATTCAAAGGCTAAATGTAAGGGCGCGAAGAAAAGTTGCTGCCATCGATCTTCGCGTAGGCTTTTGCCGCGTCGATATCGGGAATGCTGATCGTCGACAGCGTCCAATCGACCAGTCCGAGGCGCCGCAGTGCCTGAAGGGTGCGGTTGGTATGGACCAGCGACAGGCCCAGCATATCGGCGATCTGCCCCTGCGTGACGGTCAGGGTCAGAACGCCCGCTGGCGCAATCCCGGTATCGATGCCGCGCTGCACGAGAAACACCGCCAGCGCCGCCATGCGTTCGCGGGCGTTGCGCTGGCCCAGCGAGACGAGATGCTCTTCGAGCGCGGCCTCCTCGTGCGCCGCCAGCCAGGTCAGGTCAAAAGAGAGGCGAGGCTGCTGCGCGACAAGGTCGAAGAACTTCTCGCGCACGAAAGTGCACAGTGTGGCGTTGGTAAGTGCCTCGACCGCATGGCTCATCTCGGCATCGAGGGCTGCTTGCAGGCCGACGAAATCA
Source organism: Novosphingobium jiangmenense (assembly GCF_015694345.1). Taxonomy (GTDB): domain Bacteria; phylum Pseudomonadota; class Alphaproteobacteria; order Sphingomonadales; family Sphingomonadaceae; genus Novosphingobium; species Novosphingobium jiangmenense. The sequence goes on from NZ_JADQDC010000007.1 coordinate 52,089, forward strand.
CCCGGGAACATGAAATTGATGATCTGTCGACGCCCGTCCTCGAGCAGACGCGTGCGCATGAGGACGCCCGACAGCACCGTGTAGAGAAAGGCGGGGCGCGTCCCTTGTCCGAACACCTGCTCGCCGCGGGTGAAGCGCATCTCGCCATGCCGGAACGCGGCGATCCAATGACGCAGATCCGGCGGCGGCTGATGCAGGGCTTCGCAATCCGCCAACGGGCAGGCGAGGCACGGTTGGCCACCGTTCAGCACGAGATGTCCCCCTCCTCCCTGTCGATCGATCTGCCCGTCCGGCCTGCTGCCGAAACCCGCTTCGGCATCGTCCCTGCCCATTCGCACTCCTCACTCAACACGCCTCCGTCAGCCATGCTATGTCAAAAGACAGGGTTTGTTCCCGTGATGTGCCCTACGGTTCCCGCATGGAACAAAAAACGGGAACGGAAATGGACGCGCATGGAGGAGACCTCGTGCTGGTCGTCGAGGACAGCGTTCTCGTGGCGATGGCCATCGAAGACGCACTGATCGAGCGCGGTCTGACCGTGCTGGTGGCGACTACGGTTGCCGCTGCGGAACAGATCTTAGAGATGCAGCGCCCTTCGGCAGCACTGCTCGACCTGCAATTGCCCGACGGCTATTCGCTGGACCTGGCGTGCCGTCTGCGTGACCTCGGCTGCGAGGTGGCGATAACCTCGGCGCTCGATTCCGGCTCTGTCCCCGAAAGCCACCGCTTTGCGATCCAGTTCAGAAAGCCGACGTCTCCGGACCTTCTGGCCGACTGGGTCGTTGCAGTGTTGCAGGCAGCACCTGCATTGGCCGTCGAGCCATTGACGATTTCCACTTGTTCCAGCCCGGGAACCGGATGACGGTATCGCGCGTTTGAGCGCACGATACTGACCGGGAAGGGGTACGAATGTCTCTGGGTGCCAAGGTTGCCAATCAACTCCCCTATCTGCGCCGCTATGCCCGTGCATTGACGGGCAGCCAGAACGCAGGCGATTCCTTTGTTCGCGCCACGCTCGAAGCTGCGCTGGCCGATGAAACCCTGCGCGCTTCTATCGGCGAAGGCCGGCCGCAGCTCTATCACGCCTTCAATCGCGTCTGGTCGACAGCTTATGTCGATACAGCCGATCGTTCGTCCGGTACGCTGGGCCAGCATGAGGCTGCAGCGCAGGAGCGCCTTGCGGCGATGACACCGGCGAACCGGCAGGCGCTGCTCCTGACGACGCTGGAGGACTTCAGCATCGAGGAAGCCGCCTACATCATGGACCGGGAACCGGCGGACGTGGAACTGCTGGTGCAGGACGCGATCGCCGAGATCGACAGCGAATCGGCAACGTCGGTGCTGATCATCGAAGACGAGCCGCTGATCTCGATGCAGCTCGAAGATCTGGTCCGCTCGCTCGGGCATGATGTCTGCGGCATGGCTGCGACCCGTACGCAGGCCCTGGACATCGTTCAGCGCGAACAACCGGGCCTGGTCCTGGCCGACATCCAGCTGGCCGACGGCAGTTCGGGCCTTGATGCGGTGGACGACATCCTCAAGATCGGCTCGGTGCCGGTCATCTTCATCACCGCCTACCCCGAACGCCTGCTGACGGGCGATCGGCCGGAGCCGACCTATCTGATCACCAAGCCGTTTCAGGAGCAGACCGTCCGGACGGCGATCAGCCAGGCGTTGTTCTTCGGATCGAGCCGACCTCTGTAGGTCGGCCCGCATACCGGATCGCACAAGGGCGCGGCGTCAGCTGCGCCCTTGTCGTATGGAGAAGTCTCCACGACGCCGCACCGGAATGAGCAGGCTGCAATGCACCCCCTCCGGATCGAAACGAAGGTCCACCGGGTTACGCAGTTCGTGAGCGACGATCTTCTCGATAAGCTCTGTACCGAAACCGCGCTTGCGCCGTTTGGTCGGGTCGACCGGCGGCCCGTTGCGCTCGATCCAGTCGATGCGCGCCACGTTCTCCCCGGCCATTGCCCAGTTGACGGAAACACGGCCGCTCTCGACGCTGAGCGCTCCGTACTTGGCCGCGTTGGTTGCCAGTTCGTGGATCGCCAACCCCAACGATAGCGCATCGTTCGGGGCGAGCTCCACATCGGGCCCGCCGATCTGCAGATGGCGCTGCGAGTCCTGGGCATAAGGCGCCAGTTCCGCACGCACCACCGCCTCGACCGGCGTGGTGCCCCAGTCCGACTGGGTGAGCAGGTCATGCGTCGCCGAAAGCGCGCGAATGCGGTTCTCGAGGCTGTCGGCAAACTCGGCCAGGCTCGTTGCCCGGCGACGGGTGAGCGAGATGATCGACAGCACGTTGGCGAGCGTGTTCTTCACGCGGTGGTTGAGCTCACGCGTCAGGGAGTTGCGGATCGAGGACTGCTGCTCGAACCAGGCCAGTGCAATGCGGTCCTCGACCGCCTGCTGGGTGAGCAGCCGGGCCAGCACGAGCAGAAGCGTCGCCACCAGCAGGCCGAACAGCAGCGACATGACCGACATGGTGGACAGCATTGGCGTGGCCGGAGCCTCGATCTCGAGGATGAAGCGGTGACCGGCAATATCGATGACCCGGCGAACAAATTGGCCGGACCCCTGCTCCGGCGCAATCACGGCCATGACGCGGCGCCCGGCGCTGTCCTCATCGGACAGGCGCACTCCGGCCCCGCCAAGATGGTTCACGTCGATCGACGATTCGAGAAACCGCTGCGCGTTGAACGGGGAGTAGACAAAACCCCTGAGCGCACGGCCAGCTTGCTCGCTGCCGAGCGTGTAGACCGGCATGTAGACAAGAAAGCCCGGTGCGCCGGCAGGGCTGCCTTCCTGTTGCAGCACGACTGCGCCAGAAGCGGTCGGCTGGCCTGTGCGCTCTGCCGCCTTCATCGCCGCCCGCCTCATGGACTCCGAGAACATGTCGAACCCGATCGCGCGCCGATTGCGGTCCGTATCCGGTTCGAGGAACATCACCGGCACGACAAAGGGGCGCGCCTCTTCGGGCTGCGGATGCACCGCAAAGTCAGGCGTTCCGCCAGCCCGCATGATCGCCTCAACCGTGGGAATGTCGTCGCGGTAGACCTTCATGGCCCAGCCGATGCCGTCCGAACCGACATACCGGCCATCGAGATGCAACTGCCGTATGAAAGTGCGGAACAGCGGGGCTTCGACCATCTGCTGGGTTGCGAAGAGAGCGGCGCTTGATCTCAGGTAGGCGGCGTTGGCGTTCGAGCGCCTTTCCAGACCGGACGCTACAGCCTGGGCCGTCTGCGCGGTCATGGCAGTCTGGCGCCGATCTTCTGCCGTCTCGATGGCGAACACGCTGAGCAGCGTCACCGCCATCGTCAATCCGAAGATCCCGACAGGAACTGCCCGAGGAAAACGCTCGTACCACCGCGGCGTCATCTTCTTCTGGGCAAGCAACTTCTCCATCGCGCGCCCGTATCCCCTTTGTGGCAGGCTTTGCCGGAAGGCCCGCTCCTTCCGGTACACTGATCTGCGCCGCAAATCGAATTGCACGATGCGGCGACTTAGCGGGAACCGACCGCGACGAATATCGTTCCATAACGAAACCGCGCGCCGGAGCGTTTCGGAGTGATTGCCCGCACCGGGCAAGGTGCACGAAGCAGACGGCGCTGTTAGTAATACGCATCTGCCGCGCCCTTGCGGTCGTTTTATGGATTATCCCTGGAGGGGGAGGCGTTGACAGAGCGAATGTCGAAAGAAAAACCGATGAATCCCGGTCAACAGCGGCGCAGGGGCGGAAAATCGCGCCCGCCGGAATGGGCGGACGGACTGAAGCGCCTATACGATTCCGTGCTCGACGAACCGTTGCCCGACAGTTTTGCGGACCTGCTGAACAAGCTGGACGATCCTTCCAATGGCTGAGGTCCACCCTGCGCCAGCCGATGAGCCGATTGACAAATCTCCTCGTCCCGCAAGCGATCCCGCCACATTCAAGCGCGAGCTGACGGGCGTCATCCCGCATCTTCGCGCCTTCGCCCGAGGCCTGTGCGGAAGGCCGGATCTGGCTGACGATCTCGTGCAGGAAACCCTGCTCAAGGCGTGGGCCGCGCAGGAGCGGTTCGAACCCGGCACGTCCATGCGCGCATGGACTTTCGTCATCCTGCGCAATGCCTACCTTACCGACATGCGGCGCAACCGTTTCCGCGCCGACTACGACGAGACGGTTGCCGAGCGCATTCTGGTTGCCCCGGCAGCGCAGGAAGGGCCGATGCACCTTTCCGATATGCATCGTGCACTTCTGACGCTCCCGCCGGAACGCCGTGAGGCGCTGCTCCTGGTCGGCGCTGGGGGCTTCAGCTATGAGGAAGCAGCGCAAATCTGCGGTTGCGCGGTCGGCACCATCAAGAGCCGCGTCGGACGCGCCCGCGCCGCCTTGTCGCAGATGATCGAGAACGGGCAGATTCCCCGCCGTAGCACGGACGATGCCGTCGCGCATTCCGCAATCATGAGCGAACTCGAAGACACGGTGCAGGCTGGCGGCCACAACTGAGGCAGGTGCGGTTGGATGCCGCACTTGCAACAGGGGGCGGCAAAATGCGGCGGGATCTACCGAAACCCTTGATTGGCGCCTGACATGGGTGGATGAGCGAACGAAACTCCTGTCAGGCAACTGTCCGTGAACCACCCTCTGCCCGATCTGCAGACACTGCCGCTTGATACGCCGGATCCGGCGGGGGAGCGCGCACGACTGCAGTCCGCAATCGTCCTTTTGCTTGGCCTCGGGCTGTTCCTGGCGCTGCCTTTCGTGCTTTCGATAGGCTCGGTAGTGTTCCTGCCGCCGGTCACGGCCATGATCTTCACGATCGTGCTGTCGCCTCTCGCCGATCGGCTGACCCGGCTTGGCCTGCCCAACATGCTGGCCTCGTTCATCGCCATCTGCGCACTCATCGCGGTGGTGCTGATGGCTTTGCTGCTGATCCTGCAGCCGGCATTCGTGATGGTCGATCAGGTGCCCACGCTGGCCCGGCAGGTGGCGCGGCGCTTTACCGAATTGCGCGGGAACCTCTCGTGGATTGCCGACGTCAATCGGCAGCTTGCACGGATCACCGGCCATTCTGCATCGAGGGAGGTCGTCGTCGCCAGCCCTTCGGTGATCGAGCAGGTGGCCTTCGCGACGCCGAGCGTGATCCTGGAAACACTGCTCACCCTGCTGATGACGTTCTTTATGATCGAATCGCGGATTCGCATGAAGCGACGCATCCTGCTCGACCGGCACTCCTTCAACGCATCGGTGCGCCTCGCCCGAGTCCTGCGCGACGTCCAGGAGCGTGTGGCCAGCTATATCCTGACCGTGGCACAGGTTAACTTCGGCGTGGGCGTGATCGTCGCGCTGGGGGCCTGGGGCTTCGGCATGAGCGCTCCGGTGATGTGGGGCGGACTAGCCTTCGTCCTCAACTTCCTGCCCTACCTCGGCCCGCTGGTGATGATGGGGCTGCTGGCGCTGGTCGGGTTGGGCACCGCCTCCACCGTTGCGGTCGGACTTGTTCCGGTGCTCGCCTACCTTGGACTGCACGCGCTTGAATCAAACGTGGTGACCCCGTCGATCCTTGGCGCGCGCTTCACGCTCAATCCCGTCGCGATCCTGCTGTCGATCAGCTACTTCTCGTGGATCTGGGGCGTACTGGGTGCGCTGCTTTCAGTACCGATCCTGCTGACAGTCGCTGCGCTGCTCGATCATATCGGCCGACCAAATATCGTCGGCTTTCTCTTCGGTGAATCGCTGTTCGAACCCGCCCGCCTCGCCGGAATCGACGAGGACGGGCAGGCAGAAACGGGTCAGGCCGGATAGGTCCATGTACCATCGCGACCGAGGTTCTCGGCAGCGAAAGCCCAGTTCAGGTGCTTCTCGATAACGGCCTTGAGGTATTCAGGGCGCAGGTTCTTGTGATCGAGGTAGTAGGCGTGTTCCCACAGGTCGATGACCAGCAGCGGCTTGGCATCGCCGGTCGCAAAGGTCGCCGCATCGTGCGTCTGCCCGACTGCCAGCTTGTCACCGCGCGCTACGAGCCAGACCCAGCCGGAGGCGAAGTGTGCCGCACCTTGTGCCGCCAGTTCCTCGCGCAGCCGGTCGAGCGAGCCGAAGCTGCCTTCGATCGCCGCGGCCAGATCGCCGGTCGGCTCTGACGCGTCGGGCGTCAGGCTGTTCCAGTAGAACGCGTGGTTCCAGCTCTGGGCGGCATTGTTGAACAGTCCCTTGTCACCCTTCGCCTCGGCAGCCGCGATGATGTCCTCAAGGCTCTTGTCCGCAAGATCGGTGCCGTCGACGGCGGCATTGGTCTTGTCGACATAGGCCTTGTGATGCTTGCCATGGTGCGTCTGCAGCGTGGTGGCCGAGATGCTCGGCTCGAGCGCGGTATCGGCATAAGGCAGCGGAGGAAGGGTGATCGCCATGATGTTTTGCGTCCTTGCTTGGAAATCTGCGTCGCAGACCAACGCGCAAGGTAGGGGTTGGTTGCGTCACCTTCCCGCCAAGGATCGTTGAAATTATCGAAACAACAGTTGCACTTAACGCACAGGTTCACCGTGGGCGCGATCCACTGCCGCCGTCACGGCTACGTCCATGGTGACGTTTCCTAGCGTGCGCATCAGATCAGGCAGCACTTCGACCGCTACCAGAATCGCAAGCGGTTCCACCGGCACGCCCATGGCAATGGAAATCGGCCCGATCGACGTGACGAAGCTGATCGCCCCCGGCAGGCTGACCGCGCCGAGCGTGGTCAGCGTCGCCACGACGAAGCCTGCCACCAGCATCGACGGGGTGATCGGCATGCCGAACCAGTGCGCCACATAGATCGCCACCGCGAAATTCATCGCCGGTCCCGTCGCCCGGAACAGGGCCACCGCAAGCGGCATCACGAGATCGGACGTCTGGTCCCGCACGCCCAGCTTGCGACAAACCGTCAGCATGGCCGGCAAGGTCGCCAGCGAGGACTGGGTGGATAGGGCCAATGCCTGTGCCGGGAGCACTGCTCGCGCGAACTCGCCCAGCCGCAGGCGCGCGCCGAACACGGCCACGAGATAGGCGGTCAGGAAGATGACCGTACCGGCCGATGTCACCACCAGAACGTAGTGGGCCAACGCGCCAATCGCCGAAGTACCGCTCTGCGCGGCAACGGACAGGCTCAGGCAGAACACGCCGAGTGGAGCCGCCAGCAGCACCCAGCCGATCACCACCAGCATGGCGTTGGCCACGGCCTCGAAGAATGTCGTCAGCGACCGGCGCTGTGTTTCGGCGAGGCGAGTGGCGGCAAGGCCGAACACGGCGGTGAACAGGATCACCGGCAGTATCTGGTCAGCCGCTGCCGATTGCAGCACGTTGGTTGGCACCAGCGATTGCAGGAACGCGCCGAAACCCGGCACCGTCGCCTTGTCATGGATCTGCGCAACACTGGCCCTCAGGGCCTCGGCCGCTGCCGTGGGCATCGGGAAGATCGAAAGGATCGCCGGAACCAGCAACGCCGCCATCGCGCTCCCGCCTGCGAGGATTGTGAAGAAGAACAGCAGAGCGCGACGCGCAAGGGCTCCGGCACGGGCGGCAGCAACGGTCTGTGCAATGCCGGTGAACAACAGTGAGACCACCAGCGGCACGATCGTTGCGCGCAGGGCATTGAGCCATAGCGCACCAACCGGCTGGGCTACGACCAGCACCGGATCGAGCATTGCCGGATTGATGAAGGCCAGCGCAAGGCCAAGACCCAGACCACCAACCAGCGCTGCAAATATCCAGCCCGCGCGGATCGTCGGGATCGGCGGTTGCGAGATGGACGAATTTTCAGAAGGCGGTAAGGTCATCTTGAGAAGACTTTAGCTAGGTTGCACGGCAAGGCAACGCAGGGCGCCCGGATTGGGCACACGAATAAAAGGGAATGGCCGTTTCATGGCACGCAAGTTCTTCGGCACCGACGGTATCAGGGGCCGGACCAACGCCGGAGTGATGACCGCCGCCACCGCGATGAAGGTCGGGCAGGCTGCAGGCACCTATTTCCAGCGCGGCGACCACCGCCATCGCGTGGTCATAGGCAAGGACACGCGCCTTTCCGGCTACATGATGGAAAGCGCCATGACAGCGGGCTTCACATCGGTCGGCATGGATGTGGTGCTGCTCGGCCCGATGCCGACGCCCGCCGTCGCCATGCTCACGCGCTCGATGCGCGCGGACCTTGGTGTGATGATCTCGGCCAGCCACAATCCGTTTGAGGACAACGGCATCAAGCTGTTCGGGCCTGACGGGTTCAAGCTATCGGATGACGCCGAACTCGCCATCGAGGCGATGCTGGCGCAGGACCTCCCATTGGCCGACGCCACGCAAGTCGGCCGCGCCCGCCGCATCGAGGACGCGCGCGGACGATATATCCACGCGGTCAAGGCCAGCCTGCCCGACAATGTCCGGCTCGATGGCCTGCGCATCGTGATCGATTGCGCCAATGGTGCAGCCTACCACGTCACGCCCTCGGCCCTGTGGGAACTGGGCGCCGAAGTCATCGCCATCGGGGTCGAACCCAACGGCAAGAACATCAATGCTGGCGTCGGCTCGACTCACCTTGATGCGATCAAGGCGAAGGTGCGCGAAGTGCGCGCCGACATCGGCATTGCCCTCGATGGCGATGCCGACCGCCTGATCGTGGTCGACGAGAAGAGCCAGACTGTCGACGGCGATCAGATCATGGCGCTGATCGGCACCCAGCTGGCAGCGCGCGGCGAGTTGCGCGGCGGCGGCGTGGTTGCGACCGTCATGTCGAACCTCGGCCTCGAACGCTGCCTCAATGGCAAGGGCCTCACGCTCGAGCGGACTTCGGTCGGCGATCGCTACGTGCTCGAGCGCATGCGCGAGGGTGGCTTCAACGTCGGTGGCGAACAGTCCGGCCACATGATCCTGACCGACCATGCCACCACCGGCGACGGCACGGTCGCCGCGCTGCAGGTGCTTGCCGCCTTGGTGGAAAGCGGCAAGCCTGCCAGCGAACTGCTGCACCAGTTCGATCCGGTCCCGCAATTGCTCAAGAATGTTCGCTTTGCTGGGGGCAAGCCGCTTGATAACAAGATCGTCAAGCAGGCGATTGCCGATGCCGAAGCCCGCCTGCTGGGCAAGGGGCGCCTCGTCATCCGCCCCTCGGGCACAGAGCCGGTCATCCGCGTCATGGCCGAGGGTGACGATGCAGACGAAGTCGAAGCGGTTGTCGACCAGATCTGCGACGCCGTGCGGAAGGCCGCCTGATGCTGGAAATGCGCCCGGACTGCGAACGGTGCGGCACGGACCTTCCGGCCGAAGCGCCCGGCGCGTTCATCTGCTCGTTCGAGTGCACGTGGTGCGCCGAATGCGCCGAGGAACTCGACGATCGCTGCCCCAACTGCGGCGGCGAACTGATGGACCGCCCGACGCGTGCCAAGGCCCTCCACGCCAAGCATCCGCCCTCGACGGAGCGCAAGTTCAAGGGATGAAGCCACCGCGCGTCCTTTCGATTGCAGGGTCGGACTCCGGTGGCGGCGCCGGGATTCAGGCCGATATCAAGACTATCACCATGCTTGGCGGCTATGCCATGACCGCCATCTGCGCCCTGACTGCGCAGGATACGACCGGCGTCCATGCTGTGCTTCCCGTCGATCCCGCCATCGTCGCGGCGCAGATCGATGCCTGCGTGAACGATCTGGGGGTCGACGCCGTGAAGATCGGCATGCTCGGCTCGCCGGACATCGCCGCGGTGGTGTCAGATCGGCTGGAACGCCTGTCCGTGCCCATCGTGTTCGACCCGGTGATGATCGCCACCAGCGGGGCAGCTCTCGCCGACGCGGCGACTATTGCGGCTTTTGAACGCCTGATGGCCCTCGCCACGCTTACAACGCCCAACGTTCCCGAACTTGAAGCGCTTGGCGGGGATGTTGCGATGAAGACGCGGGGAATTGCCTACATTGCAAAAGGCGGGGATGCCGATGGCCCCGAGGTGATCGATCGCCTTGTCATTCCGGGCCGGCCGGAACGGGTCTGGACGGCCTCGCGGATCGACACCCGCCACACCCACGGCACCGGCTGCACGATGTCCAGCGCCATCGCCACGTTGCTCGCCAGCGGCGCATCGCTTGAAGAAGCAGTCGAGGACGCCCGCGAGTTTGTTCGCGCCGCCCTGCTTGCCGCGCCCGGCTTCGGCAAGGGCCATGGCCCGCTCGGCCATCAGGCGATGCGCTGATCCCACTCCTCGCGGGTCAGCGCGAAATAGACGCTGTCGCACCATTCCTCGCCGACCAGCCAGGTCCGTGCGGCACGATGCGTTTCGGTAAAACCCAGTCGTTCCAGCAGCCGGATCGACGCCTTGTTGCGCGGATCGACGTCAGCCTGGATGCGCGGCAGGTGGTGGACGGTAAATCCGCGGGCGACCACTGCGCCTACTGCCTCGCGCGCGAAGCCCTGCCCCCATACCGTCGGATCGAACATGTAACCGAGGTCCGGAAAGCGGTAGAACCCCGCCTTCCCGATAACCCGGCTCTCATGCTCGACGATGAAGTCCTCACCCTCCAGTAGCGGGATCTCCGCCATGTTGCCGAGGAACTCTGCCGTAGCCGCCTCATCGCCATGTGGCGGAGTGGACCAGTAGGCCATCGCACGCGGCTGGCGCATGATTCCATGCATTGCCGCCAGATCATCCTGGGGGCGCACGGGGCGCAACAGCAACCGCGCGGTCCGGATCATCGGATCAGCAATCCAGGTCGTAAAACTTGACGATGTGGTCCCACGCTTCTTCCGCCGTTTCGACCGGCGTGAACAGTTCGATGTCCTCGAAGTTGATCACGCCCTCTTCGGCCAGCGCGCGGAAGTTGACCACGCGGTTCCAGTAGTCGCCGCCGAACAGCAGGATCGGGATGGGCTTCATCTTGCCGGTCTGAATCAGCGTGAGCAGCTCGAAGAATTCATCGAACGTACCGAACCCGCCCGGGAACACCGCCACCGCCCGCGCGCGCAAAAGGAAATGCATCTTGCGCAGCGCGAAGTAGTGGAACTGGAAGGAAAGGTGCGGCGTGACGTAGCCGTTGGGCGCCTGCTCATGCGGGAGGACAATGTTCAGCCCGATGGATTCCGCGCCCGCTTCATGAGCCCCGCGATTGGCCGCTTCCATGATCGAAGGCCCGCCGCCCGAGCAGATCACGAACTGCCGCTTGCCGTCTTCCACAAGTCCGCACTTGCTGGCGGTGAACGCTAGCTTGCGCGCTTCCTCATAGTACTTTGCCTTGGCGACGAGGCTCTCGATCACCGCCTTGCGCTCCGGCGTGGTTGCGGTCGCCAGCGCGGCATCGACCATTTCGGGCGAGGGAATGCGCGCCGAGCCGTAGACTACCAGCGTCGATCCGATGTCGGATTCGTCGAGCAGCATTTCGGTCTTCAGTAGTTCCAGCTGGAACCGCACCGGCCGCAGTTCCTCCCGCAGGAGGAAGTCGGTATCGCGGAAGGCGAGGCGGTAGGCGGGGTCCTGCTGCTGCGGTGTTGTCTTGGGGTGGTTCTCGACGAAACCGGCTTCCTGCTCGGCCTTGTAGAACTTGCGCTTGGTCAGCTCGTGCTGCTTTTCTTCTTCAGTCATGCGCACATAGGTCGGTCGCCGCGAGAGAAAGCGCAAGCCCTGTCACCACCGCTTCGGTCGACCAGCACTTGCCCCCGATCGCCGCTTCTGAAAAAGAATCTCGGATCTGATGTATTGGAGACACCCATGGAATCGCGCCGCACAGCCATGAAATTCGCTCTGGCAGGGTCGTTGCTGGGATCAGCGCGTCTCGATGCAGGCACTGCCTCCATGCCGACAACGACATCCAAGAAGCCCCGGTGGGCACGCGGCATCGAAGGGCAGCGCAAGGCTGACCTGGGCGACGGATGCTACCTCAATCCCATCCTTCCCGGTGACTATCCCGACCCGTCCGTGCTCAAGGACGGCGACGACTACTACATGACCCATTCGTCGTTCGATGCAGCGCCCGGCCTGCTGATCTGGCATTCGCGCGATCTGGTTAACTGGCGGCCATTGGGCCCGGCGTTGCGCAAGCCGGTCGGCACCGGTTTTGCCGTCGACATTGCCAAGCATGACGGACGCTATTTCATCTACATCCCGTTCATGAAGGCCCCATGGTCACCGCCTCTGCCAAGCTTCGCCAACATCTACGTGATCCACGCGCCATCCATGGAAGGGCCATGGAGCGATCCCATCGATCTTGGCGTCGGCGGACTGATCGACCCCGGCCATGTCGTCGGCGAGGATGGGCACCGCTACCTGTTCTTCAACGACGGCAAGCGGGTTCGGCTGACCGCCGATGGCCTCGCCACCGCAGGCCCCGTCGAAGACGCCTACAAGGCCTGGCGCTACCCCGAGGACTGGATCACCGAGGCGTGGTCGCCCGAAGGCCCCAAGCTGTTCCGTCGCGGCGAATACTTCTATCTCGTCAACGCCGTTGGCGGCACAAGCGGTCCGGCAACCGGCCACATGATCGTCGCGGCACGCTCAAGGTCGATCCACGGTCCGTGGGAGCATTGCCCGCACAACCCGATCCAGCGCACGCTTTCGGCGGAAAAGCTGTGGTGGTCGCGCGGGCACGCCACTTGCGTGGAAGGCCCCGGTGGCAAGTGGTACATGGTCTACCACGGCTATGAAAATGGCTATCAGACGCTTGGCCGCCAAACCCTGCTTGAGCCGATCGAATGGACTGCTGACGGCTGGTTCCGCGCCACCGGGGGCGACCTGTCGAAGCCGCTGCCCAAGCCATCCGGCCAAGCCGTCCCGCACGGCATGCCCCATTCCGACAGCTTCATGCAGGATCGCCTCGGCACCCTGTGGAGCCTCCATGCCAGCCCGCCCGCCGAAGCAGGGCGCGTGAAAATCGTCGACAGCACTCTGACCCTCGCCGGCAAGGGCACGAGCCCGGCCGACTGTTCCCCGCTGACGCAGCAAGTTGGCGACAGGGCCTACCAGTTCGAAGTCGAACTGGAACTCATGGGCGAGGCCACGGGCGGCCTGCTCCTGTTCTTCGACGAGCGCCTGTTCCTCGGCATGGGCATCGACGGCAAGCGCATGACCACTTACCGCGGCGGCAAGGCCTCCTACTGGCCCGAGCCCGCCCCGGCTTCACGTCGCTTGTTCATGCGGATCACCAACGACGCCCAGATCGTCACCATGCATTACAGCCTCGACGGCAAGGCTTGGACGCGTCACGAGGTGCGCAGCGAGGTGTCGGGCTACAATGCCAACACCGTCGACAACCTGCTGAGCCTGCGCCCGGCCCTCTTTGCGACTGGCAATGGCAGCGTCATCTTCCGCAACTTCCGGTACATGGCCCTGACATGACAATCTGGGTCTGAGCGCCCGGCGGCGAACAGCCCATCGAGTGGCCTGTGGCCAGCTGCTGTTCTTGTTCGATTCACTGCTTCGCCCAGTCTCTACTTCGACGCGGAGCAAAGGAAGGTGCAGCACCTCGGTCTGCTTATGCTTGTGCAGCGGGCAGCGGGCAGCGGGCATGAACTCAAGGCTCCCGGCCCGCACCGCCTGTGAGTATCGGTATGATGCGGGGCGGCATTGAGGGGTGCCGCCCCGCTGCCTGCCCTCAGGCCGGCTGGTATTCGGTGGCCTTCTCCTTGCGTACGGTGCGGCTGTGGCGACCGTCGATACCCACCGGCACTTCACCGGCGATGGTCGCGCGGCGCAGGGTGCGGCGCTGGAGGCCGAAGTCGGCGATGGCGCGGTGCTGGGTCGACTGGTTGTCCCAGAACGCCACGTCGCCCGGCTGCCAGCGCCAGCGCACGACGTTTTCGGGCCGGGTGATGTGATCCTGCAGGATCTGGAACAGACGTGAGGAATCCGCCTGGTTCAGCCCGACGAACTGCTTGACGAAATGCCCCAGCAGCAGGCTGCGCTCGCCCGAAACGGGATGGACGCGGACCACCGGGTGCTCGGTTTCATAGACGGTCGAGGCGAAGACGTTCTTCTGGAACAGCTGCCGTTCTTTCTCCACCGCATCGCCTTTTGGCGCGTTCGAGAGAACAGCTGCGTAGTCGTAGAGGTTGGTATGGACTGCCCAGAGGTTGTTCACCAGTTGGCGCAGCGTTTCTGGCAGGCTTTCATAGGCTGTCTCGCCATTTGCCCAGACGGTATCGCCGCCCGCTTCAGGGATGGTGATCGCGCGCAGGATCGAGCCCTTGGGATAGGCGTCGACGAAGGTCACGTCGGTGTGCCAGCTCGAGGCCGCGTAGCCTTCCTTGCTGTCGAGTTCGAGCAGGTAGCGCGAACCTTCTGCCACCGGCACGGTAGGGTGCGCCACCGGATCGCCGAACAGCGAGGCGAAGCCTTCGTGGCGCGCGTCATCCAGTTCCTTCTGGCCCCGGAAGAACACGACCTTGTGACGCACGACCGCGTCCTTTATAGCCTGGACGGTTATCGCATCGAGATCGCCCGAGAGCGTCACGCCCCGGATTTCGGCCCCGATCGTGCCGGTGATCGGCACGATCTCGAGCGGGGAGTTGGGGTCCTTGGCGTTGGCATAAGTGGTGATGGCATTCATGCGGGTTACTCCTGCGTGAGGTTGGGCCTGGGGGTGTTATTCGGCCGGCTGGAGCGCGGGGTCGGCGGCGGTGTCCAGATGGCGGCGAATGGCGTGATGCTGCGCGGCATCGAGCGCGAAGCCCGAGATGACGGCAGCGGAAATGGCGTGGGCGAGAGCGGGGCCGATTGCGAAGACCAGCACCAATCCGTTCAGCGCTTGCGGGGTGTTGCTGACAGCCTTCGGATCAAAGCCGAACCAGGCGATCAGTGGCAGGGCGATCCCGGCGGCGAGCGCACCGCCGATCTTGTCGGCCAAGGCGAAGACTGAATAGTAGAGTCCTGTCCGCTCCTCGCCGGTCTCGGCGCGGTGCTTGTCGGCCACGTCGGCGACCATCGAACGCAGCATGATGTTGCCCGAGCCCTGCGTCAGCCCCTGGGCAAAGGCGAGTGCAAGGACCAGCCAGAACCGGTCGGACGTGGTCAGCACCAGCGCGAGGTTGATCAGCGCCTGGAACACTTCGGCGAGAATGGCAGCCCGGCGCTTGCCCAGAGCTACGCCGATGCGCTGCCAGATCGGCGCAGAAAGCATGCCGAAGGCGTACTGGAACAGGAACAGCCCCGCGCCCCATTCCGGCCGTCCGAGGTAGAACGTCACGTAGAACAGCAGCAGCGTGGTGCGGATGCCTTGGCCGGCGCGGACCGCGGCATCCGAGGCGAGGACGCGCAGCAGCAGCGGATTGCCGAACACGGCCCGCGCAGCGGCCAGCGGCGAGAGCGGGACTGCCAGCAAGGGCGGCGCGCTGTCATCGCGGTTGGAGAGCGTCAGCCACAGCGCCGGGATGGCGGCGGCGAGGACAAGCGAGCCGAACAGCGTCAGTTGCAACTGCCCGTCGCCGGGCCGCAGATGCTGTGCCAGTGCGGCCAGTGCAAGTGCGCCGACCAGCGCGATGGATTGCCACAGCGTGAAGATCGAAGCCGCGCGGGTCCGGTCGTGATAGCCGGTGGCAATCTCCCCGCTCCACGCCAGCAGCGGCGTCGAGAGCAGCGCAAGGCCGATGTAGTATGCGGCGAGTGCTGCGACCAGCCACGCAAGGCCGAGACTGGCCGGCGGGAAGAACAGCATCGCACTGCCGGCAACGAACAGCGCGCCTCCGCCCGCCACCCACGGCCGCCGCCTGCCAAAGCGGCTCTGCGTGCGGTCGCTCAGCGCGCCGACCACCGGATCGAGCGCGCAGTTGAGCAACTGGCCGGCCAGATAAAGCGTGCCGACAAGAGTCAGCGGTACGCCATAGTCACGTGCAAGGATGGCGGGGAGCCAGGCCGCGACTGGCTGTGCGGCGGCGGTGACCGGCACGTAGATCGCAGCGAGGCGGTGATAGCTGCCCGAAGGCGAAGCGGCGGAGGATCGCGTGGTCATGCGCGGGGCCTCACAGTCGCGTCCGCAGCGTCACACCGTAAGTGCGAGGCTCGCCCACCTGCGCGGTGACCAAGCCGGTATTGGCGGGGGAGAGGTTGAGGAAGTAGTCTTCGTTCAGCAGGTTGCGCGCCCAGACCGACAGGTCCCACAGGCCGTCGGCGGTCTTCAGCCCGATGCGCGCATTGGCGATGCCGAAGCCTGGCACCTGCGCCCATGCCGAGTTGGTGGCGGAAGTGTTGAAGCTCGAGCGGTGGGCGTAATCGGCATGGGCATAGAGACTAAGTTCCCGCCCGCCGAGTTCGCCCAGCGGCACCCTGCCATCTGCCCCGACCGACCATGCAAACTTGGGCACCCCGGACAGAGGCTTGCCCGAAAGGTCCTGGATGCCGCCGAGGTTGAGGTTCTCCACCGCCTGCGGCGCGTTGGCATATTCGACATATTTTGCATCGGTGTAGCTGGCCGATGCCGTGAACGAGAGGTTGTCGTTCGCCTCGAAAGCCAGATCGCCTTCCACCCCGCGCGAGCGCACTTTGGGGATGTTGGCGATGTATTGCCGCACGTTGACGGTGTTGGGCACCTGCTCGGTGATCGCGGACTGATAGTCGCGGATCTCGGTCCAGAAGGCAGCGGCGTTGAACGTGGCGCGACGGTTCAGGAACTGCGACTTGAAGCCCAGCTCGAAGGCATCGACCTTTTCCGGCGCGACTTCGGGCTGAATGCCTGCGGGCAGGGCGGTGAGGTTGAGGCCGCCCGACTTGTTGCCCCGCGAATAGTTGCCGTAGAGGCTGGCATCGGCTGCAACCTTCCAGTTCAGCGTGACCAGCCCCGACAGACTGTTGTCGCTGAACTCAGTCGAAAAGCTGGTAACCGGATTGAACTGCGTGCGGATTGCGTTGATCGCCGTCACCTGTGCCGGGGTGAAGCCGGAAAGATCGGCACCATCGACCCAGAACTGACTGAACGCGCCCGACTTCTTCTCATGCGTCCAGCGCAGACCCGTCGTCAGGGTCAGGGCGTCGGACAAGTGCCAGTCGGTCTGGCCGAACAAGGCAAAGGTGCGCGTCTCCGGCGTCGAGGTGGAGTTGGCCTCGAAGCCATCGAGCGCGGCATTGGCAATGGTCTGGTTGGCTGCGGGCAGGTTCCACAGCGCCGCCGCCGAGCCATAGCGGGTGGCGCCATAACCCTTGACGATCTGCCAGAAGTAGTAGGCGCCGATCACGTAATCGACCGTGCGATTGCCCTTGGAGGCGAGCCGCAGCTCCTGGCTGAACTGGCGCTGGCGATTGGCCTGCTGGGCCTTGGTGGTGATTGGCAACGAAGTGCTGTCGCCATCGTTGGCCGGGTTCCAGTCCCACCAGCGATAGGCGGTGATCGATGCCAGTGCCGCGCCGCCGAAGTCCCAGTTGACCTCGCTCGAAACGCCATAGCCTTCCATGTTCGACTGGTAGTGGCTGTCGGCCTCGCCCACGCGGTCGAACGGCTTGAAGGCGGGCAGCGCATAGCTCGGGAAGCGCGCCGCGCGCTGCGCGAAGTTGTTGGGGATCGTCGCGCCGTTGAGATAGGTCGTGTGCAGGTCCGCGAAGACCGAGAGGACGTGGTCCTGCTCCTGTTTCGCGTAGTCGCCGATGATCCGCACTTCGAAGTCCGGGTCGGGCGTAATCAGCAGTTGGCCGCGGATGCTCTCGTTGCGGTAGTTCTGGGCGCGGGTCCTCGTTGTCTTGTTGAACAGGAAGCCATCATTGCCGCTGATCGCGCCGGAGATGCGCACCGCCAGCAGATCGGGAGCGATACCCGCCGAAGCCGAAGCGCGGATCTGGCGGAAGCCGTAGTTGCCGATGCTCGCCTCGCCCGAGAACTCCGGCTCGAAGCTCGGCTTGCGCGAGGTGATGTTGATCACGCCCGAGGTGGTGTTCTTGCCGAACAGCGTGCCCTGCGGCCCGCGCAGCACCTCGATGCTCTGCAAGTCCACCAGGTCGAACTGCGAAAGGCCGACACGGCCATAATAGACGTTGTCGATGTAGAACCCGACGCCGTTCTCCAGCCCGTCGTTGGTCAGTGCAACGTTGGAGCCAAGGCCGCGGATGTTGATGTTGGTGTTGCGTGGGTTGAAGCTGAACACCTGCAGGCTCGGCACCTGCTGCTGGATCTGGCCGAGCGTGAAGTCGCCCCGCTTTTCCAGCGCATTGGCACTGATCACGCTGATCGCCACGGGCACGTCCTGGACGTCCTCGTCGCGACGGCGCGAGGCGGTGACGACGATGGCCTCACCGGCCTCTTCGGCAGCGGCTGCCGGAGCCTCGACGTCGGCAGGCTGCTCGGTGGCGGAGGCCGGAGCCGCGCCAAGCAGCGAGCCCAGCGCTACGCAGGCGAGGATCAACTGGCGCTGCTTGAAACAAAAAACCCTGTTCATTGTGTTACTTCCCTGAACCAAAGCGTGCCGCTGCCTGGGAGCGACGACTAAAGATGGCGGGAACGGGCACGGCTTCGCGTGCAGTGTCGCCTGGGGCGACGCCGCAAAGGGCAACGATCGACTGTTGCAGGGACGCGGGATACCGGGCCAGATCCGCAAGGTCGGAGCTGGTAAGCGGTCGCATGACGCATTCCTCCGGGCGACGGCCCACGCGGACCGCGCCGAACTGGCGTTATGTGGGGGATTCGGACGTTGCCGCACCGCGCCCGGTCAGGGCGGCAGGTGGGTCAAGTGTGTCCGGTGGTTGCGCGCTTAGGCGTGCAGGATCATGTTGCGCATCGTATCACCTCTTGCTGGAGGGGAACACGATGCCTGGCGCCGTCGCCCCAGCATCGCGCGCTTTAGCGGTTGTTTACGCGGAGCAAGCTGCTTCCCATCAAATGCCGCGGATCAGGCCCCTTGCGTGCAGGCCGACCTGATCGTCGAGAGCCCTGCGGGTTATTCTCTACCTATCTAGTTGAGTCTTCATGGTCAACCCGAGCGGCGCCATTTCACCGCAAAAGGAAAACTTCCCGACGGGGAAGTTGAATTGTCTATCGGTTTAATAGACATTGATCCTGTCGGCGATAGGCTCATGCTGCCTTACGCGACCACGCGCGGGTCCACCTGCCGGCAGCAATCACGGACCGCACCATGACCTCGACCTTCAATCTCACCCGCCGCGCCACCCTTGGCGGAGCCGCCGCAACTGTGGCACTCGCCGCCATGCCCGCGATTGCCCGCAAGCGCGCCAAGCAGCCCAACATCCTCTACATCATGGCCGACGATCTCGGTTATGCCGACCTGTCCTGCTACGGCCGCCGTGATTTCGAGACCCCGGTGCTCGACAAGCTGTCAACGCAGGGCCTGCGCTTCACCAATGCCTATGCCAACAGCGCGGTCTGCACCGCCACGCGCGTCGGCCTGATCACCGGGCGCTATCAGTATCGCCTGCCGGTGGGGCTGGAAGAGCCGCTGGCGTTCCGCCCCAACATCGGCCTGCCGCCCACGCACCCCACGCTGCCATCGCAGCTCGCCAAAGCGGGCTATCGCACCTCGCTGATCGGCAAATGGCACCTCGGCAGCCTGCCCGACTTCGGCCCGCTCAAGAGCGGCTACCAGACCTTCTGGGGCATCCGCAGCGGCGGCGTCGATTACTACACCCACGCCACCAGCAACGGCCAGCCTGACCTGTGGGACGGGCCGACGCCGGTCGACAAGGCCGGTTACCTTACCGACCTCCTCGCCGACCGCGCCATCGAAGAAATCCGCGAAGCCTCGTCCGCCAAGGCCCCGTGGTTCATGTCGCTCCACTTCACCGCGCCGCACTGGCCGTGGGAAGGGCCTGACGACGCGAGCGAATCCGCCCGCATCGCCCAGCTGAAAGACCCCAAGGCGCTCTTCCATTTCGATGGCGGCAGTGCGGCGATCTATGCCGCCATGGTCCGCCGTCTCGACTACCAGATCGGCCGCGTCCTCGCAGCGCTCAAGGCCAGCGGGGCCGAACAGGACACCATCGTCGTCTTCACCAGCGACAATGGCGGCGAGCGCTTCTCCGACACCTGGCCCTTCAGCGGCCGCAAGACCGAACTGCTCGAAGGTGGCCTGCGCATCCCCGCCATCGTCCGCTGGCCGGGCGTGACCCGCGCGGGCACCACCAGCGATGCCCAGATCATCTCGATGGACTGGCTGCCGACTTTCCTCGCTGCGGCGGGTTCTGCACCCGATGCTTCGTTCCCCAGCGACGGCCAAGACATCACCGCCGCGCTCTCAAGCGGCGAACTGCCCGAGCGCACGTTGTTCTGGCGCTACAGGAACCACGCCCAGCGCGCGGCTCGTCGCGGCAACCTCAAATACCTGAAGGTCGGCCAGAACGAGTTCCTGTTCGACGTTGCCGCCGACCCTCTCGAGCGGGCCAACCTGAAGGACCGGCAGCCGCAGGACTTCGCCTCGCTCAAGACCGCGTGGGAGCAATGGAACGCCGGAATGCTGCCGCTCGATCCGCAGTCCTACACCCACGGCTTCGCGCCGGGAGAGCTGGCGGACCACTTCAACCCTGAACTCTGACGCGACTCCCGCAGCGGTCAGCCCGTGTCATCACCCGGACACACTTGTCCTGAAAGCAGAAACATTGCATCAGCCGTCCAACCGGGGCAGCGCAACCTCCCGGTCAAGCGCAGCGCGCGCTCAAGCGTTGCTTCATTGGACGGCCGCATGGTCGCGATGGAGCCTGCCTTGAAGTCGTTCGCATGCTTTCTGCCTGCAGCTGTTCCTGCACTTCTCCTGACACCCGGCGATGCCCTGGCCGACACGCCACGTCTCCAGTCTCTCGTCGGCTCGCCATCCAACGTCACGATCGGCGGGTCCGTGCGTCTGCGCTACGAGACCCTTACCGGGCAACCGCGCATCAACCTTCCGCCGACCGACCAGCAGGTCGCCCTGCGCACCACTCTGGCTGTCGAATACAAGGCCACGCCGACCTTCCGCATCGGCGCGGAAATGTTCGACAGCCGCGCATGGCTGGGCAAGCCCGGCAGTTCGGTCAGCGCCAACGACGTCAACACGCTCGAGGTCGTGCAAGGCTATGTGGCCGTCGATCTGACGCCGGCGCAAGGCACAAAGCTGACGCTCGAAGCCGGGCGTTTCGTGCTCAACCTCGGCTCGCGCCGCCTGATCGCGGCGGACGACTATCGCAATACCACCAATGGCTACACCGGCCTGCGGGCTGACCTGAAGACCAGCGACGGCACCGCCGCGACGCTGATCTACACGCTGCCGCAGATCCGCAAGCCCGATGATCAGGCCTCGGTCCTCGCCAACCGTTACGGCCTCGACAAGGAGAGCTTCGACCTGCGCCTGTGGGGCGGCCTCGTCTGGCGCCCCAAGACCGTGTTCGGAGCAACGGCAGAAGCTTCATACTTCCGCCTGCAGGAGCGCGACAGCCCGTCGCGCGCCACGCGCGATCGCAACCTTCACACCGTTGCCGCGCGCCTGATCCGCGAGCCCAAGGCAGGCAAGCCCGATTTCGAGATCGAAGGTGCATGGCAATTCGGCGAAGTCAGCGAGACCGCGCGGACCGGCGCCCGCAAGCTCGATGTCGATGCCTGGTTCATCCACGCCGACGCCGGCTACCTGTTTCCCGGCCCGGCGCACCTGCGCCTCTCGGTCGAGTACGACTACGCCAGCGGCGACGGCCCCGGCGGCTCATACGGTCGCTTCGATACACTCTTCGGCATGCGCCGCGCCGATTTCAGCCCGGCCGGCGTGCTCGCCGCCATCGGGCGCAGCAACATCAAAAGCCCCGGCCTGCGCGCAGAAGTCGCACCCGGCAAACGCTTCGATGCCTTCGCGACCTATCATCCGCTATGGCTGGCCGAAAGGACCGACAGCTTCGCCACGACCGGCGTGCGGGATGCCAGCGGCAAGTCCGGCACTTTCGCCGGCCACCAGATCGAAGGCCGGATGCGCTACTGGATCGTGCCGGGGTTTCTGCGTGGAGAAGTCAATGCGTTCTGGCTCGCCAAGGGACGCTTCCTGCGCGCCGCACCCAATGCGCCAGCTACAGGCAACACCACCTATGTCAGCTCGGCGGTGCTAGCCTCATTCTGATGCACAAATGGCTTTGTCAGACGTCTTGGAAAGGCTGCGTCAGGCCAAGTAACCGCGTCATTTGGACAGCGGATCGGCATGTGGTGCAAGATGCCGGACGAATCGACAACAAAGACCGTGCCTGATGTCGCATCCATGTCGCATGCACGGGCCGTCAGCCATGGAATTCCAAGTCATCCACCGCGATCATGTGTCCGACACAGGCAGGTAGAAACTGCCCGCACACCACAACGCTATGATTATAATGGCAAGTGGATGCCCCGCGAGGATTGTAACTAGCTTCCGCTGCACTCCGTCACCTTCCGATTAAACCAAGCAAATACGATAGTTTGTGACATAGCTATTCCGTACCCTACCGTTGACGTTCGCCAAAAGCCGCAATAAAGTGTGGGGGTGAATGTGGGGGAAATAGTGTGGGGAAGCTCACCGTTGCCAAGGTCCGCAATGCCAAGCCCGGATTTGGATCGTCCGGTAAGCCGGTGAAGCGCGCCTATCAGGACGGGGATGGCCTCTTCGTGCTGGTCGCCCCCAGCGGCGCGAAGTCGTGGATGCTTCGCGTTCAGGTAGACGGCAAGCGCAGAGACATAGGTCTTGGCACTGTTGACGTTGATGGTCTTGGCACCGAGGCATTCGGCAAAGGCGATCCCCGGCATTCAGAGATTCCCCTTATGCTGCGCAAGAGCCTCTCGCTGGCCGAAGCGCGGGAAAAGGCTGCGGCGCTGCGCAAGCTCGCCAAGGCGGGTAATGATCCGAAGGTTGAGCGGGACCGGCAGCGGGTGAAGGTGCCCAGCTTTGCCGAGGCGGTGACAGAAGCGCACAAGGCGCTCAAGTCCGGCTGGAGCGAGCGCACGGCCAAGGCGTTCAAGGCTTCGCTAGAAGAACATGCGAACCCCAAGCTAGGGGAGTTGAAAGTGAACGCGATTGGCAGCGCCGAAGTCATCACCGCGCTTGCCCCGATCTGGACCGACAAGCCCGTAATGGCCCGCAAGGTGCGCAGCCGCATTGGCCAAGTGCTTGCCTTCGCCAAGGCGCGCGGCTGGCGTACCGATGCGTTGCCCGATGCCCGCGAACTGCGCACTGGCCTTTCCAAGCAGGCGCGCGGCGGCAACTTCGCAGCGATGCCCTTCGCCGAAGTGCCCGCATTTATCGCTGACGAGCTTGGCAAGGGCGCAAGCGCCAGCCGCTATGCCGTCTTGTTCGCCATCCTCACTGCCGCGCGCTCCGGTGAAGTCCGGCAAGTGACATGGGAGCAAATCGACCTGGAGGCCCGGACATGGACGCGCCCTGCGTCGGTGATGAAGATGAAAGAGGGGCACGTTGTCACCCTGTCTGATGCCGCCGTTGCGCTACTTGAAGCCTTTGCGCCAAAAGACATGCGCAAGGGGCTAATATTTGCTGGCACGCGCGGCGGGCCGCTTTCCGATATGTCGCTGACCAAAGCCCTACGGACAGCTGGCCGAACTGAAACGGTGCATGGCTTCCGATCCGCATTCCGTGATTGGGCCGCCGAAAAGATGCCAACTATCCCCGCAATGGTGGCCGAAATGGCGCTGGCCCACCGCGTCGGCACGGCAACGGAGCAAGCATATCTTCGATCCGATCTGCGCGACATGCGCCGCGCATTGATGGAAGCTTGGGGGCGCTTCGCTGCACCTTCGCTCACAGGCATTGCAGGCAACGTCACTCCGCTTCGCAGATTGGAATCGCGTGTGAGGCAGAGATGAACGATCCAATCAATACACTCCTACAGGCGGCGGGATACGTGATTCTCCAACCAACGGAGGAGTATCGTGCAAGGGACCACACTGATTTGGTCTTCAATGCCCTCAGAAAAATCGGGGTTCATGAGGACCGCCTCCCCGAATTTGCGGACAAGGTTGCCACGGCAGGTTTTGCGAGCGGGCCGCGTGATATCGCCAAAGAGCACCGGATATCGGCGGAAGACATCGAAGGAGCAATTGATGACGTTGAAGCCGGGCTCAGGCTTTTGAACAAGGGCCTCCATGCAATTGGTTACGCCCGATCTACCGCAACCCCAAGCTCTGCTGACCGTATCGAGAACCTTGCATTGATTCAGGCTGCATTGATTGGTGCAATTGCTGACGCTGTTTCTACCGGGATCGGAGCGGGTAACTCATTGGACGAGCAGATTGCAGACTCGGTGCCCCGGTACTCGCCGGATGGCTTCCGCGATCAGTGGAGGGGTGTTTTCGCGCAAGCTGCCGCTAGGGTGCAGAAGATTGGTGAGGCGTTCCCTAGGACCTCCTATCACGCCCAAAAGAAGGACCGAAGCGGTTGGCTGGGCAGGCTGATCCCAGAATTGGGCAGGATCTTTGAAGATGCAACGGGGAAGTCGCCAACCGTCTCTAATCCGAGTGAAAAGGCAACGAAGGGCTGGCGAAGCCCGTTTGCCCGATTTGTGGAAGACCTTTGGGGCTATCTGGACCCCACTGACGGGCCCTGCCCCGGAGATGACCGAATCATGGGGGCGCTTACCCCTCCCGCCGAGCCAATAAAAACAACGTAACGACCCGGTGCCGTTGGAAACGTAGCTGAGCTTCCGCCAGCGTCCACGCAACTCCGCTCGTACGCTGGCGGAGACGAAAACATGACCAACACGAAAGCGGTTTCTGCGACGCATGGCGACATCAAAGCGACATGCACGCGCTACGGATTTGGCAAAACCACCGCATATGAACTCCTGCGCGACAAGAAAATTCGTGCAAAGAAACTGGGTGCCAAGACGCTGATTGAGTTTGCGAGTGTCGATGAATACCTCGCCAACCTCCCGGCATTTGGGGAGGTTTGCTGAGCCATGCACCGGACGAACGAAAACCCGGCGGGCAAGGCCGGGACCCGCGGCGACCTGCTTGGAGGCTGGTCGCTCCAATCTTTTGGCCATCCCCCGGCGCCACAGAAGTTTCTGATCCTTGCGCAGGAGGTCGGTGCAGAATTGGCGATCATACTCTTGGTGTCGGCCTTGAACGGAGGAGCGTGTCATGGTTGATCTGTTCACCGACCACCGAACGGCGGCACTGGCTCTGCTCAACGGCCCTCACAGGCTCTCTCGTAAGACCGGCAGCTTCCTCGGGCAGCTTGTCGTGGATCACTCACCACTGAGTGAAGCCCAAGCCAATTGGCTGGACAAACTGCTCGATAAGCATCGTCTGCCTACTCTGATTCGGGAGACGGCGGAATGACCACTTCCACCTGCAATTCGATCGGCAACATCCCGCACATCGCAGAGGCCAACTCCGAGCGCATGGGCCGCTTGCAGAGCTTGAGCTACGCGGTGATCTACGAGGCTGCTCATGAAGGTCTGACCGCGCACGAAACCTCTTTGGCAATCGGGTTTGATCGCACCTCGATCCTGCCGCGAATTTCTGAGTTGCGCCGGAAGGGACTTGTCTTCGCCAGCGGCAAACGGCGACGCAACTCCAGCGGTAAGACAGCTATCGTGTGGGTTGCCAGGATCTATGCTGACACCGTGCCTCAGTCTCCCACCTGCTGATTGGCCAAGCAAATGTGCTGCGACACCTAAACGTGCGCGCGTTAAATAGCATGGCACGTGCCAACTACACGAAGTGCGCGCATTCTAGGGCGTCCGTAAACCCTACATCATCGTTTGAAACTTCACCGAATCCTCAACCCGGTGAAGTTTCAAACACGCGGACAGGTGGCAAACGTCGGGGAGGCGCGCGCAACACTGCCAGCCGCGAAAGTCATTGCCTCAGCGCCCCACAAATCGGCAACCTGTTGGCAGCCTCCAGCCATGCCGCCACCATTGGATTGCCTTTTACGCGCATGGTTACAATTCATTGGGAAGCAGCTGGCGTGCCCTTGACCGACATGGCGAAGGCAACCGGGCGTTTCACCGATCTGATGGCCAAGGCACTGGCCCGGTATGGCTGCAACACCGCATGGGTCTGGACACATGAGAATGGCGCAGGGAAAGGCGGGCACTGCCACTTGCTGGCTCATGTGCCTGCTAATCTCGTGTCGTACCTGACCGCGCTTCAACGCGGCTGGCTTCGCAGGATCACCGGGCAGCCTTACCGGGCGCGTGTCATTCGCAGCAAACCGATTGGTGGACGCTTGGGCATGGAAGTGGGCATTCCCGATCTCCACGCGGTCAACTTGGAGGCTGCGCTTGCATACCTGCTCAAAGGTGCAGACCCGGAGGTCGCATTTCAGTTTGGCCTGAAGCGACTAGAGCCCGGCGGGCGCATCATCGGCAAACGCTGCGGGACATCTCAGAACATTGGCGCGAAGGCGCGCCGAACTCAAACTTCAAACTGTAACCATGCTTCAAAGTGACGACACGCTTTCGAAATGCGGTCCGTATGCGCATGGATAACTTGATGATGCGAGGTAGGACCCGCAATTTTGCCGTTGCGCGTCTCGACCATGCCCCCTTGGCGTCCAGCCGCACCCGCTGCTAAGCCTTACGCCGGTGCAGGGGGTGAAGTGTGCAACTGTTCAATACCAAGACAATCAAACGCCATATCGCCCGCGCCGCCGCGCCTGATCCTGCAAAGCTCGAAATCCTGCGCCAGTGGGGTGAAACTATCCGCGACCGCTCGATAGAGACGCAAAAGGAAACTGCCCTCCACGGCAATTTCAAACAGCGGATCATATGCGACGTGCTGGGCTATCAGGACTTCAACGATAGCGGCCAGTGGACCGTTGACGTTGAAGCGCAGATTGGCGCGGGATCGGTTGACCTTGCCTTAGGGCAATTCAGCAAGGGCGAACGGCGGATCATCGCCCCGTTCGAACTGAAGGGCGCAAAGACCAAGAACCTTGATGCCATCATGCCGGGCCGGGCTAAGACCCCGGTTCAACAGGCATGGGAATACGCCAGCGACAACGTGGGCACCAAATGGGTGCTGGTTTCCAACTATCTGGAAATCCGCCTCTACAGCTATGCGGACGGGCGGCAATTCCACGACAGCTTCGATCTGGCGAAACTTCATGATCCAGCCGAATATCAGCGCTTCATGCTTTTGTTGTCGGCGGACAACCTGCTTTCCGGCCAGACGTTGGCGATTCTGGAGGAAAGCCGGAAGGAAGACCGCGACATTACCGCGCGGCTCTATGCCGACTATCGCACCCTGCGCAGCGATCTGATTGGGGCGGTTCGCACTGCCCTGCCTGAAGGCGACCCGCTGGAGGCGATCCGGCTGGGCCAGACGATTTTAGACCGAGTGCTGTTCATCGCCTTTGCCGAAGACAATGGCCTGTTGCCCGATGACAGCCTGTTGAACGCCTTCCAGCACCGCGACCCCTACAACCCCAAGCCGGTCTGGCAGACCTTCCTGGGCCTGTTCAACGCGATTGACCGGGGCAACGACCAGCTCAAAATCCCGCGCTACAATGGCGGCCTGTTCCAGCCGAACGCCGCCATCGATGCACTGGCCGTGCCGGACCATATCTGCGAGGGTTTCAAGCGGCTGGCGGAATATGACTTTGCCAGCGAAATTTCCGTCACGGTGCTGGGCCACATATTCGAGCAGTCGATTGCCGATGTGGAACAGCTTCAGGCCGAAGCGCTGGGCGAAGCGCCGGTGGAGAAAAGGACCAGCGGCACCAGCGGGCGGCGCAAGCGTGACGGCGTGGTCTATACGCCGGACTATGTGGCGCGCTTCATTGTCGATCAGACGCTGGGCACGCATTGCAAAGAGATATTTGCCGAAATCCTTGGCCGATATGCCGCCAAGGGCGCGAATGCCGATGACGAGGCGATTGCGTGGAAATCGGCGAAGGCGGAACGACAGGCATGGGCCGAATACCGCGACCGCTTGACCGCCCTGCGCATTGTCGATCCAGCCTGCGGATCGGGCGTGTTCCTGATCATGGCTTTCGATTACCTGAAAGCCGAACTTGGGCAGGTGAACACCAAGCTGGCCGAACTGTCCGGCACTGGCATGGCGGGCGACCTGCTGGACCCTGACAGCGAAATCCTGACACACAACCTGTTCGGCGTGGACGTGAACAGCGAGAGCGTGGAAATCGCCAAGCTGAGCCTGTGGATCAAGACCGCGCGGCGCGGCAAGGTGCTGGACAGTCTGGACGCAAATCTGCGCGTTGGCGATAGCCTGATCGAAGACGCCAGTTTTGCCTATCGCAGCCACGGGTTCGAATGGAAAACCGCATTTCCTGAGATTTTCGCCAGCGGCGGTTTCGACGTGGTGCTGGGCAATCCGCCCTATGTGCGCATGGAACTGATCAAACCCATGAAGCCGTGGCTGGAAAAGCGCTATGAAGTCGTTTCCGACCGGGCCGACCTTTACGCCTATTTCTTCGAACGCGGGATCAAGCTGCTGAAGCCCGGCGGGCGGCTGGGCTTCATCAGCAGCAGCACATTCTTCAAGACCGGATCGGGCGCACCGCTGCGCGATTTCCTGCGCGCCAAGGCCACGCTGGAAACCGTGGTGGATTTTGGCGACCACCAGATTTTCGAAGGCGTCACCACCTATCCCGCGATCCTGACCATGCGGGCAGGAAGCCCGCCACCGGGGCACGAACTGCAATTCTGGAAGATCGGTGAAATGCCGACAGACAGCTTTGCCGATGCCTTTGCCGATGCGGCCAAGCCCTTCCCGCAAGAGGCGCTGGGGCGCGGTTCATGGGAACTGGAAGGTGATGCCCTGCGCGCACTGCGGTCGAAAATCACGGCGGGCAAGTCAACGCTGAAGGAAGTCTATGGCTCACCGCTTTACGGGATCAAGACCGGTCTAAATGAGGCCTTTGTCATCGATACGCCGACCAAGGAAAAGTTGTGCCGTGACGACCCGCGTTCGGAGGAACTGCTGAAGCCATTTCTGGAAGGCAAGGATTTGAAGCGCTGGCGTGCGGAGTCGCGCGGCCTGTGGATCATTTACATTCCCAAGAATCGGGTGCGGATCGATGACTATCCCGCCATCCGGGATTGGCTGCTACCGTTCAAAGACAAGCTGGAGAAGCGCGCCACCAAGCAGGCGTGGTTCGAGTTGCAGCAGGCGCAGGAGGCGTATCTCCCCGGCTTCGAAGCCGGGAAAATCGCTTACGGCCACTTTCAAGATTCCCCAATTCACAGCTTCGAACGGACCGGCGCATTATCGAACAACAAGACTTACTTTGTGCCAACTGACGATAAAAGCCTGCTGGCATTCCTAAATTCAAAACTCGCGTGGTTTTGTTTCACGTCGCGCACCACTGCTGTCAGAGGCGGCTTTTTTGAGGCGACGGCCCAACATATGGAAACGCTGCCGATAGCTAAGGGCACGGATTTTCAACGTGCCGAACTCGGCTCTTTGGCCGAAGCCGCCCAAGCAGCCGCAGAAAGGCGCTATGCACTGCAACAGGCGATCACCCGCCGCATTCCCGACCTTGCTGTTGATCCGGCCAATGCCAAGCTGACTGGCAAGCTGAAGGAATGGTGGAACCTGCCCGACTTCGCCGCCTTCCAAAAGGAAGTGGAAAAGGCACTGAAGGCCAAAATCCCGCTTCAGGAACGCAACGATTGGGAAAACTGGATCACCACCAGCCGCGCCGAAATCCACGGCCTGACAGCCGAGATCGCCCGGCTGGAAGCCGAGATCAACGCCAAGGTCTATGCGCTGTTCGATCTGACCCCCGATGAAATCACCTTGCTGGAGGCCAATGTCTGAATTGGCGCGATGCCAGCGCGACCATTGGCATGACTTGAAAGCAAGTCGGGCTGCACAATGGGGACAGCGGACGAAATTGGCGGAAATCCGGGCTGTTCCGGGCAACTTTAGTGAATCCGACTGGCGCACAGACCACCAAGTCACATTTGACGGTAAAGCTGCCGCCGCTGGAATGGCGCAGATTTGCAGCCTTTCCGCCTGCGATTTGTCGCGTACGGTGTGTAGTCAACTACTGCACTGACAGAGCCAGCGTTTTGGCCTGACACGCGCTCCGCCACCTGAAATTTCTTTCCGGCCGGAATCCCGCAGTCGAGAGCGATGTGGGGTAAAATGTGGGGGCAATCAAAGGCAATGCAGCCCAACGCCCTGATATGCAGAGTTTTTCTGTAAAAAAATGGATGCCCCGCGAGGATTCGAACCTCGATAGACGGAATCAGAATCCGTAGTCTTACCATTAGACGACGGGGCAGTGTGAGGCGCGCAACTAGGGGGCGCCGTTCCCCAAGTCAAGCGGTTCAATCGGCATTTTTGGAGCCGGTCTTGCGGGCAGAGCGGCACATCGCTAGCATTGCGCTCAAGTACCCGGCGGCATCAGGCAGCGTGGGAAAACATAAGCGAATACGAGTCATGGCGGGTTTCATTCCGCCGGCAAATGGGCAAGACGCGCGTCCGGATGGCCAGAAGGCTGACGGAAAGACGACCAGCGGAAAGGCGGTCGTCGGCAAGAAGGGGCAAAGGAAGAAGCCCCGTCGGCCACGCGGCAAGAGCGGGAGCGGAGTCCCACCCAAATCTGCCGGCAAGACCAGTCCGCCCGCAGCACGCGGCAGCGGCAGCAACGAGGCTATTGCCCCGGCCATCATGGCTACGGTGGCACAGCCTGCATCGCCTCCTGTCCCGGAACGGTCCTCCGGCTGGCAGAAGCCGCTCCCGCACCACCGCCAAGCCTATGCCGCGATTGATCTCGGCACCAACAATTGTCGCCTGCTGATTGCGCGACCATCGGGCGAGCATTTCGTGGTGATCGATGCGTTCAGCCGCGTCGTGCGGCTCGGCGAAGGTCTCGCGCAGACCGGACGCCTGTCTGACGAAGCGATGGACCGTGCGCTTGCTGCACTCCACGTCTGCGCTGATAAACTGCGCAAGCGCAACGTTCACCTCGCCCGCTCGGTCGCCACCGAAGCCTGCCGCCGCGCCAGCAATGGTCAGGCCTTCATCGATCGCGTGCGCGAGGAAACCGGTATTCACCTCAACATCATCACCGCCCAGGAAGAGGCACGGCTTGCCGTGCTCGGCTGCCACATCCTGCTTGAGCAGGGCAATGGCCCCGCCATGATCTTCGACATCGGCGGCGGATCGACCGAAATGGTGCTGGTCGAAACCGGCGAAACGGTGCCGCGCATCCTCGACTGGCAATCGGTGCCGTGGGGCGTCGTGTCGCTGACAGAGAGCATTGGTGCAATTGCCGACCACCCCGAAGCGCGCGCGGTTGCCTATGCCGAAATGCGCCGCCGCGTTGACGAGGGCTTTGCCGACTTCACTGCGCGCGTCACGCCGATCCGGCACGCCGCTCGGGGTGATCGCTCGATCCGCCTGCTTGGCACCAGCGGCACGGTCACCACGCTGGCATCACTCCACCTCGAACTGCCACAGTATGACCGGCGCGCGGTCGACGGGCTGATCGTGCCTGCTGAATCCATGCGCGATATCTCCCGCCGCCTTTCGACGATGACACCGGCCGAACGCATTGGTGTGCCCTGCATCGGGCGGGAACGCTCCGATCTGGTCGTGGCAGGCTGTGCGATTCTCGAATCGATACTCGACATATGGCCGGCCGAGCGCCTGGGCATCGCCGATCGCGGCATTCGCGAAGGCATCCTGCGCAGCCTCATGGCCACCGGCGCTGATCCGCGCGGGCCCAAACGAACGGAAGCAGCATGAGTCGTCATTTATCATGAGTCGTTCCGGCAAGAATCCCAACGAGCGACTCAAGAGCGCCAAGGGCCGCTCGGCCTCTTCGGTCCGCTGGCTGTCGCGCCAACTCAACGATCCGTACGTAAAGCAGGCGAAAGCCGAAGGGTGGCGCAGCCGCGCCGCGTTCAAGCTGATCGACCTCGACGAGAAATTCGGCCTGCTCAAGGGCTCGAAGCGCGTAGTCGATCTCGGCATCGCACCGGGCGGCTGGAGCCAGGTGGTGCGCAAGAAGTCGCCCGCAGCGAAGATTGTCGGCATAGATCTCCTGCCGACCGACCCGATCGAAGGGGTGACGATCTTCCAGATGGACTTCATGGCCGACGAGGCACCCGAAGCGCTGCAAGGCGCACTCGACGGACCGCCCGACCTTGTCATCTCCGACATGGCCGCCAACACCGTCGGCCACAAGCAGACTGACCACCTGCGCACGATGGGTCTGGTCGAGACTGCCGTCGATTTCGCAATCCAGACGCTTGCCCCGGGCGGTGCCTTCGTCGCCAAGGTCTTTGCCGGCGGCACGGATGGCGACCTGCTCAACATCCTCAAGAGGAACTTCACCACCGTGAAGCACGCCAAGCCACCGTCGAGCCGCAAGGATTCCTCCGAGTGGTACGTGATCGCGCAGGGCTTCAAGGGCCGGGCGAACGAGGCGTTAACCGACGGCTAGCCTGCTGTCGCATCGCGGGACTCAGGGTAAACCCCTAACTGGCGCGCAGGGTGACCATGGTTATCAGGGCGTTAACCGACCCAATCCGGAGCCGCCCCGATGACCTCCATCCGCAACCTGCTGCTTCCCCTCACCCTCCTCGGACTCTCTGGCGCGGCAGGGGCAGAGGAGATCGCGGCAAGAGGATGGTCTGCCGACTGGAAGGTCATCGGCGTGGCCGAGGATCGTACCGAGGTACTGGTCCGTCCCGAATCGGTGCATGAGCTGCCGCCGAGCATGCTACGCAGCTTCGCGGTCCGCCAGGTCTGGGCAGGTTTCGACTTTGCGCCTGCTGCGGGGCTCGCCACGGGCCGCAAGGTCATCCTGTTCCGTTATGACTGCACCGCGCGGCGGGTGCTGATAGCGGCGGCGACGGACTATGGCGCATCGGGGCAGATCGTCTCGCGCAACGCCGTCGATGCGGACAGTGCCGATCAGTATGCGCCGGTTGAGCCCGATACGCTGAACGCGGCGATCATGGCCGAGGCCTGCCGCGACTGACGCATCAGCGCTTTGCGTTCCAGTTGAACAGGAAATTGCGATGCTCGGCCCAAGTCTGGCCTTCCATGTGATCGCCGACGAGGCACGCCGCGGTATGGTAAGGTCCGGCACCATCGGTCGTCCGGAAGCTGACACATGTGCGACCGCGGTCAGTCTTCCAACGACCCGCGAGGATCTCGCTCTCGTAGAAGCTTCCCTTCACGGTGCCGTCGGCCTCCAGTTGCAGCACCATCGGCTTCAAGTAAGGCTCTTCCGGCTTTGCTGACAGATCGACGGTCCAGTTTCCTTGTATCGCTGCGGGCGGTTCCGCCGCGGTTGCCTGGGTAATCATCATGACGAGCGGCAAAGCAACGAGCAGGCGCATTGAGTTCTCCCAAAGCGTAACGATGCGCCTGTCGCTGCGCGCGGGCAACCGGCACCAAAGACAGCAAAAGGGCGCCCGGATCGCTCCGGACGCCCTTTTGAATTTCCGCTGGAGGCGAAGCCTACTTCTTCGACTTCAGGTAGGCGATCACGTCGGCGCGCTGCTGGGCGTCGGAGATACCCGCAAAGGTCATCTTGGTGCCCTGAGCGAACTTCGCAGGGCTGGTCAGCCACTGGTCCAGCGTCGCGTCATCCCAGTTGCCGCCATGGCCCTTGAGCGCATCGGAGAAGGCATAACCGCCACGGTCACCGGCAACCGCTTCGCCATAGACGCCGAACAGATTCGGACCGATGCCGTTGGCGCCGCCCTGATCCACAGTGTGGCAAGCCTTGCACTTGGCGAAGATGGCCTCGCCCTTGGCAGCATCGCCGACGAGGGCAGCAGTTGCTGCGGGAGCAGCGCCGGCAGCCGGGACGGCTTCAGGCGCAGGCAGCGGCAAGTTCGAGCCGAGCGAGTTGAGATAGAGAATCACGTTGGCGCGGTCTTCGCCCTTGGGCAGGCCCGCGAACGACATCTTGGTACCGGCCGCGAAAGCCTTGGGGTTCTTCAGCCACTCGTTCAGCGTGGCGAAATCCCAGTTGCCGCCATGACCTGCAAGATCGGCCGAATAAGCGAAACCGGCCGCGTGCTTGCCTACCGGCTTGCCGACAATGCCATAAAGATTCGGACCGATACCGTTGGCGCCGCCCTGTTCGGCCGTGTGGCAGGCCTTGCACTTGGCAAAGACGGCCTCGCCCTTGGCAACGTCGCCGGCAGCGAGAAGATTCGCCAGCGGCAGTTCAGCCGCGGCGCCACCTTCGGCGCCTTCTTCGACGACGCCTTCGATCGCGTAGCCCATCTTTTCCGGACGGTGCTCCTTGTCGGCAAGGAAGTAGTGTGCCGACAGGCTGGAGAGCCCCAGAGCCACGATGCCCCCGAACAAGGTCCATCCGGCGATGGTATTGAAACGATCGTCCATTTACGAGCCCCATAGGCGCAACGTCAGCACCTTGCCGACACCCGCGCGAGTTCGGGGACCCTCTAGTCAGGGCCATCCCGCAGCGCAAGATGGTTTGAAGGCCAAATGCGATCTAGGCAAATTCGAACACGCTTGCCCGAAAGGACGGAGCGGCTTAACGCCCGCGCGTCATGCAAAGCTATCCAGCCCCAGCCCTCGCCCTTGTCGAGCAGATGGCCGCAGCCGCAGCCGCCGATCCGGCCCGCGCGGTTTCTTTCCAGGGCGCGCCCGGCGCAAACTCGCACCGCGCGGCGATGGAAGCCCTGCCCGATTGCCTGCCGCTGCCCTGCTTCTCGTTCGAGGATGCGCTCGATGCCGTGAAGGAAGGTCGCGCAGGACAGGCGATCATCCCGATCGAAAACTCTCAGCATGGGCGCGTGGCGGATATCCACTTCCTACTGCCCGAAAGCGGGCTGTCCATCGTCGGCGAACACTTCCTCGAGATCCACGCCAGCCTGATGGCGCTCGGCGATGGTCCCTTCACCGCCGCCTACAGCCACCCCCAGGCGCTGGGCCAGTCGCGCTTCTATCTGCGCGACCGGGGCATCGTGCCGATGAGCTATGCCGATACTGCCGGCGCTGCAGCCTACATCGCCGAACTCGGCGATCCGACAGTGGCCGCGCTGGCTCCGCGCATTGCCGCCGAACTCTATGGTCTCAAGGTCATCGAGGATAACGTCGAGGACGCACACGACAACACTACCCGATTCGTCATCCTCTCGAAAACGCCGCGAAATCCCGCCACTATCTCCGGTCCGGCTATGACCACCTTCGTATTCGAGGTCCGCAACATTCCCGCCGCGCTCTACAAGGCGCTGGGCGGATTTGCGACGAACGGCGTCAACATGACCAAGCTTGAAAGCTACCAGCGTGGCGCCAGCTTTGCCGCCACCGAATTCTTTGCCGACATCGTCGGTGCCCCCGGCGAACGCCCGGTCGATCTCGCGCTTGAGGAGCTGGGCTTCTTTGCCAAAGACCTGCGAATACTTGGCACTTACCCGATGGAGCGGATTCGCGGCCAGTAAGACCGTCCGAAAGGGCGAAGACTTGCGCTTGCTCCACCATCAGCCTCGTGCAAGGTTGCGCGAGTGACGGCACCTGCAGCGGCGACAGTTCCAGCAAACGACGCGGCCACAGCCGAGGCTGCGTGGCGGTCGATCCGCGAATCGGGGGATATCCAGTTCGCTCCAGTCCCGCCCGACCCGGCCCCGATCACGCCGGATTGGTTGAAAGCGCTTGGCCGCTTCCTTGAATGGCTGCTCTCACCGCTCGGCCGCCTGCTCGGCGGTAGCTGGAGCGTGATCGAGATGGTCATGCTGATCGGCGCAGGTCTTGGCGTCCTGTGGATCGCGTGGAGCCTGCTCTGGCCGCTGTGGCGCGAACGTGGCACCCGCCAGAAAGTGGCCGAGCCAGAATGGACGCCCCGGCGCGAAGAGGCGCTGGCCCTGCTGGAAGACGCGGACCGGCTTGCTGCGCAGGGCCTCTATGGCGAAGCCGCGCACCTCCTGCTAAAGCGCAGCGTCGGCCAGATCGCCCGCGCCCGGCCCGATTGGCTCGCCCCCTCCAGCACCGCGCGCGAGATCGGCATGATCGCAGGCCTGCCCGGAGAAGCGCGCACCGCATTTGGCACCATCGCCAGCCTGGTTGAGCGCGCCCGCTATGCCCTGCGCCCCTTGGGGCCTGACGAGTGGAGCACCGCGCGCGCCGCCTATTCGCGCTTCGCCCTCGCACCGCTGACAGGCACAACCGCTTGAGCACCCCCGCGCCATCCCCGTTCTCCCGCAGCACGCTGATCGGCATGCTGCTGGTCGGCGCGCTCGCGTTCGTCGCGCTGCTGTGGTTCCTCGGCAACGGGACCGGCGGCAATGCCAACAATGGCGGCGCGCACGTCGGTGGTCAGGGCCTCAATGGCTATGCCGGCCTTGCCCGAATGCTCGAAGCAGAGGGACTCGACGTCCAGCGCCAGCGCAACCGCCGCGCGCTCGAGAGCACCGCTGGTCTTCTCATCCTTACCCCGCCAGCCGATGCCGATGGCAAGGAGATCGCCAAGGTTATCGATGCCCACCGCTACTGGGGGCCGACCATCGTCGTGGCGCCGAAGTGGCTGGCCATGAGCACCAATGCCAAGGCTGCCAAGCGCGGCTGGGTGCAGGTCTTCGGCACCCAAGCGCCGGAATGGAAGGGCTTCGCCGACAACGTCACCGTCGAGATCGGCGACGAAAAGTCACCGCCTGCCGGTGGCTGGAAGCTCGGCAACCGTCGCGGCAAGTTCCCCGACGACCGTCAAGTCGAAACGGGCTCAGGCAAGGGCTTCGTCCCCATCCTCACCACCGGCAGCGGCAAGCCCCTCGCCGCGTTTCTCGACGACGACGGCTACTACCCTGCGCTCAACAAGCTTGCCGGGATTGACCCCAATTATGGCGGCGAGGACGAGGACCTCTACCCTGTTGTCCTGGTGTTCGAGCCCGACCTGCTCGACAACTGGGGCTTGGCTGACCGTAACACCGCGATGCTCGCCCGTGATCTCGTGCTGGCCACGGCTGACAATCGCAGCCAACCGATCACCTTCGACATGACCTTCAACGGCTTCGGTGCCAGCCGCAATCTGCTGACCCTCGCGTTCGAACCGCCGTTCCTTGCCGCCACGATCTGCCTTTTCCTCGCCGCGCTGGCGATTGCCTGGCGCGCCTTCAACCGCTTCGGCCCGGCGCTGGCGCAAGCGCAGGAAATCGCGTTCGGCAAGGCGGCGCTGGTCGCCAACGCGGCTGGTCTGATCCGCCGCGCCGGCCGCGTCCACCTCGCCGCTGCGCCCTACGCCGATGCCACCCGCGAGCGTATTGCGCTGACGCTAGGGCTACCCAAGGGTCTCGAACCGCACGAGACCGAGCGTTTGATCGACGCCGCGCAAGTCCGCCGCGCCGTCGCCGGACCACCCTTTTCCGAGGCCGCGCGCCACTTGCGCGATGCGCGCAAGCCCCATGAACTGACGAAGCGCGCCCAAGTGCTGCAGCAGATAGAAAGGCACCTCAAGTGACCGAGACGACCTCAGCAATGTCCCTTGCCGACCTCGGCGCGCTGTCCGGCCGGATCCGCGCCGAGGTCGGCAAGGCGATCGTCGGGCAGGAAGAGGTGCTCGATCACCTGCTCGTCGCGCTGTTCGCGGGCGGCCACGTCCTGCTCGAAGGCCCTCCCGGTACCGCCAAGACCTTCCTGGCGCAGACTTTCGCCGCCACTCTCGGCCTCGATTTCGGGCGCATCCAGTTCACGCCGGACCTGATGCCGGGCGACATCCTCGGCTCCAACCTGTTCAACTTCCAGACCAGCCAGTTCACCCTCACGCGCGGTCCGATCTTCCACGAGTTGCTGCTGGCCGACGAAATCAACCGCACCCCGCCCAAGACGCAGGCCGCCCTGCTTGAAGCCATGCAGGAGCGCCGCGTCACGCTTGATGGCGAAGTCCATGCCCTGTCCGAACGCTTCACCGTTGTCGCCACGCAGAACCCGATAGAGAGCCAGGGCGTCTATCCGCTGCCCGAAGCCCAGCTGGACCGCTTCCTGTTCAAGCTCATCGTCGGCTACCCCTCGGCCGAGGAAGAAGCCCGCATCGTCGCCCGCTATGGCGAAGGCAAGGGCGCACCCAAGCCCGCCGAACTCGGCGTCGTTTCGGTCACCACTGCCGCGGAACTGGGCCGCGCCCAAAGTGCCATCGCCTCCATCACACTCGCCGAATCGATCGTCGATTACGTGGTGCGGCTCGTCCGAGCAACGCGCGAGAGCGGTGACCTTGTTGTCGGCGCCAGCCCCCGCGCTGCCGTTTTGCTCGCCGGTGCCGCCCGCGCCCGTGCCGCGCTCGATGGTCGCGACTATGTGATCCCTGATGACGTAAAGGCCCTCGCCACTGCCGTCCTGCGCCACCGCCTGATGCTCAGCCCCGCTGCCGAGATCGAGGGCAAGCAGGTCGAAACGATTGTCGCCGCGCTGGTCGAAGGCACGGAAGCGCCGCGTTGAACAAGCCTCCCGCCGTGCTGCCTTCGGGCCGAGCGGTCCTGCTCTTCGCAGGCCTTGCTCCGCTGGCGCTGATCGTGGCGGCAGCGGCCCCGGCGGCATGGATCGCCGCGCCAGCTTTCGGCGGCGCGCTGCTCGTGCTGATCGTGCTTGATGGCCTGTTCGCGGGCTCCCTCGACGACGTGCAGGTCCACGCCCCGTCCGATAGCGAAGTCGGCGAACCTGCCACACTCACCGTCGTCGCCTCGCTTGCCCGCGCGCGCAACGGCATCCGCCCTGATGCCGCCATCGCCTGCGACCCGCGCATTGCCGCGGGCGGCCGCATCGCCCTGCCGCTCGCTTTCGCCGATGGCGCATGGAGCGGCACCACCACGATCATCCCCACCCGGCGTGGCACTGGCCAGATCACCCGCCTGTGGCTACGCTGGAGCGGCCCGCTCGGCCTCGCCCACCGCCAAGCCTCGCGCGATCTCGACAGCGAAGTCCGCGTCTGGCCGAACATCGCCCCGGTGCGCAGCCCGGCGCTGCAGATCTTCCTGCGCGATGCCCAGTTCGGCCTGATCGCGCGGCGCATCCGTGGCGAAGGCACGGAATTCGAAGCGCTGGCCGAATACGAACCCGGCATGGACCGCCGCCGCATCGACTGGAAAAGCTCGGCCCGCCACGCCCGCCTCTTCGCCAAGGAATACGAGGTCGAGCGCAACAACCAGATCGTCTTCGCGTTCGATTGCGGTCAGGCGATGTGCGAGCCGATCGAGGGCCTGCCCCGCATCGATCGCGCCGTGACCGCCGCCCTCACCACCGCCTATGTCGCATTGAAGGCGCAGGATCGTGTCGCCCTGTTCGGCTTTGCTGCGCGCCC
Organism: Novosphingobium jiangmenense; assembly: GCF_015694345.1. Lineage (GTDB taxonomy): Bacteria > Pseudomonadota > Alphaproteobacteria > Sphingomonadales > Sphingomonadaceae > Novosphingobium > Novosphingobium jiangmenense. The sequence continues at coordinate 91,192 of NZ_JADQDC010000007.1, forward strand.
CGAAGTCGCCACGCCCTTCGTCACCGACAGCCGCGATTTCGCCCGCCTGCAACGCGCTGCCGCCCAGCTGGATTACCATCCGGGCGAGCCCAACTTCACACTGGCCCTCTCCACGCTCGCCGCGCGCCTGCAGCGCCGCTCACTGATCGTGCTGTTCTCCGATTTCTCCGACCCCACCAGCGCCGAGCTGATGGTCGAGAACGTGGGCCGACTGGTCGAGCGCCACCTCGTGCTATTTGTGGTCATGGCCGATGCCGAACTTGCAGGCCTCGCCACCGCCACTGTCACCGACATGCAATCGGTCGCCGAAGCCGTCACCGCTACGACGCTTTCCAGGCAGCGCGCGATCGTGCTTCAGCGCCTCCGCCATCTTGGCGTGCGCGTACTCGAAGCGCCGCATGACCAGATCGGCACGCGGCTGCTCGATGCCTATCTTGCCATCAAGCGCGAAGGGCGCATCGGATGAACTCCGTCACCACAGGCATCGCCCAGAAGATTGGCGGCTGGTTCGCCAAGCCGACCGAAGCAGCCGTCGCTGCCGAACAGGCCGCGTTGCGCTCCGACCGCTTCCGCCTCGAACGCGAAGCCGACTGGAAGCGCCTCGAAGCGGTGCTCAAGCGCATGGAAGCCGGGCGCACGCGCGGCGTTTCGGACGAGGACCTGCTGGCGCTCCCCGCGCTCTATCGCACCGCCGCCTCCAGCCTGTCGATCGCGCGTGAAACCTCGCTGGATGCTGCTCTCGTCGCCTACCTCGAAGCCCTCACCCAGCGCGCGTGGTTCCTCGTCTATGGCCCGCGCGCCTCGCTGTGGTCGTGGTTTCGCGGCTTTGTCGGCGGCGGGTGGAGCGCCAGTGTGCGCGGCCTAGGCATCGATCTGCTGATTGCGCTCGCGCTGATGATCGCGGGCACTGCTGTCGGCTGGCTGCTCGTGGCGTCGAACCCTGATTGGTACTATTCACTCGTTCCCGGCGGCTTTGCCGACGAGCGCGTGCCCGGAGCCAGCCGCGAAGTGCTGCACGGCACGCTATTCGGCAATCAGGACCAGAACGGGATGAGCGTTTTTGCTGCCGGCCTGTTCAGCAACAACGCGCAAGTCTCGATCATGTGCTTCGCGCTGGGCTTCGCCTTCGGCCTGCCGACGATGCTGCTGCTGGTTCACAACACCGCTCTCCTGGGCGCGATGCTCTGGCTCTACCACGGACAGGGCCTGCTGCTCGATTTCGTCGGCTGGCTCGCCATTCACGGCACGACGGAACTGTTTGCGATCCTGCTGGCAGGCGCGGCGGGCATTCACATCGGTCGTGCCATGGCCTTTCCCGGCACCATGTCGGTCATGGATGCCGCAGCAGCCGCAGGTCGCCGCGCCGCGCAGGTGATGACCGGCGTGGTCCTCATGCTGATCGTCGCCGCCCTGCTCGAAGGCTTTGGTCGGCAACTGATCGATTCCACCCCCTCCCGCCTGACTGTCGGGAGCTTCATGCTGGTGCTGTGGACCGGTTACTTCTTCGCCTTCCGTCGGGATGCCCGCTGATGGCGCTGCGCTTGCCCTTCCGCCGCAAGGACAAGTCTTCGCCCCGGTCCCCGCAGGCGTTGCAAGACCGCCGTCGCCGCTTAGTCACCACACCAGAAGGCGTGCCCCTGCCCTTCGTTCTGGCCTCGCGCGGCGCGCGCGCGGCCGCGCTGTTCCTCGATCTCGCCATGATCGTCGGCGCGATGATCGGCACCACGCTGCTCATCGCCTATGCCGCCAACGGCGTGGGCATCAATTTCAACAATGACGATAGCCCAGCCGGGCGTGCAGTGCAGGCGCTAGTCGTGGTCTGGACCATCGCGCTGTTCCTTTTCCGCAACGCGTGGTTCCTGTTCTTCGAACTCGGCCCCCGGGGCGCAACGCCGGGCAAGCGCATAACCGGCATCCGCGTCGCCGCCCGCGCGCGCGGCAAGGACGGCGCGCGGCTGACCACCGAAGCGGTGATTGCCCGCAATCTCGTGCGTGACATCGAACTGTTCATGCCGGTGATCTTCATCATCGTCGCCAGCGTCGAAGGTGGCGATACCGAAATGGCCGCATGGGCAGGGTTGGTCTGGTTCCTGCTCTTTGCGCTGTTCCCCTTCTTCAACCGTGACAGGCTGCGCTGCGGAGACCTGATCGCGGGAACGTGGGTGGTCGAAGCGCCCAAGCGCAAGCTGGAGCAGGCCCTTTCGGTCAGCGATGGGGCACGTGGCGTCTCGCAGGCCACCGGCGTCCAGTACCGCTTCAGCGATGCCGACCTTGCCGTCTACGGCGAATTCGAACTCCAGGTCCTCGAACGGGTCCTGCGCGAGAACCGCGAGGATGCCCTGCGCGACGTTGCCCGGACGATATGCGGCAAGATCGGCTGGAACGCGGGCGCAGGTGACGAGCGCGCCTTCCTCGAAGCCTACTACGCCCAGTTGCGCGCCCGCCTCGAAACCGGCATGCGCTTCGGCAAGCGCAAGGCGGACAAGCACGGTTGACCGGCATCGGCCTCGATGGACAGCACGGCCCGATCACTTTACCGCTGCGATCTCAGCGCTTACGCGGCTTGAAATCCCAGACACTGCTTGAAGGACCTCTCACGGAATGACCCGGCGCCATACCCTCCGTCAGGTCGTAACCTTGCTGGATCCATTTCTCCTGGCGCTGATCGCCACGGTTTTTCTCGCCAGCCTCTTGCCCGCACGCGGGGCAATGGTTCCGGTGGTCGGTGCTGCGGCCGATGCAGGGATCGTGCTCCTGTTCTTCCTGCACGGCGCCAAGCTTTCGCGTGAGGCGATATGGGAGGGTGCACGCAACTGGCGGCTGCACCTCGCGGTCCTCGCCGCAACGTTCGTGCTGTTCCCGGTTCTCGGCCTTGCGGCACGGGCCTTGCCGTTCCTTCCCGCCGAGTTCGGCGCAGGCCTGCTGTTCCTCGCCCTTCTGCCCTCGACGGTCCAATCCTCGATCGCGTTCACCGCGATCGCCCGGGGCAACGTGGCTGCGGCAGTTTGCGCGGCATCGTTCTCAAACTTCGCTGGCATCTTCCTCACCCCCGCGCTCGTGGCGCTGCTGATGGGCGGGACGACCGGCGGCTTCTCGTGGAGTTCAGCCGAAACCATCGTCCTGCAACTGCTCCTGCCCTTCGTCGCCGGACACCTGCTACGTCCGTGGATCGGCGGTTTCGTCGCCCGCAACAAGGCGTGGCTGGGCAAAGTCGATCGCGGTTCGATCCTGCTTGTCGTCTATGCCGCGTTCGGTGCGGCGGTGGTCGAAGGCCTGTGGCAGCGCGTGGCTCCTCTAAGCCTGCTGGTGCTGACGCTGGTATGCCTTGTCCTGCTCGCCCTAGTGCTCGTCGCGACCTGGCAAACTGCCAAAGCCATGAACCTCCCGCGCGAAGATGCGGTAGTGCTGCTGTTCTGTGGCTCCAAGAAGAGCCTCGCGTCCGGGGTGCCGATGGCTGGCGTCCTGTTCCCCGCTGCCTCGGTCGGCATCGTGCTGCTGCAGGTCATGGTGTTCCACCAGCTTCAGCTCATCGCCTGCGCCCTGATCGCGCCTCGTCTGGCCGAGAGCGCCCCGGAACAGGAAACGGCGGCGTAGCCCGAAACTCCGCCGCCGCTCGCTAATGCCTTTCGATCAGAACCGGTCGGCGTTCATCACCTTGGTCCACGCCGCGACGAAGTCGGTCACGAACTTCGCCTTCGCGTCATCCGAGGCATAGACTTCGGCCACGGCGCGCAGCTCGGAGTTGGAACCGAACACCAGATCGACCGGCGTCGCGGTCCACTTTGCCGCACCGCTGGCCCGGTCCTTGCCTTCATAGAGCCCCGGCGTCGCCGACTTCGCCCACACAGTGTCCATCGACAGCAGGTTGACGAAGAAGTCGTTGCTAAGCGTGCCCGGACGGCTGGTGAACATACCCGCCTTGGATCCGCCCGCATTGGCACCAAGCACGCGCATCCCGCCAATCAGCACCGTGGTCTCAGGCACGGTCAGCCCCAGCATGTCCGCCTTGTCGACCAGCGCCTCCGTCGGCCCGTAGAACGAATCCGCCGCATAGTAGTTGCGGAAGGCATCTGCCTTGGGCTGCAGGTAGCCGAAGGACTCGACGTCGGTCTGCGCCTGCGTCGCATCGACCCGGCCCGGCGTAAACGGAACGCTCACGTCCTGACCAGCCGCCTTGGCCGCCTGCTCGATGGCCGCATTGCCGCCCAGCACGATCAGGTCAGCAAGGCTCACCTGCTTGCCGCCCTTCGCCGCCTTGTTGAAGCTGCCACGGATTTCCTCAAGCTTGGCCGTCACCTTGGCCAGCTCAGCCGGATCGTTCACAGCCCAGTCCTTCTGCGGAGCAAGCCGCACGCGGGCACCGTTGGCGCCGCCGCGCATGTCGGTCGCGCGGAAGGTCGAGGCCGAGGCCCACGCCGCCCGCACCAGTTCACCGGTGGTCAGGCCCGACGACAGGATCGAACCCTTCAGCGCCGCAACGTCAGCGGCATCGACCGGAGCGTAAGTCGCCTTGGGCAGCGGGTCCTGCCACACCATCGTCACCTTCGGCGCATCCTTGCCGAGGTAGCGCGCCTGCGGCCCCATGTCGCGGTGGGTCAGCTTGAACCACGCGCGGGCAAAGGCATCGCTGAACGCCTGAGGGTTTTTCTTCCAGCCCAGCGTGATCTTGCGGAAGCCTGGGTCCTCGCGCAGCGCGATGTCGGTGGTGAACATGATCGGCGCATGGCGCACGTCGGGCCGGTGCGCATCAGGCACGAGGTTCGCCGCCGCCGGGTCCTTGGGGATCCACTGTGTCGCGCCTGCCGGGCTCTTGGTCTTGACCCACTCGAAGCCATAGAGGTTGTCGAGATACTGCGTGGTGAAGGCAATCGGATTGGCCGACCATGCGCCTTCGAGTCCGCTGGTCACGGTGTCCTCGGCATTGCCCTTGCCGCACTTGTTGGCCCAGCCGAGGCCCTGCTGCTCGATCGTGCCCTGTCCGGGATCCTTGCCAACGCAGTCGTCCGGCTTGTGTGCGCCATGCGCCTTGCCGAAGGTGTGGCCACCGGCGATCAGCGCGGCCGTCTCCTCGTCCGTCATCGCCATCGCGCCGAAGGCACGGCGGATATCTGCCGCGGCCGCCAGCGGGTCAGGCACGCCGTTCGGACCTTCAGGGTTCACGTAGATCAGGCCCATCTGGGTGGCGCCCAGCGGCCCCTTGAGGTTGCCCTTGCCATCGCGGCGCTTGTCGTCGAGCAGCTTGGTCTCCGGCCCCCAGAACACCAGATCGGGCTGCCAGGCATCGACGCGCCCGCCGGCAAAGCCCAGCGTCTTGAAGCCCATGTCCTCCATGGCGACATTGCCGGTGAGGATCATCAGGTCGCCCCACGAAAGCTTGCGCCCGTACTTCTGCTTGATCGGCCAGACGAGGCGCCGGGCCTTGTCGAGGTTGACGTTGTCCGGCCAGGAATTGAGCGGTTCGAAGCGCAGTTCGCCACCGTCCGAACCGCCGCGCCCGTCACCGGTGCGATAGGTACCAGCGCTGTGCCAGGCCATGCGGATGAAAAACGGGCCGTAGTGGCCATAGTCTGCGGGCCACCACGGCTGCAGCGTCGTCAGCACCTTGCGGATATCGGCCTTCACCGCATCGAGATCGAGCGAGGCGAACTCCTTGGCGTAGTCGAAGTCCGGACCATAAGGATTGGCCTTGGTCGCCTCGTTCTGGCGCAGCGCGGTCAGGTCCAGCGTCTTCGGGTACCATTCCTTCGCCGCTGGCTCGCTCGTCGGCGTTGTAGTTTCGGCCAAGGCGGCGCTGCCGAGCGGCATGGCGGCTGCCAGTACGGCGGCGAGCGCGATCCTGCTGATCTGCATGAGTTTCTCTCCTCCTGTTGCCCCGCGCAGCGGCGGGCTGGCAATCGGATAAATCACTCAAAATCGGCAGACCAACGGGTTAGTCCTATCACAGTTATCGGCGTGGTCGTTCATCTGGAAGCAATCTGGCAATAAATTCGATCTCAGACAAAGAGCTTGGAACCACGCTCCCGTTAGCTTGCCGCGATGAGCCGGTTAAACGACGCAAGGGTTCCCCGAAGGGATGATCCAACCTTGAAATCTGCGATGTGGTGAAGTGAGAAACTGGAGCGGGCGAAGGGATTCGAACCCTCGACCCCAACCTTGGCAAAATGCCGGATTGCATCTGCCGAGACCACTCCAGAGCCCGCTATTGAACTCTATCCTTCTGAATATAAGCGCAAATATCGAAACGACGCTACGCTAGGACTACCCAATTCCAACCTGTCGTTTCTTCCCGCTCGCTTACATTGTGCGTACATTGCCACGGACTCCGGCTTGTGTAAGCAAAACGTCCGAAAGGACAAGCCGGCATGGGCAAGCTCACCAAGACAGCAATCGACGCGCTCGCGATCCCTGCGAAGGGACAGGCGTTCCTGTGGGATTCGGAGCTGCGCGGATTTGGCGTCCGCGTCATCCCGTCAGGCCTCAAGGCATTCGTGCTTCAATACCGGAACGAGGAAGGGCGCAGCCGCAGGATCGTGATCGGTCGCTATGGCGTCCTCACCGTCGAACAAGCGCGCAAGCAGGCGATCTTGAAGTTGGCAGCGGTCGTCGGCGGTGCCGACCCGGCCGAGGAGCGAGCGCAGTCCAGGGCAGCCATCACGATCCGGGAAGTCTGCAATTGGTATCTCGAGAACGCCGAAGCCGGGATGATCCTCGGCCGCAAGCACAGGCCGATCAAGGCTTCTACGCTGGCCATGGATCGCAGCCGGATCGAGACGCATATCGTGCCTTTGATCGGCACTCGGCAAGTCCGCGCCTTGCGCATCGCCGACATCGAAAAGATGCAAATGGACATCGTTGCTGGAAAGACGGCCAAACCCCGGAAGGAAGGTGGGCGCGGTGGCAAGGCTGCGGGTGGGCCGGGCGTTGCCGGACGCGCCGTCTCGACGCTGCAAAGCCTCCTTTCCCATGCGCTTCGCTATGACATCGTCGAGAACAATCCCGCAGCGGGCGTTCGCAAGATCGCCGGCAAGCCCCGCACGCGCCGGCTCAATGCAACTGAGATCCGTGGCCTCGGCGAAGCAATGGAAATCGCCGAACGGAACGGAGAAAATCCGACTGGCCTCGCCGCAGTCCGAGCGCTGCTGCTCACCGGCTACCGCATTTCCGAGGTCATCGGCATGGAACGGAGTTGGCTCCACGCTGACCGCGGATATGTCCACTTCCCCGACACCAAGACCGATGGGCAAGTGCGCCCGATCGGCCAGGCAGCGATCCAGTTGCTCGAATCCCTGCCAAAGAAGCGCGGACTGTCGCTGTTCTTCCCGTCGGACTTTGTAGACCGGCCCTACTCGGGCGTTCCTGAAACCCTGCGCGCCTTGTGCGCAATCGCAGGGATCAAGGGCGTCACGCCGCATGTGCTCCGCCATACCTTCGGCAGTGTCGCGGGCGACATGGGCTTTTCGGAGCTGACCATCAAGGCGCTGCTCGGTCATGGCGCGCGGGGCTCAACCCAGAACTATGTCCACATCGACGAAGCCTTACGGCTCGCGGTCGAGCGAGTTTCGACCAAGATCGAAAACCTCCTCAACGGGCGCGAGTCCACCATTCTCCGGCTCGCCGCTTAGCCGGCAACCCTCGGTATTCTCCGCATTAGGCGAGAACAAAATCAGACTCGACAAACGAACAACACAATTATATTGTTGTGTTCATGATACCGGACTTGATCGAGCTGGGCTCGCCTTGCCCTTGGGCCGTGCTGCCGCCAGGCATTCACGACACGACCCTTGCTGAGGTCGAGGCGCGCTTCGCGACGACACCGCACCGCAAGTGGCTGTTCGATGGCTTTGTCCGCATGGCCCAGGCTCTTGCCTCCGCCGGTTGTAGCTACGTCTATCTGGACGGGAGCTTCGTAACCGCGAAACCCCACCCCGGCGACTATGACGGCTGCTGGGAGCATGTCGGGGTGGATCCGGCCAAGCTCGATCCGGTCCTTCTCGATTTCGACAACAAACGCGCAGCGCAAAAAGCAAAATACCTCGGCGAGATGTTTATTGCCGGGATGCCCAATGGTCCGAGCGGCCCATTCCTCGACTTCTTCCAGGTCGAGAAATCGTCAGGCCAGCCCAAGGGTATTCTCCGCATCCCGCTCGCGCCGCTGAAAGGAGCGACGCCATGATCACCAATGAAAAGCAGTACAGGTCAACCAAGGCTTCGATTGAGAAGCTGGAAGGCGCCGTTGCCGCCCTGGAAGCCCCCACTGACAATTTCCCGGAAGTGTTCGCCAAGGCGCAACGCTCGGCTCTTCGCAGCCAGATCGACGAACTGGCGGAAGAGGTCCGGTTCTACGAAGACCTGCGCGCCGGCAAGATCTCTGCCTTCTCGGCCGAGAGCCTCCATGACCTTCCAGACATCCTCATCCAGGCGCGCATCGCGCGTGGCATGAGCCAGAAGGACCTAGGCGACTTCCTTGGCGTCGCCGAGCAGCAGATCCAGCGCTACGAATCCGACCGCTACCGCATGGCGAGCCTCGACCGCTTGACTGAGGTGGCCGATGCCCTGAACGTGCGCATCGTCGAGCGTGCCCAACTGGTCGGAAGCCCGAAACTCGATAGCGTCGATCCGAATGTCTGGCAGGCCTTTCCGCTCGCTGAAATGTACAAGCGTGGATGGTTCGAGGATTTCTCAGGGACGCTCTCGCAGGCGAAGAAGGCCGCAGGCGATCTGATCCCGGCGTTCTTGCACGGCGCGCATTCGCAGTTTGTGCCGATGGCATTGCACCGCAAGTCGGTGCGTTCCAGCGGGCAAGTGCATGAGGCCGCCATTGCCGCGTGGGAAGCGCGCGTTCGAACCCTTGCGGATCGCAATCCGCCCGAACGGGCATTCGACCGAGATCGACTCACTACCGATTGGGTACGCGGCTTGGTTGCTCTCAGCCTCGACGACAACGGCCCGCGTATCGCGGCCGATTATCTGCGCGACGCGGGCATATCACTTGTGATCGAACGTCACCTGCCGGGCACACTGCTCGACGGTGCCGCGCTGGCATCGGCCGATCATCATGCGATTGTCGCGATGACGCTGCGCCACGACCGGCTCGACAACTTCTGGTTCACGCTCCTCCACGAGATCGGACATCTCAAGCTACACATCAGGTTGGGCGAGTACGCGGCGATCTTTGACGACAATGATTCGCCGGCCGCCGACAAGGTTGAGCAGGATGCCGACTATTTCGCTCAGGAAGCGCTGATCCCGGAAGCGAGCTGGAACCTCGCGGTGTCGCGGTTCACCCGGAACGACAAGTCGGTAATGGCCGATGCCAAGCGCTTTGGTGTTTCTCCCTCGGTAATCGCGGGTCGGATCCGGCGAGATGCGAATGACTACACCCTGTTTCGCACGCTTGTGGGCAACGGCGAAGTACGCCGCCAATTCGAACTTTGAGGGGCGACGCTATGCCGATCACGCACACAGACTACGTTCCGATCCTCAAATGGCGGTTAGGCGAATACCAGGCGCTCTTGCGCCTGCCCGACGCCGTCAAGGACAGAACCGTTCCTCTTATCGAAATCACCCCCCCAGATTTCGATTTCGACACTTGGACTCCTTCGAAGTCGATCGACGATCACCTCGCAAAGTTTGCCGCTCGCTTTCGCGCAAAATGGGGAACGCGCCTTGCGCTGCTCGACTGCGGGCTGCTGGATCCGGCTGAGGTGATGCAGGGCGGCAAGCATCCAATGCAATACCTGTGCGAGGAGGCTTTCGCGCGGGGCGCAACGCTTATCCCGGTCATCAGACTCGACAGCAACGCAGCCTACCGTTCGGCCGTGAAGGCCGCGAACGCGATGATGCAGACCGGGGTCGTATTGCGTTGTTCTCTCGATGAAGCCTTGGATCCCGCCTTCGACGCCAATGTGGGTGCAATTCTGCAGCAGCTCGGTGTGATCATTGCCAACTGCGATGTGGTTCTCGATCTCGAAGCCCCAGCCTGGGATCCACAAGAGGTACTGATCAACATCGTCACCGCTGCGATCCAGGCATCAAATACTATGGCGACTGCGCGCAGTCTCATTCTTTCGGGCACGTCATTTCCGGCTTCCATGGCAGAGGTCACCGGCCCAATCCAATTCTGGCCGCGGCGGGAATGGACGTTTTTCAGGGCGCTTTCGACTGCTCTGGGAGAGACTGTCCGCAAACCGACATTTTCTGATTATGCCATTGCCGCCAATGGTTACACACAGATGGATATGAGGAAAGTGAAGCCTTCGGCGACGATCCGCTACGCCTGTGACGATGGCTGGATTATTGCCAAGGGCGTCAACGTGCGTGACAACGGCTTCGGGCAGTATCGGGGATGCAGCGGCACGGTCACAGGTTCAGCCCATTTTCTTGGCTCGGGCTTCTCGCCTGGCAGCGATTATATCGAGCAATGCCGAGACGGGATTGCGAGCACCGGGAGCCTGTCCACATGGCGGTGGGTCGGCTCAAACCATCACATCACAAAAGTGGTGGCCGATCTCGCCACGATGTTCGGGCCTTGAGAGTCTCACGAACAGTCTGTGAGAGACGGCGCAGCGGCAACCTATCAACCAACATCTTGTAGAGCATAGCCCGTGGTGTTCGGAGTTCTCGCTCCGGAACGCCAAGGCCTCGCAAGATCGCCTGCGCCTCAGGGCGCCAGAGCAGGCGCGCCAGAACGAGCGGATCGATGCCCTTATTTGCCTTCTCCGCACGCACGCGCCGAAACTTCACGCCCCGGCTTGCGCCACGTTCTGCAACCATGACGCCCCACCAGTCTGGGACAATCGCCATGGCTGGCTCGAGATGCTTCGGCGCAACGATCAACAAAGCCTTGTCAACGACCTCGCCGTAGGCTGCCACCTGTCGAGGCAGGCGGTCCAGCGTATCGGCCTCTGCCTTGATTTCGACGCCACGTATGTGGCCGTTGATCACTGCGATATCGATCCGGCAACTGCCGTGATCGAGGCCAAGTTCGTCGATTACGAGGGTGTCGGGACAGGCTTGGGCATGCGTCAGCAGCCGCCGATAGGCGGCTTGCCTTACATCACTGTCCCGAAGCGGTCTCGAAGCCATGTCGAATCGATAGCCGCGGGAATAGCCCCGGCGCAACGGCCAATCTTACGCTGGGCTTGTCATGTCCTATCCGCGCGCCGGCATGTGGCTGGCATCGAGACGACGATGGATCAACGAAACCAAGGTCAAAAGATCCTGCGCGTCGCCTTTGGACATCGGCCAGTGAATGCGAGGCTCATGCGCTGTCGGGTTGCGGAACATGCCGAAAGTTCCTTTCACGAGATTGGCGAAGCCGCGCTGTTCCCCCCTTTCGCTTTCGCTCGAAAGCGGGTTGATCGCGATCATTGGAGGAGTCCCGCACAGGGCGCGACCCACCAGCGTCGCGCCATCATCGGTCAAGCCCGTTTTCGCACGCATTTTGGCCGCGACGCTCTTCACGGCCTCCTGGACGGCATGGAAATAGTCGTCCGCCACCAGTTCGGCGCGGCAAAAAACGAGCACATCCGCATGGGCACCTCGCGTTTCAAGGTCGCACCGCAATTCGTTTGCTCGACGCTGGGCTTCGGTCAGTGTCGTTGCGACAGGGACGGATTCGAGTGCGCCGGCTTCGGTTACGACCAGCCCGGCAAACGCCAGTGCGAAGTTCAATTTTGTCCGCATCGGCTCGAAGCGCTCGGGTTGGCGAATATAGCGCGCCGGCTTCATGGCATGCCGAATGAAGCCGAGAATCCGTGTGCGATCCCGCCTCTGGTTCTGGCTGTCCGCGAATGCGTTGTAGATTCTCGTGCGCTTGGTGATCGGTCCAGGATCGGTCATGCCGCACGTGGCAATGAGCAGTTCGATCTCCGCGCCCTTCAAACCGATGTCGGTATCGCCGAGGGCACCGGCGATCGCTTCGAGTTCCGCCTGCGAGAACAGCGGCTTCATTGCGCGGCCGCCAGGTCGGCGATCGGTTCTTTGGGGCTTGGAGATGCCCAACATGGCAACTGCCCCAGATCGTCAAGCTCCGCCCTGACCAGGCCATCCAGCACTTCCGGGAACAGGCGTGCCATGGCTCGCCACAGCGGATGGTCCTCCTTGACCTGAGTGTCGGTCGCCTGGGCTTCCGCAATTATCCGCTTGAGCGAGGGCTTTTCGAGCAAATCCGACAATGCCGTTGCTCGAACGAAGGTCTCGATCAGGCTGGCGCAGTGTTTGAAATCCGCCCCGCTGAGCTTGCTGTTCAGCATCGACAAAACGGCGCTGTCGCCGGAGAACTTGGTGACATGAAGGATAGGTCGCCCGGCCTCCGCGCTGTGCGCAATCGAACACAAGATCGCGTAGAGCACTGCAGTATGTGCTCGGGCACGGTGGGACCGCTCTGTCCAAAAATCCCGCTCCCACTGCCACAGACCGGGAACAGCGGCCTTCATGTCGGCCCAGCCATCTTCATGGTGTTCGCTGTATTCCGGCGAGTTCGGCCGTTCCTTGCCAGCCTTTTTCATGGCATCCCACCAACGCGACCGATGCTGCTTGCACCGCTGTTTCAAGGCCTCCGACCGACAGTCCTCCACAAAGGCTGACCGTCCTGCGCCAGTCTGCAACTCATCCAGTCCGATCATTCTCGGCACACGCCAGCCGCCAAGACCATCTTCCAGGAAGCACTTCAGGACCAACGTCCCACGCTCGATCGATACCGCCTCTGTCTCGTCATCGAAAACAAAAGCATTGCCGCGCTGCATGGCGACGACATCATGAAACCCCTGAGGCATAGGGTCTTCAAGTGAATTGAAGATCCATACCAGGGCGACGCCTTCGGAATCATAATGTACATGGCGGGCCGCGATTTCCGGTGCAAACGGCTTCGACAGCTGCACTTCAAGCGCAAAGCGCCCGACGTCGCTCAGGTCAGCATAGACATCCGGCCAGCGACCACGTTTGTGGATTTCGGGTCGCAAGTAGGTGTTCACGGCAGTGTGCGTGCAACGCGGATCGGCCTTGACCAGCTGCTCGATTGTTGAACAGAGTCGGCGGTGCAGCGCGGATTCCTGATGCCCCTGGTATTGAGCCGCTCGAGTGTCATCGGGGCGCAGATTGTTGCCTTCGTACCAGGGGCACTGCCTGTCCGCTTCCGGGTAGTGCGCGTACATGGGGATGTGTCCGTCCCTGGTCGCTTGCACCCTGATGAAAACGCCACCTTCGCAGATCCTGCACCGAGCGAGTGGTTTGGACCGATCCTCGCGTCGCCGCACGTTGATCTGTGATCGCAGGTGACCCCATCCGGCGCGGGGCATGTCCATCAACTGCTCGATCGGGACCGCACCTCGAGGAAGTTCGAAATCGGCGATCAGGATGGTGCGCTGATGACGGCTCACGACTACGTCACTCTGGAAGTTCGGGCTTGGCAATCCAGTCCAAGGCCTCCAGACCGGATGCGACCTCTCCTCCAAATCGCCGAATTCGGACCACGTGGTAAGTGTCCACCTGCTCCAGTCGAACCAGCCCATCCTTTTCAAGGCGATCCAGTAGATCGGCCATGGTGCGGCTCGATGCCGTGAGGCCAATCGTAGCGAGCCATGTCTCCAGAAACCTGCTGTTCGTTCCGCCTTCTTTGGCAAGCACATCCAGAATCGCCCTGGCCTGAAGACTCGTGCGTATCGTTTCGAGCGATGCGGGAAGATTAGGTCGGCTTGTCATGGGGTAACCATAATTGAACGTCTCAAGAAGGCAAACATAACAGGAACGAAATCCCCCAAACGGAAGGGGAATGCCTTCCCCTGAGCCGGAGCCGCTACGCTGTCTCCGCCTACCCCTTCATGCGGGGGCACCCCGCAACGCCCCGAGACGCAGAGCGGGGCTGGTGGCGCGCACGGTCCCGCGCGCAGTTCCTGCGCGCTCCTGCGGGCGCGGCGTCCAACCAGGAGGCCCCGCACGCACTCTGCCTCCGGCGGCCAGGTGTGCATGTCCAGGCTCGGAAAGCCGACAGACCCCGCCTTTCCGCCTGCACGGGCAGGAAAGCGACCACCGCCTCCATCAGGGTGCGGTTTCTTGTCTTGGTAATCTCGCTGGCCGCTCGCGCGACGCCCAGCATCAGCAGGTAGAGTGTGAGGATGGCGGGCTTCGCCGTGACGGGATGAGGGTCGAGAGAGAGGCTCCCGGCCGCCCGTCATGGAGATTTCCCATGAACATGCAGGTTCTCGATGCGCGCCGCGATGTCGGCGGCGGCTACAAGGTCGATGTCTCACGCGGCCAGAGGGTTGGTCGGGTTTCGTCGGAGTGGTTTTCGCGTCCCGACGATGAACGGTTTCTTTCGCTTGGCGATCTGGCCCGCTCGGTGCGTGGCCGCTCGGAGCGCAGCCGGACCCGCGTCGTCGAAAGCGCGCTGATCCACGTCGAGGCAAATCGCAACGATCCCGAGCGCCTGGCGCTGTTGTTGCCCGGCGCGGATGCACCGCTCACGCCGACCCACTGGAGCTTCGGCCAGCTCGCAAGCCAGGTCGGTGCCCCCGCTGCCTATCTTCGCCAGCTTCCCGCGCCATTGGCGGCGATCAACCTCCAATATGGCCTGACCTCGAACCGGACCGAGCAGATCAAGACGCTCGAAACCGACAACGGCAGACTTGAACTGCGCGCAGTGACCGGCCCCGATTATGGTCGGATCTACGACCATGAGCTCGTCGAAGCTGTGCAGAAGATCGCAGGCAACGGCACAGGCGACACGCGCTGGAAGGTTCCGGGCGTGCTCGACTGGTCGACCGGAACCTACAATCCCCGCGTCGACATCTCGAAGGACACGACCACCCTCTACGCCTCGGACCGGGACGTTTTCCTGTTCCTGGTCGACGATCTCAACCCGATCGAAGCAGGCCGCCTACCCGACGGATCGCCCGATCTCTTCTTCCGCGGGTTCTACTGCTGGAACTCCGAGGTCGGGGCGAAGACGCTGGGCATGGCGAGCTTCTACCTGCGCGCCGTTTGCCAGAACCGGAACCTGTGGGGCGTGGAGGACTTCGAGGAAATCAGCATCCGCCACAGCAAATATGCGGCGAACCGTTTCGCGCACGAAGCCGCACCGGCGCTGGAAGGCTTCGCCAACTCCTCTCCGCTGCCCTTCGTCAACGGCATCAAGGCGGCGCGCGAACGCATCGTAGCCCGGACCGACGAGGACCGCAGCGACTTCCTCAGGGCACGCGGGTTTTCCAAAGCCGAGACCGGCAAGATCATCGAAACCGTGCTCGCCGAGGAAGGTCGTCCACCGGAATCGATCTTCGACTTCGTACAGGGGATCACCGCGCTCGCCCGCGACAAGGCCCATCAGGACGCCCGGCTCGACATGGAGGGCAAGGCGAAGAAGTTGCTCGACCGGGTCCATTGAGCCCGGGCCATCACGGTATTGCTCAAGCGTGGCGCTGCCCTCTCCAGAGTGAGAGGGCGGCGCTTCGCTTCGTGACGGGTCGAGGCCGAGAGAAAGGCTCCCGGCGCCCGTCATGGAGAATTGCCATGACCAAGTCTGTTCCCAAGCTCGTGCTCAGTTCCTCGCGCGACATCCCGTTCTCGCAGCTGGTGCTGAGCCAGAAGAACGTCCGGCGCGTGAAGGCGGGTCTCTCGATCGAGGACCTTGCCGAAGACATCTATCGCCGCACCCTGCTCCAGAGCCTCAACGTCCGCGCCATGCTGGACGATAATGGCCAGGAAACCGGTTTGTTCGAGGTTCCGGCCGGGGGCCGCCGCTTCCGCGCGCTCGAACTGCTGGTGAAGTCGAAGCGTATGGCAAAAGACCAGCCCGTCCCCTGCGTGGTGCGCGAGGGCGGCATCGCCGAAGAAGACTCGCTCGCCGAAAACGTGATGCGCGAGGGGCTCCACCCGCTCGACCAGTTCCGCGCTTTCAGCGCGCTGATCGAGGCAGGTTTCTCGGAGGAGGACATCGCGGCGCGCTTCTTCGTCTCGGTCTCGACCGTGCGGCAGCGCCTGCGGCTCGCGTCGGTCTCACCCAGTCTGCTCGATGTGTACGGCGAAGACGGCATGTCGCTCGAACAACTCATGGCTTTCTCGGTCACCGACAACCATGCCCGCCAGGAGCAGGTCTGGGAGCAGGTGAATGGCAGCCAGTACATCTCCGCGCACCAGATCCGCCGGTTGCTGACCGAACAGGCGATTGCCGCCAGTGACCGCCGTGTCCGCTTCATCGGCATCGACGCCTACACCGAGGCCGGCGGCTATGTGATGCGCGACCTGTTCTCGGCCGAAGAGGATGGCTGGTTGCAGGATCCGGCGCTGGTCGAATTGCTGGTGAACGAAAAGCTCAATGAAGCGGCGCAGGAAATCGGCGCCGAGGGCTGGAAATGGGTCGAAGCCGCCATCGACCTTCCTTTCGGCTGCGAGCGCGGCAAGCGCCGGATCATCGGCACGACGGTTCCGCTGACCGACGAGGAACAGGCGCGGCTGGATGCACTGGTCGAGGAATACGATGCCATCGGCGAGGAATACCGCGATGGCTGCGACCTGCCCGACGAAGTCGATGCCCGGCTGACCGAGATCGATGCCGAGTTGACACCGCTCACCTCTCGCCCGGTGGTCTATGAACCCGAAGAGATGGCACGCGCGGGCGTGTTCGTCTCGCTGGCCCATGATGGTCGGCTGCGGATCGATCGCGGCTATGTCCGGCCCGAGGACGAACCGGTTGCCGACGACCGGGGCATATCAGTCGATCGCGAATCAGGCCAGCAGGGAACCGGCCCGGCGATCAGCGTTGGCGGTCAGGTCCAGGATGAGCACCAGGGCGATGAGGAGGACGACACCATCCGCCCGCTTCCCGACAGGCTCGTTTCGGAGCTGACGGCCGTGCGCACGGTGGCGCTGCGCAATGCTCTCGCGCAGGATTCACAGGCGGCATTCATTGCCGTTCTCCACGCACTCGCCCTGTCGGTGTTTCGGCCGCACGGCACCCATGGCTGCGTGCAGATCGGCGTCACCCAGGCCTGGCTCGGCAATGTCGCTCCGGACCTGCGGGAAACGCCGTGGAGCCTGGCGATCCAGGAACGGCACGAGCAGTGGGCGGCGCGCCTGCCCGACGAGCCTGGCGCGCTGTGGGATGCGCTAACCGCGCTCGCCCACAACGAGCAGATGGCGCTTCTCGCTCACTGCGTCTCGCTCGGCGTCAACGCGCTGTTCGAACCGGTCAAGGGCTACGGCGGCCAGATAACCGCACACGGCATTGCCTCCCGGATCGCTGCGGCTGATGCCCTGGCATCGGTCGTCGGCCTCGACATGGCCGAGGCAGGCTGGACCCCCACAGTCGACAACTACCTTGGCCGCGTGACCAAGCCCCGGATCGTCGAGGCCGTCCGCGAAGCCAGGGGCGATGCGACCGCCGTGCTGATCGAGCATCTCAAGAAGGGCGACATGGCGCGCGAGGCCGAACGGCTGCTTGAAGACACGGGCTGGCTACCCGAACCGCTGCGACTGCCAGTTGTCGAAGCTGCCGAAAAGGAAGCGCCTGACACTGAGCTGCCCGACTTCCTCAATGACGAGGATAACGAGTTCGATCCGTTGGCGATCGCCGCCGAGTGAACCGGTGCGCGGGGCGGCTTCGGTCGCCCCGCCATCTCCCGATGTTCCCAAAACCAGGAGCCGCCGATGGCTATCCCCGAATATGCCCGCACCAACTTCCAAACGCTGCTGAGGGCAGCTCGCGAAGACAACCTCGCGCTGATGGAATGCACCGAGGTCGGCAGCGGTGAGACCCGCTATGTCCTTTGTGCAGTTGGCCGCGATGGCGACGCCTATGTGATGACTCCGTTTGGTCATCCCGCCCCCGGCAACCCTTACGAGGCCTACATTCCGCCCGCTTGAGCGCGGCCAGGCATCACCACAACTCCAATCGAAGGATCATGACATGACCAACTCGTCACTGGCGGGTGCCGCCGTGCGCCCGCTTGCTTCCGCTCGTCCGGACCAGACTGCCCGCTTCATCATTGCAGCCGCCCAAGACTTACTCGGTCATCTTGCCGCCGGTCGCCGGATCGAGGCTCCCGCCATTCGCACCGCCATGCAATCGGCCTTTGGTGCAAGCGATGCCAGCGGGGCCTGGGACTGGAAGACCGCTTACGAAGCGGTCGAAATCGCCCAGTTGCTGTTCCTGCGCCGCTATGGCCCTGCCATCCACGCCAAGACCGCCGACCCGTTCGAGCGGCTGAAGCTCATTGAACGCATTTCCCGGCTCGCCCCCACCCACACCCGGCGCAGCGAGGACATGGTACAATACCAGCAGTTCTCGACGCCGCTTGGCCTCGCCTGGGTCGCCGGGTTCGCCGCGAACATTCAGCCGGGCGAATTGGTACTGGAACCGTCGGCGGGAACCGGGTTGCTGGCGATACAGGCCGAACTTGCCGGCGCAGGCCTCGCGCTCAACGAGGTCGCCGACACACGCCACGCGCTGCTGCAGCTTCTGTTCGAGGGTGCGTGCGTGACCGCGCACGATGCGGCGCAGATTCATGATCGGCTCGAACCCGGTTTGGAACCAAGCTGCGTCGTCATGAACCCGCCATTCTCGGCCGCACTCGGCGTCGAGACCCGCGTCGCCGATGCCGCATTCCGGCATATTGCCTCAGCGTTGGCCCGACTTGCCGATGGCGGGAGGCTCGTCGCGATCACGGGGAGGAACTGTGCATCGGATCATGCCGACTGGCGCGGCAGTTTCATTCGGTTGCAGGAAGGCGCTCGGGTGGTCTTCACCGCGCCGATCGCAGGCAGCATCTACGCCAGCCACGGTACGACTTTCGAGACCCGGTTGACCGTAATCGACAAGGTGCCTGCAGCCGATCCCGGCGTCTTTCCGCAGTCGCATGAGATGGCCACCGACCTGCCAAGCCTGCTGCGAACGCTGGTCGATGCACTGCCAGCGCGGGCGCCGGTTGCGGTCTTGCCTGCCGTCACGTCGCCGGAAAAGATCGCTAGCGCCAGTCGCCGCGTCGTCGAACCCAAACCCCGCCTTCTTGCCGTGCCGCCGGTTGAACCTGCCGGAACCGTGCTCGACTATGACACTGTCGATTGTGCTGCGACCACTGGCGGCCGCCTGACCGACGCCCTCTACGAGCCTTATGTGCTGCAATCGATCCGGATCCCGGGCGCGCAAGCGCATCCCACCCGCCTCGTCCAGTCCGCCGCCATGGCCTCGGTCGCCCCGCCCAAACCGAGGTACCAGCCTCATCTGCCCGATGGGCTAGTCGAACAGGGCTTGCTCTCCGACGCCCAGCTCGAATCCGTGATCTACGCGGGCGAAGCGCATAGCGAACATCTCGCCGGGGCCTGGGCCGTAGATGCCACCTGGGACAAGGTCGAGGCCGCACCTGATGATTGCGATAACGCCGTCCGGTTCCGCAAAGGCTGGTTCCTCGGCGACGGCACGGGCGCGGGCAAGGGACGCCAGGTCGCAGGCGTACTGCTCGACAACTGGCTCAAGGGCCGCCGCCGCGCGGTGTGGATTTCGAAGTCTGACAAGCTGCTCGAAGACGCCCAGCGGGACTGGCGTGCGCTCGGACAGGAACCCTTGCTGATCCAGCCGCTCGCCCGCTTCCGCCAGGGCACACCTATCCGGCTCGAGCAGGGCATCCTTTTTACGACCTATGCCACGCTACGCTCCGATGTGCGCGAGAACCGGGTTTCGCGGGTCCAGCAGATCGTCGATTGGCTGGGGTCAGACTTCGACGGAGTCATAGTCTTCGACGAGAGCCATGCGATGCAGAACGCTGGTGGCGGCAAATCCGACCGGGGCGACAGCGCTCCTTCGCAGCAGGGCCGCGCCGGGCTGCGGCTGCAACACGCGCTGCCTGATGCCCGCGTGCTCTACGTCTCGGCAACCGGCGCGACCACGGTCGAGAACCTCGCCTATGCCCAGCGCCTTGGCCTGTGGGGCGGCGCAGACTTCCCGTTCGACAAGCGCACCGATTTCGTCGCGGCCATTGAAGCCGGCGGGGTCGCGGCGATGGAAGTGTTAGCGCGCGACCTCAAGGCGCTTGGACTTTATTCAGCCCGTTCGCTGTCCTACGAAGGTGTCGAGTACGAACTCGTCGAACACAAGCTTACCCCCGACCAGGTCCGCATCTACGACGCCTATGCCGGGGCCTTCCAGGTCATCCATAACAACCTCGATGCGGCACTCGAAGCCTCCGGCGTCACCAGCAGCCGCGAGGGCACCCTCAACCGCCAGGCGAAATCGGCAGCCCGTTCGGCTTTTGAGTCCGCCAAGCAGCGCTTCTTCAACCATCTGATCACCGCGATGAAGACGCCGACCCTGATCCGGGCAATCGAGCAGGGCCTTGCCGATGGCCACGCCGCCGTCGTGCAGATCGTCTCGACTGGCGAAGCCCTGCTGTCCCGCCGTCTCGCCGAGATCGATCCGGGCGAATGGAACGACATTTCCTGCGATGTGACTCCTCGCGAATATGTTCTCGACTATTTGGCGCACAGCTTCCCGGTCCAGCTCTATGAGACCTACACCGATGGTGATGGCAACCTCGCCTCACGTCCTGCCTATGACGATGCCGGGAACGTGATCGAGTGCCGCGAAGCCATAAACCGGCGCGACCGCCTGATCGAGAAGCTGGCATCGATGGAGCCGGTGCAAGGCGCTCTCGACCAGATCGTCCAGCGGTTCGGCACCGACAGGGTCGCCGAGGTGACCGGACGTTCGCGGCGCATTGTCCGCAAGGTCGATGCGGACGGGGAGCGGTTCGCTGTCGAGAACCGGCCCGCCCATGCCAATCTCGCCGAAGCGCAGGCGTTCATGGAGGACAAGAAACCGATACTCGTCTTCTCCGACGCGGGCGGGACGGGCAGGAGTTACCATGCGGATCTTGGGAGCCGGAACCAGCGCCTGCGGCACCACTACCTGCTCGAAGCGGGCTGGAAGGCCGATACCGCGATCCAGGGGCTCGGTCGGACCAACCGTACCAACCAGGCGCAGCCCCCGCTGTTCCGTCCGGTCGCCACCGACGTTCAGGCGGAAAAACGCTTCCTCTCGACCATTGCGCGGCGGCTCGACACGCTCGGTGCGATTACCCGCGGCCAACGCCAGACGGGCGGCCAGGGGCTGTTCCGTCCTGAAGACAATCTCGAAAGCCCATATGCCCATGCAGCGCTGCGGCAGTTCTACCTGCTGATCTATGCGGGAAAGGTCGAGCACTGTTCGCTGGCGACCTTCGAGGCCATGGCCGGGCTATCGCTGACCGATGGCTGTGGATGCCTGAAGGACGACCTGCCGCCGATCACGACTTTCCTCAATCGGCTGCTGGCGCTGACCATCGCCATGCAGAACGTGCTGTTCACGGTGTTCGAGCAGTTGCTCAGCGCCAAGGTCGAGAGTGCGATCGCCGCTGGCTCCTACGATGTCGGGCTGGAAACGCTTGTGGCGGACAGCTTCAGCGTCACGCGCAGCGAGCCCATATATGTCCATCCCGCCACCGGCGCAGAAACCCGGCTGCTCACCATCGCCATGCGTGAGCGCAACCAGCCGCTGACGCTCGACAAGGCGATCGAGCTGCTCCGCGAACCGGGCGCGCGGCTTCTGGTCAATTCCCGCTCGAAGCGCGCTGCCGTCCAGCTTCCGGCCCGCAGTCTGATGCTGGATGATGGCGAGGTCGAACGCCGGGTCCGGTTGATCCGACCGATGGAGCGGCTGAACCTCGCACTCAGCCACCTGCCCGAGACAGCGTGGGTGGAAGCGGACGAGCGGGAATTCGCTGCAACCTGGCAGGCCGAGGTGGCGCAGGTCGAGGAGTTCACGGAAAGCGAATTGCACATCGTCACCGGGTTGCTGCTGCCAATCTGGAAGCGGCTCCCCGAGGAATCGACCCGCGTCTACCGGCTCCAGACCGACGATGGCATAAGCATCGTCGGGCGCAGAGTGTCCCCGGCATGGGCCGCGAGCGCTACGGCGACGACCGACACGCCCGAACTGTCGCCACCGCAGGCGCTGGTCTTACTGCGTGAGGGGCATACGGTGCTCAATCTCGCCGATGGCCTCCAATTGCGCTGCTCGCGGTTGATGCAGGTGAACCGCATAGAACTGACCGGGTTTGCTCCGACAGCGGTTGACCGGCTGAAAGCGATGGGGCTGTTTTCTGAGATCATCAGCTGGAAGCTGAGGCTGTTCGTCCCTGACGACACAGTGGCAGGCTGCCACGTGCTCGAACGCCTGTTCGACCGTCATCCGTTGACCCGCATCCTCGACAGGAAGGCCGCCTGAAATGGGCAGGCTTTCAACGCGCGCGGCGGACCTGTCGGAACGGCTGGCACAGAACGCGATAGGAGTTTGCCGCCATTACCTCCCCGCCGGTCGGCGCGAGGGGCGCTATTGGATGGTCGGCGATGTTGCCGGAACGCCCGGGCGCAGCCTCTATGTTCGTCTGTTCGAGACCGAGCGCGGCACAATCGGCAACTGGGTCGATGCCGCCACCGGCGAACATGGCGACCTCATCGATCTCATTCGGCTCAACCAGCGCCACGGGCGGCTTGCCGAGACGATCGATGAGGCCGAGCGCTTCCTGTCGTTGCCGCCATCGGCTGACGGCGAACAGCGGAAGCACCCGGCCGGTCCACCGGCGCGCGCAGGGTCGCCAACGGCTGCACGGCGGCTGTTCGCTGCTTCCAGGCCCATCATCGGCACACTGGCGGCGACCTACTTGCAATCGCGCGGCATCGTACATCTCGCCGACCTGCCAGCATTGCGATTCCACCCCCGCTGCTACTATCGGCCCAATGACGACGACGTGCCCGGGACTCCTGGTGTATTTGCGGCGCTGATCTCATCGGTCACCGATGACGACGGCGCCCAGACCGGCACGCATCGCACTTGGCTCGATCCATCTGGAAGTGCCAAAGCCGCAGTCGCATCGCCGCGCCGTGCAATGGGCAATATCCTGGGCAACGCGATCCGGTTCGGGCACATGCAGGATGTCATGGCCGCGGGCGAGGGCATCGAAACCATGCTGTCGTTGCGCGAAGTCCTGCCGACGTTGCCACTCGCCGCTGCCACCTCCTCGTCGCACTTGGCCGCCATTCAGTTCTCGCCAGTGCTGCGCCGCCTTTACGTTGCCCGCGACCGCGATGCTGCCGGAGACGCGGCGTTTTCAATCCTGACCGACCGGGCATCGACGGCGGGGATCGAACTGCTCTCGCTCATGCCCGCGCTGGGCGACTTCAACGACGACCTGCGCCAACATGGGCCATCGGTGCTTGGCGAGCGGATTGTTGATCAGTTGCACGAGTCCGACCGGGCGCGTTTCCAGCGTCGTTGAGCTGGGCCGAGACGGGATCGGGATGATGATCCCCGGATGCGCAGGTCCGTGCAGTCGTGCCGGACCCGCCCGGCCTTCTTCGGAGGCGATCCAAGAGACCGGCTGCGGCGCGGCCGCAATGGCGGTGCGGCGACTATTTTCCGGCGGCGCGCCAAAGCATCGCATCAAGCGATGCGACAGACAAAAATTCGCGCGCCATTCCATCGCGAAGCAAAATAGCCGCCGCACCGCCATCCTCCGCTTCGCTTCGGCCTTTCAGGTGCGCCCGCGCCCCAGCCGGTCAGAGGGATCGCCGAAAGGCCGGGCGAGGTGCCCGGCTCAGAACCTCAAGGACGCCGATCATGTCCGAGCCTTTCGAACCCGATCACGAAATGTCGCCCACCGCCCATCTCCTCGATGAAATCGCCCTCTACGGCTATCGACCCTTCTCCGACGAAGCCGACCCGCGACCACTTCCCGACGAACGCATCGCCGCCGGCGCTGTCGCCGACATGTTCGACGCGCTGATCGCAACAATGATCGACACCAGGCTCGAACCCGACCTTGAGGACCTGTGCTGGTCACTCACCAACCTCTTCCACCGCGCCGAGGGCCGGATCCAGCGCGACCTCGACGACAACGAGGATGCGCAGAAGCGTGGGCAGCGTGAACAGGATGGCTCCGAAGTCAAATCGGTCGAGCTTGAACGGCTGATCAATGAAGGCATCGGCCTGATCGAACGGCGCAACGCGATGGAGTTCATGCGCGA
This sequence comes from Novosphingobium jiangmenense, assembly GCF_015694345.1. Taxonomy (GTDB): domain Bacteria; phylum Pseudomonadota; class Alphaproteobacteria; order Sphingomonadales; family Sphingomonadaceae; genus Novosphingobium; species Novosphingobium jiangmenense. The sequence continues at coordinate 115,240 of NZ_JADQDC010000007.1, forward strand.
AGCCGCTTCCGACCAGTTTGAAGCGCATTTTCGCAAAGCATGGACCCCGCGCACTGGATCACTGGTCAACCACCGCACCCTGACCGCCGCCATGATCGACAGCCGCGACTTCCTTGCTGCCAAACGCCGCTCAGAAACCGAGCCACTGCTGCCAGTCGGCACCCGGATCGCATTCACGTCCGGCCCCGCCTACCAGGATCACAATCGCATCTGGGCCGCGCTCGACAAGGTTCTCGCCAAATATCCTGACATGGTCCTGTTCCACGGTGGCAACCCGACCGGCGGCGAACACATCGCGTCGCTCTGGGCACGAAATCGCAAGATCGTCCATGTCCCGTTCCGGCCAGACTGGGAGCGGTTCAAGAAGGCGGCACCATTCCGTCGCAACGATCAGATGCTGGAAGCGCTGCCCAAGGCCGTGGTCGCCTGCCCAGGCAATGGGATCAATGCCAACCTCGTCGACAAGGCGCGCAAGCTTGGGATTTCAGTTTGGGCGATTGAATGAGCCTCGTCACAGACTGATCATTTTCCAAATGACTTCCACAGATCGTTCAAACGTAGCGTTATCGCATCAAGCGCAGCTTGATCTGCGGCGCTCAAGGTCACTGCAATGTATTCATCCGTTCGATACCGATCGAGAATTGCGTTGCGGGCCTTGGCCATGGCGACAAACTCGATCGCAACGGGGCTGTTGCTGGCTGGCGCGATCACGTTGGACCGAAACCGACTTGGATCGTAGACCGCCGCCGCATCCGGCAGGAAAAGTATCTTTGCGACATCTCCCAACTGCGGACTGACGTCGAGCAAGTCACCGCGTCGATTGCGCCAGACTCCGTGATGCTCAGCCTCAAAGTACAGGCCGGGGATTTGCCAAATCGCCCAACCGTAGGCAATTGAACCACCCGCTCGGGATATCTTGCGCGCCACATTGTCAAAGCAGGCCGAGGCTTGTGCATCAGACGACCGCTTGGATCGGATGTAAACCGGGCGGTCGGACGAAATTGACTGGCAGAAGCTCTTCAATTCCGGAGTTATCGATTTAGGCACCGTGTTCATTGGCAAGTGCTTAGCTCACGAGCGCAAGGCGCTCCAGAGCCACCATCCGCACATCTATCGGGGAACAACCCCACTCTCAAAGGCCAATCCGTTGGCCGCCTCAAAGCCTCCTTCAATCAACCCGTAAAGGGTCCGCTACGCGTTCGCGTGCGGCCACTACGGTGCTGAGCACCTTCGTGGTGATTGCGGCTTTGCGCCGTCTGTCCGGAGCCTGTCGAGCGGGGATGGTCCCTGCTCCGAGACAGGAGCTCGAACATGTCACTCACCATCGCACAGCGTCACGCCTGGAGCCTCGCGCGCACCCTGATGGTCTGCGTCACCCTGTTTCACGCCGGTAACGGCTACGCCGCCGTCCCGACCGCCGAGTTCGACGGCGATCCCAGCAGCATCGTTCGCGAATATGACCCCTTCAACCCCTGACCGCGCCCCGCCGCACATCGCGCGCTGGCCGGATGCCCATCGGGTATTCCGGCCTGCACTCATATCTGCTATGACTGCCGGGCACATTGCGCTGCGGTGGAGGAGGAGAGCGCGTCCCTTGCCCTTGGCTTCAAGGAGGACGCCATGCTGATCGGCCTTACCCTGATAATTGTCGCGGTTTTCATGTGCTACGCGCTGCTATTCCGCCTTTCACTCAACGCCCTGCCGCTGCTCGTCGCCTTCCTCGCGGGTTCAGCAACCTATCGCAGTGACAGCGGCATCCTCGCAGCGTTTGCCGTTGCCGCCATCGCCGCGATTACATTGCTCGCCGCCGCCCAACTCGCGCTGGGCTTCGCCAAGTCCGACCTCACGCGGGCGGTAGTTGGCGTCGCCTTTTCCGCGCCCGCCGCGATCGCCGGCTATCACGCTGCTCACGGTATTGCGGCTGCGACCATGCCCCAGGGCGCATGGCAGCTCACCGTTTCGTTGCTAGGCGCCGCTGTCATCGCGGCTGCGTCCTGGACGCAATGGAGCCGCGCCCGCCTATAGCGTTGACGCCCCCTCAAAGCCCCGCCCGGCAAGTGCCGGACGGGGCTGGCACGGTCAGATCGGCCGTGACGAGCGAGGTGCTGGGATCAGGAGCGTTCTGCCCTCGTCGTCCGGATGGGGTCAGCCAAGGCGGGTGCCGGGTCGAGCCTGGACACGAATGCGCGGCCTTTCGGCGCCAGGACAACGACCGCCGATTGCGGGATCTCGACCGACCCGCGACAGGCGCGTTGAAGTCGCTGGAAGGCCGGGATGCGGAAACGATCAACGGTCACGCGACAAACGAAATCACCTTGCTCGCTGCCGGTCAGGCAAATCCGGGCCTGGCCATGAATTTCTGCTCAAGCGGGACCTGGACCCAATGCCGCCTCGTCAATGGCTTTGGTTGGCAGGGGATGGCTTCGCCGCTTGATCCCTTGCTGCAACGCCGTCTGCGCCAACTTTCTTCCCCTGAGCGTGCCGCCCATTCCTCGCGAGGCAAGAAAGCCGCCTGGCCGCCGTCCTCCACTCACGTTCCGGCCGTCCCGGTGCAGCGGGCACAAGCCCCTGCCATCAACCAGCCATCGAGGCCGCGATGGGCGCGGGTTCGACCAACTTGAAAGAAATCATCATGGCCAACATCGGAACTTTCACCAAGACCGGCAACGAATACAAGGGCGAGATCGTCACCATGTCGGTGCAGCAGAAGAACGTCCGCATCGTCCCCGAAGCCAGCGACAACGAGAACGCACCGTCGCACCGGGTCTTCGTTGGCCGCGCGGAAATCGGCGCCGCTTGGACCAAGACCTCGAACGAAGGCCGCGACTATCTCTCGGTCAAGCTCGACGATCCCAGCTTCACCGCCCCGATCTTCGCCAACCTCTTCGACGACGAGGACGGCAAGAGCTACAACCTGATCTGGTCGCGCGCGCGCCGCACCAACGGCGACTGACCGCCAAGCCAGCCCCGCCCGGCGCCTGCCGGGCGGGGTCTCAGCTGATCAGGCATCGCCTGGACCGGGGAATCTGACGAGGAGAATGGAGGGTTCGGTCTCGAGGGCCGCTGCCAGACTCTCGATCATGTCGACTGACGCGCTATAACGACCGCGCTCGAGGCTGCTGACGTAGGTCCGGTCGATATCAGCCCGGTGTGCAAGCTCTTCCTGCGACAGATTGGCCGCAAGCCGGAGGCGTTTCAGATTGGCGGCAAGGACCTCGCGCAACTTCATCGCGCGCACAAACCACCATTGCAGAGTATTCAACCACGGAGTATACTCTGCAAAACGGGTCGTCAGTTGCAGCGCGTCGTTCGCGTTTACGATGAGTTACGATTGCAGTTGTCCGTTCGGCGCATAGCGATCTCCCGAAAATGGGAGAATGATTAGCCGCAAATACAATCACCAAAACGGTGCTATAGCCAGATCGCGCGTCGAATCAGATGCGAGGCAAACGCCATGACAACGCCGAAGCTCGATGATCATTCGCCCGACGGGGAGACAATCACCCCTTACGACGAGACGCACCTCGTCACCTATTTGCGTCTACTTGATGCAGACGCCGAAGGGGCGGACTGGCAGGAAGTCGCGAGAATTGTGTTAAATCTTGACGTTTCTGCGGACCCGAAACGGGCGAAAGCCATTCATGCCAGCCACCTGGAGCGAGCCCGCTGGATTGCTCGCTCTGGTTATCGTGACCTGCTCAACCGAAAATAGGCGCGTCCGATCTGTGCGGGGCTGATGGTATCAGTATTCTACCGGTACTGATCAGGGCCTTGTACGAACAGCGTTACGCCCTCTCGGTTACTTCCGACTCATCTAAACCCGCGAAATGCTTGTGGCTTGGCCTGTTAGCCACAGCGCTCAAGGGGATTGCGATGTCAGGTGAAGCATCCTGGCGGTCGCCTTCGATGGCCCGCCAATACGCCAATCACGACTTTGCCGACTTCGCCCAGGAGTTCCTGCGGCGCAATCCGGATTACCGGGCGGACTATGCAGCCACCTTGGCAAGAATGGCAGCGCGGCCTTCCGCTGCCCTGGAAGAACAGGAGGGCCTGTCCCGGCGATGGGGGCTCAGCTTTCCCCAACAACCCCAAGTCCGATCCCCGTCAGGATCCCGCGCTCTGGTCACCCGACGCTGCGCCTGATGTCATCATCCTCGAAACCCCAGACGCACAATGCGCCATTCCGCTTCCCCCAGGTTGCGAACCGCTGACGGAAGGCCGCAGCACCAACGAGCGTCATGCTGTCTTTTCACACGGACCGGCCCGCCTTCGCCTTTGTGTACGACGTGCTGCTGCCCGACCTGTCCTGTCGCTGATCGTGCCGTGTGATGCATGTTGCTCCGTGCGCCTTGCCGCCGCGGCCCGGCTTGATCGGCTGACCCGAAGCGGACGCCTAGGCGCTGACCGCTCGGGCGCACCGTCGGCCTACCAGCGAGGCCGCTTCGCTCGGCTGCTGGCCATCTACGACGCGCTTGAGGCAGGCGCCTCATCGCGCGATCTCGCCTACGGCCTCGTCTTCCCGAAGCAGCGCCCGCTCGCTGGCGCCATGTGGAAGGGATCGGGCGAGCGACGTCATGTGCTCCGCCTCGTTGCCGAGGCGCGCCGCCTGATCGCGCGTGATTACAGGAAGCTCCTCCTGCACTGCTAGTTTGGGGGGTGACAGAAATGCGCGCCCGCATTCTGTCACTCCTTCAAGCCCCCGGCTCCACGCCAATGCTCGCGACACCAAGCGACAGCCCGCTGCGGCTGCTTGCTGAAGCCGGAGCCTTGCCATGGACGCCAGACCCTCACCTGTAACCGCGCGTTTTTTGCGCACCCCCGATGCCGCTGTCCATCTCGGCCTTTCGGCTCGCACCCTCGAAAAGCACCGCTGTTTCGGCACCGGGCCGGTCTACCGCAAGCTTGGCGGCCGCATCGTTTATTCTGTGTCCGATCTCGACGCCTGGGCCGAACAGGGTTTGCGCCGCTCGACCAGCGATCCCGGCAACGGCGTGGTGCATCCGGCCAAGCGCCTCGATGGCTACACGCCGCCCGTTCGGCGCTGAGACTTTCCCATGCCCCGCGCTCCGGTCTTTTCTTCCGCTGCCGAGCAGCTCGATCTGTTCGTCAGCCATGGCGGCGACATCGCCACCCGCGATGCGCAGGACCTGATGGCTTGGCCGTTCTTCAGCCTCGCCAAGTCGAAGCGCGTCGCGCCGATCGATTTCCGGATGGGCGAAGTCTCGATCCTTGTCGAAGCCACCGCCGAGCACGGCATGGCGACCATCTGGGATGCCGACGTACTTATCTGGGTGGCGAGCCAGATCGTCGAGGCGCGTGACCGGGGGAGACCCACTTCGCGCCTCATTGCCGCGACACCGCACGAGATCCTCGCCTTCACCCGGCGCGGCACCGGCAAGGCAAGTTACGAGCGCCTGAAGGCCGGTCTCGACCGGCTGCAGTCGACCACGATCGCCACATCGATCCGTCAGCGGGACGCGCGGCGGCGGCATCGCTTCTCCTGGATCAACGAGTGGAAGGAGCGTCTCGACGGCTCGGGCCGTGCCCTCGGCATCGAAATGATCATTCCCGACTGGTTCTACGAAGGCGTCATCGATCAGGCGCTCGTGCTGACCATCGACCCTGCCTACTTCGCGCTGACGGGCGGGCTTGAGCGCTGGCTCTACCGTCTTGTGCGCAAACACGGAGGCAAGCAGAAAGGCGGCTGGAGCTTCGACTTCCAGCACCTCCATCTCAAGTCCGGAGCGCTGTCGCCGCCCAAGCGCTTCGCGTTCGAGCTGCGCGATATCGTCCGCCGGCAGGCACTACCGGGCTACGCGCTGTCCATTGAACATGCGCTTGGCCGCGAGCGGCTGATCTTCGTCGCTCACCCTGCCGACAGTTTTGAAGTCGCGATGCGGCGTGTCGGTCTGCGCCCAGTCACCTCCAAGCCTGTGGATATGTCGTGATGGCACACGGACTATCAGGAACCGCGCCGCTCGGACGATTAGGAACCGCAAGCTCGGACCATCGGGAACCGAAATCGCCCGCAAAGGCACAGAAATCCTCGGGTTCTGACGCTCCTAACTATGCTAACAAGGAATCCTTCGGATTCCTGCTAACGCAGCCGCGCCTGTGGACGAACGGCGCCGCACCGCCGCAATTCCCCGCCGAAACGGGAGACGATAGCGACCGCGGGCTGACCCGCGTCGCGCTGGTCTGGCACGAGGGTCGGCAGGAAGATTGGCTCAAGTTCGGCAAGCCCGTCGCCGAGCGGATCATCGATCGCCACTGCCGGGAAGAGAGCTACGCTGCCGGCCAGGTGTTCGGCCTCGTGCGCTGGGCGTCCAACCAGTACGGGACGGTGCGCTCATCGCTCGACATTGTTCGCGCAGTCGAGCCGGGCAAAACGTGCACGCCAGTGCCGCAAGTTCAACCGGGCGGCGACCTACTGCTGGCCGTGCGCGGGTGGCCGAAGGTGGCGCAGGTTTTCCGTCTGATCGACCAGATCGAAGGCGCCGGGATCGATCCCTGCGAGGTCGCGCCCGATCACTGGCGCCACATCCATAACCGCCTGGCGGGCCGCGAGCAGCCCCGTGATTACAGTCCCGCGCGCCATCATGCTTGGCTGCTGCGCCGGAAACTGCTGCCATGAAGGCCCGGGCCACTATCGCCGCCGCCGCCGTGGCGCTCGCCACGCTGGCCACGCTGACCGTGCCGATAACGCACTATGCGGTCTGGAATGTCAGTGCGAGTGTACCCACCGGGCTCTACGCGATCCGTGGTCGCGCCAGCCTCCATGTTGGCGAACGCGTGGCGATCGAGCCGCCCGTACCGCTCCGCTCTTTGCTCGCCGAACGGCACTATCTCCCGGCCGGCGTTCCGCTGCTGAAGCGCGTCGCTGCCGTCAGCGGTCAGCGCGTCTGCCGCTTCGGGCACGGCGTGACCATAGACAGCAGATTCGCCGGCGTGGCACGCGCCCGCGACAGCCACGGCCGTCCGCTCCCCGCCTGGGCGGGGTGCCACACACTCCACACCGGCGAACTCTTCGTCATGAACCTGGCTGCACCGGACAGTTTCGATGGCCGCTACTTCGGCAAGCTGCGTGTCAGCAATGTGATCGGCCGCGCAGCGCCCGTGTGGACCGACGAGGCTGGCGATGGTCGCCACGTCTGGTTTGCCGATCCCCGTCAGTTCGACCGACCTCAACCCCCAGCAGGAGACTGAACCATGCGTATAGGAACCTTTGTTGCCGCCGAAGGCGGCTATGCGGGCCACCTGCACACGCTCTCGCTCGATATCGATCTCGTCCTCGTTCCGGCCGATCCTTCGGACAGCGAGAACGCACCGGACTACCGCATCATCGCCGGTGAAGACGACGAAGCCAAGGAAATCGGAGCGGCCTGGAGACGCACCGGTGAGAAGGCCGGTGCATATCTCACGCTGCAGATCGACGATCCGCTGTTCATCCAGCCGCTGCGCGCCAACCTGTTCCAGGGTGACGGCAATGCCCATGTCCTCGTCTGGTCGCGGCCAGCGCGGCGCGACGCGGCTAACTGAGCCATGGAGCCGCTCCGCATGCTTCGCCACGCCTCGACTGCGCTGGCACTGGCCGCCGCCGCCCCTGCCTTCGGGCAGGTTTCGGCCGACCCGGCGCCGCCGCGTACCATCGCGATTGCTTCCCATGTGGCCGAGTCCGCCCAACGCTTCGGCATTCCCGAGGCGTGGATCTATGCGGTCATGCGCATCGAAAGCGCGGGGCGAGTCGGGGCGGTCTCGTCCGCAGGAGCAATGGGCCTGATGCAGTTGATGCCGGCAACCTGGGCGCGCCAGCGCGCCCGGTTCCGTCTCGGCAGCGACCCGTTCGATCCGCGCGACAACATTCTGGCTGGCACGGGATATCTGCGCGAACTGTATGACAGCTACGGCGCGTCCGGCTTTCTGGCCGCCTACAATGCGGGTCCTGGCCGCTACGAGGACTGGCGCGACAAGGGGCGCCCGCTGCCCGCCGAGACCGTCAGCTATGTCGCGCGCATTGCACCCCGGCTGCAGGGTTCGGGCATGGCGGCAAGCGTCGCCGACGCCATGCCCGTGCAACCGGTCGGCCTGTCCTGGACGCAGAGCCAGCTTTTCGCGGCGCGCGGCGACGGCGCATCCGGTTCCCTTGTCACCGCCGCGCCTTTGCAGTTTTCGCGGGAGCCCGCTCGCCCTTTGGGCGGCCTGTTCGCTCCCGTCGTGGGCACGGCGTCGCAGTGAAGGCCGCTTGGCCCCTCTCGCGCGTGATGGCGTGGATTGGCGTGGGCTCGGTCCTATGGGGGCTGGTAGGACGGAAGGGACGGGGAGGATGGCAAGATAAAAGCAGCGCCGTCGGGTGGGTTGGAGGTGATTGGAATTGCTGGCCTTTCGGCGCCAGCCGCGAGCAAGCCCTGCTGGCACGATGTCCAGAAAACCACGCGGTTCGGCCATTTTTAGCGCCGTCGCCCTTCCGCCACCGCCTCTCCAGATGAGCGACGAAGACTTCCGGATCAGGCCCGGACAGGTCCGCGACCGTGGCGGCAGGTCGGGCAAACCCAAGTCGCTGGTCGCTCAGGTTCGCGCGCTGTCGAACAAGGCTGGCCGCGTAGGGATTACCGCGGGGGGCCGCCGGAGCACCGGCCGTAACGCCCGCGGCCGCAGTGCCGCGCTCCGCATGCGGGCGAGCCAGGGCCAGCGCCGCGTCGTGGTCAAGGCGCGCGTGGTCCGGCACGTCGGCTCGCGGTTCACCGCCGCGCCGCTCGCGCGCCACATCACGTACCTCAAGCGCGAAGGCGTGACCCGCGACGGGCAGGATGCCGCCCTGTTCGGCGCAGGCGATCAACCACCGGACGGCGCTGCCTTCGCCGAGCGCTGCGCTGGCGACCGGCATCACTTCCGTTTCATCGTTTCGCCGGAGGATTCGGGCGAACTTGCCGATGTCCGGACGTTCACCCGCGAACTGGTGCGTGACATGGCCAGGGACCTTGGAACAGAGCTCGACTGGGTCGCGCTCGACCACTGGAACACCGACAATCCCCACATCCACATTCTAGTCAGGGGCAAGGCCGACGATGGCCGCGACCTTGTCATCGACAAGGACTACATCCGCGAGGGCATGCGCAACCGCGCCGAAGAGCGTGTAACGATCGAACTCGGCCCGCGCACCGAGCGCGAGATCGACCGGGCACTGGCCCGCGAGGTGGGCGCCGACCGTTGGACCAGCCTCGACCGAAGATTGCAGCGCATCGCCGATGGACTTGGCGGCCTGGTCGATCTGCGACCCGAGCAGCAACGGCCGCAGACCTCGATGGAGCGCCACCTGATCGGTCGCGTCGGAAAGCTGGAGCGCCTCGGTCTTGCGTCGCGCGTCGTACCCGGATGCTGGACGCTAAAACCGGATCTCGAACCGACATTGCGCCAGCTCGGCGTCCGGCGTGACATCATCAAGACGATGCACCGTGCGATGGGCGAGCTCGGTATCGAACGCAGTGGCGAGCACTTTGCCCTGCATGATCCCGCCCATTCCGAGCGCATCATTGGCCGCCTGGTCGCACGCGGGCTCCACGACGAACTGGCGGGAAGTGCCTATGCTGTTATCGATGGTGCCGATGGACGGCTGCACCATTTGCGCTTCGCCGACCTTGAGCGGACCGGCGATGCCGCTCCGGGCGCGATCGTCGAGCTCAGAACCTGGACTGATCGCGGCGGCCGGCCCGGTACGTCATTGTGGGTCCAGTCTGATCTGGCTTTGGGAGATCAGGTCAAAGCGCGCGGCAGCACTTGGCTCGACCGACAGTTGCTTGCATCCGAACCCGTTCCCACCGGCGGCGGGTTCGGCGTGGAGATCGAGCAAGCCAAACGCGATCGGGCCGAGCATCTGGTCAGCGAAGGTCTGGCCACACGCCGCGCGAGCCGTGTCGTTCTGGCGCGGGATATTCTGAACGTGCTGCGATCGCGCGAACTGGCAGAGGTCGGCGAAGCCATTACAGGGCAGACGGGCCTGCCTTATCGGCCGACGGGCGATGGCGAGCCTGTTGCCGGAACCTATCGGCAGCGGCTGAACCTCGCATCGGGACGTTTTGCGATGATCGATGATGGCCTCGGCTTTGCGCTGGTCCCCTGGCGCCCCGCTCTCGATGGGCATCTCGGCCAGCACGTCACCGGAACGCTCAAGGCTGGCGGGGGCATCGACTGGACACTTGGCCATTCGCGCGGGATCGGGATCTAGCTGCCGGACGTGCGGTCGAGCTTCAAAGGCCAGTTAAAATCGCCATGCCGGGCGCGCAACTCGGCAGTCTTCGCCTCGAAGACTTCTTTCGCGCGCGCCACGCCATAGTCATCCGGAAACAGCGGGACGTCGCTCGACATCGCTTCGGCCGCATCAGCATTGCGAAAGAGATCATAGCGGCCGAGTTGGCGCAGGATGCTGACCTCGGCGTCCATGCTCTGCCCGCGCTTGCCGGTGACCGCGAGGCCAATCCCGATGCAGCGCGCCAGCTCGGCATCCGTGATGCGGACCTTCATGGCTCAGATCAGCACGAGTTGGTGGGCGACATCGCCATTGAGGCACGCGTCTGCCCGGCGGGCCGCATCGACGGCATTGCGATAGTGGATCGTTCCGTAGCGCTCAGCCTCGTCGAACGGCACCGGGGTCCAGTCGCTGCTGGGATAAACGCTTTCGTAGATCGCGCGCGCAGCCTCGCGCAGCGCCATGTTGTGCTGCATGATCATCGTTCCTGTGCTGAAGCCGAATCGGCAGGCAGAAGCGATATTCGTTCTTATTATGTTCTTCAAGCTGGTGCGGGCTCGCCGGTCCTGCCGGCGTGATCTGCGCCAGCCTTACCAATCCTACGCCACAACATCGCAGCTGCCCCGAACCGCTTGAAAACTGCCGAAATCGCACCCGAATTCGCTCCGAACAACGGGCAGGAGCATGGCGTTGTCAGCAGCAAAGATCCTTTGGAGCCAGGTCCTGGCCGTAGCGCTGATCATCCTCGCAAGCATATGGTCGGCCACGCAGTGGACGGCATCAGCCCTCGGCTTCCAGCCTGAACTCGGTCGCCCCTGGTTCTCCCTGTTCGGCCATCCAGTCTATCGGCCCTACGACTTATTCTGGTGGTGGTTCTCGTACGATGCCTACGCGCCGCACGTGTTCGACAGGGGCGGGATGATCGCAACCTCGGGCGGGTTTGTTGCAATCGTGGTGGCGATCGCCATGTCAGTCTGGCGCGGCCGGGAGACCCGCGGCTCGAACACCTTCGGCTCTGCCCATTGGGCGACCCGCCGTGAGATCGCAAAGGCCGGCCTGTTTGCCGAAAAGGGCGTGGTGCTGGGGCAGTTCCACAACAACTATCTACGCCACGATGGTCCTGAGCATGTGCTCTGCTTCGCACCAACCCGGTCGGGCAAGGGCGTCGGCCTCGTCATCCCAACGCTGCTCACCTGGCCCGGCTCGGTCATCGTGCACGACATCAAGGGCGAGAACTGGGGGCTGACCGCCGGCTTCCGTTCGGGCTTCAGCCGCGTTCTGCTGTTCGACCCGACCAACCTCCGATCCGCTGCCTACAATCCACTGCTCGAAGTGCGTCGCGGTATCTGGGAGGTGCGCGACGTGCAGAATGTTGCCGACGTGCTGGTCGACCCCGAGGGCAGCCTCGAGAAGCGCAACCACTGGGAAAGGACCAGCCATGCCCTGCTGGTCGGTGCGATCCTGCATGTTCTTTATGCCGAGCCCGACAAGACCCTCGCTGGCGTCGCTGCCTTCCTGTCGGATCCCGGCCGCACGATTGAGACTACGCTGAAAGCGATGATGGCGACTCCCCACCTCGGCGAAGCGGGACCTCATCCCGTGGTCGCCAGCGCAGCGCGCGAGCTGCTCAACAAGTCCGAGAACGAGCGGTCAGGCGTGCTGTCGACCGCCATGTCGTTCCTTGGCCTCTATCGTGACCCGGTCATTGCAGAGGTCACCAGGCGATCCGAATGGCGGATCGCTGATCTGGTCGACGGAAAGCGCCCCGTATCGCTCTACCTCGTCGTTCCACCCTCAGACATCAGCCGGACCAAGCCACTGATCCGCCTGATCCTGAACCAGATCGGGCGGCGCCTCACCGAGGAACTTGAAGCCGGCAAGGCCCGGCACCGCCTGCTGCTCATGCTCGACGAATTCCCGGCGCTTGGTCGCCTTGACTTCTTCGAAAGCGCACTCGCCTTCATGGCCGGCTACGGCCTCAAGGCTTTCCTCATCGCCCAATCGCTCAATCAGATTGAGCGGGCCTATGGTCCGAACAACTCAATCCTCGATAACTGCCATGTCCGCGTAGCCTTTGCGACCAACGATGAGCGGACGGCAAAGCGCGTGTCTGAATCTCTCGGCACCGCGACAGAGCAGCGTTCGATGAAGAACTATGCCGGTCACCGCCTGTCCCCTTGGCTGGGGCACCTCATGATCTCGCGTTCGGAGACCTCGCGGCCCTTGCTGACCCAGGGAGAAATCCTGCAACTGCCCGAGACCGACGAGATCGTGATGCTGTCCGGCGCGCCGCCGGTACGGGCGAAGAAGGCGCGCTATTATGCTGACCCCCGGCTCAAGCGACGGATCAGGCAGGCGCCGGAGCCCTCGGTAGATCGTCACAGTGCACAGACCTCCGACGATTGGAGCGATTTGCCGCTCGTGAAGCCGACGCTGAGCGCCGCAGCCAGCCCTGCGGGACCTGATGACGAAGCGAATGGCGGCATTCGTCGTGAGCCAGAACTGCCGCTGCATGTCGAGATCGCGCCGTCGCCAAAACCGCCAGTCAACGAGTTCGATTTTGACCCTGTCGACCAGACCGCCGGCGATGCCATCCAGGCTGATCGTCTGCGGTCAAAAATGGTCGCGAACTCGCGTCAGGCCGCGCTGGACCCCGGCGACGGGATCGATCTGTGAAATCCAAGCACACCTTTCGCTTGTCGCGCGAAGTCGCGGACCAGCTCGCCGAATTGGCAATCCGCCGCAGGGTTTCGCAGGCGGAGATCGTCGAGGCGGCGTTGCTGTCGCTCTTGTCGCCAGACGGGTCCGAGCGGATGGAGGCTGCCTTCAGTAGACGTATTGATCGCGTGCTTCGGAAACTGGAAGAATTGGATCACAGCGTCGAGGTGGGGAATGAGGCCTTAGCGCTGTTTGTGCGGTTCTGGCTCACTGCGACGCCCCAAGTGCCAGACCATGCGGCTCCTTCAGCCCAAGCCAAGGGTAAGGAACGATACGATGGGTTTATTCAAGCTTTGTCTCGGCGTCTCAGTGGCAGTGAACGAATCGCTGACTGACACCAGCACAGTCGACTTGGATTCTCGCGAACGTACCGAGTGAAAGCCGGCATTTGTGCACGAATTTAGATTTTCCCAGGCGCTCTATAGATAATTATCTTCCCTATTACCTGCCCTGATTATCGTTGACATCACCTAAGTACTGAGGTCCACAAATGCTCCACGGTCCGATAGATGCCTCATCTTTTTGTTGCGAGCGATCAGACGGCGGCATGAAGTTACGAGAGTTGATGCGCTGCAAATGCCATTGGTCGGACGAGGCCCTTATCCACGTAACCGAGCCGCCGGGCGGAGACACGGACGCGCCGCTTTCGAAGGCGACGCCGGACACCCCCGGTCGAGATCGCCGGCTAACAAGTCTGGGGGGGCAGCCTGACAGGTTGCCATCACCTCAACCAACCATCATGAAGGAGGCCAACTCTACTCTGACTGGTAACAATCAGGGGAGCACGTCAGTCGGATGAACGGCGTGCACAGACCGATTTGCGCTCGGGGGCAGAATGTTTAACGAACTTGGAAATCTACATAGAGCACTGAGCGCTTATATCGAGGCGACCTACCATATTTCAAATCCAAGCCTCGTTGGCCTCCGGCGTTCTATACTCGACCAACCGGGCACGATTTCACAGCGCGCCTTCATCGAGAGCACGCCGATCTATCAGGGTCAAAAGAAGTTCGCTGACCTTGCAATTCCCCAGAAAGCGCGTGACTTTCTAACGCACCTCGGAACCAAGGCCGGCGGCAAGCTTGTTTTCGATCCTCCGTACCCCCACCAATCGGAGGCGTTGGAGATCATTGCCGATCCGGTTGGCCGCTGCCTTCTGGCAACGACCGGTACGGGTTCAGGCAAGACGGAAACTTTTCTCCTGCCAATCTTGATGAAACTCGCGAACGAAGCTGCCACGCGGCCGGAACAGTTCGCGGAGCGCGCCGTACGGTCGATCATCCTCTACCCGATGAACGCGCTCGTGAACGACCAATTAGGTCGCCTACGCCGCCTTCTTGGAGCGTCATCAGTCCGAGATTGGTTTACCGAACAGGCTGGGCGTCCTGCCAAGTTCGCCCGCTACACGGGTCGTTCGCTTTATCCCGGCCAGCGGACCGAGGACCGAAACAAGCAGCGGTTGAAGAGCCTAAATTTCTATCGAGACCTTGAGCGCGACGCTCAGACCGACAAGGCTGTCGCTGCGCAGATTGATCAGTTGCGATCCTTAGGTCGCTGGCCTGCCAAGCCGGCTGACGCCGATGGCGAAAATGGCATGACCAAATGGCTGGGCAGCGGCAAGCGATGGATCGGGCCTGATCAGAAGTTCCAACGCGCTATTGAGCGTCCCGAGGACCCCGAATTGCTTTTGCGCCATGAGGTGCAAGATCAGCCGCCCGACCTCCTAATCACCAACTACTCCATGCTCGAATACATGCTGCTACGGCCGATTGAACGGTCGATATTCGAGCGGACGCGGGCCTTTTTCGAGGCGAATCCCGAGGAAAGGCTGCTGTTCGTGCTTGACGAAGCGCACCTCTACCGCGGCGCCAGTGGCACCGAGGTCGCCCTTCTGATCCGACGTCTGCGCAACCGGCTAGGTCTCACACCAGACCGGATGCAGGTCATTGCGACCAGCGCATCCTTTTCCGATGGTGAAGCCGCCAAGACATTCATTGGCGGCCTAACTGGTCGCAATGAGGACATGATCGAGGTGCTGCGCGGGAAGAAGCATGCGCGTTTGCCGTCTGCGAGCGGTGACGCGCCACTCGCCGCCGCGCTTGCTGCCTGTCGAACCGAACAGTTGAAGGACGTGGATCCCGTTCAGCGTATAGATGCCCTAGCGCCGCTGCTTACTTTCCGACGTGACGCGCTTTCTGCGGATCCATTGGTTGTCGCATCGTCGACATCGAAGACGGCCGAAGTAACGGTATTCGGTGTCAACGCATCGCTTGAATTCTTAAGCGAGACACTGTTGATTAACCCACATGGCTGCGCGCAGACTGCCAATTCCTATCTCGCGCTGACGGAAGTGAAAGGCGCCGACGGAATACAGGTTGGGCGATCGGCAAATCTCCCCGATATCAGCATCGTAGATGGTCAGACGCTGGTTGTCCGCGACGGATTACAACGGGCGGTCCATGCCGCACTGGAGGGACTCCCTGTTATCGGGCGCTTAGTGAATCTGACCGGTGGCGCGACGACTTCGAGCGATCCAGCGACCGAGGATCCAAAGGCGCCAATCGCTCTGGATGACATGGGCAGCCTGCTGTTTGACGGCGAGATTTCAACTGCCATGCGCTCGGCGGCAACCGATGCGCTGCTCGAACTTGCGTCCTACGCCAAAGCTGAGCCCGATGGTCAGCCTCTGCTTGCGGCGCGCGTCCATGCCCTGTTCCGCGGCCTCCCAGGGTTATGGGCTTGCGCCGACGAGACATGCGCGCTTGTTCCGGGTGGGATCGGGCCCGGCCCTACGGGAATGCTGTATGCACAGTCCACACGCGAATGCGGTTGCCGCGCACGCGTGTTCGAACTCCACACCTGTCGCGATTGTGGTGTCGCCTATTTCAATGCCTTCGCGTTGAACCCGAGCCAGCCCGATTTTTTGTGGGCAGAGGACATCGGCGATATAGACGATGTGGACGGAGTGGTCCGTCCGGTCCAGATTTTGCTCGAAGACCCCGGCTTTGACGCCGACAAATATTGCACCAGCAGTTATCTTGATCCGTTTACAGGTCGCGTGGGGTCCAAATCGCCCGATGCCCGCGAAATCTGGTTGCCACGCCCCAGCAAAGACGTCGAGCCCGGTCATTTTGAGAAGTGCCCCCACTGCGAGACCAATGGCTCCCAAATCATGGATCACCAGACCAAAGGGGATGAGCCGTTTCAGGAACTGATCAGCGTCCAGTTGCTCGACCAGCCTGCGCGCGTTGAAGCAACTTCCCCACTCAAGGGACGCAAATCGCTGATCTTCTCCGATGGGCGGCAGGCTGCATCCCGGCTTTCGGGCAAGCTGAAGAATTTCTCCCTACAGGATAGCATTAGGCCGCTGCTGTTGACTGGGCTGCGCATGCTTGAAGAGCGTTTCGGCCAGCCGGTGCCGCTCGGCTACGCGTACCCGGCTATTCTTTATGCGTGCGCCAAGTTTGACGTCAACTTCCGTCTGCCTGGCGCGGAACATGAGGAGTTCGCTCGCGATTTGCGCAAAGTACACGGCTTTATGCGCGACGACGGCGACTATGCCGAATTCCGTGATCTCGCTGACACCCTGAACAAGACCCATGTGAAGTCAGTCCGGGCTCCGCTGGCACGCGTTCTTTCCAATCGCCACACGGGCCTTCTGCCGCTAGCGCTAGCTGCCCCCGAGGCAATACTGACTGACAACCAGAAGCGCCGAATGGCTGCGCTTCCCGCTCCGCTAATCGGCACAGGTACGGACGATGAGAAGCGCCAGGCACTGCTCGACCTATGGCTGAGCCAATCGCTCGCTGCCGGCTCCGTGTTGGTGGAGGGCACGCCTAGTGAATGGATCGACTCCACCGACGGTCCAGCGATTAAACGCACCAGCGGTCGCCATACCGCTTTGCTGGAGAAGTTGCTTACGGGCAGATGGCACCGAGCACAGTTTGGGGCGAACGCGAAGGCCGACGCGAGTTGGATCGACTTTCTGACGACTACTTTCGCGCAGAACCACAATGCCAAAGGCTTCTTCATAAACGCGGCAAAGGTTCGATTGCGACCAGAGAGTGAGGTCCATTGGCGCCGGTGTGGGCACTGCACACTCGCGCAACCGGCCAACCTGTTGATGGGGGAGACTTGCGTCAAATGCGGAAAGAATACCGATCCGCTCGACCCGAGAACGGATACCGTCTTCCGCACCCGCAAATATCTCTACCGTAAGCTGGTCGAGCGGCTCGAGGCCGAGGGTGATCAGGGCTATGTGCCCTATCCGTTTGTCGCTGAGGAACATACCGCGCAACTCAACGACGCTGGACAGGACCAGGCGTTCTCGCGCGCCGAATGGTACGAACTGCGCTTCCAGGATCTTGATGTGCCTGGCCCACGCGGTGAGCGCGCCGGCGCGGTGGATGTGCTCAGTTGCACGACTACGATGGAGGTCGGCATCGACATCGGCAGCCTCACGGCGGTCGCATTGCGCAACGTGCCGCCAGGTCGGGCCAACTACCAGCAGCGCGCGGGTCGCGCCGGTCGTCGCGGTTCATCGCTTTCGACCGTGCTAACCTTCGCCGGTTCGGACAGTCATGACCAACGCTTCTTTGCCGATCCGCAGACCATGGTCGGCGGGCCCGTACCCGATCCCGTGCTCAACCTCGACAATCGTGAAATCGTGCAGCGGCATGCGTTCGCGCTGATCCTATCCTTGTTTCAGCAGGAACGGATTGAAACGCCGCCCACAGATGGCGACGCTCAGGCATCCAATATCTTCGAGTCGCTGGGCAAACTGGCCGAGTTCCGCGACCCCGACCCCAAGGGCTTTACGTTCGCCGGGCTGAAGATCTGGCTTGCGTCGAATGTGGCTTTGGTCGACGCCGCGTTGCGCGACGTGATCCCATCCGCCGCGATCGAAGGCGACCCCGACGCCTTTTTCTCAAGCGTGCCTCAAAAGCTGCTTGCCTCACTCGAAGCTGTCGGAGCCGGCACTCGCGAAGTGGAACTGGTGGCGGCCGACCCTGCGATCGCCGCCGAGGAAGGTCCAGCATTCGACTTTGGCATCGAAGATTATGGTGGCGACGCCGACATGTTCGACACTCCGGCGGACGAAACGACTGCCGAAGAGGCTCACGAGACCGGCGAGGTCAACCCGGAAGCGCCGCTCAAGCCGCAAAACCTCCTCGACCGGCTGTTCACCAAAGCTGTCCTGCCACGCTACGCGTTCCCGACCGACGTCGTGTCGTTCACGGTGTTCGATCCGT
This sequence comes from Novosphingobium jiangmenense, assembly GCF_015694345.1. Classification (GTDB taxonomy): domain Bacteria; phylum Pseudomonadota; class Alphaproteobacteria; order Sphingomonadales; family Sphingomonadaceae; genus Novosphingobium; species Novosphingobium jiangmenense. The sequence continues at coordinate 133,453 of NZ_JADQDC010000007.1, forward strand.
CGAGCACCGCATATCGCGCCGAGATCGCCTATTCTCCGCAGGCAGGCCTGACCCAGGCCCTGAGCCAATATGCGCCGGGACGCGAAGTGTGGGTCGATGGCCGCAAGTTTCGGTCGATGGCAATCTACTCTGGCTTCCAGAAGGACCGAATCAACGCCTATCGCGCCCAGCGGCTCTATTATGAGTGCGGGAAGTGCGGCTACGCCAAGCTTGAGGACATCGACGATACCCACCGGCGCGGTGACACTGAAGATTGCCCGGCCTGCAAGAAGAAGGCGGGAATGGGACCAGCGGAGCGCTGGATAGTCCCGGTCGGATTCGCGCATCCGCATGACGAAGCGTTTGAATTGGCCGGCGATGAAAATCCGCTGCCGACCCGTCCGACGCGGGCGAAGCTCAGCGCGCCGCAGTTCGAACAGCAACATGAACTCGGCAAGCTCGACCGACCCGATGGCAGTGGTTTCGCCGCCTGGGCGTCCAAGCAGACACTGATGGTGACCAACCTAGGCGTACGTAAGCCCGGTTCCGCTGAGACCGGCTTCCTTTATTGTCCGGCCTGTGGCCGTACCGAGCCAACTGGCTGGTCGGAAGGGAAGCTGGCAAGCAGCAAGCCACATCCAAGGCCATATCCCGATCATCGCAAACAACCCGAGCTTTGCGATGGGCGTGGCCGTGCCCTAGTGCTCGGCCATGAATTCCTGACCGATATTGCTCTGTTTTCGTTTAAGCTGGCTCCGGAACTCCATGTGCCAGCTGGTTCGACCGCCGGGCGCATCGTGCTCACCACGATCGCTGAGGCATTGAGCATTGCGGCCGCGGGCTTGCTCGACGTCGATGCCGCCGACATTGGCGGTGGTCACAGGGCGGCCCTCAATGAGGGCGGCGCGCGCGGCAGCGAAGTTGAAGTGTTTCTCTACGACACGGCGCCTGGGGGTGCCGGGTTCGTCCGCGCAGCTGCGCGCGACCCTGCCGCCCTCCTCAAGCTCGCGGTCGATCTTTTGGAGGGCTGCACCTGTTCATCCTCCTGTTATAAGTGCTTGCGCTCGCACAAAAACCGCTGGGATCACGCCGATCTCGATCGCCATCTCGGTGCGACGTTTCTGCGACACGTCCTGTATGGCGAGCGGCCGTGGGTGCCCACGGAGGTGGAAGATCGCCTGCTCGACCTGCTCGCGACCGATCTCAAAGACAAGGGCGAGAGGATCGAGCGACCTCAGCCAGGCGAACTGCGCCTTCCCGACTATGGCAATCGAAGCCTCATCATCAGCCATCCACTGATCCGCGAGAAGCCCGGTTCAATGCGGGCGCATGCTCGTGGTCGCGGCGCGTCGGATCGCTACCTTGACCAGCTACTTGTCGATCGCGCTTTGCCGGCGGCCATCATTCAAGCGCTCGACGCGACGTCGACATCGATCAATGATGATTTGCCTTTCGCGTTGAGCGAGACGGGCGTGCCAGTCTATCGGTCACTTGCCTCACTAGCCGGCTCCGGAGGGGACCTCCCCTTTACGGCCGAATTCGCCGATATCCAGGGAGCGCTTGAAAATAGCTTCATCGTCCAACTCGACGTCGAGACGATGGAGAACACCAAACTTGGCGAAGCGCGACCATTTTCGCGCGGCACCTGGCATCTGTTCACGCGCGCGAGCGCACCAGGCAAAGCGCCGATGCTCGTCAGGCGCACCGATGGAAAATCATTTCAGGCATCGTCGAGTAGCGTAACCTTCGGCCTCGTCGGCGCCAGCATGAAAGACAGCGGCATGGAGCGTTATCGCATCGTCTATGGTTCACTCCGGCCAACTGCTCGCGCCGAACAGATCAACGCCGAAGCGCTCGAATTCCTAGGCGCCTTCCATAAAGTGCTGGGGGTCTGAGCCATGGCGATCATGATACCCGATGTTGCGCCCGACCAGATCATCCACGGCTCTGAGCGCGACGTTTATATCGCGCTCCGCGATCAGTTGCCGGACGTCTATCGCGTCGTCCATTCGCTACCTTGGCTGCGGCCCAATCGCGACGATATCGATGCGCCGCTACGCGAGGGCGAAGCCGATTTCGTCATTTTTCACCCGAACTATGGGTTACTCGTGCTTGAGGTAAAGGGAGGCGAGGAAATGTTCGCGCGCGGCCATCAGTGGTTTCGCAAATTGCCTAAGCGCGACAAGCCTATCACCAATCCGTTCGTTCAGGCTGCCCGCAATATGCACGCCCTGACTGATGCCATTGAAGAACGTACCGGCGGTCGACTTACGTCAAACCGCTATGTCTATGGCTTCGCCGTGGTCTTTCCGCATGGCCGGGCGAGCGGCACACTTCCGCTCGATGTGGCAGATCAAGTCCTCATTGATGTTGATCGCATGCCGGAGTTGGAGCGGATGATTGAGAAGGCGTTCAGAGCCTTCCCGCAGAAGGCCGGTAAGCTGCAGCGATCCGAGTTCATTGAGATGCTAGACGTACTTCTACCGAAATTCCAAATCATGCGTCCGCTGTCACCGCAGATAGAGGCGGGCCGCGAAAAGCTACTTGAACTAACCGACAACCAAGCGCTCGCCTTTCGTGGACTGTTCGCCAACCCACAATTACTCATAGAAGGGGTCGCCGGCTCAGGTAAAACTCTGCTCGCTGTTGAGCGCGCGCTCGCATTCGCGCGGCAGGGCATTCGATGCTTGCTGGTCTGCTACAATAAGGAGTTGGCGCAGTGGATCCGGGAGCAACTCGCGGCTGATCCCGATCGCGCTGAGATCGCCCAGTTGATCGATGTCTATCATTTCCATGCGCTGGCAGCCGAGTTGGCGGGGGAAGCCGGCCTGCCGTTCGATGTTCCGGCAAGCCCCGCCGAGCAGCGACAGTTCTGGGATGAAGACGCCGCGACCATCCTTGAGGCAGCGAGTGCCAGCCTTTTCGCGATCGATGAGCCGCGCTATGGCGCCCTCGTCGTCGATGAAGCACAGGATTTCGCGGAACTCTGGTGGTACGCGCTGTTTCCTTTGATCCAGAACGGCGACAAGGGTCTGATCTTCGTATTCATGGATCTCGCCCAGTCGTTGCGCGATCAGGCCAGCCCGCCGCCCTTCGATTTTCCCGCGCGATTCTCACTCAACGTCAATTGTCGCAACACCAAGCGCATTGCTCGCCTGAGTGCCAACTTGGTAGCACTCGAAACGCTATCGCCCGCCGGGGCTCCGACCGGTGTTGATGTTAGGATGCTGCGAGCCGCCGCGCCGATTCAACAGGCCGGACTTGTCGGGAACGAACTCCGTCGCCTGCTCGAAACCGAAAGACTAACGCCGCAACAGATCGTACTGATCGGTCCGGCCGCCAAGGATCGGGGCAGTCTGAAGGGGATGAGCGAAGTCGCCGGCACGCGCATCGTCAGTTCCGCCGCCGACTGGCGGGCCGGCAAAGGCGTTCTCTGCTCCACCGCGCGCTCGTTCAAGGGGCTCGAGGCGGATGTCGTCGTAGTTTATGATCTAGCGGCGCTGAGCCCAAGCTTTACCGCTGCGGACCTCTACGTCGCCTGCAGCCGCGCCCGCCATGTGCTGATCCTGATCACCCATGATGAGCGCATCCGTGGCGTGCTAGAACAAGCCGAGGTGGCAAGTCGAAGCGATGCTTGAAGCGCTGACACCCGACACACTTCGCACAAGGCTACGGCTATCAAGCGATCCTGATGGCAGCCCAGCCGTCGGGTCGGTCGCCGAAGTTGCGCGCACCTGCGTGCGAGCATGGCGCTCACCAGCACGGGCACGAGTCACGGCTTATCTGCATCGCCAGTTCTTGGCCGCCGGCTTCGCCGAGGACCTAGTACGTGGGCGCGTCAGCGATGTCGTCGATGCCCTGATCGACGTCGGCGATATAACGCCGGTGCGTCTTGGTGGAAAGGCGAGCCTCGTTTTGTCGCGGCAGCGCTGGATCGCCATCGCGCCCGACGACTTCGCGTTCCTTGGCAATGTCGATGCAGAGAGGCCGGCGGCAGGCGTTTTAGATGGATATGTGCGCCGTTCCGCTTCGCTTCCCGAACATGCCAGTGCTGAAGACTTCGCGTTGTTCATGGGAGCGCCTGGCTATCGCCGCCACCTTGCCCGTCGAACGGCAGGCAGCGGTGATGGCGCAATCCAGGAGTTCTGGGCAACGCTGACCTCGGCGCTTCGCCATGACGGCCAGCCTCTCGATCCTTCCCAAATGCGCGCGGTTATCGATCCTCCGGGGTCACATAACGGCTATTTCGGTCAGCACAATCAGCCAACTGTTTCTGGCAGATGGAAACTCAGCGCACCCGAGGGAGTCTGGTGCGGTGCACGCCCGGGGCGGAGCGCGAACGAATGGCACCCCATCCTGATCGGCGTCTCAGGAAGCGAGGTCGTATCGCTCGACCTGTTCGACTGGGATGAGTGGGCCTGGGCTTTGCTCGCGCGCGGATACGCGGTGGGCGCTCCAGAACGATCGGAATGGAAGTCTGACACGTTGTCGTTCCAGCACCCAGTCCCCGCGCACTATCTTCGCGCGATGCGCCTTCTCGCGCGTCCAGGCGAAAAGCGATGGACATGGATCATCAGTGCCGGCGCCCATGCGGCGTTTTCAGGTTGGCTAGAGACCGCTCTCTAATTGCTAGTCAAGCGTCATCACCATGAATTTGTACTCGTTGTAGCGAGGCTCAACCAAGGCATCGATCAGACCGTCGAGCCGGGCAAGCCGGACGTCGCGTGCAAGAATCGCCATGTCCCGCGCGTTACGGATTGCTCGAAAGCGGCTCCGTGCGAACCCCTGCTCGCTGGTCTCCATGCCTTGAGCGGTCGCATCATCGAGCAGCGCTTGACGCGCCGCGATCAGATCATCCCCCTCGCTGGCGATGAGATAGCGACGGCTGGCGATACACTGCCTGAGGTCAGGGCATTCGGCTAGCGATGCCTGGTGCCGCCTCTTATGTTCTTGCAACAGCAGGACGCTGCCTGCGCCCTGCGCCGCCTTGATGTCCGGGGTGAACGGGGCGCGTTGCCCCGTTGCCAGCACAATTTTATCTCCGCGGGCGCTCACATCCCACGGTATGAACAGGGCCTCGGCATGATCCGGCGTAGCGAGCGTCCATGCTCCACGATCAAGCTTGGCGGCGAGCACGTCGAGGCGAGACGTGAATAGGCTGTTAAGCCAGCGCCTATCGGCACGCAGATCCTCCTCCATCGCCTGAATCGCATCCCAGTAGGGTTTCTGTTCTTGGCGAGTCCGGGAGTCTTGCAAGAGTTGGACAATATGGCTGCGATCGAAGTCGTCAAAATATAGCTCGCCCGGCACCCAGTTCAGCACCGCCACCAGATAGGCACCGCGGCCTTCTTCGCTTGCCAAGTCATGCCCATCGGGAAGCTTGATCCGCAGACATGTCGGCACCTTTTGGCCGATCTTCGCCCATTCATTGACCAGTGTGTCGTGAACGGGGTCACCATGATCGAGGAAGTTGAGCGGCGTTGCCGAGTTCTCGTCGAGATAGACCGTCGGCACCGGCGGGGATTCAAGGGATCGGCGGCTATCAAGATAAGCGTAGCGCTGACCGTCACGAGGATCGAGACCGGGAAGCGAAAACCGCGGTTCGGCCGGACCGGTCGCATAAGGCGAGCGATAATAATGCAGCATCCGGAACGTCCGGGCCGGTTCGTCGGGGTCCTTGCCCTTCCATAGCCTGAGCCCGTTAGCCCGCCCGATCAGCCGCATCCACCCGCGAAGGCCCGTCTCGATTCGGACGATGGCCCGGCGTGCCGTCGAGCGTTCGAGCAGAGGCCCCAAGGCACCCGCCCGATCGAACTGATCGGCAAGCGCCCGCGCGCGCTTCGTAGTCCACGGCAGCGCAGTGGAGAGCGGCGTTGCCAGCGCATCGCCATTGTCATTGGCGATGTTGCGCGCTTCCTGGGATAGCGCCTGCCAGTTGACCGTATGCGGTGTGAGGGCGGCATCGACGATATGCTGACCGACGACGTTGATCTCATCGCCATCGAGGCGAATGCTGCGCCTAAAGATGGCGAAGTCGTCAAGCACGGAGACCACACGCTCATCAACTTGGCCGCGCTGATAGATCGCGTAGATGTCGATCGTGCGTTCGCCGGGCTGATCAGCCAATGCAGCACTGCCTAGCCGATCTAGTCGACCGATCCACTGCTCGACCGCGACGGGCGACCATGGCATACTGAAGAAGATGAGCTTGCGAGCATGTTGGAGGTTGAGACCGACCTGCGCTACGTCAGCAGCGATCAGGAGTTGGTCATCGCCAGCGATGAAACCGCCAATGCCGTCGTCGTATTCCTCAAACAGGTCGACCAGATCATCGCTCGCTGAAGCATCACGGTTACGATTGACTGCGAGCGACAAGGGACGACGCTTTCCACGCGGGCCGATCGTCGGCAGGAACTGCGGGATCATGCGCTCGAGATAGTCCACTGTGGGATTATCTTCGGCGACGATAAGCACGGCCTCATCCGGATCTTCGTTCCAGATGTCGACCAGCAGGTCGATCGTTGCTTCAATCCGGCTGTCTCCATTGGCCGCTTCAAGATGCTTGGCTGCCGCCGCCAGGAAGCCTTGCGGGTCGCGCTGATCGCGCCCGCGCAGAATGTTGATCCGCTCGCTCAAGGCGCGTGGCGATCGCAGCGCGACTTGGCCAAGACGCGCCAAATCGGTAGCAGCAGATCCGCGGCCGGCATGTCCGATGAACTGCCATACTTGCTCCTGACGCGCGACCTCATCAGAGGTGGGTTCAATCGCGATGCGGTGAAGTACGCGTTGGGGCAGCAGGTCGGGATAGTCACGACGATTGGTGTGGGTGACCCGTCTCAATATGCTATGCGTCATCGCGACGGTCGGCGCTTGCGCGCGCTCGGGCGGCATCATTAGACCAGCTGCTTCCCAAGAATCAGGGTTGCCAGTGCCGATCAAGGCGGCCGCCGCAGCTTCGCGCGCGCGCAGCGTCGCCTCGGGCTTGTCAGAGGTTCGCGTCGCGACTGCCATGCGTTCAGGCTCGAGAATGGCGAGCAGTTGTCGGAACGCCTCGACGTCCTCGAGCTTTGGCGTCGCCGAGAGGAGCAGCAACTGACGAAAGTCAGCGGCGACATCGGTAATGCGCTGACGGGCGTTGGCCTGTAGCCGCTGCAACTCATCGACTACTAGCAGATCATAGATGTTGGGATCGATTTCAGTTACGGAACTCAACTGGTCATAATAGGCCAAACGGACATGGGGGCCGGTCTCCTCTTCCTCGGGTGCCCGGCCCAGCGGCGTGAAATGTCCGCGCGTCTGACATTCGATTAGCCATTGTGGCGCGATATTGTCGGGAACGAGGATGAGCGCCCGGTGTCGCGGGTTTTGCAGGCGCAGCGCATTGAGGATCATCAGCGTCTGTACAGTTTTGCCGAGCCCGACCTCATCGGCGATCAGATGGCGAATTCTGCTGTCGGACAATACTCGCTGCACATTGGCGAGTTGATGGGGATAGGGCGCGGCGGCCACGCCAGTCGCGCCGCCAAGCCCCGCCACTTCGCGTTCGACCCGGCGGCGGACCGCCTGAACTCCGAGGCACAGATCGATATAGGGGTCGCTCATTCTACCCTCAGCGAAGTGCCAGCGCGTAGCGCCGCATAGCGGATCGCCCGCGCGGAAAACCTATCGGCAAGGAGACGCTCTGCTGCCGCCTTCCATGACAGCCGCGCTGCGACGGCCGGCCGCGCGAAAAGCCAGTAGGCGGATTCAACCAGATCGCGGTTCCATTGTCGCGCGTGGTGGGGTGGCCGATTCTTGCTGATCCAGTCGTTCAGCAAATCGACGACATCGTCCGGCAACATCGATTCAAAATCAGCGAGGCTCAGCGTGTCACCAGCGTCGAGCGGTCGGAGGAGATCGACCAGTTCAATGAGCGCCGCCTCCCTTGCTGCCGCACGCAGCGCCTTATCCCAATTCTCGCTGACCTCGCCAACATCTACGTCGTCATCAAGGTTGAATGGGCACATATCACCGACGGATTCGATGTCGTCGGCGAGCGCTACATAGGCGTCGTAAAACACCTCATCGAGTGCAACGCCAACGTCTTCTTCGATTGGCTCACGGCTCGTGTCCAAAGTGATCGGTAGTGCCCGCGCGTCGATAAGGCGCATTAATATCCGGTCGAGCAATGCACGCTGCGCTCGTGACATCTGGAGGCTACAATAACCGATATTCAAGCGAGCGCAGGCGGCCAGAAATGCTTCGACGAAGCTTCTACCTTTGTGCTCGGCAAGTGCATTTTCCCTCTGCGACCAAGCGTGTCCGCAGATTTGTTCGACCATCCAGCCTTCAAGTTGACGCACAATTTGGCCGCGCCGAAACTGTGTGACCGGATGATCCACGCCAGCTGCTGCCCAACCAATCAGCGCATCGACGATGTTGCGACCATCGGCCTCGCAGTCGCGAGCGCGAGCGACTTCGAACTGACGTAGCAAGCGATCTGGTTTGCGCGCACTCGGAGCGTCGCCCAAACGCCAGATGCGTGGGCCGACGCAATAGCCACCTGTCTGTAATGGACGACCATGGCCGGCGCGAAATAGCTTTACATCGTCGATGGTCGCAAAATTCGTCCCTGGCGCAAGCATAAGCGGTTGCTGAGGCACGGCGGCGAAGACCTCCAGATTACCGCTCTCATCGCTCGCGACGAGTTGCCCGTCGGCTTGCTTACTCCATGCGAATGGTGCCGTAGCCTGCTCGAACGCGAAGGAGGTTTCAACCAGCCCGGCGACGGTCAAACAGAGTTCTGCGCGGCGTGCGCTCAACAACTGCTCGACAGTGTCAGTGTCGAGCAGATGGTCCCAGATCATGTGGTCGCCGCCGAGCCGGCATGGCGTATCCGGTAGGATTTCGCGCACGACCTTTACTGCACGGCCGTCGCAATACAGCATCAATTGGAGTTCGGCCTCTTGGACCGTAGCCACACTGTCGAACCGCAGGGTGATTTGACGATCGGCGAGGTCGGTGGTCGACGCAGTGCCCGCATCGATGTCTATTGTGAGCAGGCGAAGGGCGTCATCTACTGCGATTACCTCAAATAGCTGTTCCTCACCGGCGCCGTAACGAAGCCGATAAAGCCCAACGTCTTTTGCAGCAAATCCAGCCAGCAACGTGTCCGTGCCGGAGAGGACAGACTGATTGCCGTCGGGGGCGGTCAACCGCGCTTCGCAATTGCCACCAGGAGAACTCAACTCGAATGCGATGAAACTTCCGACGCGAAAGCGACGGATGGGGCGATGCTGCTCGATCTCGGCATCGCCGATCCATGAGAAACGCGTGGTCTTGCGCACCGCGAACCCCATCGAAGCGAGCCAAGCTTGGTTAGCAGGGTCTGCCACATCGAGCCGATACCCGCGCAGTCCCGCGACGCGTCCAAGTTGCTCTGCCTCAGGCGGAGCCGTCTGCACAGGGCCAACCAACACAATGCAGTGGCCGCTGTCGGCGATCACAGCACCGGTGCGCTGCAGGGCATCGCCGTCATCGCTAAAGTCCGAGAATAGGATCGGCGCAGCCGATGCAACCCGAAGGCTTCCCAGAAAATCCTTGGCTTGTTGGGCAATCGGAAGGGCCGCGACGTCGGCAATCAGCGGAGTATCGGGCTCCGGAAATACGTCGATCTGCACGGGTAGCGGAAAATCGCTGAAGATATTCCTCCCTGGCACCGGTCGGCCATCACCCCAGAGGAAGGCGCGCCACCGGATCGCGTCGAGGGCGCTACGTGCGCCATCACGCGCTGCCTGTTCCATTTGCGGTATCTTCAACGCGAGTGAGAGTCGCTGCTCGATCTTACGTAGCATCAGCGGCGCGAACTTAGGCTCGATTTCTGCGCGCCGTCTCGGCCGCACCTTGGGTTGTGCCTCCAGCGCCCTTTGGCGCTTACGCGCTTCACGAAGCGCGTTGTTGGCGCTCTCATTCTGGGCGAGATCCGCAGCAATTCTCTTCAACGCTGAACTGGTGATACCATGGTTGCCACTCGGCTGCAGAAGTTGTCGGATCACGGCTGCAGCAGTGTAATGATCTTCAAGCCAGGCGATCAGCCGAACGCCACCGGCCAGTCGCGCGCGGTTGCGAACGGGCGCGATTAGCTCAGCGTCGCTAGCGCCAAGATCAATATGCGAACGAACGTCACGAACCGCTCGGGCAAGCGGCTGGTGCAATTCGATCGGCAGAATTGCATGGAGAACCGGCCAGGCAATATGACAGAAGGCAAAATTCCATGGGGTCTCAGGGGGCTGAGCCAGACCAAGCCGCGCCACCGATTGGCGGAACAGCGAAGAAAGGGCCCCCCGATCGCCGAGCGATGTCTGGCCTAATTGCTCACCGAAGATCGGCCAAAAGTCGGTGCCGGTGCCACGATAGACATAGCCGATCTCGGTTGCCGCAACGAGCAGAGGCAGATGGCGCGGTACCCACCAGTGCGACTCTATCGGATACCGTGCGAGCGAGGACCGTACAGCGGCTGATAGCATTTTGAGGTCGGCATTGTCGAAGTCATGTTCGAAGAGATAGATGGGCGCGTCGCCGCGCTCGGCGCGCAATCCGGCGAAATGCGCGCTCAACAATGCGTGAAGTTGCTCGATTTCGGCGCCGCTTTCGATTGCCCCCTCCATTGCGCCCGAAAAAGCGCATCAACTCTTCGGCCATGTTGCCTCGGCATCTTCGGCCTGAAAACCAAAACTTTGCCTAACCTCCATTCATTTGCGGTGATTGCATCAGTTCGGCGACGGGAACCACATACGAGGTCTCGTCAGCAAAAATAATTTTGATGTTGGCGCACCGGCACGCTAAAAACTGGCGATAGTGAAGATGCCACCTGCGGCCATGTGCCGCGATCACCGGAGGACATCATGCTTGAAGCCAACGACCGGCTGCTCACCGAGATTGAGCGGCAGGAAAAATATCTGGCCCGGTTGCCGGAAGATTTTCCATTCCCCTTATTCAACGCTGCGCAAGCGCTCGAATCGCAGCGCCGCAGCGGATATCGCAACACCGCAGCTGCCGCGCGTGAGATTGTCGACAACGCTATAGAGGCGAAGGCGACCCGCATTGATATCTGCTTCGAGCGGCCGCGCCAATTGAAGCCACACCAGCGCGCGGAATCACTGGCAGGGATTGCATTTATCGACAACGGGTCGGGCATGCTCCCGAAGATGGCGCGGTATGCCCTATCCTGGGGTGCGGGCACACATTTCGACGACCCCGGCTTCATCGGCAAGTTTGGTTTCGGGCTACCTAATGCGTCGATCAATCAGACGCGACTGGTCGAGGTCTACACCAAGACTGTCGAAGCGAGCGCCGTAACCAAGGCGACTCTTGATGTCCGCGCCGTCAAAGCGCACGGCCTGCATTCAGTTGAACCGACCGTCGAAGCGACGCTTCCCGAGTTCGTACAAGCATATCTCGACAAGGAAGGCCTCGCTTTCGACCACGGCACAATCGTCGTCTGGGTCGAGCCCGACCGGCTATCCTATAAAACGCCGGCACTCATGAAAGAGCATTTGCTCGACGACTTCGGCGTGACCTACCGTTATCTGCTTGATCGTGTGTCGCTTTATATCGACAAGACACAGGTCGCGCCGGTCGATCCGTTGTTCCTTACCCCGAGCGCCCGTTACTATCTCGATGAAGCCAAGGGTGGCTCTAGGATGAGCGCCGACTACAACATTCCGGTCAAGTATACGCGCGATGCGGAGACGGGGGCGATGACGCTATCTAAAGTGGAATCGCTCGGCGAGATCAGCCGCGACGACCCGCTTCTGGAGGCCGCGGGCGCAATTTATGTTCGCGTCGCCCGCTTTCCCTATGGTTTCGCCGAAGCAGCGCCAAGCAAGCAGAAGGCGACCACCGACGCGCATCGCCGCTTCGAAATCCGCAAAACCCGACGTGGCATGTCGTTCGTCCGTGCAGGGCGGGAGATTGAGACTGTCGATGTCTTCCCGAAATCGGTGAAGGATCACGCCAAAGGCCTCGGTGACTGGCCGCTCCTTCAGTCCTATGCCTATCACTGGGGTGTCGAGGTGCGCTTCGATCCCGAACTCGACGAAGTGTTCGGCATCACCAACGACAAGCAGACCGTGCGTCCGATCGAGGATCTATGGCGGTTGTTTGCGCTGGAGGAGATTGATGCTCAACTTGGCCGCGAGCAAGCCTTTCAACGGAAGATGCGCCGTGAGGAGCGGCTCAAGCAACAGGCTAAGGCGGAGAAATCGGCGGAGCCTACCCATGCCGAAAACGCTGCCGCTGCCGCCGATGGTATGTCAGGATACAAGCCCCGTGTCGCTGACCGCATCAAGGCCGAGGTGCGCGAGAAATTCGAAGAACAGGCGGCGGCACGTTCCAAGGTCGAGGCCAGTTCGATCGAGGCCGCGCGCAAGGCCTTGGAGGAGGAAGCCAAACGGCGACCGTACGTCATCGATTTCTACGACGAGGCGCGCGGGCCCTTCTACAAGCCAGATTGGCTCAATGGATCGCAAGTTGGCGTCCTCATCAACCGAGCGCATCCGTTCTTTCAAACGCTCTACAATCCGCTCCTGCGGATGGATGGCGGCGCGCAGGCCAAGCAGGCACTCGACATCTTGCTGATCGCGCTCGCCCGAGCCGAACTCAGTGTCGAGAACGAGGAGACAGCCAACTGGTATCTTACGCAGCGTGAGCGTGCTTGGAGTCAGTTCCTCAACGATGCCTACACATCGCTTCAGCAGAAGATGGCGCCAGTCGATGAGGAATCAGCTGAAACCGGTGACGATCCGGTAGGAGGTGAAGCGGCACTCGAAGCAGCCGAATGATTTTTAGCGGCCGCCGCACGAACGCCCGCATTCTTGCAATTAAGTGAACTACAGCTCGAGACCAGTGTCGGCGGCGGCCATGTGCCGCAATCAACCACGCTGCATCGGCCTTCAGCTGAATTGTCGAAGGTCTTTGCAGCGAAAGGAGATTCCGCATGCGCGGCGTCACTCTGGATAATTTGCTTACGGCCGCCCTGACCGGGCAGCCCTACCATCAACTCCGTCTCGGTCGCGAGGCCAAGCGCTACGCGCGCCGCATCACATATCGCGCCTGCCCCGATTTCCCCGAGGATCGCCACGAGGAGGTCGCCCACGAGGCGTTCGTCACGCTGTGGTGGCGCGGCGCCGGTGTCCTGTCCCAAGGCACGGCACTCAAGGCCTTCCGCAAGGCGGTGATCGCGGCTGTCCGCACTGTCCGCCGAGGTTATGCCGCGCCGGGCGATCGCTCTCGTCCCCCCTCTCGCAAGGCGCCGCCAACTCCCTCGCGCGTTGCGGCCGAGCACATCGGCATGATCCCCGACTATGAGACCCTGGCCCGCGCAACCATGACCAAGGGTGAGCACAGCTATGTCGATCTCGATCGCCTGCCATCGGCAGACGCGGCTGCCGAAATCACGGCGATCGAAACGCGCATCGACATCAACCGCATCCTAGCCACCGCACCCACGCCGGTTGCGACGGCACTCAAACTCATCCACACGGAAAATATTCCCGTCGCCGAGGTTGCCGAAATAGTCGCTCTCAGCCGCTTCCAACTCCATCGCCGGATCGGCGCCTTCCAAGCGACATGGGCTGCGGCGGCCTGAGATGGCAAAGGATGACGGAGTGCAGGAGGCGAGCATCGACGCGGTGCTCGCCGCCCAGCGGGCCTATGCGGCGGCAAGCCGCGAAAGGTCCAAGTTCGGACTGATGGTCCCGGAAGCCTTCGTTCGAGGCATCCGGGATCTTGGCTATCGAAGCAACGGTGATGCGATCGCCGAACTCATCGACAATGCGTTGCAGGCTTATGCCGATCGCATCGACATCGTCTTTGGCTACGACGGTACGACGTCGGTCAAAAAGCCCACCCAGGTAGCGGTGATTGACAATGGGCACGGTATGGAGCCCGACATGATCCGAATGGCGGTTATGTGGGGCGGCACGCACCGCGAAAATGACCGCATTGGGCTTGGGCGATACGGCTATGGCCTGCCGTGCGCCTCGGTGAGCTTGGGCCGGCGCTTCACAGTGTATTCGGCAACGCTTGGAGGGGCTTGGCATAGTGTCAGGCTTGATCTCGACGCTCTCGCCGAAGGTGCCTATACCGATGCACATGGTGATATCGTTGTGCCGCCGGCAACGGTTGCGACGTTGCCGCCATTCGTTGCCGAGCAGATTGCGCAAACGCATCCGGAGGGCTGGCGCTCCGGCACGGTCATTCTAATCGACAAACTCGACCGACTAGAATGGTCGACCGCGCAGGGCCTACGCGAAAATCTTTCTCGACAGTTTGGGGTGACATACCACAAGCTGCGGAATGCGGCGGCGATCTTCGTCGACAATGAATTTGTCGAGCCGATTGATCCGTTGTTTTTAACGTCCGACTTTCATTTGTTCGATCATGACGACGACCGAGCAGTGGCTCTTGATCCGGTCCGGGTCGAAGTCCGTGATTGCAACGGAGGGAATTTCTGCGGCGCAATTACCCTTCGATACGCTTGGTTGCCGCCAAGCTTCGGATCGGTTGACAAGACTCGCGACGCGGTCGGTCTCAATGCCAATCCGCGATTTGCCATCCTGAAGGATTTTCATGGGGTCATTTTCAGTCGTAATGGCCGGCTCATCGACGTACAAACTCGTACACCATGGACAACGTTCATCAACAACGACCGCTACATCAAGGTCGAGCTCGAATTCTCGGCAACGCTCGACGAATTGTTCGGCGTGACCACGTCGAAGCAGCAGGTCACCGTTTCCCCCCGCATCTGGGAATTGCTACAGCAAGCCGGCCTGCCGAAGGCGATCGAGCAGTTGCGGGGCAAGGTCAAGAACGCCAAGCTCCTACGGCGTCTCGCCGCCCTTACGCCTAGACCGGGCGAGCAGAGCTTGTCCGAACGCGCTATGGGTCGGACGGCCGAACTAGCTCACGGCTATCAGCGGCAGTTCGACCTTGGGCTGCGAGCTTCGCCGTATCGTCTGCACTTTGAAAATCTCCCCGGTCAGGCCTTCTTCCGGATTGACCGCGCGGGCGGCGCGCGTACGCTTCATATAAACACCGCTCACCGCTTCTACGAGGACATCTATGATGGGCCGTCGTCTACCCAAGAGGTTCGGACGGCCTTGGAAATCCTGTTGTTCAGCTTTGGTGATGTGCTGCTCGACAAGAGCGTTGAGAGTGTGATTCAGATCGAACTTTGGTCGCGGCGGCTCGAGCTTGCGTTGGGCATGATGGCTCAGCATCTGGCCGAGAGCGACGATTTTGACGTCGGCCCATCTTCATGGATCGATGCCGTCTAGTCTTGCGGCGCGCAATTTGCGATACGGAGCGGGGCCGCCAGCGCGGCCCCAATCTGTATCTGGAGGCTGGGTGTCCGCGAGCAAACCTACATTTGAACCAACGCGGTCGCGGGCCTTTTCTCCCTTCCTTGCGCCGAGCGAACATCAGCGCCTTCAGCAGGTTATTGACTTCACGGGTACGCCAGCCCCTGGCTTCGCCGATGAATTGCGCGCGCTTGCGCGCCGTTTTGTCGATGATGGCGATAGCCTGAAACTACGTGCGATCTGCCTTCTTCTGGCGGACCTTTTTGAGCAGGGCTGGTCTGTCAGCACCGGCAACGACGGCGGCTTCCGTTTTCAACCGCCTGGCCTTGCGCGCGGCGCTGCGGAGACCGTCGAAGACATCAAGGTGCGTGTCCGTTTAACCATGCAGGCGGCCCGTTCGCGCCAACTTGCCGAGCCGTCGGTGCGGGCGTTCCTGGAACGCACCGAGAAGCGTCGCATTCGCCATGGCATCAAAGGGGCCGTGATTGATCTGATCGACGATGGAGCCGCGCTTGCAAGCGAACTCACGAAGATTAGCGATCTCCCGTTCGAGGACCAGGACGCCGCGCTAGCTGGTCTCGTCGATCCAGTGATCGAGGTCTGTGAAGCCGGGCGGCACTGTGCTGATACGGGACTGCCGCTGATCGATATTTGGCGTTATTTCCGCCACACTTGGGCGCATGAATATCGGTCAATCCCAGGTCGGCAGATGCTCGTATTGATACGCAATGCTGCCCGGCCCAACCGGCCGATCATGGGCATCGCAATGCTTGCAAGTCCGGTAATGCGGCTTACCGCGCGCGATCAATGGATCGGCTGGTTGCCGGAAAGCGCGAAACAACTCTATGAGCAGGGTTGCTGGACGGCAACTGCCTTCGCGCAGGCTCTCTGGAACCGGCTGCAGGCCTCAATCGATGAAATTCGATGGGACGATCTGGCGAGCAGGGCAGAGATTCGGTCTCCGAGTGAAGCGGTCGTGTTCCGTTTGGAGCAACGCGCAGCTGGCGCTGCGGCTGCGCGCGAAGCCGAATTGAAGGTCCATTTCGAGACGGAGCGTGGCTTAGGTGACGCCGTTCGCCCTCATCGGGGAAAGGTCAGATCCGTAACTACGGGTGCTGACTGGCTGGACGCCTCGAACGACCTTCTTTTTGTGCGCAAGCGCGCTGAAGGTCTGGCGAAGCTTCTCTTCGCTAAACATGTGTTTCAGGCAGCCAAGCTGAAACGGGCCCCGGCACAGGCGCTGAAGTCACTCTTTGAAAGTCGAGACGGGAAGCGCGCGCTCGACACCGTGCTGGCTGAGTTTCGTAAGGCCGGCCTATCAAGCGAAGTTGCGGACGTCAGCATCTGCGGCGCCGTCCACCCGTATAACGAGTTGCTGTCCGGAAAACTGGTCGCCCTGCTGCTCGCCTCGCAGGAGGTGCGGGATGCCTATGCACACCGCTACGGTGGCCAGATCAGCATCATCGCGTCGCAGATGGCCGGTCGGCCAATAGTCAAATCCGCTAATCTCAAGCTGATTACAACAACCAGTCTCTATGGTGTGGGGTCGAGCCAGTACAACCGGCTAGTCCTCCGCGCGGCCGACCACGACGGGCTTCACCATGACCTGCGCTGGGGCGCAATTGGCAAGAGCCTAACTGGCGGCTTCGGCACGCTACATCTCGGACAAGAAACCGCCCAGGCACTTAGAGCAATGGCTTTCGAGCGCCACGATGCACGGCGAGTGAATAATCGCTTCGGCGAAGGCACGAGCCCGCGGCTACGGCAAATCCGCGAGGGGCTCGATGCACTCGGAATAAAGAGCGACTCCATCCTGCATCATGCAACGCCGCGGATTTTCTACGGCTGTGAACTGGTCGCCGGCGCGCGCGATGCGCTTTTGGGTCTCGACAGCGGCGATGGCGCGGCTCCCAGCGTAGCAGTGATTGCCAAGGCTTGGCGGAAGCGCTGGCTGACAAAGCGCATCCGGCGCGAGGAAACACGAATGGCATTGGCGCGGCTGGGGCCGGTTAGCGTTCGCGCTAGCCTTCATGCCGATCCCGATGGGCAGTTTCGGCTGCCTATCGACCCTGCTTAGGCGCACTTTCATAACCTACGGCCGCGGGATGCTTTGACCACCTCAAGGCGGACTGTCCGGATCGTCCAACATTTCCGAAGCAGCAAGTTCCAACTTCGCCAGCGCTTCTGACTTTTCGCCAGCTTACTCCGGCCGCAAAAAGCTGTTGCGTGACTACAGATTGATGTCTCCTTGATCTGCCTCGCGAGCGCAGCCGGTGGTCGGCTGCCTCGCCTCCGCGAGGCAATTAATGAGCGTCATTCCGATCCAGTCGCAAGCATCGTCGCGTGGAGCGCGCATGCTGCGCACGGCACTCGGACCCGAGATCGCCGCCTGGCTTGAGGATGCCTCGGTAATCGAGGTCATGCTCAATCCCGATGGTCGGTTGTGGATCGACCGGCTTGGCGCCGGGATTGCCGATACGGGAAGCGGAATGTCCGCTGCCGATGGCGAGCGGATCATCCGCTTGGTCGCGCATAATGTTGGGGCGGAGGTTCACGCCCGCGCCCCACGGGTCTCGGCCGAGTTGCCCGAAACGGGGGAACGGTTCGAAGGGCTCTTGCCGCCGGTGGTAGCCGCACCGAGCTTTGCCATCCGCAAGCCCGCGGTCGCGGTGTTCACGCTTGATGACTACGTTGCCGCTGGGATCATGCCGCAATGGCAGGCCGATGCGCTTGTGCGCGCGGTCGTTGCCCGCAAGAACATCCTCGTCGCCGGCGGCACTTCGACCGGCAAGACGACGCTCACCAACGCGCTGCTCGCCGAGGTCGCCAAGACGGACGACCGGGTCGTCCTCATCGAGGACACCCGCGAATTGCAATGCGCCGCGCCCAATCTCGTGTCGCTGCGAACCAAGGACGGGGTCGCCTCGCTCTCCGACCTGGTCCGCTCGGCCCTGCGCCTGCGGCCCGACCGCATACCTATCGGCGAAGTGCGCGGCCCGGAGGCGCTCGATCTTCTGAAGGCCTGGGGCACCGGTCATCCCGGCGGCGTCGGCACGATCCATGCTGGCTCGGCGCTCGGCACGCTGCGGCGGCTTGAGCAGCTGATCCAGGAGAGCGTGGTGACCGTCCCGCGCGCCCTGATTGCCGAAACCATCGACGTCATCGCCGTGCTCATCCGCGATGGCACCGGTCGGCGCCTGGCTGAGCTCGCCCAAGTCGCCGGGCTCGAGGCCCACGGCGACTACCGCATCCTCCCTCTCACCCCAGCACCCCAAGGAGACTGCTCATGACCCATTCCCTTAGTCGCGCCCGCGGCCGGCTCTCCGGCGCCATTGCCTGCGGCTTTGCCCTGCTCGCAGTCAGCACGCCCGCCCACGCCGCCGGATCATCAATGCCGTGGGAGGCGCCGCTCCAGTCGATCCTCGAATCAATCCAGGGTCCGGTCGCCAAGATCGTCGCGGTGATCATTATCATCTCGACCGGCCTCGCACTCGCTTTCGGCGACACGTCGGGCGGCTTCCGGCGCCTGATCCAGATCGTGTTCGGGCTCTCGATCGCCTTTGCCGCTTCGTCCTTCTTCCTGTCGTTCTTCTCGTTCGGCGGCGGGGCTCTGGTCTGATGGACGCCGTGCCGCCCGAAGCTGTCCCTGGCTACGTGGCCCCGGTCCACCGCGCGCTGACCGAGCACATCCTGCTCGGCGGCGCGCCGCGCGGGCTCGCGATCGTCAACGCGACACTGGCCGGCGCGATCGGGCTGGGCCTGCGCCTCTGGATCGCCGGACTCGTGATCTTCGCGCTCGGCCACATGGTCGCAATCTGGGCGGCACGGCGCGATCCGCAATTTGTCGACGTCGCGCGCCGGCACCTGCGCTTTCCCAATTACATGAGGGTCTGACAGCCATGCTTTCGCTTCGCGAATACCGGAACAAGGCTGACCGGCTTGCTGACTTCCTGCCCTGGGCGGCGCTGATCGCCCCCGGGGTGGTGCTCAACAAGGACGGCAGCTTCCAGCGGACTGCGCGGTTCCGCGGTCCCGACCTCGACAGCGCCACGCCCGCCGAACTGATCGCGACGACTGCGCGGCTCAACAGTTCGCTCCGGCGCCTTGGGTCGGGCTGGGCAATTTTCGTGGAAGCGGTGCGCCGTCCCGCACAGGACTACCCCGATAGCGACTTCCCCGACCCCGTCTCGGCCTTGATCGAAGAGGAACGCGCCGCGCAGTTCGCCGAAGAAGGTGCGCATTTCGAGAGCGCCTACTTCCTCACGTTGTGCTGGATGCCGCCGGCCGAAGACGCGGCTCTCGCGGAAAGCTGGCTTTACGAGGGCAAGGCCGAGAAGGGCATCAACCCGCACGATCTGCTCGATAGCTTCACAGATCGGACCGATCAGCTCCTGCGCCTGATCGACGGTTTTGTCCCCGAAGTTCGCTGGCTCGATGACGGCGAAACGCTGACCTACCTCCACAGCTGCATCTCGACCCGCAGCCACCGGGTTCGCGTCCCGGAAACCCCGATGCACCTCGACGCGCTGCTAGCCGATGAGCCTCTGACCGGCGGGCTCGAGCCGCGTCTCGGCCACGCCCACCTGCGCACCCTGACCGTCGTTGGCTTTCCGAGCGCCACATTCCCTGGCCTCCTCGATGAACTCAATCGCCTGGCTTTCGCCTATCGCTGGTCCACCCGGGCGATCATGCTCGACAAGACCGACGCCGCCAAGCTGCTCGGCAAGATCCGGCGCCAGTGGTTCGCCAAGCGCAAGTCGGTCGCTGCGATCCTGAAGGAGGTGATGACCAACGAGGCCTCGGTGCTGGTCGACAGCGATGCCTCAAACAAGGCCGCCGATGCCGATGCGGCGCTGCAGGAACTCGGCGCGGATCACGTCGGGCAGGCCTACGTCACCGCGACCGTCACCGTGTGGGACGCGGATCCCGCGCTCGCGGCCGAGAAGCTCCGGCTTGTCGAGAAGGTGATCCAGGGCCGCGATTTCACCGTGATCGCCGAGGGCATGAACGCGATCGAAGCCTGGCTCGGCTCGCTGCCCGGCCACCTCTACGCCAATGTCCGGCAGCCGCCGATCTCCACCCTCAACCTGGCCCACATGATCCCGCTCTCTGCGGTGTGGGCCGGGCCGGAGTGGGATGATCATTTCCGCGCGCCGCCGCTCTTCTACGCCCGGACCGATGGCTCGACCCCGTTCCGCTTCGCGCTCCATGTCGGCGACGTCGGGCATACGCTGATCGTCGGCCCGACCGGCGCCGGCAAGTCGGTGCTGCTGGCTCTCATGGCGCTCCAGTTCCGGCGCTATGACCAGGCACAGGTCTTCGCCTTCGATTTCGGCGGATCGATCCGCGCGGCGGCGCTCGCCTGCGGCGGCGACTGGCAGGATCTGGGCTCCAGCCTTGCCGACGAGAGCGCCGGTGTGGTGCTGTTGCAGCCGCTGGCGCGGATCAACGAGCATGCAGAGCGCAACTGGGCCGCAGAATGGCTACAGGCGATCCTCAACGCCGAGGGCGTGACCGTCGACCCGGTCACCAAGGAACATCTCTGGTCGGCGCTGACCTCGCTCAGCACGGCGCCCATTGCCGAGCGCACGCTCACGGGCCTCGCGGTCCTCCTCCAGTCGCAGGCGCTCAAGCAGGCGCTCGCGCCTTATTGCATTGGTGGTCCTTTCGGCCGGCTGCTCGACGCCGAGGTCGAACACCTCGGCAAGACCCGCTTTCAGGCGTTCGAGACCGAAGGCCTGACCGGCTCCGCCGCCGCGCCCGCCGTGCTCTCCTACCTGTTTCACCGCATCGAGGGCCGCCTCGACGGATCACCCACAATGATCATCATCGATGAAGGCTGGCTCGTGCTCGACAGCCCCGCTTTCTCAGCGCAGTTGCGCGAGTGGCTGAAGACGCTGCGCAAGAAGAACGCCAGCGTCGTCTTCGCCACGCAGAGCCTCGCAGACGTGGAGACTAGCGCGATCGCGCCGGCCATCATCGAAAGCTGCCCCACCCGCATCTTCCTGCCCAACGAACGCGCTGTGGAGCCGCAGATCCTATCGATCTACCGCCGGTTCGGCCTCAACGACCGGCAAATCGAGATCCTCGCGCGGGCGACGCCCAAGCGAGACTATTACTGCCAGTCAGCCCGCGGCAATCGCCTGTTCGAGCTGGGTCTCGGCGAGATAGCGCTCGCCTTCACGGCGACCTCTTCGAAGACCGATCAGCTGACCATCAGCGAACTGACCGAGGCCAATGGCACCGACGGTTTCGCGCGGGCGTGGCTACGCCATCGCGGCCTCGCCTGGGCCGCCGACATGCTGCCCGTCCCTCGATCCGTTCCCCCAGCCCGAAGCCCCAATCCCCCTTCGGGCCAACCGAAGGAGTGATGACCATGAAGTCCCACCGGTTTTCCCATGCGATGGCGGCAGGCGCCGCGCTGCTATCGCTGACCGCGACGGCGCTGGTGCCCGCGCCGGCCTACGCGCAGTTCGGCTTTGGCGGGATCGTCTACGATCCCACCAACTACGCGCAGAATGTGCTGACCGCCGCCCGCACGCTCGAGCAGATCAACAACCAGATCCGCCAGCTGCAGAACCAGGCCACGTCGCTGATCAACGAGGCGCGCAATCTCGCAAGCCTCCCGACCAGTGTCCTCGCGCCGCTCCAACAACAGATCCGCCAGACCCAGCAGCTGCTCGGCCAGGCGCAGCGGATGGCCTACGACGTCCAGCAGATCCAGACCGAGTTCGCGCGCCAGTACAAGTCCATGGACCTGACCGCGCCGCAGCGCGCGATGGTCGAAGGTGCCGAGAGCCGCTGGCAGAACAGCGTCGCCGCCTTCGAGGACGCGCTCAAGGTCCAGGCCGGCGCGGTCGCCAACATCGAGGGAACGCGCAGCGCGGTGACCGATCTCGTCAGCGCGAGCCAGTCGGCGACCGGTGCGCTGCAGGCCGCCCAGGCCGGCAATCAGCTTCTCGCCGTGCAGTCGCAGCAGCTCGCCGACCTCATCGCCAGCGTCACCGCGCTCGGCCGGGCGCAGACGCTCGATGCCGCCAACGGCGCTGCAGCCAAGGCGCAAGCCCGCGAACAACTGCGCCGGTTTCTGACGCCCGGCCGCGGCTACGTCGCAACTTCTGTCCAGATGTTCCGGAACTGAGCCGATGGACACCAAGCTCTTCGCGCGGATCGGAGCCGTGGCTTTCGTCGCCATCGCGCTCACCATGACCGCGCTCCAGCTGCGCGAAGAGCCTGTGGCGCCCCCGCCCGAGATCGCCATGACCGTCGAGCCCAGGGTGGACCCGCTGCCCGCGACGCTCCGACAGTGCGCGGCATCAGGCGAGCAGGCGCTTGCGCCCCCGCTTTGCCGTGCCGCCTGGGTAGAAAAGCGGCGGCGGTTCCTGGGGCAAGCCCCGAGCGATCCTGATCGGACCATGTCGGCGAGCGCAATGGCCTCGGCATCCGCCCAATCCCAACCTGGAATCGGAGAGTAGCAT
Source organism: Novosphingobium jiangmenense (assembly GCF_015694345.1). Lineage (GTDB taxonomy): Bacteria > Pseudomonadota > Alphaproteobacteria > Sphingomonadales > Sphingomonadaceae > Novosphingobium > Novosphingobium jiangmenense. The sequence goes on from NZ_JADQDC010000007.1 coordinate 156,251, forward strand.
GGGTGGCACCGGCGTCGTCGACCGCTTCCTCGACATCTTCTCCCGCTACATCGACAGCGGATTCGGCCTGCTCCACGGCGAGGTCGCGTTCATCGCGACCACGCTGATCGTCATCGACGTGACGCTCGCGGCGCTGTTCTGGTCGTGGGGCGAGAACGACGATGTCATCGCCCGGCTCGTCAAGAAGACCCTGTTCGTCGGCGCCTTCGCCTACATCATCGGCAACTGGAACAACCTCGCCCGGATCATCTTCGAGAGCTTCGCAGGCCTGGGTCTCAAGGCCAGCGGCACGGGCTTCTCGACCGCCGAACTCCTGCAACCGGGCCGGGTCGCGCAGGTCGGACTCGATGCCGCGCACCCGCTGCTGGATTCGATCTCGGACCTCATGGGTTTCGTCAGCTTCTTCGAGAACTTCCTCCAGATCGTGATCCTGCTGGTCGCGTGGGCGATCGTGATCATCGCCTTCTTCATCCTCTCGATCCAGCTGTTCATCACGCTCATCGAATTCAAGCTGACTACGCTCTGCGGCTTCGTGCTCATCCCCTTTGGCCTGTTCGGCAAGACCGCCTTCATGGCCGAGCGCGTTCTTGGAAACGTCATCTCCTCCGGTATCAAAGTGCTGGTCCTCGCGGTAATCGTGGGGATCGGCTCAACGATCTTCTCCGAGTTCACCAGCGCGATTACTGGCGAGCCGACCATCGAAGACGCGCTCTCGATCGTGCTCGCGAGCCTCGCTCTGCTCGGCCTCGGCATCTTCGGTCCCGGCATCGCCAATGGCATCGTTTCCGGCGGCCCGCAGCTGGGCGCAGGCGGCGCCGCCGGAACCGCGCTGCTCGCTGGCGGTGCGGCCGCGGGCGCGGTCGCAGGCGCCCGCATTGCGGGCGGCGCCGTGGCCAGCGCTGCCTCCAACGTTGCCCAAGGCACCTCCCGTGCCGCAGGCGGGGCGACCATGGCTTATGCCATGGGCTCAGCCGGCAAGTCCGGTGCAGCAGCAGTCGGGTCTGGGATGGCAGCCGCCGGCGAGGCCGCCATTGGTGCAGCGGCATCGCCGCTCCGCAATGCCGGCAGTTCCCTGCGCCAGTCGTTCCGCGACGGCAGCCGCGCCGCCGTCACCAACATGGGTGGCAGCATCACCTCCGGACCGAACACCCCGCCAACGCCGCCGGAAGGCGCCGATCAGGGACAGCCTGCCTGGGCCAAGGCGATGAAGGACCGCCAGACCCTGACGCACGGCGCCACGATCGCGGCTCACACCCTGAAGGCCAGCGACGGCCACGGGGGCGGCGCTTCCATCGACGTTAGCGAAAAGGACTGACAGGCATGTTTCGACGCCCCTCCATCCGTTACGGCAGGACGCCAGAACCCGAAACGCCGTACCAGCGCGCAACGCAGGTCTGGGATGACCGCATCGGCTCCGCCCGGGTCCAGGCACGCAGTTGGCGGCTCGCTTTCTTCGGCGCGCTCGGCCTTTCGACTTGTCTCACCGGCGGGATCATCTGGCAGGGCGCACGCGGTTCGATCGTTCCATGGGTTGTCGAGGTCGACAAGCTTGGAGCCGCGCAGGCCGTTGCCCCCGCCGACGTCGCCTACACCCCCAATGACCCGCAGATCGCGTTCCATCTCGCGCGGTTCATCGAGGAGGTCCGCTCCATTCCGGACGACCCCATCGTCGTGCGGCAAAACTGGCTCAGGGCTTACGACTTCGCCTCAGACAAGGGCGCCCTTGCGCTCAATGACTATGCGCGGACCAACGATCCCTTCGCCCTGATCGGCAAGGAACAGGTCGGCGTCGACGTCACCAGCGTGATCCGGGCCTCGCCGACGAGCTTCCGTATCGCCTGGGTTGAGCGCCGTTACCGAGACGGCAGCCTTGCCGACACGAGCCGCTGGACCGCGATCCTCTCGATCGTCGTCCAGCCCCCGCGCACCCCCGATGCCGTTCGCAAGAACCCGCTCGGCATCTTCGTCAACGCCATCAACTGGTCGAAGGAACTTGGATCATGATTGCAAATGCTCGCGGGGCACGCCGTGCCCTCGTGGCCGTGCTCGCAGCGAGCACGGCGCTCGCCGCGCCTGCGCTGGCGCAGGATCCTGCCGTGGCGGGTGCCGGCTCGCAGGCCAACTCGCCCGAACCGCAGATTGTCGCGATCCCGGTGCCGCTTCCGCTGCCCGGTCAACTCAAATCCCTTCCGCCGGCGGCTGCCCCCACCGCCGCGGGCCGCTCCCATCCATCCCAGGCTCGCCCCGCGCCGCGGGACAGGGTGGGAGCGGCGAATGAAGCAGCCCGGATCCAGCCCGAGCGCACCGGCTTCCTCAACGCGATCCAGCTTTATCCCTGGACCGAGGGGGCGCTTTATCAGGTCTACGCCAAGCCCGGGCAGGTCACAGACATCGCCCTGCAGGAGGGCGAGCAACTGGTTGGATCGGGGCCTGTCGCAGCGGGCGACACGGTGCGCTGGATGATCGGCGATACGGTCAGCGGCATCGGCACAACGGCCCGCGTCCACATCCTGGTCAAGCCGATACGTCCCGACATCGCCACCAACCTCGTGATCAATACGGACCGGCGCACCTATCACCTCGAACTTCGCGCCAACCCCTCGGTCTACATGGCCTCGGTCTCTTGGACCTATCCGCAGGACCAGCTTATCGCGCTCCGCCTCGCCCGCGCTGAAGCCGAGCGCGCCGCGCCCGTCGCCGCAGGCCTCGACCTCGCCAGCCTCAACTTCCGCTACACGATAGATGGCGACCGGCCGGACTGGCGCCCGCTGCGCGCCTTCGATGACGGCGTCCGCGTTTTCGTCGAATTTCCGGAAAGCGTCGCACAGGGCGAATTGCCGCCCCTGTTCGTGATCGGCGCGAAGGGTGAAGCCGAGCTCGTGAACTACCGGGTCGCCGGCCGCTACATGATCGTCGACCGCCTGTTTGCCGCCGCCGAACTGCGGCTTGGCGGCCGCAAGGGTCAGCAGACCGTGCGGATCACGGTCAATCGGCGGAGGCGGGCATGACCGATCTGGCCGTCAACGAGGGCACCGAACCTGCATCGGCCGACCCGGAGCATGCGGTCCGGCTTCGCGGCGATCCTCCGCGCGTGATGCGGCTGTCGCGCAAGGCGATCGGCATTGCGTCTGCCTGCGGCTTTGCCGTCGTCGGAGGCGCGCTGATCTATGCGCTGCAGCCGCAGGGGCGGAAGGACAACACCGAGCTTTATAACACCGACAAGCCTGCGGTTGCCGACAGCCTTGCAGATGCGCCCAAGGACTATGGCCAGGTCCCCAAGCTGGGTCCGCCTCTGCCGGGCGATCTCGGGCGTCCAATCCTTGATGCGCAGCGGCGCGGCGACATTGCCGCGCTGCCGCCTGCCGGGGCTTTGCCGCCGAACCCGCCGGTTGCGACCGCCGATGTTGCCCGCCAGCGCATGGTGCAGGAACGCGAAGCCGCGCGCGGCAGCCGTCTGTTCTTTGGCGGCAGCACCTCGAGCGCAGCTATGGCCGCCGCCGCCCCCGAGCCAAATCTACCAGCTGCGACGCCATCAGCCGCACCGCAGACTGAGGCCGTGCGCAAGCAGGCCTTTCTCGATCGGACCAGCGACCGGCGCACCGTTTCTGGCGAGCGACTGACGGGGCTCGCCGCCGCGTCGATCCTGCAGGCTGGCTCGGTCATTCCGGCGGCACTCATCACCGGAATCCGTTCGGATCTCCCCGGGTTCGTCACCGCGCAGGTAACGCAGAATGTTTACGACAGCCCGACCGGGCGTGTCCTGCTGATCCCCCAAGGGTCGCGTCTGATCGGAGACTACGACGCCGATGTCGCATTCGGGCAGAGCCGGGTGCTGCTCGCCTGGAACCGGCTGATCCTGCCAGATGGACGCTCGATCGTGCTCGAACGCCAACCCGCCTCCGATCCCTCCGGCTTCGCCGGCCTCCAGGATGGGACCGACTACCACTGGGGCAGCGTGTTCAAGGCTGCGCTGGTTTCAACATTGCTCGGCGCTGGTTCGGAAATGGGGGCTGGCAACGACAGCGATCTGACCCGCGCCGTCCGGCGCGGCACGAAGGACAGCATAACCCGCGCCGGCGAACAGATTGTCAGCCGCGAACTCAATGTGCGTCCGACCCTGACGATCCGGCCCGGCTTTCCGGTGCGTGTGCTAGTGACCCGCGACCTGGTGCTGGGAGGCGGGCAATGACGCGGCTAAAGCTGTCCGACCTTGCGGACGAGAAGCCAGTGAGGCTGACGGTCGAGGTGTCGGCACGGTTGCACCGGGAACTGCTGGCCTATGCCGCCGTCCTGAATGGCGGCGAAGCCAGAGGTGCGCCGGCCCCCGAGCGATTGATCGCGCCGATGATCGAGCGGTTCATTGCAACCGACCGAAGCTTCGCGAAATCCCGCCGCTCGGCTCAGCCTGGGTAGCGCTCCTCGATCAGTTTGAAAAAGCGCTGCAATGCCGGGTTTCCATTATCATCGCGCCAATAGAGCGCATATTCTAGCCGGGCAGGCCCCACAGGGTCATAGATCTCGCGGAACCTGAGCTCCGGCCAGGCGATGCCCTGCGAAGCTTCGGTGGCTATCGTGATGAAGCGTTTGGCCGTAACCATGCTCAATACGCTCTCAAGGCTTGTATCCTGGTATATGATGGCTGGCCGATAGCCTTGCTCGGTGAGGCGCGCGGAAAGTAGATAGCCCAAGATCGGACCAACTCCGGCGGTTGGAACTACGAACACCTCTCTGCGCAGGTCCTGCCAGTAAATCCGCTCTCGCTCTGCCAGGGCATGGTCGGGCAGCAGAACGGCAAACAATCGCTCCGACCATAACGGGCGAGACTTAACGCCGGAATCGACGACGCCAATGGGCGCGATGGCAACGTCGATCGTCCTGGATTGCAATCCGTGGAGGAGCTTTTCCGGACCCGCTTCAATACCGTCGAACTGGACGTCCGGAAAACGGGTCAGGTAATCGGTGAACGCAAGCTTGAGGTTGCCGGATGCCAATGGCGAGCAGTACCCGACGGCTATTCGTCCCTGCAGGCCATAGCTGACGTTGCGGGCTGTGGTCTGGAGGTTGTCGACATCAGTAACGATGCGACGCGCTTGTTCGATGAAGACACGGCCGTTTTCAGTCGGCTCTGCACCTCTGGTGGTACGTTCGAAAAGTTTGATGCCCAGCTGTTCCTCTAACTGCAAGACCCGTCGGCTAAGGGTTGACTGCTTCAGATTTAGCGCGGCTGCTGCTCGCGAGAAGCTCTGAGTATCTGCAGTCATTACCGCGTAACGGAGTTGTCGAAGTTCCACCGCCACAATCAGCCATTTGAAAAATTGGCAGGCGTGTACGCAATCAATTGTTCCATAGTCACCCCAGGAGCTAAATCGACCAGCCTGAAGAATGAACTGTGATCGGGGCGCTCAAACACCGCCCAATTGGTCACGATCATGTCGACGACGTTCGTACCAGTTAGCGGCAGGGTGCACCTTCGAACGAACTTCGGGCTGCCGTCCTTGGCACAATGCTCCATCACGACGATGATTTTCCGGACACCCGCTACGAGATCCATCGCGCCGCCCATGCCCTTGATCATCTTGCCGGGCACCATCCAGTTGGCGATGTCGCCGTTCTCGGCCACTTCCATCGCGCCCAAGACGGTCAGGTCGATGTGCCCTCCGCGGATCATCGCGAAGCTCTGCGCGCTGTCGAAATAGGCCGAATGCGGCAGTTCGCTGATCGTCTGCTTGCCCGCGTTGATGAGGTCGGGGTCTTCCTCGCCCTCCAACGGGAAGGGCCCGATGCCGAGCATGCCATTCTCGCTCTGCAGCGTGACGGTCATGCCTGCGGGAATGTGGTTCGCCACCAGCGTCGGGATGCCGATGCCGAGGTTCACATAGAAGCCGTCCTGAAGTTCGCGCGCGGCGCGGGCGGCCATTTGATCGCGAGTCCAGCCCATCACGCGGTCTCCTTCTGCCGCACGGTGTGGAACTCGATCTTCTTGACATAGGGCGCGCCCACGATCAGGCGCTGGACGTAGACGCCCGGCAGGTGGATCGCGTCGGGATCGAGGCTGCCTGTGGTAACGATCTCCTCGACCTCGACCACGCAGACCTTACCGCACGTCGCGGCGGGGACGTTAAAGTTGCGCGCGGTCTTGCGGAACACGACGTTGCCGGTCTCGTCCGCCTTCCACGCCTTGACCAGCGACAGGTCGGCGAAGATCCCGCGCTCCAGGATAAAGTCCTGGCCGTCGAAATTCTTCACTTCCTTGCCCTCGGCCACCAGCGTGCCGACGCCGGTCTTCGTATAGAAGCCGGGGATGCCGGCACCGCCCGCGCGCATCCGCTCGGCCAGCGTGCCCTGGGGGCAGAATTCCACCTCGAGCTCGCCGGCGAGGTACTGCCGCTCGAACTCCTTGTTCTCGCCGACGTAGCTGGCGATCATCTTCCGGACCTGCCGCGTGCGCAGCAGCTTGCCGATGCCCTCGTTGTCGATCCCGGCGTTGTTGCTGGCGAAGGTCAGCTCCTTCACCCCGCTGTCGCGGATCGCGTCGAGCAGCCGCTCGGGGATGCCGCACAGGCCGAAGCCACCGCAGGCGATCAGCAGGCCATCGCGCAAGAGGCCATCGAGCGCGGCCGTGGCATCCGGGTAGACCTTGTTCACTGTGCCAGATCTCGGTCATGCTGACTGTCTGGATGCGCAGCGATAACCCAGTCTAGCGGCTGAGCTGACAGAGCCACAGCCCTGATCCTAGGGTAGCTGTCGAGTGGGACTCCATACCGTTCGGCGGAATAGACCTGCGGGATCAAGTGGCAATCGGCGATAGTGAACTGATCGCCAAAACAATATTGGCCGCCATGTTCCGCAATCATCGCCTCTAGCGCGGTAAATCCCTCATTTATCCATGTTTCCATCCAATTCTGCACATGATCAGCGCTCGCGTTGCATTGATTGCGTAGCGCGTTCAGTACCCGCAAATTGTTCAGCGGATGGATATCGCATGCGATGGTCATGGCCATGGCACGCACTATCGCCCTTGCAGGTGGCTTGGGCGGAAGAAGGGCAGGCGAAGGAAATACCTCTTCAAGCCACTCGATTATCGCGCTGCTCTGCGTGAAAATGCGATCTCCGCATTGAACGGTCGGCACCAAGCCCATCGGGTTCAACGCGAGATAGTTGGCCTCGCGTTGCTGGCCGGTCCGCAGATTGTGCGCCACCTGAATGTAAGACAAGCGCTTGTACTCAAGCGCTAATCTTGTCCGAAAGCTGGTGCCAGAACGCCAGTAGCCGTGCAGCACGATGGGCGGCAAACCTGTTTGAACCAAATTGGCCGGAGCCTCCATGCTCAATCCTTCTTTCGGGCGGCTTTGAACTTCTCTGGATCTACGCGATCAATCGTCAGCAGCCTGCGCTCCTGACCTGTTGTTCCAATCAAGCGACTGATTGTTCGATGGCACCGAATATCGACCGGCCATCGGGACCGTTCATGGCGATCCTGACGCGATCACCAGACCGCATGAACGGAGTAAGTGGGCGACCATGGATGATGGTTTCTACCGTCCGCACTTCGGCCAGGCAGCTGTAGCCTAGTCCGCCCTGTGCGATTGGCTTCCCTGGCCCGCCATCGACATCGCGATTAGAGACAGTGCCCGAGCCAATGATGGTTCCAGCAGCAAGATTCCTTGTCTTCGCTGCGTGCGAAATCAAACGCCCAAAGTCGAAGGTCATATCGATCCCTGCATTGGCCCGACCTAATGGGGCACCATTCAGGTCAACCTCCAGAATTCCATGGAGCTTGCCGTCCCGCCACATGGGCCCGAGGGCGTCTGGTGTGACAAAGACTGGCGAAAAGGCACTCGCCGGCTTTGACTGAAAGAACCCGAAACCCTTCGCCAATTCATCGGGGATGAGACCGCGCAGGCTAACGTCATTGGTCAATCCGACCAGAATGATATGATCGCGTGCTGCATAGGGATCGATGCCCATAGGGACATCGTTCGTTACAACGACGATTTCGGCCTCCATGTCGCAACCCCAACATTCGTCTGCCAGAGGTATTGGGTCTCGGGGCCCCAAAAAGGCGTCAGAGCCGCCCTGATACATTAGCGGGTCATGCCAGAAGCTCTCAGGCATGGCGGCAGACCGCGCCTGCCGCACCAACGCGACGTGGTTCACATAAGCACTGCCATCGGCCCATTGATAAGCCCGCGGTAGTGGGGAGGAAACCGCCTGATCATCAAACCGCGACCGTTCAATGGTACCAGCTTCAAGGGCCAGTGAAAGGTCCAGAAGTCTTGGTTCGATCAATTCCCAGTTTTCGATCGCTGCCTGCAGTGTCGGACAGATTGTCTCGGCGCTGACGCACCAAACCAAATCGTCAGACACGACGACCAGCCGACCATCTCTCCCGCCCTTGAGTGAGCCGAGCTTCATGCGACCGCCCCTTCCTGATGAAGCCAAGAAGCATGCTTGGGCGCTCGCTTGGTGACGCTCCATTCCTGCAGCATGATTGGCGCTAGGCGCTCCAGCTCCGCATACTGATCCGCACTGCCGATGTTGCAGGCGAGCTCAAGCCGATGCCCGTTCGGATCGAAGAAGTAGATCGAACGGAATATGCCATGGTACGTCGGTCCCAAGACCTCGATACCAAGACCCTCCAAGTGGGTTTTCGCAGCCAGAAGGGCGGCTTCATCCTGGACTTCGAACGCTAGATGTTGAACCCAGGCGGGGGTGTTCTCATCGCGCCCCATCTGGGGCTGATTGGGGAGCTCGAAAAACGCCAGCACGTTGCCTCCGCCGCAATCGAGAAACACGTGCATGTATGGGTCAAACTCACCTGTCGAAGGGACATAGTCTTCGGCGAACGCGTTTGTGTATCGCATCCCGAGTGCGCGCTCGTAGAACGAAACAGTCTCCTTAGCCTCTCGGCATCGATATGCGACATGGTGAATCCGCTGAAGGGCGAATGGAGCGGTCACGAGGCAATTTCTCCCGTCATTGTGTCGAATTCCGCTGAAGCGATTAGCTTCAGCACAGTCTCAACATCAGAAATCTGGTTGATGAGCAGCAGAATCAGGCGCGCATTCAGCCTGAGGCTCTCCGCATCCGATCGGCCTCGGTGCAGATCTATCAGCTGCGCGTAGATCGTATCGGCGTCCGCCGTGCTAAGGATGTTCGCCTCGCTCACGCGCTCACTCCCTGGCTTGATCGCTTCAGCGCCGCTGTAAGATTGTCCGCGTCTGGTGTCCGAAACCTGGCTGCCACATACTGATCAGGGCGGATCAGATAAGCTGACCCTGGCCGCAGATCTAACCTTTCGATGGCGATTCGAGCGTTGGTCCGCGCTGCTAGATCGATGTGATCGACACCAAGGGGAGGGTCAAATTGCCCGCCGTTGCTCAAGATTACGAAGCGGCCCCCAAGCTTCTCCAACAGCCAACCTTCGTCGAGAGGTGCGTCAATGACCGGGTATCCAGATGCTACGCCACCCAACCAATCCCCTTCATCCGGGGAATTCAACGGACCATCCGGGTAGCCCACGGCGGTTGAAAGCCGCCCAGAGTTCACGAAGGCGCGTGCAAAATCTGACACGCCAGCCAAATCCAGAACGGCGTCCCGGAATGCAGTGCTCACTGCGCTTTTGGGCGTCAGAAAGTCGGTGGAGCGCGTCGAGTTGAGAATATTCTCATCTGCGGTGGTGATCGCTTCAATGTTATAGGTCTCGAGGAATTCTTCCGGCGCATCACCGCGCAGCACAAGATCCAGCTTCCAACCGAGATTGTCGATATCCGCGAGCCCACCATTGCAGCCTCGCGCACCAAATGGGGAGACGAGATGGGCGCTATCGCCTGCGAAGATCGCCCTGCCGTGCACGAACCGCGCCATCCGCCGGCATTGGAATGTGTAGACGCTGTACCATTCGCGTTCGAATTCAACATCGGCGCCGAGCATGGCCTTCACCAGCGGGTTGACGTTCTCCGGGCGGATGCAAGCTTCCCGGTCGATATCCCAGCCAAGTTGGAAATCGATCCGCCAGATGTCGTCTGGCTGCTTATGCAAAAGGACCGACTTTCCGGGATTGAACGGCGGGTCAAACCAAAACCAGCGCTCGGCAGGGAAATCCCCCTTCATGCGGACATCGGCAATGAGGAAATTGTCCTCAAAGACGCGTCCCTCGAAATCCAGGTCAAGTTTGTTGCGAATGGTGCTTTTGCTGCCGTCGCAAGCGACTAGCCATTCACATGTGATCTCATAGTCGCCACCTTCGGCCTTGACCCCAATTTTCGCTCCGCTGGCTGAGGTGCTGACATCAGTAACCTCGTGGCCCCATCGCACTTCGACATTGGGCAACTCACTGATCCGTCCGATCAACAAATCTTCGAGATAATATTGCTGGAGATTGATGAAACCCGGCATTTTCTGGTTTTTAACTGGCAACAGATCAAACTGATAAATCGGTTCTCTGCTGTCCTTCCAGAACACCTTACCGACGTTCCATGTCACACCACGTTCAACGGCCTGTCCTCCGACCTTGAGGCGGTCTAGGATATCAAGCGAGCGCTTGGAGAAGCAGATCGCCTTTGAACCGTCGGGAATGAAATCGAATTTGCCAATCACAAGCACTTCGTGACCGCGCTGCCCCAAATCTATCGCCAGAGCCAGTCCGACAGGGCCGGTCCCAACGATAACCACCCGGTGCTCACCCTTGTGAGTGGGCTTTGGCACAGGGGTTGGTTGGATTGAGCGCCAAACACGCACATTGCCGCGTGTTTCGATCGTGGATGAAGGACGAGCCACCGACCTTAGTCCTGCAACTGTGCCCAAACCAGCCGATCTAGATCCATAGTCCAGATTTCTGGCCAGTCCTTACCTTCGAATTCGTCCCACAGCCGCTTGACATCGAACGGGAGGCAATGCTCGAAAATCGGCCAGCGGCCGAACTTTGGTTCAAGCGCAGCATGGCATGCCAGGAACGCGTCCTTAAGTGTTCCGCCACGCTTGTGAACGGCACCGGTGTGCTCAATCATAGACTTCAGGAAGTCACGGGTTTGCTCAATCGCTGCGTCGCAGGCTGTCGCACCACGCGCGACTGCGCCACGGCCGCCGACCAGATTTTCCGGCCGGAAGGATTTCACTCGGTCGAGCGTTCCGGCAGACCAGTCAAAATGGAAGGCGTCACCAGTGTACAATGCCGCCTCAGCTTCCACGAGGTCGCCCGCGAATAGTGTTCTTGACTTCTCGTGCCATACGACGATGTCGCCCGCTGTATGGCCCCGCCCGCAGAAATGCAGGTCGATGTGTCCGCGGTCGCCGCCAAGACCAATACGCATATGTTCGTCGAAGACCTTCGTCGGGCGCGTGAGCCCCGGGATCCCATCGGGCTCCTTGAACAAACGAGGCATCCGCCCGAACTCGCTAGCCCAGTCCTGAAGACCTCGCTCCTCGATGAGGTCGCGCGTGGCAGAACTGGCAACGATCTGCTCGGCATCGAACGCACTCGCACCAAGAACTCGAACCGCATGATAGTGAGTCAGTATGAGATACTTGATTGGCTTATCCGTGTGTTCACGAAGCTTTGTGAGCCAGTCGCGCGCCGCCGCGGGGGTCGCACGCGCCTCGATGCAAACGAGGAAATCCTCGCCTTCGATCGCGCCGACATTCGGGTCGCCCTCTGCCGTCAAGGCATAGACGCCATTATCCAGCACCTCGAGTGTCTCGGTTTTGGCCGACATGTCAGCCGACGACGCAAATGGCTTCGCCATGATTTTTCCTCTGATTTTGGTTTAAGTGGGACGGCCGACCCGCTGACGGCCGTCCCCTAGATCCTGTCGGACCTAGTATTGGTAGCGAAGGGTCACGCCCCATTCGCGGGGTGGGTTGAAGTTGGCCTCATGGAAGCCAATTCCGAAGTTGGAGTCGCCGCTGACGATGTAGCGCTTATCGGTCAGGTTCTTGACGAAGCCGGTGATCGACCAACCCTTGTCTACATCATGATACCCGATCGACGCATTGATGAGGTGATAACCGGGCTGACGGAGGAAGATCGAATTCACGGAGTCGTTCTCGACCAGGCTCGAATACGACCAGTCGACACGGCTGCGGATCTCACCCGAATTGCCAACCTTCAGGGTGTGCGCCGCATATGCGTTGATCGACCATTCCGGTGTGTTCGGAAGACGGCTGTTCAGGGTCACTTGCTGGTCAGCTGCGACAAGTGGGTTGAGCGGCAAAACTGAGCGGTACTTTGCGTCGGTGTAACCTGCCGAGAAGCCCAGCTCGAGGCTGTCCAGTGGGAGTGCTGTGGCTTCCAGTTCGAAACCCTTGATTCGGGCTGAGCCTGCATTCCTGGTTAACGGCGCTCCGGAATCGTAGACCACCAACTGAATGTTCTTGTAATCAGACCAGAATGCCGCGGCATTAAGGCGAAGGCGGCGGTTGAGGCCTTCCCACTTGGCTCCGGCTTCCCAAGTGTTCAACTTCTCCGGCGCGAAGGGCACCACGGCCGGTACAGGGACAAGGTAACGGGTATTGAACCCTCCGCTTTTGAAACCTTGCGAATAGCTGAGATAGATCAGGGAGCGCGGCCCGAACTTGTAGTCAATCGACCCCTTGAACGCCGTGTTTTCGAATGTCTGACGTGAAGTGCCGGCCGGGAAGAAAGGCGTGAACGTTCCGACTGGTCCGAACACAGCCGCAGGGCCATTGAGAATCGCGCCGCCGTTGAGCGGAACTCGATACGCTTTCTTGTCCTTGGTATACCGAACGCCGCCAGTCACAGAGAGGGCATCGGTCAAAGCATATGTGCCTTGAGCATAAGCGGCGTAGCTCTTGTTGTTGACGTATGCGTAGTTATTCACCGTTCCGAAAAGAACCGGCAAATCTACGGTCAGAATATCGTGGCCGTTTTCATCGAAGTAGTACAGGCCACTTGCGAACTTTAACTTGTCGTTCAATGCCGATCCGGTGAGTTGGAGCTCCTGGCTGAACTGATTCTGCCCATAGTCAGAGTTTCGAGTGTGCGCGACAGCGAAGGGCGACCCATCAGCGTCACGCGAGAAGCGACCAGACGTCTCGCGATATGCGGTAATAGATTTGAGCTCGCCAAACCCAACATCAAGCGCCAGCGTCAGCGAGCCGCCCCAGATCTTTAGTGCGGTACCGTTCGGTCCCGTCGCGAAGGTCGTATCGAGATTAGGTGTGATGTAGCGAGCATCGTATGTATTGGGCGTGAGGTTTTGCAGGAAGGTCAATGTCGGCGCACCGGGAGGCACGGTCGTGGTTGACGTGATGACACCACCGGTCGCCACGTTGTAGCGATAGTCGGTCCGGGTCGATGAACCTGGCGCGAGGATGGAGATCCCGACAAGCTTACTGGCCGCGTTCTGCTCGTGCACCTCACCGTAATCGCCAGACAGGGTAGCCGTCAGATTCGAACCAAGCTTCGCTTCGATGGTGCCCCGAAGCGAAAACCGTTGCGTGTTGCCGAGAAGGCGGGAGTCGGCCAACCCCCTTACATATCCATCCTGATGCCTGAAGGATCCGACCCACTTGGACTTGACGGTGTCAGAAAGCGGCAAGTCGACGGTCAACATGCCATTGTACATGTTGCGACTGCCGGCTGTTGCCTCAGCTCTCACGCCAAACTTGTCTGCTGGACGCCTGCTGATCAAGCTGATCGCACCGCCGATCGTGTTGCGGCCAAAAAGCGTGCCCTGTGGGCCGCGGAGCACCTCGACGCGCTCAAGGTCAAGCACATCGAGTACGCCGCCCACCGAACGAGCCATGTAGACCCCATCGACGTAGGTGCCCACCCCCGGATCGGTGGTCAGCTGAAAATCGGTTTGCCCGACGCCACGAATGAAAACGATCGCGCCCGATGACACCCCGGAAACGGGGGCCGTCGTATCGAAGACGAGGTTGGGCGTGATGGATTGAAGGTTCGAAATGTTCGACGCACCCCGTGCCGAGAGATTATCTCCGGATACAGCAGTGATCGCGATCGGGGTGTTCTGCAGACCTTCGGCACGCTTTTGCGCCGTAACGACGATCTCCGCGAGGCCAGTTTCGCCCTGAGCCTCGGAAGACTGGGCTTCCTGAGCTGAAGCTTGGCAAGGTGCCAGCACAAGAGCGCTCAAGGCACCCCCGACAATCAGGCTGCGACGTAGATCTTCCCCAAATTTCGTAGTCTTCATTTCTGCCTCCCATATTGCCTTGCCGGGGAGGCCAGGCGGTTGACTGCCTGAACTAGGTCAGTTGGGAAAGCAGAATTGGTTGAGGTGGCACCTTACGTTGCCTTAAGCGGCATCGCCCCTTGATTTGCGCATTTCGCCGGGTGTCTTGGCAAACTTCAGCTTGAAGGCGCGGCTAAAATGCCCGGCATCCTTGAAGCCCCAATCGTATGCGATGGAGGTAACCGACCGATGCGCCAGGCGAGGATCCAAAAGGTCTAGCTTGGCGCGCTCCAAACGCCGCTGCCAAATCCATTCCGCTACACCGTGTCCCTTGGACTGAAATAGTTTGCGAAGGTAGCGTTCGGAAATGCCGTTGGCTGCAGCCACCTCTTCGCAGGTCAGGCCTGGATCGCCCAACCGATCATCGATGTAATGCAAAACTCGCCGTATCGTGAGTTCTTGAGATTCCGACACGCGATCTGCGGTGCGTCCACTAACGTTAGCCAGAGCGTGGGCCAGCAAATCTAGTGTGCTAGCCTGAACACGATCGAGGTTCTGCGCATCCAATTCCTCCAATTGATCAGCAGTTTGCGCGATCAACATTGATGCGAGGCGGCCAACGCCTGATCGACCACAAACACTAACAGCCGTCAAATTGTCCGCATCGAACAGCCGAGATGAAATCTGCGACCGCGGAATTTGCATGACCAGCTGCTCGAAGTCCTCTTCGAACACGAGTTCATACGGACGAGTGACGTCGTAGAGTGCAAAATCACCCGGCTCCAGGAGTGCCAGCCGCCCATCTTGGACCAGCCTGCCTTTTCCCTTCACCTGGAGGCTGACAAGGAAATGCTCGGCGCTTGACCTGGCGATCCGACTTTTGTCCCGTCTGACAAGATGACCGGTGGATGCCACTTGCGAGTATCGCAAATCGCCAAGAGTTCGTGATCCGATCCGGCCGTAAAATCGGTCTCTTTCTGCTGGGCGCAGCAATTCGCAACCAAGCTCGACAAACGCATCGCAAACGAGATCGCGCCAATACGGCAGGCGGTGCGAGGTCGGCACCGTGTCAGTGGTCAGCAGGGATAGGTTCCTTGCCATATGGCCGTTATCGCGCCGCTAACGGCAAATGTCACGGGCTCACAACAACGGGGCCGGTAGAGGCAAGAAGTTGGCCCCCTTCGGACAACGGTGCCGACTTCAATTGGGTAACAGGCAAGGTCAACATCCCCTTGGGAGAAGCGGAACAATGACCTACGCCCCATTCAAGGCTGCCTGTGTGCAGGCCGCCCCAGCCTACTTTGATCTCGATGGGGGCGTGAAGAAAACGATCGCTCTGATTAACGAAGCTGCCGATGCAGGCGCAAAGCTCATTGCCTTCCCTGAATGCTGGATCCCGGGCTATCCATGGTGGGCTTGGCTCGATGCACCGGCTGTGGGCATGCAATATGTTCAGCGCCACTTTGCCAACTGCATGACTGCAGACGGCAACGAAGTACAACAAATCGCGCAGGCCGCCATCGCGCGCGGAATCTATACTGTTCTGGGCTATAGCGAGCGAAAGGATGGCAGCCTTTTCATCGGTCAGATCCATATCGATCCATGGACCCGCACCATTACGCCCCGCCGCAAACTGAAGGCAACCCACACAGAGCGTACGATCTTCGGTGAAGGTGACGGTAGCGACTTCTTTGTTCGTGATACTCCGCTTGGTCGAATTGGCGCTCTATGCTGCTGGGAGCATCTCAATCCGCTGAACAAGCATGCGATGTTTGCTCAGAACGAGCAGATACATATTGGTGCTTGGCCAGGCTTCTCTCTGTACGCTGGCAAGGCATTTGCTCTCGGGCCTGAACTCAACACAGCCGTAAGCCAAGTTTACGCCGCAGAAGGGCAGTGCTTTGTTCTAGCCGCAACGACCTTGGTTACCCAAGAGATTCAAGATCTGATTTGTGACACGGGCTTCAAGCAGGAACTCTTGCCGATAGGTGGTGGCACTGCCCGCATATTCGGCCCTGATGGTAGTCCACTGGCCGACGCGCTTGCCGAAGATGCGGAAGGGTTGATCTACGCAGACATCGATCTCTCGATGATCAGCCTAGCCAAAGCAGCCGCGGACCCAACGGGGCATTATTCGCGTGCTGACGTTTTCTACCTAGTCGCAAACCGCACGCGGCGAAGCGCCATGGTTGAAACGCAGGCCCCTTCGGCCCCGCGCGACATTGCTATAGTAGATGAGGCTGAGCGCGATTGATGACCAGAGTATAGTCGGATCGGAGATTTGCCCATGCCCAAAAAGCAGCTTCCTGATGGTTGGGAACCACCGGTCCCGGCCTGGCAAACCGAGTATCCTGAAAGTGTCCGTGAAATCGTATTTGCTTACTTCGGCGCGCAGCGCCCTGAGGGTGCTAAACCGGGTGAATTCGTCTCTCAGCTTCGAGCATCAATACTGGGAAATCATGAGCCATCTTTTGTAACGCGTGCAACCTATGTCGATGCGACGAACTTTAGGAATGATGTGTTCATCGCCTACTGGCCGTCGCTAGAGGCGTACGAAGCTTGGTGGCGCACTTCCGAGTTTTCATCGTGGTGGTCGGCCGATAACCGCGTTTCTGAGGGCGAGGGCCTTTGGCGCGAAATTTACTCAGTCCGACCGCAGCGATTTGAAACGCTGTTTTCTAGCCGCAATCCGACCGGCGCGGCCGCACTGGGTTGTCCATTCGGAGAACCTGTGCGAGAGCACAATTACTGGGGCGGGATGCGAGATCGGATAGCCGACACGACACTTGCCAACGACAGCTTCGAACCATCTGGCGAACATACATCGGCAAGCTTAAGCGTTGAGGAATCTCGACGCCAAAGGATTCGCGTCGACCTTCCGGACAACATCTGCCTGATCCGGTCAGGTCAAGATTTCAGCCAGTGTGGGGCACAGGAACGCTCGACATACGAGGATGTCGTTCGACCACATCTTACGGCAGGAATGGCCTTCCTACGCGACAATCCCATAGAGTCGGGCTGCTTATCGTGCCGCCTGATGGATGAAGTAGACCTCGATGGCCAGTTCGCAGCCAAATCGTTCGGCCTTGCTGCATTCTCATCCCTGGCCCATCTTGAGAGTTGGGCAAAAAGTCATCCAAGCCACTTGGCGATCTTCGAGAGCTTTTTTCGAATGGTCGAAATGCGGGAAGGCAAGCTCGATCTGCGCCTGTGGCACGAGGTCCTGATCTTGGATGCTCAGGGTAGCTTATGTGAGTATGTGAATTGTCACCCGAACACCGGATTTCTACGCTGGTTTCGACCGTGATTGCGGATTGGCGCCGACGGCCCAGCTCTCTTAGCCAGCGCCTCTAACTCCGTTCGTCGCGCAAAGCGAAGAAGCCCAGATTGTTGCTGAGATCGCTAATAAGCCTTTGAGTGGCCAGCGTCGGCTTCTTGACTGACGCCTACGCTCCATCGTTGCATTGCTTCTCAGATGAGGCGGGCACCTTCAGTCCAGAGGGGGATTCGCTGCAATCCTCCGTCTTCGCGATTTGGTTGCTCGACAAACGTCCAATGAGCAGCAGTTCGGTCGAGCTCAGGGTGAAGTTAACACGCATATTTTCGATTCAACGCCGAAAAGGCACGACTCGACCCGCTTACATAGCGCTTACACAAAAGCGCATAAGCGAGGCTGTAAGCAAGCGCCACACCGTCGTGCTCAGCATATAAGAATGATTTCATTTGAAAAAACTGGAGCGGGCGAAGGGATTCGAACCCTCGACCCCAACCTTGGCAAGGTTGTGCTCTACCCCTGAGCTACGCCCGCTCGTGCGTTTCTGGCCGGTGGGAAAGTGCCCCGTCCGGCTGGGGTGTGGGCGCCTCTAACGGTGACTCGGAAAGAGCGCAACACCAAAAATGCATGTTCTGCGAAGTCTTTCGCAAAAGCCCCGATTCCCCTTGCCGAAGCGCCAAGCCTTCCCACATTGTGCGGCAAACCTGAAATCATCCGACCGGAGAAGCATCTTGGCCAGCATGGGGCTCAATCTCGACGAACAGAAGGCGGTAGACCGCTTCCGCAAGAACGTGGTCGAGCCGTCGATGACCAAGCTGGTGATTCTCGATTTCTGGGCGGAATGGTGCGGTCCGTGCAAGGCGCTGACCCCGGTGCTTGAAAAGGTTGCTGCCGAATATGCCGACAAGGGCGTGGTCCTCGCCAAGGTCAACGTTGACGAGGAACAGTTCATCGCCGCGCAGTTCCAGGTGCGTTCGATCCCCACAGTCTATGCGATGTTCCAGGGCCAGCCAGTGGCCGACCTCACGCCCGCACGCACCGAATCGCAGCTCAAGCAGTACCTCGACCAGATTCTCGCCAAACTGCCGGTTCAGGGCGGAGAGCCCGAGCAGGACGTGACGCCGCTGCTGGCCATGGGCGAGGAAGTTCTGGCCGAAGGCGATGGCGAACGTGCTGCGAGCATCTTTGCCCAGATCGTCGAGATCGCGCCCGACAATGCACAGGCCCACGCTGGCCTCGTCCGCGCGCTGATTGCGGCAGGGCAGAAGGACGAGGCGCAAGCTGTCCTCGATTCGCTCGATCCCAAGCTCGCTGCCGACCCGGCCCTGGCGCAGGCGCGCTCGGCGCTGGCGTTGGCCGAGGACGCGCCGGAAGAGGGTGAACTTGCCGCCCTGCGCGCTGCGGCGGCAGAGCGCCCCGCCGACATGGAAGCCCAGCTCGCCTTCGCCAACGGCCTCTATGCCGCAGGCCAGCGCGACGAGGCAGCAGCCAAGCTGCTCGCCATGATTGCCGCCGATCGCGAATGGAACGAAGGCGCCGCCAAGGCCCGCCTGCTGCAGATCTTCGAGGCGACGGGCCTTGAGGACCCATGGGTTTCGGCCACCCGCCGCAAGCTCTCCACCGTGCTGTTCGGCTGACCCCGATGGGCGCGAGCGCAACCACGACGCGCCTGTCGATCTTCCCGCTGACAGGCGCGGTCCTCTATCCCGGCCTGCAGCTGCCGCTGCATATCTTCGAGCCCCGCTATCGCGCCATGGTCAGCGATTCGCTGGCGCGCGACCGGCGTATCGCGATGATCCAGCCGCAGGCACCGGGCGAGGGTGCGCCGCTGTTCCGGATCGGCTGCGTCGGCAGGATTGCTGATGTCGAGGCTTTGGAGGACGGCCGCTTCAACCTCGTCCTCGAAGGCATCTCGCGCTTCCGCATGATTCGCGAACTCGACGTGACCACGCCGTTCCGCCAGATCGAGGCCGAGCTGATCGAGGACGACATGGCCGAGGCGCTCAGCGCGGTCGAACGCGCCTCGTTCGAACAGGAAGCTCGCCGCTTCGCCGATGCGCAGGGCTATGCGGTCGATTGGGATTCGGTCGGCCGCCTCGACGATATGTCGCTGATCAACGGCGTCTCGCAGATCGCCCCGTTCGATGCCGCGGCCAAGCAGGCCCTGCTCGAAGCCGATTCGCTCGCCGCCCGCTGCGAACTGCTGGTCCAACTCATGCAGTTCTTCGGCAAGCGCGACAGCGACGACGGCGGGCGAGTGACGCTGCAGTAAACTTCAGACGTCCTTAGCGAACTGTTCGATGAACCGTTCAGCAACCGAACGTCCTTTCGCTGTAAGCCGCAGCAATTTGCGCCGGTTATCAAGGTCGTCGGTCTCAGCTCGCAGCCAACCTAAGGCGATGTCGCGATATTCGCGATGGTCTTCAAGCAGAACTTTGTAGGTATTTTTAATGCTCTTTGTGAGAGCGCCTTTTGCTTCATCAAAGATTTCAGAGGGAGTCATGGGCCGCCCCATTGTGTCGGCAGTGGCAGCAATAAAGAAAAAGGCAGCTTGATTAATAGTGAGCCGGTCGTTTCCCTCTTGGGCTATCAAGATCAGAGACTTGGATGCCGCCATAAATTGGCCCGACTTCGCATAAGCTTTGTCCAACATAAGTAGGCCCTTTTTCGTACCTAGAACGCTTGATCTCAAGCCAAACTAGAACTGCGCCTGAATCCCGTCGATCACGAACTGAGCGGCGAGCGCTGCCAGTAGCACGCCGAGCAGTCGGGTGATCACCGCCTCGACCTGCGAGCCCAGCGCCCGGATCAGGGGGCGCGCGGCAACAAGCGCGACGAAGCTCAGCACCATCACCACGCCCAATGCGGCGAGGATCACGCCCGTTTCCTCGATCCCGTTGGCCCGCGCCGTCAGCAGCATGACCGAGGCGATCGAGCCGGGGCCGGCCAGCATCGGCATGGCCATCGGGAATACCGAGACGTCCTCGACCTGCGGCTGCGCAGTGCGCACCTTCTCGGCCCGCTCCTCACGGCGTTCGGTACGCTTTTCGAACACCATGTCGAGCGCGATCAGGAACAGCATGATGCCTCCGGCAATGCGGAAGCTGTCGAGTTCGATGTGCAGCGCGCCCAGCAGGTCCTCGCCGAACAACGCGAAGACCAGCAGGATGCCGGTGGCGATCAGGCAGGCGCGCAGGGCCATGGAAAAGGCCTGCTTCGCGGTCGCATTGGCGGTCAGCCCTGCGTAGATCGGCGCGCAGCCGGGCGGGTCAATCACCACGAACAGCGTGACGAAGGCGGAGAGAAACAGCTGCCACATCGCCTCAGGCTCCGTTCGCTTTGAAGCTGCGGGCGATCACTTCGGCCATCGCGCCGTCCTTCCATATCCAGGCGGTGAAGCGGCGGCTGCCATCGGGCATCACGCTGGAACGCCACGCAAGACTGCCGTCGCGCGATTGGCCGTCCTTGCTGTCGCCGCCTTCGGAGGCCGGAATTGCGCCTGCCAGCGGACGCATCGGCGGCAGCTTGCTGTCCTCCTTGCGCTCGCGCTTGCTGCCCGGCTGCGGCGGTGGATCACCCGCGGGACGGCGGCGGGCAGGGCAGTCTGCCACCTTGCCCTCGGCCCAATCAACTTCGCGCAAAGGGGAGGCGAGATCCTGCCCGTCATCAAGCACCCACTTCCAGTCGATCTTGCCCTTGAACTGGCGCTGCCAGACGGTGACGTATTCGCCGTCGCCGCCGCCGGGGCCTTGCCACGCGCCATAAGTCAGCCCGGCGGTGCCATCGCAGCTGATCCACGCCAGATGCGGCGCCCACTTCACCGGCGCAGGCGGGTCCTTGCGCTCCTTGAGCAACGTCCTGGCCAGCTTGCGCCCGCCTTCGAACATTTCCGCGTTTTCGTCTGCCGTCTCGCGAAACGCGGTCCACTGCCCCTTCTCGCGAGCGAGGCGGGAAAAGCCGATGTCGGCAGCAATCAGGGCGGAAGGATTGGCATAGGCGCGTTGCGGGCGGCCAGCGCCTTGCGATTCGGGAGCAGGTTGAGTGACCGCGGGGGCGGCAAGCGCGAGCAATGCGAGGGGGATCAAACGCTTCATGGCCTGAGCCTAGCCGAAGCGCTGTGCGGTGCCCACCCCGTAGCTCTTCGTCAGATCGCGTCCGCCGCCAGTTCCAGCCCTTCGTTGCGGTAGGCTGCCACCAGCGCATTGCGCAGCAGTACAGCAATCGTCATCGGGCCGACGCCACCGGGCACCGGCGTGATGGCCGAGGCGACCTCGGCAGCCGAGGCATAGTCTACATCGCCCACCAGCTTGGTCTTGCCCGCCTCGGCACCCGGCACGCGGTTGATGCCCACGTCGATCACAGTCGCGCCCGGTTTGATCCAGTCGCCCTTGACCATCTCGGGACGCCCCACCGCAGCCACCACGATATCGGCGCGCTTCACCACCTCTGCGAGGTTCTTCGTGCGGCTGTGTGCCACCGTGACCGTGCAGCTTTCCGCGATCAGCAGCTGCGCCATCGGCTTGCCGACGATGTTGGACCGCCCGATCACCACGGCATCGAGGCCTGAAAGGTCGCCCAGCTTGTCCTTGAGTAGCATCAGGCAGCCCAGCGGGGTGCAGGGCACGAAGCCCGGCTGGCCTACCGCGAGGCGGCCGGCGTTGGTCACGTGGAAACCATCGACGTCCTTGTCAGGATTGATCGCGGCGATGACTTTCTGCTCGTCGATATGCTTCGGGAGCGGCAGTTGCACGAGGATGCCGTCGACCGCCGGGTCGGCGTTGAGTTGCTCGACCATCGCCAGCAGATCGGCTTCCGACGTTTCGGCGGGCAGCTTGTGTTCGAAGCTGTTCATCCCCGCTTCCACGGTGCTCTTGCCCTTCGAGCGGACATAGACCTGGCTTGCCGGGTCCTCGCCCACCAGCACCACGGCGAGACCCGCCTTGCGCCCGGCCTTGGCCTCGAACGCAGCGGCAAGGTCGCCTACGCGGGCGCGCAGGGTGGCGGCAAAGGCCTTTCCGTCGATCACGGCAGCAGTCATTGCGGGATTCCGTCCAGTTTTGTGAGGCGCCTCAAACCGCCGTGGCGAGCGAGGCGAAGAAGAACAGGACCTGCACCAGGATGCGCAGGCCGAAGATGAGGATCATCGGCGAGAAGTCGATCCCGCCGGTGTTGGGCATGACCCGGCGGATCGGGTTGAGCATCGGATCGAGGATCGCGCCCAGCGCCGTCCATACCGCGGCCACCGCCTTGTTGTGCAGGTTCACCACATTGAAGGCGATCAGCAGGCTCAGCACGAACTGCACGATCACGACCATAACGACGATGTCGATAAGCTGGGAAAAGACCGAGATCAGTGTGTAGAGCAGCATTGGCGCGGTTTCCTAAGGGACCCTGCAGGCTTGCAGCGGTTCCCCGCTCCTAGCCGACCCTCTTGGCGGGCCACAAGTGCCCGCGATGCCGCTACGGGACGGCACTTGCGCCGCTTTGTATGTGCCACATACTATTTAGGCAAGGTGCGCCAGCAACCAAACTCAGGGCGCGAGCGTGGTGCTGTCGACATGCCAGCGCAATTGCTCGGCCGTCGCACCGGGGACATTGTTGACGCGGCGCAGGATGACCTCGCCGCTGACCGTGCGGTCGCCATCGGTGATGACCACGGGCGCGGTGTAATAGATCGAACCTGCGGCTCCTTCCTGCTGCCCTTCACCTACCACCACCGAGGGAGATTTCAGGCGGCCCCAGGCTTGAGCGAACGTTGCCGCGTCCATGCCGCTGCGCGCGCCCTTGTCACCCCAGAATGCGCGAACCGAATGCCAGTCGCGCGCTTCGATAGCGGCAGCGAAGGCGTCGAGCACTTCCTCGGGACGCTTTGCCAAGGAGGGTTGGGACGCATGGGTCTCTGTCGTCCGCAGGGGCGCGGGAATTGCCAGGGTGCTGGACGCAGCCGCGGGGGCGGCTGCGGTCGCCGCATCGGCGGCAGGCTGGGCGGGGCCCTTCTGGCAGCCGCCCAGATGAAAGACGAGCGCCGAAGCGGCAGCAGTGGCAAGTGCGGTCCGGATCATGCGGCAGGGACGAGCGGCAACCGATCCGGTTCCGCGCTTAATCCAAACATAATCTAATTGGGACCGGGTGAGTCAGGCCCGGATCAGCGTCCCCGCCCCGCGCGCCGTGAAGATCTCGAGCAGCATTGCATGGGGCACGCGCCCGTCGAGCACGACCGTCGCCTCGCAGCCTGCCTCGACCGCGTGGACGCAGGTTTCGAGCTTGGGGATCATGCCGCCGCTGATCGTGCCGTCTTCGGCCAGCCGCGCGATGTCGGCGGGGCGCAGGTCGGTCAGCAGGTTCTTGTCCTTGTCGAGCACGCCCGGAACGTCGGTCAGCAGGAACAGACGCGAGGCACCCAGCGCGGCGGCAATCGCCCCCGCCATGGTGTCAGCGTTGATGTTGTAGGTCTCACCATCCGGCCCGACGCCAATCGGCGCGATCACCGGGATCATCCCGGCGTTGACGATGGTGTCGATCACGGTGGTATCGATCCGGTCGGGCTCGCCAACGAAGCCGAGGTCGACAACGATCGGATCGCCATCCTCGCCTGCGACGGCCTTGGGCGACTTCTTCGCCTCAACCTTGCGCGCAATGACCATGCCGCCGTCCTTGCCCGAAATGCCGATGGCCTTGCCGCCTGCGCGGGCGATCCAGCTGACCAGTTCCTTGTTGATCGCGCCCGCCAGCACCATTTCAGCAACCTCGGCGGTCTGCTTGTCGGTGACGCGGAGGCCATCGACGAACTGCGATTCGATGCCCAATGCTTTCAGCATTCGCCCGATCTGCGGCCCGCCGCCATGGACGACCACCGGATTGATGCCGACCGCCTTGAGAAGCACGATGTCCTCGGCAAAGTCCTGCGCCAGTTCGGGATCGCCCATCGCGTGGCCGCCGTACTTCACCACGAAGGTCTTGCCGGCATAGCGCTGGAGATAGGGCAGCGCCTCGGTCAGGGTCTGTGCCTTGGCAAGCATCGCGGGGTCGTGGTTCTGGCTCATGCGCGCGCCCTTACGCGCAAACCCTCCGGAATCCAATATTGGCGTTGCGCGGCAAGCGGCAGCTTATGCCGTTCAATCAGGATGGGCGATCGAGCCGCTTGCCCAGTTGCACGAACACCCAGATCAGCGGAGGAACCATGATGGTCGAAAGCACCAGCTTCGAAATGATCTGGCCTTCCATGATCGACAGCAGCGGCAGGTCCTGCCCGTAGAACGAGATCGTGATGAACAGCACCGTGTCGACCACCTGACTGAGCATCGAAGCCAGCCACGCGCGCAGCATCAGCATCCTGCCCCGCCCGCCAGCAATGCGCGAGAACAGGAAAACGTTGAGCGTTTGCGAGGTGCCGTAGGAGATAAGCCCCGCAAACTGCATCCGCGCGCCCTGGCCCAGCAGGCGGGCAAAGGCGTCCTGATCGCCCCAGAACGGCGCCGGCGGGACCAAGTTGATCACCGTTGTCAGCAGGATCATCGAAACGATCAGCGGCACGAAGCCGAAGCGGACCAGCCGGTTCGCGGTGTCCTGCCCGAACAGCTCGGCCACTGCGCTGGCCATGACCACCAGCAGCAGGAACGCGAAGATCCCCGATTCCACCGCAAGATCGCCCAGCACCGGCCAGTGCCCCAACGAGGCGAGCTTCACGCCCAGCACGCCCGCCAGCACGCACATCCCGCCATAAAGCAGCGAGAGGGCAAACAGCGAACGGGGGATTGCGGGAGCGGAAGCGGCTTTATCGTCCATCAAGGGCCGATAGCGCGCTTTTCAGCCCGCGCCAATTCGCTATTAGGAACTACTGCAACCAATTTTTGCCTATCGGAGCAAGCCCTTCCCGATGCGTGTCGCTTCAAGTCTACTCGGGATGGTGCTCATCCTTGCCCTCGCTTTCCTGCTGTCCTCGAACCGCCGCGCGATCCGCCTGCGCGTCGTCGCAGCGGCCTTTGCGCTTCAGGCCGGTTTCGCGGCGCTGGTGCTCTACGTGCCGGTCGGCAATCGCCTGCTGCAGGGCGCGGCAGGCGGCGTCGAAAGCCTGCTCGGCTTCGCCCGCGCGGGCGTGCAGTTCCTGTTCGGACCGCTGGCAGACCCGGCCATCGGCGGCACCAGCTTTGCCATTTCGGCGCTGCCGGTGATCGTGTTCTTCGCCGCGCTGATCTCGATCCTCTACTACCTCGGCGTGATGCAGCTGGTGATCCGCTGGATCGGTGGTGCGCTCGAGAAGGTCACCGGCATCAGCAAGGTCGAATCGCTCTGCGCGGCCAGCAACATCTTCGTCGGGCAGAGCGAATCGCCGCTGGTGATCCGGCCCTATCTCGCCGCACTCAACCCCAGCCAGCTGTTCACCGTGATGACCGTGGGCATGGCCGGCGTCGCGGGCACGATCCTTGCCGCCTACGCCAGCATGGGCATTCGCATCGACTATCTGGTGGCCGCCGCCTTCATGTCGGCACCGGGCGGCATTCTCATGGCCAAGCTGATGATGCCCGACGAGCCGCCGGTTCCCGCCGAAGTCGCCGACGAGGCGCTGCCCAACCCGCACGTCAAGCCGAGCCTCGCCTCTGACGAGGAAGAGCGCCCCGCCAACATTATCATGGCCGCCAGCCAGGGCGCGCAGACCGGCGTGAAGCTCGCCGTCGCCGTGGGGGCCATGGTGCTGGCGTTCGTCGCGCTGGTCGCACTTGCCAATGGCGTTCTCGGCTGGATCGGCGGCTGGTTCGGCACGCCGGACCTGTCGTTCCAGATGGTGCTCGGCTATGTCTTCGCGCCGGTGTTCTACCTTTTGGGCACCGACGGCTGGGCCGAGGCGATGCAGGCAGGCGGACTGTTCGGTAGCAAGATCGTCCTCAACGAATTCGTCGCCTTCATCGAACTGGGCAAGGACACCGCACTGTCGGCCCACACCGTCGCCATCGTCACTTTCGCGCTGTGCGGCTTTGCCAACTTCAGCTCGATCGCGATCCAGATGGCGGTCACCGGCGGCCTCGCCCCCAACCAGCGCCCGGTCATCGCCAAACTCGGCCTGCGCGCACTGGTCGCAGGCGCGCTGAGCAACCTGATGAGCGCGGCGCTGGCGGGGCTGTTCCTCAGCCTTTAAGGCTAGACACCACCCTTGAAATCGTAGGCCCGGACTTGATCCGGGCCTAGGCTTCTTTTCTCGTTCACCGAAGAAAAGCCCTGCCCCGGATCAAGTCCGGAGCGACGATGAAAGGACGATCACCCGAATTGCGCGGCCAGCATATCCACCGCCTTGGCCAGTTCCCCATCGAGATAGCCCAGCAGCTTGTGCCAGTCGTGCGCGCCGGCAAGTTCGCCCGGTCCGTCTGAGACGCCGCGCAAGCCGATGAGCGGAATGCCGAAGGTGCGCGCGGCGCGGGCGACGGCGTAGGTTTCCATGTCGACCATGTCGGCGCTGACCCTATCCCAGTGATCACCGCTGACGACATCTCCCCCGCTTGAAAGCGTTGCGACCGGCAGGTCCAGCGGCGTTTCCAGCGGCAGGTCCTTCGGCTCGTCGAGATAGGGCACAACGCCCGGCTCCACGCCCAATGCCGAGGCGTCCATGTCGCGCCACGATACGCTGCCGATCTGGTGGACCGATCCCAGCGCACAGCGCCGCGATCCGGCCGAACCGAGGCAGACGATCAGGTCGGGCAGATCGCCCGTCGCCTCCAGCCGCGCGAGCGCAATGCCGACATGCAAAGCAGCTTCGACCGGACCGATGCCGGTGATCAGCGGCACGAACCGCGCGCGCAGGTGCGGGCCATACTCGGGTTCTGCCGCCATCACGAAAAGGGTGCGCTTGCTGCCGAGAGGGGTCAGGTTGGCGATCATCGCTTAAAAAACCTCGTCATTCCCGCGAAGGCCGGAAACCATTTAGCGCTGCGCCAGATTGGATTCCCGCCTTCGCGGGAATGACGAAACTGGGGTTCAACCATTCGCCTGCGCCTTCAATTGATAAAGCAGATCGAGCGCTTCGCGCGGCGACAATGCGTCGATGTCGAGGCCATTGAGCCGCTCGCGCAAAGCATCGACCTTCTCCTCTGCCGCCTCGATCGCGGCGGCAAACAGCGGCAGATCATCGAGACCCGCAGCCAGCCCACCGGTGGCGGCGCGGCCCTTCTCCAGCTTTTCCAGCACCGATTTGGCGCGCTTCAGAACTGGCGCGGGAACGCCTGCCAACCGGGCTACGGCAAGGCCATAGGACTTGTCCGCCGGGCCTTCCGCCAGCTCGTGCAGCAGCACCAGATCGCCCTTCCACTCCCGCGCGCGAACGTGGTGGAGCGACAGCGCATCGCAGCTTTCGGCAAGGCGCGAGAGTTCGTGGTAGTGCGTGGCGAACAGACAGCGGCAGCGGTTGATCGAATGGATCGCCTCGGCCACGGCCCACGCCAACGAGAGGCCGTCATACGTCGAAGTACCGCGCCCGACCTCGTCGAGGATGACGAAGCTGCGCTCGGTCGCCTGTGACAGGATCGCCGCGGTCTCGACCATCTCGACCATGAATGTCGAGCGGCCCCGCGCCAGGTTGTCCGCAGCACCGACCCGGCTGAACAGGCGGTCGACCAGCCCGATCGTCGCGTCCTGCGCCGGCACGAACCCGCCCGCCTGCGCCAGCAGCACGATCAGCGCGTTCTGGCGCAGGAAGGTCGATTTACCGCCCATGTTCGGCCCACCGACCAGCCACAGGCGATCCTGCGGGCGCAAGGTACAGTCGTTGGCCACAAAGCGTTCGCCCTTGGCCGCCAGCGCGGCTTCGACCACGGGGTGCCGCCCGCCGGTAATCTCGAGGCAGGGCTCATCAACCACACGCGGCAAAGCCCAGCCGCCTTCCGCCGCACGCTCGGCCTGCCCTGCCGCGACGTCGATCCGGGCCAGCGCGGCAGCAGTGGCGGCAATCGCTTCCTTGGCGCGGACGGCATGTGCCACCAGTTCCTCGAAATGCGCCTCTTCTGCGGCCAGCGCGTGGCCGCCGCTCTCGGCAATGCGGCTTGCTTCCTCGTGCAGCGCCAGCGCATTGAAGCGCACGGCCCCGGCCATGGTCTGGCGATGGGTGAAGCCGGATTCCGGTGCCATCAGCCGGTCGGCGTGCTTTGCGGGCACTTCGATGAAGTAGCCCAGCACGCCGTTGTGGCGGATCTTCAGCGCGGTGATGCCGGTATCGTCGCGGTACTTCGCCTCCAGCGCCGCAATCGCGCGGCGGGCATTGCCTGAAACCCGGCGCAACTCGTCGAGCACAGCGTCGTAGCCTTCGGCGATGTAGCCACCCTGCGAACGCTCCGTCGGCGGCGCGGGCACCAGCGCGCGGGCATAGAGATCGCACAGCGCGCCATGCCCCGCGAGCGAGGGCAACATCGCGTCGAGCGGCTCGGGACGGTCACTGCGCGCGCGCAGCAGATCGTGCAGGCGACGGGCTTCGCTCAACCCATCGCGCAACTGCCCGAGATCGCGCGGAGACCCGCGTCCGGCTACCACGCGACCGAGCGCACGCCCGACATCGGGCAGCGCGCGCAGGATGCCGCGAATGTCGCCGCGCAGCAGCGGATCGTCATGCAGCCAGCTGACCAGTTCCAGCCGCCGGTTGATCGCGCGGGCATCGGTCAGCGGTGCGGACAGGTCCTCGGCCAGCTGCCGCGCACCGGCACCCGTCACGCAGCGGTCGATGGACTCGACCAGCGAACCGCGCCGCGTGCCCCCGGAACTGACCAGAATCTCGAGACTGCTCCGTGTCGCCTCGTCCATCGCCATGTGCGTGCCCGCCTCGCGCGCCACGGGCGGCAAGAGCAGCGGCAACGCACCGCGCCCGACATGGTCCAGGTAGGTAACGAGACCACCCGCCGCTGCCAGCATCGCCCGCGTGAATTGCCCGAAGCCGTCCAGCGTCGAGACGCCATGCACGGCCTTGAGCCGGACCTCGCCTTCATCGCTGCCGAACGACCGATTCGGCCTCGGCACGCAACCGACTGGCGCATTCTCCCACGATTCGGGCGCAACCACCTCGCTCGCGCCAAGCCTTGCCAGCGCCGCCCCCATCTGGTCCGGCGCGCATTCCTCAAGCTCCATGCGACCTGTCGAAATGTCGCAGGCGGCAATCCCGATGGACCCGCGCACCTCGCACACCGCCGCCAGCACATTGGCCCGGCGCGGTTCGAGCAGCGCCTCCTCGGTCAGCGTTCCTGCGGTAACGAATCGCACGATGTCGCGAGCCACAAGCGCCTTGGAACCGCCCCGCTTCTTCGCTTCCTCAGGCGTTTCGACCTGTTCGGCGATGGCGACGCGGCACCCCGCCTTGATCAGCCGGGCAAGGTATCCTTCCGCCGAATGGACCGGCACGCCGCACATCGGGATCGGCGCGCCGCCATGTTCGCCACGGCTGGTCAGGGCGATGTCGAGGACTTGCGCGGCGATCTTGGCGTCGTCGAAGAACAGCTCGAAGAAGTCGCCCATGCGGTAGAACAGCAGGCAGTTACCAGCCTGCTGTTTAAGCGCAAGATATTGCGCCATCATCGGAGTTGGGGCATTAGGCGTCACGCGCACGTGGCTAGACGAGCGCGACGTGTTTCTCAAACCATCGACACCGGGATATCCGCAACTCCAGCGCAACTGCCGTGGAGAGGGTTCCGGTCTTGTGGGGGTACTTACGGTTTGACGCAAGTCCGCGAAAAGGATTGGCTCGGCGCCCTGAAGGCTGCGATTGCTCGTGCCGGAGCCCTGCCGTGGCTTTCCGGCCCCGGCATCCTCATCGCCGTGCTGCTGGTCTGCGCCCCCTTCGCGCTGGTCGAGGTGCCGCCGCTGATCGACGTGCCCGGCCATATGGGTGCCGCCGCGATCGAAGCAGCCGGCCCCGGCAATCCGCTCGAACAATACTTCACCTGGAAATGGGTCTTCACCCTTAACATCGGCGGCGGCGTGCTGATGAAGGTGCTGGGCGCGCAGTTCGGCATCCTTGCCGCCGGGTGGTGGAGCACGGTGCTTGCCACTGGCCTGTTTGCGGGCGGCTGCCTGTGGACGATCCGCATGCTCAACGCCAAGGGCGGACACGCAGCGGCATGGTCGCTGATGTTCGTGTTCAGCTTCCCGCTGCTTACCGGCTTCCTCAACTACATCCTTGCCACCGGTCTTTCCCTGACGGCATTCGGCGCCTCGCTGTGGCTCGAACAGCGCAATCCCAAGGCTCGAGCCGCGATGCTCGTCGTGGCGCAGCCCGTGGCGATGCTGTGCCACGCCATTGGCGGGCTACTGCTTGCCTTGCTGGTCGGTGCGCATGCGCTCGGCCGTACGCTGGACGAACTGCCCGAAGGCTGGCGCTGGCGTGACCTGACCAACCGCCAGTGGCTGAAGACGCTCGACTGGAAGGCCATCGGCCTGCGCCTGTGGCAGGCTTGCTGGCCGCTGCTCGCCACGATCGTCACGATCGCGCTGTGGAAGGCGTTCTCGCCGCCGGTCAAGTCGATGAACATCTGGCGCTGGGACCAGAAGGCCTGGTCCTTCGTCCTCACCCTGCGCGATCAGTCAAAGCTGCTCGATGCCGGTACGACCATCATCGCCTGCCTGCTGGTTCTGGTCGGCCCCTTCCTCGGCGCTAAGTGGCGCTTCCGTCAGGGCCTGCCCGCGCTGATGGTGTTCCTGCTGTTCCTCGCCATCCCGAGCGACATCAACGGCTCTGCCTTCGTCGACATCCGCATCCTGCCAGTCGCCGCCATGCTCGGCCTCGGCCTGCAGGACTGGAGCGGCGCGCGTCGTCCGGGGTGGGCACGGATCGTCGCCTATGCCGGCATGGCGCTGCTCGCGGTCCGCCTTACGGTCACGGCCTGGAGCTTCAACGGCTATGCCGAGGACTACAACAAGCAGCTTTCGGCCTTGACCCACGTCGAGCCCGGCAGCCGCGTACTCGCTTTCGTCGAGCATTCGTGCCTTGATGAATCCTGGCGCAACACTCGCCGCGATCACCTCGCCAGCCTCGCCAGCCTCTATCGCCAGGCCTGGGTGAACGACAACTGGGCTGTGCCCGGCCTGCACATGGTCGTCCCCCGGTTCCGCCCGGGCCGCAACTTTACCGCGGACCCGTCCGAGTTCGTATGGTCGCGTCGCTGTGCCGGTGGCTGGCGCCGCAGCGTCGACACCGCGCTGAAGTACGCCCCGGTCGAGCGTGTGGACTACGTCTGGCTGATCGACACCGGTCTGCCCCGCCGCGCCGATCCGCGCCTGCAACTGGTCTGGCAGGAAGGCCGGAGCCTGCTGTTCAAGGTGCGCCCGCTCGGCATCCCGACGTGGAAGCCCAAGGATTTCTGACCGTGACCGCACGTAGCACGGCTATTGTACGGTTCCGGCAAGTTTGGTTCTTTCGAACTGTTGCAGCAATCCTGCGCGCCTTGACGTAGCGTCAAAGGTCGGACACTGCCTTTGCCTATTGTCGATTAAACTTGGGGGAACCATGTCCGAGGAAAGCAACGTCCGCTTCACCGAACGCGAGGCGCTTTTCTACCACAACACGATCCGCCCCGGTAAGATCGAGATCATCGCCAGCAAGCCGATGGCGACGCAGCGCGACCTTTCGCTCGCCTATTCCCCTGGCGTTGCCGTTCCGGTGCGCGCCATCGCCAACGATCCAGCGACAGCCTACGATTACACCGCCAAGGGCAACCTCGTCGCGGTGATCTCCAACGGCACCGCGATCCTTGGTCTTGGCAATCTTGGCGCGCTCGCCTCCAAGCCGGTGATGGAAGGCAAGGCGGTCCTGTTCAAGCGCTTCGCCGACGTCGATTCGATCGACATCGAACTGGCCACCGAAGACGCTGACAAGTTCATCGAAGCGGTCGCCCTGATGGAGCCCAGCTTCGGCGGGATCAACCTTGAAGATATCAAGGCGCCCGAATGCTTCATCATCGAGCAGGCGCTCAAGGAACGCCTCAAGATCCCGATCATGCACGATGACCAGCACGGCACGGCGATCATCTCTGCCGCCGGTCTGCTCAACGCCTGCCACCTGACCGGGCGCAAGCTCAACGAGGTCAAAGTCGTCGTCAACGGTGCGGGCGCTGCTGCCATCGCCTGCACTGCGCTGATCAAGGCCATGGGCGTCCGCCACGACAACGTCATCATGTGCGATCGTTCGGGCGTGATCTATCGCGGCCGCGAATCCGGCATGGACCAGTGGAAGAGCGCGCACGCGGTCGACACTTCCGCCCGAAGCCTCGAGGACGCACTTGTCGGTGCCGACATCTTCCTCGGTCTGTCGGCAGCTGGCGCGCTAAAGCCAGACTGGATGGCCAAGATGGCTCCCCAGCCGATCATCTTCGCCATGGCCAATCCGGATCCGGAAATCACCCCGCCCGATGCCAAGGCCGTCCGCCCGGACTGCATCGTCGCCACCGGCCGTTCGGACTATCCGAACCAGGTCAACAACGTGCTCGGCTTCCCCTTCATCTTCCGTGGCGCGCTCGACGTTCAGGCAACCGCGATCAACGAGGAGATGAAGATCGCCGCCGCCGAAGCAATCGCCCAGCTCGCGCGTGAGCCAGTGCCCGAGGAAGTGGCCGCCGCTTACGGCATCAACCACACCTTTGGCCTCGATTACATAATCCCCGCGCCGTTCGATCCGCGCCTGATGGAAGTTGTCTCCTCGGCTGTCGCCAAGGCGGCGATGGATTCGGGCGTGGCGCAGAAGCCGATCGAGGATTTCGACGCCTACCGCACCAGCCTCAAGGCTCGCCTCAACCCGACGACCTCGGTGCTGACCAACGTCTTCGCCCAGGCCAAGGACAACCCCAAGCGCGTCGTCTTTGCCGAGGCCGAAAACGAAGTGGTGCTGCGCGCCGCGATCCAGTTCAAGGACTTCGGCTATGGCACGCCGGTGCTGGTCGGCCGCACCCAGCCGGTGCTCGACCTGCTGACCGAACTCGGCGTCAGCGATCCGGCATCCTACGAGATCCACAACTCCGCCGTCTCGCCCTTGGTGCCGAGCATGGTCGAATACCTCTACGAACGCCTGAAGCGCCGCGGCTACATGGAACGCGACGTCAAGCGCATGGTCAACCAGGACCGCAACGTCTTTGCCTCGCTGCTCGTTGCGCTTGGCCATGGCGATGCGCTGATCACCGGCATGACGCGCACGTTCGCGCAGTCGATGAAGGAAGTGCGCCGGGTACTCGATCCCAAGCCCGGCCACCTGCCCTTCGGCATCCATCTGATGGTGGCCAAGAACTACACCGTGTTCCTGGCCGACACAACCGTGAACGAGCGCCCCTCCGCCGAAGACCTCGCCCAGATCGCGCGCGAGACTGCCGCCGTCGCCCGTCGCATGGGCCACGAACCGCGCGTCGCGTTCCTGTCCTACTCGACCTTCGGCAATCCCTATGGCCGCTGGCTAGAATCGATCCGCGGCGCGGTGGCGATCCTCGATGCCGAGGACCCCGGCTTCGAATACGAAGGCGAAATGGCGCCCGACGCAGCGCTCAATCCCAAGGTCATGGCGAACTATCCGTTCAGCCGCCTCTCCGGTCCGGCTAACGTGCTGATCATGCCGGGCCTGCAGTCGGCCAACATCTCGGCCAAGCTGCTGCGCGAACTTGCTGGCAACGCGGTGATCGGCCCGATGCTGATCGGCATGGAAAAGCCCGTCCAGATCGCCCCGATGACCTCGCTCGCGCCGGATATCCTGACGCTGGCGGTGCTGGCGGCAGCGGGGGTTGTAGGATAACGCCCACACCTTGCGCCCCCGCGAAGGCGGGGGCCTCGGTGTTGTGACGGAACCGTTCAGTAAAACGCACGAGGTCCCCGCCTGCGCGGGGACGCGCCATCGTGCCTCAGATCAACCCCGCCAGCGGGCTCGACGGATCGGCGTACTTGCGCGTCGGCATCCGGCCCGCGAGGTAGGCATCGCGCCCGGCCTGCACCGCCAGCTTCATCGCGCGGGCCATGCGGATCGGGTCCTTGGCCTCGGCAATGGCGGTGTTCATCAGCACGCCGTCGCAGCCCAGCTCCATCGCTACGGCAGCTTCCGAGGCCGTGCCGACGCCCGCATCGACCAGCACCGGCACCTTGGCGCCTTCGACGATCAACCGCACCGTCACCTTGTTCTGGATGCCGAGGCCCGAACCGATCGGCGCCCCCAGCGGCATCACCGCCACCGCGCCTGCGTCCTCGAGCTGCTTGGCCGCAATCGGATCGTCCACGCAGTAGACCATCGGCAGGAAGCCTTCCTTTGCCAGCACTTCGGTCGCGCGGATCGTCTCGATCATGTTGGGATAGAGCGTGCGCGCCTCGCCCAGCACTTCCAGCTTCACCAGGTCCCAGCCGCCCGCCTCGCGCGCCAGGCGCAGCGTGCGGATCGCGCTTTCGGCATCGAAGCAACCGGCGGTGTTGGGCAGGTAGGTGATCTTCTTGGGGTCGATATAGTCCGTCAGCATCGGCGCCTTGGGGTCCGATACGTTGACGCGGCGCACTGCCACGGTGACGATTTCAGCGCCTGATGCCTCGACCGCCGCGGCGTTCTGCTCGAAGTCCTTGTACTTGCCGGTGCCGACGATCAGGCGCGAGCGAAAGGTGCGGCCGGCAACGGTCCAGGTATCATTCGATTCGGCCACGTCGCTCTGTCCTCCACCCACAAAATGCACGATCTCCAGAACGTCGCCCTCGGCAATCGCCACATCGGCCAGCGTCGAGCGCGGCACGATCTCGCCATTGCGCTCGACTGCGACCTTGGTCGGCTCGAGTTCAAGGCTGCGCACCAGATCGGCAATCGATCCGGGCGTGGCACGGCGCGGTTCGCCGTTGACAGTAAGGGAGAGCATTCCGGTCATGCGGCCCGCTTTAGCGGCGCAGAGGCAGGGCGCAAGTGTGGCCTTAGTGAGAGTGCCGCATGTTGATGAAGTGCGCGGTTGCGACGAGGATCACGCCACCGACCGTCAGCGCCACTTCGGCATCGCCATGGCCCACGGCCACCGCAGCGCCCATGAGCGCCAGTCCCGTCCCGCCAATCGCCAGCGGCAGGAACCGTCCATGCCGCAGCGCACCGATCCCAATCGTCGCCGCGCCGATCACCAGCGCGAAGGCGAGGCCCCAGCGGTGGATGTCGGGATTGAGCAGCACGCCGCCACCCACGCCGAGCATGCCGACGAGGAACAGCCCCGCCACGCAGTGAATCAGGCACAGCCCCGAAAGGAGCACGCCGATCCGGTCAAGCCGGGCACGCAAGGCAAGCAGGGCATCACTCATCGCGGGGTCATATATGTTATAATGTAACATCGCACAAGGCGGCGGCCTGAATTTCTCTCCTGACCAAAGGTCCACGGTCCTGCCCGACAATCGCTCTTGCGATTCCGCGAGGGCAGGAGCAGTGGCAGCGCCATGAGCAACAGCGTCTCGCCCAAGCTTCGCAGCGACGCCACCGCCCTGTCGCGCTGGCTGTTCGTCGTCGCCTTCATGGTCCTCGCCATCGTCGTTGTCGGCGGCATCACCCGGCTTACCGAATCGGGCGTCTCGATCACCGAATGGAAGCCGGTCAGCGGCACCCTGCCGCCGATTACCGAGGCGCAGTGGCAGGCCGAGTTTGATGCCTATCGCGCCACGCCGCAGTACCAGCTGGTCAACGGCCCGGCGGGCATGACGCTATCGACCTACAAGTTCATCTTCTTCTGGGAGTGGGTCCACCGGCTGCTCGCCCGCACCATCGGCCTCGTCTTTGCCGCGCCGCTGGCATGGTTCTGGATCAAGCGCCGCATCCCCGAGGGCTACAAGCCCCGCCTGCTCGCGCTGCTGGCGCTGGGCGCGCTGCAAGGTGCGGTCGGCTGGTGGATGGTCAAGTCCGGCATCGTCAACGACGTCAAGGTCAGCCACTTCCGCCTCGCCACGCACCTGCTGGTCGCGCTGTTCACGCTCGCTGGTCTCGTCTGGACCGCGCTTGACCTGATCGCGCTGGGCAGGGGCGAAGGGCGCTCGCGTCTGCGCGGTGTCGGTCTGGTGGCGCTGGTCATGCTGGTGTTCCAGTTGTTCTATGGCGCGTTGGTGGCGGGCCTGCGCGCCGG
The DNA here is from genome assembly GCF_015694345.1 of Novosphingobium jiangmenense. Lineage (GTDB taxonomy): Bacteria > Pseudomonadota > Alphaproteobacteria > Sphingomonadales > Sphingomonadaceae > Novosphingobium > Novosphingobium jiangmenense. The sequence goes on from NZ_JADQDC010000007.1 coordinate 192,739, forward strand.
GACTTCGGCGGGTGGCGGCTGGTTCAACTGGGACGCCTGGCCGCTGATGCAGGGCAAGGTCTATCCCGATGGCGTCGACTGGGCGATGGGCGCGGCCCACGCGCTGCTGTCCGACGTTTTCCTGGTCCACTTCATCCACCGCTGGTGGGCCTGGGCCGTCGTCGCGGTGCTGGTCGTCGTCGCCCGCAAGCTGCGCCGGACCGACCGCAAGGCCTCGGTCGTGCTTCACTCCGTCTTCGGCACGCAAGTCCTGCTCGGCATCGTCACCGTATGGAGCGGTGTCGCGATCTGGCTCGGCGTGCTGCACCAGCTGGTCGGCGCACTGCTCGTGGCAACGACGGTATGGTGCGCCCACATCCTCGGCAGCCCGAGGCACCGCCAGCAATGACCGCCGCGCTGATCTGGTCCACCTTCGGCAACGCGGAAAGCGCTGAAGCAGTGGCAGACACGCTGCTCGAAGAACGCCTGATCGCCTGCGCCAACATCCTCCCTGCCGTCCGCTCGCTCTACCGCTGGAACGGCGAGCGGGGCGAGGGCAACGAGGTCGCCGTCCTGCTCAAGACCCGCGCGGACCTGCTGGACGCGGCGGTCGCCCGCCTCGAAGCGCTACATCCCTACGATGCGCCCGCGATCTCCGGCTGGCGCTGCGACGCTGCGGGAGCAGCCACGCTGGGCTGGCTGGAAACGGATTGCGGGCCAAGCAAAGTGTAGCGGTATTATTTTACCTCTCCGAAAACCCGCAGTTTGCTTGACTCTGGCGGGCATTTGCAACAAAGGCGCGCTTCCTTCGTCGTGAAGCAGCGGATTCCCGCTTGGATCGACGCACTGAAATCCAGGGAACCCGTAGCCATGAAGGCTCTCAGCAAGGTCACCCGGTCGATCAAGCCGGCCGAGGTGGAGAAGAAGTGGCATCTGATCGATGCCGAAGGCATGGTCGTCGGCCGTCTCGCCGTCGTCATCGCCAACCATCTGCGCGGCAAGCACAAGCCGAGCTTCACCCCGCACGTCGATTGCGGCGATCACGTTGTCGTGATCAACGCCGACAAGGTCAAGTTCACCGGCAACAAGCTGAAGAACAAGACCTACTACAAGCACACCGGCTATGCCGGCGGCATCAAGGAAGTCACCGCGGACAAGGTCCTCGGTGGTCGCTTCCCCGAGCGCGTGCTTGAAAAGGCGGTTGAGCGCATGATCCCGCGCGGCCCCCTCGGCCGTGCGCAGATGCGCGCCCTTCACCTCTATGCCGGTGCCGAGCACCCGCATGGCGGCACCCAGCCGGTGGCGCTCGACGTCGCTTCGATGAACCGCAAGAACAAGGTGGGTGCATAATCATGGCCGAAACCGAAAACACTGTGTCGAGCCTCGCCGACCTCAAGGACCTGACCGCTGCCGCTCCCGTGGCCGCTGCTCCGGCCGAAGCTGGTGAAGCCGCTCCCGTCCGCACCGGCCCCGCTGCCGTGATCCGCGCTCGCGAAGTCGATGCGCAGGGCCGTTCGTATGCCACTGGCCGCCGCAAGGACGCCGTGGCCCGCGTGTGGCTGAAGCCCGGCTCGGGCAAGATCACCGTCAATGGCCGTGATCAGGAAGTCTACTTCGCCCGTCCGACCCTGCGTCTGGTGATCAACCAGCCGTTCGAAGTCGCCGGTCGCGAAGGCCAGTACGACATCGTCTGCACCGTCAAGGGCGGTGGCCTTTCGGGCCAGGCCGGCGCGGTCAAGCACGGCATCGCCCAGGCCCTGTCGAAGTTCGAACCCGAACTGCGCAGCGCCGTGAAGGCCGCCGGCTTCCTCACGCGCGACCCGCGCGTGGTCGAGCGCAAGAAGTACGGCCGCGCCAAGGCACGCCGCAGCTTCCAGTTCTCGAAGCGCTAAGCTTCCGCCGCAAGGCAGAACCAAATCAGGGGTTGGTCTTCGGACCGGCCCCTTTTTTTCATGGGCTGGCGCCTGCCTCTCGCTTCGTCATTGCGAGGAGATGCAGTCGACGAAGCAATCCAGAGTCGGCGCAGAGCCGCACTGGATTGCTTCGCTACGCTCGCAATGACGACCGAAGGCGGATGCCCTCTCAATCCGCAGGCGCGAACTGCCTCGCCAGCGTGTGGTAGAGCTTGGGCTTGCACACCTTGGCGCAGGCCCAGTCGGCAATCAGCGCGGTCGCGAACAGTGGCAGGACCATTGTGCGGTCCGCCGTCATCTCCATGATGATGATCGAGGCCGTCAGCGGCGCACGGACGACCCCGGTGAAATAGCCGATCATCCCCAGCACCACGATCGCGCCGGGCGCGTCGCCCGGATAGCTGGCCGCCAGCAGTTGCCCGACGCCCGCCCCGACCGACAGCGATGGCGCGAAGATGCCCCCCGGCGCGCCACTCAGCGCCGTCGCCAGAGTCGAGACGAACTTGCCGGGTCCGAACAGCAGCGAGGCATCGCCGCCGCCGAGCAGGAGCTTGGTCGTGTCATAGCCGGTGCCCCAGCTCGATCCGCCGGTGGCAAGACCCGTCAGGGCCACAATCAGTCCGCACCCTGCGGCAAACAGGATCGGATGCGCCCGCACCCGAATCAGCGCGGCATTCTGCGAGAACGCCATCCCGATCAGCGCCCTAGAGAACAGTCCGCCCAGCACCCCGCCGACGAGCCCGGCCAGTGGCGCGAGGACAAAAAGGTCCGCCAGCGGCAGGCGCTGCGCCATCGCCCCGAAATAGACGTAATCGCCTGACAGGCCGAGGCTGACCACGCCCGCGATCATCACCACGGCCATCACCAGCACCGCCAGCCGTTGTTCGAACGCCGATGCCAATTCCTCGATCGCAAAAGCGACGCCTGCCAGCGGTGTATTGAACGCCGCCGCTACGCCTGCCGCGCCGCCCGCGATGATTACGCCCGCCGTCACCGGCACTCGCAGCCAGCGGTGGACCGCCACCATCAGCGCCGCGCTCACCTGCACCGTCGGCCCTTCGCGCCCCGCCGAGCCTCCGACCAGCAGCAGCGCCGTGGTGCCAAACAGCTTGCCCGCCGCGCTCTTAACCGAGACCAGCGGCCCCTGCGCGGAAGCGGCAGGGTTGTGCCCCGCCGCCATGACCTGCGGAATGCCCGAGCCACGCGCTGCGGGAAACCACCGCCGCGTTGCCCAGACCACGCCCGCAAAGACCAGCGGCGTCAGGACAAGCGGACTGAGCGGCGCTACCCGGTAGAGCACCGCGAACAGCGTCTGCGCCCACTCCCCCGCCCGCGCGAACAGCACGGCGACGACGCTGAGCAAAATCGCCCCACCCAGCGCCGCGACCCGTGCGCGCGCCGTCGGCAAGTTCGCCTTCGAAAACAGCTTTCGGAAATCAGGGGCTTGCATGTCAGCGGGTTAGACCGCCATGAGCGGGCCGACAAGGAGAGGGTGGGCAAGGAGAGGACGGGTAATGAGTTCCGCAACGGGGGCCACAAGGCTCGGCTGGTTCCGCACGGGCTGGCCAAGGGGTGCCTTCGGCGCCTTGCTCGGCATTGCGCTCGCTGCGCTGCTTGGCCATCTCATCCCGGCAAGCGAAGGCCTGCCTTGGATCATGGCTCCGGTGGGCGCGTCGGCGGTACTCGTCTTCGCTGTCCCGGCCAGCCCGCTCGCACAACCCTGGCCGGTCGTGGGCGGCAATCTCATCTCGGTCATGGTCGGCATGGCCGTGGGCAAGCTTTGCGCGCTTGGTGGCATCGGTGCGCCGGTTGCCGTCAGCCTGGCAGTCGGCGGCGCTATCGCCGTCATGGCGCTCACGCGCTGCACCCATCCGCCGGGCGGGGCGGCGGCGATCCTTGGCGCCATGGCCGGAATCGCACCCGCCGCGCACCTGCCGGGGCCGCTGGCGCCGCTGGCCCTCAACGTGATCGGCATCGTCGGCGTCGGCTGGCTCTACAACGCCGCGACTGGCCACCCGTGGCCGCACATCCCGGTCGTGCCGCCCTCGCCTGCCCCGATCCGCACAGTGACCTACGACCGCGAAGACCTCGACGCCGTCCTCGCTGACTGGGACGAAACGCTCGACGTCGAGCCCGACGATCTCGATGCGCTGTTCCGCGCGGTCGAACGCCGCGTGCTGCGGCGCTGGGAGGACGATCACAAGTAGGCGTCAGAACAGGCTGGGCTGCTCCGGCTTGCGCGGCGGTGGCGGGGGAGGAGCGGTTTCCTCAACCTCGATCTCCATCATCCCCTCATCGGCAAAGGGCCGCTGCATCGCCACCGCCGCATCGCCCTGCGCGGTCATCCACTGGTGCGCCGCTTCCGCCGTGCCGAGGATCACCGGCATCGCCTTGGGATGCACCCGCCCGACCACCGCGTTTGCCGCGCAAGTGAGAAACGCAAAGCGCGGCCCTTCCGCCGTCGGTCGCCACAGGCCAGCAAACGCGAACAGCTCCTGCTCCTTCAGTGCGAACCAGTGCTTGCGCTTGCGTCCTGTCGCCGGATCAGGCGCCTGCGACCACTCCGAGAAGGCCGTGACGGGCACGAGGCACCGCCGGTTCGGGTCCTCCAGTGCCGCCCGCCACATCGGCGAGGCAAGGTTGCGGATATTGGTCACCGGACGTTTCACGTCGCCGAACGGAGGCCAGCCCCAGCGCATTGTCCCAAGCCGCCGGGTCGGCCCTCGCGCGATCAGCACGGGTGCTTCGGCATCGGGGTAGATCTCGGAAAACGCGGGCAAGTTCACCTGCGTATTGGCCAGTGGCGCGAACATCTGCGCGATGGCTTGCACGTTGCTGGTCATGCGATACAAGTTGCACATAGCAACGAGATCATAGCCGGAGAGAGCGCCATGGCCACCCATTTGCGGCCGAATATCGAATGCAGCGACGCCGAATGGCATGCCCGTCAGGAACTCGCCGCCTGCTACCGCATCTACGATCACCTCGGCTGGTCCGAATCGATCTACAACCACATCTCGCTGAAAGTGCCGGACGAGGAAGGCGCCTTCCTGATCAACCCGTTCGGCCTGCTCTACAGCGAGGTGACCGCCTCGAACCTCGTCAAGATCGACATCGACGGCAACAAGCTCGACAACAGCCCCTATCCGGTCAACCAGGCCGGCTTTACCCAGCACGCCTACTTCCACCGCCACCTGCCCTGGGCCCACGCGATCGCACACGTCCACACGACCGAGACCATGGCGGTGTGCAGCCTTGAGGAAGGGCTGATGCCGATCAACTTCTACGCCTGCAACTTCATCGGCCAGCTCGCCTATCACGATTTCGAAGGCGTCACCGTCCGCGCCGAAGAGGGCGAACGCCTGCTCGCCAACCTTGGCGACAAGCGCATCCTCATGCTCAGGAACCATGGCCCGGTGGTCATGGCGCAGACGCTCCAGCAGATGTTCATCATGCAGTGGAGCCTGCAGCGCGCCTGCGAGATCCAGATGGCGACGCTGTCGATGGGCCGCCCGCCGATCCACGTCGGCGAAGACGTGATCAAGGTCCACCAGCGCGATCTCTCGCAGGTCAATGCCGGTGGCCGCGTCGGCGAGGCGGACTTCGCCGCATGGACCCGCCGCATCGACCGGATCGACCGCAGCTGGCGGGATTGATTGACCGGGTGGCGGCGGGCTAAGCCACGGCCATGGCCCGCCTCACCGTCAACAACCAGCCCGTGCAGTATCGTCTCGAGGACGATACCCCGCTGCTCTGGGCGCTGCGCGATGCGGCCAACCTCACCGGCACCAAATACGGCTGCGGCACCGGCGAATGCGGCGCCTGCATGGTCATCGTCGACGGTCAGGCGATGCCGAGTTGCACCCTCTCGCTGGGCGAGGCCGAGGGCCGCAACGTCACCACCATCGAAGGCCTGTCGGGTGATCGCTCTCACCCGGTGCAGCAGGCGCTGGTGGCCGAGCAGGCGATCCAGTGCGGCTTCTGCACGCCCGGCATCGTCATGGCCGCAGCGGCTCTGCTGACCAGCAACGCCAGCCCGACTGATGACGACATCGCCCGCGCCATCACCAACATCTGCCGCTGCGGCGTCTATCCCCGCCTGACCCGCGCAATCCAGCGCGCCGCCCGCGTCATGCGCGGCGAGGAGACCATCAGCGCGGCACCGCCACCCGCGATCGTGGCGCCGGGCGCAGGCTGAAAGGGTTGGCGCCCGCCCCTCAGGGAGGGGGGAAGGGACGAGCGCCGGGGGTGTTTCAGAACTTCGCGCGCACCGTCAAACGGGCGTTGATCGGCTCGCCGGTGGTGATGTTGTTGTCGGTGTGCGCCGAGGGGAAGTAGTCGGTGTCGGTCAGGTTCTCGACGTTGAGCTGGATCGAGAAGCGCTCCGATACATCGTAGAACACCGCCGCATCGACGCGGGTGAACGCAGGCAGGGTCACCGCATTGCTGATCGTGGTGAAGCTCTTCGACTGGTGCGTGACGCCCAGGCCAAGCCCGAGCTTGTTCGTCACGTCATAACGCGTCCACGCCGAGGCCTGATGGCGCGGCAGCTGCGCCAGCTTGCGCCCCGCCGGGGCAGAGGTCGTTGCCGAACGCACCTCACCATCCTGCAGCGTATAACCCAGACTCACCTGCAGCTGCGGCAGCACGCGGCCTGCCAGCGAAAGCTCCAAGCCCTTCGCCCGCGTCTTGCCCGAAAGCTCGGGGAAGCCGGTGACGGGGTTGTTGAAGCGCGAGTTCTCGCGGTCCAGCTGATAGACCGCCGCCGTGAAGGCAAGGTTCGGGTTCACGTCCCACTTCACGCCTGCCTCAAGGTTCTCGAACTGCTCGGGCGCCAGCGTCGCCTGCGTGGCGTCGAGCGCGCCGAACTGGTCACCAGACTGCGGCAGGAAGGTGCGGGTGAAGCTGCCATAGAAGCTGACGTTCTCCTGCGGCTTGAGGATCACGCCGAAGCGCGGTGACCACTTGCGGTCGGTACGGCTGTTCGTCGTCACCGGCGGGATGCGGTTGTCGGCGCTGATCTTGAACTCGTCAAAGCGCACGCCTGCCACCACCTGCAGGAACGAGGCGAGCTCGATCTGGTCCTGGAAGTAGGCCGACCAGGTGTCGACCCGGCTGAAGGTCGAGCGGCTGGGCGCGGCAAAAGTCACTGCCGGGATCGTCAGCCGCTTGGCCAGCGTCACCGTAGTGGAACCGGCAAACACCGGATCCGAACGCAGGCTCGAGGTGTCCTGGCTCGAAACCTCCAGCCCCGCCAGCACGGTATGGCCGATGCCGCCGGTCCTGCCTTCCCACACCAGGTTGGTCTGCCCCACCCAGCTTTCGCGCACGTTGGCGCTGGAATAGCCCGAGAGCGTCAACTGGTTGGCGGCGTTGACCGCGCTGCCGGCAAAGACGTTGCCATAATACTTGTCGGTGTGGCTGTACTGGCCGAGTACGTTGAAGCTGAGGCCATCGGCCAGCTCGTGATCGAGCCGGGCCTGCGCGATATGCGCCTGTACCGTTGCGATATTTGTGTCGGTGCGGCCGAAGAACGTATCGTCATACCCCGTCAGCGGCTTGCCACCCCGCGATGGCACGCCACGGTCGGTGGTGCGGCGATCGTCGTCATAGTTGTAGGACAGCTCGATGCGGGTCTTCTCGCCCGGCTCGAACGCGACCGTCGGGTTCACGCCGATGAAGCGGCCCTCGAAGTCCTGGCGGTGGTTGTCGAATTCCTCGTAAGTGCCGTTGAAGCGGGCACCGACGGTCTCGCCGAACGGCTGGTTCCAGTCTGCGGCAAGGGCGAAGGCGCCGAAGCTGTCGACATTGGCGCTGGCCTCGCCCTTCTCGCGGGTCAGGTCGGGCGTCTTGCTGACGCGGTTGATCACGCCGCCGCCGCCGCCACGGCCGAACAGCAGCGCATTGGCGCCCTTCAACACCTCCACGCGCTCGATGTTGTAGAGCGAGCGGTAGTACTGCGTGTCGTCGCGCAGGCCATCAAGGTAGAAGTCGGCAGTGGTGTTCTGGCCGCGCAGGTTCACCTGATCGCGGTGGCCCTCGCCTTGGCCGAGCACGACACCGGGGACGTAGCGCAGCGCATCGCCCAGCTGGGTGATACCCTGATCGTCCAGCTGCTCGCGCGTCAGCACGGTGATGGTCTGCGGCACATTGACCAGCGGGGTCGGCGTCTTCACCGCGTTGGCATCGACCGGGCGATAGCCGTCGGCGGTACCGGTCACGACGATGACGGTATTCCCGCTCTCGGCATCCAGTGCGGCATCAGCGGGCACCAGATCCTCCGCAAAGGCAGCGGTCGGCATCAGCATGGTTCCGGCGAGCAGCAGGCTGGAAAGACGGTTCACGGTAGTCCCCTTGGCAATCACTGTTTGCGATAATCATTCGCAAGAAGGCGAGTATTGCGACTCAATCGCAGTTGCAAGGAGTTTTTTGAGAATTTTTCGCAATAACATTGACCTGCGTCAAAACGCGGCCGTTGCAGGCCTGCAGCGTCAGGCTATGAAGCAGTACCGCAAACCGCAGGAGGCACCGATGAAGGCAACGATCTGGCACAACCCCAACTGCGGCACCTCGCGCAACACGCTGGCGATGCTTGAAGAAGCAGGCGCCGACGTGACCGTGATCGAATACCTCAAGAACCCGCCCAGCGCCGAAAAGCTCGCCCAGCTCTACCGCGACGCCGGCCTCACCCCGCAACAAGGCCTGCGCCTGCGCGGCACCGACGCCGAAGAACGCGGCTTGCCCTCAGCCGACGATGCCACCGCCCTCGCCGCGATGGCCGCCGAGCCAAAGCTGATCGAACGCCCTTTGGTCGAAACGGACAAGGGCGTCCGCCTGTGCCGTCCGAAGGAAAAGGTGCTGGAGATTCTCTGACGCTTACATGGCGTTGAACTGCGCCTCGATCGTCGGCCAGAGTGAGCCTGGCGCATCGCGCGGCACCGCGTCATCGGCGTAGTACCACCAGAAGTAGCCGCCCACAAAGCGGGACCCGACCAGCCGCGCGAGATCGCCGTGCATGCCCATGTAGCGGTTCGCTACGCGCTGTTTCTCGGCAAGGTCAGGATTCGGCACGCCATCAGCAGAGCGTTGCGCCCCGATTTCGCCCAGCAGCAGTCTGGCGTTGGGGAACAGCGGCGCGACCGTGTTCATCGTAGCCGCAATCGCTGCCGCATCGGGCTGCTGGCGTGGCGAGCACGCGGTCTCGTAAAGGCTCAAGGCAAGGTAGTCGGTGCCAAGCCTGATCTCTTCGGGGATGGTGCGTGCATAGCTGACCGTGGCTTCCCAGCTATTGGCGTAGCAGTCCGGTCCAGACCAGTAATTGAGCGTGATCATCGCCTTGGCATGGTGCTGGCGCACGATCACGTCATAGGCCGCAGCAAGCTTGGCATTGATCTCCGCCGGGCCCGTACCGACCCATTCGCCGTTGAGTTCGTTGCCGATTTCCCAGAGGTCGATATCGCTGCCAAACGCGGCCCAGTAGTCGCTGGCGCGCTGGCGCACCTCGGCCACGGTGGTTGTGGCCACGGCATCGGAATCGATCAGTTCGCCGACGATAAAGGCCCGCGGGCGCAATCGGGTTACGAAGGCGCGGTAGGTCGAGGGAGGCACGCCCTGCTGGAACACCAGCCGCACTGTGGGCGCACGGGCGTGTGCGGAGATTGCGGTGAAGCTTGCCTCGGGATCGGCGAGGGTCTCGATCGTCAACCCGCGCAGGGGCTCTGCCACCGGCCGCCCGGAAGCGGTCGAAAGGTCGGCGTGCGCGGTGGCAGTCGGCGAAGGGCTGGGAGTTGGCGTGGGCGTTGCAGTCGGTGAAGGCGTGGGCGAGGGCACGACGACGGGCGGGCCGCTGGCGTCCCCGCCGCCACATCCGGCAAGACCGGCGATCAGCGCTGCACTGGCAAGGAACCGCAAACACACCATCGCCAGCATGCTCCAGCGGATCGCCGGGAGCGGCAAGCAGGGATGCTGTCAGTTTGGCAGGATCAGAAAAACAGGAACGGCTTGCCCGCCATGATCAGCGCGGCGGCGCAGCCGAGCACGATCGCCTTGCGCGCCAGTTCAATCGCCGAGACGTCGGCGAGGGGCGCATGTATGAGGGCGATGGTGCGGGCCATGCGGCAGCAATGCGCCCTCATCTCTTAACTTTGCGTAAAGGGCGCAAACTCTCACCTTCGTCATTGCGAGGAGGCAAAGCCGACGAAGCAATCCAGAGTTGGCGCGGAATCGCTCTGGATTGCCGCGCTCCCTGCGGTCGCTCGCAATGACGAACAATTAGAGGACTAACCCTCAAGCCACTCCAGCAGCGACGCCAGGCAGTCGCGCGCCAGCAGCTTCGAGCGTTCCGGGCTCCAGCCCTGCTCCTTGCAGGGCAGGTCGTCGTTGTCCTTGAACGGCATTTCCAGCGTCATCGCCACGCAGCCGAAGCGGTGGGCGACCTGGTTGGTCGACATCGTCAGGTTCGCGCGACCAGGCGCGGCAATCGGATAGCCACGTCGCGTCTGGAAATCGGGCGTGCGACGTTCGAGGATGCGGCGATAGCGCTCGTAAGATGCGCCAAGTTCGTCGGTCCACGAAGGAATGCCCTCGAACCCGGCCAGAAACACGTGCGGGATCGCCTCGTCGCCATGAACGTCCATGGCGAAGTCTACGCCGCTCTCGTCCATGGCATTGCGGATCGCGAGCACTTCGGGCGAACGCTCCGGCGTCGGTTCATGCCATTCCCGGTTGAGGTTCACGCCCACGGCATTGGTGCGCAGGTGCCCCCGGCACGACCCGTCCGGATTGGCATTGGGCACCACGTGGAAGCGGCACAGCTGGCGCAGCTTGCGGCAATGCGGGTCGGCCGGGTCGGTCAGCAGCTCGAGCGCGCCTTCCATCCACCATTCGGCCATCGATTCGCCGGGATGCTGGCGGGCATAGAGCCACACCTGTTTCGGACCGGCACCGATCTCGAGGCAGTCGATCGGCTGGCCCTCGATGCTGGTGCCGAGGTTGCGGTGTGTCACGCCCGGCAGCGCCGCCGTCTGCGCCACCAGATCGTGATGCCGCTCCATCGAATACGGTGCGAAATAGGCGAACCAGCAGGTGCCGGCCTCCGGCGTGTGGCGAATGGTCAACGTGCCGCCGTCCTCGCCCGGATCATAGGTGGTCTCGGTGCGGCCCCAATACTCGCGATCTTCCGAAAACGCCGCGCGATACCCCGGCCAGCCGCCCGGATAGGCAGACTTGCCAAGACCGGTGATCTTCAGCTCCAGCTCCCGACCCGCCGCACCATCTACGCGGAAGTGGAACCACTGGAAGAACTCTGAGTCGCGGTCCTTGCGGATCGCCAGCCGTGCGCTCGCCCCGGAAACCGAGAGAACTTCGATGTTGCCGGAATCGAACGCGGCATTGATGCGGATGTCTGTCATTTAACAGTGATAGTATCACCCGACGTGCCAGGGAAGCCCGAGAACAGGGCATGCGCAAGACGCGGCGCAGCCATGGCCGGATCGGCTTCCTTGGCCTTGGCATTCTCGCGATTTTCGGCGCGGCCTTCCCACAGTGCCTCGCCGGTCTTGCGGTCGCGGATGCGCACGGCAAGGCGCGTCACCACGAATTCCTTCGGCCCGCCGCCCAGGTTGAAGCCAAGGCCTACCCCAAGGCCACCGCCGTAGCTTCCGGTCGATCCGCCCACGCCGACGCTGACCGGCCCGCGCGTCTTCTCGCGCTTCTGCACCTCCCGGTCGACGCGCACTTCGGCCACCACATCCGCCGCGCCCGGCGTCGCGCTACCAAAGCCGCTGGCGAAGAGTTCTTTCTGCACGGCGGCCAGCCACACCTGATTTTCAAGGCTCGACTGGTCAGCACCGGGCGCTGCTTCCACGATCACCGCCGCACCTTTCAGCCGAGGCAGGGTCTGCGCGGTATGGAACCGCGTCACATCGATCGGCGCCGGCTTGGCAAGGACCGGCGTGGCAACCAGGGCAGTCAGGGCAAAAGTGGCGGCAAGGCGGTTCATTGTTCGGCGTCCCATTGTCATGCAGGTGTGGTGCAACGCCGCGCTGCCTGCCGCAATGCCAATTGGCACAGCTTTGGTGCTCAACTCGCCGGAACCACCTGCGCATCGGCAAACTTTGCGAAGAGCGCCGAGGCCAGCCGCGCCGCCACCGCGCCGTTGTTCAGCCCGTCGTCGTCCTCGCGCGTCTGCGCTTCGGCATGGCCTTCCCACAACACGCGATTGCTCGCCTTGTCGCGGATGCGCACGTCGAGCCGGGTGGCGATGATCGCCTTCTTGGCCTTGGTCAGATCGATGTTCAGCGCCATCGCGGTATAGTTGCCGCGATTGGAAACGCCCACTTCCATCGCGCCCGAAACCGGCTTGCGCTTGGCCTCCTCGGGCACGACCTGCTCATGCCGAATGCCGATCTGCGCGATCTGCCCGCCGTCCGCACCGCTCACCGCCGTATCGTAACCGAGCTTGGCCAGCTGATCGACGACCGCTGCCTCATAGACCGGCAGCTTCCATTCGGCCTCCGCGCCATCGGCCGCAGCCACGGTGATCGGGCCCTTGCCCAGCAGCGGCGCGGCATCGGCGGCCTGAAACGCCTCGACCTCGACCCGCTTGGCCGGTTCGATCGAGCGCCTGCCGTCAGTTCCGCGCAGGCGCTGGTCCATCGGCCCGTCCCACCGCCCGCCCATCGGCTGCGCCACAGCCGTTCCGGCAAACATGAAAGTCGCGACGGCAGACAGAAGCAGTTTGCGGTTCATTCGTATTTATCCCGTAAGGGGCTGATGCGGACCCGCCCGAGCGTGTAAAGCGCACGCGCTGTCGCAGTCATGAACGCGCTTGCGGGCCAGACCCTGCGCGCAAAGGAGCAGAATGCCAATGTCGAAGCCCCCCGTTCTCGTCACCGGCGGCGCAGGCTACATCGGCAGCCATGCGGTGCTGGCGCTGAAGGACGCCGGTTATCCGGTCGCAGTGATCGACAACCTCGTCACCGGCTTCCGCTTTGCCGTGCCCGATGGCGTTCCCTTCTATCAGGGCGATATCGAGGACGCCGAACTGCTCGCGCGCATCTTTGCCGAACAGGGCACCCGCGCCGTCATGCATTTCGCCGGTTCCGTGGTCGTGCCCGAATCGGTCTCCGATCCGCTCAAGTACTACCACAACAACACTGCCAAGAGCCGCGCGCTGATCGCCGCCGCGGTCGAAGCCGGTGTGCCGCACTTCATCTTCTCCTCCACCGCCGCAACTTACGGCACGCCCGAAGTCTCGCCTGTTACCGAGGACGCGCCACAGCGGCCGATCAATCCCTACGGCATGTCGAAGCTGATGACCGAGGCGATGCTGGCCGACGTCGCCGCCGCCCACCCGCTCAACTACTGCGCCCTGCGCTACTTCAACGTCGCCGGCGCCGACCCACAGGGCCGCACCGGCCAGTCCACCGCCGGGGCCACTCACCTGATCAAGGTCGCGGTCGAGGCAGCGCTGGGCAAGCGCGCCTCGGTCGGCGTCTTCGGCACCGATTTCGATACGCCCGACGGCACCGGCGTGCGCGATTACATCCACGTCTCCGATCTCGCCGCCGCCCACGTCCTCGCGCTCGAGGCGCTGATCGCTGCCCCGTCCGAATCGCTCACGATGAACTGCGGCTACGGGCGGGGCTTCTCTGTCCTCGAAGTGCTCGACGCGGTCGATCGCGTCACCAACCGCAAGATCGTGCGCGAATTGCAGGGCCGTCGCCCCGGCGATCCCGCCTCGCTGATCTCCGACAACAGCCGCATCAAGGCCACGCTGCCGTGGGTCCCGCAGTACGCCGATCTCGACACGATCGTGACCCACGCCCTCGCCTGGGAACGCAAGCTCGGCGAGATCCGCGGTCAATAGGCGCCGGTCCTCCCGTAGAGCCGACGCCATTCCTCCTGCCGGATGAACGAGCCATCCGGCTGGCGCAGCAATTCGCACTGCCGCGCGGTCGTCGCACCGATTCGCGCCCAGTTGTCCATGCGGTCCGTGCCGAAGTTCAGGCACAGGAACACCGCGCGCTCGTCCAGCGCGCCCACGGCAGTCGAATGCAGGAACGACGGCCCGAACACGAGGCCCTTGCCCCGCCGGTACGCCAGATCGCGCCGCTCGCCCATGACGGTGTCGTAGGTCATGCCCAGATCGCCGCCGTTGGCGGTCAGCGGGGCCATCAGGGTGAAGGCCTCGTTGCTCTCCAGCGTCCAGTCATAGTGCATGTCGAGCGCATCGCAGCGGCTGCGCGTCACGAAGAACCCGGCGTAGAGACGGACCTCGCGGTCATGCGGCACGAACGGCGCCACCAGTTCCGCCAGGCCCAGCCGCGCATAGAGGCCATCGAACCAGGCGAACGATTCCTCGTCGGCATGGCTCAGCCAGCAGATGTCGCTGCGCCAGTGCCGCGGCCGATCGTTGCTGAGCTTCACGCCACTGGACAGGACATAGCGGCCGCCCAGCTCTTCCATCGCCCGCGTTTCCGGAGCCAGCGCTTCCAGCTCCGCGAGCACGTCTGGCGCAATGCCCGTCTCGAACACGTTCAGCGCGAGCAGCGCCGGGTTGAGGAAGAACGGCTCACCCGGCTTATGGATGACGCCCTGCGGCTGGATCAACATGCTGGCCTGCCCATACCCGTTGCAGGCCCGATCCGCCTGATCCAGCGGTGTTTGCATAGGGAAACCGCCTTTGCAAGAAAGCGCGCTGGCGGGCCGAATTGCCTTGCGCAGGGTTGACTTGGGTGTCTGCCCCCACTAACGGCCACGCTTCAGTTTTCAGCCCGGTCAGCTTCGGGCAAAGGGATTCGACATGAAGATTCGCAACAGCCTGAAGTCGCTCAAGGACCGCCACCGGGACAACCGCGTGATCCGCCGCCGTGGCCGCGTCTACGTGATCAACAAGACCCAGAAGCGCTTCAAGGCGCGCCAGGGCTGATCTCACAAGTTTCGGTGCAGTCTCGCGACGGCGGGGCTGCACCGGAAACCGACCGGCTCCTTGCCGAGCCACGCTGCCCCCGCCGAAACGCGGGGGCGCAGTCGTTTATGGGCCACCTGCGGTGAGGCTGCGATGGGCGTAGAGGCAGTAGTCTGGGACATCGGCCGCGTGCTGGTGCAGTTCGATCTCACCGGCATCTATGCTCACGCGATTCCCGATTCGGCAGAGCGCGCCCGATTCGTCTCCGAAGTCGTCACCGAAGACTGGCACGCCCAGCATGACGAAGGCGTATCGTTCGCCGAAATGGTTGCCACGCGCACCGCGCAGTTCCCGCAACATGCCGATCTGATTGCGCTCTATGCCAACAACTGGCTCGCCAGCCTGCCCGGCCCGGTGCCCGGCACGCACGCCCTGATCGTGCGCCTCGCCGCGAGGAGCGTGCCGCAATACGCGATTACCAATTTCGGCATCGATTCGTGGGCGCTGTTCCGCCCGACCTTCCCGATTCTCGATCACATGCAGGACATCGTGATCTCGGCGGTCGAGCGCCTGATCAAGCCAGACCCGGCGATCTTCCATCTCGCTGCCCGCCGCTTCGACCGCGCGCCCGAGACTATGCTGTTCATCGACGACAACGCCGCCAACATCGCCACCGCCAAGGCGCTGGGCTGGCACGTCCACCACTTCGTGGGCGATCCGGACGTGCTCGAAGCGCGGCTGGTGGCGCTGGGCCTGCTTTAGTCGAAATTTCGCTCCCCTAGAAACAACGTCATCCCGGACTTGACCCGGGTGTGGATTCACATCCGAAGTGCAACGGGTTGAATGTTTCGGCTGGAGTTTTGAAGCCGAGGCATTTTCTGGGCGTGTTGTTGTAGTTGGCGAGGATGGCATCGAGTTGCTGTTGGG
>NZ_JADQDC010000008.1 GCF_015694345.1 Novosphingobium jiangmenense
GGCCGGTGACGGTCGCATCGAGATTGCCCAGCGCGCCGAGCGAAGTGCCG
This sequence comes from Novosphingobium jiangmenense, assembly GCF_015694345.1. Classification (GTDB taxonomy): domain Bacteria; phylum Pseudomonadota; class Alphaproteobacteria; order Sphingomonadales; family Sphingomonadaceae; genus Novosphingobium; species Novosphingobium jiangmenense. The sequence goes on from NZ_JADQDC010000008.1 coordinate 51, forward strand.
CTGGCGCTTGCCGCCTGGAGCGCAAGGCTGGTTCCGGCGCTGGCCGTCGAGACGGCGTAGTCTCCGCCGAGCAGGACAGTGAGGCTGGTGCCTGCGGTGATGCCGCTGCCGGTGAGGTCGGTTCCTTCGAGGCCGACGCTGCCGGTGGCCCCGAGGGTGGTGAAGCCAAGCGTGCCAAAGCCCGCCGAGATGTTGCCGCCCGCCGTCGCCTTGCCCGTCAGCACCGCATCCTTGGCGATGGCGAGCATCAGGTCGCTACCGGCGTCGAGCACGCCCGCCTGAAGTCTGTCGGCGCCGAGCGAAAGGGTCGTGCCGGACTTGGCCGAGGCCAGCGTCAGTGCTCCGGTAGCGGTCACTCCGACGCTGGTACCTGCATCGAGCGTGCCGCCGGTGATCGTCCCACCCGACAGGAGAATGCCCTTGTTGGCGGTGATCGCGTCGAACGTGAGCAGCGCCGGGTCAATCGACACGGAGCCGCCCGTCGAGGACACCGTGCCAAGCGCCGCCGTATCGGTCACCGTCAGCGTCAGGTCGCCGCCGGCCGACAGGTCGGTTGCCGAAAGCGATGCGGCGGTGATGCCGAGGGTGGTCCCGGCGCTGGCAGTGCCGAGCGTGGCAGACCCGGTCAGCGATGCCGTAAGCGCGCCATCGGCGGACACGGACGTGCCGTTGATCGCGCCACCTTCGAACGTGGCAGAGCCGGTCACGGCGATCGTGTCGAAGCCGAGCGAATCTGCGGAGCTGAAGAAGTCGCCGCCTGCCGTGACCGCGCCGGCCAGCGTGCCCGTCCCGGCGATGGTCAGATTGACGTTGCCGGTGGCGTCGATGGCCTGCGCGTTCAGCGTTCCGGCGATGATCGAGGCGTTGCCGCCGACGCCGGTCGTCCCGGTGAGGTCAACCTGGCCCGACACGTCGACGAAGAGGTCGGTGCCGACCGAAAGATCGCCCACGGCAAGGCTCGCCGCCCCAAGCGTCGCCCCTACCCCTGCCTTGGCCGACGTCAGCGAAAGCGCATCTGTCGCAGTGATCGAAAGGTCGGTTCCGGCATCCAGAATGCCGCCGGTGATCGTGCCGCCGGAAAGCGTGATGCCGTTAGCTGCGCTAATCGTGTCGAATGTTAGAAGCGCCGGGTCGATCGACACCGAACCTCCTGTCGAGGAGACGGTGCCGAGCGCGGCTGTGCCGGTGATGGCGAGGGTCAGATCCTGGCCGGCCGTGAGCGTCGGGGCGGAGAGGCTCTGTGCCGTGATCGCAAGGCCAAACCCTGCGCTGGCGCTGTCGAGAGATACTGCGCCGCTTGAGTTTACGGTTGCGTCCCCAAATGCCTCGATCACGCCACCCGTTACCGTTCCGGCAGTGACGCCGATCGACGCGACGCTGGCGAGGCGCGCAAAGGTGAAATCGGATGCTTGGACTGCCACGCCGGTCTCGCCGTAAAGCGCGGTGACCTTCACCGCTCCGGTCGAGCTGACCGTCAGGCTGTCGTTGGCCGACAAGCCTTCAGCGCTGATGCTGGTGCCGGTGACGCCGAGCGTGCCCGCAGCGCCGACCGAGGCAAGGTTGATCGCGCCGGTTGCGTTCAAGGAAACGTTGGCGCCGCCGATTATGGTGCCGCCAGCGATGTCTCCGGCGGAGACCGCAAGCCGACCGGTTGCATTGATGCCCGAGAACGACAGGGACGCGGCCCGCAGATCGGCAATGCCATTGGCCGTAACCGTGCCGAGCGTAGCCGTGCCGCTGATCCCGAGATTGAGGTCTGCTGCGGAAAGATCGTCCAGTTGGAGGCTGCCTGCGAAAATCTCGCTGGTGCTGCCCGATGTTGAGCGGGCTAGCTTTACGGCGCCGTCGGCCGAGATGAGCAGGGTCGATGTTGCGTCGACTGTCTCGCCGGTGATCGTACGGGTAGCGAGTTCGATGCTCTGGCCCGAAAGGCTGGTGAAGGCGAGGTCGAGGGCCGAGACATAGAGCGACCCCCCGGCCGTGGCCGTGCCGAGCGTGGCATTGCCGAGCGGGACCAGCCGCGCGTTGCCGATTGCGCCGAGCGTGCCGACGTCAAGATTGGCGGCCTTGATCGAAAGGTCGGCACCGGAATTGACCGTCGCCAGTTTCACGTCGCCTGAAACGTCGACCGAGACCCCCGCCCCACCCTGCAGCGTGCCGCCGTCGACTGCTCCGCCCGCGATTGCGGCAAGGCCGGTGCTGGTCAGGCTGGTGAACTGCGAGGTTGCAGCGTTGAGCGAAGCAGTGCCTGCTGCCGTGCCTGTACCGAGGGCGATTGTCCCGTTCGCAAAGACGGAAAGGTCAGTGCCCGCGGCCAGTTCTCCGGCATCGACAGAGTCGGCGCCGATGCCGAGCGAGGTGCCGCTGGTGGCCTTGCCCAGCGTTGCTGCGCCGCTGAGCGATGCCGAGATCGCTCCGCCAGCGTTGACGGTGTCGCCATTGATGGAGCCGCCGCCGAAGATCGCGGCCGCGCCAGCTTCGATTGTCCCGAACGCAAGCGATGCTGCGGTGCTCGAGAAATCTCCGCCGACCTTGGTCAGCCCGGTGAGCGTAGCATCGCCGGTCAGCGACAGTTGCAGATTGCCGGTGACATCGAACGAGCTTGCCGAGAGGCCTTGCGCGGTGATCGCAGCATTTCCGCTGGAGTTTACCGCACCCGTCAGCAGTACGCTCTTCGCGATGGTCAGCGACAGATCGCCCCCCGCATCAAGCGCGCCTGCCTGTAGGCTGTCCGCGCCGAGCGACAGTGTCGTTCCCGAGGTGGCTGTAGTCAGCGTAAGCGCGCCGGTCGCGGTAACGTCGATGGTTGTACCCGCGTCGAGCGTTCCACCGGTAATCGTGCCGCCCGCAAGGGTGATGGAGTTTGCCGCGCTGATCGCATCGAAAGTCAGCAGCGCAGGATCGATCGAGACCGCCCCTCCGGTCGAGGTAACTGTGCCGAGCGCAGCCGTGTCCGTTACGGTCAGGACCAGATCGCCGCCTGCGGTGAGCGAGGGGGCGGTCAGGCTCTTTGCCGCGATCGTCAACCCAAGTCCGGCGCTGGCGCTGTCGAGCGTGACCGAGTCGGCAGCGGTCACGCTTGCGCTCCCCAGAGCATCGATCACGCCGCCGGTAAGCGAGGTGGCGTTGACGGTGACCGACGAGGCACTGGCCAGCCTGCCGAACGTGAATTCACCGGCCGTGACCGAGGCGCCGAACTCGCCATAGAGCGAGCCGACGGCGACAGCGCCCGTGGATTCGACGATCAGCGCATCGTTGCTGGAGAGGCCATCGGCGGTAATGCTGGTGCCGCTTACGCGCAGCGCGCCTGCGGCACTGGCCGAGGCGAGTTCGATCGCCCCGGTTGCCGAAAGCGTGAGGCTTGATCCGCCGCTGGCGCTGCCGCCGGTAATCGTGGCCGCCGAAACGCTGGCGGGTCCGCCCGCGCTGAAGCTGGTAAAGGAAAGCGCGCCCGCACCGACATTTGCCGTACCAGTGGCGTTGACGGTACCGAGAGTTGCATCGCCAGAAAGCGCCAGTGCGAGGTCACCCGCCACCAGTTCGGGAAGGTTGAGGCTGCCGGCGTAGATTTCGGTCGTGCTGCCCGAGGTCGAGCGATCGAGATCGACCGCACCATCGGCGGTGATCAGCAGGGTCGATGCAGCATCGATCGTACCGCCTATCACCGAACGGGCGGCCAGTTCGACAGTCTCTCCTTGGAGAGAGGTGAACGAGAGGTCGAGCCCGGACGCATAGAGGCTGCCGCCTGCAGTCGCGGTGCCGAGATCGCCATTGCCCGTCAGGGTCACGCGAGCATTCCCAGTTGCGCCGAGCGTCCCGCCGACAAGACTTGCGCCGTTGATCGCGAGATCCACAGTGGACGATGCGCTGGTGAACGCAACGCTGCCGGTCACATCGACCGAGACACCGCCACCGGACAGGGTCCCGCCATCGACTGCCCCTCCGCTGATGCTGGCAAGCCCTGTGCTCGAGAGGCTGTCGAACTTGACCAGATTGGCCCCAAGCGAAGCGGTCGTGCCTGCCGTGGCCGTGCTGAAGGTCAGCGTGCCGGTCGCGCTGACATCGATGCTGGTGCCTGCGTCCAGAGTGCCGCCGGTGATCGTGCCGCCCGACAGCGTGATACCTTTGTTGGCGGTGATCGCGTCGAACGTGAGCAGCGCCGGGTCGATCGACACGGAGCCGGCGGTCGAGGACACGGTGCCGAGCGCCGCCGTGTCGGTCACCGTCAGCGTCAGGTCGCCGACCGACTGGAGGCTCGTCGCCGAAAGCTTGCCCGCAACGAAGGCCAGCGTGGTTCCGGCGCTGGCAGAGCCGAGCGTGGCCGAGCCGGTGATCTTGCCGCTGATCAGGCCGTCAGCGGCAATGATCGAGGCATCGAGCGAGCCTGCCGTGATGGTGAGATCGCCGCCCGCGCTGTAGCCTGTGACGCCGGCAAGGCCGGTGACGGTCGCATCGAGATTGCCCAGCGCGCCGAGCGAAGTGCCGCTGGCGCTTGCCGCCTGGAGCGCAAGGCTGGTTCCGGCGCTGGCCGTCGAGACGGCGTAGTCTCCGCCGAGCAGGACCGTAAGGCTGGTGCCCGCAGTGATGCCGCTGCCGGTGAGGTCGGTTCCTTCGAGGCCGACGCTGCCGGTGGCCCCGAGGGTGGTGAAGCCAAGCGTGCCAAAGCCCGCCGAGATGTTGCCGCCCGCCGTCGCCTTGCCCGTCAGCACCGCATCCTTGGCGATGGCGAGCATCAGGTCGCTACCGGCGTCGAGCACGCCCGCCTGAAGTCTGTCGGCGCCGAGCGAAAGGGTCGTGCCGGACTTGGCCGAGGCCAGCGTCAGTGCTCCGGTAGCGGTCACTCCGACGCTGGTACCTGCATCGAGCGTGCCGCCGGTGATCGTCCCACCCGACAGGAGAATGCCCTTGTTGGCGGTGATCGCGTCGAACGTGAGCAGCGCCGGGTCAATCGACACGGAGCCGCCCGTCGAGGACACGGTGCCAAGCGCCGCCGTATCGGTCACCGTCAGCGTCAGGTCGCCGCCGGCCGACAGGTCGGTTGCCGAAAGCGATGCGGCGGTGATGCCGAGCGTGGTCCCGGCGCTGGCGCTGTCGAGCGTGGCCGACCCGGTCAGCGATGCAGAAAGCGCGCCATCGGCGGACACGGACGTGCCGTTGATCGCGCCACCTTCGAACGTGGCAGAGCCGGTCACGGCGATCGTGTCGAAGCCGAGCGAATCTGCGGAGCTGAAGAAGTCGCCGCCTGCCGTGACCGCGCCGGCCAGCGTGCCCGTCCCGGCGATGGTCAGATTGACGTTTCCGGTGGCGTCGATGGCCTGCGCGTTCAGCGTTCCGGCGATGATCGAGGCGTTGCCGCCGACGCCGGTCGTCCCGGTGAGGTCAACCTGGCCCGACACGTCGACGAAGAGATCAGTGCCGACCGATAGATCGCCCACGGCAAGGCTCGCCGCCCCGAGAGTCGCCCCTGCCCCTGCCTTGGCAGAGGTAAGCGAAAGCGCGTCTGTGGCTGTGACCGAAAGGTCGGTCCCGGCGTCCACCGTGCCGCCGGTGATCGTGCCGCCGCCGAGCGTGATGCCGCCTGCCGACGTAATACTGTCAAAGGTGAGCAGCGCTGGGTCGATGAACACCGAACCGCCTGTCGAAGAAACGGTGCCCAGCGCGGCCTCGTTGGTGACCTTGAGTGTGAGATCGCCTGCGGACTGCAGGGAATCTGCAGCGAGATCGGTCGATGTCAGCGACAGGAGGCCACCGGCATCGGCGCTGGTGCCGCTGATCGATTGCCCTTTGATCGTCAGATCGCCGTCGGTGACGATGGTGCCGAAAATGGCGACGGTGCCTGCGGTGAGCGAGAGATTGCGCACGGCGGAGGATGAATCGACTTGCAGCGCCGTGCCGGACGAGAAGACGCCATCGAAACCGCCGAGAGACAGCGAGCCGATGCGGATTTCGCCGGACGCGGAGATATTTGCGGATGTACCGAGCGAAAGCGTGCCGGTTCGCAGGGAGCCAAGCGCCTTGAAGCTAACTTCGGTTTCGCCGCCAGCATCGGTGGCCGTGGTCAGTTCGCGGGCAGCGATGAGTGAGTTTGCGTCGATATCGCCATTGATCGACAGGCCAATGTCGTCGCGGGTGGCTTCGATGTTGCCGGTGCCGGTGAGATTGCCCGCAGCCGTGAGGCGGACGGTGGCACCGGTCAGACCGGAATTGCCGAGCAGCGCGATATCCCCGGAGAGCGACATGATCGAGAGTTCGTCAACCGCCGTGATCTGCGCGGTGTTCTCCAGATCGCCGAGCGTGACGGCTCCGGTGGCGCGAAGTCCGACCGTATCGCCGTTGATGGTTCCCGTCGCCTTGATGTCGAGCGGTACGAAGTCACCACCGCCGATGCTGACAAAACCGGTAGCGTCGACGTCGCCGATGCAGATGGCGCCTTCAAGGCACTCGGGGTCGAGCCGCCCGCCGTCATCCCTGCGATTGGAGGCTGGCGTCAGGGTATCCAGCACATCGGCGCGGAAGAAGGCACCGGCAAAGCTTGCAGACCTGGCATCGATGGCCGCGCCTGACAGGTCCACACCGCCCGATCCTGAGTCAACCGTAGTGCCGAGGCCGAAGGACAAGGTGGCGATGTCGGTCGCGGCGAGCGAATAATCTATCGTCTGGCCACCAGCCGCGAAAACGATGCGATCCGGCAGGGAAGACGGGCCGGTGTTGGCGGTGAAGGCATTGTTAGCGCCGACGAGGATGTCGTTGCCCGAACGCACACCAATACCACGTCCAGCCGTGAAGGTCGTGCCGTCAAGCGTCCGGATCGATCCGCCGCTGTTGAGATCGAGACTGCCCGAAGCGTCGAACTGGCCGCCGCCCGCGGCCTCGCCGAGAGTTAGCAGCCCGTCGAAATAGAGATAGCTGCCATCCGCTATCGCACCGGCTTCGACAATGACGTTTGCGCCGGTGATGTTGCGGATTGTGGCATCGTTGCCGGCCCGTACGGCGACGTCGCCGTTGGAGAAGTAGCGTGTCCCGGCATCTCCGGTGACATCTCCGGCTGCGTAGACCTCGAGGCTGCCAAGACCCGCCAGTTCCACCGGCCCGGTCAGGCTGAAAGCGCCCGATGAGTCTATGACGAGGCTGCCGCTCGCTTCGACCGGGCGGCAGGTTGCCGACACGCAAGAGGTGCTGACCACGCCGACAGAGCCGAATGATGAAAGCTCGATCGATCCGCCAGAGAAGCGGCCCGTGCCGTCTGCGCTGATCGAAATGCCGGAATCGCTTTGCAGGTACGCCGTGCTCGCACTGAGCGAAGCGCCGTTGGCAAGGCCGAGCGCGATGTTGCCGCCGGACAGCAGGGTGAGATCGGAATCGACGACGATTCCGCCGGTCGTAACCGATACATCGAGAGCCGGATCGACGGTCGCCGGGAAGCCCGAGGCATCGCCGCGGAAACTGCCGAAATGCAGGCCACCGCCGTTGGCCGTGCTGGAATTCGCCAGCGAGATTCCACCGGCAGCGCTGCTCGCCGAAAAGCCCAGCCCGACGAACAGCCAGTTGCTGGTAACGTCGGCCGTGACGGCATCGGCGTTGATCTGGCCGAGGCCGCCGGAAGCATGATCGCTGGCCGAGAACGCGATTGTCCCGCCGGTCGGCAGCAATTCGCTTCGGGAACCGGGCAGGCCGCTCCCACCGGGACCGCTGCCGCCGGACGCGGCAATGTTGCGGAACTGCGTGGTGCCGATCGCCGTCGCGTCGAGCGCGCCGAAGTTCAGCGTCCCGCCATCGGCGCCGAACGAGACGGCACCACCGTTGCCAGCCTGGGCAAGGCCAGTGTTGCCGCCGTTGCCTCCCGGTGTTCCAGCTTCTGTCGCCGGAGCGCCGTTGCCGCCAAGTCCTGCGAGGCCGCCCGTACCATCAGCCGAGATCGTGCTGGTGCCGGAACGCCCGACCGTGGCAACGCCCTGACGATTGGCCGCAAACTGGACGGTTCCGCCCGTCCCGGAACCACTGGCACCACCGTTTCCGCCCGACGCACCGCTTGTGCCGATCGCGTTCTCGGCCTGGCCGCCGTCGCCACCCAGACCATGAACCGAAATCGAGATGCTGCCGTCTATTGCGGCAAGCGCGATCGACCCTTCGAGATCGGCCAAGAGGCTGAACGTACCGCCTGTCCCGTTGCCCCCTGCGCTGCCGTCGGTCGACTGGCCCGAAGGCGCAAAACCGGCGCCACCTGCACCCGTTCCGCCCAAACCCTGCGCGCTGGCGAAAAGGCTGTCGGCCGAGATGCTCGAACCCGAATCGGTCGAGGTGAAGGCAATGGTGCCTCCCTGCCCGGCCCCGCCAGTGCCGCCGAGCGATGGCGTCGGCGTGCCGAAGGTGCTCGCGCCAAGGCGGCCACCGCCGTTTCCGCCCGAGCCGGACGCGGTCAGGCTGAGACTGTCGAAGACGAGACTGCCGCCGCTCTGCGCTGTTACACTGATGGTGCCACCGAAGCCGTCGGCTCCATTACCGCCGTTGCCGAGGCTGACGCCTCCGGTCAGGCCAGCATTGCCGCCAAGACCGCCACCGCCACCAAAGCCCGAGGCATCGAATGACGAACCTGCGGAGAAACCGACAACCGAAAGTTTGCCGAGATTGCGGGCCAGGAACGAAACCTCGCCGCCGGTCCCTACACCGCCATCGCCGCCGTTGCCCGCAACATCGTTGCCATCGACGCCAACGCCCCCGGTGCCGCCGAACCCGCCAAAGCCGGACGCCTGCAGCGCCGGTCCCAGCGCCGTCAGGTCTACGCCATCACCATCGACGGCGATCTCGGCAAGGCCACCTCTGCCAGATCCGCCGCGCCCGCCGTTGCTGCCAACCTGGCCGTTGCCACCATTGCCGCCGCTGCCCTGCGCCGACACGGTCAGATCGCTGAGCGTGATCGTCCCGCCGGTCCCCAGAACCCGGGCAGTGCCGCCCGTTCCGTCGCCGCCCGAGCCACCTTTGACGCCGGTCTCGCCGACGCCGCCGGTGCCATCGGCGATAACACTGACAGTGCGGAAGTCGCCCAGGAAATTCTGCTTATCGAGCGACGTCCCGATCTCGAAGAGTGCGCTGCCGCCAGTGCCGTTGCCACCGTTGGCGGCATTGACTGCAGTGTCGGTGCCAAACGCGAGAATTCCGGGCAAGCCGCCAAGGCCCGATGCATCTGCGCCGATGTAGGACGCTTCAAAGGTGCCCGAGAGATAACGGATGGTTGCGCTGCCCCCCAGACCGTTCCCGCCATCGCCGGAATAGAGCGGATCGCCACCGCCGCCGTCGTAGGCATAGCCGCCCCGGCCACCTTCGCCGACCGCACCGACCTGGACCGCAGGCGGAATGTCGCCATAGGGATCCATCGCGAGCAAAGATCCGCCATCGATGGTCAGAAGCGAGGTGCCGCCGGTGCCCGTACCGCCCTTGCCCGGCCTGACCACGCCGCTGAATTCGTTGCCGCCGTAGCCGAAGTAGCTGGGTTCGCCCAGACGAGGATCGGTAATCGCCTTGTTGCCGTTTGCCTCGACCAGAAGGAACTCGGTGCGGATCGTGCCGCCGGTCAGCGAGGCTGTGGCATTGCCGCCGGTGCCCGCGCCACCATTGCCCGCGTCGATGCCGAAGGCTGCATTCGCCCCGTCACCACCGAAGCCGGATGCGGCCACAGTGATTTCGGGGGCGGAGATAAGTCCGCCCGTCACGTTGAAGCTGGCGGTCCCGCCCTGACCGAGGCCGCCGGCCCCAGGCGTTCCACCGTCGACGTTGAGGCCATTTCCACCCTCGCCATTGGCGCTGACGACGAGCTTGCTGGTGGTGAAAGTGCCATCGGCAATGCCAAACGTCGTGGTGCCGCCAACACCGGTTGCGCCATTTCCTGCCTGCGCGATCAGCCCGGTTCGTGAGAACACGGCTGGCCGACCGCCTTGGCCGAGGCTGGAGAGCGTGACATTTTTGGAGATCAGCGCCGCGGTCTTGCCCGACTGGTGGAAGGTGACGGATCCACCGGTCCCTGTGCCCGAAGCTCCCGCGATATCGTCGCGCCGACCTGCGACGCCGTTCGCCTCCAGAAGGAGGTCGCCGTTGTAAGTTGAATCGGCGAGGGTAAAGCCAACTGCCCCGGCGGTCCCGCTGCCCCCGTCGACGCCGGTGCCGCCCCTTGCGTAGGAGCTCACTGTCGCACCCACGTCGATCGTCACCGAAGAACCGTTGCGGATGATCGCCGAGGCGCTACCCGAGATTGCGTTTCCACCGCTTACCCCAGACAGCGCCTCGGTCGTCACATCGAGAGAACCCGCCAGCAGGGTGCTGGCATCGCTGACGAACGAGACATTTGCCGAATTCTGGACGCCAGTCGCAAAACGCCCGGATGCAAAGACTTCTACCGCTGACAAGAGGGTATCCAGCCGGGAATTGTTCGAAAGCGTCAGCGAGACCGTGTTGGGTGTGACGAGATCGCCGTAGGCTTCGGAATAGATACTGATCTGCCCGCCGGAAGCCGCGGTCCTGCTGTTCACATTGTCATAGCTCAGCGAAACGTCGCCAAGCGTGGCGATGCCCGTGTCGCTGGCGGATGCGTAGTTCGAGACGTTCAGTCCGCCGGTCGTGGCAATGTCGGTAAGGTTCGCGAAGCTGACGGAGACTGCTCCCGCAGTCGCATCAAGCGGACTGGGTTCGAGACCCGAATAGGTCAGGGCGTCGGAGTAGACCGAAACGGAAGTCGAACTGTAGGCACCGCCGTTCACGGCCAGCGACACATCGCCCGAGACAGCGTCTCCACCGGACAAGGGCTGCTGGAGACCGAAGAAGCCATTCTGGGCCGAGGACGACACCGTGACATCGCCGAGGGTGACGCTGCGGGTGGTCGATGGAACGGAATTGTCGACCGAGATGCTAACCTTGCCGGATGTGGCGCTGCCCGCAGAAAGCGCGCCCACGCCTGACGTTGCGTCGCTTTGGACCGAAGTGCCAAAGGCCGAGACATTGCCGTCCTTCACGATCAGCGATGCGTTACCAGAGGTCGCGTTCTCGCCAACGCTTCCGGGCAGCAGGGCATCGCCATTGCTTGGATCGGTCTGAATTGCGCCGAGCGCCCTCGAAGACAGGGTGAGCGCACCGCTGACCGAGAGGCTTCCGCCGCCCGCAACAGTCGCCGTGACGTTACCAGCAGAAGCACCGTTGGCCGATGCGAGGGACAGATCGCCCTCGACTACCAGCGCGTTCGCGTTGTCGATCGTGGCTGCGATGTTGCCGCGTGCGTTCAGGGTCGCGCTACCGTGAACCGTCGAGCTTGCCGTCGTGGCGTCGAGGGTGATCTTGCCCGTTGCATCGGCGAACAGATTGTTGGTTGCGCCCTTCGAACCGACCGTCAGGTTCGAGATTGCGAGCGAAGCATCTCCGCCGACAAGGCTGCCGGCAACGATGCTCCCGCCCGAAACGTTGCGACCGGCCGAAAGCACGATCGAGCCGTCAACGACTTCCGCCGTGGTCGCGCTGTCATAGCCAAGGCGACCCGAGACCATGGCCGTCATCGCCTGGTTCTTGGGTACGGCGACGAGGTACACGCCGTGGTTGGTGTCGATCGAGCCGTCGTTCGCCGCCCATGTGGTGCTGCCGGTGTGCGAAATGCCGGTATCGTCTTCAGACCCGCTGTCGACAATGATATCGAACAGGCCGCTGTTGATCGTCATCGTCGCGGCACTGGCGGCAACATAGGCGGCTGAGCCGTTGACCTTGACGGTGCCGGCCTGATCAATTTTCGGTGCGACAAGTGCAACGTAGCTGCTGTTCGCAAGCGTGGCGTTGATCTGGGCGCCAGACTGGATCGAGACCGAAGACTTGGGGTCGATCGCGCTGCCGAAGCGGATCTCGTTCTTGTCTCCGTAAAGGCGGGAGACGGTGTCGCTTGCTGGATCGATCGTGATAGGCAGCGAGGTCAGGATCAGGCTGCCGACGTTGAAGACGCCTTTGGGGCCGACGACCCAGCCGCCCGCGTTGTAGAACCAGACCTTGCCAAGGCTGCTGGATTCCACTGTGCCGGAGATTGACAGCGGGCCGCCTACCGCACTGTCGGTCACGCGGTTGAGCACGGTGTAGGGGGCGCTGCCATCGTAGATGAAGCGCAGGGTGTTGCCCTCGGGCAGGAACACACCGCCGCTGTCAGTGGCGCTCCAATCGATCAGCGCCTCGCTGCCGTCGACGAAGACAGCGTCGAGACCGGGGGTGGAGCGGGAGATCCCGCCGATGCCGAATTGCGGCGTAGGAGTGCCATTCACGGCCTGTGCGCGGACGGGGCTGGCGGCGAGGACGAGAGATGCTGCGCCGATGGAGACGCCGGCCAGCAGCTTGGCCATGCCGGGCTTGCGACGAACATTTGGCGAAACACGGGCGGTAATGGGCATCACAGCCTCCACGGCAGGAGCTGGAACGAAAGGTTGAGCATGAACCGGGCCTTGCCCTTCACGTTCAGGCCAAGCGGATCATGCAAGGGCACGGCGACACCGGCATCGAGCCGGATGGCATCGCGGATCGCGGCGCGCACCCCGCCCCCGACCGACACGATCTTTTGGGGATTCAGCCCGTCGAACGCGGTGTCATGGTTCCACACCCAGGCTGCATCGGCATAAGCATAAGGCTGGAACGCGCTTCCTCCGGCCACTTTCGGGAAAAGCGAGCCAAGGCGGATTTCTCCGCGGACGCCCACGCCGCTGTCACCGATCACGGCGCCGGGATCGTAGCCCCGCCCGATGGTGTAGTTTCCGCCCGAGAACTCCTCATAGGACAGCAGCTTGTCGGGCGAATACTGCGCGCGGGGTTGCAGGCTCAGCGTGATGGCGCGGACAGGACGATAGTCGAACACGCCGGAGGCACGCAGGACGAAGCCCTTGGCGGTGCCTTCGATGCGGCTTGGCGTGACCTTTCCGGCGCCGCGGCACGTCGGCGCATAGATGCCGAGACAGCCCTTCGTCGCATCGAGAACATCGAGCCCATGCCGCGCCTCGAGCGAAAGGCCCCAGGACCAGTGCGGCTCGAACGGCGTGAAGCCATCGCGGCCGGTAAGGCTCTTGCGGCTGACACCATTGGCGTCGGCACGCAGATAGAGCACGCGAAGCCGGTCGCGATTGAGGGGGATGCTGCCGAAATCGAGGTCCTGATTGGAAAGTTGCCCGCCTAGAGCCAGAGCGAGATTGTACGCCTGCGAACGGATCAACGGGTAACTGCCTTCCAGCGAGGCAGAGAGCGTGCGCGAGTGGAAATCGGCGCGGGAGTCGATGACCGTGGGATTGGTCCAGCCATAAGTGAAATCGCCGCGCAGGACGAAGCCTTCCCCGCCCAGCCGCATTTCATGGCCGAGTTGCAGGACCTTCTGCTCATGCAGATCTGTTGTCGCGAAGAAACTGGCGGTGGTCGAATCTCCAAGCCCGGTCAGGCCGTTGAGCTGGACTCTTGCCAAACCGCTGTAGCGACCGACAGCGCGCGAGCCGTAGTTCTGCACGCCGATCTCGGCATAGACGGGCACGCGCCGCACGGAAACTTCGCCCACCACTTCACCGGGTGAACCTTCGAGTGGGCGCAGGGCCAGACGCACGTCGAGGCCGGGCACGTCCTTCGCCAGCAACAGATAGCGCTCGGCCTTATGGGTGTTGAACACCGGCTCTCGCGTCAATTTGGCAAGATACCTGAGCAGCGTCTTTTCGGAACGACCGGGATCGCCTTTGACCTGAACCCGCTTGAGATGGGCGAGCAGCACATCGAGGCGCACGGCCCCGCCATCGATCTTCTGCGGCGGCACCTGTACCGCCGCCAGATAGCCTGCGGTGCGCAGCTTGGTTGCCGCGCGGTCACGGATCTCGCAGATTACGGCGACCGGTTGCTCGGTTCCGATGAACTCCGCATAACTGTCCGACAGGTCGAACCCCGGCAGATCCTGCATGCCGCCGAATGTCACCGACGAAAGCTTCAGACGAATGCCCGAGAAGTCTGGCGCAGCCAGAGGACAAGGTGCGCGTTCAACTTCCGAGGTGTCAACCGACACCGGACCGCTGCGATTGAGCGTGCCCTCGGCAACGCCGCGCTGGATTTCCTCGCGCGTCGGCGGCTGAATCGTCGCAGGCGGAACGGATTGCGCCAGAGCGCTGGCGGCCCAGAATCCGAAGGACAGAAACGGAAATATGCTTGCTGCACCTGTCCGCAGAAGCCGCAAAAACCGGCGTCTGTCCCGGACTCGGACAGATATTTCGCCCTCAACAGCGGGCAGGGCAGCAACGCGATCGGCCATCACAGTCGAATCTCCACAGGCGCGACCCGTGGCAGCTTAACCAGTTGGCCTCTCAAGGCTCTGTCTTGTTGGGGAAATATCGAAGGCGGAGATTCGCCTTACGTATTTCCACTAGGGATGTTGCTCTTGTATTTCCGGTTCCGCAAGGGTTGCCGCAAGCCAATCGAACTGCGCCTTGCAACCGTTGTCGAGAAGCAGCGTGCCAAGCGAGGCGGCGTCCGCCGGGACGGCTTCGGGTTCAAGCATGACGATGCGGAACTCGGCCGCCTTGTCCGGGCTCGTTTCGTCGTAGATGCGGTAGACCCTGCCCTCCTGCGGGGCCAGCATGGTCTTGGGCCAGGCAATACCCACCGTCTTGGGCGGCCATTGCATCCGCACCATTTCTCCGCCGGCGCTCTCGGTCAGCCAGGTAAAGCTGCGCGCCTTGCTTTCCGTGCGCCAGAGATAGAGGTCACTGCCGCGCGGTACGCAGACGTTCCCGCCCTCGGTGGTATCAGCCAGCCAGATGCTGACCGGCATGACGTTCTCACCTGATGTGTCGCCAGAACCCCGCACCGCCCCGGCCCTGACCGAAGCAGGGTTGCTGAGGGATCGGGCAAGCAATGCTGCGGCGCTGCGATCACGGTTGACCGCATTGTCGAGCGTGAAACTGCCAGCGCCCTTGAGAACGCGAGTTCCCGCCTTGTCGAGAACCGTCACTACGTCCCCGGACTTGAGCACGACCTGCATATTGGCCGGAAGTCGCTTCCCCTTGGGAAAGGCGGCGGCGGAAGGCCCGGTGGAGCGGACGACCACGGCCTGGGCGTGGGCCACATTCCCGGCGAGTACGCCAGTCATGCCAAGTGCGGCAATTATTCCATGAAAAGCCAGAGCCTTGCAGCGCATTCCTCAGCCTCCGACTTGACTGGACTGGGCGAGATTGGCGAGCATATCGAGTTGCGCCGTGCAACCCTTGTCGGCGATGACGCCTGCCACCTCTAGTTCGTCGGAAGGCACTTGCGCCAGAACCATCGTCCGGATCTTTACCGGCATGCCGACAGCATTGCTGAAGGTATAGGTCTGCCCATCGACCACTGGCACGCTCGCCGCCGGCCAGACCTTGAGCGCGCTGCCCGCGCGCCACGTGACATCTGCCGAACTCCCGTCCTGCGAAAGCAGCTTGCCGGTGCCTTCTTCGGTCTTTTCGGGCCGCCACAGCAGCACGGTTGCCGGATCGGCGACGCAATAGGTGCCGCCCTTGCTCACGTCGATGTACCAGATGTTCTCGGGGCCGGTCGGAGCGCTCATCACCGGGCCGCTCACAGCCCCGCGCACGGCTCCGGTCCGGGTGCGCGAGCCTCCGGTCCGTGCCATCATCGTTGCAAGTTGCGCCCCGCCGCCCGCATCGCGATTGACCTCACCATTGAGCGCAAAGGTGCCCGGCCCGTTGAGAACGCGTGTGCCGGCCTTGTCGAGCACGGTGACATGATCGCCAGCCTTCAGCGTGACCGACGTGCCCGCCGGCAGCTTGCGCCCTTGCGGATAGGTCTGCGCCGAAGGACCGGTGGAGCGGACCACGACCGACTGGGCCACGGCGTGGCTCGTCAGTGCCAGTCCGGCAATGGCCGAGACGCTCGCCGCGAGAGCGCGCAACTGCTTGCCATCAACCAAGAACATAACTCTCTCCCTTGTGCGTCTGCCGCAGTCTCTGGATCAGATTGATCATTGCCTCGTCGTCATGCGCCGATTCGAGGATCGTGTCTGTGAGAGCTTTCACACGATCCGTGTCACCTGCCGCATGTGCCTCGACAGCCTCGACAGCAATGCGGCGATGGACATCGTCCATTTCCGGAACCGGTTCGAAGATGTCGACCGGGGTCTTGCGGCCGCGCAGCGTCACTGAACCCATCGGCCTGAACCAGTCCAGCCCGGACCGTTCCGCTGCCTCGCGGCTTACCAGAACCCGCGTATCAAGGGGCTTGTTCGCGCCTTCCAGACGCGCCGCCGTGTTCATCGCATCGCCGAGCGCAGTGTACTGGATGCGCCCTTCCCCGCCGAAGTTGCCGACCACCGCCTCGCCGTAATGCACGCCGACACGGGTGCGGCCAATCTTGGGCACGCCCTCGGGCACGGCTTTGCGGAACTCCTCGCCCGCCAGATACATCGCCCAGGCCGCCTTGACCGCACGTCCGCCATCGTCCGGATAGGCGATCGGCGCTCCCCAGAATGCCACGACCGCATCACCGACGAACTTGTCGAGCGTGCCGCCGTATTGGAGGACAACGGCGCTGAGACGATCGAGATAGTCGTTCAGCAGGCGTGCGATCATTTCCGGCTCGACCGCATGCGTCAGCTTGGTGAACCCTTCGAGGTCGCTGAACAGGCAGAATATCTCGCGCTTCTCACCATGCAGCGAAAGACGCTCGGGGTTGCGCATGATTTCCGAGGCGACCGAGCGGGGAAGGTATTTTCCAAGGGCACCCTGCGCAAACTCGCGCTGCGCGGCGTTGATCGCGCGCAGGCCCGAACTGATCGCCGTATAGGCCAGAAGCCAGCCGATGAGCCAGCCAGTGGCCGGCAAATCGAGCGTATCATATCCGGCGCGCTCGACGAGAAATGGCATGGCCAGGAACAAGGCAAACTGGGCGAGTACGGCAAGGACCAGCAACCAGGTCCGCCATTGCGCGATTGCCGTCGCAGCACCAAGAGCGACTGCCAGCACAGCGGCCAGCACTTTCAAGGATCCCGCAGGCTTCTGCTTCCACGCCTTGTCCAGCAACTGCGCGAGCATCGAGGCATGGACTTCGACGCCGATCATTCGCGTCTCGCCCGTTACCGGATTGCCGGTGCGGGTGAAAGGCGTGTCAAACTGGTCGAAGTCCGAAAAGTCGCCGCCGATCAGGATGTAACGGCCCTTTATCGCATCTGCGACCAAGGGGGCCGTTTCAGGGTCTGCCACGAGATCGATCGGGATCTTGTCAAACACTGGCCGGTCGCTCGCCGAAGGCACGCGGTAGCGGATCGGGCCGGTGTAGCTGGCAAACCGAGCATCGGCATCAGGGCTGCCATTGGTGAGCGCAAGCGACAGCAGCGGCGGTAGTCCCGGATATTGCCGTGGCCAGCGCCTGGCGACACCATCGGCATCGGTCTCAAGCAGGATCGAGGCCGGCTTTACGCGCTGGCTGCTCGCGCTGCTGATGAAGCCCCTGAGATCCTGCTCCTGCTCGTAAGTGATCGCCTCGGGGTTGGTCCGGTTATCGGCGTAGGCCAGAAATACCGGGGTCTTCATCCCCTTCAGCGACGCTCGCAGCAGATCATCGTCATCCTGCGGGCTGTCGAACAGCACGTCGATCCCGACCCCCTTGGCGCCAAGCTGGTCGATCTGCGTGAGGGCCTTGGCGAGAATGGTGCGGTCAACCGGCGATATCTGTCCGGTAGCGCGATTGGTGTCGGCGGTGTAGACCACCAGCGTCACGCGCTTGTCGGTATCGGTGGGAGGGGCGAAGTTCGCGGCCCGAAGATCGTACAGCGCCGCTTCGGCATCGCGCAGCAGCGGCAATCGCCAGCTGCTGATCGCGATGTAGAGCGCAAGACCAATCAGGACCACTGCGACTGCGAGGCGCTGCCACCCCAGCTGCCTCAGGCTGCGCCTGGCAGTTCGTCCGATATCGCGCGGCCCCTCTGCGCCTACGCGGCTTTCACTCGCCATGCTTCAGTTTCCCCCCGGCCCCCTGTTCACGGCCGCTGACGTGCCGGTTGCCAGAGCAGCCATGCGCGCACCTTGTGCAACCAGCGGTCGTGCTCCGTCACCGATAACGGCGAAGCCGGCCCAGTAATAGGGGTGTGATGTATCGACATCGGACATGAGTTGCTGCTGCGCCTTGAGCAGCGCCTCGCCCGACGGGGTACCTGCCTTTGCCGCGAACAGGCCATTGATCAGGCGCGCAGTGGCGTCGAAATCGTCAGGCGCAGGCCAGTGACTGGCCAGAACCGACCGGCTGCCCGCGCCGATGAAGGCGCGGACAAGCCCTTCCAGCGCAGAGCCGCCACCCGTCACGATGCCTGCATCGCGGGTTGCGGTAACGTCGGCCTCACCAGCCGTGTCGCAAGCCGAAAGGATCACCATGTCGGCATCAAGCTTGAGGTCGAAGATCTCGGCAAAGCTGAGCAGTCCATCCGAGCCCTGGGGGCCGAAGGAGGTGACCAATGCCGGTCTTGCCGGACAGGTTGGCCGGGGCGGCGTGACCAGTCCATGCGTGGCAAAGTGCAGAATGCGGAAATTGTCGAGATCGCTCCGCGCCTTGATCGCGGTGTCCGAGAAGGCGGAGCCGACCATCAAATCGGTGCCCTGACCCGACAGCAGCATGCGCGCCTTCAGCAATTCGGCTTCGGAGATCGGGCGGCTCCAGGTCGCCAGGGGCCAGTTGCAATCGGCGGTCATGTCCCCGGCACCGCCCCGGACATTTCCGACCGACTGCGCAGCCGTGCCTGTCACCGCGGCATTGCGGCCCAAGCCGAGGTAAGCCTCATGCGCCTTCGATCCCGGAACCTTGCGCGCATCCATGAAGGCGCGGGCCGATACGGCAGTCGAAACCAGCTTGTTCTGGGCGAGCCATTTTACGCCGCGCAGGTCGAAGGGATCACCGGCGGGATCGCTGGCCTGGGCAATGTAGGCCTTCGCCGATGCCTCGTCGGCAATGAGAACGTTGACCGGCAGCTTGAGCATCGCGCCGTCCGGTTCGAAGATCAGATGGTGCGCGGCTGCAAGATCGGCTGAAACCGGGCCGAACAGCGCCTTGTAGATCCCGGCAGCCTCGTTCGCCGCGAAGGTGCCGGTCACGTACTGCTTGCCGTCAAACCGCGAGATCGAATCCCGGATCGCCTTGACCGACTTGTCGAGTTCCCCCGCAGTAATCGCCGCGCGATAGCCCACAGCGCGGTTCTTGCTGGCGAAGAACACGAAAACGTCAGGCCCCAGAACCGCCATCTTGGCATAGACTTCGTCAGCCCCAAGCCCGTCCTGCAGTTCCTTCTGGCTGATCACGCTTTGCGTCACGACGCGATAGCGCGCGTAGTTGGCGAGTTCGATGACGGTGGCCTGCTCTTGCGCCTCGAGGTCCGCAACGCGCTTGGCCGCATCCGCGATCTCGTCGGTTCTGGCAGCAGCGTCGTCCAGTCGCTGCAAGGCCGCGTAAGTCATGCGGGCACGCTCGACCGCGCGGGTCAGGCTGTTGGACTGGCGGAACAGGCGGGAGGCCTCGTCGCTCCCCGCCGACAGTTCGCGGGACAGCACGGCCTGCGTCTCGGCGACGCCCGGCCGTACGAGGATCTGCGAGGCTTCGAAAAAGGCGTTGCTCGTCTCGGCATCACCATTCATCCGCGCGGTCAGCAGATCGAAATAAGGCACCATCTGCTTCGACAGCCCGGACAGCCCGTTCTCGCGCTTGACCGAGCGGGAAACGACTTCCCGATAGATCGGTGCGGCTTCATCGGCGCGATCGTGGCGGGCGAGATAGGATGCCAGCCTCGCCTGCGCCGCCGCAAGGCTGCGGGTTTCAGGATACTGCACGCCGACGATGTCCACCGCCGAGCGGAGCAGGGATTCGGCATCCTTCTGGCGCCCTTCGTCTTCCGCGATCGAGGCCAGTTCCGTCAGCAGTTGCGCCCGCATCCGCACGATCGACACGACGCGCCCGTTGCGAACACTCAGCGCCCGCCCCTGCGCCTGCTCCAGCGCCGCCTGCGCTTTGGCGCGCTTTCCTTGCAGGCGCAGCGCCGTGCCGCGCAGTTGCAGAGCTTGGGCATCGAGGATCGTCGCGCGCTCGTCATCAGTAAGGCGCAGGTCATCGACCAGACCCATGGCATTTGCGGTGAGATCGGACGCGTTGATGCGGCGCGAGACGGACGGCGTAAGCTCCATCGTGTCACGCAAGCTCTCGGCGCCCATCGCGCTGGTGCGGCGCAGAGCCAGCCCGAGACGCGCCAACGCATCGTCGTAACGTTCCTGGTTCAGCAGATGGATCGTCTCGTAGTTGCGGCGCAGGCGCTCGACCACGCCGCTCCCTGCCGGAAGCGCGTCTGCTTCGGCAAACAGGCGATCCGCTTCGGCGAACTGGCCGAGATTGGAGCGTTGCAGCCCAGCGTTCACGAGAAACTCGACCCGGTCGATCGGCACGTCACCGGTCGATGCCTGACGCTGGTCCAGCGTCTCGAAGTAGGCCGCAGCCTCGGCATAGTCGCCCGAATTGTTGCGACGATAGCCTTCTGCCAGCGCCGTCGCCGGATCGAGCGTCAGCGCCTGGATGCGCGCATAGGCCTCGGTGTCGTTGACTGAAGTCGTCGCGACTTCGATCGGCTCGTCCAGCAGCCGGTCGGCATAGATCGAGCGCAAGGCGAGATCGAGTGCGCCATGATAGGCGGAGAAGCCTTCGACCACGAAAGTCGTGTTGCCGCGCGCCACGCTGACGACCTCGTAGGCCAGATCAGGGTCGTTCCAGCGACATTCCTGCCGCACCCTGCCCGCTACCGATGCCTTGGCTGCACTGTCGCAAGTAACCTTGCCGCGCCGCCGCTCGGCAAGCCGGGCAAGTTCATCGTCCTGCCCGTGGCGCAAGGCGAAGACATGGCCGACCGGAAGCGCCGAATCGCGGCAGACGATTGCCCATGTCCGGTCCATCGGCGAACGGTTGGCCGGGTCGGTGGTACGGGACTGCACCTGGCAAAGCGCCTTGCTTCCGCCCGAACCGAGTGGGAAACTGTCCCGCAGCAGCAGCGATCCGGTATCGGCCTGTGCGGTCGACGCCCACAGACCTGCTGCCAAAGCCAGCGCTGTTGCGCTCGCACCGACGAACCTCGAGTGACGGTCATGCCCTTTGCCACGGTCACGCATCGTGTGCTCCCTCGGCCCGCCCTGACGGAAGCAGCGCTTCCGACGGTCGTGGCCGTTGCATCCAATAATCGCGTAACCCGAGGACTCTTGTGCCTTGTTGCACAGCATAAGCGCGAACGCGCTCCGGTGCCAAGCGATACACCCCCCTGGCAGACACAAATTGTATCAAATCGACGTCAGAAGCCGTCGAAGACCACTGCTTCGGCGAGGGGTGCGCGGGGAACGTCGAACCGGTTCACCTCGGCCTGCGCGTCACGATAGCCGATAGCGAGGCCGCAGAAGAACACGTGGTCATCCGGAATGGCAACGCAGGCGCGCACCTGCTTCTGATAGACTGCCCACGCTTCCTGCGCGCAGGAATCGAGCCCTTCCTCGCGCAGCAGCAGCATCACCGTTTGCAGCCACATGCCGATGTCCGACCACTGCGGCGGCCCCATGTAGCGCGGGGTGTGGACCAGCATCAGCGCAGGCGCGCCGAATGCCCGGAAGTTGTTCATGAACTGGCCGAGCCGACCTCGCTTGTCCTCGCGTCCGATGCCGAGCGCGGCATACATCGCCTCGCCCACGCCATAGCGCCGCGCCTCGTAGGCACCATCAAGCTCCGGCGGATAGATCGCGTATTCGGGGGAATGCGCACTTCGCCCCTGCGGGATGACCTCGGCAACACTGGCAACCAGGCGGGCAAGCGGCTCACCGGCCAGGACGTGCGCATTCCAAGGCTGCACGTTCCCGCCCGAGGGCGCGCGCTGGGCCTTCTCGAGGACGCCCCGCAACACCTCGACAGGCACCGCATCGGGCCGGAAACTGCGGACCGAGCGCCGCGACAGCACTGCCTCGGTCACATGCATCGCAGGGTCTCAGAACCCGAGGAAGCGGACGTTGCCGTCAACCGGCTCGCGCTCGCGCGGGAAGCCATTCACCGGATTGTCTTCCACGCGATAGCCGATGGCGATGCCGCAGAAGAAGATGTGCGTCTCATCGGACACGCCGATGAAATCCTTGATCAGCCTGGCATACATGGAGAGAAACTCCTGCGGGCAGGAATCGAGCCCTTCCTCGCGCAGCAGCAGCATGACGGTCTGCAGCCACATGCCGACGTCGGACCACTGCGGCGGCCCCATGCGGCGATCAAAGTAGCAGAGCAGCACGGCGGGCGCACCGAACGACGTGGCGTTGTTGCGGACGAAGTCCGCGCGCGCGTCGGAATCACTCCTGCCGACACCCATCGCCGTGTACATCGCAGCACCGACCGCCTGCAGCCGGGCCTTGCATTCGGGGATCACTTCCGGATCGGACCACGAATACTCGATCGGGTCCTGCATCGGCGAGGTCAGCATCTTCTGCTGAAGCTCGGCCAGCGGCGCACCGGTGACGATCGTCGCTTCCCAGGGCTGGAAGTTGCAGCCTGATGGCGCCCAGCGCGCCTTGTCCATGACCCTGCGCAGCGTTTCGAGCGGCACCGGATCGGGCTTGAACACCCGGATAGAACGGCGGGACAGGACGGCTTCGCTGACGGTCATCGTACTCATGCCGGATTAACTGCCCGGTTAAATCGAGGCAGTCAAGCCGGCATGCATGTTCGGTCAGTTTGCGGCTGCGGGCGCTTCAGCCGGAGCTGCTGCGGCTGCAGGCGCTGGGGCAGATGCTGCGAGCGCCGCGGCAAGCTGGTCAGGACGAAGCGCACCCTCACCCGGCCCCATGTCGTCGGCATCGACCAGCTTCAGCTTGTTGTTCTTGCGGAAGTCAGCCTCGGTGGAAGGTGCAAGGTCAGGACGGCCGACCATGATGCCCATCTTGATGCGGCAGGTCGCATACTGCGTTTCGTCTGCTTCGACTTCGAGAGCGAGAACGTCCTTGGCCTCGCTCTTCACGGTGAACTCATGGCGGCCCGGCTCCGTCACCATCACGAAGTAGCGACCCGCGCCAAGCGAGCTGACCTTCTGGCCCTTCTCGTTGACCGAGCAACCGACAGCAAAGCCCATGCCGCCGGGACGGAAGAACACGACCTGTCCCTTGCCAGCAGGTGGTGCAGGAATCGCAATCGGTGCGGCAGGCGCATCGGACTTGTCAGCGGCCAGCACCGGGCTGGTCAGCGTCGATGCTGCCAGAGCCAGAGAAATTGCAGTCTTACGGAACATTGGAAACCCCTTCCTTCGTCACAACCTTTTCAATCGACCTCGGCTCAGCCGGCTTTTCAGCAGCGTCAGCCGGAACATCGACCCAGAACGGTTCTGCAGTCTTGGCATCGGCAAATGCACCAGCAGGCACGTCAATGTGCTTGCCTCGAACAAAAAGAGCTGGAAAGCCAACGGCGACACCAACCGCAAACGCGAGGCCTTGCTGGTCCCTGCCTGCCCCATTCAGATGCATGCTGCGCAACCGCAGACGCTTCTCGCCGATCTGAAGAAACCGCGCGGCGAGCACCAGTTCACCACCGACGCCGACGCCTGTTTTCTTGGCATGAACGACTTCGCCCTGGCCGGTCGTTCCCGCAGCAATCAGTTGATTGCCGCCCACCACAATGGGAGAAACCAACGCCAGACCAAAAGTCTGGCCAGTGACGCTGGTCCGGCTGCTGAGAGGCTCTGCAAGCTCGATCTGGATGGGCGTCAAAGCCGGAATGCAGGTGCCCGGGCGATGTTCGGACAGGGCGACCACACAAGGGTCAAGCATTGCGGGCTGAGCGGAGGAGGGCTGCGGCCCGACGTTCGCGGCGCCAGACGGTGCCGTCGTCGCCACATCCTGCGCATGCGATGTATGCCAAGCCAAACATGTCACGACCGCAACAGCCGCGACGGCGCCCCTAAGTCCCTGCCCCCAAGTCATGGCTTGGTGTTAGACATTGTAATGAAGATGACAAGCGAATTTACTGCGGCTTTGCAGTTCAACTCTCATCCTCAAACAGATCCGCCAACTGTTCGATAATCGTGCCGCCCAACTGTTCGGCATCCATGATCGTCACCGCGCGACGGTAATACCGCGTCACGTCGTGGCCGATGCCGATGGCGACAAGTTGTACCGGCGACTGCTTCTCGATCCAGTCGATCACCTTGCGCAGGTGCTGTTCGAGGTAGCCGGCATTGTTCACCGAAAGCGTTGAATCGTCGACCGGCGCGCCGTCGGAAATGACCATCAGGATGCGGCGATCCTCGGGCCGGGCGAGCAGGCGCGTATGTGCCCACAGCAGCGCCTCGCCGTCGATGTTTTCCTTGAGCAGGCCCTCGCGCATCATCAGGCCGAGATTCTTGCGCGCCCGGCGCCAAGGCTCGTCGGCCTTCTTGTAGACGATATGGCGCAAGTCGTTGAGGCGGCCGGGTTGCGAGGGCTTGCCGCCTGCCAGCCAGGCTTCACGGCTCTGCCCGCCCTTCCAGGCGCGGGTGGTGAAGCCGAGCACTTCGGTCTTCACGCCGCAGCGCTCCAGCGTGCGCGCAAGAATGTCGGCACTGATCGCGGCAATCGAGATCGGGCGACCTCGCATCGACCCGGAGTTGTCGATCAGCAGCGTGACGATCGTGTCCTTGAACTCGACATCGCGCTCGATCTTGTAGCTGAGCGAATGCCCGGGCGAGATTACCACGCGAGCGAGCCGCGCAGCATCGAGCAGGCCTTCTTCCTGGTCGAAGTCCCAGGAACGGTTCTGCTGCGCCATGAGGCGGCGCTGCAGCCGGTTGGCAAGGCGCGTCACGACGCCCTGCAGGCCCTTGAGTTGGGTATCGAGGTAGGCGCGCAGCCGCGTCAGCTCTTCCTCGTCGCACAGGTCGGTGGCCGAGACGACCTCATCGAACTGCGTGGTGTAGCTCTTGTAGTCGAAGTTCTCGGGCAGGTCGGTCCACGGACGGTTCGGGCGCGTGGGCAGCATGCCCTCCTCGCCCTCGTCAGCCATGTCGGAATCGGCGGCATCGTCGTCCTGCTCGATTTCCTGCTCGGAGTCCGAATCCTCGTCGCCCTCGCTGGTATCGCCAGCGACTTCGGACGGCTGCTGTTCCTGATCGTCGGAATTCGAAGGCTCTTCCTCGCCCTCGTCTTCCTGCTCCTCGCCCTCGTCGTCCTGCGTATCCTCGTCCTGCTCGGACGCGGACTGCGTGAGGTCGAGATGCTGCAGCATGTCGAGTGCGAGCTGCTGGAAGGCGCGCTGGTCGTCGAGCGACAGCGCCAGTCCTTCGATGTCATCGCCGACCTTGCTCTCGATCCAGCTGCGCACCATCGCCATGCCGGTATCGGTCGAAGCCGGGGATTCCTGCCCGGTCAGCTTCTCGCGCAGGAGCAGCGCCAGTGCGGTGGGCAGAGGCACGTCCTCGGGCTTGGCGGCACGGCTGATCGGGTCCGACGCCATGCGCATGGCCAGCGCCGCGCCCAGATTGCCGCGCATTCCTGCATAGGCGTTCGCGCCCAGGGATTCGTAACGCACCTGCTCGACAGCGTCGTAGCAGGCCCGCGCCAAGGCCTCGGTCGGCGCATTGCGGCCATGCAGCGCGGCGTTGTGATGCCGCAGCCGCAGCGCCATCGAATCCGCGTGGCCGCGCGCTTCGGCAACCTGCTCAGCCGGGAGCGAGCGCCCCGGCATCGGTACGCGCATCGACTGCCCGGACTGGACCGGCGCATCGGCCGTCCACGCCACCTCGACCTCGGGATCGAGCGAGATCGCCCGCGCGGTGCCGGTCAGCACCGAACGGAAGCGGTCGAGGGGAGTTTCGTCAGCCAATGCGCAACTGCCTGTGTTTCAGAGGTTTCAGACGATCTTCTGGCCGGTCTTTGCCCAGTCGGCAAGGAAGCCTTCGATGCCCTTGTCCGTAAGGACATGTTTGAACAGGCCCTTGATCACGGCGGGCGGCGCGGTGATCACGTCGGCACCGATGCGCGCGCTTTCCAGCACGTGGACTCCGTGGCGGATCGAAGCGACGAGGATTTCGGTCTCGAACGCGTAGTTGTCGTAGATCAGGCGGATGTCGCGGATCAGGTCCATGCCATCGAAGCCGTTGTCGTCATGACGGCCGACGAAGGGCGAGATGAAGGTCGCACCGGCCTTGGCCGCCAGCAGCGCCTGGTTGGCCGAGAAACACAGCGTGACGTTGACCTTGGTGCCGTCGCCGGTCAGCGCCTTGCAGGTCTTGAGGCCGTCGATGGTCAGCGGCACCTTGATGCAGACGTTGTCAGCGATCTTGCGCAGCACTTCAGCCTCGCGCATCATCGTCTCGTGGTCGAGCGCGACGACTTCCGCCGAAACCGGGCCGTCGACCAGACCGCAGATCTCGCGAGTGACTTCGATGAAGTCCTTGCCCGCCTTGGCGATCAGGGTCGGGTTGGTGGTCACGCCATCGAGCAGGCCGGTCGCGGCAAGATCGGCGATTTCGGCGGTGTCGGCAGTATCGACGAAGAACTTCATGGGGACAGCCTTCCAAGCGGGGAGAGAATGATTCCCCCTGCCTATAGGCAAGGCCGACGCCGATGTCAGTCTGTCACTTTATGCCGAACGCCGCCATCAGCACCGGATCGTTGGTAGAGCGCGGATCGGCACGGATTGCCGCCTCCTCGCGTCCGATCGCGCGGAAGATCGCGTTGTCCGCCTCGTAGGCCAGCGAATTGGCAATGCCGCCAACGTCCACACCGGTCAGCGCCGCCAGAACCTCGCCGAGCAGCGGATCGCGGCTGACGCGAATCGCATCGCCGAATTCCGGCACCATGATCTCGACCAGACTGGTGCCCATTTCCTGATGGAGGAACGCGGTTGCGCCCATGGGGTCGGAGCCGCGCAGCAGTGCCAGGGCATTGCGGATGCCGATCGTGCGCACCGCGTCGGTAACGGCAGGAGCCGCGCGCTCTGCCGCGTCATAGGCCATGTCGTTGAAGGCCCGCTGCAGCCGGTCCTTGACGATCGGTCCGGTGAGGATGCGGGCGAGAACGCCGCCACGGTTGCCGATGGCCTCGGGCAAGGCGAGCCGCGTGACCTGATCGTCCCAGAACCCGCCCGGTGCGAGCAGGCGGGCAAAAGCGCGGTCGGTGGACAGGAACAGCAATCGCCGCACCGCTTCTTCCAGCGAGAACTGCGGGTAGCCCGCGCAGCCTGCGACGGCCAGAACCGCAACCGAAGTCACGCCGCCAAGCAGGGCGCGACGGTTCATCATGGTGGAAGCCTGCGACACGTTTTTCTCCTCAATTCCGTTGTGCCCGGGCTTTGCCCGCTGCGTTGCCGCCCCATATAGACCGGTGAACATGAACCGCGTCCGATGCCTCGTCTTCAACTCCGCGCTCGGTCCGCTGGACTACCGCGTGCCCGCCGGAATGAGCGTCGAGCCGGGCAGCGTCGTGCTCGCACCGTTGGGCCCTAGGCAGATCATCGGCGTGGTCTGGGAAGCGGAACGGCTTCCGGGAACCGAAGTTCCGGATTCGAAACTGCGGCCCTTGCTGCAGGTCTTGCCGGTGCCTCCCCTGCCCGCACCGTTGCGCCGCCTGATCGAGTGGACCGCCGACTACTATGTCGCGCCGCTGGCCGCCGTCGCACGCATGGCGCTGTCCAGCACCGCTGCGCTCCAAGGTGGGGGCACGATTACCGAGTATCGCCTCACCGGGCGCGAACCGACGCGCATGACGCCACAGCGTCTCATTGCGCTCGATCTGCTGCATGACCAGCAGGCTACGATCCGCGAGCTGTCCGAGATCGCAGGCGTTTCCGATGGAGTGCTGCGCGGGATGGTCAACGCCGGACTGCTCGAACCGGTCGTGGTCGATTCCGACCGCCCCTACCCGCCAGCGGATGCCCAATTCGCCGCGCCCGACCTGTCCGATGAACAGGCCGAAGTGGCGGCCCGGTTCGTGGCCGCCGTGGAAGCGCATGAATTCCACCCCTTCCTGCTCGACGGCGTGACCGGCTCTGGCAAGACCGAGACGTACTTCGAAGCGGTTGCTGCCGCGATCCGGCAAGGGCGGCAGGTGCTCGTCCTGCTGCCGGAAATCGCGCTTACCGAAACCTTCCTCAAGCGCTACGAGGCACGCTTCGGGGTGCCGCCGGTGACGTGGCATTCCTCGTTAAAGGCATCCGAGCGGCGCCGGGCATGGCGGGCAGTCGCGCAAGGGACGGCACAGGTCGTCGTTGGTGCCCGCAGCGCGCTGTTCCTGCCCTTCGCGCAACTCGGCCTGATCGTTGTCGACGAGGCACATGAAATCTCGTTCAAGCAGGACGACGGCGTGCGCTACAATGCGCGCGACGTGGCGGTCATGCGGGCGCATTTCGAGAAGGTGCCGGTCATCCTTGCCAGTGCCACGCCCGCGCTGGAGAGCCTGCAGATGGCCGAGGCAGGGCGTTACGAACGCGTCGTCCTGCCAGCGCGCTTTGGCGGCGCGACGATGCCCGACATCCAGATCGTCGACCTGCGCACCGAACAGCCCGAGCGCGGCCACTGGATTGCACCGCCGCTGGTCGAAGCACTCAAGGACCGGCTCGACAAAGGCGAGCAGTCGCTGCTGTTCCTCAACCGTCGCGGCTATGCACCGCTGACCTTGTGCAGGACCTGCGGTTACCGCTTCCAGTGCCCGAACTGCTCGGCCTGGCTGGTCGAGCATCGCCTCTCGCGCCGCCTCGCCTGCCATCACTGCGGCCATGAGATCCCGCCGCCCGATGCCTGCCCGGAATGCAGCGAACCCGACTGCCTGGTTGCATGCGGTCCGGGGGTCGAGCGCATCGCCGATGAAGTTGCCGCGATCCTGCCCGAAGCCCGCGTCGCGCTGGTCACTT
Organism: Novosphingobium jiangmenense; assembly: GCF_015694345.1. Lineage (GTDB taxonomy): Bacteria > Pseudomonadota > Alphaproteobacteria > Sphingomonadales > Sphingomonadaceae > Novosphingobium > Novosphingobium jiangmenense. The sequence continues at coordinate 28,929 of NZ_JADQDC010000008.1, forward strand.
CCGACACGCTGACCAGCCCGGCCAAGGCGGCCGAGTTCGTCGAGATGGCCAGCAACAAGGCGATCGATGTGATCGTCGGAACGCAGCTTGTCACCAAGGGCTATCATTTCCCAGAGCTGACATTGGTGGGGGTGATCGATGCCGACATGGGTCTGGAGGGCGGCGATCTGCGCGCAGCCGAACGGACCTACCAGCAGGTCGCTCAGGTCGCGGGTCGTGCCGGACGTGGCGAGAAGCCCGGCGAAGTGCTCATCCAGACCCGCCACCCAGAGGCTCCGGTGATCGAAGCGCTTGCCAGCGGTGACCGCGACGCGTTCTACGCCGCTGAGGCCGAAGCCCGCCGCGACGCCGGCGCGCCGCCGTTCGGTCGCTGGGCGGCGATCATCGTATCGAGCGAGGACGAAGCCGAAGCGCGCGATGCGGCGCGCGGCATCGGCGGTTCCGCCCCTCGTCTCGACGACGTCCTGATCCTCGGCCCTGCCCCTGCTCCGCTATCGTTGTTGCGAGGCCGCTACCGCTATCGCCTGCTCATCAACGCCCGCCGCTCGACCGAACTGCAGCGCGTGATCCGCGACTGGCTTGATCCGCTGCGCTTCCCGCCGGGCGTGCGCGTGGCGGTGGATATCGACCCCTACAGCTTCGTCTGACCCATCCATTCGTCATTGCGAGGAGGCAAAGCCGACGAAGCAATCCAGTGTCGGCAGCACAAACGCTCTGGATTGCTTCGCTGCGCTCGCAATGACGAAGAAGACGTAACCCTTAGGGGCAGGTTGAACCATTGCCGCGCTCGGCCATTCCGGAAGGATGACCGGCCCCGTCCTTGTACCAATCCTCGGCGACCAGCTTTCGCCCGACATTTCCAGCCTTGCCGACCGCAAGCCGGACGACACCGTGATCCTGATGATGGAAGTGGCCGAGGAGACGACCTACGTCCGCCACCACAAGGCCAAGATCGCGCTGATCCTCTCGGCGATGCGGCATTTTGCCGAGGAACTGCGGGAAGCCGGGTGGACAGTCGATTACATCCGCCTCGATGACCCAGACAACACCGGCAGCTTCACCTGCGAAGTCGCCCGCGCGGTAGAGCGCCACAACGCGCGCGGCGTGCAGGTCACCGAGCCGGGCGAATGGCGCGTGCGGCAGGCGATGGAGCAATGGCGCTCCGACCTCCCCATCCGCCTCCGCATCCTGCCCGACACGCGCTTCATCTGTCCCTTGCCCGACTTCTACGAGTGGGCGACGGGTCGCAAGGAACTGCGCATGGAGTGGTTCTACCGCGAAATGCGGCGCAAGACCGGCCTGCTGATGGATGGCGACAAGCCGGTCGGTGGCCGCTGGAACTTCGATGCGGAGAACCGGGGTGGACCCGAGGCGGGACTCGAACCGCCAGGACTTCCGGCATTCCCGCCCGACGCCACGACACGTGAAGTCCTCGATCTGGTATCAACGCGCTTTGACAAGCACTTCGGATCGCTCGAGAAATTTGCGTGGCCGGTCACCCGTGCCGAGGCCGAAAAGGCGCGCGATGCATTCCTCAAGGACCGCCTGCCGCTGTTCGGCAAGTATCAGGATGCCATGGTGGCGGGGCAGGACTTCCTGTTCCACGCGGCGCTGTCTCCCGCCATCAACATCGGCCTGCTCGATCCGCTCGACCTGTGCCGCCGCGCCGAAACCGAATGGCGCGAGGGCCGCGCGCCGCTGGAAGCCGTCGAAGGCTTCATCCGCCAGATCATCGGCTGGCGCGAATACATCCGTGGCATGTACTGGCTCGAAATGCCGGGTCTTGCCGACGCCAATGGCCTCGACGCCAACAGGCCGCTGCCCGACTTCTACTGGACCGGGCAGACGAAGATGCGCTGCCTCGCCGACTGCGTGCGTGCCACCCGCGATCACGCCTACGCCCACCACATCCAGCGCCTGATGGTGCTCGGCAACTTCGCTCTGCTGGCGGGGCTGAAGCCCCAGGAAGTCGCCGACTGGTATCTCGTCGTTTACGCCGATGCCTTCGAATGGGTCGAACTCCCCAACGTCGCCGGCATGGTCCTCCACGCCGACAAGGGCCGGCTCGCGTCCAAACCCTACGCCGCCAGCGGCGCCTACATCGACCGCATGAGCGACTACTGCGGCAAATGTGCCTACGACGTGAAGAAGAAGACCGGCGAAGCTGCCTGCCCCTTCAACGCGCTCTATTGGCACTTCCTCGCCCGCAACGAGAAGAAGCTCTCAGGCTACCACCGCCTCGCCCAGCCCTATGCCACCTGGCGCCGAATGAGCGAGGACAAGCGCGCGGAATATCTTGAGAGCTCGGAAGCCTTCCTCAAGACGCTGGAGCCCGCAGAACCCGGATGGGCGCGCTAACGCTTGACCCACATCGGCGGCCTGATCCCGCCTTGCCGCACCACGCGAACCAGCAGAAACAAGCCCGCAGCGGTCGCGACCAGCATGGCGATCACACTGGCCTCCAGGCCAAACGCGCCGCCGGTCAGCCAGTCCGGCCCTTCGCGCGTCGTCACCAGCAGTCCCTCGGGCGCCTTGCCTCCCGATACCGGCACGCTGAACACCCACCCTTGCGTGAAATTCCAAGCCGCATGAATGCCGATCGGTATCCACAGCCGCCGCTTCCAGAGATAAGCCGCGCCAAGCAGGATGCCTGCTTCCATGGCGATCGCAAAAGCGGCAAACAGGCTCGCCCCTGGATTCGATAGGTGCGCCAGCCCGAACAGAGCCGAGGTAATCGCCAGCGCCGCCCAGGTGCCCAGCATCGCCTCGATGTGGCGCAGGAGAATCCCGCGGAACAGAAGCTCCTCGATCGTCCCGGAAGTCACCGCCATCGCCAGCATCGCCCATAGCGCCCCCAAGCCGTTGACCCGCTCGACCGAGAAACCGCCCAGAAGCGCAACGATGCCGGTCATCAGCGTGAACAACGCTGCACCGATCAGCAGCCCAAGCGGCACCTCGCGCCCGAAGGCCTCGAGCGGGAGTTCATCGTTCCCCCGCCACTCGATCCAGCGCCGCGCCGCGAGATAAATCAGGATAGCAAAGACCGCGACCGCCAGCCCGCCAAGGAAATAGCCGGGCGTTCCCTGCGTCACGATCTTGAGCAAACCGAACGACGCGGCCGACGCCGCGATGGCGACACCGAAGAACTCGATGATCAGCAACGTCAGCGGAAATGCGACAATCCGCCGCACAAGCCCCGGTCTCGCCGTCTGAAGATCGTCCATACCCTACCCCCGGTTGGTTTCGCGCTCCTTGTCGAGCAAGCGCTGCTTGATCTCAAGCCCATAGGCATAGCCGCCCAGCGAACCATCCGAACGGATCACGCGATGGCAGGGGATAAGAACGGCAACGTTGTTGGCGCCGTTGGCAGATCCCGCCGCACGCACCGCCCCCGGCTTGCCCACGGCTGCGGCAATGTCGGCATAAGAGCGCGTCTCTCCCGGCGGTATGCGCCGCAGCGCCTGCCACACCGCTTCCTGAAACGCCGTACCCCTGACGTCGAGCGGGATATGCGAATGATCGCCAGGCGTTTCGACCGCCGCGATCACTTGCGCCAGCAGCCCCGCAAACTCCTCGCCCCCTTGCTCCAGCGCGGCATTGGGAAAGCGCATCCGAAGCGCCGCAACATCCTCGTTGAAGGACAACCGGCACACGCCGCGTTCGGTCGCCGCAACCAGCATCTCGCCCAGCGAGGTCGCCACGACCGCCCAGCGGATCGTCACGCCGCGACCGCCATTGGCCCAAGCCGAAGCCGTCATGCCCAGACGCTCCTCAGCCGCCGCATAGAAACGCGAAGGTCCTGAGAATCCCGCACCGTAGATCGCATCCGTCACACTCTCCGCACCCGTCAGCACTTCCGCCATGCGCTCCCTCTGCAACGCACGAGCATAGGCCGCGGGCGAAAGACCGGTCGCCCGGGCAAAGACCTTCTGGAAATGCGTCGGCGAATAGCCGCACCGCTCTGCCAGATCGGCCAGCGCCAATATCTGCCCCGCCGCCTTGATCGCCTCGATCGCCGTCAGCACCGCCCGTTCGTCGCGCGACACATCATCGGGCGAACAGCGCAGGCAAGGGCGCAACCCCGCCGCGCGCGCAGCAGTCCCGTCGGTAAAGAACCGCACGTTCTCAAGGCGCGGATGCCGGGCGGAACAGGACGGCCGACAATAGATGCCAGTGCTGAGAACCCCGGTCACAAAGCGCCCGTCAAACGCGCGGTCGCGCGCCAGCACGGCTTGCCATGCGTCATCGTCGGAAATGTCCGGAGCCCTGACCATGTCCTGTCGATACGCTCCCCGGCGGTCACCGCAAGCCTGTGTCGCATCGCGCATCATTTCATCTCCTCGTTGCGGAGAGAATGTGCCCACCTTGCCTCAGCAAAGCGTCCCGCACCTTGCGGTCAAAGCAAATCGGCGCAAAAAGCGCGGTCATGCGTGTCGCCAAACAGATAATCGCGTTTCTGGTCGCCCTCCTGGCACTGGCATCTGCCCCCATCGCGCTGGCTGACCCGGCGGACATCAGCGCCGCGAGCCGCTCGGTCGTCCGCGTGGTCATCATCGAAAGCGACGGAGACCGGGCGCGGCTGATCACCCATGGCACCGGCTTTGCAGTCACGCCGAACCTGATCGTCACCAACGCCCACGTCGTCGAAGAGCTGCGCGGCGACGACACGCTGATCGCAGGCGTCGTCCCTGCGGAGGGCCGCAACGGCTACCCGGCCAAGCTCGTCGCCTATTCACCCGGCAACGACCTTGCCCTGCTGCGCATCGAAGGCGGCGGCACGCTGACCCCCATCACCTTGTTCCCCGGCGCTCCGGGAGATGGCTCGGAAGTCTACGCCGTCGGCTACCCCGGCAACGTCGATCTGGCGCAGGGCCTGTCGATGGCCGATCTCGTCACGCCCCAGGAAGCGGTGAAAACCCGCGGTTATCTCTCGGGAGGACGCTCGTCGCGCTCGTTCGACACCCTGCTTCACACCGCTCCGCTTGGTTCGGGCAACTCCGGCGGACCGCTGCTCGATTCCTGCGGGCGCGTGATCGGCGTCAACTCGTTCGGCACGGTCAGCGACAACAGCACCGATTCGTCGTTCTACTTCGCCATCTCGATGCGCGAGCTTGCCGCCTTCCTGCTCAAGGCCAAAGTCGATGCCCACACCAGCGGCCTGCCCTGCCGCTCCATCGCAGACCTCGATCGCGCCGAAGCCCAACGCGCCGCCGGAGATCAGGCCCGCCTCGCCGCCGAATCCGAAGCCCGCGCCCAGGCCAGCCAGCAGGCCTTGGAAAAAGCGCGCCGCGAAGCTGAGATGGCCGTGCTGTCCGAACGCGACAACGGCATGGCCCTTGCCGCCCTGCTCCTCGTCGGCGCGCTGGGCGTTGGTGGTTGGGGCATGGTCCAGGCCTCGAAGCGGCGCGGCAAGTTCCTGCGCAAGCACGTCTTCGGCGCTGCCGCCCTGCTGGTCTCGGCCATTGCTGTCTGGTTCCTGCGCCCCTCGCTCACGTCGATCGACAGCCGCGCCAAGGAAATGCTCGAAGAGCCGCAACCCTCGCCGAGCGCCTCCACCCTTGCCGCCAGCAACGATGGCAGCGGGCGGATGATCTGCGTGCTCGATCCAGAGCGCAGCCGCGTCACCGTGTCCGATATCACCGACGTTCCGATCGACTGGAACGAAGGCGGCTGCATGAACGGCAAGACCCAGTACGGCCTCGCCAACGATGGCTGGAGCCGAATCCTCGTCCCCAATGGCGAGGAAGCCGTCTCGGTAAATTCGTATGACCCGCAGAGCCGCACCTATACGGTCGAACGCTTCCTCGTCGGCCTTGATGCCATGACCCAGGCCCGCGCTGCACGTGCGAAGCTCAGCGCTCCGGCCTGTGGCGCTGGCGAAGAGGCAGCACGCCAGTTCGGCCAGAACCAGCAGGCGATCAAGGCGCTGCTGCCGCCTGAACCCAACGAACGGATGCGCTACAACTGCCAGCCTGCGCCCTGATCGCCCCGCATCAGGGAAATCACGATCATACCTATGCACAAGAAGCCAAGTCGCATCTTGTCATATCGGCCTGACGTTGCTAGGCGCGCCCCGTCTGCAGGCCACCCGGTGTTCATCGCCGGGTAATGGTCTGCCTCGGCTTATCCTGGATGAAGGAACTTCGGCGCGTGGAGATTTCCAGCGGCATTACGGCCAGCCTGTCAGGGCGTTACGCCTCGGCATTGTTCGATCTGGCCAATGAGCAGGGCTTTGTGAACGCCGTCGAAGGCGATCTCGAGAAGCTCGATGCTGCACTGCGCGAATCGGCTGACCTCAAGGGCCTGATCGGCAACCCGCAACTCGGCCGCGATGCTGCCGGTCGCGCGATGGATTCGGTTGCCGGCCTGCTCGGCCTTGGCGACCTGACCAAGAAGTTCCTCGGCGTGCTCGCTTCGAACCGCCGTCTTTCGGCCCTGCCCGACGTGATCCGCGCCTTTGGCCAGATCGCGGCCGCCCATCGCGGTGAAGTCAGCGCCGAAGTCGCCAGCGCTCACCCGCTCGACGATGCCCAGGTCGCCGCCCTCACCGAAAAGCTGAAGGCCCGCACCGGCAAGTCGATCAAGCTCAAGACCAGTGTCGATCCCGACATCCTCGGTGGCCTCGTCGTCAAGATCGGCAGCCAGATGATCGACAGCTCGATCCGCACCCGTCTCAATTCTCTCGCCCAGGCGATGAAGGCCTAACGGCCCGCACAGGTTCCAGGAAGGACAGAACATGGAAATCCGCGCCGCTGAAATCTCGAAGGTCATCAAGGACCAGATCGCCAGCTTCGGCACCGACGCCCAGGTCTCGGAAGTCGGGTCGGTTCTCTCGGTGGGTGACGGTATCGCCCGCATCCACGGTCTCGACAAGGTCCAAGCCGGCGAGATGGTCGAATTCGCCAACGGCGTGAAGGGCATGGCCCTGAACCTCGAAGCCGACAACGTCGGCGTCGTGATCTTCGGCTCGGACGCCGAGATCAAGGAAGGCGATGTCGTCAAGCGCACCGGCACCATTGTTGACGTTCCCGTCGGCAAGGGCCTGCTCGGCCGCGTGGTCGACGCGCTCGGCAACCCGATCGACGGCAAGGGCCCGATCGTCGATGCCACCCGCACCCGCGTCGAAGTCAAGGCTCCGGGCATCATCCCGCGCAAGTCGGTGCATGAACCCGTGCAGACCGGCCTCAAGGCGATCGACGCACTCGTCCCCGTCGGCCGTGGCCAGCGCGAGCTGATCATCGGTGACCGCCAGACCGGCAAGACCGCTGTCGCGATCGACACCTTCATCAACCAGAAGGCGGTCAACGCCGGCACCGACGAAGGCAAGAAGCTCTACTGCATCTACGTCGCCGTCGGCCAGAAGCGCTCGACCGTGGCGCAGATCGTCCGCCAGCTCGAAGAAAACGGCGCGATGGAATACTCCATCGTCATCGCCGCAACCGCTTCGGAACCGGCACCGCTGCAGTATCTCGCGCCCTACACCGGTGCGACCATGGGCGAGTTCTTCCGCGACAACGGCATGCACGCCGTGATCGTCTATGACGACCTTTCCAAGCAGGCCGTCGCCTACCGTCAGATGTCGCTGCTGCTCCGCCGCCCGCCGGGCCGCGAAGCCTACCCCGGCGACGTGTTCTATCTCCACAGCCGCCTGCTCGAGCGCGCTGCGAAGATGAACGACGAGAACGGCGCTGGCTCGCTCACCGCCCTTCCGATCATCGAAACCCAGGCTGGCGACGTGTCGGCTTACATTCCGACCAACGTGATCTCGATCACCGACGGCCAGATCTTCCTTGAAACCGGCCTGTTCTACCAGGGCATCCGTCCGGCCATCAACGTCGGTCTGTCGGTGTCGCGCGTCGGCTCCTCGGCCCAGACCAAGGCGATGAAGAAGGTTGCCGGCTCGATCAAGCTCGAGCTCGCGCAGTACCGCGAAATGGCGGCCTTCGCCCAGTTCGGTTCGGACCTCGACGCTTCGACCCAGAAGCTGCTCAACCGCGGTGCGCGCCTGACCGAACTGCTCAAGCAGCCCCAGTTCTCGCCGCTCGGCTTTGAAGAGCAGACGGCGGTGATCTTCGCCGGTACGCAGGGCTATCTGGACTCGGTGCCGACCAACCGCGTCACCGAGTACGAAGCCGAACTGCTCAGCTTCCTGCGCACGCAGCACGCTGACCTGCTCGGCCTGATCCGCGACACCAAGGACCTTGGCGACGAAGCCAAGAGCAAGCTGGTCGCGGCGCTCGACGCTTTTGCAAAGCAGTTCGCATAAGGTCTTAGACAACATCCACTTCGTCATCCCCGCGAAGGCGGGGATCCAGAGCGAAAAAGCGCAAACCCGGACTGGATTCCCGCCTGCGCGGGAATGACGAAAGAGGAAGGAAACGAGAGTGGCTTCACTCAAGGAACTCAAGGGCCGGATCAACTCGGTCAAGTCGACCCAGAAGATCACCAAGGCCAAGCAGATGGTCGCGGCGGCCAAGCTGCGCAAGGCGCAGGCGGCTGCCGAAGCCGCGCGCCCCTATGCCAGCCGCCTCGCGGAAGTCATGGGCAGCCTCGCCGCCAAGGTCGCAGGCCAGGACAACGGACCGCTGCTGATGCGCGGCACCGGCTCCGACCAGCGTCACCTCCTTGTCGTGGTCAACACCGACAAGGGCCTGTGCGGCGGTCTGAATTCGAACATCGTCAAGGAAGCCAAGCTCCAGGCGCGCGCGCTCGAAGCGGCGGGCAAGACGGTGAGCTTCTATCTCGTCGGCAAGAAGGGTCGCGCTCCGATCCGCCGTGACTATCCGAACGGCATCGCCGCCGGATACGACACCGGCAACGTGCGCACGCCCGGCTTCGACGAAGCCAGCGCCATCGCCCGCGAACTTCTCGAGATGTTCGAAGCGGGCAAGTTCGACGTCGCGCATCTCGTCGCGCCGGAGTTCAAGAACGCGCTGACCCAGTTGCCGGTCACCACGCAGATCATCCCGGTCCCCGCGCCTACCAACACCCCAGGGTCTTCTGGCGCCATCGACGCTGTGGTCGAGTACGAGCCGGGCGAGGAGGAAATCCTCGAGGAACTGCTGCCGCGCTACGTCACCACGCAGCTCTTCGGTGCCCTGCTCGAGCGTGAAGCCTCGGAACAGGGCGCGTCGATGACCGCGATGGACAACGCGACGCGCAATGCGGGCGAGCTGATCAACAAGCTCACCATCCAGTACAACCGCAGCCGCCAGGCCGCGATCACCACCGAACTCATCGAAATCATCGCGGGCGCTGAAGCGCTCTGACGACTGAGATAGAAGGCAAGGAAACAACAATGGCCACCGCAGCAGCTACCGGCAAGATCAGCCAGGTCATCGGCGCCGTCGTCGACGTGGCGTTCGAGGGCGAACTCCCCGCGATTCTCTCGGCGCTCGAAACCGACAACAACGGCAACCGCCTCGTTCTCGAAGTCGCGCAGCACCTCGGCGAGAACACCGTCCGCACCATCGCGATGGACTCGACCGACGGCCTGACCCGCGGCCAGCCGGTGACCAACACCGGCGCGCAGATCTCGGTGCCGGTCGGCCCCAAGACCCTCGGCCGCATCATGAACGTCGTCGGCGATCCGATCGACGAGCGTGGCCCGGTTGGCGCAGAGCAGACCGCTCCGATCCACGCCAAGGCTCCGGAATTCATCGAGCAGTCGACCGAAGCCGCGATCCTCGTGACCGGCATCAAGGTCATCGACCTTCTCGCCCCTTACGCAAAGGGCGGCAAGATCGGCCTGTTCGGCGGCGCGGGCGTCGGCAAGACCGTGCTCATCCAGGAACTGATCAACAACATCGCCAAGGGCCACGGCGGCGTGTCGGTCTTCGCAGGCGTCGGTGAACGCACCCGCGAAGGCAACGACCTCTACCACGAGTTCCTCGACGCCGGCGTTATCGCCAAGGACGCCGATGGCAACCCGACTCCGGACGGTTCGAAGGTTGCTCTCGTGTTCGGCCAGATGAACGAACCCCCGGGCGCCCGCGCTCGCGTCGCTCTCTCGGGTCTGACCATGGCCGAATACTTCCGTGACCAGGAAGGCCAGGACGTTCTGTTCTTCGTCGACAACATCTTCCGCTTCACCCAGGCGGGTTCGGAAGTGTCGGCTCTGCTCGGCCGTATTCCTTCGGCCGTGGGCTACCAGCCGACGCTCGCCACCGACATGGGCGCGCTGCAGGAGCGCATCACCTCCACCACCAAGGGTTCGATCACCTCGGTGCAGGCGATCTACGTTCCCGCGGACGACCTTACCGACCCGGCGCCAGCCACCTCGTTCGCTCACCTTGACGCAACGACCACGCTGAACCGCGCGATTTCCGAACTCGGCATCTACCCGGCGGTTGACCCGCTCGACTCGACCTCGCGCGTGCTGACGCCCGCCGTCGTCGGTGAAGAGCACTACCAGACCGCCCGCCGCGTTCAGGAAACGCTGCAGAAGTACAAGTCGCTGCAGGACATCATCGCGATCCTCGGCATGGACGAGCTTTCGGAAGAAGATAAGCTCACCGTCGCCCGCGCCCGCAAGATCCAGCGCTTCCTGTCGCAGCCGTTCCACGTCGCCGAAGTGTTCACCGGCATCTCGGGCAAGTTCGTCCAGGTCGAAGACACCGTGCGTTCGTTCAAGGCTGTCGTCGACGGCGAGTACGACCACCTTCCCGAAGCCGCGTTCTACATGGTCGGCGGCATCGACGAAGCGGTCGAAAAGGCCAAGAAGCTGGCTGCTGAAGCCTGATTGACCTAGCTCCCCGGGTCCGCCCGGGGAGACCGAAAGGCTAGAGATGTCTCTCCACTTCGAACTCGTCACCCCGGCCCGCCTCGTCCGTTCGGAAGAGGTCCACATGGTCGTCGTTCCCGGCACCGACGGTGAATTCGGCGTGCTGGAAGGCCACGCACCGTTCATGTCGACGGTGAAGGACGGGACGATCAAGGTCTACAAGTCGGCAGGGTCGGCCCCTGAAGAGATAACGGTCCAGGGCGGCTTCGCCGAAGTCGGCGCCAAGGGCCTTACGGTTCTTGCCGAACACGTCGAAGGCTGATCTGCCTTAACCGACACGCAAAGGGGCTGGTCCGCAAGGACCGGCCCTTTCCGTTTGTGGCGGTCGGAACCTCCTGCTTGCCAGGAAATGCTTTCGTCATCCCCGCGAAGGCGGGGAGCCAGAGCAACTCGGCGCAGACGAAGTCTGGATTCCCGCCTACGCGGGAATGACGAGACAGGCCACGTGTTCGCACAAATCCGTACGCGTCACATACAATTTTTCACCCAATTCAGCATTCCGAACTTTTCAAGCACGCGAAAATGAGGCATGGCGAGTCCATATCCGTGAAATCGCATCGGGAGAGCTTGAGAAATGTCCCAGACCCTAGAGCAGGTCATCCAGAACGCCGGTGACCTCGTCAACTTCGTCCGCAACCAGCAGGTCGGCCCCAACGTCTATCCCGGCGTTCCGGCGGAATACTCGAACTGGCGCAACGAACAGTGGGCATGGGCACACTCTGCCGTTCTCTACAACCAGTCGTACCACATGGTCGATCTGGCGGTTAAGGGGCCGGACGCCTTCAAGATGCTCGAGCACCTCGGCATCAACTCGTTCAAGAACTTCCAGCCGGACCGCGCCAAGCAGTTCGTCCCCGTCACCCCCGATGGCTATGTCATCGGCGACGTGATCCTGTTCTACCTCGACGAGAACCACTTCAATCTCGTCGGCCGCGCGCCGACGATCGAATGGGTCGAGTACCACGCCGCTTCGGGCAACTGGAACGTCACCGTGGAGCGTGACGAGCGCTGGGCGATGCGCACCGATGGCAAGCGCAACTCCTACCGCTTCCAGATCCAGGGCCCGAACGCGATGATGATCATCGAGAAGGCCACCGGCAAGTCCGCACCGGATCTCAAGTTCTTCCACATGACCCGCATGACCATCGGCGGCAAGGAAGTGCGCGCGCTGCGCCACGGCATGGCTGGCCAGCCCGGTTTCGAACTGATGGGCCCGTGGGAAGACTACGGCGCCGTCCACGCCGCGCTGGTCGAAGCCGGCAAGGAGTTCCAGATGGCGCTCGTCGGCGGCCGCGCCTACTCGTCGAACACGCTGGAATCGGGTTGGATCCCCTCGCCCTTCCCCGCGATCTACACCGGCGAGGCGCTGCGCCCCTATCGTGAATGGCTCTCGGCCAACTCCTACGAAGCAAAGTGCTCGGTCGGCGGCAGCTACGTTCCCGAGAGCATCGAAGGCTACTACACCACGCCGTGGGACCTCGGTTACGGCCCGTTCGTCAAGTTCGACCATGACTTCATCGGCCGCGCCGCGCTCGAGAAGATGGCCGCTGCCGGCAATCACCGCACCAAGGTGACCCTCGCGCTCGACAACGAAGACGTCATGCGCGTCCAGTCCTCGGCGCTGAGCAAGGGCGATCGCGCAAAGTTCATGGAGTACCCGAGCGCGGTCTACTCGATGCACCCGTTCGATCAGGTCCTCGCCGATGGCAAGATGGTCGGCCTCTCCACCTGGATCGGCTACACCGCAAACGAAGGCAAGTTCCTCACTCTCGCGATGATGGAACCGGGCTTCGTCGAGCCGGGTACCGAAGTCAGCCTGCTGTGGGGCGAGCCCAACGGCGGCACGACCAAGCCGACCGTCGAGCCCCACGTCCAGACCGAAATCAAGGCGACCGTTGCCGCGGTCCCCTACTCGGAAGTCGCGCGCGACAGCTACGCCGAAGGCTGGCGCACCAAGAAGTAATCTTTGGGCCACAAGCCCGAAAGCGAGAGCGCCGGCCCATCCCGACGGGTTCGGCGCTCTTTGCGTTTCTGCTGAAAATTAGTTTGTGTTACTAACAATATCTGGCAGACTGATCGCAACGACGAGAGAGGATTCCCATGGCCGCCAACAACACCATTACCTTCTACGACCTCGCCCTTTCCACCGGCGCGACGATCAGTCCGTTCGTCTGGGCAACCAAGTACGCGCTCAAGCACAAGGGCTTCGATCTCGATGTCGTGCCGGGCGGCTTTACCGGCATTCTTGAGCGCACCGGCGGCAAGACCGAGCGCCTGCCTGCCATCGTCGACGACGGCGAATGGGTGCTCGATAGCTGGGGCATCGTCGAATACCTCGATGCCAAGTATCCCGACCGCCCGGCCCTGATTCCGCATGAAAGCGTTGCCGCAACATTGAAGGCGCTCGACCACTGGTTCTGGAACGCCGCTGTCGGCCCGTGGATGTTCTGCTTCTGCGCCGATTACCGCGATCTCTCGGTCCCCGCAGACCACGAATACGTCACCCACAGCCGCGAGAAGATGCTCGGCCGCAAGCTCGAGGACGTCCAGGCCGGTCGCGAGGAGCGCCTGCCCAAGATCAGCGCCGCGCTCGAACCGCTGCGTGCAGCACTCGGCCAGCACGAATGGCTCGGCGGCTCCTCTCCGAACTATGCCGACTTCCGCATCATGGGCGGCATCCTGTTCACCGCCTCGGTCTGCAAGACGCCGGTCCTTGCCAACGACGATCCGCTGCGTCCGTGGATCGAACGCTGCCTCGATCTCTACGGCGGCCTCGGTCGGCACCCCGGCCTGTTTCCGCTGTTCGGCCTTGAGCAGCGCGAAGGCGATCCCGAACTGTTCAACCGCGCGGCGGGCCAAGGCGGCATCTACAAGCGCAACACCGGCCCGGATTCGACCCGCGCCGAAACCCAGCGCATCACCGAAGGCATGAAGAAGTAAGCGACCGGGGCTTGAGCGAACGGGGCCGGAGCGATCCGGCCCTTATTTCTTGAGCTTGGCCAGCATGTCGCCAAAGGTCAGGCGGGTGTCGATGGTCACATAGACGCGGATCGGCCTGCCCTTCGGGTTCGGCTTGTAGGTCCCGTCCGCCTGAATGCTCGGCGCGGGCACCATGACGTAATCGCTCGACGACGGATCGGCCTCGAACGCCGATTGCAGCGCGGTCAACGTCACCAGCGGACTGTCGCCAAGCGCGTAGGCTTCGCCCACCTTCAGCCCCATGCCTGCGGCAGCGGCAGAAATGCCCTCGATCTGCCCGGCAAGCCAGGCTCCGGTGCCGCCCTGGGCCTTCATCTGCTCAAGCTCGGCCATCGAGAACAGCATGCGGCGGTAGGTGTTGCGCGGCACCTGCCAGATCGCAATGTCGGAGCGGTTGAAGATCACCTGCGCCGCGGCGACGTCGATCGTCATGTTGTATTCGCCGGGCGAACCTCCGGGCACTGGCAGTCCTAGCCCGGGATACTCCGGCCCACCGATCCACACCAGCGTCAGCCGCTTGCCGATGCGCGGCTCGATCAGGCACGCCGACGCCAGATCGGTGAGCCCAGCACCGGCGCAGTAGAACAGCGGCAGCGAGTCATCGCGCATGGCCTCGGCGATGATTGCATCGGTCGCAGCCGTGCGGGCGGGAACCGTCATCGACGGCATGGCCTTCTCGGCTCCGGCAAGGACGGGCACCTTGTCCGTCAGCCCCATCACCCCCATCAATTCGCGGGCGCGGTTGGCGGAGTCCGTTGCCTGATGATCGGATTTGGCCCAGGCCTCATCGGCGTGGAGGTGCGAACCTATGATCGCACGGATGTCGATGGACGGCGAGCGCAGATGCTGCGCCAGTTGCACCAGCCCATCGGGATCGCCCGAAAAGTCGTTGTCGCAGATCACGCGGTAGCGGCGCTGGTCTGCCGCAGCCCTGACCAGACCGGGTGCCGCCATAGCGCCGACAACAGCGGGCAGCAGCCCCAGGAATGAACGTCGCTCCATCATTTCACCGCTCCTGCGCTACGGAGCAGGAGTTCGCGGATCCGGCTCGCCAATTCTTCAGTGAAGCGCACTGCCGGCACCGCCACGCTGAACGCGCCCGCCAGTTGCTCGTCGATCCACACCGGTACCGCCATGCCGCAGATGCCGACCGTCGCCTCTTCCTGCGCGAGGCTGAAGCCGGTCGCCATGATCTCCGCGAAGTCGGCGCGTAGCTCCTGCTCGGTCGTGCGCGTCTGCGGGGTCAGCTTGGCGCGCTCGGTCTCGGCGAAATACCGCTCCATCTCTGCCGGAGGCAGCCACGCCGCCATGATCTTGCCCGCAGCAAGGGCATGGAGCGGGCGCCGCGTGCCGGGATCGACCGCATAGCGCAGCGCCTGATCGCTGGCCTCGGTGACCAGCGCCTCCACTTCCCAGCCACGGCGAACCATGAACGACGATGTCTCGTTCAGTTCGCTGCGCAGCGCCCGCACCAGCGGCGCCACGCGATCCTCGAGCGTGAGCGCCGCGTCGGGCGCGCGCAGCCGCTGCAGGCCCGGCCCCGGCAGATAGCGCCGACCTTCCCGCGTCAGGTAGCCACGCTCGGTCAGCGTGGCGAGGAGGTAGGACAGGCTGCTGACCGGGATCGCCAGCGCGCCCGCGATCTCCTGCGCCACCGCGCCCTGCCGGTTGGCGACGACGTACTCGATCACGTCGAGCGTGCGCATCGCCGACTTCACCGGGTTCGAGGCAGCAGGGGCGTTCACTTGAACGTCAGGCTCCCGCGCCGCTCGGCAAAGCGCCAGCCATCGGCGGTCAGCACGAAGCGGTCGTGGAAGGAGCCGACCAGCGGCGCGCCCTCGCCCGTGAACAGCAGCATCGCGCTGGTGCCGCGTGCAGTGGCCGGGCCTTCGACGTCGATGACCACATTCGAGCAGACATGCCGCGTCGTGCGCGGCGGGCGGGCCTTGAACGCCGCAAGGATAGCCTCGCGACCCTCAACGCCCTGATCGGGCGCGGTCGGACGGTACATCACGCCATCCTCGGCGTAGAGCGCCGCCACCTCGTCCCACCGCGCATCGTCGTTGAGATTGGCGTAAAGCGCGACGAGGCGGGCGCAGTCGTGCTCTGCGGCGCGGCGATCCTCGGGGCTCACAGGCGGCTCGCAGCGATGTCGGCACCTTCGCGCAGCGACTTGAGCTTGCGCCACGTCACGATGGGATCGAGCTTGCCATAGCCGGCGAAGGTGCCGAAGCCGCAGTCGGTGCTGGCGACCACACGGTCCGCGCCGACGAAGCTGGCGAAGCGTTCGATGCGCTGGGCGATCAGTTCGGGATGCTCGATGTAGTTCGAGCAGGTATCGATCAGGCCGGGCGCGAGGATCTTGTGGTCAGGCAGCTTGGCGTCCCGCCACACGGTCCATTCGTGCTCGTGACGCGGGTTGGCGCCCTCGAACAGGATCGTGGCGGGGCGAGCCTTGATCACGATGTCGATCACGCGTTCGAGCGGAATGTCGTGATCGTGCGGGCCTTCGTAGTTGCCCCAGCAGATGTGCATGCGCATCTTTTCGGGCGGGATGTTGGCGGTTGCTGCATTGAGCGCCTCGACGTTGGCAGCGGCAACCTTGAGGAAGTCCTCCTCCGACATGTCCTGGTAGCCGGTGTGGCGGCTCATCGCGAGGTCGGGGCAATCGAGCTGGAGGTAGAAGCCCTCGCCCACGATCGTCTCGTATTCCTCGCGCATCGCATCGGCGAGGTCGGCGAGGTAGGCTTCGTGGCTGGGGTAGTGGCGATTGACCTGGAAGGCGGTGATCAGGCCGGGCGATGCCGCGTTCATGAAGGCTTCGGTATCGGGCGCGGCGTGATTGGCGAGCGCGGCCTTGAAGCGGCGGATGTCGTCGTGCAGCGGCTGCAGCGTGACCTTGCGGACCGGGCCGATGCACGAGGCGCGGACGAATTCCTGGCTACCCATGATCGCCGAGAGCTTCTTGGCGAGGTTGGGCACTTCGGCGAGGTCGGCGGCGGGCTTGCGGTCGATGTGGCCGCCGAAGCCTGAGAGACGCTCGATCATGTAGGTCGAGTAGCCAACCTTGCCGAGTTCGCCATCGGAGACCACCGAGACGCCGGCCTCGACCTGCATCTTCACTGCGGCGTCGACGGCGGCGGAGACCTTGGCGTCGAACTCGGTGGTGTCGTAGGCCTCGCCCTTGTCGCGGGCGAGCAGGAGCGGGGTGAGTTCGTCGCCGCGCGGGAGGCTGCCGACGTGGGTGGTCTTGATCTTTGCCATTTCAGAAAGCCTCATCCGCAGTTCATATCCGTGAAAAATTCATAGAGAACTTGCGCCGCGAAACAAGCGGAATTGCGGGATTTTCCGCGAGAGATGCAGCGCAAGGTGTTTACGGGTTTACAGTGTCCAGAGAAAAAGACTGACGCCTGCGTCAGATACACCCCGCCCCTGCGTTGATGAACGGAAGCGGGACTCGCAACACGGCCTCTTTCCACGGCGATTCATGACATGAACCCCGCCTTGTAGGACAGCGGAAAACCTTGCAGGTCAAACGTCGGGCCGCTTGTCCGCCGAGGGTCGCCTGCCGGTGACCTTCTGGTAGAAGCGCGAGAAGTAGCTCGGATCCTCGAAGCCCAGTTCGGCGGCGACCTGCGAGGCGGTGGCGTTGGTGTAGCGGAGCAGGCGCTGTGCCTCCAAGGCGAGGCGGCGGTGGATCAGGTCCATCGGCGAGCAGCCAAGCCGCGCGGCGGTGAGGCGCGAGAGGGTGCGGCGGGTGAGGCCCAGGGCACCGGCATAGAAATCGAGATCGCGGTGCTGGCGATAGTGCAGTTCGACAAGCTGGCGGAAGCGGTCGAGCCGCTGGTCGGCCCGTTCGGACGCATCGGCAGCGGGAACATCGCGGGCGAGCGTGCGGATCAGGCTTTCCGCGAGCGAGAGGAACAATGGATCCTGCTGCTGCCACTCCTGCTGCAGCGCCAGCATTTCGCGCGCCAGCCAGAACGCGCGCGCGGCAGCTTCCGCCGATAGTTCGGCAATGCCGCCTTGGGCCAGTGCCGCGATCAGGGGGTCGGCCGCCGTCAGCGCGCGTGTGGAAAAGTCGGTGGACAAGGTGAGGACAAAGCCGCGCGTGCCCTGGCGGAAGCGGAAGCCGTGAACGGCGGCGGCAGGGACGATCACCCTGCCCGGCCCTTCAAGCCCGACCGTGCGGGTATCGAGCGTGATCGCGGCGTGTCCCTCCTCTACCAGCAGCACCTGCACGAAATGGTCATGGCGGTGTACCCCGATTTCCCAGTCGTGCAGCGCACTACGCTCGGCAATCGTCTCGATATGGGCAAAGCCTCCGGGCGCGGAAGCCGTGCCTTCGCCATAGAGGGCATAGCGCGGAATGGACTCGGTCATGTCCCGAAAGTGCCAGTTGTTTGTCCTAACGCTGCATTCCGCGCAAACCCGTGTTCTGTCAAATTCAGCCGCGTTGATCCCGCATCCCAGTGCGGGCGCGTGGGAGATTGCCATGAAGACCCAGGTTGCCATCATCGGCGCTGGCCCTGCCGGGCTGCTGCTCGGACACTTGCTCAAGGCCGAGGGCGTCGATTGCGTCGTGCTTGAACGCCAGACGCCGGACTACGTGCTGGGCCGCATTCGTGCGGGCGTGCTCGAACAGATCACGGTCGGCCTGATGGGCCGACTGGGACTTGACGCGCGGCTCAAGGCAGAGGGGCTGGTCGAGGAAGGCTTCAACCTTGCCGATGGCGAGCGCCTGATCCGCATCGATGTGGCGAACCTGACCGGCAAGACCGTGGTCGTCTATGGCCAGACCGAGATTACCAAGGACCTGATGGACGCCGCTCCCGAACGCGGGCTGCAGGTGATCTATGGCGCAAGCGATGTGGCGCTGCACGAGATCGAGAGCGATGCGCCCTACGTGACATATGCGCTTGATGGCGCCGAACAGCGCATCGATGCGCGCTTCATCGTCGGCTGCGACGGGTTCCACGGGCCAAGCCGCAAGGCGATCCCCGCCAGCGTGGCGAAGGAGTACGAGCGGGTCTATCCGTTCGGCTGGCTGGGCATTCTCGCCGACGTGCCGCCGTGCAACCACGAACTGATCTATGCCAACCACGAGCGCGGCTTTGCCCTCGCCTCGATGCGCAGCCACACCCGCAGCCGCTACTATGTCGACGTCGCCCTGACCGAGAAGGTCGAGGACTGGTCGGACGAGCGGATCTGGGACGAACTGGCCGTGCGCCTTGGGCCTGAAGCTGCTGCGAACATGACGCGCGGACCTTCGATCGAGAAGTCGATCGCCCCCTTGCGCTCCTATGTGTTCGAACCGATGCGCCATGGCAGCCTGCTGCTGTGCGGCGATGCGGCGCACATCGTGCCGCCGACCGGCGCGAAAGGCCTGAACCTGGCGGCCAGCGACGTGCACTATGCCGCCGAGGCGCTGACCGGCTTCTTCAAGCGCGCCGACAACGATGCCGTGATCGGCTATTCGGCCAAGGCGCTGGCGCGGGTGTGGAAGTCCGAGCGGTTCTCGTGGACGCTGACCAAGCTGATGCACCGCTTCCCGGACGATGGCCCGTTCGAACGCGCCATGCAGGTGGCCGAGCTCGACTACATCTCGAGCAGCGTGGCCGCGCAGACCAGCGTTGCCGAGAATTATGTCGGGTTGCCAGTCTGACAGGTTGGCGGGGGAACGCTTGCCCACCCCCAACCCCTCCCGCCTGCGGGAGGGGAGTTTCAGGTTTGGCCCTCCCGCTTGCGGGGAGGGGAGCAGCACTGCCCCGAAGCATTGCTGCGCGGTGTAACATCGTCATGCGCCCGTCACATAACCGCGACAGAACGTGCCCATTGTCTGGGGCTTTGTTCAAATGCGGCATATCGACATTCTGTTGACAGGTGACCTTGCGGGCGGGCGCGAGGCGTTCGTGCATTCGGACTTGCGCGTGGTGTTCCATCGCTGGAAGGCCGACGCGCCGCTGCCGCTGATGGAAGGGCGGCCCTGGGCCTTCGTCGACTGGGTGCTGGCCGAAATGTCAGGACTTGAGCTGTGCCGCCGGTTGCGGTGCGCCGACAGCCTTGGCCAGGACGCGCACATCACGATGATTCTCGAAGACGACGACGCCGAGGCCAAGCGGCGGGCGCTGCGGGCCGGGGCAGACGATTACATCGTCGGGCCGGTGGACCGCAACGCGCTGCTCGACCGCGTGCTGTCGATCCAGTTGCCCGAGCATGAGGCCCCTGCCCGCCTGCTCAGGCTTGGCGAACTGGCGCTCGATCTTGCCGCGATGCAGGCGCGCTGGCGGGAACGTCCGCTGCTGCTGATGCCCAACGAGATGCGTCTGTTGCGTTACCTCATGGAAAAGCCGGGTCACGTGTTCAGCCGCCAGCAGCTGATCGCGGCGCTGGGCAAGCATGACCAGCCCATCGACGAACGCACCGTGGATGCCTGGGTGAGCCGCCTGCGCCGCGCACTGCGCGACGTCGGGGCTGGCTCGCCACTGCGAACGGTGCGTTCGCTGGGATACGTGCTCGACCGGCCCTGAGTTCAGACCTGAAGGAATTCTTCAAGCTGCTTGAGGCTTTCGGCGGTGCCTTCGCAAGCCCCGGAGGCGAGTTCCTGCTCCATTGCCTCAGCCGTGGGGAAGCGGTTGGAAATGCTGACTTCGGTGCCGCCGTCCTCCTCGGTAAAGCTTACCGTTGTCACGGCACCATCCGGGCTTTCCTCGTTGGTCCAGACGATCCGGCAATCAGGCTCGACCTCGATATAGGTGCCGAAGAACGCCATCGGCTGGTCGGAGGATGCGTGGCCGATCTCCAGCCGGTAGGTGCCACCGACGCGCACATCCATCTCGCACGAGACCAGCGTCATGCCGTAGGAGCGTGGCACCCACCATTGGCGGAACAGCGCCGGGTCGGCCCAGGCCTTGTAGACCAGATGGACCGGCGCATCGAAGCGGCGGATGACCACCAGTTCGCGATCCCCGCGCTTTTCCACGCGCGTCTTGTCTGGCGTGCCCTCAGATAGTGTCGTCACTGGCATTCTCCTCTCGCTTCATCATTTCGAGAACCGCATCCAAGCTCTCGAACCGGGTCGCCCAGACCTTTCGGTAACGATCGATCCATGCCGCTTCCTCGGCCATTGGCAGGTGTCCGAGCCTGCAGCGGCGGGTTCTTCCCACCTTCTCGGTGGTGACCAGACCTGCCTGTTCGAGCACGGCGATGTGCTTCTTCATGCCGGTCAGGGTCATCGCGAACCGGTCAGCCAGATCGCCGACGGATGCTTCTTCCTGAAGCAGGTGCTCGATCACGCCGCGCCGGGTGGCGTCCGCAAGTGCGGAAAAGGATCGGTCGAGAGCGTTATAGTGAACCATATGGTTCAGTGTTTTCACGAATGTCCGCCTCGTGCAAGCGAAATGCGATGGGCCGAAAGTCCCCTGCAATCCTCGCGAAGGCCATTTGTGACAGTGTCGGAAACATTTTGCAGGAGCGCGCGGGCGCGCGCTAACCTCCGGGAAATGAGGAAACTGATTGCGCTGCTGCTGTTGTCGATCGCCATGCCTGCCCATGCCGAGCGACTGCAATTCGACCACCGCCTGTCTCCCCCGCTGCAGAAGGTCCTCGACGAGGGGCGCAGCGAGATGGTGCAGTTCGATGGCAGCGATCCGACGCGACTCGTCGATCTGATCGCAGTGCGCGGCGAGTCGGCGGCGAAGTGGCAGGAGGCGCTACAGATCGTCTCGATCCCGAAGCAGAAAAAGATCGATGGGGCGCAAGGGTGGATGGCGCAGATCGAGAGCGGGATCCGCAGCCGCAGCGCAGGCGCATCGTGCAAGGCGGAGTTCGCGGTGCTGGGGCAGGACGAGCACTCTGTGACTTTCGAACGCAGGTCTCCGGGATGCGGGGCGGAGTCGATCAGTTACGGGCTCTATCGGCTGGTCACCGGCAAGCGGTCATGGTTTCAACTGGCAGTGCTGGCCAAGGACGGGATTTCACCGGAAGCCAAGGCGCAATGGCTGGCGCTGCTCGCATCCGCACACCTTGAATGAGGATAATGATGCCCTTGTCACGGTAGTGTCACGGGCACGTCACTGTAGTGTCACCGGGTATCTCTAGGGCGACGCGCAGGCCGGATGGTGGCTGCCGATAGGGGCAGGACCGGAGGGCCGCGATACTAACGTCATCCAGGGAAAACCTCTCCATGAAGTCCGCTCGTATTCGTCGTTCTGCTTCGCTGGCAGCACTTGCCATCGCGGCCACCTGCAGTTCGGAATCGGCCTTCGCCAAGTTCTCGGTCGGCGCTGAAGGCGTCACCGTCGAAGGCGCAGTTGACCAGGCAGCCCCCGCAGCAGAAGCCGAAGTGCAGTCGGAAACCGGCGGCAACAGCGGCGGCGGTCTCACCGAAATCGTCGTGACCGCGACCAAGCGCGAGACGAACCTGCAGAAGACTCCGATCTCGATCTCGGTCATGGGTGCCGAGACGATCAAGGAACGCAAGGTCCAGAGCCTGCTCGACCTGGCTGACGGTGGCGTGCCCTCGCTGCGCGTTGCCACTTTCGAAGCCCGCCAGTCGGCCCTGACCATCGGCATCCGCGGCATCGTGCCGCTCGACGCCAACCAGCCCGCTCGCGAACAGGGCGTCGGCGTCTATATCGACGGCGTCTACCTTGGTCGCCAGCATGGCCTCAACACCGGCCTGTTCGACATCGAGCGCGTCGAAGTGCTCAAGGGTCCGCAGGGCACCCTGTTCGGCCGCAACACCGAAGGCGGCGCGCTCTCGCTGGTTTCGAAGATGCCCACCGGCGAGTTCGGCGGCAGCCTTGACGGCGGCGTCGGCAACATCGGTTCGCGCAACGCCGCGCTGCACCTGAACCTGCCCAAGTTCGCCGGCTTCTCGGTCAAGCTCGACGGCGTGTACCAGCACCAGGACGCGATTACCAAGAACCCGCTCGCCGGACAGGCCGGCTGGGGCTACTTCAACCGCAAGGGCTTCCGCGCGGCGGTGCGCTGGCAGCCGTTCGACGGCGTGACCAACGACTTCTCGTATGACGTCGCCCGCGACGAGAACACTCCGTTCTACAGCCAGCTGCTGAACTACAACCCGCAGAACTGCCTGAGCGGCGGCACAAATGCCTCGCCGATCGCCATCCCCGCAGGCAGCACCTGCGTGACGCCGGGCACTGCCTTCACCGGCACGCAGGGCACGATCAAGCCGCTGGCTCCCGGCATCGTCGTCAACGGCAAGACCCTGATGCGCACCGCCGACATCGGCGTGCCGCAGCGCAACAGCGTCGACAAGACCCACGGCTTCACCAATGTGCTGAAGTTCAAGGTCTCGCCGGAGCTGGAACTGCGCTCGATCACCGCATGGCGCGGCGTTGACGTGCAGCAGTGGGACAACTCGGGCGGCGCACACCGCGTGCCGGTCATCAACTACACCCCGAACTGCACCGCTGCCGCGCCTTGCGCGTTCAGCCGCTACAGCCTTGCCGACCTCAAGCAGAACCAGTTCAGCCAGGAATTCCAGGCCGTCGGCACGATCGGCTCGGTCGACTACGTTGCGGGCTTCTATTACTTCAACGAGCACGTCAGCGACGACGCGGCAACGCCGAACTCGATGGGCGCGATCTACGTTTCGCCGACGCAGGCGAACTACGTGCAGATCCCGTTCTGCACCGGCAACACGCCTGACTTCGTCGGCAAGGCCGTCAACGGCTGTGCGATCGACCGCGCCTCGGTGGTCAATTCGAAGAGCTATGCGGTCTACGGCCAGGCAACCTGGAACGCGACCGAAGCGCTGCACATCACGGTCGGCGGTCGCTACACCTGGGACGACAAGGAAGGCGATCTGACCTGGTCGCGCAACATCAACTACACCGTCAACACCGCCGCTGCGGCTGCCAACGGCTACAAGCGCCTCGACAAGAAGTGGAAGCGCTTCAACCCGATGGCGACGGTCGCCTATGACTTCAATCCCGACGTCCACGGCTACGTGAAGTACTCGACCGGTTATCGTGCCGGCGGTGCCAGCTCGCGCACTTCGGACTACCGCGCGTTCGATCCGGAAGACGTGAAGAACTACGAAGTCGGCCTCAAGGCGGACCTGTTCAACCGGCACGCCCGCATCAACATCGCGGCCTACATGATGGACCGCAAGAACAGCCAGGTCGACCTTTCGACCATCCAGCCGACCGCGACGGGCAACTTCAACAACCTCGTCACGTTCAATGCGCCGGGCACGACCAAGATCCGCGGCGTCGAGGCCGACCTCACGCTCAAGCCGACCGACGCGCTGAAGATCGACCTGTCCTACGCCTATACCTACACCAACATCCCCGAAGTGCCGGTGACCTACAAGGAGTTCACCTCGGCAGGCGTACCGACCGGCAACAGCACGACCGTGCCGCAGAAGTTCTTCATCGTGTTCACCCCGCGCAATGCGGCGAGCGCCTCGATCGACTACGAGTTCCCCGAGATCCTCGGCGGCGCCCGTCCGAAGTTCCACATCGATGCAAACTACTCGCAGGCGACCCAGAGCTTCGACCAGTTCGCGACCAAGGCGGATGAAAGCTTCATCGTCAACGCCCGCCTGTCGTTGCTCGACATCGGCCTTGGCAACCAGAAGATGAACCTGGGTCTGTGGAGCCGCAACCTGTTCAACAACCAGCTGGTCTATCGCCGCGATCCGTCGAACAGTCTGCCGGCTGTGCAGACCACTGCCGCGTCGGGCGTGCCGAACGTGGTGGTGATCGGCAACAACAGCAATATCCTCGGTGACTACGGCAACTTCAACATGCCGCGCACCTTCGGAGTGGATGCTTCGATCAAGTTCTGATCGCAGCAGGTTTACCGATTGCCGGGCGGGCGGTCAGCAATGCTGGCCGCCCGTTCTCCGTCTTTCGGGCCTGCGCAGCAGTCATCAAGTGAAGGAACGGTTAACTTTTGCCAGTTGTCCGAATCGCATCGCATCTGGAACAGAGGATGGGTGACCAACCAGATAGGCTTTCCGGCGTGCTCAATCTGAAATGCCTGTTCGGGTTTCATCGGCCGGTGCGCAGCAAGGTGGTGCGCAAGCTGATGTATTACACCGGCCCATGCCAGGGCTGCGGCAAGCCGATCCGGCGTTTGCGCAGAGGAAGATGGCATGTCTATCGCGACAATGCCGACCGGGACTGAACGGGAGAAAACCGCTCCCTCTGACTTCCCAAGAAAAACTCTATTGAACCGGTAGAGCATTTTTCCGATTGGAATGCGGGCAAGCAACGCCGGATTTCCGATGCCCCGCAAGACTGCCCTGATCATTCGCCACGTGCCGCACGAAGGCGTTGCCGGATTCCGCAAGCCGGTGGAGAGCGCGGGTTACGACGTCGACCGGATCGACGTGGCCGATCCTGCCTTTGCCAGTCTCGACCTGCGCGAGCCGGACCTGCTGATCATGATGGGCGGGCCGATGGGGGTCTACGAGCAGGACCAGCATCCATGGATCGCCTGCCAGCTGCGCCGTCTGGCCATGCGGCTGGAGGCTGACCGGCCCACGCTTGGCGTGTGCTTTGGCGCGCAGATGATTGCCGAGGCGATGGGCGGCAAGGTCTTTGCAGGGCCGCACAAGGAAGTGGGATTCCATCCGGTGCAGGTCCACGCCACCGACAGCCCGCTGCGGCACATTGCCGACGTGCCGGTGCTGCACTGGCATGGCGATACCTTCACCCTGCCGCCAGAGGCCGAGCTGCTCGCTTCGAGCCATGTCTACGACCATCAGGCGTTCCGCCGCGGGCGCAACGTGCTGGCCCTGCAGTTCCATGCCGAGATGGGCCTCGATCCGCGCTTCGACGCGTGGATCGAACAGTGGCCCGAGGCCGTGGAAGAAGCGGGCGGCACGCTGGAAAGCCTGCGCGCCGCGCACGACCTGCATGGGCCGGTTGCAGTGGACGCCGGACGCGCGATGATCCGGCAGTGGCTTTCCGAACTTGACGCCTAGAGCGTAACGGCCTGCTGACGCGGCAGGCGAAGCGTGACCTTGAGGCCGGGCTGGCCTGACGTACTTGCAGGATTATCGGAAAGCTCGACAGTGCCGCCATGGAGATGGGCGACTGCTTCCACCAGCGCGAGGCCCAGCCCCGCGCCATAGCCGCCGCGCGCTTCATCGAGCCGCCCGAAGCGGCGCAGGGCCTCGGCGTGAAGGTGCGGGGGTATCCCAGGCCCTTCGTCGGCAACCGAAAGCGCAATGTCGCTCCCCGAGAGTCCAAGAGCTACGGTGATCGTGCCCGCGCCATAGCGCATGGTGTTGTCGATGAGATTGCCGAGCACCTGGTCCATGAGCTGGCGGTGCACCGGCAGCGTCAGTCCGGGGGCAGCGTCGACGACGAGGGTGCGGCCTTCTTCCTCGGCCAGCGGCTCGTAGATTTCGGCAATGGTCTCGACCATGGCGGTCAGGTCGGTGGTGGCGAAGCTCTGCCGCCCGATCCCGGCCTCGGCGCGGGAGATACCGAGCGCGGTATCGATGATGGCCATGACGCGGCGACCCTCCGCCTGCGCCGCCTCGACCGCCGAGAGCGCATCAGGGTCGTCGATCCGCGTGGTGACGCGATCAAGCGCCGTGGCCATCCGGGTCAGCGGGGACTTGAGGTCGTGCGCCAGGGCGTCGGTCGCGACCTTGAGCTGGCCGTTGAGGGATTCGACGCGGGCCAGCGCCCGGTTCACCTCCTCGCCGAGACGGGCGAAGGCGTCGCCGGAATTGTCGGGCGGCACGCGGCGGGCAAGATCACCCTGGCCGACCCCTTCGAGCGTCCTGACCGTGCCCTGCAGGCGGTGGACGATCTGGCGCGTGGCGAGCCAGGCGGCAATGGCCGCAAACAGTAGCGACAGGGCCAGCGTGGCGAGGCTGGCACGCTCAAGCAGGGCGAGGAACTGCCGGTCGCTTTCCACGACGACGCCGGTGAGCAGAGTGCCGCCGTGTTTCAGCGGCACGGCAAGCAGGAAGGCCGCCTCGGGCGCGGCGTGATTGCGGCGCAGCACCTCGACCAGGCGCGCAGCGCGGTAGGTGCGGGCATCGGCGGGAACGCCGCGCAGATTGCCCGCGATCAGCCGACCATCGCGGTCCTGCAAGGCCACGACGACGCCGCGCCCGACTTCGTTGGACAGGCGCAGGCGGATCGCTTCGACCAATGCGCCCTGCCCTCCGGCGACATGGGTGGCGACAAGGTCGTCGCGCAGGGTCTCGACCACGTCGATCGCCTGCGTACGGCTCTGCTGGCGGATCACGGCGCCGAGGCCGACCAGCAGCAGGGCTGCGGCGAGGACCTGCAGCAGGAAGACCAGCGCGGCCAGCCGCAGCGTGGTCGATCGCCAGAGGGTAGACAGGGTCAAGGATTGGCGCCGATGCGATAGCCTGCGCCGCGCACGGTGTGGAGCAGCGGCTCGGCATGGCCTTCGTCGATCTTCTTGCGCAGGCGACTGATGTGGACGTCGATCACGTTGGTGCCGGGATCGAAGTGGTAGTCCCACACGCCTTCGAGGAGCATGGTGCGCGTTACCACCTGATCGACGTGGCGGAGCATGAATTCGAGCAGGCGGAATTCGCGCGGCTGCAGTTCGATGGTCTGCCCGGCGCGGCGGACGCGGCGGGCAAGGAGGTCCATCTCGAGATCGGCACAGGACAGCGTAGTCTGCTGCGCCGGGGCGCCGCCGTGGCGACGGATGAGCAGGCGGATGCGGGCGAGCAGTTCGGCAAAGGCGAAGGGCTTGGCGAGGTAATCGTCCGAGCCGCCGGTCAGGCCGGCAATGCGGTCTTCCGCCGCGCCGAGCGCCGACAGGATGATGACCGGCGTCTCCACCCCTGCCCCGCGCAGCGCGCCGAGCACTGCCATGCCATCGAGCCCCGGCAGCATCCGGTCGAGCACGATGCACTGGTATGCGCTGTCCGTGCCGAGGAACAGGCCATCGCGGCCATTGCTGGCGCGGTCGACAGTGAAGCCCTCTTCCTCGAGACCTCCGGCGATGTAGTCGGCAGTGGCGGGATCGTCTTCGACCAGCAGGATCTTCTGGCTCATCTGGGTCCCCGAAATGCAGCGGATGCACGGCAACATGGCAAGGTTTTGCGCGCGCTGCGAGGGGCCTCGGGCAACATTGCCGATAATTCATGCAAGCGCCACGCGAGGGCAATTGCCGGGAGAATAGCAGGGCAGCATCGGAGGAACCATGCGATGCGCCTCAAGCCCGCGTTACTGTTCATGCTCACCCTGCTTGCCGCACCGGCAGGCGCCTATCCCCGCGCGGCGACCGATCCGGTGACCGGGCTGTGGATGAACCCCTACCGCTCGGTGGCGGTGCAGAACATGATGTGCGGCAATGCGCTGTGCGGCCGGGTGGTGTGGGCCAGCAGCGAGGCCAAGGCTGACGCGCGGGAGAGCGGCGTTTCGGAGCTTATCGGTCTGGACCTGCTGGAAGATTATCGGCCGCAGGCGCGGGGCAGCTGGAAGGGCACGGTGCTGGTGCCCGACCTTGGCCACCGCTTCAGTTCGACGATCGAGACAATCGGGCCTGACCGCCTGAAGATCAGCGGCTGCATCCTGCACGGGCTGGTCTGCAAGTCGCAGGTCTGGACGCGTATCGGAGTGCTGCCGCAATGACCCTTTCGGAAAAGCAGCGCCGCATCGGTGCAGCCGGGGTAGTCCTTGCCCTCACCGCGCTGGCTTTCGTGGCGCTAGACCGGCTTACGCACGAGGTGCGCTATGAGGATGTGCGGACTGCCCTCCACGCGCTGACACCGCTTCGGCTGGCAGGCGCGCTGGCGTTTACCGCGGCAAGCTATCTGGCGCTGACCTTCTACGACTTCATTGCGTTGCGGGTGATCGGCCGCCCGTTGCCGTGGCGGACGGCGGCACTGGCCTCGTTCACCAGCTATACGCTCAGCCACAACCTCGGGCTGGGGCTGCTGACCGGAGGGTCGGCGCGCTACCGCATCTATGTTGCCGCAGGACTCGACGGTCCCGATGTGGCGCGGGTGATCGCGCTGGCGGGGGCGACGTTCTGGGCGGGCGTGGTCACAGTCGCGGCGCTGGCGATGGCGGCAGGATCGGTGCCGATCGATCTGGGCTGGACTGCGCTCGCTCCGGCGACGGTGCAGGTCGTTGGCTGTGCCCTGCTGGCGTGCGTGGTGCTGCTGTCCGTGGTCGTCGCGCTTCAGCGCAAGCCCTTGTCCTTGATGGGTGCGACGATTCGCCTGCCGGGCGCGCCGGCGCTTTGCGCCCAGTTCGCCACCGGGCTGGCCGATCTTGCCTGCGCCAGCGCTGCGCTGTTCGTGCTGATACCGGGTGCCGACCCTGCAACCTTTCCCCTGTTCCTGCTCGCCTGGGCGCTTGGCATCGTCGTTGCCCTGATCAGCCACGTGCCCGGCGGACTTGGCGTGTTCGAGGCGACGGTCATGGCGGTCCTGCCGGCGCAGGACCGGACCGGCGTCTTTGCCGCGCTGATCGTCTACCGCCTGATCTACTACGTCGCCCCGCTGGCGCTGGGCGTGGTGCTGCTGGCCTGGCACGAGGTCACCCGCTCGCCCCGGCTGCGGCGGGTCTTCGGTGGCATGCGCAGCGTGGTGGCCGATCTGCTGCCGGTGCTGCTGGGCGGCGCGACGTTCCTCGCCGGGGCGATGCTGCTGCTGTCGGGCGCGCTGCCGCCGGTCGGCTGGCGCATCGATGTGCTGGGCGATGCCCTGCCGCTGCTGCTGATCGAGGCGAGCCACGTTGCCGCCAGCATGGCCGGGACCGCGCTGATGCTGATTGCGCCCGGGCTCTATCGCCGACTGGACGGAGCTTCGGTCGTGGCGCGGGTGCTCCTGCTGGCGGGCGCGCTGTTCTCGCTGGGCAAGGGAATCGACTACGAGGAGGCGACGGTCTGCCTGATGCTGGCCGCGCTGCTGCAGCTTGGCCGCCGCAAGTTCGATCGCAAGACCGCGCTGACCGCGCAACCCCTGGGCGCCGGGTGGATCGTCGCGATTGCCATGGCGGCGACGCTCGCAGGATGGGCGGGACTTTTTGCGTTTCGCCACGTCCCCTACAGCGACGCGCTGTGGTGGCGGTTCGCGCTGCAGGCCGAGGCGCCGCGCTACATGCGGGCGATGCTGGGGTGCGTGGTGCTGCTGCTGGGCTTTGCCGCGCGCACGATGCTGGCGCCCGCACCAGCGCCCACTCCCGCGATGCCCAAGGCCGAGGAGTGGGCGACGATCCGCCGCATCCTCGCCACGGCAGACCGGACGGAAGCGATGCTCGCGCTGACCGGCGACAAGCGCTTCCTGATCTCGCGGGCGGGCGATGCCTTCCTGATGTACCAAGTGGAAGGCGCGACGTGGGTGGTGATGGGCGATCCCGTCGGCGCGCGGGAATCGTGGGAAGAACTGCTGTGGCAGATCCGCGACCTGTCGCACCGCCAGCAGGGCCGCCTGCTGATCTACGAGGCCAGCTCGGCCGCGCTCGACATCGCCATCGCCATGGGCCTGCAGATCGTGAAGTACGGCGAGGAGGCGGTGCTGGACCTGGCGGCGTGGAGCCTCGACACGCCGGAAATGCGTTCGGTGCGCAAGTCCGAAAGGGTCGCGGCGCGCGCGGGCGCAAGCTTCCGCATCATTCCGGCCGCCGCCGTGCCGGTGATCATGGACGAGATCGAGGCCGTCTCTGACGAGTGGCTGGCCACGCGCAATGGCCGCGAGAAAGGCTTCAGCTTAGGGTTCTTCGACCGTGCCTACATGTCTTGCTTCGATCTGGCGGTGGTCATGTTCGAGGGGCGCATCGTCGCCTTCGCCAACCTCTGGCTGACCGAGGGCCGGCAGGAGGCCTCGGTCGACCTGATGCGCCACAGTGCCGCGGCCCCGCGGGGGACGATGGACTTTCTCTTTGCCAACCTGCTGCTCTGGGCAAAGGCGCAAGGGTATCGCCACTTCACGCTTGGCATGGTGCCACTTTCGGGCATCGAGGGCCGCAGGCTGGCTCCGGCCTGGGCGCGCGCGGCAGCGCTGGTCTTCCGCCATGGCGAGCGGTTCTACGGCTTCCGGGGCCTGCGCGCCTACAAGGACAAGTTCGGCCCGGTGTGGCGACCGCGCTATCTTGCGGGACCACAGGACGTGGGCCTGCTCCAAGCCTTGCGCGACGTATCACGGCTGATCGGACGGCAGCCGGTGCCGACGCGGACTGCGCCTCCTTCTGCGCCATCGACCACGGCCAGCGCTGTCCCGGCGTTGGAATGCGCCGCATGAGCAGGTTCCGCGCCCGCCGCTGGCGCTGGATCGCGATCGTGCTGCTCGCCATAGTGGCCGTGGCGACGAATGCGCCGCGGCTCCATCTGCTCGGCTCGAAAGCGATGGTCGAGTATCCTGCAGCAGGCGGCGATGGCACGGTCGGCGCGGTATTCCTGTCGGGCGACCTCGGGCTGACCATGGGGATCAGCGGCGAGACGGCCAGGAGCCTCGCTGCCCACGGCTATCCCGTCACTGCCGTCAATTCCTCGGTCGCCTTTGCCCATCATCTCACCCGCACGCAGACCGATGCTGTGGTGATCCAGGCCATCGACGCGGCCCTTGCCCGAGGTGCGAGGAAGGTGGTGCTGGTCGGCCAGTCGTTCGGCTCGGACATCATCGCGACGGTCCTGCCCGATCTGCCGCAGCGCTTGCACGACAGGATCCTGTCCGTGGTCATCGTCGTGCCGTCAAACGACGTGAAGTTCCGCGCAGATCCGTCGGGCGTTGCCTATCTGGGAAAGCCCGATGCGATTCCGGCCCCGGCCTTGCGAACCGTCGACTGGGTGCCGGTAACCTGCATTCACGGCAAGGAAGAGCATTCCAGCCTTTGCCCCCTGCTCGACGGCAGTCCGGCGAAGACGATCGCGCTGCCCGGCAATCACTATCTCCGGCGCGATACGAAGCTGGTCATGGCGACGATATTGCAGGCGCTGCACCGCTGACAGACCGCCAACATGACGGGAATTTCATGTAGCGCCCAGACGCCCCTCACCCGGACCGGCGCATAGGGCTTCGTGCCGCTCTTGTGCGGCGGAGCGAACCGACACCATGACGCGACCCATTTTCTTCGATCCCACCGGCCGCCGCGGTCATCGCGCCAAGCGGGTCCTGGCCATCGGCATTCTCGCGGTGATCCTCGGGGCCATTGCCTTTGCGACAACGCTGGTTGCAGTGCCGCGCCAGCGGTCGCTCGACCTGCCCACGCCGCATTACGAAGCCGCCCGATTGCAGCACAAGAGCCGGTTCTCCGGCTTCAAGTCATGGCTGCCAAAGCTCCGCGCCCATGCCCGGCACCAGCCGCTGGCGATCGGGTTCTATGTCCCGCGCAATGATCCGGCGTTCCAGTCGCTGACCCGCAACGGCGACCAGCTCGACTGGCTGGTCCCGGCAATGCTGAACGTGTCCGGCCCGCACAGCACGCTGCAGATTGCACAGGACCCCCGTCTCGACAGCTACCTCGCCAGCGGCAAGCATCGCTTCAAGCTTCTGCCGATGGTGCAGAACGTGGGCACTGCCGAGTGGGACGGTGCCAGCGTTGCCCGTCTGCTCGCCAATGCTCCGGCACGCCGCGTGCTCGAGGGGCAACTGGTTTCCTATGCCGCGCAGCACGGCGGCGCGGGACTGGTGATGGACTTCGAAGACCTGCCGCAAGCAGCGATGCCTGCCTACATCACGTTCCTGCACGAACTGAAGAGCGCCCTGCCCGAAGGCGAACAGCTGGCCGTCACCGCGCCTGCAGGGGAGCCCGACTTCCCGCTGGCCGGACTCGCCAAGGTTTCCGACAAGGTTATCCTGATGGCGTATGACGAGCACTGGCAGGGCGGCGAGGCTGGCCCCGTCGCGTCGCAATCGTGGTTCATCGACGAGGTGGAGAAGGCCACGCGCCAGGTCGGCGTAGACAAGCTCGTCGTCGCGCTGGGCAGCTATGCCTATGACTGGCACGGCAAGGACAGCGATGCGCTCTCCATCGGCGAGGCGTGGCTGGCGGCGCATGACAGCAACGCCGAAGTGATCTTCGACAAAGCCAGCGGCAACAGCGGCTTTGCCTATGACGAGGACGGCGAGCGGCACACGGTGTGGATGCTCGACGCGGCGACCGACTGGAACGAGATGCTCGCGCTGGGACGCCTCGGCGTGAGCGACCTTGCGCTGTGGCGGTTGGGCACCGAAGACCCCGGCTTCTGGAGCGATCTCACCGCCTTTCGCAGTGGCAAGGCGCCTGATCTCGCGCGGCTCACCTCCGAGAGCGGCAACGATGTCGAAGGCACCGGCGAGATCCTCAAGATCACCGAGACTCCTGTCGCAGGCAGCCGCTCGGTGCGCTTCGACCAGCAGCACCTGATCCGTGACGAGCACTACGAGGCCCTGCCGACACCGTTCGTCGTGCGCCGCTCGGGTGCAGCCAATCCCAAGCTGCTGGCGCTGACCTTCGATGACGGACCGGATCCGAAGTGGACGCCCAACGTGCTCGCCGCGCTGGAGCAATCGCACGTGCCCGGAACCTTCTTCGTCATCGGCGAGAACGCGCTGCTGCGCCCCGATCTGCTGCGGCGCATGGTTGCCGACGGCGACGAGATCGGCAACCACACCTATACGCATCCCAATCTTGCCGATGCCTCGGACAGCGAAACGCATCTTGAACTGAACGCCACGCAGCGGCTGGTGCAGGCGTTCACCGGACACAGCATGACGCTGTTCCGCGCGCCCTATTTCGGCGATGCCGAGCCGACCACCGCCGACGAACTCGAACCTGCGCTCAAGGCGCAACAGGCAGGCTACACCGTGGTCGGCCTGCACGTCGATCCGAACGACTGGCAGAACCCGGGAGCCGACGCGATCGTGCGGCAGGTCGTCGATCAGGTGCATGGCGCGACCGAGGATTCGAGCCGCAACGTGATCCTGCTGCACGACGGCGGCGGCGATCGCTCGCAGACGGTGCAGGCCCTGCCGCGCATCATCGCCAAGCTGCGCGCGGAAGGCTACCAGTTCGTCACGGCCTCGCAGCTGGTCGGCGTTCCGCCAGCGCAGGCGATGCCCCAGCTTTCGCCCTCGGACCTCACCGCCGTGCGGATCGACGTGGGCGCCTTCATCGTGCTGCATTTCATCGAAGTCGGGCTGACCTGGCTGTTCTTCGTGGCGATTGCCCTGGGCATTGCCCGCGCGCTGGTCATGACCGCGCTGGCCTGGTGGCAGAGCCGCTCGCCGCGCGCCGCACCACCCGTGTTCGAGCCGAGCGTATCGGTGATCATCCCCGCCTATAACGAGGAGCGCGTCATTGCCTCATCGGTCGAGCGGGTGCTGGCGAGCGACTATCCCTCGTTGCAGGTGATCGTGGCTGACGACGGATCGAAGGATGCGACGAGCCGCATCGTCGCCGAACGTTTCGGCAACGACCCGCGCGTGACCCTGCTGACCCTGCAGAACGGCGGCAAGGCAGCGGCGCTCAACCGCGCGCTGCGTGAAGCGACGGGCGAAGTGATCATCGCGCTCGACGCCGACACCCAGTTCGAACCGCTGACCATCCGCCGACTGGCGCGCTGGTTTGTCGATCCGACAATCGGCGCAGTGGCGGGCGATGCCCGCGTCGGCAACCGCGTCAACCTTGTCACCCGCTGGCAGGCGGTGGAATACATTACCGCGCAGAACCTCGAGCGCCGTGCCCTTGCAGGATTCGATGCGATGACCGTGGTGCCGGGGGCCGTCGGTGCATGGCGCAGGGCGGCACTCGATTCAGTCGGCGGCTATCCCGAAAACACCCTGGCCGAGGATCAGGACCTGACCATCGGCATCCAGCGCAAGGGTTGGCGCGTGACCTACGATCCGCGCGCCGTCGCCTGGACCGAGGCGCCCGAGAGCTTTGCGGCGCTGGCCAAGCAGCGCTATCGCTGGGCCTTCGGCACGCTGCAGTGCCTGTGGAAGCACCGCAAGGTAATCAGCACCGGCAAGCCTGCGGGCCTTGGCCTTGTCGGACTGCCGCAGGCTTGGCTGTTCCAGATCGCCTTTGCCGCGATTTCGCCGCTGATCGATGCTGCGCTGCTGATCTCGATCGTCACCACGGCGATGCGCGTGATCCAGCACGGCTGGGCGCAGACACAAGGCGATCTTGGACGCATGGCGATCTACTGGTCAGTCTTTACCGCGATCGACGTGTTCTGCGGCTGGGTCGCCTATCGCCTCGATGACCGTCGCCCGCCCTATCCGGCCGGGCTGCTGGTCGCGCAGCGATTGGTCTACCGGCAGATCATGTACTGGGTCGTGCTGCGAGCGCTCTCCTCGGCCATCGGCGGCTGGGTGGTCGGCTGGGGCAAGCTGGAACGCACCGGCAGCGTGGCCGCCGAAGCGCATGCAACTGGCAGCCCCAGCGTAACCGCACCCTAACTTTCGTTGCGACAGAACGCGGGCAGAGAGTTAATATTCGCTAATTTTGCATTTTTATTCAAACGTTTATCGTTGCATTGGAACGGCCGTTACAGCAATGTAATACGATAAACGGGGTTGGGATGGTGTGCGATGAACAGTCAGGAGAAGGAGAGGATTGCGCGCATCTCCGCGATGCTCCACGAGCTCCTGATCGCGCCGGATGATGCCGCCACTTCGGCCAGCGCGCCCTCGTCGGGCCAGCTGGTCGCGCTGGCAAAGCAGGAAATCAGGGCGCGGCGAAAGCGGCAGGAGCTGTTTCCGAACATCCAGGTGGCCGATCCGGCCTGGGACCTGCTGCTCGAGCTGTTCATCCATCAGGCCGAAGCGCGCCGCATTTCGGTAACCGGGCTGGGGCTTGGCGCAAACGTGCCGGGGGCCACCGTGCTGCGCTGGCTGGCGATGTTCCACGAGGCCGGCTTGATCGTGCGCGAACCCGATGCGACGGACCGCAGGCGAATCTGGGTCTACCTGACCGAGGCGGGGCAGGAGCGCATCGCCCAGGGCATAAGCTGCAATTCACCGCCTGTCGCAACCTTGCCGGGCACGCGGCGCAGTGCCCGCGAGGATCGTTCGCTCGCCGCCTGAAGCTGTTGCGTCAGCCGCGCCCGCGATAGGACGCAACGCCCTGATCGGGCAGCCACAGGCCCTGCGGCGGCGTGCCCGATTGCCAGAACACGTCGATCGGAATGCCGCCGCGCGGATACCAGTAGCCGCCGATGCGCAGCCATTGCGGCTTCATCTCGTCGAACAGGCGCTGGCCGATGCCGACGGTGACGTCCTCGTGGAACCCGGCGTGGTTGCGGAAGGAGCCAAGGAAAAGCTTGAGCGCCTTGGATTCGACGATGGTCTCACCCGGCGCGTAGTCGATCACCAGATGCGCGAAATCGGGCTGGCCGGTGACGGGGCAAAGCGAGGTGAACTCGGGCGCGGCGAAGCGGATCATGTAAAGCGTGCCGGGGCGAGGATTGGGCACGTAATCGAGCACGGCCTCTTCCGGCGAGGCGGGCAAGCTGCTGTTCTGTCCGAGGAAAAGCGGGGTCTTGGTCATGCTTCAACCTTTGGTCGGCGCGGGCTGGCTGGCGCCTGAACGTCTGCGCGCCGGAGGAAAAGGAACGACGGGCCCCATGCACCCGTCGCAGGCGCGGGGCAAGTGGCCGGATCATTCCCCTTGGTTCACCGGCGATTAAACTGGCGAGGCACCCTTGGCGCTGCATGAGGACAGGGTCTTTCGCAAAACTGCCGTTGCTCGCGCTCGGCCTGCTGAGCGGTGTGGCACACGCGCAGGATGCGCAGACGTGGCAGTTGCCGCCATCGCAAACGGCAACCTCGGCGCCGCAAGGACCGGTCGTGCCGGATGCGCCGCCTCCGCGTCCTGCGCCGGTTCCATCACCCACGCCTGCCCCCACGGTTATCGTACCGGCGCCTGAGGCTTCCGCCACCGCCACTCCCGCACCTGCGCCTTCACCACCGCGGCCGCGGCCAAGCCCTTCTCCGTCTGCGAGTGCGCCGACGTCGACCGGGGCAGCCGAGCCTGTGGGGCCACCGGCAGAGGCAACGATGCCGCCCTCGTCCTTGCCGATGCCACCCGAGCCTTCTGCAAGTTCGCCTCCTCCTGCGAGCGCAGAGGTCGCGCCCGATGAGTTTGCTGTCTGGCCTTGGGCGGCGCTGTTCGCGGTCTTTTTGGCGGTGGCGGGCCTTGTCCTTCTGCGGCGCAAGCGCGGGGGCGACGCCATCGTGTTCGAGCCGCCGCAAGCCACGGCCTCGCCTCCGGCAAGTCCGCAGCCTGTCGCCGAACCTGCGCCCACCCGGGCCAGGGCCGAGCCCTCGCTGCCATCGCTGACCATCGACCTGATCGCCGCGCGGATGAGCGCGAGTCTGGTCAACGCCACGCTGAGCTACCGCTTGCGGCTGTCGGCGCGAACGGATCTTGCCGATCTTCAGGTGGTCGGCGGGATGACCTCGGCCCACGCCTCGCGCCCGGACAACGAGCTTCTCGGCATTGGCGACGCACCCAAACTGCATAGCGTGGGAGCCATCGCGGCGGGCGGGATCGTTGAACTCTCCGGCGAGGTGCGCCTGCCACTGGCCGAGATCACGCCGATCCGCCACGGCAGCAGTGCGCTTTTCGTGCCGCTGGTCCGGCTCGAAGTCTCCGGCCGGGCCGATGGCCAGCAATTCACGGCACGGGCCGCATTCGTCGTGGGAATCGAGGATACGGCCGCCAGTGAGCGATTGCAGCCCTTCCGTCTCGACCTCGGCCCGCGCATCTACCCGCAGGTGGGGCAGCGCGAACTGACCGTTCCGGCCTTTGCGTGACCTGTTCGGAAAACTGCTGCGACCAGTCGTTTTTTCAGGTCGACGGCCAAGTTTACCACGTCTAGTCTGCAGCAGACGAACCCGCGCCAGACGGGTCGCGCAGGCAGGCAGGAGCACGATCAACCATGGACTCGCTGGTTTCGACCCAGTGGCTCGCGGACGAAATGGGCGCGAGCGATCTACGTATTGTCGATGCAACGGCATTCCTGCCGGAACATGGCCGCGTGCCCCGGCTTGAGTACGAGGCTTGCCACATCCCCGGCGCGGTGTTCATGGACCTCGCGGAACTGGCCGATACCGCCTCTCCGGTGCCCAACACCCTGCCGCCAGCCGAAAAATTCGCCAGCCGCATGCAGGCGCTGGGCCTTGGCGACGGCAGCCGCATCGTGATCTACGACGACAGCCCGGTGAAGACCTCGACCCGCGCCTGGTTCATGCTGAACAAGTTCGGCGCGCAGAACGTGGCGCTGCTCGATGGCGGCATCGCCAAGTGGAAGGCCGAAGGTCGCAAGTGTGCGCAAGGTGTTGAAACCTTGAGACAACGCCACTTCACGGTGTGGTCCGACGACAGCCACGTGCGCTCGAAAGCCGATGTCCTCGCTAACCTCGCCAGCAAGGCCGAGCAGGTGATCGACGCGCGCGGCGCCGGACGCTTTACCGGCGATGTTCCGGAAACCAACCCGGCGCTGGCGAGCGGCCACATCCCCGGTGCACGCAACCTGCCCTATTCGAGCCTGTTCAACCTCGACGGTACGTGGAAATCCCCTGATGCGATCCGCGCCCTGTTCGAGGCAGCGGGCATCGATCTGTCGCGCCCGCTGATCTCGTCCTGCGGCTCAGGAATGACCGCCAACGTATTGATTTTTGCTGCACATCTGATCGGCAAGGAAGACGTCTCGCTCTATGACGGATCGTGGAGCGAATGGGGCATGGACCCGGCGACACCCAAGGCAACCGGCGCAGCCTGAGGTTCAACCATCCTTGTCGTCATCCTCGCGCAGGCGGGGATCCAGAAAGCGGCAGGGTGGATTCCCGCCTTCGCGGGAATGACGAAGGCAGGTGTTGCGGCTGACGAAGGCAAGCGTAGCTGCTGACGAAGGCAAGCGTAGCTGCTGACGAAGGCAAGCGTAGCTGCTGACGAAGCCGAGGGTTGCTGCTATCGCCCGAGGCCATGAGCAGTTCTGACGATTTCGAGAATTTGGGTCCCGCGACGCGTGGCGTTCTGGCAGGGCGGCGTGACGAGTGGACCGGGACGCCGGGGCACCCCGGCGCGGTGGTCAATCCGCCCGTCTGGCGCGCCTCGACGCATCTTTATCCCGATATGTCAGCGCTTCGGGCGCATCCGGCGAACGAGGACGGGCGCTTTTACTATGGCCGCAGGGGATCTCCAACTCAGTGGGGACTCTCCGAGGCACTGACCCAACTCGAGGGCAACTCTGCGGGAACTGTGCTCTATCCCTCGGGGGTCGCAGCCATTGCCGGAGCGCTGCTGACGGTGCTGCGTCCCGGTGACGTGCTGCTAATGACCGACAACGCCTATGAACCCTCGCGCATCATGGGCCGGGGCCTGCTGAAGGACTTCGGCATCGAAACGCGCTGGTTCGATCCGACCGACCTTGCGTCGTTCGAGGCGGCGTGTTGCGAACGGACGCGTTGCGTCCTGTTGGAAAGCCCCGGCAGCCTGACGATGGAGGTGCAGGATGTGCCCGCACTTGCCGCCGCGGCCAAGGCGCGCGGGATCGTCAGCATGCTCGACAACACGTGGGCCTCGCCGCTCGGCTTTCAGGCGCTGCGCCATGGCGTGGACATCGTGGTGATGAGCCTGACCAAGCACGTGTCCGGCCATTCCGACTGCATGATGGGCAGCGCCAGTGCGGGGGCGGAGTGGTATCGCAAGTTGCGGCTGCGCTCGCAGGGCATGGGCACGGTGGTCTCGCCCGATGATGCCGCGCTGATGCTGCGCGGTTTGCGGACGATGAAGCATCGGCTCGAGGCCGAGACCGCATCCGCGCTGGCGATTGCGCGGTGGCTGGAGGGGCGGCCCGAGGTGGCGCGCGTCTTGTGCCCGATGCTGCCGGGATCGCCGGGGCATGAGCTTTGGCAGCGCGATTTTACCGGCGGCTGCGGGCTGTTCAGCTTCGTGCTGAAGGGTGGGACAAGCGCGGCGCGGGATGCACTGATCGACGCGCTGGCGCTGTTCGGCATCGGCTATTCGTGGGGCGGGTTCGAGAGTCTGGCGACGCCGGTCGATCCGGCCAGCATTCGCACGGCGAGCCAATGGCCGCTCAAGGGAATGGACGTGCAGGATTGCTTCGGGGTGCGCCTGTCCATCGGGCTTGAGGACACGGCCGACCTGATTGCCGATCTCGAGCGCGGGCTGGCCGTCTGGGCGGCGCACGGAGCGGGCGTATGATCAGCGCGAAGCAGCAGGTGACCGAGGCGATCCGCGTTCTCAACGAGATCGGGTTCGATCTTGGCACCTATCACATTTCGGTGTGGGGAGCCTTGCGCATCGTCATCGTGATGCTGCTGGTGATCGTGGCGGCGCAACTGGTCGGAAAATTGGCGCGGCGGCTGTTCCGGCGGATCGACAGCCTTGACCGCACGCAGCAGCTGCTGGGCGAGAAGATCGCGACGATCGTGGTCTGGGGCATCTCGATCCTTGTCGGGATCGACGTTCTGGGCATCAGCCTGACCGCACTGACGGTGTTTTCCGGCGCGTTCGGCCTCGCCATCGGTTTCGGCCTGCAGAAGACCTTCGGCAACCTGATCGCCGGGATCATCCTGCTGATGGACCGTTCGATCAAGCCGGGCGACGTGATCGCGGTGAACGACGGCAAGGGCAATTCGTTCGGCGAGGTCAAGAAGATCGGTATCCGCGCGGTTTCGGTAACGACACGCGACAATCGCGAATACCTCATACCGAACGAGAACCTGATGACACAACAGGTTGAAAACTGGTCCTATTCCTCACGCGAGGTGGCGATCAGCATTCCGGTCAGCGTGGCCTATGGCAGCGATCTGGAGCAGGTCGAGAAGCTGATGCTGGAGGCCGTGGGCAGCGTTCACCGCGTGCTGAGCTTTCCCTCTCCCGGCGTGCTGCTGAGCGCCTTCGGGCCGAGCGGGATCGACATGACCATCGTGGTGTGGATCGACGATCCCGAGGGCGGCGTCGGCAATGTGCGGTCGGACATACTCAAGGCGGTGTGGCGGCTGTTCAGGGACAACGGAGTGGAGATTCCGTTCCCGCAGCAGGACCTGAACCTGAAGGACAGCGAGGGTTTGCGGGCGCTGGTGGAGGGTTTGAGGGGCGTAGCTCCTACCGACCAGTCCTCGTCACCCCGGGCTTGACCCGGGGTCC
The DNA here is from genome assembly GCF_015694345.1 of Novosphingobium jiangmenense. Taxonomy (GTDB): domain Bacteria; phylum Pseudomonadota; class Alphaproteobacteria; order Sphingomonadales; family Sphingomonadaceae; genus Novosphingobium; species Novosphingobium jiangmenense. Next base: position 69,777 of record NZ_JADQDC010000008.1, read on the forward strand.
CGCTTGATCCTGCACCGCCTGTCGAAGAAAAGCGGGACCCCGGGTCAAGCCCGGGGTGACGTTGGATTTAGGGGCAAGGAGTTGGGAGCGAGCGCCGATCCTGAGGGTGCTTTCACCATACCGCTAAAGATCATCTAGGCGGGGGGAAAAGCATTCTCGCTGGTGACTTGGCTCGCACGCGCCCATCTGCGCCCAATGAGCAATCCCTCTTCAAGAGTCGGAACCGTATTCCTTGTCGGCGCAGGTCCCGGTGATCCGGACCTGCTGACGCTGCGTGCGGCGCGGCTGGTGATGAATGCGCGCGTGCTGGTGCACGACGGGCTGGTCGATCCCGCGATCCTTGCAATGGCGCCCAAGGGCTGCCGGATGATCTCGGTCGCCAAGCAGCGCTCGCGCCATACGATGCGGCAGGAAGAGATCAACGCCCTGCTGGTGCGCGAGGCACTGGCCGGGAACGACGTGGTCCGCCTCAAGGGTGGCGACCCGTTCGTGTTCGGGCGTGGTGGCGAGGAAGCGGAAGACTGCTTTGCCGCAGGCGTGCCGGTGCAGGTAGTGCCCGGCGTGAGCGCGGCGATGGGCGCGGCGGCTTCGGCGATGATCCCCCTTACCCACCGCGAAAGCGCGAGCATCGTCTCTTTCGTGGCTGGCCAGTGCAAGGGCCTGACCGACCAGAACTGGGCAGGCCTTGCCGGGGTTGGCAGGACGCTGGTGATCTATATGGGCGTCGCCACGGCTGACGCGATTGCCGAGAAGCTGATGGCGGACGGGCTTGCGCCCGACATGCCGGTGGCGGTCATCGAGAATGCCGCGCGGCCGCAGATGCGCGTGCTGCGCGGGGCGCTGGCGGGCCTGGGTTCGCTGGTGTCCGACAACAAGGTCAAGAGCCCTGCCCTGATCGTGATCGGCGAAGTGGCAGGCCGGGGAGACATGATGGAATTGAAGCAAGTTTTGGAGGCCTGTCAGTGAAGGTTATTACCGGAAGTGATCTGCGCACCGGCGATGTGATCTGGTGGACCGGCGAAGGCTGGTCGCGCCATGTCAACGATGCGGTGGAAGCAGGCGAACATGCCGAGGCGATCATCGCCCGCGAGAACGCCAAGCAGATCGTCACCGACACGCAGGTGATCGAAGCCACCCGCACCGACGAAGGCGTGCGCCCGGCGCACATCAAGGACCGCATCCGCGCCCTCGGGCCGACCGTCCGCCTCGACCTTTCCCTCAAGCCTGCCGACCCCGACGCCGGCACCTGGGTGATCTGAGATGTACCAGTACGACCAATACGACCAGGCCATGGTCGATGCCCGCGTGGCGGAGTTCCGCGACCAGGTGGAGCGCCGCCTTGCCGGTGACATCACCGAGGACCAGTTCAAGCCGCTGCGCCTGAAGAACGGCCTCTACCTGCAGCTGCACGCCTACATGCTGCGCGTGGCCATTCCCTATGGCACGCTGAGCAGCCGCCAGATGCGCATGCTGGGCGATATCGCGGACAAGTATGACCGCGGCTATGGCCACTTCACCACGCGCCAGAACATCCAGTACAACTGGATCAAGCTGCAGGACGCGCCCGACATCCTCGCCGATCTCGCCTCGGTCGAGATGCATGCGATCCAGACCAGCGGCAACTGCATTCGCAACACGACGTCCGACCAGTTCGCAGGCGCTGCGGCCGACGAACTCGTCGATCCGCGCCCTTATGCCGAACTGCTGCGCCAGTGGTCGACGTTCCATCCGGAGTTCGACTACCTGCCGCGCAAGTTCAAGATCGCGATCATCGGTTCGGAGACCGACCGCGCGGCGATGAAGCTGCACGACATCGGCATCCAGCTGGTGCAGAACGATGCAGGCGAGATCGGCTGCAAGTTCTACGTCGGTGGCGGCATGGGCCGCACGCCGATGATCGCTCCGGTGATCGGCGATTTCGTGCCGCCGCTGCAGATGATCTCGTACCTCGAGGCCTGCCTGCGCGTGTACAACCGCTATGGCCGCCGCGACAACAAGTACAAGGCCCGTATCAAGATCCTCGTCCACGAGATCGGTGCGGACGAATACCGCCGCCAGGTGGAGGAAGAGTTCGCGCATATCCTGACGCTGGGGCTGGAACCGCCTGCGGCTGAGCTGGAGCGGATCAAGGGCTTCTTCGAGCAGCCGGGCTTTGACGCCAATGCGTCGGACGAGCTGGATCTTTCCGATCCCGACTTCGCGCTGTGGGTGGACCAGAACGTCCATGCCCACAAGCAGCCGGGCTATGCCATCGTCAACATCAGCCTGAAGCCGGTCGGCGGCATTCCGGGCGATGCCACCGCTGACCAGATCCGCCTGATGGCTGACCTCGCGCTCGAGCATTCGTTCGACGAGCTGCGCGTGACCCATGCCCAGAACATCGTGCTGCCGCATGTGAAGAAGGCCGACCTCTATGGCCTGTGGCAGAAGCTCGACGAAGCTGGCCTGGCTTCGGCAAACCTCGACCTGATCGGCGACATCATCGCCTGCCCGGGCCTCGATTATTGCAGCCTTGCCAATGCCCGGTCGATCCCGGTGGCGCAGAAGATCTCCGAGCGCTTTGCCGACCTCGGCCGCCAGCGCGAGCTGGGCGAGCTCAAGCTGAAGATCTCTGGCTGCATCAATGCCTGCGGGCACCACCACGCAGGCCACATCGGCATCCTCGGCGTCGACCGCAAGGGCGTGGAGAATTACCAGCTCCTGCTCGGCGGTTGCGAAGGCGCGGATACCTCGCTCGGCACGATCACCGGCCCCGGCTTCAACGAGGACGGCATCGTCGATGCGGTGGAAAAGGCCACCGACGTCTATCTCGCCCAACGCGCCGACGGGGAACGTTTCGTCGACACCTTCCGCCGCATCGGCATGGCTCCGTTCAAGGAAGCGATCTACGCCAAGGAGGCGGTCAATGGTTGAGCAGTCCCTGCGTTTTCGCGACGACGAGCCCGTGGGCGATCCGGCGGTGACGGTTGATGCCTTTGCCGATCAGAGCAACGCCACGGCGGTGCGGATCGAGCCCGGCGACGACGCCCGCGACCTGCTGCCGCATCTCGATCGGCTGGCGCTCGTGGAAGTGAACTTCCCGGCCTACACCGACGGCCGCGGCTATTCGGCGGCGCGCATCCTGCGCGAGCATGGCTATGCGGGCGAACTGCGCGCGGTAGGCGATGTGCTGCTGGACCAGCTTTCGCACATGCGCCGCTGCGGGTTCGACAGCTTTGCGCCGAACCAGGCGATCAGCGTGGAGGCCGCCGAAAAGGCCTTCGCGACCTGGCCGGAGGTCTACCAGAAGACCGTCGACGGACGCCCGGCCATCTGGGCGAAGCGTCACCCCGCCTGAGCTGCGGGACCCAAGGAACGAAGCAATGGACAGCACCGTGCAACGCAAGATCGACCTGATCGACACGCGCCCGCGCTTTACCGAGACGGACGCGATCCGCCTGAACAACCTGTTCCGGGGCACTGACACGCAGGAGATGCTGCGTTCGGTGATCCGCGACGGGCTGGCGGGCGATCTTGCGGTGGTTTCGAGCTTCGGCGCGGAAAGTGCTGTCCTGCTTCACCTTGTTGCCGAGGTCGATCCTTCGGTGCCGGTGCTGTTCCTCGAAACCGGCAAGCACTTCCCCGAGACCGTGGCCTATCGCGACGAGCTGATCGAGTTCCTGGGGATGACCAATCTCCAGATCATCGAGCCTGACGCGGACGTGATCGCCAAGAAGGACGAGAACGGGTTGCGCTGGTCGTGGGACCCGGATGGCTGCTGCGAGATCCGCAAGGTCGAGCCGCTGGCCAAGGCGCTGATGCATTTCGATGCCTCACTGACCGGGCGCAAGGGCTTCCAGTCCAAGACCCGCGCCGGGCTGCCGCGCTTCGAGATCGATCATTCGGACGCGCAGGGGCGGCTGAAGATCAATCCGCTGGCGTCGTGGGACAAGGCGGCGCTGGAAAGCTACTTCGCCCAGCACGGTCTGCCGGCGCATCCGCTGGTGGCGCAGGGCTATCCCTCGATCGGTTGCGCGCCCTGCACCAGCAAGGTCGCTCCGGGCGAAGACCCGCGGTCGGGCCGCTGGAAGGGCTGGGACAAGACCGAATGCGGCATTCATTCGCCGACCGACGCGAGCAAGCCGGGCGACGAACTGCCTCCGGGCTACGATCCTATTTTCTGATTCCGGATAAGTAGGGTCAACTCAGTTCGTCATTGCGAGCCCGCGAAGCGGGAGAAGCAAGCCAGAGCGGTTTGCTGTGACACTCTGGATTGCTTCGTCGGCTCCGCCTCCTCGCAATGACGATCGTTGAAGTCTGAAGTCTATGCGTTTGCAAGGCCCGACTGCGCTCTGCTAGGTCCCTTCGTCGGGACATGGGGGAGTGGTCGCTTGGCTTTGGATGCGCGCGGGATCGGGTTCTGGGCAGGACCGCTGGGGTTTGCCGTGACGCAACTCGCGGCGGCACCGGCGGGAATGCCCGATGCAGCGTGGAGCGCGGCGGGCCTTGTCTGGTGGATGGCGGCCTGGTGGATGACCGAGGCGCTGCCGCTTTCGGCGACGGCTTTCCTGCCATTCCTCGTCCTGCCGCTGACCGGCGTGGCCGATGCCAACAAGACGGCAGGTGCTTATTACTCGCCGATCATGTTCCTCTTCGTGGGTGGAGCGTTTCTGGCGCTGGCCATTGAACGCACCGGGCTGCATCGTCGGCTGGCGCTGTTCATCATGGGACTGGCGGGCGCGAAGCCGGGGCAACTGTTGCTCGGCGTAATGACCGCGACGGCGGTGCTTTCGAGCTTCATCTCCAATACCTCGACCGCGCTGATCATGATGCCGATGGCCATCGCCATGCTGCGCGCCGGCGGCGTGCGCGAGGGCGATACGAGCGGGATGGCCGGGGCCTTGCCGATGGGCATCGCCTTTGCCGCCTCGATCGGCGGGCTCGCCACGCTGATCGGCACGCCGACAAATGCGATTGCGGCGGGGCTGATCGAGAAAGCGCTCGGCACCAAGGTCACGTTCCTGCAGTGGGCGATGTATGGCGTGCCGATCGTGATCATCACGATACCGCTGGCGGCGGGGATCATCGCGCGGGTGCAGAAGCTGCATGAGGACACGTTCGATCCGGCAGCGGCGCGCGACGCCATCGGCCATGCGGCGCAGTGGAGCCTGCCCGAAAAGCGGCTGCTGCCAGTCGTCTTGCTGGCGTTCCTCGCGTGGGTGTTCCAGCCTTTGCTCGAAGGCGTGTTTCCCAAGGGCGGCTTTACCGATGGGACCGTGGCGGCGATTGCCGGACTCGCGCTGTTCTTCCTGCCCGATGGCACGGGCCGCCCGATGCTGACCTGGCCCGAGGCGAACCGGGCGCCGTGGGACGTGGTGCTGATGTTCGGCGGCGGACTTGCCATGGCGATGGGCATGACCGAGAGCGGGCTGACCAAGTGGATGGGCGAGATGCTGCTGCCGCTTGCCCACGTGCCGCTGCCGGTGGTGGCGCTGGTGCTGGTGGCCTTCGTGATCGTGGTGACCGAATTCGCCAGCAACATCGCCGCGGCGAGCGGCATCATGCCGGTGGTCGCGGCGCTGGTTGCCGCATTGGGAGCCGACCCGATCCTGCTGGCCCTGCCCGCCGCCTTTGCCGCAACCTGGGGTTTCATGCTGCCTGCCGGCACCGGACCGAACGCGCTGGCCTGGGCGACAGGGCATTGCACGATGCGTTCCATGATCAAGGCCGGTTTCGCGCTCGACGTGGCAGGCGTGTTCCTGCTGGTCGGCGTAGTCTGGTCGATCGCGGCAATTTCATGAATCCGTTACGTAGTGTTGCCAGATTTGGACTTCACCAGACCGCAAGACTTGGGCTAAGCTGCTTACAACGGCCTCCCCGCTGACTCGCTGTGAACAACTTCACAGCATGCAGCGCAGAATGAGGCGAAAGAGTGGTCGCACTTTCTTTCGTCTGATTCCGAAGTGGGGAGTTACGCCGTGCGCCGCATTTTCAAGACACTGCTGGCAGGGAGCGCAGGGGCCGCAAGCCTTGCCGCGCTGATGCTGGTGCCGACCGGCGTCGCCGAGAGCGCCGACCACCTCGATCCGCCGAGCCGCACCGACGGCGGCGTCGATCCCAACCCGGACATTCCGGCCGACATCGCCGACGTGTTTGCGTGGCATTCCAACGGCACGACCAAGATCGCGATGACCTTTGCCGGACCAGTCTCTGCCGCGGCGACGACGCCGCTCTATTATGACCGGGATGTGCTGTACAAGATCAACATCTCGACTGCGGCACCGGGCAATACCCCCGAGTTCACGATCAAGTATCGCTTCGGACCGGGCCAGAATCCCGGTGAGTGGGGCGTTCGCATCGAAGGCATCCCCGGCGTCACCGGCGTGATCGAGGGGCCGGTCGAGCAGGATCTCCAGAAGGACGGTGTGAAGGTTCGCGTCGGCCTGTTCGACGAGCCGTTCTTCTTCGACCTGATCGGTTTCCGCGAGACGCGATCCACCGGAACGCTGAGTATCCGCAACAACCGCAATTTCTTCGATACGCAGAACGATACCGCAATCGTGCTGGAAATCCCGGATGCCAACCTTGGCGCGGGCGTGACCAATCTCGGCGTCTGGGGACAGACCGCCCGCTTCGGGGGGAACATCTGATGAGCCTGCGCAAGATCGCCATGATGGCAACGCCGCTTGCCCTTGCCCTGACGCTGATCGGCTGCGGTGAGGATGGTGCTGGAAGCCAGGTCGTCGTTCCGGCCCCGCTGCCGAGTACGACATCGACCGCAACGCCGACGGCAACGGCCACGGCAGTGGCCTATGACTCGACCAACTGCTTTCTCCAGCCGATTCAGGGGCAGAACGGGGCGAACCTCAAGTCGTTCATCATACCCGACACTCTCAAGCTCGACCTGACCCGGCCGACGAAGTTCCCGAATGGCCGACACCCAGAAGATCAGGTTGTCGACATTCTTCTTGCGACGCTGCTGCTGGACATGAGCGTGACGGGCCAAGGTCCGAACACGCTTGCAAACGTTCCACTAAACCCGCAGCGCAACGACAAGTTCTTCCTGCTGACCTTCCCGTTCCTGCCAACGCCGAACGGAACGCCACAAGTGGCGACAGGCACGGGCACGAACTTCAACTTCCGCACCGATCCGGATTCGGCCTATGTCAGCGTGGACCGGATGGGCAATCCGGCCATCGCCACGGCGCTGGTCAGTTCGTCGATGAAGCTGAGCTACAACGACGATACGCCAACCGGCGACGTTGCCAACGACAAGTACCTGACCGAGTACGAGCATGAACTCGACAAGCTGTTCGGGCTGATCGGCGATGACGTCGAGAAGCTGCAGCTCAAGATCTGCGCCAAGAAGACCTGACGCATGAGCGACAAGCCCGGCCGCAACTGGCCGTGGATCCTGCTGGCGGCGGTCGTCCTGGTGACCGCCGCCAGCATTGCCTTCGACAAGTACAAGGCACGGCAAGGTCCGCCCGATCCCCTGCCCGCGGAGGTCAAGCCGTGGTTCGGCCCGCGCAACCAGACCGAGCTCGAGCAGGCAGCGCAAGTTGCCGTCGATGGCGCGCGCGCGCGCTTGGCGTTGAGCCCCGACGAGTGGCTGCGGCAGGAGGTACTGGCGCGGGCGCTGGTGCGCGGGTTCCGAGCGACGGGTTCCTACGCCGATCTCGCGGAAGCTGACGGGCTGCTCGACAAGGGCATGGCGGGGTCGCCGTTTCCGGCAGGGCCAAGCCTGTCGCGCGCGGAAGTCTCGGTGCTGGCGCACAAGCTGGATCCGGCGAGCAAGGGGCTCGACCGCTTCTTCGCGCAAGTGGGTGAGCCGGACGATGGCGAGTCCGCCGGAGCCTGGAGCCTGAAGGGCGACATCGCCTTCCAGCGTGGCGACATGAAGGCCGCACGCCTCGCCTATGCGCGGGCCGAGGAATACGACAACAATGCCGCAGTCGCGCTGCGCCAGTCGATGCTGGCGCTGCGGACCGGCGACCCCGATCTTGCACGGCGGCGGGTCAACGCGGTGCTGCGCGCGCCGAAGCTCAGTCGCTATGTGAAGTCGCAGATCGCCTTGCAGCGGGTAACCATCGCTTACGCCATGGGCGACTGGAAGGCTGCGGGCGAATGGGCGCGGTTTGCCGACGGGTTCTTCCCCGGCAATCCGCTGGCCATGGCACATGTGGCGCAGCAGAAGGCGCTGGAAGGCGATGTGGCGGGTGCGGTGAAGCAGTACGAGGCGATTGTTGCGAAGGCTCCCCTGCCCGAGGTCATGGACGCACTGGCGTTCACGCTGCGGTTGCAGGGGCGCGGAGCCGAAAGCAGGGCCTGGGCGGACAAGGCCGGGGCGCTGTGGGCGGAACGCTATCGGCTGATGCCGGAGGCGGCGGCGGCGCATCTGGTGGAGCATGAGCTGGCGCTGGGTGATCCGGCCAAGGCGCTTCCGGTTGCCAAGGCCGATGCGCAGGCGCGCCCGCATGGGGCGAGCCTGATCCTGCTGGCGCGGGCGCAATTGCTGACCGGCGATGCCAAGGGCGCGCTTGCGACGCTCGAACGCGCGGAGAAGAGCGGCTGGCGCTCGGCCGGGCTTTACCTTGCCCTGGCCGACGTCCAAACCGCGCTGGGAGATACCGATGCCGCCGACGATGCGCGGGAGGAAGCGCTTGATCTCAATCCCAAGGCAACCGATCCGGCGGCGCGCTACATCTGGTTCGGGCACGATTAGGGCGCTGGTTGCTGCGCTGCTGTGGCTTTGCCTCAGTGCCCCTGCCCTTGCGCATCTGACGCCAAATTCGGAAATCCGGCTCGATTTCGCGCCGGGGCTGGTCAAGGCCGACGTGGTCGTGCCGCAAGCCGAGTTCGGCTATGCGACCGGGCTGGCGACGGACAACAGGCCGGGCAGTCTGGCCAAGGCGAAGGCGCGGGTGCTGGCGGACATGGCGGTGCTGGACGCGCAGGGGCGACCGTGGCGCATTGCGGTGGATCGCATTGCCTTCGAGCAGATCGCCGGGCCGCCGGACCTGCATCTCGAGTTGTCGCTCTCGCCGCCGCCGGGTGCTTCGGACCGGGCGCTGCTGTGGCGCTGGCACGTGGTGACGCGCGAGGCGCCGAGCCACTTTGCGCTCTTGGTGGTTGATGGCGATCTGGCGGGCGGCGTTCGGGGCGAGCGGGAACTTATTGGCGCGCTCACGGCGGGGCGGAGTGAACTGCTGGTCGACAGGGGCCGTGCAAGCCTTGGCAGCCTGTTCGGCAATGCCTTCGGACTTGGCGCGCACCACATTGCCGAAGGGTATGACCACCTGCTGTTCCTGCTGGCGCTGCTGCTGCCCGCGCCGCTCCTTGCAGCAGGCGGGCGCTGGGGCGCGGCGCGGCCTGCGCGTGAAACCTTTCGCAAGCTGGCGTGGATCGTCACCGCATTTACCATCGGCCATTCGACGACGCTGATCCTTGCCGCGTTCTTCGGCGTGCGGCTGCCCGCGCAGCCGGTGGAGGCGGGGATCGCGTTCTCGGTGCTGGTTTCGGCGATCCACGCGGCAAGACCACTGTTTCCGGGGAAGGAGCCGGTGGTGGCGGCGCTGTTCGGTCTGGTCCACGGCCTAGCATTTGCCACACTGGTGAGCAATTTCGGGCTGGGTGCCGTGACGCGGGCGACGGCCATACTCGGCTTCAACCTTGGCATCGAGGCGGTGCAGTTGGGCGTGGTGCTGGTCGCGCTGCCCCTGCTGATCGCGCTCTCGCGCTGGCGGCATGGCCCAGCAACGCGGCTGGTGCTGGCGGGGTTGACCGGAATTGCCGCACTTGTCTGGCTCGCCGAGCGGCTCGGGCTTTCCTGAACTGGACAAGCGCGTTCGCGCCCTCCTATCAGGGTGGCCGAAGGGGTCGAGATGGAACGGGATGGCGATGGTTCGGCGCTGACGCAGGGGGCGAACTCCGTGCTCGGTTCGCCGCTGCGGCTGCTGACGGGCACGCTGATCTATGTGCTGGCGGTCTATGTCGTGGCGACTTGCGGGTTCGTCTATGCCGGCTGGCCGTTCGGCGATGCCGCCTACATGGTGCTGCTGACGGTGTTCTCGGTGGGCTATGGCGAGATCCGCCCGGTCGACACCCTGTTCCTGCGCTGGTGGACGAGCGCGACGATCATGCTGGGCTGCACCGGGATGATCGTGCTGACCGGCGCGCTGGTGCAGGTGTTCACGCTGTTTCAATTCCGACGCCTGCTGGGGCTGGACAAGATGATGACCGAAATCGAGAAACTGGATGGCCACGTGATCATCTGCGGCTATGGCCGCATCGGCGTGCAACTGGCCAAGGCGATGACCGAGGCGAAGCGGCCGTTCCTCATCCTGGAGCGTGATCACACCAAGGCCGAGGACGCCAAGGCGCAAGGGTTCCTGTGCATGGTGGGCGAGGCCACGCACGAGGAGACGCTGAAGGCGGCAGGCATCGCACGGGCCAAGGTGCTTGCATCGGTGCTGCCGGATGATGCCGCGAACGTGTTCATCACGCTGTCGGCGCGCAATCTCAACCCCGGCATCGAAATCATCGCGCGCGGCGAGGCGCCGACGACCGAGAACAAGCTGTTTCATGCCGGTGCCGACAAGGTCGTCATGCCGACGCATATCGGGGCGGAGAGGATTGTCGAGATGATCCTCTATCCGGCCACCGGGCAGCTGGAGGACATCGGGACGGTGCGGCGCAACCTGCACGACTTCGGGCTCGACATCGAGATGGTCGAGATGGGGTCCGATAGTGCGCTGACCGGGGAGACTGTCGGCGAGGCCGAGCGGCGCGGCAACGGGGCGTTCTTCGTGGTGCAGATCGACCGGCTGAACGGGCAGTCGATCCAGCATCCCGGCGAGGACGTTACGCTCGAACAGGGCGACAAGGTAATGCTGGTCGTCCGGGGAAGCCGCCTTTCGGCGGGGGCCGTGTTCAGCGCGGTGAAGGCACCGGTGCGGCATGGGCGGACGTTTGTGGGGTGAGCTCTCGCCCACCCCGTAACGATTACCCGTGCGCGCCGAAGTAGTTGGCGATGGCGACGGCCACTCGGATGTTCAGGGCGTGGGCGCGTTCGATGGGATCGATGAAGCGGGCGCGGATGGCGCCGTAGTCCTCGCCGCGATGATCCGGGTAGTCGGTCGGCTCGTCCACCGGGAAATCGGTGATTTCGGGTTCGATCACCGGGTAGGCGCGGCGCAGCTGGGCGAGGGCGTCGTCCACCCGTAGCGACAGGACCATTTCCAGCACGTCTTCGCGGCTGACGTCGTTCGAGCGGGCGAACGGCGGGACCTGCACGGCGCGGATGAACATGTGCATCAGCAGGGCAAGGCGAACCGATTGCAGCAGGCCGATGTTGCGGCGGTCTGCGTCCTGCGCGGCATCGCGGCCGGCCTTCTGCCCCGGCACCAGCGAGAGCAGGCGGTGGAGCTTCATCCAGTCCACCCGGAGGCGCGAAGTCAGGCGGCGGAAGACCCCTGCCCTGTCGTCCTTGGTGAGGTATTCGGCGAGCGCAAGACAGGCGCTTTCCAGCGCGGTCTCGGTGCCGCGATAGGGGCGGCTGGCCCAGTAGGCCGAGTTGAACAGCTCGCCATGGGCGGCCACGGTCTTGATCGAGGCGATGCCATTGGCGGCGCGGAGCAGGCGGACGAGCTGGTTGCCGCGCTCGGAGCGGCCAAGCAGTTCGGCGACCGATTCCATCTCCTCGCCCGCAGCGGTTCCGGCCCCGGCGATCACGTTCACCGGATAGCCGATCTGCTGAAGGATGGCGTTGTGCGGGATCGCGCGGATCTGGCGCAGGCTCATCGTGCGGTCCGCGCCGATGTCGGACTGGCGGCGCGAGACGCGGCTGCCGGTGCCCTTGAGCAGGCCGAGGCCGAACGCCGTCAGCGCCCGCGAATAGGTCGCGCTTTCAAGGTGTTCGCGCTGGACGCGGCGGATCGAGCGGTAGAAATCGAGACTGAGGTCGGTGCGGTCGTAGAACGGGTCCTTGGCGGACAGGTCCTGATCGCGGGCCTCGTGCTCGGCAATGCGGGTCAGCGTGGCGAGCGCGAGTTCGTCGTTGCGGAAGAACAGGTAGCCGTCGCCGCCCTGGAAGCTGGCCTCGGGCTCGATGGTGACCCCGGCCTTGGCAAAGCGGCGGCGGGCCCAGCCGGAGAGCGGCCAGGTCAGGCGGTCGGCGAAGCCCGAGGGGTGCGCGCCACGGCCCATGGATTCGCCGTGCGTGTTGAAGATCAGCGCGGCGACGTCGGTCAGGCCGTTGGCCTTCATCGCCTCGGCAAGGCGGCCCTGCAGGCGTTCGATGGCGAGTGCCGCCGGGATCTGGCCCATGAAGCGGCCAGCATCGGAAAAGCCGGTCTGGATCGAGACGCGGCCACGCTTCCGGGCATAGCTGCGGTAGGATTCCTCCGACAGCAGCGCTTCGAGGAAGCGGCCACCGTGCTCCAGCGCGGTCTCGGTCTCGAACAGGGGCGAGACATCAACCTTGCCTTCGATGCCGAACAGCTTGGCGAAATAGAGCGCGGCAAGCACGGTCTGCGGCTGTTCGCATTCGGCGATCAGCATGCGGATCGGCGCGTCGGCGTCGATGTGCTGGAGCATCTTGGCCATGACCAGGAACTGGCGCATGGCAGTGCTGGTCTCGATCGCCAGCGCGCCGAAGTTGACGCGCAGCGGCTTCACTTCAGCAAGCAGTTCGCGCAGGCGCGACAGGGCGCTCTTGCTGCCGAGGTCGAGCGTGCCTTCCGGGTCGATGCGGCGGCGCAGCGCGTTGAGCAGTTGCGACGAGTTCACGCGGAAGTGAATCCAGCCGATGCCGAGGCCGTCTGCACGCATAGCGGCGGCGAGCGTGGCGAGCGGGATCGCCTTGGCTTCGTCGGCCTTCTTCGCTTCAGCTTCGAGCATTTCGATCAGCGGGGCGAGGCTGAGCAGCTTGGCATCGTCATCGGCGCTCAGGCGGTTGGCGGCAGCGGCGAGCGCTTCGGGGCTGTCGAGCGGCGAGGAGAACAGCTCGGCCATTTCCGCCGAATGGGCGTGTGCCGCATCGAGCGTGGCGAGCAGCGGGTGCGCTTCGTCGATGGCGCGCAGGGATGCGGCGTAACTGCCGAGCCGCAGCGCCTTTTCGCGCAGGCGGAAAGCGATCGAAGTGGTCCAGCCGATGTCGGTGCGGCCATCCATGTCATAGCCGACCCAGGTGGCGAAGCGGAACGGCAGCGGCCTGAAATCGAGCCAGCGACCGGGCCAGCGCTGGCGGGCGTGGCCGAGCAGGGTGGCGTTGATCGCATCGCGGGCCTTGGCAGCGCGCTGGATGGCGTTGCAGACCTCGACATGCTCGAACTCGAGCGTGATCTTCGGACCTTCGTGCGGGACGGTGCAGACCGTGGAGGCCTGAGGATCATCCGACAGGGCAGCGGTGGCCACCGCGTCGGACTGCGCGGGGCTGAGCAGGAAAGTCGGGTGCGCGGTGAAGACCGCGTGGAGCAGCGGCTTTTCCCAGCGCTGACGGAACTCGGAAAAGCCCGCCTCTTCCGGGTTCAGCGCCTCGATCTGGGCGAGATTTTCGGCAGCGGAGGTCGGCGCGACCAAGCGCTTGAGCCGCGCGGCACGGCTCTTCAGCGCTTCGCATTCGAGTTCGGCGACGAGGCTGTCCATGTCCGACAGCGAAATCTCGCCCCCTTCCAGCGACCGGGACAGATCGTGGCTGAGCTGGAAGACGGGATTGAACAGCGGCGTTTCGGCCGTCCGCTCATGGAGTTTCTGCAACCTGGCCTTGAGCTTGGCGACCGTCTTCATGTGCCGTGTATTCCCCTGAATTCGTTACTTCCCCAAAGCCGAGGCTTCGCGCGCTGCGGCTTCGATCGCTGCTTCATCGGGCGTGCCTTTGCCGACCACCCAGCTGCCACCGACGCACAGGACCGGGTCGAAACCCAGCCACTCGGGCGCGGTGGCGGCGGTAATGCCGCCGGTCGGGCAGAACTTGCAGGTGTGGAACGGCGCCGCGAGTGCCTTGAGCGCCGGGAGACCGCCGGAGGTCGAGGCAGGGAAGAACTTGAAGTGCGTCAGGCCAAGGTCGAGACCGCGCATGATATCGCCTGCCGAGGCGATGCCCGGCAGGAACGGGATGCCTGAAGCCACGGCAGCCTTGCCGAGATTATCGGTGAGGCCGGGCGAGACGATGAATTCGGCGCCGGCGTCAATCGCGGCCTTGAGTTCGTCCGGATTGGTGACGGTGCCCGCGCCGACGATGGCACCTTCGACGCCCTTCATCGCGTGGATGACGTCAAGCGCGGCGGGTGTGCGCAGGGTGACCTCGAGAACGCGCAACCCGCCCTTTACGAGCGCACGCGCGATGGGAAGCGCATGATCGACGTCCTCGACCACCAGGACCGGGATGACCGGCGCGGTGCGCATGATGGATTCGATCGGCTTCATGGCGTCTCCCCTGGCGCAAAACGGCTGCGCGCTTCATCTGGTGAAGCGGACTTAACGCGACTCAGCCGGATTGTGCACCTGCTAAGGGCAGGCGCATAGCTATTCTTGGGAAATGCGCCTTAGGGTCAGACGGCAGAGCTGAACTGTCGCTCACCGGTGCGATAGGCGTCGAAAACCGACGCGATGGAGCGGGCGTAGGGTTCGTTGCCAGACATGAGCGTTAGCGCGTTGCCTTCAAGCCGGGCGAGACCGCGGGCGATGAAGGGCTCAAGGCGGCTGCGGTTCATGGCCAGCAGGTCGGCGTCGATTTCTGCCCTGCCCCGGCACAGGAGATCGGTGATGATCCCGCCGCGTCGCCGGTCCTCGGCAGTGCGCACCACGCCCTTGCGCCCCGGCAACTGGTCCGCGCCGACCAGCATACGATAGCGACCGGCGTTCTTCTCGGTCTGGACATAGAGCTCGGGGAATTCACTGATCGAAGACGCGCCGAGGCCGATGAGGACTTCGGACTGGTCTTCGGTAAAGCCCTGGAAGTTGCGGCGCAGGGTGCCGGAGCGCGAAGCAATGGCCAGATCGTCATCCGGCAGGGCGAAGTGATCGAAGCCGACGGGCTGGTATCCGGCGCTGACGAGGCGTTCGTAGCCTTCGGCGGCCATGCGGAAGCGCGCCCGTTGGTCGGGCAATTCGCTGGCATCGATGCGCTGCTGGCGCGGGATCATGTGGGGCACGTGGGCATAGCCGAACAGGGCGAAGCGATCGGCGCCCATGGCAACCGATTGGTCGAGCGTTTCGGCAAGGATGTCGTCGTTCTGGAACGGCAGGCCGTACATGAGGTCGAAATTGATCGAATCGACCCCGGCCTGGCGCAAGCCTGCGACCGCGCGCTCGATATCGTCGCGGGGCTGGACGCGACCGATCGCCTGCTGGACGCGGGCATCGAGCGTCTGGACGCCGAGGCTCGCCTTGATCACGCCGATGCCGCGAATGGCCATGAACCAGCCGGGTTCGAGCGTGCGCGGGTCGAGTTCGATCGACAGGACCGGCTTTTCGAGGCGGAAGCTGAGGGTCAGCTTGTCGACCAGGCGGACGAAATCGGTGGGCTTGATCGCGTTGGGGCTGCCGCCGCCGAAGGCGATGCGCGAGACCTTCACGGAAGGGTGGAGCAGGCGCGAGACCAGATCGATCTCGTGATGCAGCGCTTCCATGTAGGCGGCGAGGCGCTGCGTCTTGTTGGCAGCGCCGGTGTTGCAGCCGCAGTACCAGCAGATCTCGCGGCAATAGGGGATGTGGAGATAGAGCGAGACGGTGCCGCGCAGCGCCTTGAGCGCCTCGCGCTGGCGGTCCTCGAAGCTTTCCTCGACGAATTCGGCGGCAGTGGGATAGCTGGTGTAGCGCGGCACCGGGCGTTCGAGCAGCTCGGGCCAATAGGTCCACTGGCCGAAGACTTCAGGCCCCGTCATCATGTCAGCAGCCATCGCCATCGCCTTCGCCTTCTCCGTCATCGCCATTGTCACAACAGCTATCGGCGCCGGCGCGCTTGCGCATTGAGATATGACAAATCTTGCAGCAGGGCAGATTCTTGCTGCCATCGTCCCTGGCGGGGATGCGGATCGGGATCGGTGCCCCGCTGCCGCCACAGGATGCGACCATCATCACGCTGGCATGGGCCGGTGCCGGCATGGCCATCTGCAGGACGGCCAGCGGCGCAAGCAGGCGCATGAGGCGGCTCATGGCTGGTCCTCTTCCTCGATCAGGATGCGCGCAGCAGCTCCATCGAGATCGCTGAACTGGCCGCGCTTCAAAGCCCAGAAGAAGGCGGCAAGGCCGAACAGGCCCATGCCGAGCGCGATGGGGAGCATGAAGGCGATGCCGTTCATTTGCTTTCTCCTGCAAGACGCAGCGAGTTGGCCACCACGATCAGCGAACTTGTCGACATGGCGACGGCAGCGATCAACGGCGTGACGTGGCCGAGGATGGCCAGTGGCACCGCCAGCACGTTGTAGCCGATGGCGAGGGCGAAGTTCTGGCGGACGACCTTCATGGTCGCGCGAGAGACGCGAATGGCGCGGGGGATGGCGAGCAGGGAGTCTCCGGTAAAGACCATGTCTGCCGCCTGACGTCCGACGTCGCTGGCCGAACCAGGCGCGATGGAGGCGTTGGCCGCGGCGAGCGCGGGGCCGTCATTCAGGCCATCGCCTGCCATCATGACCTTCCAGCCGACCCGCTGCAGGCGCTGGAGGGCTTCCTGCTTGTCTGCAGGAGAGGCGGCGGCCTGCGCGGTGAGACCGGTGGCGCGGGCGACGGCGGCGACAGCTGGCACCGAGTCTCCCGACAGGATCGAGGGATCGACGCCCAGGGCCTTCAACTGCTCCAGCGCTTCGGTCGCATCGGGACGCAGGCGGTCGGCAAAGGGGATGACGCGGACGGCATCGCCTTCGATGCGGAAGGCCGTGGCCATGCCCTGCGACGAGGCGGGGCGGCCCAGCGCGACTGCGAGGCCATTCCAGCGGGCGGTGATGCCCTGCCCTGCTTCTTCCTGCACGTCTTCGAGAGCGGCGGCGCGAACGCCGCGCGCGCCCAAGGCCTGGACGAGGCCGAGCGACAGGGGGTGGCGGCTGTGGCTGGCGAGCGCCATTGCAACCGACGCTTGTGCATCGGTCAGCGCGCCCAAGGCCACCTCGTCGGGAACGGGGCGACCGAGCGTGAGCGTGCCGGTCTTGTCGAGCAGGATGCGGTTGACTTCGGCCATGCGTTCGAGGGCGGAGCCGTCCTTGACCAGCACGCCGCGCTTGAGCAGCGCGCCTGCCGCGACGACTTGCGCCACCGGCACGGCAAGGCCGAGTGCGCAGGGGCAAGTGATGATCAGCACCGCGATGGCGATGACGAGCGACTGATAGACACCTGCCCCGGCGATCATCCATCCCGCGAAAGTCAGCGCGGCAAGGGTGTGAACGGCAGGGGCGTATAGTCGCGAGGCGCGGTCGGCGATGCGGACGAACTTCGAGCGCGACTGGCCTGCCGCCTCCATCAGCCGGGCAATTTCGGACAGGGCAGTGTCTTGCCCGATGGCGGTGACGCGGACGTCGACCGGAGCATCGACGTTGAGCGTGCCGGCGTGGACCAGCGTGCCGGGTGCGGCTTCTACGGGAGCGCTTTCGCCGGTCAGCAGCGACTGGTCGAAACGGGTGGTGCCGCGCAGGACTTCGCCGTCGGCGGCAAGGCGTTCGCCTGCAGCAACGCGCATGAGCATGCCGGGTTGCAGCGACTTCGTATCGAGCCAGCGGGTTGCGCCATCGGCCTCCACGACCATAGTGCCGGTGGCGACCTGCCGCAGCAGGGCATCGACGCCGGAGCGCGCGCGGTCACGCATCATGGCGTCGAGCACGCGGCCTGCCAGCAGGAACATCAGCAGCATCAGCACGCCGTCGAACCAAGCCTCGGTGCCGCCGGTCAGGGTTTCGTAGAAGGACAGGCCGGTGGCGATGGTCACGCCGATGGAGATCGGCACGTCCATGTTGGTCTTGCCATGACGCAGGACCTTCCACGCCGAGGCGAAGAACGGGCGACCGGCGTAGACGATGGCGGGAACGCCGATCATCGCCGAGACCCAGTGGAACAGCGACCGCGTGGTGCCGTCTGCGCCGGACCAGACGCTGACCGACATCAGCATGACGTTCATGCAGGCAAAGGCCGCGACGCCGAGCGGGGCGAGCAGCGGCTTGACGGCCGAGACGGGCTCCGCCTCGATCTCGCGCGGCTGGGCGTCGAAGCCGGTGGCGGCGAGCGTGGCCACCAAGGTTGGCGTTTCAACCTGGGGAGCGTGGACCACTTCGACGGTGCGGGCGGTCAGGTTGGTCCGCGCACTGGTCACGCCATCGAGCGACGCAAGCGCGCGTTCGACTTTGCCCATGCAGCCGGCGCAATGCATCCCGGGCACGGCGAGCACGGTGTGGATCGCATCGTCAGGAACGGCGCGGAGCCGGGCGGGCGCGTTCACAGCACTTCGCCCACGGTGCGCCAGACCTTGCCCTCGGCCTCGACCGTGACCCGCAAACGCCAGCGACCGGCTTCGAGCGGCGCAGTGTAGATGCCCAGAGCAGTCTCATGGAGGATCAGGTCGGTCTCGGGACGCTGGCCAAGCGGGTGTTCGGCAACGGCGGTGACCTTGGCGGCAGCGATGGCACTGCCCTTGCTGTCGCGCAGGGTGATGGCCGCCCTGCCCTGCGCATCGCGAGCGATTTCGGCCTTCCAGCCGAGCGCCTGTTCGGCACTGGCTTCCTTGAGCCAGCCGTTGAACTGCTGGCTGGCAACGTAGGAATTCTCGACCACGACGCCGCCGAATGTCGACGAAGCCAGGCGCGCCATCAGGACGTTGACTGCGATGACGACGCCAAAAAAGCTGACGAGGATCAGGGTGATGTGCTTGCCCGTGAACGGGCGAGCGGTACGGCTGTGCTGGGTCATTCGCCGTGTCCTTCTGGAAGGGTGAAGTTGGTCTCGCTGCGATCCATGCCGCCTTCATCATCGGGCGCAGTCAGGACGAAGGCGAATTCGCCGTAGCCCCGTTCGCGATGCCCTTCGCCGTGTTCGCGGTGGCGTTCGCCACGTTCTTCGGGGCGCTGATCCACAACGTAGATTCGCAGGCGCTGCGTGGTATCGGCAGGGACGCGGAACGTGAGGTCGCGCTTGGCGGCGGCAGCGTCCATCTCGTCGGTGAACATGGCCGCGCCTTCGAGGCCTTCGAGAGCGACGCGGAAAGTGCGCGGGCGCTCTTCCATGTTGCGCAGCTTGATCGTGTAGGCATTGCGGACCGTGCCGTCCGACAGCATCACGAATTCAGGGTTGCGGTCCTTGGCGACCGAGATGTCGAGCCGGGCACGCTGGCCGAGCATGAACAGCATGGCTGCACCGATCGCCGACCATACGCCGAGGTAGATCAGCGTGCGCGGGCGGAAGATGGTCTTGAGGACCGGGGTCGATTCCTCGCCCTTCTTCTCCTTCTCGGCATCGACCAGCGTGCAGTAGTCGATCAGGCCACGTGGGCGGCCGACGTCGGCCATGGCCTTGTCGCAGGCGTCGATGCAGAGGGCGCAAGTGATGCAGCCGATCTGCGGTCCTTCGCGAATGTCGATGCCGGTGGGGCAGACCGCGACGCACTGCATGCAGTCGATGCAATCGCCCAGCGGAGTGGCCGCCTTGACCGCGCTCTTGACCGAGCCGCGCGGTTCGCCGCGCCAGTCCTTGTAGGTGACGATCAGGCTCTTCTCGTCGAGCATCGCAGTCTGGATGCGCGGCCAGGGGCACATGTAGACGCAGACCTGCTCGCGCATGAAGCCGCCGAAGATGAACGTGGTCATCGTCAGGATGAAGGTGGTGCCATAGGCGACCGGATCGGCAGCGCCGGTCCAGAAGTCGTACTGCAACGTCGGCGCGTCGGCGAAGTAGAAGATCCACGCGCCGCCGGTGGCGAAGCTGATCAAGAGGTAGATCGTCCACTTGAGCGCGCGCTTGCCGATCTTCGATGCGGTCCACGGTGCCTTCTGCAGGCGCAGCTGGGCGTTGCGGTCACCGTCGATAAGGCGGTCAACGTGCTGGAACAGGTCGGTCCACACCGTCTGCGGGCAGGCATAGCCGCACCAGGCGCGCCCGACCGCCGAGGTTACGAGGAACAGGCCGATGCCCGCCATGATCAGCAGGCCGGCCACGAAGTAGAATTCGTGCGGCCAGATTTCGATGTCGAACATGAAGAACCGGCGGTGCGCCAGATCGATCAGCACCGCCTGGTTCGGGGCATAGGGGCCGCGGTCCCAGCGGATCCACGGCGTGCCCCAGTAGATGCCCAGGCACACGATCATGACCAGCCACTTGAAGCGGCGGAATGGTCCGTTGATGGCCTTCGGGAAAACGCCTTTCCGCTTTTCGTAGAGGCCGATTTCGTTCGAGTGGTCCGCGCTGAGTTTGGGATCGTGCGCAGTCATGACCGTGTTGTCCTGTCTTCGGGTTATTTGGCGGCAGCAGGGGCTGCAGCAGCTTCGGGAGCGGCAGGAGCAGGTGCTTCCTCGCCGCCACCCAGCGAGTGGACGTAAGTTGCCAGCATCTTGACCGTGACCGGATCGAGACGCGCGCCCCACGCAGGCATCACGCCGTAGCGGGCATTGGTCACCGTCTGGGTCAGCGCCTTGCGGTCACCGCCGTAGAGCCAGATCGCGTCGGCGAGCTTGGGCGCCCCCACGGCGCGGCTCCCTTCGCCATTGGCACCGTGGCAGGCCACGCAGTTGGCGGCGAAGATTTCCGCACCGCGCTGCGAGGAGCCGCTCGGCTTTTCCTGGCCGCTGATCACGCGGACGTGGCTGACCACGTCCTGCACCTGCGCCGGAGTCAGGATGCCATCGCGCCCGAAAGCCGGCATCTGGCTCATGCGGGTGGCGTCGTCGCCGGGCTGTCGCACGCCGTGCATCAGGGTCTGGTGGATCGTGGCGACATCGCCGCCCCACAGCCAGTCATCGTCGTTAAGGTTGGGATAGCCGGCGCTGCCAGCTGCACCATTGCCGTGGCACTGGATGCAGTTGACCTTGAACGCGGCGCGGCCACCGTCGATCGCGGCGCGGCGCAGGCGGGGATCGGCGGCGATCTGTTCGATCGACGCCTTGTCGAGCTCGGCCATGAGACCGGCCTTGCGGGCGGCTTCGGCCTTCATCTCCTGATCGAGCTGGCCACGGCTGGTCCAGCCGAAGGTGCCTGCCGTTGCCTTGTCGATCATCGGCCAGGCCGGATAGACCACGCAATAGGCGATGGAGAACGCGATGCAGGCGTAGAAGCTCCACAGCCACCAGCGGGGCAGCGGATTGTTCAGTTCCTCGATGCCATCCCATTCGTGGCCGACGGTTTCGACGCCGGTTGCGTCGTCAATTCTCTGATTAGACATCGTCTTCGTCCTTGAAGATCGAGTTCGCGACTTCGCGGTTCAGCGGCTTGGCGCCGGGACGGAATGGCCAGAGGCACAGCCCCAGGAAAATTCCGGTCATGACCACGAGACCCCAGCTGTCAGCGAGGTGCCGCAGCATGTCGTAGGTGGAGTGGGTGCTCATCGCCCCTTCTCCTTCGCGAGCTTCTCCTGCGCCGCCGGAGCGTTCACATCGACCAGCGTGCCGAGCATCTGGAGATAGGCGACGAGCGCGTCCATCTCGGTCAGACGGGTCGGATCGCCGTCGAAGTCACGCGCCTGCGCCTTGGGGTAGCGCTTGAGCAGATCGCTGGCGTCGGCATTCGGGTCGGCCTGGGTCTTGAGGTCCTCGTTGGCCTTCTCGATGTCGGTCTTCGAATAGGGCACGCCGACCTGGTAGAGCGTGCGCAGTTCGGCCGTCATGTCGCCCGGGTTGAGGTCATGCTCGGCAAGGTGCGCGTAGGTCGGCATGATCGATTCCGGCACCACGGCGCGCGGATCTTTCAGGTGCTGGACGTGCCATTCGTCGGAGTAGCGATTGCCGACGCGGGCAAGGTCCGGCCCGGTACGCTTCGAGCCCCACTGGAACGGATGGTCGTACATCGATTCAGCGGCCAGACTGTAGTGGCCATAGCGTTCGACCTCGTCACGGAACGGACGGATCATCTGGCTGTGGCAGACATAGCAGCCCTCGCGGACATAGATGTCGCGTCCGGCCTGCTCGAGCGGGGTGTAGGGGCGCATGCCGTCCACCTTCTCGATCGTGTTGTCGATCCAGAACAGCGGGGCGATCTCGACGATGCCGCCCACAGTCACCGCAGCGAAGGCCGCGATGCCGAGGAGAGTCACGTTGCGCTCCAGTTTCTTGTGCTTTTCCACGATGGTGGTCATGGGATTTTCTCCGGATGCGTCTGATCAGGCCACGGCGGGCGCGGTGAGGATCGGACGGTCCTTTTCGGGATCGTAGGCGGCGTCGCTCATCGCGGCCTCGTCACGCTGGTGACCGAGGATCGTGCGCCAGACGTTGATCGTCATGATCACCGCCCCTGCCAGGTAGAGCAGGCCACCGAAAGCGCGCAGGAAGAACATCGGCTTCAGCGCGAGGACGGTTTCGGCAAAGCTGTTCACCAGATAGCCGTCAGCGCCGTATTCGCGCCACATAAGGCCCTGGGTGATGCCTGCCACCCACATCGAGGCGGCGTAGAACACGATGCCCACGGTCGCGAGCCAGAAGTGCCAGTTCACCATGCGCAAGCTGTACAGGCGCTCGCGGTTCCAGAGGCGCGGGACGAGGTAGTAGACTGCGGCGAAGGTGATCATGCCGTTCCAGCCGAGAGCGCCGGAGTGGACGTGGCCGATGGTCCAGTCGGTATAGTGCGACAGGCTGTTGACCGACTTGATCGACATCATCGGGCCTTCGAAGGTGCTCATGCCGTAGAAGGCGAGCGCCATGACCATCATGCGGATGATCGGATCGGTACGGACCTTGTCCCAGGCGCCGTTCAGCGTCATCAGGCCGTTGATCATGCCGCCCCAACTCGGCATCCACAGCATGACCGAGAAGACCATGCCCAGCGTCTGCGCCCAGTCGGGCAGCGCGGTGTAGTGGAGGTGGTGCGGACCTGCCCAGATGTAGAGGAAGATCAGCGCCCAGAAGTGGATGATCGACAGGCGGTAGGAATAGACCGGTCGCTCGGCCTGCTTCGGAACGAAGTAGTACATCATCGCCAGAAAGCCGGCGGTGAGGAAGAAGCCGACCGCGTTATGGCCGTACCACCACTGCACCAGCGCGCCCTGGACGCCTGCGAAGATCGGGTAGCTGCGGCTGCCGACGAAGCTCACCGGCCAGTTCAGGTTGTTGACTATGTGCAGCATCGCCACGGTGACGATGAACGACAGGTAGAACCAGTTGGCGACGTAGATGTGCGGTTCGGTGCGCTTGACGATCGTGCCGACGAAGACCGCGAGGTAGGCGACCCAGACGATGGTCAGCCACAGGTCGACGTACCATTCGGGCTCGGCGTATTCCTTGCCCTGCGTGATGCCGAGCAGGTAGCCGGTGGCGGCCAGCACGATGAACAGCTGGTATCCCCAGAACACGAAACGGGCGAGGCCGGGGAAGGCCAGCCTCGCCCGGCAAGTGCGCTGCACGACGTAGAACGACGTGGCGATCAGCGCGTTGCCTCCGAAAGCGAAGATGACCGCAGAAGTGTGCAGCGGGCGCAGGCGACCGAACGCGGTCCATTCCAGACCGAGGTTCAGTGCCGGCAGCGCCAGCTGCAGGGCAATGAACAGCCCTGCGAGGAACCCGGCCATGCCCCAGAAAACCGTCGCGATCACGCCCCAGCGGATCACGTCGTCGTCATAGCGGCCCTGGTCGGGGGCCATGATGGCCTTGGAGAGGTCGAGTCCGCGCAGCGTGACGACCAGCCCGATGATGCAGGCCAGTGCCACTAGCCCCATATGGATTGCGAAACCCGTGTCGACGGCTGCGGCGCAGGCGGCGACGGCGATAAGGAGCGCAACGAGCCAGAGGCCCGAGCGCGATAGTGCCGATTCCATGGAGCCTTCCCTTCCATGAGTGATGTGCATGTCGCGCTGCACCCACTGGCGGGAAGGAACATTGATCGGAGTCAAATCGCGCGAAATCAGCCTCATACTTTGGTCGTAGATGCCGATTTCGCATTTTTGAGTTTCGTCAATGTGCAGCGATTCGGTGCGGTGCATCAGGATGGACGAGCCGCGGAGGATCTGGGGCCAGCGAGGGGCTGGCCATCCGCGGTGCAGGACAAGACCGATGAAGAAGCTGATTACCGCAGCCCTGCCCGCCATGCTTGCAGCCGTTGCACTGGCACCCGCCCCCGCAATGGCGGGTTCGGCCGAGGGCAAGCTGCAGGTCAAGGTGCTCGGCACCGGCGTGCTGCCCGACGGCAAGATCGTCGCAGTAAAGAACGACCCGCTCGCCCTGACCACCGGCGCACAGACCAAGGCCAACGACAACTACGTCCCGACGCTGGCGGTGGAATACTTCCTCACCCCGAACGTCTCGGCCGAGACCATCTGCTGCTTCACCCAGCACCACGTCAGCGGCGTCGGCGCCCTCGCCCCCGCGACGAACATCGTCGATCACGTGCTGGTCCTGCCTGCCACGCTGACGCTGAAGTACCACCTGCCGCTCGGCAAGGGCATCAAGCCCTATGTCGGCGCCGGTCCGTCGCTGTTCCTGATCTTCGGCGAAAAGCCGGGTTCGAGCATCACCGGCCTGGGCGTGACCAAGGTCAAGATGTCGAACAATGTCGGCTTTGCACTGCAGGCAGGCGTCGACGTCGCGCTCAACGACAAGGGCCTCGGCCTGAGCATCGATGCCAAGAAGTACTTCCAGGATACCAACGCGCATTTCTACGCCGGGAACACGGAAGTCCTGACCACCAAGCACTCGCTTGACCCGTGGGTGCTGAGCGCAGGCGTCGCCTACCGCTTCTGACGAAATCCCCTTCCCGTCCGGCACCCCCCACGCGTGCCGGACCCGGGGACGGCGGGCAGGAAATCACGAGGTTCTGGGATCGCCTCGCTGGTTTCCTGCCCGCCACTTTTTTGTTTGCATGACTTACGAATCCGCATGTTTCGGGGGGTTACAACCCTGTTGCGCCGCAGCCACAGGT
This sequence comes from Novosphingobium jiangmenense, assembly GCF_015694345.1. Lineage (GTDB taxonomy): Bacteria > Pseudomonadota > Alphaproteobacteria > Sphingomonadales > Sphingomonadaceae > Novosphingobium > Novosphingobium jiangmenense. The sequence continues at coordinate 94,788 of NZ_JADQDC010000008.1, forward strand.
GTGGCCGAATAGCGGGAACTTCCCCAAAGCCTGATTGCGCCGAGCCGTTGCCCTGGCGCATGGGAACTGCAGCGCTTGTCAACGAACAGGTTGCCAGTGCAACTACAATTGCGCCATTTTGGGAGGATACAACAATGGCTAACCCAGCCCGCATTCGCAGGATTCTGCTCTCGTCGGTCGCCTCGCTGGTGATCGCGACCCCCGCCCTCGCCCAATCCGCCGATGATGCCCAGGCCGAAGACGCCGGCACCGGCAACGAGATCGTCGTGACCGCCACCAAGCGCGCGCAGACGATTCAGGAAGTGCCGTTCTCGGTCAACGCCCAGACCGCTGCCGACATCGAGAAGACCGGCGCCACCTCGATCGAGGACATCTCGCGCTCGGTCGCCGGCCTCACCGTCCAGAACCTCGGGCCCGGCCAGAGCCAGGTCTCGGTACGCGGCGTTTCCGCAGGCCAGATCGTCCGCGACCAGCCGGGCGTGAAGGAACAGGTCGGCATCTATCTCGACGAATCCGTCACCTCGCTGTCGCTGTTCACGCCGGACTTCGACCTGTTCGACCTCAACCGCGTCGAAACGCTGCGCGGCCCGCAGGGCACGCTGTTCGGTTCGGGTTCAGTCGGCGGCACCGTCCGCTACATCACCAACCAGCCGAAGCTTGGCGCAACCGAGGGCCAGGTCGCGGCTGACGTCAACGTGCTCGACGGCGGCGATGTCGGCTATTCGGCCAAGGGCGCGGTCAACGTGCCGCTGGGCGAAAACGCCGCGCTGCGCGTGGTCGGCTATGGCGAGCACTTCGCCGGCTTCATCAACGCGGTTGGCCCGGCTGCCGGCAAGAACATCAACGATGGCGAGCGCTACGGCGTGCGCGCCGCGATGCTGTTCGAGCCCGTCGCTGGCGTGAAGATCACCCCGCGCATCGTCTATCAGGACATCAAGACCAACGGCTTCAACCGCGCCGACGTCTACAATCTCTACCAGAGCCCGCTGGCTGGCGCCGCTCCGCTGCCGGAGAACACGCAGTACCTGAAGCTGCGCGAAGGCTTCCGCGACAAGACCACTCTTGCTGACCTGACGATCACCGCCCCGATCGCTGACACGATCGACGTGACCAGCGTGACCACCTACATCCACCGCGACATCCTCGTCAGCCGCGATGCCTCGGCGCTGACCGGTTCGGTATCGGTCTCGCCGTTCATCACCGCACTTGGCGCGGCTCCGGCGCTCGGCAACCTGCCGTCGAACCTTAAGGACGCCACCAAGCTCAAGACCTGGACGCAGGAACTGCGCCTCGCCTCGTCTGACAAGGGTCCGTTCCAGTGGGTGATCGGTGGCTTCTACAGCAAGATCGACCGCAAGTATGCCCAGCGCCTGCCCACCCCGGGCTATGACGCGCTGGTTGACGCAGCGCTCGGCGCAGGGGCATCGGCGGGTGCCGCCAACGGCTTCCCGCTGAACTCGCCGTACAACGCCGATATTCCTTATGACATCGAGCAGTTCGCCGCATTCGGCGAAGCCAGCTACAAGACCGGTGATTTCAAGCTCACCGCCGGTGGCCGCTACTACGATTTCAAGGAATCGCGCGACTTCATCTCGGGCGGCGTCTTCGCCAACGGTGACCGCAACATCGGCGACAAGACCAAGAGCAACGGCTTCAACCCGCGCTTCATCGTCAGCTACCAGCCGAGCCGCGACCTTTCGGTCAATATCCAGGCCTCCAAGGGCTTCCGCCTTGGCGGCGTGAACGATCCGCTGAACATTCCGCTCTGCTCGGGCGGTGCGAACGGCCCGGATGCGCAGACCTACGGCAACCGTCCGAACTACAAGGACGAGAGCCTGTGGAACTACGAAGCGGGCGTGAAGCTCGCCAGCGGCCCGGTGACCTTCAATGCGGCGGCGTTCTACAACGACATCCGCAACCTTCAGGTCACCGCCGACGCCGGCAGCTGCTCCTCGCGCGTCGTCTTCAACGTGCCCAAGGCGCACACCGCGGGCGTGGAAGTCGAAATGGGTGCCGACCTCGGCATGGGCTTCTCGCTGGCGGTCAACGGATCGGTGATCGAATCGAAGTTCGACAGCGACGTGCGTGATGCAAGCGGCACGATCATTGCGGGCATCCGTGACGGCAACCGCCTGCCCACAGTGCCGAAGTTCCAGATGTCGGCCACCGCGGGCTACACCACGGAAGTCTCGAACGGCCTCGACTTCTCGGCCAACGCCAGCTTCCAGCACGTCGGCAACCGCTTCACCCAGCCTTCTGACCAGGAAGCAGGTGCGGGTACGTTCAGCAACTCGATCTTCTTCAATCCGACCACGCTGGCCAATGGCACCGGAGCCTACAGCTTCGGTTCCTACCAGCTGCCCAGCTACAACCTCGTCAACATCTCGGCGGGGCTGAACTGGGAGAACGGGCTGTCGGTGCTGGTCTATGCCAACAACCTGTTCAACGAAACGCCGCTGCTCTCGCTCGACCGCGAACGCGGTGGCCGTGCCCGCCTCGGCTACAACGTCGGCACGCCGCGCAAAATCGGCATGACCGTACGCAAATCGTTCTGATCCTGCGGGATCGGACAGCAAAAAGGCCGGTCCCCTCGGGGGCCGGCCTTTTTCATTGTCTGAATGACAGGTGCTGCTTCAGCCAGCGAGAGCAACCAGCGCGCCGCGGTTGAGGATCTCGACCTCGCGCCGGGAAGGCAGCTCGATCACGCCGTCGTTTTTGAGCTTGGTGAACTGACGGCTGACGGTCTCGATGGTGAGGCCCAGAACATCGGCCACCTGCTGGCGCGAAAACGGCAGCGAAAAGCGCCTGGCCGGTCCGAACGCAGGCGTGCAACCGGTTTCCGCCAGCCGGTCGGACATCTCGAGCAGGAACGTCGCGATCTTTTCGGACGCGTTCTTGCGGCCGAGCAGCATCATCCACGACCGGGTGCGGTCAAGCTCTGCCAGGGTGCGTTCGAGCAGCTTGTGCTCGAGTTCGGGATGCTCACGCGCGAAGCGGTCAAAATCGTTGCGCGAGAACACGCAGACGCGGGCATCTGTCAGCGCAACGACGCTGGCGCTGCTGGTCTGGCCGAAGGGGCGACCGATGAAATCGGAAGGGTAGGCCACGCCGACGATCTGCTCGCGACCGTCCTCGGTGCTTGTGGTGAGTTTGAGCACGCCCTCGATCACGTTGGCGACGAGCAGCGAGTCGTCGTCTTCCCAGATCAGAGGTTCGCCCGCAGTCACCGTACGGCGGCGCCCGATGGAATTGAGCGTTTCGATCTCGCGATTGTCGAGTCCGGCGCAGATGGCTCGATTGCGAACGACGCATGTATCACAAGAAGACATGGCGCTTCGTTATCATTCCGGACCTTTTCGTTCAATTGGCGAAAAGATTTGGCGACAGGACTGTCCGTACCGGAAAAAAATGGGGCGGGCCGGAAAGCCGGACCGCCCGAGTTGGGGAGAAATCGCCGAAGCGGGCGGTGGGCCGGTGGGGGGCTTGCTTCCCGCTTCGTCGAAATCAGAACTAGGCGTAAGGCCGCGCACCCGCGTTGACGGATGTCAAAAACGCAAACATTTTTTAGGGTCAGCGCGGTTAGATCAAAGACCGGGCAGTTGCGTCACGTCGTGATACTGGCCGCGGAAGAACAGGAGCGGGGTCCCCTCCTCGCGCCGGTCCAGCGCTTCGACCGCGCCGACAACCAGATAGTGATCGCCGATGTCCTCGACCCGATCCACCGTGCAATCGATCCACGCAATCGCATCTTCCAGCAGCGGCATGCCCGAGGGCGTGTGATCGTGCGCCAGTTCGGCGAACTTGTCCTCGGCCCGCGCCGCAAAGCGCTTGCACAGCCCGAGCTGGTCGGCGCCGAGCACGTTCACGCAGAAGCGTCCAGTCTCCGCGATCTTCGGCCAGGTGCTGGAGCGCTTGTCGGGGAAGAAGCCCACCAGCGGCGGATCGAGCGAGATCGAACTGAACGATCCGACCACCAGCCCATGGCGGGTTCCATTGGCTTCGACCGAGGTGATGACGCAGACACCGGTCGGCCAGGTGCCCAGAACGTTACGGAAATGGCGGGGATCGATCATGCGCGCCTGCCTGTCTGCAAAACCGGCAAGCGTCAAGCGGCCCTCGGGGGAATACGCCTTTACTCGAAGAAGGCGATGCAGCGCACTTCGATGCTTTCGCGAATCTTCGCTTCGGGCAGGCTGGTGTCGTGGAACGCCGTATGCGGGCAGCGCCAGGTCACCGAATGGTCGCTGTCCTGGAACTTGAACAGCAGCACGTCATCGGCCTGCATGTTCGAGAAGTACCACCAGCGATGGCGATCGCGATGGCGGAAGATCGTCGCCGCGATCATCTGGTCCTCGCCCTCGACCGGCGCGGTCAGGGCATCGCCTACAGGGAATTCGTCGACCACGAACAGCGTGTTCGAAGCGGTTTCCTCGTCGCTGACCGTGCGCCCGTCGCAGACGGCCAGCGGCCAGTCCTGCGGCCCGGGCGAGAACGTGCGCCACAGCGAGAAGCAGATGTAGCGGCTGTAGCCGGGGCCGTCGGGAAACCGGTCGGCATAGACCCGCGCCGCCGCGCGTCGGCCGGTGATCTCGTTGTAGTCGACATGCGCCTCGCCAGCCGGGGGCTGGATGCCGCCCGAATGCTGATAACCTTCGACCTTCTCCTTCGCCCGCTCTGACAGGTCCGCCGAAGTCCGGATCATCCAGCCTTGCGCGGCGGTTCGAGTGGCACCGGAAAGCCGGGTAACCAGTGCTTCGACCTCCTGCAGATAGGCCGCATCGACCGCCGGCTTGTCGTGGAAGTCGGCAATGGCCGAGCGATGCTTGCCCAGCACGAATCCGTGCACGTCGAGCGAGAAGCGATCGCGGATCAGCATCCCGTCGCGCACTTCGCAGGGATAGTCGAAATAGTCGCCGGTGTTCATCTCCGCGCCTTGCGAGACATAGCGCCGGGTGACGTAATCGCCCTCGCCCAGATAGCGGATCAGCGCGGGTGCGCGGCGGACGGATTCCTCAAGCGATTCAAGCTGCGCGGCGTCTGTCATCACCCTCTCCAACGGCGTCGATTATCGTTGGGAGCACCTTCCCATATGTTAGTATGCCTAATCAAGTACCGCATTTGAAAAGAAATGCGAGCCAAACCGACAAAAGCCGTGTAGGGGCCGCCGCACAGGTATCGCCGTGCACTGTGTGGGAACGGGCTGAGGCGATTCGTGCCGGGGAAATCACCCGGCCACCCAGCCGATATTGGCCCAACACTACTGCAATGTCGCTTCGGCGGCAGGAATGGCGATTTGATAATGTCTTTTGAACACCTCCCCAGCCCGCTCGCGCAGGCTCTCGCAGCGCATGGCTACTCCGCGCTGACGCCGGTTCAGGCTGCGGTGACCGAGCCCGAAGCAGCGGGCCGTGACCTTGTCGTCTCGGCGCAGACCGGATCGGGCAAGACCGTGGCGTTCGGCCTGGCCATGGCGCCCGAACTGATCGGCGACGAAAGCGCCCTGCCCTTCGCCACCGCACCGCTCGCTCTGGTGATCGCGCCCACTCGCGAACTCGCGCTGCAGGTCAGCCGGGAACTGCAGTGGCTTTATGCGCCGACCCACGCGCGCATCGCCACCTGCGTCGGCGGCATGGACCCGTCGCGCGAACGTCGCACGCTGCAGGGCGGCGCGCATATCGTCGTCGGCACGCCGGGACGCCTGCGCGATCACCTCGAACGCGGCGCGCTCGACCTTACGGCGCTGGCCTGCGTCGTGCTCGACGAAGCCGACGAAATGCTCGACATGGGCTTCCGCGAGGATCTCGAGGAACTGCTCGACGCCACGCCTGAAAACCGCCGCACCCTGCTTTTCTCGGCAACGATGCCCAAGCCGATCGAGGCTCTGGCCCGGCGCTACCAGAAGAACTCGCTGCGCATCTCCACCGTTGGCGAGAACCGCGGTCATGGCGATATTGCCTATCGCGCCGTCGCCGTTGCCCCGGCAGAGATCGAAGCCGCCGTCGTCAACCTGCTGCGCTTCCACGAAGCCGAAACCGCGATGCTGTTCTGCGCGACGCGCGACAACGTCCGCCGCCTCCACGCCACGCTGGTCGAACGCGGCTTCACTGCCGTCGCGCTATCGGGCGAGCACAGCCAGTCCGAGCGCAACAATGCGCTGCAGGCCCTGCGCGACCGCCGCGCCCGCGTCTGCGTTGCCACCGACGTCGCTGCGCGCGGCATTGACCTTCCCAGCCTGAGCCTCGTCGTCCACGTCGAGATCCCCCGCGATGCCGAGACGCTGCAGCACCGCTCGGGCCGCACCGGTCGCGCCGGCAAGAAGGGCACCGCCGTGCTCATCGTGCCGTTCCCGCGCCGCCGCCGCGTAGAAATGATGCTGCGCGGCGCCAAGGTGAACGCCGAGTGGGTCGATGTGCCGACTCCCGAAGCGATCCGCGCGCAAGACCGCGAGCGCCTGCTCGAAACGATCCTCGCACCGGTCGAGCCTGACGAAGCCGATCTCGACATCGCGCGCACCCTGCTCGAACAGCGCAGCGCCGAGGAACTCGCCGCAGCCCTCGTCCGCGCCCACCGCGCAGCATTGCCGCAGCCGGAAGAGCTCCTTTCGAGTTCGGATGAAGGCCGCAAGCAAGCTGCGCATCGCCCCGGCTTTGACGATGTGGTCTGGTTCCGCATGGACGTGGGCCGTCGCCAGAACGCCGACCCGCGCTGGATCCTGCCGACGTTGTGCCGACGTGGTCACGTCTCGCGTCAGGAGATCGGCGCGATCCGCATTGCGCCGAACGACACGTGGTTCCAGGTCCCCCGCGCCATTGCCGATCGCTTTGCCGAAGCTGTACGCCGCACCGCCGACCCCAAGGGCGAAGACGAGAACGGCATCCACATCGAAGCCGCGCCTGACGGCCCGCGCGAAATGGCGCGCGATAACCGTCGCACCGGCAATGACGGCCCGCGCAAATTCCAGCGCAATGATGGTCCTCGCGGCGAAGACCATCGTGGCCCGCGTCGCCCTCACCCGGCCGGCCAGCGCCCCCAGGGCAAGCCGCATCGCAAGGGCCCAGCCCAACCACGCTGATCAAACCGGCGGAACGAAATCAGCGGCTCCGGCTTGGACTACCGTTCAAGCCGGAGTTTCACCATGTCCCAGATGCCCAAGCCTGCCACCTTCCGCCTGCTCGGCGCGCTGGCCCTGCCCTTCGCGTTGATGATCGGCGCGTGCGATGCCGCCGACAAGCCGACGCAGCCGATGGACGCGAAGGACGTACCCGAGAACCAGGGCATGGGCGGTGCCTACGACGGCAACCCCACCGGCACGCCATCTGGCACAGGCGCGGACACAGCCGTCAACGCCCCAGCCGAGGATCGCTCCGCGGCTGACGGCACAACGCCCATGCAAACGCAGCAGCAGTGAGGCGGCTTATTCCTCGCCCATGCGCAGCGCGGCGATGAAGGCTTCCTGCGGGATCGAGACGTTGCCGTACTCGCGCATGCGGGCCTTGCCCTTCTTCTGCTTTTCCAGAAGCTTCTTCTTGCGGGTGATGTCACCGCCATAGCACTTGGCAGTAACGTCCTTGCGCATGGCGGCAATCGTCTCGCGCGCGACGACCTTGCCGCCGATGGCCGCCTGGACCGGAATCTTGAACAGGTGGCGCGGGATGAGGTCCTTCAGCCGCTCGCACATGTGCCGCCCGCGCGCTTCGGCGGCGCTGCGGTGCACGATCATCGACAGCGCATCGACCGGCTCGTTATTGACGAGAATGCTCATCTTCACGAGGTCACCCTCGCGCAACCCGATCTGCTCGTAGTCGAAGCTCGCATAACCACGGCTGATCGACTTGAGGCGGTCATAGAAGTCGAACACCACTTCGTTGAGCGGCAGTTCGTAGGTCACCTGCGCGCGCCCGCCGACATAGGTCAGCCCGGTCTGCACGCCACGCCGGTCCTGGCACAGCTTGAGCACCGAACCGAGGTACTCGTCGGGCGTGTAGATGGTGCCCTTGATCCACGGCTCGTCGATCTGCTCGATGCGGCTGGGATCGGGATAATCGGCCGGATTGTGCAGCAGGATCTCGCGCGCATCGTCGTTGCGGCTGGCGCGCAACTGGATGCGGTAAACCACTGAAGGTGCAGTGGTAATCAGGTCGAGATCGTATTCGCGGCTGAGCCGTTCCTGAATGATCTCGAGGTGCAGCAATCCGAGGAAGCCGCAACGGAAACCGAAGCCCAATGCTGCGCTCGATTCCATTTCGAAGCTGAAAGAGGCGTCGTTCAAACGCAGCTTGGCGATGCTCTCGCGCAGCTTCTCGAACTCGGCGGCATCGACCGGGAAGATGCCGCAGAACACCACCGGCTGCACTTCCTTGAAGCCCGGCAGCGCTTCCTTGGCGCCCTGCTTTACCGTAGTGATGGTGTCACCAACGCGGGCCTGCGCCACTTCCTTGATCTGCGCCGTGATGAAGCCGATTTCGCCCGGGCCGAGTTCGTCGAGCGTCTCGATCTTCGGGCGCATGCAGCCCACGCGGTCGATCAGGTGCTCGGTCCCGCCGGCCATGAACTTGACCTGCAGTCCCTTCTTGATCACGCCATCGATCACGCGGACGAGGATGACCACGCCGAGGTACGGATCGTACCACGAGTCCACCAGCATAGCCTTGAGCGGCGCGGTACGGTCGCCCTTCGGCGGCGGAATGCGCTCGACCACGGCATCGAGCACTTCTTCGATGCCGATGCCGGACTTGGCGCTGGTCATCACCGCATTGCTGGCGTCGAGGCCGATGACGTCCTCGATCTCGGCCTTGACCTTTTCCGGCTCGGCGGCGGGCAGATCGATCTTGTTGATTACCGGCACAATCTCATGGTCGTGCTCGATCGACTGGTAGACATTGGCCAGCGTCTGCGCTTCCACACCTTGTGCCGCGTCGACCACCAGCAGCGCGCCTTCGCACGCGGCAAGGCTGCGGCTGACTTCATAGGCGAAGTCGACGTGGCCGGGCGTGTCCATCAGGTTGAGCTGGTAGGTCTTGCCGTCCTTGCCCTTGTAATCGAGGCGCACGGTCTGCGCCTTGATGGTGATGCCGCGCTCCTTCTCGATGTCCATGTTGTCGAGCACCTGCTCGGACATCTCGCGTTCGGAAAGGCCGCCGGTATACTGGATCAGACGATCCGCCAGCGTCGACTTGCCGTGGTCGATATGGGCAATGATGGAGAAATTGCGGATCAGCGAAAGGTCGGTCATGTCGGTCTTTGAATGAAGCGGTGCGGCGTGCACCGCAGCGCCGTTAGCAGGCCTGACCGTGCGAGTCACGATGGCCCGACGGTCCACGGCCAAATCGCCGCCAGCAACAATTCTTTACAATAAGATGACGCCGGTTTGACAACCGCTTCACATGTTGCCGGAACGCCGATTTTCCTTTTTTTACAGGGTTTTGCCCTGTTCTCGACCACCCTGGCCGCCTGAGAACTGGTAATTTCACTGTCACAAACCCGTCATTTTACGCACCTAGCCCGCCAGCAACATTCTGACGGAGGCAATCGGTGGCGGGTAACAGGGCGTTCAGGGCGGCATTGGTAGCAAGCGTGTTCGTGTCTGTTCCGCAGATTGCGGCAGCGGCAGAAGATCAGGACGCGAAGATCGCAGATCTTCAGCGTCAGGTCGATGAACTCAAAGCCATCGTCAAGGCGATGCAGGCAGCTCAGGCAGCGCCCCAGATGGCAACTGCGGCGCCTGCGGCAGCGCCTGCGCCTGCGCCTGCATCAGCCACGCCCGCCTCGTCCGCTCCAGCGGCCGCTAAGCCAGTGGTCCTCGCCGCTGCCACGCCCGAGGCCAAGCCTGCCGAGAAGAAGAAGGCCTGGTACGAGAAGCTGCAGATCAGGGGCTATACCCAGCTTCGCGTCAACGAGATCGTCTCCGGCCCCAAGACTGCGCCAGCCGGCGTCTCGCGCCTGCGCTCGGTGCAGGACAGCGGGATCAATGAGAACGGCAACTTCTCGATCCGGCGCGCCCGTCTCGTCGTGCAGGGCGACATCTCCAACCGCGTTTCGCTCTATATGCAGGGCGACTTGTCCGCCGCGGTCAACAACCAGTCCGGCACCGAACCGCGCCAGAACTTCTTCCAGATGCGCGATGCCTATGCCGACGTGTTCCTCGACAAGAAGAAGACGCTCAAGCTCCGCCTCGGCCAGTCCAAGGTGCCGTTCGGGTGGGAGAACCTGCAAAGCTCGGGCAACCGCATTCCGCTCGACCGTACCGATGCGATCAACGCGCCGGTTCCGGGCGAGCGCGACATCGGCGCGGTGCTCTATTACACCCCGCCCAAGGTGCAGAAGATCTGGGACGAGCTGAACCACGAAGGCCAGAAGCTGTTCGGCAATTACGGCGCCTTCGCTGTTGGCGTCTACAACGGCCAGGGCACGAACCGCATCGAACGCAGCGGCGGGTTGATGACTGTTGCCATGGGAACGATGCCGTTCCGCTTGGACGGCATCGGCCTTGATGGCCAGGTCGCCGAATTCGGCTTTACCGCCATGCGCAACCAGGTGCGCCCGGAAGTCCGCTCCGGTGGCGTCTCCACGCTCGCCTACGATGACAACCACGTCAGCGTTCACGGCATGATCTATCCGCGTCCGTTCGGCATCCAGTCGGAATGGACCTTCGGAACGGGTCCGCAATGGGATGCGGCAACGTCGTCGATCAAGTCGAAGCGGGCGACTGGCGGCTATGTCATGGCGATGTATCGCATGCCCGAGACGCCGGTCGGCCAGATCATCCCGTTTGCCCGCTGGCAGAAGTATCGCGGCGGCTGGAAGGGCGCGACCAACGCCCCCCGGCTCGAGACCGACGAATATGAAGTCGGCGTCGAATGGCTGCCGATGAAGGAGCTGGAGGTGACGCTTAACTACGCCAACGTCACCCGCAACGAAGCCGACGAGCGGCGGACCGGCCGCGCCAAGGGCGACCTGATCCGCGCGCAAGTGCAGTGGAACTACTGACCGACGTCAACGGGCAGTAATGGAACTCGCAAGGCGGAAAGTCCCTTGCGCGGTTGCGCCATTGACATAGCGCACACGGTAAAGGGTTGCGGAGGTGAACGCGCCCGTCAGGCGCACCGAAAGCTGTTGTGAAGTACCAGCACCTACCGCGATCGATGAAACTGCCTGATAGGTCGCACCAGTGTCGAGCGACTGGTCAACGAACAGCGTGCCTGCAACGTCGGCAAAGGCCACGGCGTTGAAGAAGCAGTACTGGCTCCCTGAACTCTGGCGGCCGGTGCCCGTAAAGGTAGCGGACGCGGCCAGCGATGCGACACTGTCGGTGAACCCGAGGTTGGTATTGACCGTTCCGGTTACTGCGACGTTCCCGATCGAGGCACCACCGCCGGCGAGCGAGGTTCCCATAACGTTGAGCGGCCTGCGCTTGAGCGTGAGAACGATCGCGACCGTACCGGTCCCGAGTGTGGACACGCGCGCACGCACCTGCGCAGCACTGCTGGCAAACGCGAACATGCCTCCGGTGGTGGACGTGGTGGACGGAGAAGTGGTCGCCCCGTTGGCTGCGATGACCGGCAAGGCGGCCCAGTTCACGCCATCGTTGGACTGCTCGTAGCTAACCGTATTGCCGGTTCCGCCCGAAGTTACGTGGAACGCACCACCGCCGAACCCCGCGAGCGAGCTGGAAACCACCGTGGTTGCGGTGTTCACGCTGCCCTGAACGGTAAGCCCATCCGCCACGTCGTCGACAAACACGTTTCCGATGTGGGCCGAACTGGCGGGGAGCGGGCTGGCCGTAACCGGCAAGGGAGCAGTGGCGCTGACCTGAAGCGACGAGCCATCGGGCTGGCGGAAGGCGAGATTGCCGGGCGAGACCGGAAGTGGGACGGCAGCACTCACGGGCTGTGCAGAGCCATCGGCCTGGCGGAAAGTGATCGTGCCCGGAGACACCGGCAGCGGTGCAGTGGCGCTGACGGGCTGCTGTGAACCGTCGGCAAGCGCGAAGGCAACAGCGCCGCTGGTCACCGGCAGCGGCTTGTCGATGGCGACGACTTCGGCCGATCCATCGGGCTTGGCATAGGCCACGGCATTGACGGTGGTGTAGCGTGCAGGGAAGCTGATCTCGGGATTGGGCATCGACGTCTCCATTCACATGCGGAACAATCGACGCAAGCAGATAACCAAATTGGTTCTTGTAGGAAAATGGATTCGTCATGGCGGTTACCAACAAGCCGCCACCACTCGTCGCCCTTCTGTCCCGCTTCGTCGCTTTCGCTGGCAGGAACCGCGCCGTTAATCCGGCGTTGTGGATCGCCTGCCGATGATAGCGGTTGTCGCAGCAACCCGGCTTGCCGGTCTGCAGCAATGTTTCTGATTACGGGAGCATCCCATGAAGAAGACCATCCTCGCCGCCACTCTTGCGGCCGTTGCCCTTCCCGCCGCGCCGGTACTGGCCGATCCGCCGCACTGGGCTCCTGCCCACGGCTATCGCGCCAAGCACGACCGGATCTACGACAGTCGCGGTCGCTACATCGAACCGCGCCGCATCACCAGCCGCGACCGCGTCTGGCGCGGCGACGACGGTCGTTACTACTGCCGTCGGAGCAACGGCACGACCGGCCTGATCATCGGCGCTGCCGGTGGCGCTTTGCTCGGCCGCGCAATCGACACCCGTGGTGACCGCGCGCTCGGCACCATCCTCGGCGCTGCCGGTGGTGCCCTGCTCGGCCGCGAGATCGAGCGCAGCGGCGGTCGCTGCCGCTAAGTCCACGGCGGTCTGAAAACACGAAGGGCGGCTCCACCGAGCCGCCCTTTTTCATTTACCGGTCAATTCCTTGAGCAGCGCCGGCGCAGGGTAGATCACCGAAAGCGCATGGCTGATTGCCGCCGTGCTGACCACGACCGTGCGGTTGACTTCGCCCTGATAGCCATAATTGCCGCCGATCGAGTGGATGTTCCCGTCAAACGCCGCGCCAATCACGCTACCGTCGCGGTCGATCACAGGCGAGCCCGAGTTGCCACCGATGATGTCGTTGGTAGTTACGAAATCGAATGGCAGCGACTTGTCGATCTTCGCTTCGTTGGCCGTGAACGCGCTCGCCAGATTGAACGGCTCGGCCCCGGTTGCTCGCTCGAATGCGCCGCCGATCGTCGTGACCGGAGCCACGTCCTGCCCGCGCTCCTTCCAGCCCTGCACCTTGCCGTAGCTGATGCGCAGCGTGAACGTGGCGTCGGGGTAAACGCTGTCGCCATAGGCCATGAAGCGCGCATCTGCCAAACGCGCTCCCGCCGCAGCCAGCGGTCCGGCATAGCGCTCGTCAACCAGCTTCTTGAGTTCGCGTTCGCGCGCATCGATCCTGCGGGCGTATTGGATCAGCGGGTCGGTCGAAGCCGCAATCGCCTTGCTTCCGCCCTCCCACAGTGCCTTGCGCACCGCCGGATCAGCCAGCGTCGTGCCACCGACAAGCCGCTCGGCCAGCGCCTCTGGTGACTCCTTGCCGAGCAGCAACTTTGTATCTGCATCGTCCGCCCCCAGATACTCCCGCGCCTTCGACAGGCTCCAAGCCAGCTCCAGTTGCTCCATCCATGGATAGACCGGCGCTTCATCAAGCAGTGTCTTGGCTGTCAGGTCGAGACTGCTGTCGCGGAACTCCGGCAGGCGGTCGGCGTTAGGCTTCTCCCGCTCCGCCGCGGCCTGCACCAGAGTCATGGCCTGCTCGATAAGTGTCGAGCGGGGCACGATAAAGCGCCAGGGGATATATACGTCGCGATAGGCCAGGACCGCTTTCGCCGTGTCCGCCCAAGGATCGCCAATCCCCGGCTTGCCCAGCGTCTTCGCCTTCAGATCCGCTTCGGCATCACCGAGCATCTTGAGAAAAGCCGGATCGTTCAAAGCCTTCTGCCGCCCGATATAGACCTTCAGGCTGTTCTCGATCCCAAACAGTTCGTCCGCCCCCTCACGCTTCTGCTGCGGACTCTTCTCCATCGCGGAAATCAGGCGGCCGCGCAGTTCGGACAGGATGGTCGTTGTGAGGGGAAGTCCAACTTCGCGCTGGAACGCGATCTGGTCCGACGTGAAGAGACGTTGCGTCGACCCCGGGTTGCCTACCACGAAAGTCGCTTCGCCTACCGTCGGCCCCCGAGAGTTCCATGAGAGATGGGTGGGAGTTGGAACTGGCTTGCCGTTCTCGTAGGCGCGCAGGAAAGCGGCATCGAGAGCGTAGCGCGGATAGTTGAAATTGTCCGGATCGCCGCCGAAGAATGCCGCCTGGAACTGCGGGGCCCACGCCAGCCGCACATCTGAATACTTGCGGTAGGTATAGAGCTTGTACTGCCCGCCGCCGAACAGAGTGACCACCTCGCAGCGGGTGGTCTTGTCGTCCTTGCAGCCGTCCTTCTCGATCCGCGCCACCTCGGCATCGCGCGCCTTGACCAGTGCCTCGCCGGTCGCAGAGCCGATCGCCGCCTTGACCCGCGCGGTCACGTCGGAGATTCCGGTGACGACCTCCGCCTGCTGCCCCGGGCACTTCAGTTCCTCCTCGCGCCGGGCTGGTACGAAGCCATCCTTGAGCAGGTCGCGCTGGTCGGTCGAATTGTCCTGCGCGCATTCGACAACACAGTGGTGGTTGGTCAAGATCAGGCCATCGGGTGAGACGAAGCTGGCCGAACAGCCCCCGGTAAGACGCACAGCCGCGGCCTGCACGCGCCGGAGCCATTTGGCATCGGGCGCCCAGCCATAGTCCTTCTGCATTTTCGCAGTCGGGAATGCATCGAAGGTCCACATGCCTTCGTCTGCCAATGCTTGCGAAGAATGAAGTGACAGCGCCAGCAGCGCGGCAGAGGCGGCGAGACGGAATTTGGCCATGACACCCAGTCCTGAAAGTTACATCTGCAATCGCATTGACCATGGCACGCGGTCGCATGGTTTTAAAGTGACAATGTTACATGCCATCTGCACCAATTAATCCTTGCGACAGCTTCGGCTTCGCATAACCTGTGGCCATGTGGCTGCTAGACCAGATGCTCAAGAGGCTGATCCGCAAGGGTAAGCTCATCGTTATCGACCATGACGGCAAGGAGTACACCTATGGCGAGCCGTCAGCCCCTCCGCTGAAGATCCGCTTCACCGACAAGGGCGCGGCGATGCATGTCGCCAAGGATCCGCGCGTCGGCGCAGGCGAGGCCTACATGGACGGACGCATGGTGATTGAACCGCCGCACGATGTGCGCGATTTCGTCCTGTTCGTGATGGGCAATGCCAGCAGCGCCGGCGGGATCGACCGCAAGGGACCGGTCCGCAAGGCGTTGTCCAAGGTCGTCTCGCGGCTTGACCAGATCAACCAGCGCGCGCAGGCCTCGAAGAACGTCGTTCACCACTACGATCTCACGCGTCAGTTCTACGAGCTGTTCCTCGACGAGGACCGGCAATACACGATGGCCTACTTCCGCGATCCGGCGAACACGCTGGAACGCGCGCAAGTCGACAAGAAGGCGCTGATTGCTTCGAAGCTCCGGCTTGAGCCCGGTCGCGCTGAAGGCATGCGCGTGCTAGACATCGGCTGCGGCTGGGGCGGCCTTGCGCTCTACCTCAATCGCCACTTCGGCTGCGAAGTATTGGGCGTCAGCCTCGCCCCGGACCAGATCAGGTTTGCGCAGGAGCGGGCCGAGGAAGCCGGCGTGGCCGACAAGGTCAAGTTCCAGCTGATCGACTACCGCGACGTGCAGGGCCAGTTCGACCGCATCACCAGCGTCGGCATGATAGAGCATGTCGGCGCGCCAAACTTCGGCGAATACTTCGCCAAGACCAACGAACTGCTCGATCCGGACGGGATCATGCTGACCCACACGATCGGCCGCAAGGGCGCACCGGGCACGACCGACAAGTGGACGCGCAAGTACATCTTCCCGGGCGGCTACATCCCGGCGATGAGCGAACTGGTTTCGGCGCTGGAAAAGACCGGCTGGGAAGTCGGCGACATCGAGGTGCTGCGCTATCACTACGCCTATACCCTCGCCGAGTGGTATCGCCGCGCCACGATGCACCGCGACGAGATCGTCGCGCTCTATGACGAGCGCCTGTTCCGCATGTGGCAGTTCTACCTCGCCGGTGCCGAACAGAGCTTCCGCCACGGCGGCATGGTCAACTTCCACATCCAGAGCGTGAAGCGCCGCAGCGCCCTGCCGATGACGCGCGACTACATGCAGCAGGAGTGGTCACGGCTGGCCGCGCTCGACGAGGCGCCGGAGTGGCATCTGGAGCGCAAGGCGGCAGAGTAGGCGCGAAAGCGTCAAGCAATGGCGATTGCGCAGGTCGCCCAAATCGAGTGAACTGCCCCTCATAAACGGAGAGGACATCGCTTGAGCTGGGAACCCGAAATCGAGGAACTGCGCCGCCGCGAGGTGCTGGCCGAGCAAATGGGTGGCGCCGAAAAGGTCGCCCGCCAGCATAGCCGGGGCAAGCTCGATGCCCGCGCGCGCATCGCCGGGCTGGTCGATGCCGGGTCGTTCCGCGAGATCGGCAAGATCGCCGGCAAGGGCTCTTACGGACCGGACGGCGAACTGCTCGATCTCGCCCCCTCCAACCTGATCTTCGGCCGCGGCAACATCGAAGGGCGCCCTGTCGTCGCCTCGGCGGATGACTTCACCGTGCGCGGCGGAGCGGCAGACGCTGCCATCGCCCGCAAGTTCATCCAGTGCGAGCAGATGGCGCACACGCT
Source organism: Novosphingobium jiangmenense (assembly GCF_015694345.1). Taxonomy (GTDB): domain Bacteria; phylum Pseudomonadota; class Alphaproteobacteria; order Sphingomonadales; family Sphingomonadaceae; genus Novosphingobium; species Novosphingobium jiangmenense. The sequence goes on from NZ_JADQDC010000008.1 coordinate 111,488, forward strand.
GAAGATTCCACTGATCCGGATGATCGACGGTACCGGTGGTGGTGGCTCGGTGCGGACGCTGGAAGACATCGGCGCAACCTATGTTCCGGCAACGCCCGGCTGGGGCCATGTCGTCAAGAACCTCGAGTCCGTACCCGTCGTCGCTCTATCGCTCGGCCCGACCGCAGGCCTTGGCGCTGCCCGCGTCGTTGCCAGCCACTACTCGATCATGGTCAAGGGCCTCTCTCAGCTCTTCGCCGCAGGCCCGGCAGTCGTTTCCGCCATCGGCGAGGATCGCAGCAAGGAAGAGCTTGGCGGCAGTGCCATCCACACCCGCAACGGCGTCGTCGACGAGGAAGTTGCCAGCGAAGCCGAAGCCTTTGCCCGAGCCCGCCGCTTTCTGTCCTACCTGCCAAGCCACATCGGCGCCCCTGCCCCTCGCGCTGCTGCAACAGACCCGTCAGAACGGCGCGAGGACTTGCTGATCGGCCTGGTCCCGCGCGAGGCAAAGCAGGTCTATTCGATGCGCCGTCTGCTCGACGCCGTGGTCGACAAGGGCTCGTTGTTCGAGATGGGCCGCCTGTGGGGCCGAGCCGTGATCACCGCATTTGCCCGGCTGGACGGCTGGCCCGTGGCGGTCCTCGCCAGCGACCCCAGCTATCTAGGCGGATCATGGGATGCGCGCAGCAGCGAGAAGGCCGAACGTTTCATCAAGCTGGCGGACCAGTTCCGCCTGCCTGTTGTCCATCTGGTCGACAACCCCGGCTTCATGATCGGCCACACCGCCGAGAGCACCGGTACGATCCGCTATGGCGTGCAGGCGATGAATGCGATCTACAAGGCAACCGTGCCGCTCTGCTCGGTCATCATCCGCCGCGCCTATGGCATTGCCGGCAGCGCGATGAGCAACGCGGAGAGCTTCCAGTATCGCTTTGCCTGGCCATCGGGCGATTGGGGCAGCCTGCCGATCGAAGGCGGCATCGAAGTGGCCTACAAGTCCGATATCGAGGCGGCCGAGGACCCGGCGGCGCACCTCGAAAGCATCCGCGACCGGTTGAACCGCGTGCGCTCCCCCTTCCGCACCGCCGAGCGTTTCGGCGTGGAAGACATTATCGATCCACGCGACACCCGCCCACTCCTGTGCGAGTTCGCCGATCTGGCTTGGCGGACCCTGCCCTGAACCATCAGGTGAAATCTGCCACCCGGCAATGGAATGAAACGCGCCGAGGCGTTGCCATCGACAAGGCACTTCGTTAGCAAGACTAACGAACAAATCTCAGCAGGGTGCCTTCCGATGACCGCTCCTACCGCAGCCGATCTCTCCGCCGACATCCAGCGCGTCTTTGCGCTCCAGCAGGCGCACATGTGGGAAGCAAAGGCCTCCAGCGCCGATGTGCGCAAGGAAAAGCTCGCCCGCCTCAAGACTGCGGTCGAGTCCCACGCCGACGACATCGTCGCCGCCGTGCTGGAAGACACGCGCAAGCCGGTCGGTGAAATCCGCGTGACCGAGGTTCTCAACGTTACGGCCAACATCCAGCGCAATATCGACAATCTCGAAGAGTGGATGAAGCCGGTCGAGGTCCAGACGTCGATGAACCCGGCCGATCGCGCTGAAATCCGCTACGAGGCGCGTGGCGTGTGCCTGATCCTCGGGCCGTGGAATTTTCCGCTGGGCCTCGCACTTGGCCCGGTCGCCGCTGCCGTTGCGGCGGGCAACACCTGCATGGTCAAGCTGACCGACTTGTGCCCGGCCACCGCGAAGATCGCCTCGGTAATCATCAAGGAAGCCTTCGACGAAAAGGACGTGGCCCTGTTCGAAGGCGATGTTTCGGTGGCGACCGCGCTGCTCGATCTGCCTTTCCACCACATCTTCTTCACCGGCAGCCCCCGCGTCGGCAAGATCGTGATGGCTGCTGCGGCCAAGCACCTGACCACGGTGACGCTGGAGCTTGGCGGCAAGTCTCCGGTGATCGTCGACGACAGCGCCGACATCGACCAGATCGCCGCGCAGCTTGCCGCCGCCAAGCAGTTCAACGGCGGACAGGCCTGCATCAGCCCGGACTACGTGTTCGTGAAGGAAGACAAGAAGGCGGCGCTGGTCGAGGGCTTCAAGGCAAACGTCGAGAAGAACCTCTATGACGAAAGCGGCGCGCTGAAGAAGGACGGCATCGCGCAGGTGGTCAACAAGGCGAACTTCGACCGGGTGAAGGCGATGTTCGATGATGCCGTTGCCAAGGGCGCTACGGTGGCCGTGGGTGGCACCTTCGAGGCGGACGACCTCACCGTCCATCCCACGATGCTGACCGACGTCACCCCGCAGATGACGATCCTGCAGGACGAGATCTTCGCCCCGGTGATCCCGGTGATGACCTACGACACGCTCGATCAGGCCATCGGCTACATCGAAGCCCGCGACAAGCCGTTGGCGCTCTACGTCTACAGCAAGAACGAGGCGAACGTGGAGAAGGTCCTCGCCCGCACCTCGTCAGGCGGCGTGACGGTGAATGGCGTGTTCTCGCACTATCTCGAGAACAACCTGCCGTTCGGCGGCGTCAACACCAGCGGCATGGGCAGCTATCACGGCGTGTTCGGCTTCAAGTGCTTCAGCCACGAACGCGCGATCTACCGGCACACGCAGAGCGTCTAAAGCCTGCGGGCAAGCGTGTAGGCGGGGCCGAAGCCCACCAGCCCCGCCCCCACAAACGGCAAAGCCACGACCCAGATGCGCAGGCCGGTCACGCCTTCGGGGCTGGCGATGCTGATGGCGGCAGTCAGCGCGAGCCCGGCGCAGATCAGCGCGAGGCCAAGCAGCAGCCGCCAGTGCGCGACCTGGCGGGGCGCGCCCTTCCCCTCCGCGCTACCCATGCGCTCGAACGGCGAGAACAGGCCCAGCAAGGGGAACAGCGCCGCGATATAGACGGCGAACCAGACGGGGCGGGCCTGCCACCATGCGGCGCTGCCCGGAGCAACCTCCAGCCCCAGACCGCCGAGCAGCCATGCCGCCACCATCACCAGCACGAAGGCAGTGAGGTGCCAGAGATAGACGGTCATGATCATGCCGTTGAGCAGCACTGTCGCCGTCCAGAGCTTCGCGCCATCGAGCAGGCGCCGCATCTGCGGCTCGATCGCAAGGGCGAGGCCGGTCTGCGCGATTCCCAGCGCCAGCAGCGCGAGTGTGGGCGGCATGGAGTTGGACAGTTCCGATCCCGGCACGCCGATCATCGCCACCGGATAAGGGCCGTAGCGCACCAGCAGGGCGAGCGTTGCAAGTCCGGCCAGTCCCCAGCCCAGCGCGACCGCAGGCTTAGCGAAGCGGCCGTCGTTCCAGGCGTAGCCCAGCTGATGGACTGCCAGCCAGACGAACAGGAAGTTGGCGAAATTGATGTATGGGACGCCCCGGAACACCGCCAGATAATCGACAAGCACGGCACCAGCCACCAGCGCGAAGAACGACGCGAGCCCCCAGCGCCGCCAGGCAGCATGGCTCAACGGCACTAGCGCCGAAACCATCAGGTAGACTGCAAGGAACCACACCGGGATCAGCGCCAGTTGCGCCGCCATCGAGACGACGCTGCGTTCGATCCCCACCATGGTCCCGGCAATGGCAATTGCGGACCAGACGAGAAACAGAGGCATGACCGGGTTGATCAGCCGCTGCAGCCTTCCGCCGAACCAGTCGGAAAAGGTGCCGCCTTTGGCCTTGGTCGCCGCCCACGAGACGCCGTTGGAAAAACCGCCGACGAGGAAGAACAGCGGCATGACCTGGAAGCCCCAAGTCAGCCACTGCGTCCACGGCAGGATGCCAAGCAGGTGCCCGCCGACCACCGCGCCGTCCTTCATGTAGGGTGCGGCGACGAGCCAGTGCCCGATCACCACCGCAAGGATCGACAGGGCGCGCAGGAAATCGACATAGCGATTGCGCTCCGGCGGCGCCTTTCCGGCCATTTCCGCCGCCCGCGCCCACATCCCGGCACCAGCCATTCCGTCTCCCCCGTCAACAGCCTTTGCCCCCGCAAGATCGTGGTTCGACGCAAAGTGTCAAGGCGCGGCTGGTCTGCGCGGTTCGGCTTATGCCCAAACCGCCTGGTTGCCCCTAGCCTGCCCGCACATCGCGAATGGAGGTGACATTGTTGCGCAGCCTGAAAGCCCTGAACGGCCTGCTGGCCCTGCCCTTGCTGTTCGCAGGCGGCAAGGTGGGCGCCACGGAAATCCGCGTCCTGCCGATCAATGACCATGTCATCGCCTTCTACGATGGCCGTCCTGCCGAAAATGCTGTCGATCTCGCCAAGGCGACATGGGCTGATCACGGCGCGAACTTCGTCGGCGTGGCGACTTATGCAATTGTCGATGGCTCGGAAGCGCTGGTCTATGACACCTACCCCAGCGTCGAGCAGGCCCGGCAAGTCCGAACCTGGCTGGAAAAGCGTGGCGTCACCCATTTCATCGTCGCCAACAGCCACTGGCATCTCGATCACGTCGGTGGCAACGCGCTCTATGGTGACAGCACGATCATCGCCACTGACAAGGCCCGCGCCCAGTTGCTCAGGCACAAGGCGGCGATCGAGGATGGATCGCTGCAGGGACCGCCCGCGATCACGCCGTTCAAGGTGCCCGAAGTGGGGATCAGCCAGCCCACCACGGTCAGCGTCGGTCGCTATACGGTGGAACTGCGTCCGGTGAACATCCACTCCGCCGATGGTCTGGTAGCTTGGCTGCCCCAGGACAAGCTGCTGCTGGCAGGCGATACGCTGGAAGACACGCTGACCTTCATCGCCGAACCTGAGAGCCTTGGCGAACAGTACCGCAACCTTGGCACGATGAAGGCCTGGGGTCCTACCGGCATCCTGCCCAATCACGGCGACCCCGCAATCATCGCGAAAGGCGGCTACACGACGGCCCTGATCGAAATGACCCGGCACTACATCCGCGCCATGGTCGAACACGCCCACGACAAGGACTTCGCCACGCAATCCATCGAACGTTTCATCCCGGCAGAGCTGAAAGCCGGTACCGTAAGCGTATGGTGGGCCTACCGCGAGGCGCATCATGAGAATCTCGAGAAGGTCGCAGCCTTCTACAAGGACAAGCCGCTACCACGCTTCGATCCCTGACCGCAGGACAGACACATTCCGGCAAAACCTTGCACCCCTGCCCCCTCCCTGTTAGGCGCGCGGCGCGTATTTCACGGGAGTCGTAGCGCCCATGTCCGATATCAAGAAGGTCGTCCTCGCCTATTCCGGCGGCCTCGACACCTCCGTCATCCTCAAGTGGCTGCAGGTCACCTACAACTGCGAAGTGGTGACCTTCACCGCCGACCTCGGCCAGGGCGAGGAGCTCGAGCCTGCGCGCGCCAAGGCCAAGCTGATGGGCGTGCCCGACCAGAACATCTACATCGACGACCTGCGCGAGGAATTCGTGCGCGACTTCGTCTTCCCGATGATGCGCGCCAACGCGCGCTACGAGGGCGACTACCTGCTCGGCACTTCGATCGCCCGCCCGCTCATCTCGAAGCGCCTGATCGAGATCGCGCGTGAAACCGGCGCCGATGCCGTCGCCCATGGCGCGACCGGCAAGGGCAACGACCAGGTCCGCTTCGAACTCTCGGCCTATGCGCTCGAACCGGGCATCAAGGTCATCGCCCCGTGGCGCGAATGGGATCTCACCAGCCGCACCGCACTGATCGCCTGGGCTGAGGCCCACCAGATCCCGGTGCCCAAGGACAAGCGCGGCGAAAGCCCGTTCTCGACCGACGCCAACCTCCTCCACACCTCGTCCGAGGGCAAGGTGCTGGAAGATCCGTGGCAGGAAACCCCGGATTACGTCTACTCGCGCACGGTCAACCCGGAAGACGCGCCCGACCAGCCGGAATACATCACCATCGACTTCGAGAAGGGCGACGGCGTTGCCCTCAACGGTCAGGCGATGTCGCCCGCCACGCTGCTCGCCGCCCTCAACGACCTTGGCCGCAAGCACGGCATCGGCCGGCTGGACCTCGTCGAGAACCGCTTCGTCGGCATGAAGAGCCGCGGCATGTACGAGACGCCGGGCGGCGAAATCTATGCCCGCGCCCACCGCGGCATCGAAAGCATCACGCTCGATCGCGGCGCCGCGCACCTCAAGGACGAGCTCATGCCGAAGTATGCAGAGCTGATCTACAACGGCTTCTGGTTCAGCCCCGAACGTGAAATGCTGCAGGCGGCGATCGACCACAGCCAGGCCCGCGTCAACGGCACCGTCCGCCTGAAGCTCTACAAGGGCAGCGCCTCGGTCGTCGGTCGCAAGTCGCCCGACAGCCTCTACTCCGAACGCCACGTGACGTTCGAGGACGATGCGGGCGCGTACGACCAGAAGGATGCGGCTGGCTTCATCAAGCTGAACGCTCTGCGGTTGCGTCTTCTGGCGCAGCAGGGCCGCTGAAACCAGCGCTTCGGCGCTGCACAATAACTATCCACCGAAGAGTGCGGGGGCTGTGGATAACTCCCGCACTTTTTGCTTGCGCGACTCGGGCAAGAGGCGCAGCTTTTCGGTGTCGAGAGCGCAAAAGCCTTCGAAAATAAGCGGTCAAGCCGCTGATTTTCAAGGATAAAGTGCATAACGATACGAACACGGAAAGTTTGCAGCGTAACCAACCGGCAGGTGCCTTCGGGCTGATCTGCGGATGTGCAAAACTGCGGCCTTCGTGATCGGAAAACGGGGTGCCAAAGGCACTTCTTCAACCGGCCAAAGCGCGGCGAGGACTTCGGTCTCCATCCGGCGCGAAGCGAAGGCGAAGAGGGACCTGCAGCATTCCATACCTCCCCTCGCGGGAATTCGTCCTGGCATCGCGCAAGCCTGTCGGGGAGCGATACCCACGATGGAAGGCAACGCCCGGAACGTATCTCCCGGTCTGTTCGCAAGAACATCGGGCGGCACCAACGCGCGGTGGCAGGCAGGTGCTCGCATCTGCCGGGTCGGAAAAAGGATCGGAAGATAGCGGCGCGACCCTGTGCGAAAGCACGGATCGGCAGCAGCCCAGGGGCTTTGCGCCCCGAACGGCATCGACCGGATCGGACCTGACCAAAGCCCCGAGCAGGCGAAGGCAGAGCAGCGTGGCGACCAGAAATGGTCGGCCAAGCAGCGAGCCGGGGCAGAGGTGGCCGGAAAAGAGACGGAATGGACGTAGAGTGGGGGCCGGCAGCAATGCTGGCCCCCATTTGCTGTGCGTTGCTCTAGCCGTCAGCGGTCATTTCATCAGCGTAGACGACGATTGCAGCTCCGTCGGTCAGCGCGCTTTCGGCGGCTTGCCTCAGCACATCATCCTCGATCAGATCGGGATCGCAGATCTGCGTTCCGCGCGTGATGCGAGGAAGAAGCCAACCCTTGTCCTCGACCGCACTTACTCCTCGCGCACGGGCCGTCTGCTCGTCGGAAGCAGTGATCCACAGCATCAGCGCGTGCCGGGCACCGGGACGGAACCCGGTCTCGTCCTGAGCGACAGCCTCGGCTGTGAAGCAGAAAAGATACTCTTCCATCCCGCCAGGGGAGCAGATTGCCGATCCTCACGCAATGGCAACCCGCTCACCATGTTGGCATGGCAAGGGCATTGATCACTTCACCTCAAGCTGCCCCCGCACTGCGCCCTTGGGGAACGCAGCCGTGTGCACGTTGACGTAGTACGCCCCCGGCGCCGCGAGGATCTTCTTGAGCAGTTCCGGCTCCATCGCGATGCAGTCGTCGCTGTCCTTGCCGGTGACATCGATGGTTGCCACGGGCTTGCCGTCGTTGCCCGCGGTTCCTTCGTGGACATGGGCCATGGTCGGCTTGTCGGTCTTGTCAGCCCACAGGCTGAAGCAGAAATCGCCCGTTTCATCATCGACGTCGGCCTTGAAGCCGCCAGTGCCATCGGGATCGCCACCCGCGGTTTCAGCTGCGCCGGTCAGCGTGGCCGAAAGCGTTGCCGGTTTCGCCTGCACCGAGCCAGCCGCCACCAGCGCCAGAGAAGCGGCGCCCAGCGCCAAAGGTCTGATGTACCCCATCGTATGCTCTCCCGGTTCGAACCGGGAGCCACTCAGACTCGCCGGTTGAAAGGGATGCTACACCTTGCGACTGCGGACGGGAATTGACCGCGCGCAATCAGGTGCAGCGATAGCTCCCCCCGGTCCCCGTGATGCCCGGCGTGAGATTGCGATTGTCGCGGATAAGGAACGCCCCTTCCTTGCGGACCACCGGATTGTCGAGGAACAGATCGCCCAAAAGGCCCTCGTGACGGTAGTAGACCTCGACGAACATGACCGCGCTGTTGGCGGAAGCCGTGATCTTGGTCGCCCCGCTACCCATCCCGGTGAGCGCAGTGCCGGTCAGGCCGTTGCGCGTGCTGTCGTTGCCATAGGCCGATTGTCGCGCCAGGCGGCCATAGCAGCGCTGCCAGCGGATGTACTGCCTGCCAGTCGCCGCATCGCGCTCGAGGCTGGACAATATGATCTTCCCGCGATTGGCGAAATCCAACCCCGCAGCCTGCTCCTGCGCCCCGCGCATGACCTCGTTGATGTCCGCCTCGCTCACGGTCGGCGTCACCACGCTGTTGTCGGTCTGGCCGATACGCGATGCGTTGTCGGCCAGCGACAGCGCAATCTCGCTCATCTTCATGTCGACCGAATTCATGTAGGCCACTTCCAGCCCGTAGAGTGCGATCGAGAGAATGAATGGCATCACCAGCGCAAACTCGACAACCGACACCCCGGACGCATCGGCGGCGAGACGCCTGAGCGCCTGCCGTGTGGATATGGAAAGCCGGTTCAGCATGCGCGCGGCGTCGATCCGTAGCTGCCATCCTGAAGGGCATAGGGCTGGTTGCGCTTCACTGCGGTCGACGAGATCTCGCGTGTGCGCCAGTCGATCGGGAGAAGCGGCACTGCAAAGACCGGCTCGTAGCGGACGGTCACGGTATAGACGATAACGTCGTTGGCCCCGCCGTTTCCGGATCGTCCGAGGTCTTCATCCCACGATCCGTTGCCGTTCTCATCGGTGTAACTTTCGCCGGTCGAACAGGCGCCGTCGCTGTTTCTGTCATCGAGCGGCTCACCCTTGTTTGCATGCGCAAAGTCGAAGTAGCTCTTGCGCGTGGAGCTGACCTGCGCGCCGGGAAGCACCGGACTGATCGCCGTCTCCACTTTGGCGTCGGCGACTGTCGTATCGCCCGTCTCCAAAGTGGAATCGCGGGCCGCCTTTTCTACCGCGCCATCGAGCACGCCGACCGCGTAGACCATCTGCCCGAGATCGAGACAGCCGACGAGCGCAAGCAGGAACACGGGCATCACGAAGGCGAACTCGATCGTGGTAACGCCACCGGCGTCTTGAAGAAGCGCGCGCCTTGCCATCACTGGTAAACTCGCAGTTCGCCGACGTTCTTGGCGATTTCCTGGAAGGCGTTGTTCAACTGCGTGGCATTGGTCGCGAGGAAGGAACTGTTGCTCGATGCGCAATAGGACAGGTCGGTCGTCAAGCTCGAGGCAAAGGCGATCACCCAGACGCGGAAGCCCTTGTCCTTGGCGTTGTCGCACAATGCGCGGAAGCGCAGCGTGTGGCGGGCCGCCTGATTGCTCTGGCCATCGTCGGTCACGCGCCGATCATGCCATTCGATCCCATAGGTCGACTGGATCGAGATGCTTGGCTCCATCTGGCCGTCGGTCATGAAGATGATGTGGCGGGAAACCTTGCCTCCGTTGGTCGGCGCGGTGTTGACCGTATCGGCCCACGGTCCCTGGGGCGAGCTCAGACGCAGGCCCCAGAGCATGCCAAGGTCATGATAGGTCGATCCGGCCGCGACCAGTGAGTCGGCATAGCTGTAGAACGCAGACTGGTTCATGGTGGACAGGATCTGCGCCTGATAAGGGCAAGAGGACGATGCTCGCGTGCCTTGCGATGTCTGCGTGGCACTCGTGAGGAACGTGCCCTGCCAGGTCGTCACCTGTCGCAGGTATGCGAGTTCCGGCCACATCGGCCCCCACTTCGTGTCGGGATCGCTGTCCGGCGCCAGATCCACGTCAAGATCCAGCGCAGTCGAAGGCGACATGCCGGTCACACTCGAATAGCTGATGCTGTCCGTGGCGTCGGTTTCACGCTCCTCGATGCAGCCGCCCCAGGTGTAGCTTACTGCTGCCCCGCTTGTGCCATTGGGTTTGCTGACAGCAGCGAATGTCTTGTAGACGCTCGTGTCGACGCTGACTTCCCGGTACGCCCAGTTGGCGAACTCCTGCCGGGTGCGCGTTTCGTAGATCGGATCGGACGTGGCGAAATTGCGCGTGATGAAGTTGCGCGTCGTGTTGAAGGAAAACACGCGCCAGCGGTTGTTGTTGGTCTGTTGGCAGACGTAGTTCGTCTTGCGTTGCGGCTGGGTCGTGGTGGTGGTGACGACCTGCTGGCCGGAGCCGTTGGTGGTCGTCGAGGTAGCGGTCGTGGCGTTACCGTTGTTGGCCCACGCCAGGTCCGCCGGGCGCGCGTTGTTGCAGTTCGCTTGCGACGAATAGTTGGTGGAAGTGAACTGCGTAGTGCCGCCGACAATCTCGGTCGAATAGGTCTGCTCGCTGGTGTTGACCGGGGCTGACCACCCCGTGAACACCTGCTCGGTGATCGTGTTGAAGACCGGCTCGCGCGACTGGATCTGCCAGGTGTCGGCAAGATAGCTCGGGTTGAGGTTGTAGATCAGTCGCCCGACGTTGATCGAGGAACTGTAGGGCACGAACGCGTAGCGGATGCGTGCGTTCGATCCCTGTGTTGCCGTCGCTACCGTATCGTAGAAATTCTTCATAGCCGCGCGGAGCGCCTGAATACGGGTCTGGGTGGTGCCGGAAAGCGTGTTCCCCATCGACCCGGTCGTGTCGAGGACCATGGTGATGTCGCTATTGCCCACGCCCATCGTGGCGCTGCACGATACGCTGACCGGTATCGTGTCGATCCCGAGCATGTTCATCACGGCGGTTTCGACAGTTGTCGAGGCGGTGCCGGTGATCAGGTTGCCGTTGTTGGCCGATGCCGTGGTGAAGGTCGTTCCGGTCGCGCCGACCTCGTCCTCGACGAAGTTCGTGTTGAAGTAGGCGTTTGCCTGATTCCGGGCCGTGGTGTCATAGCCGTTGGTGGTGATCGCCCTGCGGCCCGCCAGCGTTCCGGCGTCGCAGGCGGACTGGAGCCGGTTGCGCGCCTTGTAGACCCGGTTGATGTCGAGCCCGCCGCCAATCAGCGCAACGAGCACCGGCACGCTGGCAGCGGCGATCGGCAGCACGCTGCCGACGTCGCTGGTCACAAGCCTTTTGATGAACCCCGTCATGCCAATCATTCGCTCTTGCCATTGCTGACAACGGCACAAGCAGGCCCTGACGGTTTCCAGAGTCTTACCTTGAGCGGGATTTCACCGTGCGTTCAACTTTATTTAATTCGTAATTTTCCTAATAGAGACAAATGCTTCCGTTAACTATCTTTCGGCCGTGAAAAAGCCTTCCATCCGAAGGCCCTGACCTGCTCCGTATCGGCACCGGCGAGAGGAGGAGCGAGGACCTGTTTACCATCACCAGAAACCGCAAAGCGCACTGGTGCCGCTTGCTCGAAGTACGGCCCCTCCACCGGATGTTCGCGCCGCCGGAAGAAGCCGACGTCCTGCAGGTGGGGATCGTCCATGACCTGCGACAGGTCGCGCACGGCCTGGGCGGGTATCTGTGCCGCATGACAGCGCACCAGGATCTCCGCAGTCGTCAAGGCAGGCGTGAAGCGGGTGATCGCCTGATAGAGCTCCGCCTGGGCCTTGAACCGCAGTTGCGGCGTCGCGAGATGCTCCTGCTGCAGGAAGTCCGGCTGGTCGAGCAGGGTGAAGATGCGTTCCCAGGCATCGTCGGTATAGGCCACGATGCTGATCCAGCCGTCGGCAGTCGGAAAGGGCTGGCGGTCCGGATCGATCTGCCGGGCATAGCCTGCCGGCCCATTCGGCGGATCGAAAGTCAGGCCTCCCAGATGCTCGAGCAGCATGAAGCTCGAGAACGCCTCGAACATCGGCACTTCGACCTTCTGCCCTTCCCCTGTTCGCTGCTTGTGGATGATCGCGGCCATCGCAGCATAGGCCGCATGTAGCCCGGCAACCTTGTCAGCGATCAGCGATGGCAGGTATCGCGGCCTTGGATCACCATCCACCCGCGGCAGCAGAGTGGTCGTTCCGCTCGCTGCCTGGATGACGTCGTCATAGGCCTGCAGATCTGCGTAGGGCCCGTCTTGCCCGAAGCCCACGCAATGCACATAGACCAGCCCGGGATTGATCGCCTTGAGCGCTTCGTAGTCCAGCCCGATCCGCGCCAGGGCCTTGCCCCGCACGTTGACAACGAAGACATCCGCCTCGCGCAGCAGGTCGAGGATGACGGCGCGATCATTCTCCTGCTTGAGATCGAGCGCGGCCGACTTCTTGCCGCGATTGAGCGCCATCCATGCCGGCGCCATCCCGGGGGTCACCGCCGCCTTGGCAGACCAGCGGAAGGCGTCGCCCATACCAGGCGCCTCGATCTTGATGACCTCTGCCCCGAGGTCGGCGAGGATCTGCGTGGCATAGGGGCCAAAAACCACTGTCGTGAGGTCGACAACGCGGATTCCGTCGAGCAGCACCGGCTTCTGGCTCATCTATCTGCACTCCTCAAACGAGGCGGAAGCCGTTGCGCTTTTCACCCTGATCAACTTCCACCGTCCGGCCAAGCGGATCGTATGCCAGCATAGCAGCTATCGTCGCCTCGTCGCGCGTGGTTGCAATGAAGCGTCCGCCGGACAGCAGTTCCCCAATGACAATGGCCTGATCCGGGACACCCTTGGCATAGGTCACGGTATAAGTGCCGATCCTGCCTGAACCTGTTTGCTGTTCAGCCATCGCGGCTGGCGGCGCCTTGTCCAGTTCGGCCTGCACGCCCGCAGTGTCACAGCCCGGCCACTCGCGCGGACTGCTCGAAAGCACCGCCGCCCCGTACTTCGACTGGAAGCCGCCATTCAGCCCGACCAGCCCGCTGCTGCCGGGCGCTGCGCGCAGGCGTTCGACCATGCTGGCAAAGGCGTGCATCGAGTAGTTGTTCCCGGCGCCGCCGAAGTAGGGCAAGCCGCCCGTAACAGTCAGGCCACGCGGATCGTCCGCCGACATGCCAAGGCCGTCGATCGCGGCGCAGAACACCGGGACCGGAAAACACGAATAGAAATCGAAGACGTCCAGGTCGGCAACCGACTTGCCAGCCACGTCCAGCGCCCTGGCGATCACAGCACTCGCGGCCGGATAGGCGCCAATGTCCGGTCGCTCCAGTATCTCGCGCTCGTTGGCCAAGGCAGCGCCGTGGAGATAGATCCACTTGCCTTCCTCCACCCCCGCCTCGCGCGCCGCCCCGATCGACATGACCACCACCGCTGCGGCCTGATTGACCTGATCGCGCGAAACCAGCTTCAGCGGATAGGGCTCGCAGATCATGCGATTGCGCTCGCCCGGCGTAGCAATTTCCTCTGCGGTCATCGGCCTGACGGCAGCGGAGCTGTACGGATTGCTCGCGGCGACCCGAGTGAAGGGTTCGAACAGTTCCCCCATCGCCCGCGCATATGCTTCGCGCGTCAGCCCCAAGCGGGCGCGCCGCGCATTCTCGCACAATGCGTAGGCGGTAACCGGAGCGCGGATGCCATGCGCGATGCTCGCAGGCGAAAGCGTGCCTTCGAAGCCCATCCCCTTGTCGATCCAGACCGTGCCGGATGCCTCTGGATCATCCTGCTCGCTCCAGTCGCGCTCCTCGCCCTTAGCGGAAAGGAAACGGACGGTGGAAATGGCCTCGCTGCCGAAGATCAGCGCCGCCGCCGTCTCGCCACGGGCAATGCGCTCCCCCACGTCCGCCAGCAGGGCCAGAGGCGATTGGCCGCCCACTTTTTCGAGGATTGCCACATCAGGCCGGATACCCATTCGCCTTGCCACCGCCAGCGGCAGCTTGTCCGCGCGGCCAAAAGGCACCTGCATCGCGCCCGATTCCTCGAAAGTCCGGATCGATCCGACAACCTTCACCTGTGCAGACACGGCTTCGCTTCTGTCCGTATCTGCCAGCGCAGCGTGGCATGCAGCAGCCGCGAGGTCCGCAAACGACAATCCGGCATAATCCGCCGCGTCGATCCGCTCGACGAACTGGCCGACACCGACAATGACCGGGGTGCTTTCCGAGATATCCATGTGCGCTTCCTTTTCGCCGCCACCGAACCGGCAGCCCAATGCGCAGTCAGCTCGCCAGCCGCTGCGTACCAATCTGCGCCCGGGGCCTACTCTGCGCCATCAGCGCCCTTGCCCCGGTCGACATGTGCTGGCGCAGGAAGCGGCTTGCCGCGCTGGCGTCGGTATAGCCCAGCCTGAACGACAGCTCGGTCAGGTTCGGTCGGCGTGCGGTGCGAAAATACTCGTCCGCTGTCTGCTTGCGCACTTGCTCGAGGATGATCGCGAAGCTTGTGCCGCGATCAGCCAGCCGCCGCTGCAGGCTTTGGGGCGAAAGTCCGACAAGTCCGGCAACGTGCGGCAGGTTGGCGCGCCGCTCGGCGAGGTTTGTCGCGATGAAGTAGCGGACCTGCTGGAGCAGGTCTCCGGGCCATTGGCTGTCAACCTGCGCCAGCTGCTGCTCGAGGTAACGCACCATATTGGGGTTGGCCCTTGGCGACGGTCGATGCAGGTCTGACTTGCGGAACACTATCGCGCAGCGGTCCGAACCGAACTCGATCGGGCACCGAAACACTGCTTTTAGATGGCCGACCCCACTGGACGCAGGCTGATCCAGTTCAAGCCGGATCGGAACCCAGTCCTCGCCCAGAAGCATGCGAGCAATTCGCAGCTGCAGGGTCAGCGTCGCCTGGAGGTATTGTTCCCCGCCAAACCGTGCCGGCACCATCAGGACATGGCGCAGCGCAGCCTCATGCCCGGTGATGTCGGTGCTCGATCGCATCGCCGCGCTTTCAAGATGCATGTACCGCCGCGTGATGCGGGTAGCTTCGTCAAGCGTTGCGCAATGATCCCACAACAGGCTGATCGGGCCGAAGCCCCGGATGTTGCACCACATCGCAAAGGCAACGCCGAGGTCCTCGCGGCCAGACGAGATTGCAGCGGACTGCAGCACGTCAACCTGAGCGCTGGCCGGCAGCCATTCTGCCTCCGCCGCCCGCTCGACATGGGCATAGAGGTCGGGCGGGCAAAGGCTGCGCAAATCCAGCCCGGCCTCATCGGCAAATTGGATGAACTGACGCATGGCGCTGGCATGCGCGAGACCGAATTCCGATTCCATCATGACACGATCTGACAATAGCGCGGCATGATCCGTCAAGATCAATTAATCGATTAAATGTGACACACCTTCCCTCCCGCGATTGGGTCGTTAGACTGGCCGGCGAGACTCGCGAAGAACGCGGGCGAAAGGAGAGCGATGATCGACGACACTGACTTCACCGGCAGGAACGTCCTCGTGGTCGGCGGCTCCAGCGGCATCGGCAACGGGATCGCGCAGGCATTCCGGCAGCGCGGCGCCCATGTTCACGTCTGGGGCACCCGTGCCTCCGCCGCAGACTACGATCCTGCTGACGGGTCCGACCTGTCGGGCCTTGGCTACACCTGCGTGGACGTCGGCGATCCGGATGCCATCGCTGCAGCCCCGCTACCTTTCCCGACGCTTGACGTACTCGTTCTGTGCCAGGGCACCGTCATCTACAAGCGAGGCGAGTTCGCGCGCGAGGGCTGGGACAAGGTCATGGCCGTCAATCTCGACAGCGTCATGCATTGCGCGATGAAGTTCCGCGCACAACTCGGCCAGAGCAACGGCTCGATCGTGATCGTCAGTTCCATATCAGGGCTGAAGGCCAATATCGGCAATCCCGCCTATGCGGCCTCTAAGGCCGGCGCGATCAGCCTGACCAAGACGCTCGGCCAAGCGCTTGCCGCCGATGGCATTCGCGTCAACGGACTTGCTCCCGGCTTGGTCGACACCAAGCTGACCAAGGTCACCACGGCCAACCCGCAACGGCTGGAGGGGGCGCTTGCCGCCATCCCGCAGCGGCGGATGGGCACGCCGGCTGACATGGCGGGGGCCGCGATCTTCCTCGCCTCGCCGCTCGCATCCTATGTCACCGGCCACACACTGGTCGTCGATGGAGGCCTCTCGCTGTGAAGGCTCTGCGCTACTACGGCCCGCGCGACATCCGCCATGAAGCGATGGCCGATCCCGTGCCTGAGTCTGACCGGGACGCCATCGTCAAGGTCGATGCCTGCTCGATCTGTGGTTCGGACCTGCACATCTACCACGGCCACGGCTTCTCAGAGGACGTCGGCTTCTGCGTCGGTCACGAGGCTGTTGGCGAAGTGGTCGAAGTTGGACGCGGTGTGCAGAGACTGAAGGTCGGCCAGAAGGTGATGATCCCGGCGGCAGTCGGTTGCGGATCGTGCCGCTCGTGCCTTTCGGGCGTGGTCAACACCTGCGAGAGCAACGCCTCGGCCTGCTATGGCCTGTCGGCAAAGCTGCAAGGCTCGCAGGCCGAAGCCGTTCGGGTCCCTGCTGCCGACATGAACGCCGTCTCCATCCCGGATGGCGTCAGTACCGATCAGGCGCTGATGATGACCGACGCCCTCGCCACCGCATGGTTCGGCGCGCGGCAGGCGGACATCCGCCCCGGTTCATCGGTCGGCATTATCGGCCTCGGCCCGATCGGGCTGATGGCAGTGGAAAGCGCCTTCGTGATGGGCGCACACGTGGTCTACGCGATCGACCCTGTGCCGGAACGCCGCGCCATCGCCGAAGGCCTCGGAGCCATTGCTCTCCACCCGGACGAAGCCGCTGCCCGCATAAAGGAGGACACCCATAGCAAGCGCCTCGACTGCGTGGTCGAAGTCGTCGGGTCCGATGCAACCGTCGACATGGCCCTGCGTCTTGTCCGGGTGCGCGGCACCGTATCGGTCATCGGCGTCCAGCAGTCGCGCCGCTTCCCCTTCCCGCTAGAACGCGCTTTCGCCGGCGGCCTGACCTTCCGCGTCGGCACCTGCTCGGTGCCCGAGGAACTACCCGCGCTGTTCCCGCTGGTCGCCTCGGGCCGCCTCAAGCCCGAACGCTACATCAGCCATCGCCTGCCGCTCTCGCAGGGCGCTGAGGCCTATCGCCTGTTCGAAGCGCGCGAAGCCGGCGCGCTCAAGATGGTGCTGACCCCTGACTAGGCCTTGCGCCGCGCTGCAAACCACGGCCCGATACGCCGCACCGCCTCTTCGACCAGGGGAGTAGACACCGCGAAGCTGAAACGGATGAAGCGCTTGCCGTTGACCGGATCGAAGTCGATCCCCGGCGCAGTCGCCACGCCGGTATCGCGCAGCAAGTCCTCGCACAGCGCAAGGCTGTTGTCGGTGAACTCGCTGGCGTCGGCATAGATGTAGAACGCACCATCGGGCGGCGCGATGCGCCCCAGTCCCATCTGCGGCAGCGCCTCCAGCAGGATCGACCGATTGCGCGCATATGTCTCGACGTGCCCGTCCAGTTCGTCGCGACACTCGAAGGCCATCAGCCCCGCCTTCTGCGCCAGCACCGGCGGGGTCAGGAACAGGCTGCCCATCCGCGCCCGCGCCGCATCGATGAGCGCTGGCGGCACGACCAGCCACCCGAGCCTCCAGCCCGCCATGCTGAAATACTTCGAGAAGGAATTGACGATCACCGCGTCAGGCAGATGCTCGAGCATCGAGGCCGCCTTGGTGCCGTAACTCAGACCATGGTAGATCTCGTCCGAGATCACCTTGATGCCTTTGCGCTGGCAAACCTCGGCGATCGCGGCCAGTTCGGCTGGCTCGATGATCGTGCCGGTCGGGTTGGCCGGACTCGCCACGATCAGCCCGTCGGGGACCGGATCAAGCGCCTCGACAGCCGCCGCCGTCACCTGGAACCGCTGCTCAGGGCCGCATTCCATCTCGACCGGTTCGAGGTACATGGCCTTGAGCGAATTGCGATAGGCCACATATCCCGGTCGCGCCAAGGCAATGCGCGCACCCGGCCGGAACAGGCACGAAAGCGCCATGACAAATGCCGGCGATGCACCACACGTGAGGATCACCTGCTCGCGCTCAACGCTCACACCATAGTTCTCGGCATAGCTCTGGGCGATGCGGTCCTTGAGCGGCACGCTTTCCCAATAGCCCATCGCTTCGCTGTCGAGCACCTCGTGCGCCAGCGCGATGGACCTCGCCGGAGCGCCGGTCGACGGCTGCCCGAACTCCATGTGGATGACACTGGCACCTGCCGCCTCCATGTCATGGGCAAGGCGGCTGACAGCAATGGCGTGGAACGGTTCGACTTCGGCGATCATGCCAGCGGCCTAGTTGCGACCGAAACAAGTTGCAAGCCTGAGCCCCGCGTCGATACATTTCGCCGCATGCAGCGCCTTAAACTGAAGATTCAGCTCTATTGCGGCGACGAGATCGCCATGGGCCCCGGCAAGGCCGACCTGCTCGATGCGATCGTCCGCGAAGGCTCGATCTCCGCTGCGGCGCGCGCCATGGACATGAGCTACCGCCGCGCCTGGCTGCTGGTAGATGCCATGAACCGCTGCTGGGCAGAACCTCTGGTCGAAACCTCCCCCGGAAGCGCCAAGGGCGGCGGCGCGAAGGTCACGGCCTTGGGCATCGCTGTCCTGCAACACTACCGCGCGCTCCAGGACCGGCTGCAAGGGACTTCAGACTGCGAAGACTACAAGGCTCTCGCGTCAGCCATGCTCCCCGAGCCGAAGGCCAGCCAGAAGGCTTAACGCCCCACCGGCCCCTTCCATAGCACCCCGTCCTTCATCACCAGCGAGACCTTGCGGATTACCGAGATGTCCGCGAGCGGATTGCCCTCCACCGCGACGAGATCGGCCAGCATGCCGGGCTTCACCGCGCCCAGCCTGTCACCGATCCCGAACATTCTGGCGTTGCCCGACGTCGCTGCGATCGCCACTTCGGCTGGAGACATCCCGCCCTTGACCATCAGCTCTGCCTCGCGCGCATTGTCACCGTGGGCATAGACGCCGACGTCGCCGCCCATGCAGATCGCGACGCCTGCCTTGCGCGCCTTGGCCAAGACATCGAACCCTTCCTGAACGCCTTTGGGCACGGGAGCCGATCCGTTCCATCCGCGATAACGCGCGATGGCATCGCCTGCCGCCAAGGTCGGGCAGAAGCCGATCCCCTTGGCCTTCATCGCGGCAAAGACCTCGGGCGTGCCTTCATCGCCATGCTCGATTGTATCGACACCTGCCGCGACCGCCCGGCGCATGCCTTCCGCGGTACTCGCATGGGCAACCACCTCTCGCCCGGCGCTATGCGCGGCCTCCACCGCTGCCTTCAGCTCGCCCTCGGTAAATGTCGGCCGGCTTGGTTCGCCCGGCCCCCAGCGGTAGTCGGCATAGACTTTCACCAGATCCGCGCCCGCTCCGATCTGCCGCCGCACCACGGTGACGAGGTCAGGACCACTCGCCTCTTCAGCGCCCAAAGGCACCGCAACCCCTGGCTCGAAACCGCGCGGCCCATAGGCGCCCGTCGCGACGATCGCCCGCGTTGCCACCAGCATCCGCGGTCCCGGCACAATACCCTGCTCGATCGCCTGCTTCAGCCCGACATCGGCATATCCTGCGCTTTCGGTGCCGAGGTCGCGCACAGTTGTGAACCCCGCCATCAGCGTCACGCGCGCATGGACTGTCGCGCGGGCCGTCCGCAGCGCCAGCGATTCATGCAGGACCTGATCGTCCCAAGGCGTTTCATTGTAAGGGTGGAGAAAGAGGTGCGAATGCCCCTCGATCATGCCGGGCATCAGCGTGGTGCCGGGAAGCGCTATAACCGACGCTTCTGGCGGAGCGGCAACGCTCGGTCCCGCCGCTTCGATGCGATTGCCCCGCACAAGTACCGACCAGCCCTTGTGCAGAACCGCGGTCTCGCCATCGAATACGGCATCGGGCTGCAGCAGCGTGACCGCGTCCTGCCCCGGGGCGGCATGCGCAGACAGGGCCACGCCGGTCAAAGCCGTTGCAACCAAGCGGAAAATCACTCGCATCAGCCTTCCTTTCGGTTGGCTTCAGCATAACCGACAGTGTGTTGCTGGCAACGCCTGCGGAAACCCTTTGTGACGTAAGGCCCTGTCGCTTGGGGCGATCAGGCTGCCTCGTCGTGGCGGAGCTCGGCCAGTTGCGCGTCCGTGCGCGGGATCACCCCGATTCCGCCGACGGTGCGACGATCGAGATCGGCGAGCCGCGTATCGGGGCTATGGCGCGTCAGGTCGCGCAGATGCTGCACGCGGATCACCGCCATTACGCATCCCAAGGTGGCAATAGAAACAGACAGTCGCCACATCGCGAAATGGCCGCTCTGCACGGTCGACAGGAACTCGGCAAAGCACTGCCAGACCGTCGCAGCACCAAGCAGCTCAGTCGCGCGCTGGCGCGGCGCGCAGAGCAGCAGCGAACAGGCGAGGAAGAACGATCCGACCCCGGCTGTCGTCAGCGTAAGCGTATTGGTGACATATCCGTAACCGAGCGCAATCGCGGTCGCGAGCGCAACGAAGCGGGCGGAGCGGGCGATCTGACCAGGGGTCAGCATGTCGAGTGGACTACGCATAAGCCTGATCATTGCTCAAGCCTCTCAACAATTCGTTACGGCACGAATTTTCACATCAGCGAACGAACAAAGCCTATGATTCCGAACCACAAGATGAGGGAGCTGCACACCGGAAATGCCAGCCGGACCCAGCCGGGCGCCTTGGCCGGATGCGAATCACCAGGCGCTTCCGCGTTCCACCCTGCGGCAATTTCATGCTGTAGTGCATGAACGGGGGAGCTGACCGGTGCATCCGCCGCATGGGCAGGCCGTAGTCTTGCTGCCTTGGCCGAAGGGTCTTCGAACAAGGCGTCAGGCAATTCGGCAGACAGAAGTGGCAATCCCGACATGATGGCTCCTCGGAACCTCAGAATGCCACCCACCTGCAAACGGATCATGCAGTGCTGGGTAAGTAGAGTCCGCTAGGCCCCGATCAGCCGCGCTGCGCCATCTCAAGTGGCTCGCCCCTGACCGGGTAACCGAGATTATCCGGTATCATCAGCCAACGCTGCCCATCGCGATCTTCAAGATAGGGACTGATCGTGCCGATGGGCGTCGCCTCGGCGTGAAGGCGCGCCTCCTCGAAACTGGCGAACATCGCCAGCCGCTCCAGATTGCGGCGTGTCGGGAAGATCACCTTGATCCGGCCTTGCTCGGCCAGATCGAGCGCACCTTGCGCACTGGCCCAGAAGAGGTGACGGTTCTCAGTGGAATCAACCTCGATATCCACGGCCCCCGTGCCGAGATCGGCGAGATAGAAGCGGGTGTCGAAAATTCTTTCAGTCCGGTGCTTTGGCCACCATCGCGCAAAGGGCACAAGCCGCTCGGGCGCAATCGTCCAGCCGAATGCGTCCATGACCGGCGCAAGATCGCCGCCCGATACCAGCATCCGACGCGCCTCGGCGGCAAGCTTGCCGTCGACCTCGCCTTCGATCCCGACGACCAGCCCTGTCTCCTCGAGCGTTTCGCGGATGGCAGCGATGCGTGCCGCCATGTCGTCGATCTCGCCACCAAGCCGTGCGGCCAGTTCGCGGTCTGCGGGGTCGATCTTGCCGCCCGGAAACACCGTCGCCCCGCCTGCGAACTTGAGGCTCGCATTGCGCTCGACCATCAGCAACTGCGGCGCGCCACCGGCAGGATCGTGCCGGAAGATGACGATCGTTGCCGCCGGTGTCGTCTTGCTGAGCCAGTTTTCGGGCTCGATATCATGGGTTTCCATCGCGGCTATCATGTCGTTCGATCAGGCTGTTGCCAAGCCTGCAAGAATTGTCGGTTCACTTTACAAGTGCTTGAGACAGGCTGTGTCCCACGCGCCCGAAAATGCCGGATTCAAGCCATTTTCGCAAACTGGCACGGAACCTGCTTATCTCTTGTCGTCCCGAAGAGTAGCTTCTTCTCGAGGCGGAGCCAGTCCCCCCGGTCTCTATGGCTCCGCCTCTCCCGGGACCTTCCGACAGATACAGCCGAAAGATACTGGCCAAGAAAAAGACGCGACCGGCAAAGCCGACCGCGCCTCATCGTTTGCCGGTGATTGGAAGATCAGGCCGCCTTGACGCCCGATTCTTCCATGAGCTGCTGCAGCTCGCCCGCCTGGAACATTTCCATCATGATGTCCGAACCACCCACGAACTCGCCCTTGACGTAGAGCTGAGGGATCGTCGGCCAGTCCGAGTAAGCCTTGATGCCGCTGCGGATCTCCATGTCCTGCAGCACGTCCACCGAAGCGTACTCCACGCCCAGGTGCTCAAGAATGGCCACGGCCTTGCTGGAGAATCCGCACTGCGGGAACAGCGGCGTGCCCTTCATGAACAGGACGACGTCGTTGCCGTTGACGATTTCGGAGATGCGCTGCTCGGTCGACATGGTGGATCGGTTTCCTTTCCGCCCTCAGTTGGGAACGGCAGTGGTCAGTTGCAAGGCGTGAAGTTCGCCACCCATGCGCCCGCCCAACGCGTCATAGACCAGCTTGTGCTGTTTGACGCGGGTCAGGCCAACAAAGGCGGGAGAAACCACGCGGGCGGCGTAGTGATTGCCGTCGCCGGCAAGGTCCGTGATCTCGACGTCCGCGTCGGGCAAGGCCGCGCGGATCATTGCCTCGATCTCGGCGGCCTGCATCGCCATCAGACTTCGCCCATCAGCTGGCGGCGCGCATCGACCTGCTTGGCGTCCATCGCGGCGCGGATTTCGGCTTCGTCGGTGTCGATCCCGGCGGAGATCAGGTCACCCAGCAGCTTGCGGATCACGTCCTCGTCGCCTGCTTCCTCGAAATCAGCCTGGACGACCGACTTGGCATAAGCCTCGGTCTCTGCCGCATCGAGCCCCATGCGCTCGGCAGCCCAAGTGCCCAGCAGACGGTTGCGGCGGGCATGGACGCGGAACAGCATTTCCTCGTCATGGGCGAACTTGGCCTCGAATGCCTTCTCGCGATCGTCGAACGTGGTCATGGGCCGGTATCCTCTGTGAAAACGAGATCACCCTGCCGATAATCAGACGAGGCCCCCGCCGCAAGGGATCACGAAAAGAAACACAGCCGCCGAAATGTCAGATGCGCCCCTTTCGCAGGTCCAGCAGAACGCCGCCGTCGCGGCCGACGTCGCAGGAGAAGCGGTCGCCGTTGCGGAAGGTGCCGGAAACCCGGTAGCCATCGCCGTTGCGCGTGGCGTCATAGACTTCCTCGATCTCGCCGCTGCGCTCGGCTTCGGCAGTGCAGGCTTCCACGGCATCGTTCAAGCCACGCGCACTGGAACCGGAACCGCGATCATTCCGGTCGCGCCAGTCGTCGGTCCTGTCGTCACTGCGGTCCTGTTCGGGCCGGTAGCGATAGCCGTCATCCTCGCGCGCGTTCCGGTTCTTCTTCTGGGCATTGCTGGCTGCAGTGGCGATCGCCGCGATCCCGCCGATGATCAGGATGCCCGCGAGAACGTCGCCGCCGTCGATGCCGCCACGATCGCGGTGCCAGCCGCGTCCGCCCCAGCCGCCACGGTTCCAGCCGCCGCCATGCGCCTCGGCAGCCACCGGCAACGCGGTCGTCGCCAGTGCGGCCATTGCCAGCGCCATTCTTGAAAACCGTCCCGCCATGATCATCCCTCCTCGACCGACCACCTGCCCCGATCCGTTGGCAGGCAGTCGGCGCCCGTCATGCGAACAAAGCTAGGCGGCCCAGGCTTTCCGATGCCTGAACCGCCTGCCTTGTCATTCCTCAGAGGCCGCGAATGCCGCTGTAGTCGAGGTCGACCACCCGGCCCCGTTCGACCTTGCACTTGAACGAACCGCTGTCGTAGCCGCGCAGCGAGTTGTCCCAGCCGCGATAGTCGCCGCCCCAGCCCCGGCCGTAGTAGCGGTCACCATCGCGCCAGTCGCGGCCCTGCGTGTTCACCGCGATGCGGCCGCGCACTTCATAGCCCCAGCGGGTGTTCCTCACGTCGCGGATGTCGGTGACGTCCGCCCGGCCATAGCTGTAGCGCGAGGCATTGCGTTCGGCGGTGCGCACGCACTGCTCGATCGCCTGGCGCGGGTTGCCCCGGCCATAGTAGCCGTCGCGATAGCGGCCATCGTTCCAGCCATCGCGGCCGCGCCAATCGTCGCCATAGCCATAGCGGTCGTAGTCGTAGCGGTTGTTGTCCTTGCTCGCAGCGGCAGCGATCGCGGCGATGCCACCGATCACCAGCGCACCCGCAATGATGTCGCCTCCGTCAATCCCGCCGCGGTGATCGCGGGCAACCGCCGGAGAGGCCGAAGACACCGCGACCGCAGCGGCGGCAGCAGTTCCGACCAGGGCCTTGGTAAAAGTCTTCATGGCTCAGATCCTTCAACTCAGCGGGCCTTTCCCGCCACGCATGAAGGTTTGCCTGATTCGCCGTGAGATGACGCTGAACCGCACCGACAGCAATTGTTCAGAAAGATTGGAAGAAAGCTGAACGCTAATTCGGGGCCACAGTGGCCTGCAATCCCGTCCAGTAAGCCAGGAAGGCGAGCACGTCGGCCCCCGCGCCGATCACCTTTTCGACCGGCTTGCCTGCGCCATGCCCCGCACGCGTCTCGACGCGCAACAGGTGCGGCTTCTCGCCAATGTCAGATGATTGCAGAGCCGCGACATATTTGAAGCTGTGCGCCGGCACCACGCGGTCGTCGTTGTCTGCGGTGGTGACAAGGATGGCGGGGTAAGGCTTTCCGTCCGCAATGTTGTGATAGGGCGAATAGCTGCGCAAGGTTCGCCAGTCTTCCTCGCGATCGGGTCGCCCGTAATCGTCCACCCAGAAGCGCCCCGACGTGAACCGGTCGAACCGCAGCATGTCCATCACCCCGACATCGGGATTGGCCGCGGCGAACAGGTCCGGCCGCTGGTTGACGACGGCCCCCACCAGCAAACCGCCGTTGGAAGCACCCTGGATTGCCAGCCCGCCCTTCGCCGCGATGCCTTCCTTCACCAGATACTCGCCCGCCGCGATGAAATCGTCGAAGCTGTTCTGCTTCCTGTCGCGCCGCCCCGCCTCATACCAGCCACGCCCCAGTTCCCCACCGCCGCGCACGCTCGCCAGCGCAAAGGCTCCGCCAGCCTCAAGCCATGCCATGCGCACGGGCGAATAGCCCGGCGTCAGCGCGATATCGAAACCGCCATAGCCGTATAGCAACGTCGGCACAGGCTTGCCGGCTGCCGCCAGCGCCTTCTTGCGCACGACATAGAGCGGCACCATCGTCCCGTCCTTCGATGGATACTGCATCTGCTCGATCAGGTAGTCGGCCGGATCGAACGCCATTTTCGGCACCGCGAAAGGCGTCACCGCCCCCGTCTGCAGATCCATGCGATAGATGGCAGGCGGCATGTTGAAGCTGGTGAACTGGTAGAACGTCTCAGGATCGCCGGGACGTCCGCCAAACCCGCTTGCCGTGCCGATGCCGTTGAGGGTGATCGCCTTGCCCGGCTTGCCCTTGCGATCGGTCATCACCGCCACCGTCTGTCCGTCCCGCAAGTATGACAGAAGGAAGCGGTCACCGATCATGCGCGCGCCTTCGAGCGTGTTTCCGCGCTCGGGCACGACCACGGTCCAGCCCTGCTTCGGCCGGGCCAGATCGATGCTGAGGAGATGATAGTTGGCAGCGCTGCGGTCGGTCAGGAACCACAGCCGGTCGCCCATGCCCGCAACCAGCTTCCAGTGGTCGGCGATGTCCGGCACCAGTGGCTGCACGTTCCACTCGCCCTTCCGCTTGCCTTCGAGCTGGATCAGCTGAACGGCGTTGCGCTTGTCGGTGCTGACTTCACTCACCACCACGGCCCAGCGCCCGTCACTGGTCACCAGGGCCTTGTGGCTCCACTCCGGATGCGCGGGCGTCGCGTAGACGAGTTCATCCTGCTCCTGCCCGGTGCCGACCCGGTGGAACCATACCGCCTTGTTGAACCGTGGCGCGCGAGGATCTTCGTCCGCCTTTGGCGTCGGAAAGCGCGAATAGAGGAAACCCTCCTCCCCCACCCACGCAATCTCGGTATCGTTTGCCCACTGCAGGCGTTCGTCCAGCACGCGCCCGCTGGCCACTTCGACCACCCGCAGCGTGCGCCAGTCGCTGCCGGCTTCCTGCTCGGCGAAGGCAACGTATCGCCCCGAAGGCGAAGGCTCCCATTGCGCCAGCGCCAGCGATCCATCGGCGCTCCAGCCATTGGGGTCGATCAGCAGGCGCTGCTTGCCGCCCACACCTTTGCGCACCCACAATGCCGACTGGTTCTGCAACCCGCTGTTGCGCGAGTAGAAGTAGCTCCGCCCTGCCTTCCTCGGCAGGCCATAGCGCTCGAAGTCGAACAGGGCCCGGATGCGACCGGCAAACTGCTCGCGCCCCGGCAACTTCGCCAGATAGTTGCTGCTCAGGGCATTCTGCTCGGCCACCCACCCCGCCACGGCACGATCGCTGCGCGGGTCGGCCTCCAGCCAGCGGAACGGGTCGGACACCCGCTGCCCGAACACCTGCTCCACCACCGCATCGCTTCGGGTTGCAGGGTATGCCGTCCTCGGCAGGACAAGCTTCGGCGCCACCACAGCAGCGCTGCCACCACCGGCGCTCTCCGGAAAAGCAGCCTCGGAATCGTTCGCATGAACAGACGGCGCCGACAGCATCACTGCCAGCCCAACCGCGCTGCCCAGCAGGCGGCGCAAGGTCCTGTCCATCTCCCACATCATCGTTGCCAATGCCTTAGCACAGGACAATGCAAGGCGGGAGATGGCCCGAGGGCGTATTACTGCTGCGGCGTCAGCCCCGTCCAATGCGCGAGGAACGCAAACACGTCGGCGCTCTCCTCGATCTGCTTCGATACCGGCTTGCCCGATCCATGTCCGGCGCGGGTCTCGATGCGGATCAGTTGCGGCTTCGGCCCAAGCCCTGCCGCCTGCAGCGCCGCCGCATACTTGAAGCTGTGCCCCGGCACCACGCGGTCGTCCGTATCCGCCGTCGTTACCAGCACCGCCGGATAGGCCGTGCCCGCCTTGACGTTGTGATAGGGCGAATAGCTGCGCAGCAGGCGCCAGTCGGCCTCCTTCTCCGGGAAGCCATAGTCGAAGACCCATTCGCGCCCGGCGGTGAACTTGTCGAAGCGCAGCATGTCCATCACGCCGACCGCCGGATGCGCCGCCGCGAACAGATCGGGACGCTGGTTGACCACCGCACCAACCAGCAGGCCACCGTTCGACCCACCCTCCACGGCCAGTCCGTCCTTGCTGGTCACGCCGTTGGCCTTGAGCCATTCGCCGGCCGCGATGAAATCGTCGAACACGTTCTGCTTGGTCGGCCCCTTGCCCGCGAGGTGCCACGCCTCGCCGTACTCGCCGCCACCCCGCAGGTTCGCCACCGCATAGGCCCCGCCCGCCTGCAGCCATGCCATGCGTGCCGGAGAATAGCCCGGCAGGATCGAGACATTGAACCCGCCATAGCCATAGAGGATCGTCGGCACCGGCCCCTTGAGATCCTTGCGCCGCACCACGAACATCGGGATCTTCGTCCCGTCCTTGGAAGGATAGAAGACCTGTTGCGTCTCGAACTGCGCCGGATCGAACGCCAGCTTCGGTGCTTCCCAGACGCTGGCCGAAGTCGGCTTCGCTGGTTCGAAGGCATAGATCGTGGCCGGCTGGGTGAAGCCGCTGAACGCAAAGTAGCCTTGGGCCTC
The DNA here is from genome assembly GCF_015694345.1 of Novosphingobium jiangmenense. GTDB lineage: Bacteria > Pseudomonadota > Alphaproteobacteria > Sphingomonadales > Sphingomonadaceae > Novosphingobium > Novosphingobium jiangmenense. Next base: position 139,204 of record NZ_JADQDC010000008.1, read on the forward strand.
GCCCGGCTCGCCCACCACGCCGGCAATGCTGCCGATGCCCGGCAAAGCTACGGTTGTTGAACCCCGGCCATCAAGACCGGTCACCCGCATCTCGGCCTTCACGTCGCGCAAGTAATTGAGCACCAACCGGTCGCCGACAATGTGCGCACCGTCCAGCACCGCCTCGTCCTCGGCCACCACCTGCGTAAACACCGGCTCGGCGCCCGAAAGGTCGACCATGACCACCTTCTTGCGCGGCGCATCCTTGCTGGTCATGAACCACAGCCGGTCGCCGATGCCTTCGACCAGCGTCCACTCGTCAGCCAAAGAGGTGATCAGCGGGCGAACCTTCCAGTCGCCCTTGCCGATCGCGGCGACGCCCACCGCATTGCCCTTCTCGCTGCCAGTGCTCGTCGAGACCACCAGCCAGCGCTGGTCGTGGGTCACTTCGCCCGAATGGTAGAGCCGGGGATTGTCGGGCGTGGCGTGGACTTGCTGGTCCTGACCCTGCGCGGTGCCCAGTTTGTGATACCACACCGACTGGTTGGAACTGACAGCCTGGAACGCCTCCCCCGCCTTGGGTTCGGGGAAACGCGAATAGACCAGCCCATCATTGCCCGCCCAGGCGAGCCGCGAGAACTTCACGTGCTCGATCGTGTCGGACAGCACCTTGCCGCTCGCGACGTCGATCACCTTGACCGAGCGCCAGTCCGTGCCACCGTCCTGCACGGTGTAGGCAACCTTGCTGCCATCGGGTGACGGCACCCACTCGTCCAGCGCGGTCGCGCCATCCTTGGCCCAGCCATTCGGATCGATCAGCACCCGCCGCTCGCCACTGCCATCGGCATTGCGCACATAAAGCACCGACTGATTCTGCAGGCCGGAGTTGTGCCGGAAGAACAGGAACTTTCCTGCCTTCACCGGCAGGCCATAACGCTCGAAATCGAACAGCTTGGTCAGCTTGGTCTCGAACGCAGCGCGCTCCGGCAGCGCCTTGAGGTATGCATCGGTAAACTTGCTCTGCTGATCGACCCAAGCCGCTACCTTGCTGTCGACGCGCACATCCGCTTCGAGCCAGCGATAAGGATCGGCCACAGTCTCGCCGAAGAACGTCTCGACCACCGGCCCGCGCTCGGTCGTGGGGTACTTCAACGCGGCATCTCCTGCATGGGCAGACGACGACATGGCAACAGCCGCCACCGCAGTGGCGAGCAGGACTTGGCGCAAGGGCATGGGAAGGCTTTCCGGTGAATCATTCGGTTGCACCGGAAACTAGCCACCTCCCAGTGCCGCACAAGCCCCCGAAACGAAATGCGAGCGGAACCATAACGAAAAACGGGCGGAGCCAGCGGCCCCGCCCGTCAATCTCGTCGGTCGAACCGAAGCGCGGATTACGCGGCTTCGTATTCGTCCTCATCAGCCGTCATCACCGGACCCGAGTCCTGGCCCTTGGCCGAGGTGTCGCGATCAACCAGCTCGATCACGGCGATCGGAGCGGCGTCCGAAGCGCGGTAACCGGCCTTGATGATGCGGGTGTAGCCGCCGTTGCGGTCGGCATAACGCTCGGCGAGGGTCGAGAACAGCTTCTGCTCCTGCGCAGCGTCAAGCAGACGGGCGTGGGCGAGACGGCGGTTCGAAAGTCCGCCCTTCTTGCCGAGCGTGATCAGCTTTTCGATGTAGGGGCGCAGTTCGCGAGCCTTCGGCAGCGTCGTGGTGATCTGCTCATGCTTGATCAGAGCCGCAGCGAGGTTGCGCAGCAGCGCAATGCGGTGCGAGGAGGTACGACCGAGCTTACGCTGGCCCAGCTTGTGACGCATGTGTCTTTCCTTCCGTTCGTAGGGGGGCCGTGCGAGGTACCCCGATCCAGGCGGCGAATTCGGGCTGCCGCCAAGTCACCCTTGCCTTCCAAAGAAGGCGGAACTTCAGCACCTCTTGCACTGCGCCCCCGCGAAGGCGGGGGCCTCAGGCCGATCAGCGCCTGTCCGAACGAGGCCCCCGACTTCGCGGGGGCGCAAGTTCTCAGCCCAGCAATTCCTGCTCGAGCTTCTTGGCCATCTCTTCGATGTTCTCCGGCGGCCAGCCGGGGATGTCCATGCCGAGGCGCAGGCCCATCGACGAGAGGACTTCCTTGATCTCGTTGAGCGACTTGCGGCCGAAGTTCGGCGTGCGCAGCATCTCGGCTTCGGTCTTCTGGACCAGGTCGCCGATGTAGATGATGTTGTCGTTCTTGAGGCAGTTGGCCGAACGCACCGACAGCTCGAGTTCGTCGACCTTCTTGAGAAGGTAACGGTTGAGCTGGTTGGCATCGCTCTCTTCCGGCGCATGGGCGGCAACGCCACCGGCAACCGAAGGAACGTGGCCGACCGGCACCTGGTCATCGAAGTGGACGAACAGCGCGAGCTGGTCCTGGAGGATGCGCGCGGCATAGGCCACGGCGTCTTCCGGGGTGATCGTGCCATCGGTTTCGACCGTCAGGTTGAGCTTGTCGTAGTCAAGCTCCTGACCGATACGGGCGTTGTCGACCTTGTACGAAACCTGGCGGACCGGCGAGTAGAGCGAGTCGACCGGGATCAGGCCGATCGGTGCGTCAACCGGACGGTTCGACACGGCCGGGACATAGCCCTTGCCGGTGTCGACGGTCAGTTCCATGTTGAACGTCGCGCCTTCGTCGAGATTGCAGATCACGAGGTCCTTGTTCATGACCTCGATGTCGCCGGTGACGGCGATGTCGCCAGCCTTCACTTCGCCCGGGCCGGTGGCCGAGAGCTGCAGACGCTTGGGGCCTTCGCCCTGCATCTTGAGGGCAATCTGCTTCACGTTGAGCACGATGTCGGTCACGTCTTCGCGGACGCCGGCCAGCGACGAGAATTCGTGAAGGACGTTCTCGATCTTGATCGAGGTGACCGCCGCGCCCTGAAGCGAGGAGAGCAGCACGCGGCGCAGCGCGTTGCCGAGGGTGAGACCAAAGCCACGCTCCAGCGGTTCGGCGACGAAGGTCGCGCGGCGCTTGGCGTCGTTGCCCGGCTTGATCTCGAGATTGTTGGGCTTCTTCAGTTCCTGCCAGTTCTTGATGTTGACAGTCATGGAATTCCCCTGGGGTTTGTGCGGGCTTTTGCCGGTTGCCGGGATGCTTAATTCCCGGCTCCGGTCGAGGTATTGGGTGAAAGGGGCGCCGGTACCTGCGCCCCATCCACCATAGGCAGGATCAGACGCGACGACGCTTCGACGGACGAACGCCGTTGTGCGGGATCGGGGTCACGTCACGGATCGCCGTGATGGTGAAGCCGACCGCCTGGAGGGCGCGCAGGGCGCTCTCGCGGCCCGAACCGGGGCCCTTGACTTCGACTTCGAGGGTGCGGACGCCATGTTCCGCAGCCTTTTTGCCGGCGTCGTCAGCAGCGACCTGCGCGGCGTACGGCGTCGACTTGCGGCTGCCCTTGAAGCCCATCATGCCGGCCGACGACCACGAGATGGCGTTGCCCTGTGCGTCGGTGATGGTCACCATGGTGTTGTTGAAGCTGGCGTTGACGTGCGCAATGCCGCTGGTGATGTTCTTGCGCTCGCGCCGCTTGATGCGCTGAGGTTCGCGTGCCATTTTTTCTATCCTCGAGAAACTGGGGACGGAAGAAGGACCTGAAAGGTCTTACTTCTTCTTGCCGGCGATCGGCTTGGCCTTGCCCTTGCGGGTGCGGGCGTTGGTGTGGGTGCGCTGGCCGCGGACCGGCAGGCCCTTGCGGTGACGCAAACCACGGTAGCACGCGAGGTCCATGAGACGCTTGATGTTCATCGCCACTTCACGGCGAAGATCGCCTTCCACGGTGTGCTCGGCGTCGATCGTTTCGCGGATCTGAAGGATCTCTGCGTCCGAAAGATCGGCAACGCGACGGGTATGTTCGATACCCAGCTTGTCGGCGATCTGCTTGGCCTTGAACGAGCCGATACCATGGATGTAGGTCAGCGCGATGATCACGCGCTTGTTGGTGGGGATGTTGACCCCGGCAATACGAGCCACTTGCTTCTCCGTTTGCTCCACAGGCCGCGCGAATCGCTCACGCCGCCTATCTCATCGCGAAAACTCACTCGGGAAAACCGGGATTTCTGCAGGGTTTCAGGAGTTTACCCCTGATTGTGCAGACTCTGCCCGGAAATGAGTGAAAGGCGCGATTAGGCGGTTTCGACTACAACGTCAACCGTTTCGCAAGCACAAAGGGCGGACGGCGCACCGATGGCGGCACGGTCCTGCTCCGATATGGATGCGTCATACCGCAACTCGCACCCGTCGTCAAAACCGCATGCCCGACCGACCGTCCACCTCGGCGCCGCAAAGCCCGATTGCGCACGCCCAAATCTCATATTAGACTTTCGATTCTAAAAATCAGGGGGAGAAACAAACATGCCTGCCATTCGCGTTCCAGCGCTCGTCCGCCTTGCCCTCATGCTCGTGCTGACGCTGTTGCTTTCGGCCTTCCACGGCTTCGTCGGCTGGCACAAGGCCTTCTCCTCGCGCGAGGAGCTGATCAGGCATACCGCCTGGACCGTCCACCTGCCCGACTGGCTCGGCAAGCTCGTCGGCGTGATCGAGATAGGCCTTGTCGCCGCCCTGCTCGTCGCCCTCCTGCGCCCGCGCTTCAGCCGCGTCGGCCAGCTCGCATGCTACGGCTTCATCGCGCTCGAACTGGTCTCCACCGCCACGCACCAGATCACGCAGGACGGCGCGTCGCTCCCACAGAACATCGTGTCGATCCTGCTCACCGCCTTGCTCGCCTGGCTCTTTGCAGAGCGGGCCCGCACCGCTAACTGAGGGACTGCGGCGCTGGTGGCGGCTTCCGCATCCTCCAGCGCCGGAACCTTCCCCTGACCAAGACCATCGGCCCAGTGCCACAGGCCATCAACATAGCCGTAAAGCTCGACTATGCGATGACCGGCCCCGCCCCCGTGCTGATGCAGATCGGCGCGGCACAGACCGATGGCCAGCGCGTTCTCAAGGCCAGCTTCACCACCACGCCGGGAGTGGCGCACGTCGTCCCCGGTCACGATGGCCTTGGCGAACGCCTGTGGCTCGCACCCGAGACCGCCTTCACCGTCGCCTACAACGCCACCGTCGCCATCGACCGCACCCCGGCCACACTCCCCAGCCTCGCCGCCGACAGCCTCACCGCCCTGCCCGGCGAAGTCCTCGAATACCTCTTCCCCTCGCGCTATTGCCCGGTCGACACGATGCACGCCGCGGCGGTCGACATGTTCGGCCACTTGACCGGCGGTGCGGCGGTAGAGGCCGTGCGCGACTGGATCGCCACCCACCTCGCCTACGTCTCCGGCGCCAGCCACGGCGGCACCACCGCGCTCGACACCTTCCACGCCCGCGAAGGCGTCTGCCGCGACTACGCCCACCTCCTGATCGCGCTGGTCCGATCCCTGGGCATCCCGGCGAGAATGGTCAGCGCCTACAGCCCCGACGTCACCCCGCAAGACTTCCACGCCCTCGCCCAGGTCTGGCTGGCTGGCGACTGGCACCTCGTCGACGCCACCGGCATGGCCGACCCTGCGACAACCGCGATCATCGGCGTTGGCCGCGACGCAGCTGACATCGCCTTCCTGACGATCTTCGGCGGGGCAACGCTGAACGAGCAGGTTGTCGAGGTCACCTTGCAGGACTGACGCACAGACCGGCAAACTCTGCCCCATGTTAAAATCCACCGTCACCCCGGGCCCCGACCCGGGGTCCCGCTTCCTCCCCGCGTCCAACGCAGACGAAAAGCCAAGTCCCGGATCAAGTCCGGGACGACGCGAGTTGGAGGCGCAAATTTGCTTAGCGAGCAGATGGGCGAAAGCCGAAAGCCGAAAGCCAACCAGTCCAAACCAAACCCCTCGTCGCCCCGTGCTTGACACGGGGCTTGGCTGTCCTTTGCACAGCTTGCGAAGCTTCCCCCGCACACCAACGTCCGCCATAACCCCAGCATGGAAAAAGGCGGCGGGCTCTACATCATGGCAAACCGTTACTGCGGCGGCATGTACGTCGGCGTCACGTCCGACCTGACCCGCCGCGTCTGGCAGCACCGCGAGGGCGAAGGCTCGATCCACGTAAAGGACTTCGCCAAGACCAGACTGGTCTATGCCGAACGCCACGAGGAAATCGAACCTGCCATCGCCCGCGAGAAACTCGTCAAGAAATGGCGCCGCGAATGGAAATTCGCCCTGATCGAGGCGGACAATCCCGATTGGCGGGACCTGTGGGAACAATGGTATCCCAAAACCCAGGCCCCGCTCGACGACGACGCCAAGTAGCCAAGCCCCGTGTCGAGCACGGGGCGACGCGTGTTCTGGATTTGCGGGTTCTCAAGGCAATCAGCGGGTGAAAGATAGAAGGTGGTAGCAGACAACCACCCAAACCACCCCACCGTCGCCCCGTGCTCGACACGGGGCTTGGCTCCCCTTGCGGCCTTAGGCTTAGATTTTGGGGATTGATGCACCTGTCACCGCAATTCGCAACGAGCGTCAACCACGTCCCCCGTGCTCGACATGGGGCTTAGTCTTCCATGACGCCAGACCTAACATTCAGAAGCTTAGTAAAGTATTGCTGTACTTCTTTTTTGTTATGGTCGTGCGTCTTGATCATTCGCAGCCTCAAGCCTCAGTACAGGCTCGCCTGCCGGACGCTTAAAGGCAAGATTGTTGGCAACATCATGAATTTCCTGCATTCTGCGTTCAGTTTGAGACATCCCATCATCGCCAACCACATCAGCATCCTGAGGAGGAGGTAGATAGCGGACATCCACAGTTAGCCCACGCTCCACCCGCGCAAGAAATTGCCGAAGCGTCACGCTAAGGCCATTTCGGACCTCATTTTTCCTAGCCGCAGGTTTAAGTGACTGGGTCAACTCGTCAACCTTAGTCTTGATAGCTAAGTTGATTTGCTCCTCAATTTTCGGACCAAATATCTTTTCAACTTCTTCATCTTTAAATGCCTGCAACTTAGACGTTTCAGCTCTAATTTTCCGAATTTCTTCAACGGTTTTCCATGTCCCAAGCGCCCAATCTGTCAACTTTCCTATACTCTTCGCAACACCATATGAAACGACTAGCCATACTACCGGATCAGTAGTAGACAGCGCACCGACTTCGATTTCTTCCGGATTTTCACCTTGAGCCTCGGAAATTAAGCGCATTAACGCCTTCAAAAAATTGAGCTCATTTATAAAAACGGAAAAGGCGTTCTGAAACAATTTTCGAGGTATTTTAAAACCCACTTGACCGTGATCAACGTCATTTCCGGGATCTTCAATTCCAAAATGCTCCAAACCCTCAAGCAGCATACGATATTTTTCGATTTCGTCGTCGCGGTCCGATACTATCTCTTGAAGCTCATCTCTAATCACAGCTGGCGTCGCCGGGTTTTCTTGTATTGAATCTTCAATCTTATCGATAATATACGAGTCAAAGTCCTGCTTACCACCAATTTCTTCTAGCCTGTCCCAATCTCCCGGAGTCAAATGAGACTTCATCTTAGCAAAACTGAGCTTTGCCTCTTTAAAAGCTTCAGAAAATGCCGTTTGATAAGACGGATCAGAAGGATTTGATGTGAGGTTATTGAGGGCACCGAGAAGCTTTTTCAAATTCTTTTGCGTACCGAATTCTGTATCTAAGCCAATTGCCTTTGCTATGACTGACCTCAAAATTGACGCGTCCATAATGCCCCCAAAGCAAGAAACCGCTTCAAACTAATTCGGTAGAACACTAAACCAATATAGCTGCCATTTGCATATGAGCAGAACACCACCACAGTCTTCGCCCCGCTCCCCCTCAAATCCGCTCCGCCTGCGCCACAGCCTCACTCGCCCGCAGAGCCGAGATAATCCGCGTCAGATGCGCCAGATCGCGCACCTCCAGATCGACCTCATAAGTATGGAACGGGTTCTCCCGTTGCGTCATCTCGAGGTTGACCACGTTGGCGTGGTTCTTCGCAAAAATCCCCGCCATTTCCGCCAGCGTGCCCGGGCGGTTATACAGCTCGGCGCGCAGGCGGCCGATCGCGCCGTCGGTGCGGGCGTCCCATGACAGGTCGATCCAGTCGGCATCGACGCCATCGGCCAGCTTCATGCAGTCGATCGCGTGGACTTCCACGCCCTTGCCGGGACGGCGCAGGCCAACGATGCGGTCCCCGGGCACCGGGTGGCAGCAGTCGGCCAGCTTGAAGGCCATGCCCGGCGTGAGGCCGCGCACCGCGATCGCGCGCTTCTGGCTCGGCCAGTTCTCTTCGGGAATGTTGGCGGCACTTCCCGGCACCAGCGCTTCCATCACCTGCCGATCGTCCAGCTTGGCCGAGCCGATGGCGAACATGAAGTCCTCCTCGCCCGCAAGCTTCAACCGCTTGAGCGCATCGTTCAGCGCCTTCTTGCCGATCTTCGTGGGCAGCCGCTCGACGATTTCCTCGTAGAGCTTGCGCCCGATCGCGGCGACTTCGGCGCGCTCCTTCTGGCGGACGAAGCGGCGGATCGCGGCGCGGGCCTTGCCGGTCACCACGAAGCCCAGCCACGAAAGCTGCGGCTCCGAGGTGCGGCTCTTGATGATCTCCACCACGTCGCCATTGCCGAGCGGGGTGCGCAGCGGCACGTGCCGCCCGTTGATCTTCGCGCCCACCGCCTGCGCGCCGAGCTTGGTGTGTACGGCAAAGGCGAAGTCGATCGGCGTCGCGCCCTTGGGCAGCTGGAACAGCGCGCCCTTGGGGGTGAAGGCGAAGATGCGATCCTGGTAGATCGCCATCTTGGTGTTCTCGAGCAGTTCCTCGGCATCGTGGCTGGATTCGAGGATTTCGATCAGGTCGCGCAGCCAGCCCACCTGCCCGTCGGGCGTGCCGCCCTGCTTGTAGGCCCAGTGCGCGGCCAGGCCGTACTCGTTGCGCTCGTGCATCTCGTGCGTCTTGATCTGCACTTCCACGCGCATCGCGTTGGAATAGATCAGCGCGGTGTGCAGAGAACGGTAGCCGTTCATCTTCGGGGTGGAGATGTAGTCCTTGAACCGCCCCGGAATCATCTGCCACTCGCGGTGGAGGATGCCCAGCGCCTTGTAGCAGTCGTCCTCGTTGTCGGTGAGGACGCGGAAGGCCATGATGTCGGTGATCTGCTCGAACGAGACGTGCCGCTCGGCCATCTTGCGCCAGATCGAATAGGGGTGCTTCTCGCGCCCCGAAACCTCGACGCGCAGGCCCGCCTCGGCCAGCGCCTTCTTGATCTCGAGCGCGATGGCGTCGACCTGCGCGCCCTCTTCGCTGCGGATCGCCGCCAGCCGGCCGGTAATCGTGGCATAGGCTTCCGGCTCGATCTGCTCGAAGGCGAGCAGCTGCATCTCGCGCATGTATTCGTACATGCCCACGCGCTCGGCCAGCGGGGCGTAGATATCCATCGTCTCGCGCGCGATGCGGCGGCGCTTTTCCTCGCTCTTGATATAGTGGAGCGTGCGCATGTTGTGCATGCGGTCGGCCAGCTTCACCAGCAGGACCCGCAGGTCCTCGCTCATCGCCAGCAGGAACTTGCGCAGGTTCTCCGCCGCGCGCTCGCTCTCGCTCATCGTCTCGATCTTCGAGAGCTTGGTCACGCCATCGACCAGCCGCGCCACGTCCGGCCCGAACAGCCGCTCGATCTCGTCGACGGTGGCAAGCGTGTCCTCCACCGTATCGTGGAGCAGCGCGGTGATGATCGTGTCCTGATCGAGCTTGAGCTCGGTCATCAGGCCGGCCACCTCCACCGGGTGCGAGAAATAGGGGTCCCCGCTCGCCCGCTTCTGCGTGCCGTGCTTCTGCACGGTATAGACATAGGCACGGTTGAGCATCGCCTCGTCCGCATCCGGATCATAGGCAAGCACACGTTCGACAAGTTCGTACTGGCGGAGCATCTGTGCCCTAGATGGCGGCATCGGGGCCTTTCCCGCAAGAGGGAAAGGCTCCTGACTGCATTCGTATTGGTCGATCAGAGGATGATCGGAGCGGTGCCCATGTCCTGCGGCAGAAGGCCTGTCACGCGCGGGTCGGGCAGGATCTCCACGAAGCGCGCGAACGGCGCAAAGCCTTGGGCCTGGTAGAACGGCAAGGCGCGCGGGTCATCGGTGGTGCAGGTGTGCAGCCAGACGCGCTCCACGCCCGGTGCCCAGGCCAGCTGCAAGGCCCGCCGCATCAGCCACTTGCCGAGGCCCTTGCCCGTCGCGCCCCTGATGAAGCCGAAGAACACGATCTCGCACGTCGCCTCCACCCGGAAGTCCAGCTCCAGCATGCCCACTTCGACGCCCATCCGGTCCGCCACGGCATAGAGCTGCACGCGCGGGTCATGGATGATGCCTGCGATCTCGGCGTCACTCTTGCCCAGCCGCGTCCACCACAGCCACGGCCCGCCGATGCGCTTGTAGAGCAGGCGGTACTTTTCGGGCGCTGCCTCTTTCCAGCGCACCAGTTGCACCGGAACGTCACCCTCGGGCACCAGCTTGCGCAGGCCCTCGGGCGGAGACAGCATCTCCAGCGCCGTCACCACGCAGGCGAGGTCACCCGGCGCAACCTTGTGGAACCCATGCCCCAGCGCCGGGCCGTCCGCCTCGATCACGTCAGCTCCAGACAGCTTCCGGCGGCAGGCTCATCAGGATTGCGTCGATGTTGCCACCGGTCTTGAGGCCGAACAGCGTGCCGCGGTCCCACACCAGGTTGAACTCGGCATAGCGCCCGCGATATTCGAGCTGCGTCAGCTTCTCCTCGGGCGAGTACTCCATGCCCATCCGCTTCCTCACCAGACGCGGGAACACGTTGATGAACGCATCGCCGACATCGCGCGTGAAGGCAAAGTTCGCCTCGAACGCGGCATCGTCGGCGCATTCGAGATGATCGTAGAAGATGCCGCCCACGCCGCGATGGACCTTGCGGTGCGGGATCCAGAAGTAGTCGTCCGCCCACTTCTTGAACCTGGGGTAGTACTCCGCATCGTGCTTGTCGCAGGCCGCCTTGTACTCGGCGTGGAACTCGGCCGTGTCCTCTTCATAGGGGATCGGCGGATTGAGATCGCCGCCGCCGCCGAACCACGCCTTGCTCGTCGTCAGGAAGCGCGTGTTCATGTGTACCGCCGGCACGTGCGGATTGCGCATGTGCGCCACCAGGCTGATCCCCGTCGCGGTAAAGCCCGGAGCATCCGCGCTCGCCCCGTTGACCGACCCTGCGAAGTCCTTCGAGAACTCGCCCTGCACCGTCGAGACGTTGACGCCGACCTTCTCGAACACCTTGCCCTTCATCAGGCCCTGCACGCCACCGCCGCCATTCTCGACCGCCTCGCCTTCATGCTCGCGGTTCCACGGCGTGTACTGGAAGCTCGCATCCGAACCCGCTTCACGCTCGATCGCCTCGAACTCCGCGCAGATCCGGTCACGCAAGCTTTCGAACCAGGCACGGGCGCGGGTGGTGTGGGTCGTCCAGTCGGTCATTCGTTCCCCCAAATCAGTCTGACCGACTTGCCAAGGGAATCGCGATCCGGCAAGGGAAAGCCATGGTTCCCTTTTCGTTCGCCTCCCAGGAGTTCCGCCTCGGCGCCTCGCGCGCGCTCCATTGGGCAGAGGAGAACGCACTGCTGGTGGCCGACCTGCACCTTGAAAAGGCCAGCTTCTTCGCCCGGCACGGCCAGATGCTTCCCCCTTACGACAGCCGCGCCACCCTCGAACGCATTGCCCAGGCCCTGCGCGAGACTGGCGCCCGCCGCGTCTTCTGCCTTGGCGACTCGTTCCACGATGCCGCCGCCGTCGCCCGCATGGAGCCCCACGCGGCAGGCATGCTCGACGCGCTCACCCGTGCTACCGACTGGGTCTGGATCACCGGAAACCACGATGAAGACGCCTCCGCACCCGGCGGCACGCTGGTCGATGAACTCACCATTCGCGGGCTGACCTTGCGCCACATCGCCCGCAATGGCACTGCCGAGCGGGAAGTTTCCGGCCACTTCCACCCCAAGCTGCGCGTCTCGATCCGGGGCCGCACGATCGCCCGCCCCTGCGCCGTCGCCAGCGAGAACCGCCTGATTCTGCCTGCTTTCGGCGCATTGACCGGGGGCATGGACGCAGCCGACCCTGCGATCCTCAAGGCGCTCCAACCCGCCCGCTCGATCGATGCGATCGTCCCTGCCGGGGACAAGCTCGCCCGCTTCAACCTCTGGCGTGCTGCAGCCTGAAAGCAACATGACCCGGCCAATGCGGCACGATCGGGAACCAAGGGCAAAACCGCCCTTTATCTGAACGCACATTGTGATATGAGCGCGCGGAACCATATTGGGCAAAAACTGCAGGAGAAAGCACTATAGCTCCCCCACCGCGGCGCATGATGGCGCCCCCCGTCAAGAGCGGGCCTCGCTACAACCAGATGATCAACGTGCCCAAGGTGCGCGTGATTGACGAGAACGGCGAGAACTTGGGTGTGATGTACACCCGCGAAGCGATCGAGCAGGCCGCCGAAGTCGGTCTCGATCTCGTTGAAGTTTCCCCGAACGCCGACCCGCCGGTCTGCAAGTTCCTCGACGTGGGCAAGTTCCGCTACGAGGCGCAGAAGAAGGCAAACCTCGCGCGCAAGAGCCAGAAGACGCAGGAGATCAAGGAGATCAAGATGCGTCCGAACATCGATGACCACGATTACGACACCAAGATGCGGAACGTCGTGAAGTTCATCGGTGAAGGCGACAAGGTGAAGATCACGCTGCGATTCCGCGGTCGCGAACTCTCGCACCAGCAGCTCGGCATGAACCTGCTGCGCAAGGTGCAGGACGACGTCGCCGAGATCGCCAAGATCGAAGCCTTCCCTCGCATGGAAGGCCGCCAGATGCTGATGGTTCTCGCGCCGAAGTAAGCGCGGTCCCAAGCACTGCAAACCGCAAGGGGCGTGCCGCAAGGCGCGCCCTTTTCGTTTGTGACTGGCACCACGGAATGCGAAGCCTTTATAAACTCACGCAAAGCCGCAAAGACGCGAAGAGGGAAGCGAGTGTCGCAGGCCTTCGCGCCTTTGAACATGCCGCAGAGATCCTCGCCGACTTTGCCATGAGCGCGACAACTTCGCGTCTTCGCGTCTTTGCGTGCGATATTCCTTTTTCCCTTCTATGCGGCTCCGCGCGACAAGCCATCAAGCGACACCAACTCATCCTTCCCAACCCACGGCCCATCGCGCGTTCCGCAACTCGCCCCCGTCAGCCAACGCTCCACCGATTCACCCATGTCTGTTTTTCAGGCCCGCGCGTTGCCGCTGCGGTTCGCCAAAAAACCAACAGGTTCATCAAGGAGCAGTACATGACGCCGTCTCTCAAGATCATTCCCGCCGTAGCGATTCTCGCTGGCTCGCTGGGCCTCGGCGGTTGCGCCACCAAGGGCTACGTCAACGAGCAGATTGCCACGGTCAACCAGCGCATCGATGGCGTGGAAAGCCGCCTCCAGGCAACTGACGGCGTTGCCCAGGCCGCCCGCAGCGAAGCCCAGGCCGCCAATGCCCAGGCCCAGACCAACACCCAGCGCCTCGACCAGCTCACCGGTCGCGTCGACAGCCTGGATCAGCGCATGACGCAGGCCCAGCAGAAGCGTCCGCGCAACTGATCAGCGCCTGCTGCGTTCAAGTGCCGGACAGGTCTCCCGTGGTCAGACGACCAGAGGAAGCCTGTCCGGCTTTTCGTATCTGGTGCGAGTGACGATGGAAATGATCAAGGCTTTCGCGGCAATCGCCGGTCTGGCGCTGGCCCTTCCCTCTCCGATGACCGAGTCTGGCCATGCGTCAACCGTGGCAGCGGCGAAGACCAAGGCGCAGAAGCGCAAACGGCCCGCCAAAACCGTGCAGAAGCCCGTCGAACTGCCTGGACTGACGATCCCGACACAGCGGGTGACGGCCTGGGTGAGCGAGACCGGTGACAACAACGGCCTTCCCTATGTCGTGATAGACAAGCCCTCGGCCACGATCTTCGCCTTCGATGGCGCCGGCAAGCCGGTCGGCTTCGGCCCAGTGCTGATTGGTCGCGCTCTGGGGGACGATGCAACGCCGGGCGTTGGCAACAAGAGCCTCGCCGAGATCGGCCCTGCCGAAAAGACGACGCCAGCCGGGCGGTTTCTGGCCCGCTTCGGCAAAGCCGCAGGCAACACGCGGGTACTGTGGGTGGATTACGCGACCTCGGTAGCGATGCACACGATCCCGCCGGGCAACCCGAAGGAAAACCGGGCGAAGCGCATGCTGTCACCGAGCATCGAGGACAACCGCATCACCTTCGGCTGCATCAACGTCCCCAAGGCGCTCTACAACGGCAAGATCGCCCCGATGTTCGGCAAGAAGGGCGGCTACGTCTACATCCTGCCCGATACCAAGCCACTTGAAGACGCCTTCCCCCCGCTTCACGCCCGCCCCTTCAAGGCGGAACCTGCAGCGAGCGAGGACACGACGACGACTGCGCGCTGACCTCCCTTCACGAAAAAGGGGAGCCAGACAGCTCCCCTTCCCCGCCCCAAAGCTGAAAACCGTTCCTCAGAACCGATAGCGCGCGGCCACGCCGTAAGTGCGCGGCTGGCTGGTGTAACCGGAGATCGAAAGCGGCTGGGCCGGCGTATCGAACACCGAGAGAAGATAGCGGTTGTTGGTGAGGTTGCGCCCCCAAGCCGTCAGTTCGAAGCCGCTCGGCATCGCCCAGGTGATCGACGCGTTGGCCTCGTTCACCTCGCGGCGGAACGGCCGCGCCGCTGCCACGGCAACCCGCGTACCCTGTTCGAGGAAGCCCGGCAGGCCTTCGATGATCTGCACCGGCGATTCATAGTGGAAGTCGCCACGGAAGATCAGGTGATCGCCGCTGCCGAACTCGTAGTCGTAGGACGCCGCAAACGTCGACGAGATTGACGGAATGCCCGCCGGACGCGTCTTAGACAGGTCACCCACGGCCGAAAGCACGAACGTGTCGTACTTAGGATCGAGGTAGGTAATGGCGACATTGAACTGCCAGCCCTTCGCCGGCTTCACCGTGCCTTCGAATTCGATACCCCGGACCGACTGCTTGCCGGCATTGGCCAGCACGAAGCCCGAACCCGTGAAAGTGTTCGACTGGAAGCCGTTGATGCGTTGGTCGAACGCTGCCAGATTGGCCGTGACCAGCCCCCAGTCAGCCTTCAGGCCGATTTCATAAACCGTCGAGCTTTCGGGCCCCGCAAAGCGGGTGCCATAGGTCTGGTTGACCACGGTCAGCCCGCGCGCGATCAGCGCATCACGGTCCCGGAGGAACGGACGGCTGTCGCGCGAAAGGTTGATCGAGCTCGCCTTGAAGCCGGTCGCATAGCTTGCATAGACGTTGATGTCCGACGTCAGGTCATAGGCCACGCGCACGATGTAGGTGAACTTGTCGTCGCTCGTCCGGCCCGGCTCCACCGCATTGGGCACCGGAATCGCCGAGGGCAGGTATTGCAGCGGGCGCAGCGCGGCGAGCGGGTTGGCCGCCGGGTTGTTCTGGTTGCCCGTGGCGAATGCGTTGAACGCTGCAAAAGTCGCAGCCGTCTCCGGAGCAGTCGCAAATGCGGCAACCGCTGCCTGATCGCTCGGATTGACCCCCGCGCGGCTCAGCGCGCCCGCCAGCAGAAGGTTGCGGCGGAACGGCGCATAGGCCGGGTTGTCGAAGTCGATGCTCGAGAAGACATCGCTGGAAGTGATGTCGATGGCATAGCGCTTGGTGTCCTTGGTGAAGTTCACACCGCCGGTCACCGTGATCTTGTCACCCACCTTGAAGTCGGCCTGCCCGAAGAACGAATAAGCCTCGTTGCGCAGGCGATAGCGCTCGTCCAGCTTCTGGCCTGCACCGAAGAAGCGACCCGCGTACTTGGCCGGGTTCCCCTCGAGCGCGCCGAAGGTCGCTTCGAGCGTCGGCACCGAAAGCGCACCGCCCGTCAGCCCCTGGATCAGGAAGTTGGCATAGTTGCGCGCATCGTCGCCCCAGCCCAGCTGGTTGGCCTGGCGGATGTTCTCATTGAAGTAGAAGCCGCCGATCAGGAAGTTCAGCGGGCCGTCCATGTTGGTCGCGGCGCGCAATTCCTGCGTGAACGTCCTGATCCCCTGATCCTGCGCATTGACCCCGATCAGGTCGGCGCTGGTGAAGTCCGAATCCTGATTGGTCAGAGCATTGAGGCGGCGATAGGCAGTGATCGAGGTGAACGTCAGCGGCCCGAAATCGTAATCGACCTGGCCCGAGGCGCCCCAGTTCTCGATGTTGTTGGTCGAATCGAAGTTCGAATAGACCCGGTTTGCATAGATCTCGTTCGGCCCGTTGACCTGCCCGCCCAGTGCCCGCACTGCCAGAGTTGCCGCCGACGGCTGGAGATTGACGACACCACAGCAGATCTCGTCGATCTTCGAATAGTCGCCGATCAGGCGGACGCGCGCCTGTGCGTTCGGCTCCCACAGCGCCTGCCCGCGCAGGAACCAGCGATTGCGCTCGTTGGTGTCGTTGCCGGTGCCGAGGTCCTTGTTGTAGCCGTCACGCTTGTTGATGCCGCCCGCCAGGCTCACCGCCAGACCGTCGGTCACCGGGCCGGTCACCACGCCCTTGAGCACCACGGCGTCATAGTTGCCATAGCTCGCCTCGACATTGCCGCCGAACTCGAACTTGGGCGCCGCCGTCACGATCGAGATCACGCCGACGCTGGCGTTCTTGCCGAACAGCGTCGACTGCGGCCCGCGCAGCACTTCGATGCGCTGCACGTCGGGGAAATCCCCGATCTGCGCGGCCGAGCGCGAGCGATACACGCCGTCGATGAACACGCCGACCGAAGGCTCGATGCCCGCATTGTTCGCGCCGTTGCCGAAGCCGCGGATGATGAAGTTGGTGTTCGCGCTCGATTGCAGCTGCGTCACGCGCAGCGAAGGCACCACGCTGGCGAGGTCCTTGAGGTCGCGGATCTGCGCCTGCTCCAGCGTCTTGGCGCTGGTGACGGACACCGCGATCGGCACGTCCTGCAGCGTCTGCTCGCGCTTGGAGGCGGTCACGATGATCTCGTTGCCCTCGGCCTGCTGTTCGACCGCAGGCGGTGCCGGCTGCGCCTGTTCCTCGGCATCCTGCGCATGGGCAGCGGCGGAGAAGGCAAGAGCAAGGCCGCATGCTCCGGCGAGAAGCGCAGCCTGGCCGGTGCGACCGGCATCTTCGGATTTCATCAGCAAGTTTTTCCTCTTATCAACCGCAAGCCCTGCGGCCTGGCGGCGGCCCATCGGTGGGCCGTCGGGTCATCCTGTTCCCTGTCCGCGTTCTAGGACGCTCAAAAGGCGCGAACAATTCCGGTTCGACGAAATCCTTCGCGCGTCCCATGCATTTTCATGCGCTGTTGCACGATGGTCACACCTGCAACTGCTTGCGCCTTTCTCCACGCTATCCTTGCCGCAACGCGCCTCCCCTGATGCAGCGTGCTTGCCGCAACGCACAATTACCTGTAAGCGCGCGCCGAAAACGGAGCGAGCGCTGCTTGTGCCGACTCCAGCCGATTCCAACCGAAAGCCAGTTTAATGTCCGCCCAGCAGCGCAATATCGCGATCATCGCCCACGTCGACCACGGCAAGACCACCCTCGTCGACCAGCTCTTCCGCCAGTCCGGCACCTTCCGCGACAACCAGCGCGTCGAAGAGCGCGCGATGGATTCCAACGATCTCGAAAAGGAACGCGGGATCACCATCCTCGCCAAGCCCACCTCGATCGAGTGGAACGGCGTGCGCATCAACATCGTCGACACCCCCGGCCACGCCGACTTCGGCGGCGAGGTCGAGCGCATCCTCTCGATGGTCGACGGCGTGATCCTGCTGGTCGACAGCTCGGAAGGCGCCATGCCGCAGACCAAGTTCGTCACCGGCAAGGCGCTCGCCCTCGGCCTGCGCCCCATCGTCGTCGTCAACAAGGTCGACCGTCCGGACGAGCGCATCCAGGAAGTGCTCGACGAAGTGTTCGACCTCTTCGTCACGCTCGACGCCAACGACGACCAGCTCGAATTCCCCGTGCTCTACGCTTCGGGCCGCAACGGCTATGCCAGCACCGATCCCGATCGCCGCGAAGGCACGCTGGAACCCATGTTCCAGATGATCGTCGACCACGTGCCGCCGCCGAACCTTGACGAGAACGCCCCCTTCTCGTTCCTCGCCACGCTGCTCGATCGCGACAACTTCCTCGGCCGCGTGCTCACCGGCCGCGTCCAGTCGGGCGTGATCCGCGTCAACGATCCGATCCGCGCGCTCGACATGGACGGCAAGGTCATCGAGACCGGCCGCGCCTCCAAGATCATGACCTTCCGCGGCCTCGATCGCGTTCCGGTCGACGAAGCCCGCGCGGGCGACATCATCTCGATCGCCGGCCTCACCGTCGCCACCGTGTCGAACACCATCGCCGCGCCGGAAGTCACCGTGCCGATCAAGGCCCAGCCGATCGATCCGCCGACCCTGTCGATGCGCTTCGCCGTGAACGACAGCCCCATGGCCGGCCGCGAAGGCAGCAAGGTCACCAGCCGCATGATCCGCGACCGTCTCGAGCGCGAGGCCGAATCCAACGTCGCCATCCGCATCACGGAATCGGCTGACAAGGACAGCTTCGAAGTCGCCGGTCGCGGCGAACTCCAGCTTGGCGTGCTGATCGAGACGATGCGCCGCGAAGGCTTCGAACTCGGCATCAGCCGTCCGCGCGTGCTGTTCCAGAAGGACGAGGACGGCAACCTGCTCGAACCGTACGAAACCGTCATGATCGACGTGGACGACGAGCACTCGGGCACCGTGGTCGACAAGATGGCCATCCGCAAGGCCGAGCTGACCGACATGCGCCCCTCGGGCGGCGGCAAGACCCGCATCACCTTCTCGGCCCCCTCGCGCGGACTGATCGGCTACCACGGCGAATTCCTCTCGGACACCCGAGGCACCGGCATCATGAACCGCCTGTTCGAGAAGTACGGTCCGCACAAGGGCCGCATCGAAGGCCGCAAGAACGGCGTGCTGATCTCCAACGGCACCGGCGAAGCCGTGGCCTATGCCCTTGGGCCGCTTGAAGAGCGCGGCATCCTCTTCGTCGGCGTCGGCACCCCGCTCTATGAAGGCATGATCATCGGCGAGAACGCCAAGCCGGAAGACCTCGAGGTCAACCCGATGAAGTCGAAGCAGCTGACGAACTTCCGTTCGAGCGGCAAGGACGACGCCATCCGCCTGACCCCGCCCAGGATCATGACCCTGGAACAGGCCATCGCCTACATCGACGACGACGAAATGGTCGAAGTCACGCCAAAGTCGATCCGCCTGCGCAAGGCCATCCTCGACCCGCACGAGCGCAAGAAGGCCTCGCGGAAGAAGGAAGCGGCGTAAGAAACACGAAAGGGCGGCTCGAAAGGCCGCCCTTTTTCGTTGCCCTCCCCTCCCGCCTGCGGGAGTGGTCGGTGGTGAGCCCGCCCCAAAAATTCCTCCCCGCCCCGGGGAGGGGGACCATCCGCAGGATGGTGGAGGGGCACCCGCCCCCCCCCGCAAGGCCTGCCCTCACGCCGCCGTCAAAGCGGCAACAGGGCATCCACGAGCCGCTTGATCGTCTCCGCCACGCCATCCGCTTCCAGCGCCTGCCGGATCAACCGGCGCTTGGTGGTAAAGTGCGCATCCTCCGGCAGTTCCACCCGCGCCGCGATCTCCGCTGCTTGAAACGCGGCTGCGGCGATATCATTGTGCAGCACGTCTTCGGGATCAAATTCGGGGATTGGTAGCGTCCAGACCAAGTTGTCGAAATCGCGAGGGTCCTTTTGCCCGACCGGCTGCAAGTCCTTGACCCTGTCCAGCACGATGTTCGTGTTAAGGATTGCAGTTAGATAACCTGCCTCTCCGCGGCTCCTGGCCGCGGCCCAATACGCCTTATGGTCAATTATGACGTCCTCATCCTCGACAATGCAGGCGCTCAGCCGCGTTCCTGCTTTTGTATAGAGAACGCGAAGAGAAAACTTTTCTGCCTGTACAGACAGCTTTTGGTGGTGGTTCAATGTTTCCGTTAGCGTGACTCGTGGCGCGCCATTTGCACCCTTATTGCTATGCTCGTTCCACTTAGCCTCTGCATCACGGAGCCAACCTGCAAGTCCTCGATGACCAGCAGTGTCAGAAGTTGCAGACGACAGAACACTGCTGCCCTTTAAGGGAACAACGCCAGTTACAACATCTAAGAGGCGATAGGGGGGCCACCGATTCCCCTAACGCAATGTGACGAAGAAACTCACGTTCCACAGGTCCTTCGGGTGGCTCGACCGTATTCCATGGTCGCTTGTCAAGGTTACCAACGCGACCTCGTACGCGTGGTGCATCGCGGCGACTTAACAAGCGGCCCGCAGTGATTTGCTCGACTAGGACAAATCGCCTTGGGAACAGACTGGCACCATTCCGAAAACGCTGACGATAGGGTGACGCAGCCACAAGAGTCCTTGGACGTGGCCAGGACACTCTTGCGTGTTCAAGCACTGCTGCTGCTTCCTCCTCGTTTGAATCCCGCCTAGGTAGGACTCCAACCCATCTGTCTAAGAGATCGGGAGGTCCACCTTCCTGATCACGGCGTCCGAACAGAACGCATGTGCTCGTCGTGCTACTGCCCGATTGCGCACCGAAGATCGGCCAAACCCGCTCCAGCCCCCAGCCACCGGTTATTGCCACCTGAACGCGTTGCATGCCGCCATTTCGTATCGCTGCATAAGCGGGTGCGTTAAGAGCGGCATAGGGCAGAACCAATGCCAACGATCCTCCTTCGCGCAGATAGCGCTCGGCTCCACGCGCCCAGAACAACGCGAACATGTCCTGTTGCGTGGCAAGAGCCCCGCCCACCCAGAGGTTGTAGCTCTGCAAGGCCTCGCGCAGCCGGTCCTTCATCTCCGCACTGAGGTTGCGATAGACGATCCACGGCGGGTTGCCGATCAGCACATCGGCCCGGTGATCGGGGTGCGACAGCCAGACCGGGCGCAGCAGGTTGCGCAGGATGAACGTCCAGATGTGGTTCCGTCCGTCAAGATACAGCTGCTTCAGCTGCGCAAAGGTCCGCGCCAGCATCGCCGCATCTTCCGCCGTAGCGCCTGCCCGCAGGATGGCGTCGCGCACGGTGTCGGGCTCTGCCAGCGTATCGAGTCCCCGGTTCAATTCGTCAAGCGCGCGTTCGAACAAGGTCAGATCGCTGGCAAGTCCTGCCGGAATGCGCAGCGGCGGATCGTTCGGTGGCACGTCCACCAGAACTTCCGCGGTATCCCCCAGCGGCCGCAGGTTCCATTGCATGGAATCGCCCATGAAGACGGGCACGGTCAGCGTCGGTGGCCGGTCCTGAATCAGATCGCCCAGCGCCAGCAGCCACGTCACGCGCGCCAGAGCTACAGCAACCGGATGCACGTCGATTCCGAAAACCCGGTCAGCACATGCCGCCACGATGTCCGCAGCTGGCAGACCCGCTTCCCGTCCCGCCGCAATCAACCGTCGCAGCGACTGGAACAGGAACGTGCCTGAACCGCACGATGGATCGAGCACGCGCTGGTCGAGTGGTCGGGGCACGGCTGCGGCCACCACGCGCGCTGCCAGCCAGTCCGGCGTGTAGTACTCGCCAAGGTCATGGCGCTCGTCAGGATCGATCAGGCTTTCATAAAGCGTCTTGAGAACGTCCACTTCCACATCGCGCAGGCGGAATCGCACTGTTTCTGCCGCCAGAGTACGCACCAGATCTTCGCCGCCGCCTGCCAGCAGGGGCCAGTCGAAGAAGTCGGCTTCCACCGCGCCCATGATGCCTTCGTCGGTCAGCAACCTACCCGAAAGCATTGCGGCAGGATCATCTACCGGCAGATCGAGCACGCGAGCCGCAATCGCCTTGACCAGAATCGTCAGGTAGGTGTGCTGCAGAAACAGTTCGTCGCTGCCAACGTCGTCGCCATAGACCTGCCGAAGCAGACCATCCCAGAGGTCCCGTTTCAGCCTGACTTCGGGATTGCCTGATACTTCTGCCCAAAGCCGGCGAAGCTCCGCATGGGCCCGTCCGAAAGCAAGGCTGTTGCGGCCAAACGCCAGAGCAATGGCAATCGGCGTCGGCAAGACTTCGGGAACCGGCGCAAGCAAAGGCTCCAGCCAGGCCAGAACCCGATCGGGGTTGGTTGCATCAAGCTCATGGCGCCCGATCTGCACCATTTCGCCACGATCGAGCGTATAGGCCAGGATCGTGGCACCATCGGTCGCCAGCCCGACCGTGGTTCGCCCCGGCCCGCTGCGCCGCATCGCGTCGGCCAGATAGTCCGGCATCCGCGCCGACACGTCGCGCTCCTCCCGGCGCAGGTCGGTCTTCAGTTCGATGACCGTGGCGCCCCATGCCACGTCCACGCGACCACTGTTATCGATCAGATAGCGTTCATGTTCCAGTTCGGCGAACGCTGCTCCGAAGCCTTCGCGCAGAAGTTCCGTTATGAGGCCTCGCAGCGCTTCGTGCCGGGGCCTTGCCGCCATCTGCCTGACAATTTCGGGTAACCGTTCTGCACGCCAACCGTCTGCCACTTTACCCCCAACTCCTGATGCCCGGCCATTGCAGTCACCGCTTCAACGGAATAATCTGCCACCATGGATAACCGCCAGGCAGACCTGTTCGCGCAAGACGACGCCGAACGCAACAAGTTGTCGGACGCTGAGCGACAGGTGATCGAGAAGCGTCTTCTCGAAACGCTGGAACGACTGGAAGCGGCACCGGTGTTCTGTTGGAAGAACCCTCTCGATGCCGTGCATGAAGAGAATCGTTTTGAACGATACTCGAAGATGCTCGGTGATACGGGGACTGCGCTCTGGGCAAGGTTTGACCGCGAAATGGACCGGCTTTACGCCACGCAAGAGGAAGATTGAGGCCCGTCTCGCTCCTCGGTCGCGCAGCCCTCGCCCTTGCGCTGATCGCCACCGCCGTCTTCGCCGCGTTCGGCTATTTCGACCGCGATCCGGTCAACGTCTATCCGGCGCGCGGGCCGGCCAAGCCGGTCGCGGTGGTCAATTTCTCCGGGGACATGGGCTTGCGCTTCCTGCTCGGCGCCTCGACATCGCGGGGGTTGACGGCGCAGGGGTATGAGGTCGTCGGCCTCACTTCGCCCGTCATGTTCCGCACCCATCGCACCGCCGCGCAGGTCGATGCGATCATCGCCGATGGCATTCGCACCGCGCTCGCCCGCACCGGGGCGCAGCGCATCGTCGTCATCGGCCAGTCCTATGGCGCGGACGTCGTCCAGACCGGGCTTGCCCACCTGCCCGCAGACTTGCGCCCCAAGGTCGCCGCGATCATCCTGATCCTGCCCGGCGACACCGTCTATTTCCGCGCCGATCCCACCGGCCAGGCCTATCGCGGCAAGTCCGAAAGCGATCCGGTCGCCACGGTCAACAGCCTTACCTGGGCGCCGCTCACCTGCATTCAGGGCATCGAAGAGCCCGACAGCCTCTGCCCGCACGTTCGCATTCCTGACGCACGCGTCATAAAAATGCCCGGAGGCCACAACATCAACCACGACGAGGACGCCCTCCTCGCCCACGTCCTCACTGCCATCGCCAGCGCCACGAAAGCCGCCCCTGCAGAAAAAACTGTCCTACAAGGTGCCACCTGACATAGCCTCCACGGCATGTCGCCCTTCGCCCGCAAACGCCCGGTTTTCCTGCCTTCAAGCCGACTCGCACACCCTTCTTCCCCCCTCCCGCAGGCGGGAGGGGCCGGGGGTGGGCACGCTTCACAGACCCATCAGAAGTCCACCATCCATAAATCGCAAAACCCGATCAATCGCGCCCAATTGATCGAATGCCGTTATTCTATTGAACAGTGTAAACTGCGTAAACCCCCCAGCGATTTTCAGGGTCGGCCGATGTCAGTAATCCGCCGCACCCCAGTTCTTCGGAGGGCTCTGGTTGCTCGCATCCTGCGGGATCTGCGCCGCCATCTGCCGGGGCTGCTCGAACGCCTGCGTGCCCATGTAGCGGTCGAATTCCTCGAGGAAGCGGCGGGTCAGGCGCTGGTCCTCCTGCGGCGCGATCGCCTCGCGCAGTTCGGGAAAGCGGGTGCCTTCCTCCTCGTAGACATGGTGCAGCACCGCGCCCCGGATATGGCCGAGCTTGTCGCGCCAATCCTGCCCCATCGGGTCGAGCGTCTCCAGCGCGCCCATCTGGATGCGCGTCATCGCATGCTCCTCGTAGGCCATGCCCGCGCTCGCCTTGCTGCTCTCGTTGGCCATCGCGGGATAGAGCACGCCTTCCTCGGCATTGGCATGCGCGGTCAGCACCATCGCCAGGTCGCGCAGCGCCGCGCGGCGTTCTGCCACCGAATTCGCGCCGAGCGCCAGTTCGAAGCAGGCCTCGATCCGGCGGTGATGCTCCAGCGCGTGTGACAGCCAGTCGCCGGGCCTGGCCAGCTGCTGCGCCCTGTCGCGCGCCTCGCGGCGGTCTTCCTCGCTCTCGGGGGGAGTAATGGCGGCTACGATCTTGTCGAGAAAGGACATTTGCTGCGCTCCTGCTCAAGCTCAGCCTTGCAGCGGGCAGGACTGGCGGCGGTTCCGGCGGTAGTTGCCGGGCTCGGCAGGCCGTGCCCTGGCTGACGCGAACCGCGCAAAAGTCTCAGAATTGCGCCGCCGTCACTCGCCATTCATCTTCGCCCGGTCTATGGCGCAGGCGATGAGCGTGGCAGACATCCCCTTCCCGACCGACCTTGCCGACCTGCGCGTCGCGCTGTTCAGCGGCAACTACAACTACGTGCGCGATGGCGCGAACCAGGCGCTGAACCGCCTCGTCGGCTATCTGCTGCGGCAGGGCGCGGATGTACGGATCTATGCGCCCAAGGTTGAGAACCCGGCGTTCGAGGCCACGGGAACGCTGATCGGCGTCCCTTCCTTCGCCATTCCCGGCCGGCCCGAGTATCGCTTCCCCCTCGCCCTCTCGCCGCGCGTCCGCCGCGATCTGGCAGAGTTCAAACCGCACGTCGTCCACGTCGCCTCGCCCGATGTCGTGGCGCACCGCGCGGTGTCGTGGGCGCGGCATCGCCGGCTGCCGATCCTTGCCTCGGTCCACACCCGGTTCGAGACCTACTTCCGCTACTACAACATGGCCTGGGCCGAACCCGCCGTCGAAGCGCTGATGCGCCGCTTCTATCGCCGCTGCGACGCGCTCGTCGCGCCGTCGGAATCGATGGCGCAAGTCCTGCGCGACCAGCGCATGAACTACGACATCGACATCTGGTCACGCGGCGTCGACCGCGAGATCTTCCACCCCGGCGCGCGCAGCCTCGAATGGCGCCGCGAACTCGGCATCGCCGACGATGAAGTGGTGATCGGCTTCCTCGGGCGACTGGTCATGGAGAAAGGCCTCGACGTCTTCTCGGACTCGATCGACCAGCTCATCCGCAAGGGCGTGAAGCACCGCGTGCTGGTCATCGGCGAAGGCCCGGCGCGCGAATGGTTTGCGGCGCGACTGCCCGATGCGGTGTTTGCAGGCTTCCAGGGCGGCCACGATCTCGGCCGCGCGGTCGCCAGCATGGACGTGCTGTTCAACCCCTCCGTCACCGAGACCTTCGGCAACGTCACGCTTGAGGCGATGGCCTGCCGGGTGCCGGTGGTGGCCGCAGCGGCAACCGGGAGCCAGAGCCTTGTCGACGACAATGTCTCAGGCCGCCTGATCACGCCCGGCGCGGTGCGCCAGTTCGCCGAAGCCTTGCGCTGCTATTGCGAGGACGCGGACCTGCGCGCGCGGCACGGCGCGGCTGGCGAGGAGCGCAGCCTCGAATTTTCGTGGGACCGCATCAACCAGGCGGTGGCGGACACCTACCTTCGGCTGGTGCGGCAGAAGGCGCGGTCGAAGCGGCGCTAACGCAGGACGCCTGCCGCCTTCATCCGGCTGGAGTACCACAGCTGGAAGGCCAGTGCCGTCCAGATCACCACCGACATCCCGATCACCGCCGGCGTGTGCATGGAGGGCGGGGCGCCGCTGCCGAGGTATTCGAACCCCTGCGCCACCACGAGGCCGAGCAGCGAGACAGCAAAGGCGGTGACGGCGTGGCGTGAGCGCAGGATCAGCAGCAGCGATCCTGCCAGCGACCCCCAGACGCCCAAGGCCCAGAACACGGTAAGCCAGGCCGGGAAGGCCTGCATGTAGGCCTGCTCCTCGGCTCCCATGCCCATCGAGGCGAGGTATCCGGCCGGATCGAGCTTGGTCATCACATAGTCGACGCAGCCGAAGCTGTTCCACAGCAGGCCGATCGCGCCGATTGCCCAGAGATGCCACGGCGTGCGCATCGGCGTCGCTTGCAGGTTTTCCATGGGTCCTCTCCCCCTGTCACCGGAGGAGAGGATACCATGGCCCAATGCATCATCAAAGCGCCGCGAAAGTGCGGATTCATGGAGCATCAGAGGCGTTCGATCCGACGCGCGGCTTCGTCGAGGATGTCGGCGATAGCGTGGGCGGTTTCCGTATCGAACCCTTGCGCCATCACGCGATTGCGCACAGCGGTGTGCAGATTGCCCATGGCGCGGCGGACCGGCGGGCTTTCGGCGCGGTCGCGCTGTTCGCCAAGCGCCTTCAGCCGTCCGAGGATCGCGTCCAGTTCGGCGTCCTTGCCGTGGAGTTCGGCGCGGCCACTGTCGGTCACGGCGAAGGCCTTGCGCGGCCCCTCTCCGGCTTCCTCGGCGATCATGCCTTCATCCACCAGCAGGCTGAGCGTGGGATAGACGACGCCGGGGCTTGGCGCATATTCGCCGCCTGCCAGTTCGCCGATCGCCCGGATCAGGTCATAGCCATGACGCGGCTGTTCGGCCACGAGGTGCAGGAGCAACAGGCGAAGTTCGCCGCCGGCAAACATGCGTCCGCCACGACGGCCACCACCGCGACCGCCCCGACCACCGCCAAGCGGACCATCTTCACTGAAGGGTCCGCCCTTGCCAAACGGACCGCCGAAGCGCCCGCCCATCATCGCCATCATCCTGATGGCATGCCGACCGCGCCCATGGCAGTCATGTTCGAATCTCATGTGTTCATATCCTTTCATGATGCGTCTAAGATATATCTTAATGGCATTCTGACAAGTGCCCCGTGCAATTTTTTCGCGCGCGCCCTATCTCGGCAGCGATGGCTGATCTTTTCGCCCCGCCGCCACAGGACCGCCCGCCGCCCGAAGCCAGCGCCGAAGCGCCGCTGGCCGACCGGTTGCGTCCGCATGACCTAAGCGAAGTGATCGGGCAGGACCACCTGACCGGCTCCGAAGGCGCGATCGGGCGCATGGTCGCGGCGGGCAAGCTGACCTCGATGATCCTGTGGGGTCCGCCGGGCACCGGCAAGACCAGCATTGCCCGTCTGCTCGCCGAGGCCGTCGGCATGCGCTACGTTGCGATCAGCGCGGTGTTCTCGGGCGTGGCTGACCTCAAGAAGGCCTTCGCCGAAGCCGAAGCCATGGCGCTGGCAGGCAGGCGCACTCTGCTGTTCGTGGACGAGATTCACCGCTTCAACCGCGCACAGCAGGACGGCTTCCTGCCCTTCGTCGAGAACGGCACGGTCACGCTTGTCGGGGCGACGACCGAGAACCCCAGCTTCGCGCTCAACGCCGCACTGCTCAGCCGCGCGCAGGTGCTGATCCTGCACCGCCTCGATGCAGCAGCGCTCGGCACGCTGCTGGACCGCGCCGAGGACATCACCGGCCTGCGCCTGCCCCTCACTCCGCCCGCCCGAGAAGCGCTGGTCGCCTCGGCCGATGGTGACGGGCGCTTCCTGCTCAACCAGGCGGAGATGCTGTTCGACGTATCGCTGCCCGCGCCGCTCGATCCCGAAGGGCTGGGCAAGTTCCTGATGCGGCGCGTGGCGGTCTACGACAAGGATCGCGAGGGGCACTACAACCTCATCTCGGCGCTGCACAAGGCGGTGCGCGGCTCCGATCCGCAGGCGGCGCTCTACTACATGGCGCGGATGCTGGTGGCCGGCGAAGAGCCGCTCTATGTGCTCCGGCGGCTGGTGCGCATGGCGGTGGAAGACATCGGCATGGCCGATCCGCAGGCGCTGGTGCAGTGCCTTGCCGCCAAGGATGCCTACGAATTCCTCGGCAGCCCCGAAGGCGAACTGGCGATCGTGCAGGCCCTGCTCTACATCGCGACCGCGCCCAAATCGAACGCGGCCTACGTGGCGCACAAGGCGGCGTGGAAATCGGCCCGCGACACCGGCTCGCTGATGCCGCCATCGAACATCCTCAACGCCCCGACCAAGCTGATGAAGGACATCGGCTACGGCAAGGGCTACCAGTACGACCACGATGCCGAGGACGGCTTTTCCGGCGCGAACTATTGGCCAGAAGGCATGACCCCGCAGACCTACTACGCGCCGGTCGAGCGCGGGTTCGAGCGGGAGGTGGCCAAGCGCCTTGAATGGTGGGACCGCAAGCGTCGCGAGCGCGGGGGCGAATGAGTCCTGACCGCTTCGGCCATTTCATTGCCATTGATTGGTCTGGCGCGGCGGGAGAGCGGCACAAGGGCATCGCGCTGGCCATGGCCTCTCGCGGCAATGCCGCCCCGATGACCATCCGTCCGGGACACCGCTGGTCGCGCACCGAAGTGCTGGAGTACCTGCGCGACGATCTGCCCGGCGACGCGCTCGTCGGCATGGATCTCGGCATCTCGTTGCCGTTCGCGGACCGCGGCGGGTTCTTTCCCGGATGGGCCGAAACGCCAGAAAATGCGCGTGAACTCTGGGCACTGATCGACGACATCTGCGCCGATGAGCCCCACCTCGGCGTCTCGGCGCTGGTCGATCACCCGGACCTCTCCGCCTACTTCCGCCGCCACGGTGGGCGGGAGGGCGCCCGGTTCGGCGGTGGTCAGGGAAGGTTCCGCGTCACCGAGGCGGCGCAGCGGCGGATGGGCTGCAAGCCCTACTCCAACTTCAACCTCGTCGGCGCGGCACAAGTCGGCAAATCAAGCCTCTCGGGGATGCGCCTGCTGCATCGGCTGGAGGGACGAGCCAGCGTCTGGCCGGTAGACGGCTTGCCCGACAAGGGACCGGTCATCTGCGAAATCTACACGACGATCGCGGCGATGGCCGCAGGCCGCACGGCATCGCGATCAAAGATGCGCTCAGCCGCAGAACTGAACGAGGCACTGCACGCGCTCGGCTCTGCTCCGTCCGGTCTGGCGGGGCCGCTGGACGACCATACTTGCGACGCGCTGGTTACCGCTGCCTGGTTGAGAAACGCCGCGCAAGATCCCCGTCTCTGGCACCCGCGCGAACTTTCGGACGAAATTGCCCGCACCGAGGGCTGGACGTTCGGGGCCCACTAACGCTAGGGAGCGCTACGCGCAGCGCGCAACGCCGGCTTAGCTCAGTTGGTAGAGCACCTGATTTGTAATCAGGGGGCCACGGGTTCGAATCCTGTAGCCGGCACCATTTCCCCTACCGATCATTCGCGGCAACGCGCGCGAGCGTGCGCTCGATGCGTTGCAGATGCTCTTCCTGAAGCGCTCTTATCTCGTGATAGAGTGTGGCGAGTTCCGGGGAATCGACCGCCGCCGCAAGGTCGGACAGCGTCAGGTCCGGCTGATCGGACATGCCGAATGCCTGGCGCAGGTGCGAGGCAATCTCGCGCAAGCGCTGCGGATCGGTGTGCGGCATGATCGCTCCGGACATGGAGGAGCCATACCATAAGTTTGGCCGACAACGAATATTCTGGTGGCATCACGGCTCATCCGTGGCCCGTTTCGGCTCGTCTCAAGGACATCTCGGAAGGTGTCCATTGCCACTGGCGCAAAGAATCGATGGGACTTCCCACTTCAAATCTGGTATACAATGAAACCAGTTTGACGAAACGCAGCCTTGCCTGCGAGTCCATCGGAGATTCCATTGAACCAGTCCCCAACCTCTGCCGACCTGTTCGAAAACCCGCTGGGCCTCGACGGGTTCGAGTTCATCGAGTTCTCTGCGCCCGACGCCGGCAGCCTGGAACCGGTGTTCGAGCGGATGGGCTTTACCCATATCGCCAATCATCGCTCCAAGGCCGTGCAGCTGTGGCGGCAGGGCGGGATCAACCTGATCGCCAACTACGAACCGCGCAGCCCGGCTGCCTACTTCGCCGCCGAGCATGGTCCTTCGGCCTGCGGCATGGGCTGGCGGGTGCGCAATGCGGCCAAGGCCTATGCCACGGCACTTGAACGCGGTGCCGAGCCGGTCGAGGTGCGCACCGGGCCGATGGAACTGCGCCTGCCCGCGATCCGCGGCATCGGCGGATCGATCATCTACCTGATCGACCGCTATGAAGGTGCGCCGCAGGGCGACCTGTCGATCTATGACATCGATTTCGAGTACCTGCCCGGCGTCGATCGCCACCCGGTCGGCGCGGGCTTCCACACCATCGATCACCTCACGCACAACGTCTATGGCGGGCGCATGGCGCACTGGGCGGCGTTCTACGAGCGCGTGTTCGGCTTCCGCGAGATCCGCTACTTCGACATCAAGGGCGAATATACCGGACTCACCAGCCGCGCCATGACCGCGCCCGACGGCAAGATCCGCATCCCGCTCAACGAGGAAGCAAAAGCCGGCGGCGGCCAGATCGAGGAATTCCTGCGGGCCTACAATGGCGAGGGCATCCAGCATATCGCCTTTGCCTGTGACGACCTGATCGGCGGATGGGATCGTCTCAAGGCGACCGGCACGCCCTTCATGTCGCCCCCGCCCGACACCTATTACGAGATGCTCGACGAGCGCCTGCCCGGCCATGGCGAGCCGGTGGATGAACTGAAGTCGCGCGGCATCCTGCTCGATGGCTCGACCGAGGCCAACGACCCGCGCCTGCTGCTGCAAATCTTCTCCGAAACCCAGATCGGCCCGGTATTCTTCGAATTCATCCAGCGCAAGAAGGACGAAGGTTTTGGCGAAGGCAACTTCACCGCACTGTTCCAGTCGATGGAGCGGGACCAGATGCGCCGGGGCGTCCTGAAAGTCGAGGAGACGGCGGAATGATCCCGCAGATCAAGCGCATCCACCACGTCGCCTATCGCTGCCGCGACGCCAAGGAGACCGTCGCGTGGTACGAGCGCGTGATGGGCATGCGCTACACCACCGCCTTCGCCGAGGACAAGGTGCCCTCGACCGGCGAGGACGATCCCTACATGCACGTCTTCCTCGATTGCGGCGGGGGCAATGTGCTGGCCTTCTTCGAGCTGCCCAACCAGCCCGAGATGGGCAAGGACCCGAACACCCCGGCATGGGTGCAGCATCTGGCGTTCGAGGTGGAGGACGAGGCGGCATTGCAGGCGGCCAAGGCGCATCTCGAGGCCGAGGGCATCGAAGTGCTTGGCCCCACCTACCACGGCATCTTCCGCTCGATCTATTTCTTCGATCCCAATGGCCACCGTCTGGAACTGGCCTGCAACATCGGCACCGCAGAGCAATATGCCGAACTGGCCGACCTTGCGCCGGTGATGCTCGAGGAATGGAGCCAGACCAAGCGCGCGCCGCGCCACGCCGAGTGGCTGCACAAGGACCCCGCTATCGCGTAGCCCGAGCCCGCAGTTCGTCGAGCACCACGCGGAACGCGGGCGAGTGGTTGCGGCGGTTGGGATAGTAGAGGTGGTGTCCGGCAAATGGCGGGCACCAGTCCTCCAGCACGCGGACCAGCCGCCCCGTCGCGACATGCCCCAGCAGGGCCTGGTCCTCGATCACGCAGGCGAGGCCATGGCCGCCGAGCGCGGCGTTGATCGCCATCGCGCTGTCGTTGACGACGACCGGCCCGCCCACGCGCACGTTGAGCGCCTGGCCGTCGCGCTCGAACTCCCAGGCATAGAGATTGCCGCGCGTGGCCATGCGCAGGTTGATGCAGCGATGGGCGGTGAGCTCGCGCGGGGTCTGCGGCACCGGATGCTGTGCGAAGTAGGCTGGCGATCCGACCACGGCGAGGCGCAGATCGGGGCCGATGCGGACAGCAATCATGTCCTTCTCGACGCTCTCGCCAAGGCGCACCCCGGCATCGAAACGATCAGTCACGATGTCGGTCAGGGCACCGTCGATCGACAGTTCGACCTCGATGTCAGGGTAACGCGACAGCACGGCATCGACCGCAGGCCAGAGCAGCGTTTCGGCCGCATGGCGACTGGTGGTGATGCGCACCAGTCCGGCCGGCGTCCCCCGGAACGCCGCCAGCGCTTCGAGCGAGCCACGGATGTCGCCGAGAGCGGGGAGCAAGGTCGCCAGCAGGGTTTCTCCTGCCTCGGTCGGGCTGACGCTGCGGGTGGTCCGCGCAAGCAGGCGCAGGCCAAGCTGCTCCTCAAGCCTGCGCATGGCATTGCTCACCGCCGATTGCGACGTCGACAGACGCGCAGCAGCGCGGGTGAAGCTGCGTTCTTCCGCCACGGCGACAAACACCGCCAGATCACCGAGGGCGTCGCGCACGATTTATCCGATTGCAATATAGGTTCATGTCGAAACCATGATCTAATCGAATGAGTGGAAGTGGTCTATGTCCTTGTTCAGCGGTGGCGAGCAGATCGCCTGACAAGCAAGGAACCCTTCACGTGCAGCAAAGAACCCTCGGCCAGTCCGGCCTTACCGTCTCCGCCATCGGCTATGGCTGCATGGGGCTGGACTTCGGCTATGCCAGCAAGGTTTCCCCCGCGGATGGCATCGCGCTGATCCGGGCGGCGGTTGAACGCGGCGTAACCTTCTTCGACACTGCCGAAGTATACGGCCCCTGGACCAACGAAGCGATGGTCGGCGAAGCGCTCGAACCGTTCAAGGGGCAAGTGGTGATCGCCACGAAGTTCGGGTTCGACATCGACCCGGACACCGGCGCGATGCGCGGCACCGACAGCCGTCCCGAGCAGATCCGCCGCGTGTGCGAAGCCTCGCTCAAGCGCCTGCGCGTCGACACGCTCGATGTCTTCTACCAGCACCGCGTCGATCCGAAGGTCCCCATCGAGGACGTTGCGGGCGCGGTCCGCGATCTGATTGCCGAGGGCAAGGTGCGCCATTTCGGCATGTCCGAGCCGGGTGCTGCCACGCTGCGCCGCGCCCATGCCGTGCAGCCGCTCAGCATGCTCCAGAACGAATACTCGCTGTGGACACGGCAGGTGGAGACCAACGGCATCCTCGAGACTTGCACGGAACTTGGCATCGGGCTGGTGCCTTACTCGCCGCTGGGCAAGGGCTTCCTCGCCGGCGGAATCACCAGCGCTGAGCACGTGGCGCAAGGCGATTTCCGGGCCACCCTGCCCCGCTTCCAGGCCGATGCCATTGCCCACAATCTCAAGCTGCTCGATCTGGTCAAGAGCATCGCTGCCCAGCACGAGGCAACGCCTGCGCAGATCGCGCTCGCCTGGCTGCTGGCGAAAGCGCCGTTCATTGTGCCGATCCCCGGCACCACCAAATTGCACAGGCTGGAAGAGAATCTCGGCGCTGCAGATATCGTGCTGACGCAGCAGGATATTGCGGATATCGAGGCGCTGCTGGCCACCGTGACAGTTGAAGGCGCGCGCTATACGCCGCAGGGTGAAGCTGCCACCGGGCTTTGAGCGAGAGGATTCCAAGGGGCATGACCAAGATCGTCGTCAACGGGCAGCAGCGCGAGGTGAAGGCCTCGCCGGACACTCCGCTGCTCTATGTGCTGCGCAACGAACTGGGCGTGATGGGCGTCAAGTTCGGGTGCGGGCTCGCGCAGTGCGGCGCCTGTTCGGTCCTGCTCGGCGACGAGGAAGTGCGCGCCTGCGTCACGCCGGTCGCGGCGGTCGAAGGCAAGCCGGTGACCACGGTTGACGGCCTGCCTGCGCGCTGGGCCGAGAAGAAGGGCCTCGCCCCCGATCCGCAGCGCCTCCACCCGGTCCAGCAGGCCTGGGTCGACGAACAGGTGCCGCAGTGCGGGATCTGCCAGTTCGGCATGATGATCAAGGTCACGGAATTGCTCGAGGCGAACCCCAAGCCGACCGACGCAGACATCCGTGAGGCACTGACCAGCTCCGGCCCCTCGCCCCACCTCTGCCGTTGCGGCAGCTACGCAGCCATCCTCGAAGGCGCGCACCGCGCAGCGAAGCTGATGGCCGAAGGAGGCGCAGCATGAGCGCGACGCTCGACTTTCACGGCGCCCGCCTTTCGCGCCGCGCGTTCATCGGGACCGGCGGAGCGCTCGCCGTGGCGGTCAGCCTGCCGGTCAAGTCTGCGGCGGCCGCTGCGCCCGCATCGCTCGATGCCGCAACCCCCGCCAGCTGGATCGAACTCAAGGCCGACGGCACGGTCACCATCCGCACCGGAAAGTGCGATTTCGGCCAGAGCAGCGTCAACACCGCCTATCGCCAGATCGTCGCCGAAGAACTGTGCGTCCCGCTCTCGGCGATGACCACCGTCATCACCGGCGATACTGATCGCACGCCCGATGGCGGCGGCACGTTCTGGCTGCTGGGCTATGTCCAGAACCTGCGCAAGGTTGCCGCCTACATGCGCGAAGCCGCGCTCGAACTGGCCGCAGGCAAGCTTGGCGTCGACCGCAAGGCCTTGAGCGTGAAGGACGGCGTGATCTCGGGCGGCGGCAAGGCGATCAGCTATGCCGATCTCGTCAAGGGACAGGATCTCAAGCTGACGATCCCGGTCGAGGGCGAACTGACCAGCCCGATGGGCCTCACGGTCAAGGGCGAACCGCCGATGAAGCCGGTGTCGGAATACACCATCATCGGCAAACCCTCGGCCAACCCGATGACCCGGCCAAAGGTCTCGGGCGAAGCGGTCTGGGTCGGTGACGTCAAGCTGCCGGGCATGCTCCACGCCCGCGCGATCCACCCGGCAACGCTCGGCTCGAAGCTGGTCAAGGCCGGCAAGCTTGATGGTGCGCAGTTCCCGGGCGCGCGACTGGTGACGATCGGCAACCTGCTCGCCGTGGTCTCGCCCGACGAGTGGGAAGCCGTGCAGGCGGCGCAGGCCGTCGCCGCCGAAACCAGGTGGAGCGACTGGCAGGGCCTGCCCGGCCATGAAGGGCTGGCAGACCATCTGCGCTCGAAGGCCGACTGGACCACGTTCCCGTCACGCAATGGCGCGGCCAACAAGGGCGAGCCGGAAAAGGTGCCTGCCGCGCGCGAGCACAAGGCATCGTACTTCTTGCCCTATCACAAGCACGCCCCGATCAGCCCGATGGTGACGCTGGCCGATTACCGCCCGGACGGCTCGGTCACGCTGCACACCCTCAGCCAGAACCCGCAGCACCTGCGACACATGATCGCCAAGATGCTGAGCGTCGGCGAGGACAAGGTGGTGGTCCGCACCTATCCCGGTTCGGGCCACTACGGCCGCTCCAACGGTGGCAGCGCAGGAAGCGAGGACGAAGCCGTTCTCCTTTCGCGCGAACTGGGCCGGCCGGTGCGCGTCCAGTGGATGCGCGCTGACGAGATGCAGTGGACCACGCAATCCTCCTGCGCGCTCGCCGACATCGCGATCAAGCTCGACAAGGATGGCCGCATTGCAGGCTACGCCGCCGAACATCGCGTACCGCCGATGCAGGATGACCGCCTTGTCGGTGCGATCCTTGCAGGCCTGCCGGTGATCGATTCCCCTGCCCCGGTCACCAAGGACCTTTTCCAGAACGGCGTCAACGAGATGCAGGACATCTGGGTCTACGCCAACGTGCCCGCTGTCCGCGAAAAGGCGATGAGCACTTGGCAGATCGGCGAGAAGGAATCGCCGATCGCAGTGGGCCTGCGTGACCATTCGATGCGCACGCCGATCCAGTTCCAGCAGAACTTCCCGCGCGAACTGGCGATGAGCGAGGCCGCGATGCTGGCGGGCAAGGACGCGCTGCAGTTCCGGCTCGACCACGTCACCGAACCGCGCTTCAAGGCGATCATCGAGAAGCTGCGAGCCGAGTCCGGGTGGGACAGCCGTCCCTCGCCCGCTCCCGGCGCGCGCGCCAGCGGCCAGGGCGTGGTCAAGGGCCGCGGCATGTCGATCATGCTGCGCGACAACGGCTACTGGGCCTGCGCCGCGCACGTTGCGGTCACGCCGGAGACCGGTGAGGTCAAGGTCGAGCGGATGACGATGGTTGCCGACGTCGGCATCGTCATCAATCCGCTGCAGTTGCGCCGCCAGATCCAGGCGGGCTGCCTGATGGGCGTCAGCCAGGCGCTGCACGAGGAAGTCAGCTTCGATCAGAGTGCGATCACCGCGGCCGACTGGGCGAGCTACCCGATCCTGACCATGGCCGAAGCGCCCGAAATCAAAGTGGTGTTCGAAACCAATCTTGCTGCGGGCAATTACGGCCAGGGTTCGGAAAGCGCCAACGCGCTGGCAGGCCCGGCGATAGCAGCAGCCGTGCTCGACGCCACCGGCAAACCGGTACGCCGCCTGCCGCTTCGACCGGAATACGTCAAAGAGGCGCTGGCCTGAAAGCTAGATCGAGTTCCTTCGCGCGATCGAGCCCAGCACTTCGGCGCTGGGCTTCGCCGTGCGCTTGAAGGTTTCGCGGTCGAACCAGTGCAGGCCGAAGCGGTGGTGATAGCCAAAGCCCCACTCGAAGTTGTCGATCAGCGACCAGTGGAAGTAGCCGCGCACCGGCACGCCATCGTCCATCGCGCGCTTCAGGTCCGCGAGTGCGGCAGGGATCAACCACTGGCGCAGGGCATCGTCGTCTGAATTGACGCCGTGCTCGGTGACATAGACCGGCAGCTTGGTCACCTCGTAGGCATACCGGACCGCGCCCGCCAGCGACCCCGGCCAGACTTCCGCGCCTCCGGTGTTGCGCTTCGCATCGGCAGGCGGCGGCAGCGCGCCCTTGTCGTTCCACACCTTGCGCTCGTAGTTCTGTACGCCGACGAATTCGCAAGTGTCGCGCGCCAGGCGCAGCCACTCGTTGTAGTAACGCTCGCGGATCTGGTCGCGCATCGAGTTCCTGCCGACCGCCTGATCATCGATCATCGCGAGGCTCACGCCCACAGGCAGGTCGGGCCGCACCGCCTTGATCGCGGCTAGGCCACGGCGATGGCCTTCCATCATGTTGGCGCGGTAGGTCTTCGGGTCCTTGATGTAGAGCGAGACGCCCGGCGTATAGAGCGGCACGCCGAGCTGCTTTGCAGCGGCTTCCTGCGTCGCCTTGTCGCCCGCCACCAGTTGCGGCGGCAGGATCTCGCCGATCACGCCCGCAAGGTTCGGCTCGTTGAGCGTGGTCGCCAGTTCGATGCCCGAAGCCAGATGCCGTGCAGCACGATCGCAGAAGCGCGCGAACAGTGCGGGCGATTCCGGATTGTGCCAGCCGCCCTTGGCTGCGAACCAGCGCGGGGTGGTGAAGTGGTTGAAGGTGACGACCGGCTTGAGGCCACGCGCCCGACACCCTTCGATCATCGCCTTGTAGTGATCGAGCATGGCGTTGGAGAAATGCCCCTCGTCCGGCTCGATCCGCGCCCATTCCAGGCTGAAGCGATAGGAATTGAGGCCCATCCCCTTCACGAGGTCCAGATCGACCGGCCACAACTCGAAACTGTTGGCCGCATCGCCCGAGCGCTCGGCGAAGATCGTGCCGGGGACATTCTCGATCACCCACAGGTCGGCATTGAGGTTGTTGCCTTCGATCTGGTGCGCGGCGGTGGCGGCGCCCCACAGGAAGCCCTCGGGGAATTCGGGATCGAGCGGTTTGATCTTCGCTGCTCGCGCCGCTGCAAGACCGGGAGCGATCGCAACCGATGCACCGAGAGCTGCTACCGACGTCAGGAGGGTGCGACGATCAATCATGCTTCACTCCGGTTCCGTGCAAGCTAGCAGAAATAAACGGGGCCGCCACCCGAAGGCAGGGGCCCCTCAATGCATCAGAAATTGATGCCTGCACGCACGCCGATGGTGCGGACCGATTCAAAGCTGAAGCGCTGGTTCAGCGTCAGCACCGGCGGCGCAACGCCGACGGGGTTGGCATCGCCACCGTCAGACCCGATCGAGATCGGGCGGATCTCGTTCGTGCAGTTCTTGCAGAACAGGCTGATGTTCCAATTCTCGGCCTTCACGCCGGCACGAAGGTCGATCGTATCCCAGGTGGGGATGGTGAACGGTGCGCCGATGCCTGCCGACAGCGGCGAGCGGTGGTAGTAGCCGACGCCGAACTGCGCCTCGAGGCCTTCCGTGATCGGAGCGGCATATTCCGCGCTGAGCGTTGCGGTGAACTTCGAGGACAGCGGCAGCTGGTAGCCCTTGGCATTGAACGTGCCGACGAAGCCCGGCAGCGACGAGTTGATGTCTGCCTTGCAACCGCCGGTCGTCTGCGTCGGGTAGCACTGCGCGCCCGGATAGTCGTCGAACGTAGCATCGGCATAGGACGCCGAACCCGACAGGGTCAGGCCTTCGAAGGGCCGGG
This sequence comes from Novosphingobium jiangmenense, assembly GCF_015694345.1. GTDB lineage: Bacteria > Pseudomonadota > Alphaproteobacteria > Sphingomonadales > Sphingomonadaceae > Novosphingobium > Novosphingobium jiangmenense. The sequence goes on from NZ_JADQDC010000008.1 coordinate 177,492, forward strand.
CCTGGAACGAGAAGTCGATGCCCTTGGTGGTGGCGGTTGCCGCATTGCCGAGCACGAAGGTGCGCAGCGCCTGAACGAAGGCCTGGACCTGCAGGTCATAGAACTTCGTGTAGAAGCCCGAGAGGCTGAAGGTCAGCGCGCCGTCGAGCGCCTTGCCCTTGATCCCCAGTTCGCCGCCGCGCGAGATTTCCGGACGGACCGCCAGGTCTGCATTGGGAGCAGGTGCCGTGTTCGAGAAGCCCGGGCCCTTGAAGCCTTCGCCGTAGAAGCCATAGACCATCAGATCAGGCGTCGCCTGCCAGTCGAAGCCGACCTTGTAGCTGAGGTCGGTGGCGTCGGTGGTCTGGTTGGTGACGTTGTTCTTGACGCCGAGCGTGACGAAATACTGGCCGAAGTTCTCGCGCAGGTTGATCTGCGCCTTCTCGTAGGTCAGGCGCGCGCCGGCCGTCAGCTTGAACGTATCGCTCAGCTGATAGCTGAGCTGGCCAAAGCCGGCATAGCTGTCGTTCTGCAGGCGATACTGGAAGTCCTGGCCGAGGAACGACGTATTGCTGACGCCGCAAGCCGGCGGCGGGCCCTGAGTGACCGTCGCGCCGATGCAGAACGGGAAGCCGCGCAGGATGAAGTCGGGAATGCCGGTGTTGCCGCCGCGGAAGCCGACGCTGCTGGAGACCGAGCGATAGTAGTAAAGCCCGAACTGACCGGACAGCGCATTGCCGGTCGGCAGCGCCAGGCGCAGTTCCTGCGAGTACTGGTCGTACTTCTGGTCAGCCCCGTTGTAGCTGAAGAAATTGAACGGGGTTTCGTCCGAGTCGAACTGGAAGTTGGTCTTGGCCGTCTTCCATGCCGAGATGCTGGTCAGCTCCATGCCGTTGGCAAACTTCAGGTTCACGTTCGCCTGAAGGCCGCCGGTGTCGCTGTCGCGATAGTTCGGAGCTTCGGCCGCAAAGTTGAAGTTCTCGCGTCCTGCAACGAGGCCGAAGGCCGGATACTGGCTGCCCGGGCCGAACTCGCGGAAGGTGATGTCGTAGCGGCCGGTCACGCCGCGCTGGCGGTTGTAGTCCCCGATCAGGTAGACCGAGAGCGCTTCGGTCGGCTCATAAAGGAACTTGGCTCGCAGGCCGAGGTTGGTCAGCCCGAGATCGTTGCGCACGGCGGGATTGACGTTGGAGACGGTGACCGGATCCTGATCGCTGTAGATCGCGTTGACGCGCAGCGCGGCCTTGTCGCCCACCGGCACGTTTACGGTCGAGCGCAGCTGGTAGCCGGTGCCGTCCTTGCCGGGACGGTAGCGCTGCAGGAGTTCGCCGTCGGCGCTCACGGACATTTCACCAAGCTTGGGCTTGTTGGTGGTGATGTTGACGAGACCGGCCGAGGCGTTCTTGCCGAACAGCAGGCCTTGCGGCCCGTTGAGCACTTCGACGCGCGCGATGTCGTAGAAGGCATTCGAGCCGAACTCGCGGTTGCCAAGCACCACGTCGTCGATGACCTGCGAGACGCTGGCCTCGACCGTGTTGGCGAACGTGGCAGTGCCGACGCCGCGGACCGAGAAGGTGTTGTCCTGCTGTACCTGCAGACTCGGCGCGAGCCTGGTCACCGCACTGAGGTCGTTCGCGCCGCGCTGGATCAGCTGCTCTGCGCCCACGACGGTGACGCTGACCGGCACCTTCAGCACGTTTTCGCTGCGGCGCTGGGCGGTGACGATGATTTCGCCGGGGGCAGCAGCTGCCTCGGCAGCCTGCTCGTCAGCCGCCTCGGCGAAGGCTGGTACGGATGAAAACAGCGCGATGGCTGCAACTGATGCCGACTGCACGAGCCGGGTCTTCCTGCTGATGTTCATGGATTATCCTCCCTGTGAACCTTGCGCGGGGTAGATCTTTGCCCCACCGGCCCGCGCGTCCGGTGCCCTTCCGCTGTCAGGGAAGGATGATCGTCGCGTGGCGGTCGTTGCAGACGATGGCGGGCTGAAATTCGGCCGGATGACCATGAAGTCTGGCCCGTGCGCAAAGTGCCGGTCCTGCGCCGGTCTGCGCCGTCCCTTCGTTCACGCTCATGGTGCGGTCGCTCGGGTGCCGGCGTGGCCGAGCGCGTCGTCCAGCGTCATGACCGTGCCGAAGTCATCAGTGTAGCTGTACAGCGAAATGCCGTGCCTGAAGCTGCTCACGCTTGCCTCTCCCATCGCGGCGGCGCCCCTATCGGGCAATTTAATCACCGCTCAATTGTCATCCTATTAATCGACGATCAATAAGATTGCAAGACAGGCATGTCCTGACCTTGCGCAATGGGTGCAAACCTCGCAAAAAGCGACGGCGATGACGGGCAAAACGGCAAATCGGGAACGACGGGGCAGGCCTTCGCACAGGGACGACCTGCGCAGCGAACTGCTTGCTGCAGCATGCGAATTTGTGGCGCGAGAGGGCCATGAAGGCCTGTCGATTCGGAAACTTGCCGAGGAGATCGGGGTGTCGCCTGGCGCCCCCTACCATCACTTCCCGGATCGCCGGTCGTTGCTGGTGGCAGTCGCGCTGGAAGGTTATCGCACAATGTTCGAGGCGAGCGAGCAGGCCGCGGCGGCCTCTACCGAAAGCGCGCTGTTCATCAACCTGCTACACTTCATCCGCTTTGCGGCAGCGAACTCGAACATGTTTACGCTGATGTACGAGAGCGAACTTGTCCGGCCGCGGCTTTCACCCGAACTCGCCGAGGCTCAGGACGTGGGATTTCGTCTGCTACGGAGCGAAGTCATCGCTGCCACGCAGCATCTCTCCGAGTACGAGCGATCCTTGCGCATCGCCACGATCTGGAGCGCAATCTTCGGCTTCGCGCTGCAGACGAACCGTGCCATGCTGCGCGGACAACCCATGGAGCCGATGCCGGACGAACTCGCACCAGAGATCGTCCGGCAGGCGCTCAGGCTGCTTGCCTGAAGTTCATGGCAGACAAGATCAGCCGCGCAACCCGTGCTTCAGGTCACGCATCTGGTCATGGCCTTCGCGCACCGAACCCCATGCCTCGTTGACCGCCTGGCGAGCCACGGCTGACAGGTCGGCGTTGTTCATCGCCGTCTCGAACTTCTCCTTGAGATAGTCCTCGCCGCGCTCGACCTCGTTGATGATCGCCTGATCGTCGCGGCCCATCACGGCCGACTTGAGGTCGACGAATGCGCGGTGGATCGCGCCCATCGTCGAACTGTCGTCTTCGGGATTGCCACCAAGTTGGCCGACTGCGGCCTGCAATTTGGTGACGACCGACTGCCGCTCGCGCGCCCGGTCAAGAAACAGGCGGCGATACTGTTCGTTGTCGAGGTCTTCGGCCGACTTCTGGTAGCCCTCCACGCTGTCCAGCAAGGTCGCGATCAGCGTGTTGAGGACAGTGACGTCACCATCGGGATCACCGCCGGTCGCATTCGCTCCGTTCATGGCAGGCGTGGCGGTGTAGTTGGTGTTGTTCGAATCCATCTGGAGCTCTCCATGCAGGGGTGTGCGCTCCCAACGGTCGGCGAGCCCTGCAGGGTCCAGTCATTTCAATTGGTCGAAGATCATCACAGCCGGTGCGCAAGGCGAACCGTCGATTTTTGACGGCGTGTGCATGTGCCGGGCGAAAACCTATCCCACGAAGGCCCGCTCGATCACGAAGTCCGCAGGCCGCGAGTTGGAACCCTCGACGAACCCGCGCTCTTCCAGCATCGCCGTGAGGCCCTTGATCATTCCCATGCTGCCGCACAGCATCACGCGGTCGGTTGCCGGATCGAGCGCTGCCGCCCCTTCCAGTCCCTCGAACAGCCGACCATTTTCGATCAGTTGCGGAATGCGCCCGGTGGTGTGGAACTCCTCGCGGGTGACGGTCGGCACGTAGATCAGCTGCAGCAGTGCCTGGTCCTGAACCAGCGGATCTCCCGCCAGATGGCCTTCCAGCTCCTCGCGATAGGCAAGGTCCGATACGTCACGCACGCAATGCACGACCACGACCTGCCCGAAGCGCTCGTAGATGTCGGGATCGCGCACCAGCGAAAGGAACGGGGCGAGCCCGGTACCTGTAGCGAACAGGAACAAGCGCTTTCCCGGCGTCAGTGCATCGGCGACGAGCGTGCCGGTCGGCTTGCGGCCCAGCAGCACCGGATCACCGATTTCGCAGTGCTGCAGACGGGACGTCAGCGGACCATCGGGGACCTTGATCGAAAGGAATTCGAGCTCCTCGCCCCATGACGGGCTGGCGATCGAATAGGCGCGCAGCAGCGGCTTGCCCTCGACCGGAAGGCCGACCATCACGAACTCACCCGACCTGAAGCGGAACGATGGCGGTCGCGTAATCGTGAAGCTGAACAGGTGCGCGTTCCAGTGGCGGACCGACTGGATCGTCTCGACGGTAAGCGTACTGGACTGGCCCAGCGCTGCCAGCGCGGCCTTGCGATCGCTCATCATGGAAAGGCATCCCCGTATCTGAGGGGCAGGGTCTGCAGTTTGTCCTGCAGGATAGTGTTTCCCTGATCATTCCAGAAACCACGAATCGCTGGCCAGAGGCGATATGAACTTTCGTGCAGGTAACGTAACGGAAATACGCGTTGCCGCAGTGCGGCATAGTTGCAAATCGGGGATTCGCAAGTTTGCGGAATTGCATTTGACAGGGCCTGCCCTGGAATGCACGGAGGCTGCGCGGAAGGCCGCGTGGCGAGCCTGTTCTGTCGGGAAAGTCCGTGCCAACGGTGTCTTCCGACCAGCCAATCGGCTGCAAGTGCAGGAACGCGAACGCACCTTTACGAACTTTGCACCAGTCCGGAAGGGCGGCAATTTCCAGCCTCCTGACCGCTGGTGATCGAGATGGCGCTCGGCGCCAAGGAGATGTTGAATGAACGTCCATGAGTACCAGGCGAAGGAACTGCTTGCGAAGTTTGGTGTCGGCATTCCTGCGGGGATTGCGGCGCTGACGGTTGAGGAAGCGGTTGCTGCGGCCAAGCAGCTTCCGGGGCCGCTTTACGTGGTCAAGGCGCAGATCCATGCGGGCGGTCGCGGCAAGGGCAAGTTCAAGGAACTGCCTGCCGATGCCAAGGGCGGCGTGCGCCTGGCCAAGAGCATCGAGGAAGTCGAGGCTTTCGCCAAGGAGATGCTCGGCAACACCCTCGTGACGGTGCAGACCGGCGAAGCGGGCAAGCAGGTCAACCGCCTCTACATCACGGACGGCGTTGATATCGCGAAGGAATACTACCTCTCGATGGTGGTTGACCGCGCATCGAGCCGCGTTGCCATGATCGTCTCGACCGAGGGCGGCATGGACATCGAGGAGGTCGCACACTCGACCCCTGAGAAGATCGCCACGATCACCATCGACCCGGCCGAAGGCTTCATGCCGCACCACGGCCGCGCCGTCGGCTATGCGCTGAAGCTGACGGGCGATCTCAACAAGCAGGCCGGCAAGATTGCCGAGCAGCTCTACAACGCCTTCGTGGCATTGGATTGCGACATGCTCGAGATCAACCCGCTGGTGGAAACCAAGGACGGCAACCTGCTGGTGCTCGACACCAAGATGAGCTTCGATTCGAACTCGCTGTACCGCCACCCCGACGTGATGGCGCTGCGCGACGAGACCGAGGAAGACCCGGCCGAGATCGAGGCGAGCAAGTACGACCTTGCCTACATCAAGCTCGACGGCAACATCGGCTGCATGGTCAACGGCGCCGGCCTTGCCATGGCGACGATGGACATCATCAAGCTCAACGGCGAATTCCCGGCCAACTTCCTCGACGTGGGCGGCGGCGCGACGACCGAGAAGGTCACCGCGGCGTTCAAGATCATCCTCAAGGACCCGGCGGTGAAGGGCATTCTCGTCAACATCTTCGGCGGGATCATGAAGTGCGACATCATCGCCGACGGCATCGTCGCCGCGGCCAAGGAAGTGAACCTCTCGGTTCCCCTCGTCGTCCGCCTCGAAGGCACCAACGTCCAGCAGGGCAAGGACATCCTCGCCAACTCGGGCCTGCCCATCGTCCCCGCCAACGACCTCGGCGATGCCGCCAGGAAGATCGTCGCTGAAGTCCGGAAGGTCGCATAATGTCCATTCTCGTCGACAAGAACACCAAGGTCATCACGCAGGGGATGACCGGCAAGACCGGCAGCTTCCACACGCAGGCCGCGCTTGATTACGGCACGCAGATGGTTGGCGGCGTGACGCCCGGCAAGGGCGGCACCAGCCACATCGGCCTGCCCCAGTTCGATACCGTGGCCGAGGCCAAGGCCGTGACCGGCGCGACCGCGTCGTGCGTCTACGTGCCGCCTTCGGGCTGCGCCGATGCCATCCTCGAGGCGATCGACGCCGAGATGGAACTGATCGTGGCGATCACCGAGGGCGTGCCCGTGCTCGACATGGTCAAGGTCAAGCGCGCGCTGTCGGGTTCGAAGAGCCGCCTGATCGGCCCGAACTGCCCTGGCGTGCTGACGCCCAACCAGTGCAAGATCGGCATCATGCCAGGGTCCATCTTCAAGGAAGGCTCGGTCGGCGTGGTCTCGCGCTCGGGCACGCTGACCTATGAAGCGGTGTTCCAGACCTCGGCCATCGGCCTTGGCCAGACGACCGCTGTCGGCATCGGCGGCGACCCGGTCAACGGCACCAACTTCATCGACGTGCTCGAGCTGTTCCTGGCCGACGAGGCGACCAAGTCGATCATCATGATCGGCGAGATCGGCGGCGACGCCGAGGAGCAGGCCGCGCAGTTCCTGATCGACGAGGCCAAGCGTGGCCGCAAGAAGCCGATGGCCGGCTTCATCGCGGGCCGCACCGCGCCTCCGGGCCGCCGCATGGGCCACGCCGGCGCCATCGTCTCGGGCGGCAAGGGCGACGCCGAAAGCAAGATCGCGGCGATGGAAGCCGCCGGCATCAAGGTCTCCGCCTCGCCCAGCCTGCTGGGCGAGACGCTGGCCGAAGTGCTGAAGGGCTGACGCTCAAAAGCTACCGCCCCCGCCAGATCAGCGGGGGCCGGTTGCAATCACGATGACCTCTGGCCCGGCGTGGATTTTCCGCGCCGGGCCTTTCTTTTGCACCGCCTCCGGTCCGGCGGTGCAAGTCTGGCGCGCTACATTGCTCCCCCGACCGCATACAACTGCGGACCATGGTCATGTCGAAGCAAAGCAGCCCGCCCCGGCAAACGGCGAACATCTGTCGAGCGACCGCTGGCTATGTCTTTTTGGCTGATGAGGCCTTCCTATGCGAAGGCCGATTGGCGGAGAGGGTGGGATTCGAACCCACGGTACGGTTGCCCGTACACCGCATTTCGAGTGCGGCGCATTCGACCACTCTGCCACCTCTCCATGGTGCCAATCTGGGTGCCGCAAAGGGCGTTCCCGGTCGAGGAAGCGCGCCGTTAGCGCATGGCGAGAGGCTTGCCAAGAGAAAAGCGGCTGCCTTTTTCCACAGGCCGCACAAGACTCGTGCCTTTGTGTGCAGGCCGCTTGTTTGCAGCGCAGCGTGGACCTATATTCCACATATGGACCGTGCGAGCTTCTTTTCGCCTCAGGCCGGACGCGATGTCTCGGCACCACCCGTTTCCTCGGCGCGCTTTTCGATCGGCGATGTCGTGCGTCACCGCATGTTCGGCTTTCGCGGCGTGGTTTTCGACATCGACCCCGTCTTCGCCAACAGCGAGGAATGGTACGAATCGATCCCCGAAGACATCCGCCCGTCGCGCGAACAGCCGTTCTACCATCTCCTCGCCGAGAACGACGAGAACAGCTACGTCGCCTATGTCAGCCAGCAGAACCTGCAGGCCGATGCCGAGGCGGGGCCGGTAGACCACCCCTCGCTCGACGAAATGTTCGAAGGCTTCCGCAACGGTCGCTACCGCCTGCGCCGCAGCCTGTCGCACTGATTGGAATGGGGAACCTGAAGAAGCCCCCTTCCCTCAGTTCTTGAGCTTCCAGCCGGACCGCAGCAGGTAATACAGCAGACCGGCAAGCACCACGTTCACCACGCCCAGCCCGATTGCCCCGTGCAGCACGGCAAGATTGGTGTCACCAATGTCGCTCTGCCCGAGGAAGCCGAAGCGGAAGCCCGAGATCACGTAGAAGATCGGGTTCATCCGGCTGACCGCCTGAAACGCCGGGGCAAGGTTGTCGATCACGTAGAACGTGCCCGACAGCATCGACAGTGGCGTGATCACGAAGTTGGTGACGGCCGCGTTGTGATCGAACTTCTCAGCCCAGATCGAGGTCAGCACGCCGACGATGGCGAGCAGGATCGATCCCATCAGCCCGAACCAGGCCACCGCCCAGGGATGCGCGACTTTGAGCGAAACGCCCGGCCACAACAGCATCGCCCCGGCCACGGCCAGACCGACCAGCATCGCTCGCGTCACTGCTGCGCCGACCAGCGCGGCCATCAGTTCGCCGGTCGAGATCGGCGGCATCAGGTAATCGACGATCGTCCCCTGGATCTTGCCGCCAAGCAGGCTGAAGCTCGAATTGGCGAAGGCATTGTTGATCATGCCCATCGCGATCAGGCCCGGTGCAACGAAGCTGGCGAAGTTCACGCCCAGCACCATCCGCCCGCCATTGGCCCCGCCGCCCAGTGCCAGGGTGAATATCATCAGATAAAGTAGCGTAGTCACCGCAGGAGCCCAGATCGTCTGGGTCTGGACCTTGAAGAAACGGCGGACCTCCTTCATATAGAGGGTCCACAGCCCCAGCCTGTTGAAGCCACGGAACACCGGTTGTCCGGGCGGGGTGAAGGTTCCGGCGTTGCGGGTAGTCGCCCCGTTGCGGGGTAGCGGTTGATTGGCCATGTCCATCGCGGTATCGCGCTGGCTCGCCATTGGCAAGTTTGCCGACCGGACACATTTTAACGGCCGGACTTCGGCTTTGAAGGATACGTGAAGGCATGAGCTGGACCGACGAGCGGATCGAGAAACTGACCAAGATGTGGGAAGGCGGTTCCACCGCCAGCCAGATCGCCGAAGAGCTCGGCGGCGTCAGCCGCAATGCCGTGATCGGCAAGGCCCACCGCCTCGGCCTCAAGGCACGTCCCTCTCCGGTCAAGGCCAACGAAAAGCCGGATGCCGCAGCAGCAGCCCCGGCACCCAAGGCGGCAAAGCCGGTCGCGCCGCCGCCCGAACCGAAGGTCGCAGCGCCGCGCCCGGCGCCAGCTCCGGTCGCCCCTGCACCCGCGCCGCGCGCAGCCGCTCCGGCTCCTGCGCCAGAGGCCAAGGCTGCCAGTGACGCCCCCGCACCTGCGCCGCAGCCGCGCATCGTTTCGGTCGGCCCCGGCGGCTTCCTGCGTCAGGGTCCCGGCGATCAGCAGGCGCCGATCCCGCCCGCCCCGCCGCGCCGCCTCGTGCCCGCACGCCCGAGCCCCGAGATTGCCGACAAGACCAGCCTGCTCGATCTCAACGATCGCATCTGCCGCTGGCCGATGGGCCACCCCGGTGAGCCTGACTTCCACTTCTGTGGTGACAAGGTGAATCCGGGCTTCCCCTATTGCGTGGACCATTGCGGCCGCGCCTATCAGGCACAGCTGCCGCGCGGCCATCGCCGCCCGCCGCCGCCGATGCCGTTCGGTGGCCCGCGCGTCCGCTGAAGCGGCGCTCAGGGCGAACACCTATCCCGGAATTCTGCGACGCCGCGTGGTTAACATCACGCGGCGTTTGCCGTTCTGGGAGCCATGACACACGATCCTTCCGCGCGCGGGTCCCGATCGCGCCTGCTCAAGTGGCTTGGCCTCACGGACGAAGAGGCGACTTCCGAGGCATCATCCGAAGGCGCGGGCCTTGCCCGGGACGTGACCGCGCGTGAGATCTGGCTGCCCGCAAAGCGCCGGCTTCTCGCGAAGGTGGCAGACTTCCTGATCGACCACGATCTCGAGGTGATGCCATGGACGCTGGAAATCGCCTACGACTGCGTCACCGGCGCCAAGCCGAAGCTCGCCCAGTTGATCCTCGAACGGACCGAGGCGGGCCAGCCCATCACCATTGTCTGGCTCGAACAGATCGTGCGCGAGCAGGAAGGCGAAAGCTCGTCCGAACTGCTCGCCGCGCTCATGGCGCGCCTCGAGGGAACGCTCGAAGACTTCACGAGCGCCACCAGCCATGCCCGCTCGGCGACCACCGAGTACGGCGCGGCGCTGCAACAGCACGTCGATGATCTCGAACAGGTCGGCCGCGCCGGAGCGGTCATTACGGAACTCGCCGCCCTCGCCAAGGCGATGATGCACCGCACGCGGGAGATCGAGCAGAACCTGACCGAATCCGAACGCCGTGCGCTGGAACTGCAGAGCAGTCTGGATGAAGCGCGCCGCGTGGCCGACGAGGATCACCTCACCGGACTGCCCAACCGCCGCGCCTTCGAGAGCCTGTTCGAAAAGGAATACGCCGCTGCCAAGGCCTCGGGCGAGCCGCTCTGCGTGGCCTTCTGCGACATCGACCACTTCAAGCGCATCAACGACAGCCACGGTCATGCCGCCGGGGATCGCGTCCTCAAGGTCGTTGCCGAAACGCTCAGCCAGATCTCCGATGCGCGCTGCCACGTGGCACGGCACGGCGGCGAGGAGTTCGCGGTGCTGTTCCGCGCGCTGACGCCTGAAAAGGCCTGGGATCGCCTGGACCACGCCCGCGAGACCATCGCAGAGAGACGCCTGGTCAACCGCGCCACCGACATGCCGTTCGGTCGCGTCACCTTCTCGGGCGGCATCGCGGATGTCTTCGCCTACAAGACGCGGAGCGACGCGCTGCGAGCTGCGGACGAAGCGCTCTATGCGGCGAAGCAGTCAGGCCGCAACTGCGTGATGATGGCCGTGCAAACCCCTCCACCGCTTGAGGACGCCGCCTGACAAGACGTCTTGCTCTTCAGATCACGGTCCTTCCCGACTGCTCGCGACAAGAAAAAGGCCCCACCTTGCGGTGGAGCCCCTTTCTGTCTGGCCTGCTGGCCGTTCCTCAGTCGTCGGACTTGAGGAACGCCGGCATGTGATCCGGAGCCGGACCGTCTTCACGGTCACGACGCGGACGATCACCGCCTTCGCGGCGAGGTCCGCGATCACCACGGTCGCCACGGCCACCACGGTCGTTGCCGCGCGGGCCACGACGGTCGCCGCGATCGCCACGGTCAGGACGGTCACCGCGCGGTTCGCGGGGCGGACGGGTATCTTCCAGTTCCGCACCGGTTTCCTGATCGACAACGCGCATCGACAGGCGGACCTTGCCGCGCTGGTCGATCTCGAGGACCTTGACGTAGACGTCCTGGCCTTCCTTCACCACGTCGGTCGGCTTTTCCACGCGCTCGTTCTTCATTTCCGAGACGTGGACGAGACCGTCCTTGCCGCCCATGAAGTTCACGAAAGCGCCGAAGTCGACGATGTTGACGACCTTGCCCTTGTAGATCTTGCCGACTTCCGCTTCCTCGACAATGCCGAGGATCCAGTTCTTGGCGGCTTCGATCTGGGTCAGGTCCGAAGACGAGATCTTGATCAGGCCTTCATCGTCGATGTCGACCTTCGCGCCGGTGGTCGCCACGATCTCGCGGATCACCTTGCCGCCGGTACCGATGACGTCGCGGATCTTCGACTTGTCGATCTGCAGCGTCTCGATGCGCGGTGCGTGCGCCGAAAGCTCGGTGCGTGCCTCGCCGAGGGCCTTGGTCATCTCGTTCAGGATGTGCGCGCGGCCTTCCGAAGCCTGCTTGAGAGCAACCTCGAAGATTTCGCGCGTGATGCCGGCAACCTTGATGTCCATCTGCATCGTGGTGATGCCTTCGGACGTGCCCGCCACCTTGAAGTCCATGTCGCCGAGGTGGTCCTCGTCGCCCAGGATGTCCGAGAGGACCGCGAATTCGTTGCCTTCGAGGATCAGGCCCATCGCGATGCCCGAGACCGGACGCTTGATCGGCACGCCCGCGTCCATCATCGAAAGGCAGCCGCCGCAGACGGTCGCCATCGACGACGAGCCGTTGGACTCGGTCACGTCGGAAAGGACGCGGATCGTGTAGGGGAACTCGTCCTTGGTCGGCAGCACCGGATGCAGCGCGCGCCATGCCAGCTTGCCATGGCCCACTTCGCGACGGCCCGGAGCGCCGAAACGGCCAACTTCGCCAACCGAGTAGGGCGGGAAGTTGTAGTGGAGCATGAAGTTTTCGTAGCGCAGGCCTTCCAGGCCGTCGATCATCTGCTCGGCGTCCTTGGTGCCCAGCGTGGTGGTGCAGATGGTCTGCGTCTCACCGCGCGTGAACAGCGCCGAACCATGGGTGCGCGGCAGGAAGCCGACCATCGATTCGATCGGGCGAACCTGCGTGGTCGTGCGACCGTCGATGCGCTGGCCGTCCTTGAGGATCGCGCCACGGACGATGTCGGCTTCCACCTTCTTCATCGTCTTGATCGCGACCATCTGGGTCTGCGGCGTCTCGTCCGCGAACGCAGCCTTCGCCTTGGCGCGGGCTTCGTTCAGGGCGTTCGAACGGGCCGACTTGTCGGTCAGCTTGTAGGCAGCAGCGACGTCGGCGCCGATGATGTCCTTGAGCTTCTTCTTGATGTCGGCGGTGTTGTCCGAAAGATCGATTTCCCAAGGATCCTTCGCGGCCTTCTCGGCCAGCTGGATGATCGCGCCGATGACCTTCCGGATCTCGTCATGCGCGAACAGCACGGCGCCGAGCATTTCGTCTTCGCTCAGTTCCTTGGCTTCCGATTCCACCATCATCACGGCGGTGTCGGTCGCGGCAACCACGAGGTCGAGACGACCGTCGGTCAGCGCCACGTCCTGCTTCGGGTTCAGCACATATTCGCCATCGACAAAGCCGACGCGGGCAGCGCCGATCGGGCCCATGAACGGAACGCCCGAGATGGTCAGCGCAGCCGATGCGGCGATCATCGCCACGATATCGGGCTCGGTCTCGCCGTCATAGCTCAGAACCTGGGCGATAACGTTGATTTCGTTGTAGAAACCTTCGGGGAACAGCGGGCGGACCGGACGGTCGATCAGGCGGGAAACCAGCGTTTCCTTTTCCGTCGCGCCGCGCTCACGCTTGAAGAAGCCGCCGGGAATGCGCCCTGCAGCCGAATACTTTTCCTGGTAGTGGACGGTCAGCGGGAAGAAGTCCTGGCCTTCCTTGACCGACTTTGCCGCGGTGACCGCGCAAAGGACCACAGTTTCGCCATACGTGGCGAGGACCGCGCCGTCAGCCTGACGGGCAATGCGGCCGGTTTCGAGGGTGAGGGTCTTTCCGCCCCACTCCAGCGATACGGTTTTGACGTCGAACATTTCGTTTCCTTCAGCCCGCGCGCCCTATTGCGAACGGGGTTTGCTGCCGGGGAATACCGTCCCGGTCCGGTGTGGGGCCGTTTTGTCGCGCCCCGAAGGCGACCCACCGAATTGCGGGTGCGCCTTAAAGCAAAAGCGGCCCGCTTGGGGCCGCTCCGCTGGTTACTTGCGAAGACCGAGCTTCTGGATCAGGTCGTTGTAGCGACCCACATCCTTCTTCTTCAGGTAGTCGAGCAGCGAACGACGCTTGTTGACCATCATCAGCAGGCCGCGACGCGAGTGGTTGTCCTTGTGGTTGGACTTGAAGTGCTCGGTCAGCGTCTGGATACGGCTGGTCAGGATCGCGACCTGGACTTCCGGCGAACCGGTGTCACCCTCGGCGCGAGCGTGGGCTGCAATGACTTCCTGCTTCTTTTCAGCGGTAATCGACATGTATTCTACTCCGCGACATCCTTCAGATTGAAACCCCGCGAGACCTTCAGGCTTCCGCCCGAAAGCTCCACCAACGCGACCGGAACAGCTCCGGCCTTCGCCCAGTAAAGCCCGTCCTCGAAGGGCAATCCCGCCAGAACGCGGCCCTGACGGACCGCCCTTGCCTGCTCGGGATCGAGGGAGAGAGCCGGGATGTCGACCAGCCCTGCCTCCAGCGGCAAGAGTACGTGTTCAAGGGGCGCGCCTTGGCCGACCTCGTTCAATTTGTCCAGCGAAATCGCTTGGTGCATCTCGAACGGCCCGGCCTTCAGGCGGCGCAGCATGGTCACATGCCCAACAGTGCCGAGTGCCCGAGCGATGTCGCGCGCCAGACTGCGAATATAGGTGCCCTTGGACACGTGGGCAACCAGCGTCAGTTCCTCCCCCACCGGGGGAGGGGGACCATCCGCAGGATGGTGGAGGGGCACGGAGTCGGTCAGACTTGCGGGTGCCCCTCCACCAGCTTCGCTGGTCCCCCTCCCCGGTTCGGGGAGGAATTGGAGGCTGTGGATCGTGACGGCGCGCGATTTGAGCTCGAACGCCTCGCCCTTGCGCGCAAGGTCATAGGCCCGCTCGCCATCGACCATCAGCGCCGAATAGGCCGGCGGCACCTGGGCTATTGGCCCGATGAAGCGCGGCAGCACCGCCTCGATCTCTTGCAACGAGGGCCGCACCTCGCTCTCCGCGACAACCTTCCCTTCAAGGTCGAGCGTATCGGTCTCCGCACCGAAGCGCACCGTAAATGCATAAACCTTGCTCGCGTCGAGCATCCGCCCACACAGCTTGGTCGCTTCGCCCACGGCAATCGGCAACACCCCGGTCGCCAGCGGATCGAGCGTTCCGCCGTGGCCGACCTTGCACTTGCCGAAGCCCGCTTGCCGAAGGTTACGCTTCACCGCCGCCACGCCCTGCGTCGAGCCAAGCCCGAGCGGCTTGTCGAGAATGATCCAGCCATCCACCATGGTCAGAGCGGCTCAGGCCCGGCCACCAACGTGGCGAGATTGGCAAGGTGCTGGCCGATCCACTCCACCGGCGGCCCGATCAGCCGCTGCACCAGGTGCAGGTCGGGCCAGAAGTACGGCAGGATCACAAGGAACGCGAACACCACCAGCAGCCCGTACGGCTCCATCCGGCCATAAACCCGCGCCAGTGGCGCCGGCAGCACGCCCATCACGATGCGCGAACCATCGAACGGCGGAATTGGCAGCAGATTGAACGCGCCGAGGAAGAGATTGACGATCAGGAAGTTGCGCAGGTTGTCCGAAAGGAACAGCGCGCCCAGCCCCGGCTCGCCCATGCTGTCGGTGGCCCGCACCAGCAGACCCAGCGCAATCGCCGTCAGGAACGCCAGCACGAAATTCGTCACCGGCCCCGCCGCCGCGACCAGCACCATGCCCCAGCGCGGATTGCGCAAGCGGCGGAAGTCCACCGGCACCGGCTTGGCCCAGCCGAACACCGGCGCACCCGACAGCTTGAGCAAGCCCGGCAAAATGATCGTGCCGAACGGATCGACATGGCGCAGCGGATTGAGGCTCAACCGCTTCTGCTCGGCCGCCGTCGGATCGCCCAACGCCCGCGCCACCCAGCCGTGCGCCACTTCGTGGAACACGATCGCCAGGATCATCGGAATTGCGATCGTGGCAATCTGCCAGACCAGACCTTCGGGACTCATGTCTTGTCGCTCATCCAGTCATCGCGGAGGATCGAGAATAGCACCGTATCGCGCACGCGGCCTGTCCACGTCCGCCGCTCATGCCGCATCACGCCCTCCTGCACTCCGCCAATTTTCCTGACCGCAGCCTGACTGCGCAAGTTGATGGCATCCACCTTGAACGCCACGCGCTCGAGCCCGCAGGCAAAGGCATGGTCGATCATCAATCGCTTCAACCGGCCATTCAGCCCAGTGCCGCGCACGGCAGGCACGATGTAGCTGTTGCCGATCTCGATCGACCAGTCCGGCGCACCATGCTCGATCCACGCCGTCATGCCCACCAGGGTCTCGCCGTGAAAGACCGCGTAAGGCCGCCGCTGCGGCGCAGAGTTCAGCAGACTGTCAAACTGCGGATCGAACGCCTTTCCGCCATAGCTGAACGGATAGATCGCCCAGATCTCGTCGTCCTGCGCACACGCCTGCCGCAGACCCTCGCGATGGTCCTCGCGCAGCAGTTCGAGCCGCAGATCGCCCTCGGCCAGCGGCACGTAAAGCCCGTCGCTGCTCATGCCGCCCCTGCTCATGCCGACATCGCCTCGGAAAAGTGCCGCCGACACAGCGCGACATACCGGTCATTCCCGCCGATCTCGGTCTGCGCCCCTGCCCGCACCGCCGCGCCGCTATCATCGACGCGCAGGTTCATCGTCGCCTTGCGCCCGCAGTGGCACACCGCTTTCAGCTCCACCAGCGAGTCCGCGATGCCGAGCAATGCCGCCGCACCCTCGAACAACTCGCCCTGAAAGTCCGTGCGCAACCCATAGCACAGCACCGGAATCCCCGCCTCGTCGGCAATCCGCGCCAGCTGCCACACCTGTGCTTTCGACAGGAACTGCGCCTCGTCGACCAGCACGCACGACAGCGGCTGTACCACATGGGCAGCTTTCACCGCCGCCCACAGATCGGTAGCGTGCCCGAAACGATGGGCTTCGGCATGAAGGCCGATGCGGCTCTCAATGGCGCGGTCACCGCCGCGATCGTCGAGCGCCGCAGTCCACAACATCGTCGCCATCCCCCGCTCGCGGTAGTTGAAGTCCGCCTGCAGGAGATTGGTCGATTTGCCGGCGTTCATGCTGGCGTAGTAAAAGTAGAGCTTGGCCATCGCGCACAGCCATAAGGCGCACGTTCCGGATTGCCAGAGGGATCGCCGACCAATGTGCAGGAAAACTCGACTGACCGTCAGCGTGCTGGGCCTCGTGGCTCTGGCCGGAAACGCCCCGCCCCAAACCCTGCGCTATCGCATCGACGCGCAGCACAGCGACGTCCACGCCCGCGTCGGCTTCTTCGGCATCGCCAGCAAGACCGCGCGCTTCCCTGCGATCAGCGGCGGCATCGAACTCGATCCGGCCCATCTCGACAGCGTCAGGCTCGACGTGACGCTCGATGCCACTGCGCTCGAAGCCGGAGACTCGGTCACGCTCAAGCGCCTCAAGGGCCCAGACTTCTTCGACGTCGACCACCACCCGCAGGTGCGCTTCATCGGACGTTCGATGACCATGACCGGTCCGGTCACGGCAGTGGTCAGCGGCGATCTCACGGCAAAGGGCGTAACCCGCCCGACCACGCTCAATGTCAGCTTCACCGCACCACCCGCGAAGGCTACCGGTCGCGAGACCATCCGCCTGTCAGGCCGCGCGAAGATCGACCGCACCGAATTCGGAATGACGGCCTACCGACTGATCGTCGCAAAGTCGGTCACCATCAGCATCGATACGCAGATGGTCCCGGCCTAGAAGCCTTACCCTTAGTCTTCCAGATCGCGCAAAACCTTGGGGTCGGACAGCAGCTGTTCGATCCGGCTGGCCTCGTCAAAGCTCTCGTCGGGCAGGAACTTGAGCCTGGCGGCGTACTTCAGCCGCAACCGCTGCGCCACTTCGCGCTGGAAGAATGCGGTGTTGGTCCGCAGCGCCTTGAGCACGATCTCCTCGTCCTCACCCAGCAGCGCCTTCACGAACACCGTGGCGTGGCGCAGATCGGGCGACATGCGCACTTCGGTGACGGAGACGGTATGCGCCGAAAGCACGTCGTCATGCACTTCCTGCCGCGTCAGCAGCTCGGACAGGATATGGCGCACCTGCTCTCCTACCTTGAGCAGACGGACGGAGCGGGTTTCAGGGGACGTCTGGAACTTGGCCAAATTCAACTCATCTTCGAAAGGATGCGCGCGATCGAGCGCACGTTGCGTGCGGTGCCCCGGCAACCGAGACGGCGCTCGATGAAGGCGCTCGTCAGCTTGCTTTCGGCCACGCTGCTCACAAAGTCGATATAGATGCTGCGCTCGCCGATTGCCAGTTTCTCGAGGCCACGCATCGCCTGATCCGCTGCCAGCTTGTCGAACGCGGCCTGATCGGGCTGGCGTTCGAGGAACAGCGTGTGGACCAGATTGTCCTTGCCGATCCCGGTGAACGGATTGCCCTCAACCGCTTGTGCAATCGCCGCCCGATCGCGCACCGCGACGAAGCTCTTGATATCGAACCGCTCGAGCATGACGTGCGCGAACAGGTCTTCCAG
Source organism: Novosphingobium jiangmenense (assembly GCF_015694345.1). GTDB lineage: Bacteria > Pseudomonadota > Alphaproteobacteria > Sphingomonadales > Sphingomonadaceae > Novosphingobium > Novosphingobium jiangmenense. The sequence continues at coordinate 195,407 of NZ_JADQDC010000008.1, forward strand.
ACCATCAAGCGGCCGTTCGTCATAGTCGAACAGCAAGTTGCCACTGGCGACAACCGTCTCAAGCCCCGTCAGCCCTTCCCGCTCGAACGCCCAGCGCAGATCCGCCATCGTCACGCGGTTCCCGCCAACGTTGATCGATCCGAACAGGGCGACATAGCGGGTCATGCGTAGCTCCGAATGACGACGACCGCCGCCAAACCAAGGGATGCAACTGTGCTCAGACAGCCGCAACCCGCTCGTTCGGCAAGCTCACCGAGAAAGGTCTCAGCCAGTCTTGAGCGAAACTGTCGGGGACTTTTACCGTGCTCTTGCTGCCCGCCTTTCGGCTTTCGCCGACGTCCCCGACTTTTCGCCACGCCTTACAGCGTCCGTTCGCGCATCTCGACTTCGAAGACTTCCAGCTGATCGCCAGCCTTGATGTCGTTCGTGTCCTGCAACAGCACGCCGCATTCCAGACCCGCGCGGACTTCCGGCACGTCGTCCTTGAAGCGACGCAGCGAGGCGATGGTCGTGCGGCTGACGATGACGTCGTTGCGCGTAAGGCGTGCATGCAGCCCCTTGCGGATGGCACCCTCGACCACGAGCAGACCGGCTGCCTTGTCCTTCTTGCCAGCGGGGAACACTTCCTTGACCTCGGCGCGGCCGACGACCGTTTCGATCGCCTCCGGCCCCAGCTCGCCCGCCATTTCCGAACGGATGTCGTCGGTGAGCTGATAGATCACGTCGAAGTACTTCATCCGCACCTTGTTGCGCTCGATCAGTTCGCGCGCCTTGGCGTTCGGACGGACGTTGAAGCCCACGATCGGCGCGCCGCTGGCCTGCGCCAGGTTGACGTCGCTTTCGGTGATCGCACCAACGCCGGACTGCAGGATGCGCACCTTGATCTCGTCGGTCGAGATCTTGTTGAGCGCGTTGACGATCGCCTCGACCGAACCTTGCACGTCGGCACGGACCACCAGTGCGTATTCCTTGACCGTGTTCTTCGCGGCCAGTGCCGAGAACATGTTCTCGAGGCTCGCGGGTGCCTGCGCGGTGCGCTTGGCAGTCGCGCGTTCCTGACGATACGCGGCCACTTCGCGGGCACGGGCCTCGCTCTCGACCACGGTCAGCGTGTCACCGGCCATCGGCACGCCGCCGATGCCGAGCACTTCGACCGGCAGCGACGGACCTGCCGCCTTCACCTGACGACCCTTGTCGTCGAGCATCGCACGGACGCGGCCCGACTGGGTGCCGACCACGAGGATGTCGCCAACCTTGAGCGTGCCGCGGTTGACCAGCACGGTCGCCAGCGGGCCCTTGCCCTTGTCGAGCTTGGCCTCGATCACGGTGGCTTCCGCCGCGCGATCCGGGTTGGCCTTCAGTTCGAGCAGTTCGGCCTGCAGCAGGATCTTCTCGATCAGCTCGTCAAGGCCGTCGCCGGTCCGGGCCGAGACTTCCACGTCCTGCACGTCGCCCGACATCGCCTCGACGATGATCTCGTGCTCCAGCAGGCGCTCGCGGATCTTCTGCGGATTGAACTCGGGCTTGTCCGACTTGGTGATCGCCACGATCATCGGCACGCCGGCCGCCTTGGTGTGGTTGATCGCCTCAATCGTCTGCGGCATCAGCCCGTCGTCACCGGCAACCACCAGAATGACGATGTCGGTGACATTGGCACCGCGCATGCGCATCTCGGTGAAGGCTTCGTGGCCCGGGGTGTCGAGGAAGGTGATGAACTCGCCGCCCTTGGTCTTGATCTGGTAGGCGCCGATGTGCTGCGTGATGCCGCCGGCTTCGCCGCGCACCACGTCGGTCCCGCGCAGCGCATCGAGCAGTGAGGTCTTGCCGTGGTCGACGTGGCCCATGATCGTCACGACCGGCGGACGCGCCTTCAGCGTGTCCTCGGCGTCGACGTCAGCCGCCGTGTCAATGTCGGCATCGCTGTCGCTCACGCGCTGGATGTTGTGGCCGAATTCGGTCACCAGCAGTTCGGCGGTGTCCTGGTCGATGGTCTGGTTGATGGTGACCATCATGCCCATCTTGAACAGCGCCTTGACGAGGTCCGCCGCCTTTTCGGCCATGCGGTTCGCCAGTTCCTGCACGGTGATCGCATCGGGCACGACCACGTCGCGGACCTGCTTTTCGCGCGGCTGCGACTGGCCGGCGAAGTGGGCACGGCGTTCCTTCTCGCGCGCACGCTTCAATGCGGCGAGCGAACGGGCGCGTGCGCCTTCGTCCTCGTTGAGGGCGCGGGTAACGGTCAGCTTGCCACCGCGGCGGTCCTCGGTCTTGCGATCGCGCGGATTGCTTGCGGGCTTCTTGGCAGCCGGCTCGGGGCGCTTGATCGGCGCAGCAGAGGGCACGGGCGTGAAGCGGCGCGGCGCGGGTATCGCGGGCGCTGCCTCTTCGGCCTTGGCTTCTGCAGCGGCTGGCGCCGGTGCGGGCGCAGCTTCAGGCTGCTTGGCTACTTCGGGCTCTGCCGCAGGAGCAGGAGCAGCGACAGGCGCAGGCGCGGCCACCGGTTCCGGCGCGGGCTCGGGCGCAGCAACCGGCGCAGGCGCAGCTTCGGCCTTGGCCTTTTCCTCGGCGCGACGGCGCTCTTCCTCGATCGCCTTGAGCTTTTCTTCCTGCTCGCGACGGTTCGCAGCCTCGAGCGCGGCGAGGCGGGCTTCCTCGGCTTCGCGCAGCAGGCGGGCCTGCATTTCCTGGCGCGTCTCGCGGCTTGCCGAAGGCGGCGGCGGGGGCGGCGGGGGTGGCGGCGGCGGAGCTACCGGCGTGGCAGCCGGCGCCGGAGCGGCAGGCGCAGCAACAGGAGCGGCCTCGCCGGGCCGGCCCATCAGCTTGCGCCGCTTCACTTCGACCACCACCTTGTTGGTGCGACCATGGCTGAAGGTCTGCTTGACCTCTCCGGCCTCCACCGAGGTCTTCAGACCCAGCGGCCTGCGGCCCAGTGTCGGCTTCTTGTCGCTATCGCTCATCGAACTCATTCGCCCTTCGTATCAATATCGTCGTTCGCCACTGCAGCCGCGTCGGCTTCGGTGGCATCAGTCCCGTTTCCGAGAAAATTCATCAGGCGCTGCAGCGGCGCTTGCAGCCTTGCGGCGGCAGCGGGGTCGGTCAGCGCAACGTGAACGACGTTGTCGCGGCCCAATGCCACAGACAGCGCCGCTCGGTCCAGCGGCAAGATCACACCTTTCATCCCCGAACCTTCGGCACCCTCGCCTACGCGCCAGGCCTGCGCCAGCTTGTTGGGACCATCGGTGCCGGCGTCCGAGGCATGGCCGAGGAACGTCACCGCCCCTGCCCTGCACCCTTGCGCGATCTTCTCCGTGCCCAGCAGAACGTTGCCCGCGCGCAGCTCGATGCCGAGCCGGTCGGTCACCAGGCGACGCAGCGCCTGTTCGATGCGTTCGGGAAGATCGGCCGGGATGCGCAACTGTGCGCCCTTGAAGGCACGCGCCAGCGCACCCTTAAGCTTGCCATTGGCAACCGCTTTTTCAAGGGCTTGCCGGTCCACGCCGATCCAGGCGCCGCGCCCGGGGGCACGCGCCATCACGTCGGGCAGCACGTCGCCGTCGGGCGAGATGGCGAGACGCGTCAGTTCGTCCCGCGCATCATGGCGCCCGGTCAGCACGCACTTGCGCTCCGGCGAGGTCTTCCCCGCCGGTGCAGTGCCGGAGATGTCGGAGCTTAGCGGCTCATTGTGAGGAATCCGCATCGGCGGCCTCCTCAGCTACTGGCTCGTCATCGAACCAGTGGGCACGCGCGGCCATGATGATCTCGTTGCCCTGCTCTTCGCTCAGGCCATACTCGCCCAGCACGCCGCCCTTGTCCTCGACGCGCTCGGGGCGATCGCTCTTCTCGCGCGGGCCCTTGTCGTTGCGGCGACGCTGTTCGGCGCGCTTCTTGGCGATGAGTTCGTCGGTGGCAAGGTCGGCCAGATCGTCGAGCGTCTTGATCCCGGCCTTTCCGAGCGTGACGAGCATCGCCTCGGTCAGGTGCGGCAGCTCGGCCAGCGCGTCTTCGACGCCCAGGCCGCGACGCTGTTCGCGAAGGGCCTCTTCGCGACGCTCGATCGCTTCGAGCGCACGGCTCTGCAGCTCCTCGGCGAGTTCCTCGTCGAAGCCCTCGATCGCAGCCAGTTCGGCGTTCTCGATGTATGCGACTTCTTCCAGCTCGGTGAAGCCTTCGGCCACCAGCAGCTGCGACAGCGTCTCGTCGACGTCGAGTTCTTCCTCGAACATCTTCGAACGCTCGGCGAATTCCTTCTGGCGCTTCTCCGAAGCTTCCGCCTCGGTCATGATGTCGATCGCCGAACCGGTCAGCGACGAGGCCAGACGCACGTTCTGACCGCGACGACCGATCGCGAGCGAAAGCTGGTCATCGGGAACGACGACCTCGATGCGGCTCTCTTCCTCGTCGATCACCACGCGGCTGACCGTTGCAGGCTGCAGCGCGTTGACCACGAACGTCGCGGTGTCCTCGCTCCAGGGGATGATGTCGATCTTCTCGCCCTGCAGTTCCTGCACGACGGCCTGCACGCGGCTGCCCTTCATGCCGACGCAGGCGCCGACCGGGTCGATGCTCGAATCGCGGCTGATCACACCGATCTTGGCGCGCGAGCCCGGATCGCGGGCAGCGGCCTTGATCTCGATGATGCCGTCGTAGATCTCGGGCACTTCCTGCGCGAAGAGCTTCTTCATGAACTCGGGATGCGCACGGCTCAGGAATATCTGCGGCCCGCGGTTCTGGCGCTCGACCTTCATGATCAGCGCACGCACGCGCTCGCCCACGCGCGGCACTTCGCGCGGGATCTGCTGGTCGCGACGGATGACGCCTTCTGCACGGCCAAGGTTGACGATCACGTGGCCGAACTCGACCGACTTGATCACGCCGGTGATCACTTCGCCGGCGCGGTCCTTGAACTCGTCGTACTGGCGGTCACGCTCGGCATCGCGGACCTTCTGGAAGATCACCTGCTTGGCCGACTGCGCGTCGATGCGGCCGAGATCGACCGGCGGCAGCGGATCGACAATGAAGTCGCCGATGGCAGCGCCCGGCTGCAGCTTTTCGGCAGCCTTGAGGTCAACCTGCTTGAAGTAGTCCTCGACCACCTCGACCACTTCCACCACGCGCCACAGACGCAGGTCACCGGTGCGCGGATCGAGCTTGGCGCGAATGTCGTTCTCGGCGCCATAACGGTTGCGCGCCGACTTCTGGATTGCCTCTTCCATCGCCTCGATGACGACCGACTTGTCAATCATCTTCTCGGTGGCGACCGCGTTGGCGATCGCAAGCAGTTCGGCGCGGTTGGCGGAAATCGCACTGGCCATGGGTCAGTCTTCCTGTTCTTCGAGAATTTCGTCCGCACCACTGGTGTCCAGCGGCCGGGAAGCGGCAATAAGCTTGTCCGTAAGGATCAGCTTGGCATTGGCGACAAGGGCAAACGGCACCTCGAACACGGCGCCATCGTCCTCGATGGAAATGGTCTGGGTCGCATCGTCGAAACCGACGAGATCGCCACGGAAGCGCTTGCGCTCACCCAGCAGTTCGGAAAGCTCGATGCGAGCTTCCTGCCCGACCCATGCGGCGAAGTCCTTCGCGCGGGTCAGCGGACGGTCGATCCCCGGCGAGGAAACTTCGAGCCGATAGGCATCTTCCAGCAGCACCTCGCCCGCCTCTTCCAGTTCGTCGAAGCGGTCGGAAATGCGATTCGAAAGCGCGGCGCAGTCCTCGATCACCAGCTGGCCGGTCTCGGGCCGCTCGGCCATGACCTGGAGCGTATGCTCCTCGTCACCGATCTCGCCACCCTTGAAATAGCGCACGCGCACGAGATCGAAGCCCAGGGCCTTGGCCTCCGGTTCGATTACCTCGGTGATACGCGCAATATCCGCCATGCAAGCTCCAACTGTCCGAAATGCAAATGCCGATCCGTGCCGGAGCCCGGTGGCACCAGCCTGACCTTGCTTTCACAATGTCGGGATGAGGCGCAGATAGGCGCGGTCGAGCGAAAAAGCAAGCTGCAATACGTCGACCAGACCGCTCGCAGAACCTGCGCTGAAATGCTCTCGCCAATTAATGGGAAATTTCACCACTGTTCAGCAAAGCGAAAGAATGCGCTTTGCTCAGCCGACCGACAAAACCCCGCAAATCCGCCATTTCCGCAATTTGGCACGCCCCATGCAGAGCTGTTCGCATAAGCCACAACGGCTTCCACAGTTACCATGAGGACAAGATCATGACCGCCCTGACCAACCGCATCGCCGCTGCCGCCACCGCCTTCGCCCTCAGCCTCGCGCTGATCGCCGGCACGGTCCACACCCCCGTCAACACAAGCGCGGCACCCGCCGCCATGCAGGAGATGATCTGATGAGCCAGCTTCGCTTCGACGACTCGGCACCCCGCCCGATCGAAAGCTCGCGCGGCTTCCGCCTCGACAAGGCCCACGGCAAGATCATGGGCGTCTGCTCAGGGATAGCCAACTACTTCAACGTGGATGTCACGCTGGTCCGCGTCGCCTTCGCCCTCGGCACCCTGCTCGGCTTCGGCTCGGCGGTGCTGGTCTACCTGCTGATCGGCCTCATCGCCGACTGAGCACCGACCTTTCTTGCGGGTCCTTTCCAGCCCGCCCGCAAGCCGCCCCGCCTCTCCCGCCCCCCGGAGAGGCGGGGCTTTTGCGTGAGGGCGGGGAGGCTTCGCTCACTCCGGCATTGCACCCGCAGTTCGTCATTGCGAGGAGACGCAGTCGACGAAGCAATCCAGAGCGCCACCACAAACCGCTCTGGATTGCTTCGCTACGCTCGCAATGACGAAGCGCTGAAAATCCAGCTCAATCCTAGACCTGAGGCGCCTTCGCAAACGGCGAGAAGTCGGTGTCCGTATCATAGACGTCCGCACCCTCGCGCGCCTTCAACCAGCCGACCACCGCGTAAGTCACCGGCGTCAGCACAGCCTCCCAAACCACCTTCATCAGCCAGTTGGTAACCATAACCGTCAGCACCTGTTCGTGCGTCCAGATGCCGAGGAACGCGATGGGATAGAACAACAGGCTGTCCACCGCCTGCCCAAACACGGTCGAGCCGATCGTGCGCGTCCACAGCATCCTGCCGCCGGTCAGCACCTTCATCTTGGCCAGCACGAAGGAATTGACGAACTCGCCCGCCCAGAATGCCGTCACCGAAGCGAGCACGATCCGCCAGGTCGATCCGAACACGCTTTCATAGGCAGCCTGACCGTCCCAGCCCGGCGCGGGCGGCATCGCCACCACCACGAAGCTCATGAACGCCATGAACACCAGCGCGAAGAAGCCCATCCACACGCAGCGCCGCGCATTGGCATAGCCGTAAACCTCGGTCAGCACGTCGCCGATCACGTAGGACACCGGGAAGAACAGGATGCCCGCGCCGAAGGTGAACCCGCCGACTTGCGCCAGCTTGGCCGCCCCGATCAGGTTCGACAGCAGCAGGATCGCCACGAAGGAGGCCATCACATAGTCGAAATAGCGGAAATGGCGGCGCGCGCTGGCGGTGCCGTCGATTCTCGAAATCTGGGGATCGCTCATGGGCGACGTTGCTAACCCGATTTGCACGATCCGCAAAGCATGCTGAGGGCTCAAACTCGGTCGGGGCAAGTTCGAGGCAGTCAAATGGCAAACATATCGGGTGAAGCGGCCCGCCGCAAAGGCTGGTTGCCTTTGCAAGGGCCGGTTTGCCTGAGATGGAAGCCATTTGACTGCCCCGAAGGGGTTCGACCAGAATGGCCCATCGCTACGTCGGCAAGGCTTGAAGTATCGACATACTCCTGCGCCCCGCCTTCTTGCGCTAAGCCATTCTGCTTCGAACCTCGAACTTGCCCCGACCGAGTTTGAACCCTAAGGAACCCCGGCGCGCGCCCGTAGCTCATCTGGATAGAGCGCGAGACTTCTAATCTTGAGGCAGCAGGTTCGAGTCCTGCCGGGCGCGCCATCCCCCCTTCGTCATTCCCGCGCAGGCGGGAATCCAGCGACCAACACCGCCCACACTCCAAACGCCCCAAACACCCCAAAAACCCCAACACCATCGTCGCCCCAGGCTTGACCCGGGGCTGGGCTTTTCTTCCGAGACCAACCCGCCAACAAAAAAGCGGGATCCCCCTGAGTTCACAAACGAAGTGCAACACCTCAGACAGGTGTTGCCATGTCGAGATACACCCAGCTTTCGCTTGAGGAGCGATGCTCGATTGCCCGGCTTCGCGAAGCCGGGCAATCGATCCGGCAAATCGCTGCAACTCTGGATCGCCAGCCGTCGACCATCGCCCGCGAACTGAAGCGCAACACCGGCAACCGCGTCGGCTACCAGCCTGCCTATGCCCAGGCGCAGACCTCGGCGCGGCGATGGAGCGGGAGCCGCCTCGAACGCGACGATGACCTGCGCAATGCCGTGCTGGACCGCCTCGCCGCCGGCTGGTCGCCAGAGCAGATCGCCGGACGCCTCGCCCGCGAGGAAGGGCACAAGGTCATCAGCCACGAGACCATCTACCGCTTCGTCTATGCCCAGCTCAAGCGCACCAACGACACCAAGTGGCGCCTCTACCTGCCCCGCGCCAAGATCAGACGCGGCTGGCGCACCAAGGGCGGATGGCCCCGAATGCAAGGCAAATGCTCGATCCACGACCGGCCACCGGACATCGCATCACGCCAGATCCCCGGCCACTGGGAGGCCGACTGCATGCTCTTCCGAACCCCCGGACCCGCCGTCCTGATCGCTCACGAGCGCCACTCGCGGATCATCCTGGCCATCCCCCAGCCACGCCTCAGGGCGCAAAGCGTCGCCGACAGCCTCGCCAACCTGCTCAAGCCGCTCGCGCCAGACCTGCGCCAGTCGATCACCTTCGACAACG
>NZ_JADQDC010000009.1 GCF_015694345.1 Novosphingobium jiangmenense
GCGCAAGCAGAAGCTCGTTCTTCTCAGCTTCGCTCAGCACATGAAGCGGGGGTGGGGCCATCCCAAGGGTGAATCAAACTCCGAGTCACCGCGCAACCATTTTCTGCCAACCTCGTGAGCAGTTACGATTTTGCCAACACTTAGATAACCCGAACAAAACTAAGCCAACGGAGGAAGGCAGGGCGGTCACCTTTCATTGGAGGGTTACGCAAGATCTGGAAAGCACCGAGCGAGCTTGGTTGAATTCGCATCGTATCACAGAAGGACGTTTGCCGATCTTAAACGTCCACGACTCACCAGTCTCGTATTAACTAGCGAAGGCAAGGTCCGAATAATACTGGTTCATGCATCCCATGCTTGCTAATGCTCTGCTCCCGGCGCATTAACATGAGCAAGCCATGCTTTGCTCAAGACGAGATTGAGCACCGACATCTTGACAAAATGAACCATATAGGTTATACGCCCCACCCACAGGTCAGGAGAGGGCAAAAGGCCATCCCGCTCCTCTCCCTTCGGACGCTGATGCCCAGAGTCGTTTTGGTCCAAAGGCTTCCGGCGCGATCGGTGCGGCAGGTACTCGCGGGTTCAATGCGGGGCGTTAAGCCCAGGACCCACCGGGCAATCCCTGCCGTTACCCAAGGACAGACAGGACACCCCAGGGCTGATAGCACGGCGCCGAACCCTGAGCGACGCTGCGGATGCGGAACCCGCCATGATTGTGCGACTTGTCAGCACAAACGACAGGTTCTTTTCACGCAGCCGCTTGCCAGAAGCCAAGGCAGCCCGCGAGCCGCTGCCACAGCTTCGTCCTCTCGCATATGTCCGCCCTCAGGCTGAGCCGACAAGGGGCCCGGAACCGCCCCCCGGCCACTCGCAACCGGTCCCGCGCCCTCCCCGCGCGTGCCCAACGGCACCCGCACCGGTCGCGCGATCTGTGCTTTCCCACCGGCGTTACCGTCCGCATTCGCCAGCGGATGAGCCTTCATATCACGTGTCCCGCTCATCCTGAGCTTGTCGAAGGATGCCCACCCCCAACCCCTCCCGCTTGCGGGAGGGGAGACAAGCGCAGCGTCTTGCCCTCCCGCAAGCGGGAGGGCCGCGAGACTTACTGAACGCAGTGAAGTTAGTCGCAGCGGGGTGGGCAACAAGCGCAACCCTGCTTGCAACCCCAGCCCGCGCGCGCCACAGCAGGCACATGGCGTTCGAGATAGCCGACACCGCGATGGCGGCCATGACGGAAGCAGCGCAGGCTGCCTTGCCGCATGAGGCTTGCGGCCTGCTGCTCGGCACCGGCACAACCGTCGAACTCGCCCTGCCCGCCGCCAACGTCGCCGCCGACCCGGCGCACCATTTCGAGATCGCCCCGGCCACCCTGATCGCTGCTCACAAGACAGCTCGTAGCGGTGGGCGGGAGATCATCGGCTACTACCACTCCCATCCCAACGGCCTCGCGCGCCCCTCCGCCACCGATGCCGCCAGCGCCGCACACGATGGCAAGGCCTGGGTCATCCTTGCCCCGGTCAGCGACGGATCGTGGGCAATTACGTGTTGGCACGATGGCCCGATGGGGTTCGAAGCGCTTTCCTATGCGGTCGTGGCTGGCTAAGGCTATAAAGGCGTTAACACCTTTGCCTGCACCAGGACTCTCGCGCAGACCCACCGTTCCAAGAAGGCCCCCCATCTGAACATGACAGCCCCTGCTTCCGCGCTCGATCTCGCCAGCCTGCTCTGCTCGCGCCTTTGCCACGATATGTTGAGCCCGGTGGGCGCGCTTTCCAATGGTCTCGAACTCCTTGCCGAGGAGAAGGACCCCGAGATGCGCCAGCGCTGCTTCGAACTGCTCGAGCAGAGCGCCAAGGCCTCGGCCGACAAGCTCAAGTTCTTCCGCCTCGCCTTCGGTGCCGCCGGTGGCTTCGGCGATCAGGTGCCGGTGAACGAGGCGCGCGCGCTGATCGATGCGCTGGCCGGCAGCAACGGCCGCGTTGCGGTGAACTGGATGTTCGGCGTCGATGCGCTGGCCAAACCTGCGGTCAAGACGCTGCTCAACCTCGCGCTGATCGGCCTCGATGCGCTGGTGCGCGGCGGCACGCTCGATATCGGCGCGGAAGTCCACGGGCAGGCCATCGAGATCGTCGTGCGCGCCGCAGGCCAGCGCGTCGCATTCGACCCGGCGGTGGGCAAGGCCCTAGAAGGCATGCTTCCCGCCAGCGAACTGTCGAGCAAGACCGCGCCCGCCGCGATGGTCCAGCAACTCGCTGCGGCGGTCGGCGGCGGCGTGCAGGTCCACGTCACGGCGGAAAGCCTCGTCATGGGCGCGGTGCTGCCGGTCGCCTGAGGGCTGCATGATGCGCCGCTGGCTCGTCCACCGCGAAGTGCCCTCGCCCAACTGGAACGAGCGCAAGCTGCCGGTGACGATGGTCGTGCTGCACTACACCGGCATGGAGAGCGCGCAGGCCGCGCTTGACCGGCTGTGCGATCCGGCGGCTGAAGTCTCGGCGCATTACATGATCGACGAGGACGGCACCGTCACCGGCCTCGTCGACGAGGACAAGCGGGCGTGGCACGCGGGCCGCTCAAGCTGGCGCGGCATCACCGATGTCAATTCGGCCAGCGTCGGGATCGAACTGGTCAATCCCGGCCACGAGTTCGGCTACCGCCCCTTCCCCGACGCCCAGATCGAGGCGCTGCTGCCGCTGCTCGCCGACATCGTCAAGCGCCACAACATTCCCCGCGCCAACGTCGTCGGCCATTCCGATGTCGCCCCGGCGCGCAAGGAGGACCCCGGCGAGCTGTTTCCGTGGGAATTGCTCGCCCGCCACCGCCTCTGCCTGCCCACGCCCAAGCTCTCGATGCGCCTGCTCTATGACAACGAAGCGGCGTTCTTCCTCGCCCTCGAACGCTTCGGCTATGACATCTCCGATCAGGAAGCCGCCGTCCGCGCCTTCCAGCGCCGCTGGCGCCCGCAGCGGATTGATGGGCAAGTCGATGGCCAGATCGGCGCATTGCTCTTCGAACTCCTGTTGGAACGCGATCTGGGTCATGCTAGGTGACCGCTCGCCAGGGGGCCGGGCAGCCGCGTGATCGCAAGATCCCGAGGAAAGTCCGGGCTCCACGAAACAAGGGTGGCGGGTAACGCCCGCCGGGCCGAAGGCGCAAGCTGACGGTCAAGGGAAAGTGCCACAGAGAGCAGACCGCTAGTCCGCAAGGACGAGTAAGGGTGAAAGGGTGCGGCAAGAGCGCACCGCGCGACCGGCAACGGAAGCGGCACGGCAAACCCCACCCGGAGCAAGATCGAATAGGGACTGCGCGCTCTTTTTGAGCAGGCCGGTTTCGGGCCAGCAGTCCGGGTTGATTGCTTGAGCGTTCCGGCAACGGTCCGCCTAGAGGAATGGCTGCCAGCGGCGATACGGTCCACTTGTGGGATACCGTCGGCGCTACAGAACCCGGCTTACAGGCCCCCTGGCGCTTCGATGGTTTCCTACATGCGCATAAGGCGTTAGGAGAGGCTCCATGTCCGGCGGCCACCACCATCCTCATCACGACCATGACCACCATGGGCACGGTCACAGCCACGCCCCCGCCAGCTTCGGTCGCGCCTTTGCCGTCGGCATCACGCTGAACCTCGGCTTCGTGGTGGTCGAGGCGGTCTACGGCTTCATCGCCGGCTCAATGGCGCTGGTCGCCGATGCCGGCCACAACCTCTCGGACGTCCTCGGCCTCGTCATCGCCTGGATCGCCAGCGTACTGGCAGCAAAGCCACCCTCGGCGCGCTTCACCTATGGCTTCAAGTCCAGCTCGATCCTCGCCGCGCTGGGCAATGCCGCCTTCCTGCTGGTGGCGCTCGGCGCGATCCTGGTCGAGACGATCCGCCGCCTGATCGAGCCGGAGCCGGTCGCCGGAGGTCCGGTCATGGCCGTGGCTGCGGTCGGCATCGTCATCAACACCGTCACCGCGCTGATGTTCATGCGCGGGCGCAAGCACGACATCAACATCCGCGGCGCCTACCTGCACATGGCTGCGGACGCTGCGGTTTCGGCAGGCGTCGTTGTCGCGGGCCTGCTGATCACGCTCACCGGCGCGCAATGGATCGATCCCGTCACCAGCCTTGCCATCGTCGGCATCATCGCCGTCGGCACCTGGGGCCTGCTCAAGGATTCGCTGCGCATGGGCCTGCACGCGGTGCCGCCGGGGATCGACGAGCAGAAGGTCCGCCACTTCCTCAATTCGCTCAATGGCGTCGAGGCCGTGCACGACCTGCACATCTGGCCGATGAGCACCACCGAGACCGCGCTGACCGCGCACCTCGTCATGCCGGGCGGCCATCCCGGCGACAACTTCCTGCACCAGCTGGCGCACGAGCTTGAACACGATTTCGGCATCGGCCACGCCACCGTGCAGGTCGAGACGATCGACGGCCACGAATGCGCGCTGCTGCACGACCACGTGATCTGACCGGGCAGACCCTGACCAAGCGGGCATAGGCCCCAAGGGACATGTCGCGGTCAGGCGCATTCGGGTCCATCTCTGGCGGCGGAGACGTTCCGACCGGGGCAGAACTACCCCTCCGTCCCGGTTCCTCCCCTTGATGCCCGGCTACTCGTTCCCTTCGGCCGGGATCGCATTCTCAAAAGGCGCGCTGCCCCACGCAGCGCGCCTTCTTTTTGCCATTTATCTTTCTTGATCAATCACATGCACCATCGGCCATGTGGTTTGCCGCAGCGCCAACACCACCTTGGATCGCGGAGGGGCGGGCCGGCAGCCTGAAGTCATGCGCCGGACACAGCCATGTTTCGAACAAGGAGTTAGAAGATGAGCCCCAAGTTCCTGATCGCGGCCCTCGCCGCCACGGCCGCCACCGCCGCGCCGGTATTCGTGACGCCCGCTTTCGCCAACCACCATGAAGAGACCAAGATGGTCGGCGGCGCGGCGATGTACCCATCCAAGACCATCGTCGAGAACGCGGTGAACTCGGCCGATCACACCACGCTGGTTGCCGCGGTCAAGGCCGCCGGTCTGGTCGACACACTGAACGGCACCGGTCCGTTCACCGTCTTCGCGCCGACCAACGCCGCCTTCGCCAAGCTTCCTGCCGGCACCGTCGACACGCTGCTCAAGCCCGAGAACAAGGCCACGCTGACCAAGATCCTCACCTACCACGTCGTCCCCGGCAAGGTGACCGCGGCGGAGCTCGTCGCCAAGATCAAAGCTGATGGTGGCAAGACCGAACTGACCACCGTCTCCGGCGGCAAGCTCACCGCCTCGCTGATGGGCGACACCGTCATGCTCACCGACGAGAAGGGCGGCATGGCCCACGTGACGCAGGCCGACGTCATGCAGAAGAACGGCGTGATCCACGTGACCGACGCAGTCTCGCTGCCGAACTGATCGGGCCTGACACCCGCCAGAAAACTTCGTCATTGCGAGGAGACGCAGTCGACGAAGCAATCCAGAGCGTCATTGCAAACCGCTCTGGATTGCTTCGCTTCGCTTCACTCGCAATGACGAAGTCTGGTCCATGAGCTCTGGTGAGAAATCGCCAAAAGAAAAGGGCGGGTGCCTCTCGGTACCCGCCCTTTCTTGTGTTCAGTTGAAGCCGGCGATCAGGCCGCCTCTTCCTTGCCCTTGTGGACGCGGATCGGCTCCTTGCGGCCTTCGACGACGTCCTTGTCGACCACGACCTCGGCAATGTCGGTCTCGGTCGGCACGTCGAACATGGTGTCGAGCAGCAGGCCTTCGACGATCGAGCGCAGCCCGCGCGCGCCGGTCTTGCGTTCGATGGCCTTCTTGGCGATCGCTTCGAGAGCGTCGTCGGTGAAGGTCAGCGTCACGTCTTCCAGCTCGAACAGCTTGGCATACTGCTTGATCAGCGCGTTCTTCGGCTCCTTGAGGATCTTGACCAGCGCCTCGATGTCGAGGTCGTTCAGGGTCGCGATCACCGGGAGGCGGCCGACGAATTCGGGGATCAGGCCGAACTTGAGGAGATCCTCAGGCTCGGACTTCTGCAGCAGTTCGCCGACGCGGCGCTTTTCCGGATCGGCAACGTGCGCGCCGAAGCCGATCGAGCGCTTCTGCAGGCGGTCGGCAATGATCTTGTCGAGCCCTGCGAAGGCGCCGCCACAGATGAACAGGATGTTCGTGGTATCGACCTGCAGGAATTCCTGCTGCGGATGCTTGCGCCCGCCCTGCGGCGGCACGGAGGCCGTGGTGCCTTCCATCAGCTTGAGCAGCGCCTGCTGCACGCCCTCGCCCGAAACGTCGCGCGTGATCGAGGGATTCTCGGCCTTGCGGCTGATCTTGTCGATCTCGTCGATGTAGACGATGCCGTGCTGCGCCTTCTCGACGTTGTAGTCGGAAGCCTGGAGCAGCTTGAGGATGATGTTCTCGACGTCCTCGCCGACGTAACCGGCTTCGGTCAGCGTGGTGGCATCGGCCATGGTGAACGGCACGTCGAAGGTCTTGGCGAGCGTCTGCGCCAGCAGCGTCTTGCCCGAACCGGTCGGGCCGACGAGCAGGATGTTCGACTTCGAGAGTTCGACATCGCCGCCCTTGCCGCTGTGCTTGAGGCGCTTGTAGTGGTTGTGCACGGCGACCGAGAGCACGCGCTTGGCGCGGTCCTGCCCGATCACGTAGTCGTTCAGAGTCTCGAAGATGTCGCGCGGGGTGGGTACGCCGCCATCCTTCTTGCCGGCGATGCCGGCCTTGGTCTCTTCACGGATGATGTCGTTGCACAGTTCGACGCATTCATCGCAGATGAACACGGTCGGCCCGGCGATGAGCTTGCGCACTTCGTGCTGCGATTTGCCGCAGAAGCTGCAGTAGAGGGTGCTCTTGGTATCCGATCCGGAAAGCTTGGTCATTCGTCCATCCCAGGCGCCTCTCCACGAGAGGCGGGCCCGATCATCCTACTACCGCAAGGGCATTAATCAACCGGACTCGATTACAGTTACGCATTCCTAGGGGGCAAAGCCTTTCGCTGCGCTTAAGGCCCTGCCCCTCAGGGGTATTCCTTATGCGGGCGCGCCGCCCGAACCTTCTTCGCCGCCCACCGAGTCGGTCGCCGGGCGCGACTCGAAGACCTTGTCGACGAGGCCGAAGTTCTTCGCTTCCTCGGCTTCGAGGAAGGTATCGCGGTCCATCGCCTTCTCGATCTCGTCGAGCGAGCGACCGGTGAACTTGACGTAGAGGTCGTTCATGCGCTTGCGGATGCGCAGGATCTCGCGCGCCTGGATCTCGATGTCCGAGGCCATGCCGCGTGCGCCGCCCGAAGGCTGGTGGACCATGATGCGCGCATTCGGCAGCGCGATGCGCATGCCCGGCTCACCGGCGGCGAGCAGGAACGAGCCCATCGAGGCAGCCTGGCCGATGCACACCGTCGACACGCGGGGGCGGATGTACTGCATGGTGTCGTAGATCGCGAGACCCGCCGTCACCACGCCGCCCGGCGAGTTGATGTACATCGAGATGTCCTTCGAGGGATTTTCCGACTCGAGGAACAGCAACTGGGCGATGATCACCGAGGCCATGTGGTCCTCGACTTCGCCGGTCACGAAAATGATGCGTTCGCGCAGCAGGCGCGAATAGATGTCGAAGCTGCGTTCGCCGCGGCTCGATTGTTCGACCACGACCGGGATCAGCGCGCCGGTGACGGGATCGGTGGTGAATTTTCCTTGCGCACTCGATGCGCCGAACAGGTCGAGCATGGAAATCCTCATATGGTTAGGCTTCGCTATGTCGCGTGCCACGGCGCGATGTTCAAGGGCGTTAAGGCCGAATCCGGGGATTTGCGGGGGGAATTCCTGCCCGAAGGTGTCGGGCACACCTAGGCGCTTGCATGTAAAGGTAGGGTTGAGCAGCATCGCGGCACAGGTTCGGCATGAGGATAGCCCGATGAAATTGCAGGTTCTTGCCCTCGCCCTGGCGGCGACGGCGCTCACCCCGTCGGCACAGGCGCAGAGCGTGGCAGACTATCTCGCCCGGATCGCGGCGCTGGATGACGCAGGGCCGCAACTCAACGCAGTGCTGGCGATCAACCCCGATGCCGCGAAGGACGAAGCCGCAGCCAAGGCGATCAAGGGCCCGCTCTCGGGCAAGGCCGTGCTGATCAAGGACAACATCGAGATGGCGGGGCCACTGCCGACGACAGCGGGAAGCCTCGCGCTGAGGGACAACGTCACCGGCCGCGATGCCCCGCTGGTCAGGCGCTTGCGCAAGGCGGGCGTCGTGATCCTCGGCAAGACCAACCTTTCCGAATGGGCCAACATCCGCTCGTCCTCCTCGTCCAGCGGCTGGAGCGCGGTGGGCGGGCAGACAAGGAACCCCCACGCCATCGACCGGACACCGTGCGGCTCGTCCTCGGGCAGCGGCTCGGCCATCGCCGCAGGCCTTGCCTGGGCAGCGATCGGCACCGAGACCGACGGGTCGATCACCTGCCCCGCCTCGGTCAACGGCATCGTCGGGTTCAAGCCGACCGTCGGCATGGTCAGCCGCACCCACGTCGTGCCGATCAGCCACAGTCAGGACACCGCAGGCCCGATGACCCGCAGCGTGGCAGACGCCGCCCTGCTGATGAATGCGCTCGCCGGAACCGACCCGGCCGACGCGGCCACCACCGAGGCCGACAAGCGCAAGGCCGATTTCACCGCGGGCCTTGCCACCGCCAGCCTCAAGGGCCTGCGCATCGGCGTGCTGCGCAAGCAGGCGGGCAACCACCCTGCCCTGCTCGCCCTGTTCGACAAGGCGCTGGCCGACATGAAGGCGGCGGGTGCCGAACTGGTCGAGATCCAGTACGAGCCCTCGCCCGAGATGGGCCGCGACGAATTCACCGTGCTGCTTTACGAACTGCGCGAGGACATGGGCGCGTACCTCCGCTCGCTCCCCGCCAAGGTCGGCCCAAGGTCGCTGGCCGACCTCATCGCCTTCAACAAGGCCCACCCCGAAGAGCTGCGCTGGTTCGGGCAGGACGTGTTCGAACAGGCCGAGGCGACGACCGACCAGATCGGCTACACCGCCGCGCGCGCCAATTCGCTGAAGCTGGCGGGTGCGGAAGGCATCGACAAGCTGATGCGCGACAACACCGTCAGCTTTCTCGTCGCGCCGACCGAAGGCCCGGCCTGGCCGATCGACCTCGTGCTCGGCGATCACTTCGTCGGCGTCGGCGCGGGCAATCTCGCAGCCATCGCGGGCTATCCGCACCTTTCGGTGCCCATGGGCGCGGTGGAAGGCCTGCCGATCGGCCTGTCGATCATCGGCGCCAAGTGGGACGACAAGCGCGTGCTCGAAGCAGGCGCAGCCTACGAACGCGCCCGGACCACGCCGGTGCCGGTGCCCTCGTTCAAGCGCTGGGGGGAGTAGGTCCCGCCTGCAACGCCTCGAGCGCTTCCAGCTGTGATTGCAGGGCGCGCTGGCGGGCGCTGGCCCGGGCCAGTTGCGTGCGGTCCCTCGCTGACGCGGCTCTCGCCCTGCGCCAAGAAGCGAGGCTGCGGAACCATTGCGCGATCGTTTCGAGAAGGCCGCTGCCGCGCGGGTGGGTGAGGGAGTGCGAGCGCGGCAGCGGGGCAGATTCGGCCATATCCGGGGAGGCAGTGGCCGAAAGCGGTGCGGGGACAAGGGGCCGAAGTTCAGGGGCGGGTTCCGGTTCCAGCGCCAGAGCGCGGTCGAGCAGATCAATGGTGGTCATGGCGGCTGGCGGCTCCGTGGAGGGCGGCGGAACGGCCGGAGCCGCGGACTTCCTGGGCGAGGCCCTTGCCGGAGCCTTGGCCTTCTTGGGCGCAGTCTTGCGAGCGGTTGTCGGGCGGCGCTTGGCGCTCTTCCCCTTGGCGACCTTGCGGGGCTTCTTCGGTGCGGCCGGCTTGGGCGCTTCCGGCCAGGGCACGCTGGCGATCACCGCGCCGCGCGGGGCCGGCAGGATCAGGTGATCGGGAAAAGCCGGCGGATTGGCCTGCCGCAGCAGGAACGACGGGTCCTTGCGCGCAAGGACAGGCGACGGCGCGCGAGGCAATTTGCCCTTGGTGGAAGCACGAGGCGGACGCGGACGCGAGGCAACACGATTGCGGACGGTGTGCATGGCAGTTCCCCCTGACGAGGTTCCTTGCCGATGGATGCTGACACAATGCGACTCGGGCGCGAACGGGAAACGGATCGGAATCCGAGCGACCGCCGGATTTCCCAAGAAACTACGCATTCAAGCGGCGCGCGACTACGTAGCGAAGGCCCGGAAACGGCAACGGCCCGGCGAGCCAAAGCGCGCCGGGCCGTCCGAAATCCGGCTCTTGCGAACCGGATCAGTCCGAAATGGAGATCAGCCTTCGGCCTTCTTCTTCGGCGCAGCCTTCTTCTTGGGAGCAGGCGCTTCCTCAGCGGCTTCGGCAGCAGGCGCTTCCTCGGCAGCCTTCTTCTTGGGAGCGGCCTTCTTCTTCGGCGCTTCCTCGGCGGCAGGAGCAGCGGCTTCCTCGGCGGGAGCTTCTTCCTTGGCAGCCTTCTTCTTGGCCGGAGCCTTCTTGGCGGCCTTGGCCGGAGCGGCGGCAGCGCCTTCCTCGGCTTCGATCGCGGCCTGCAGCTCTTCCTTGGTCACTTCGCGCTCGGTGACTTCGGCCTTGTCGAACAGGAAGTCGACGACCTTGTCCTCATAGAGCGGTGCGCGCAGCTGGGCGGCGGCGAGCGGTTCCGAACGCACGTAGTCGACGAAGCGCTGGCGATCCTGCTCGCGGTACTGCTGGGCAGCCTGACGGATCAGCATTTCCATTTCCTGAGCGGAGACGGTCACGCCATTTGCCTGGCCGATTTCCGACAGGAGCAGGCCGAGGCGCACGCGGCGTTCGGCGATCTTGCGGTAGTCGTCCTTCTCGGCTTCAATTTCCTTGAGAGCCTCTTCCGGGTTCTCTTCGTTCTGGGCTTCCTGCTGAAGCTGGGCCCAGATCTGCTCGAACTCGGCATCGACCATTGAAGGCGGCACGGCGAAGTCGTGGCCGGCGGCGAGCTGATCGAGCAGCGCGCGCTTCATCTGGGTGCGGGTCAGGCCGGCAGTTTCCTGCTCGAGCTGGCCGCGCAGCAGGGTCTTGAGCTGCTCGAGGCTTTCGAGGCCGAGCATCTTGGCGAATTCGTCGTTGGCTTCAAATTCACCAGGGTTCTTCACCGCCTTGACCTTGATGTCGAAGGTGGCTTCCTTGCCCTTGAGGTTTTCGGCGGGGTAGTCTTCAGGGAAGGTCACGGTGATGACGGTTTCGTCGCCGACCTTCACGCCGACAAGCTGCTCCTCGAAGCCGGGGATGAAGCGGCCAGCGCCGAGTTCCAGCGGAGTGTCTTCAGCCGCGCCGCCTTCGAAGGCAACGCCATCGACCTTGCCGAGGAAGTCGATCACGATCTGGTCGCCGTCCTTGGCCTTCGCACCCTTCTTGGCGTCGGTGAAGGATTTCTGGCCAGCGCCGATGCGGGCGACGGCTTCGTCGACCTCGGCTTCGGTGACGGGAACGGTCAGCTTCTCGAGCTTCAGGCCTTCAAGCGAAGGCGCTTCGATCTGGGGCAGGACTTCCAGCTCGACGGTGAGCTCGGCGTCCTTGCCTTCGTCATAACCTTCGCCGAGCGAGACGGCGGGCTGCATCGCGGGGCGCAGCTTGTTGTCGGCAACCAGCTTGTCCATCGCTTCGCGGATGGTGGTCTGCAGGGCTTCCTGGTGAAGCTGGGCACCGTGCATCTTGCGCACGAGGTTGGCGGGCACCTTGCCGGGGCGGAAGCCGGGCATGCGCACCTGCGGCGCGATCTTCTTGACCTCACCTTCGACCCGGGCGGCGATGTCGGCCGCGGGGATGGTGACGGTGTAGGCGCGCTTCAGGCCCTCGTTGGTGGTTTCGACGATCTGCATCCTGATCCAACTTTCATGTATGTCACGCGCTTGCGCGGGAAAAGCTGACTCGGACGCCGGCGCGCGGACTGGTGCGGGCGAAGGGACTCGAACCCCCACATCTTGCGATGGCAGGACCTAAACCTGCTGCGTCTACCAGTTCCGCCACGCCCGCATCCGGCGAAAAGCGAGCGGTGCCCCTATCGCAGTGGCTTGAAAAGGGCAAGCGCCTTGGATTTGGGGCGGGGAATGACCCGCTTCTTACCCCCCTCCCCGGCGGGGAGGGGTTGGGGGTGGGGGTCCCACACCCGCGTGAATGCCCCACATCAACCGCAGAGCACCCCTCCCCAACCCTCCCCTCAAGGGGAGGGAGAATGCGTGCGCTTCGCCGCGGAACCTGCTATCCTCGCGGCGAGTTGGGGAAGAAAGCGCAAGCCTTCAAAGGAGCCGCACGATGGCCACGACCCCCGATTCTCCGCAGCCCGACCGAATCGAGCCGCAATCCCCGCCAGAAAGCCCGCCGGTGATCGAACCGGACGGTGTGCCACCGGTCATCCAGCCTGACGAGACGCCGGTGGTGGAGCCCGATCACGTGCAGCCGGGCGCGCCGCAGGAAGTGCCTGCGCCGCCGGATTGAGGCGACAGGAGATCGATTGAACACATCGTCATGCTGAACTTGTTTCAGCATCCATCCCTCAACAACCCCGGACCGCGCAGGGGGAGAAATGGACCCTGAAACGAGTTCAGGGTGACTCACATATCGAAGCGCGGATTTAAAGATTGAACCACAAGATCGCGCCACCCACGATGATGAGTACGGCAATAAACTCTGTGGATTTCAGACGGCGCCCTATCACCCGGTCATACCATTTGTCGCCGTAACCGAGTGGTTCGAAGGTCATCGTCAATCCCCAAATCCATGAGCATTGCATTTAGGTAAAAAGCCGCCCCAACAAGGCAAGGACGCCAATACTTTCTGATGCTCGGCGATCGGCATGACCGGCATCGTCCCCCGCACACTCCACACAATAAGCCTTGATCCCGCCGCCTTCCATCAGGCGCAGCACGTTGGCCTGCATCCTCGCCATCAGGCCCTGCTGTTGCGCCGCGAGCGCTCCGGCGAGGTCATGCGCCCGCGCCTCAGGCGCTTGCCCGGTTTCCATCTGGCGGAGGAGTTGGGCGAAGGGGCTGGGTTCGTCTTCGACGTATTCGGCGTGGAAGGTTTCGGCCTTGGCCTGTTTGGCGACCCACGCCACTGCATGGTCGAGGCCACCGAACTGGTCGACGAGGCCCAATTGGCGCGCCGTGCCGCCGTCCCAAATGCGGCCTTGGGCGATCTTGTCGATGTCGGCCGGGGACTTGCCGCGCGCCTTGGCGACGAGGCCGAGGAAGCGGCCGTAGGTCTGTTCGACCTGGCCTTGCAGCAGCGCTTCGACTTGCGGGCTGAGGCCGCCCAGCAGGTCCGGCTGGCCCGAGAGCGGCGTGGTGCGGATCGAATCGGTGGTGACGCCGTATTGCGGCAGCGTCTGTTCGAGCGTGGGCAGGACGGCGAAGACGCCGATCGAGCCGGTGATCGTGCTCGGCTCGGCAAAGATGCGCTGGGCGGGCGTGGAGACCCAGTAACCGCCGCTGGCGGCAAGGCTGCCCATCGAGACGGCGACCGGCAGGCCCTTGGCCTTCACGCGCTCCACCGCCGCCCGGATGCGTTCCGAGGCCATGACCGAGCCGCCCGGCGAATCGACGCGCAGGACGAGCCCTGCGTAATCGTCGCTCTGCGTCACGCCGTCGATCAGATCGGCAATGCGATCGCCGCCAGCAGTGCCGGGGCCGGCATCGCCATCGACAATCTCGCCCGCGACGGTGACCACTGCCACCGCCTTGCCCTGCTTGGGCGCGGGCTTGTCTGCCAGATAGACCGGGAGTTCGGTGGCCTTGAAGCCGCCGAGGCCCGCTTCATCATCGGCGCCGACGATCTGGGCGACGCGCTGGCCGAACGCCACGCGGTCACCGATCTTGTCGACGAGGCCAGACTTGAGCGCGGCCTGCGCGGCGTCGTTGCCGTTGTCCTTGACCCATTTGGCGGGATCGGTGGTGGCAAGCGTGAGGTCGGCCTTGGGGCGGGCCTTCTTCACCTCGTCCTGCCAGTTCTGCCACAGCGTGCCATAGACCGCCTGCATCGCCTCGCGCGCCTCGGGCGACATATCGGCGCGGATGTAGGGTTCGACCGCGCTCTTGTAGGTGCCGACCTTGAAGACGTGAACGTTGGCTTTCAGCTTGTCGATCAGGCCCTTGTAGAACAGCAGCGTGCCGCCGGGGCCGCTGATGGCGACGCCGCCCATCGGATCGACCCAGGCTTCGGACGAATGCGCGGCAAGCTGCATCGCATCGTCGGTGTAGATCAGCGCGCGGACCAGCACGGGCTTCTTGGCCGCACGCACCTTGTCCATCGCCGCGCCGATCTGGCTGAGGTGGACGGCCGAGCCACCGCCGAAGGCTTCGAGATCGAGCACGACCGCCTTGATGCGCTTGTCGTCCGCCGCAGCGGCGATGGCGCGAGACACATCGCGCGCGGTGTATTCCGGATCGGGCGTTTGGCCCGAGAGCAACTGCGTGGGCGAAACCTCGCTCGCTTCCTCGACCACGCGGCCTTCCAGCGGCAGGTAAAGCGCGCCTTCGCGGACCATGCCCGGCGCGGGGCGCAGGGTGAGGACCATGTAGAGTCCTGCGAAGAACAGGAGCAGGAACAGGAGGACGAGACCGTCCTTGATGGCGACGAGGATCTTCCAGACCGATTTGGCAAAGCTCATGGGAGCCAAGACTATTGTGGACGGGCGCGCTTTGCCAGCGGGAAACGGCTTGAGCATGGCGCACCTGCCCTCTAGGGAACTGGCTTTAATGCAAAGCTCATCAACACCCCAAGCGGGCCGCTATCCAGCGGGCGGCCTCGCCTACCCGCACCGTGACCTGACCGGCATCGGCCAGCTTGCGCGCCACGAGATCCTCTACCTCCTCGACGAGGCGGAGCAGTGGGTGGAGCTGAACCGGCAGCCGAAGAAGAAGACCGATCTGCTCAATGGTCTCACGATCATCAACGCCTTCTTCGAGA
This sequence comes from Novosphingobium jiangmenense, assembly GCF_015694345.1. Lineage (GTDB taxonomy): Bacteria > Pseudomonadota > Alphaproteobacteria > Sphingomonadales > Sphingomonadaceae > Novosphingobium > Novosphingobium jiangmenense. The sequence continues at coordinate 14,943 of NZ_JADQDC010000009.1, forward strand.
ACTCGACACGCACGCTGCTGAGCTTCGAGATTGCGGGCAAGCGGCTGGGCGCGGACGTCGTCAACATGCATGCCGCCACCAGCAGCGTGAAGAAGGGCGAGACGCTGATCGACACGGCGATGACGCTGAACGCCATGCGCGCCGATGCCATCGTGATCCGCCATGCCAGCTCGGGCGCGGTGCGACTGATCGCCGAGAAGGTCGATTGCCCGGTGCTCAACGCGGGCGACGGGCAGCATGAGCATCCGACGCAGGCGCTCTTGGATGCGCTTACCATGCGGCATGCGCTGGGGCTGCCGGTGGGGTCAGACCTCAACGGGCTGAAAGTGACGATCTGCGGAGACATCCTGCACAGCCGCGTGGCGCGCTCGAACATCCTCAGCCTGACCGCGCTGGGCGCCGAGGTGCGGGTCTGCGCGCCGCCCGCGCTGATGCCTACCGAGATCGAGGCGATGGGCGTGACGCCGTTCCATGATTTCGACGCGGCGCTGAAGGGCGCGAACATCGTGATGATGCTGCGCCTGCAGCAGGAGCGCATGTCCGGGCAATTCATCCCCTCCCCGCGCGAATACCGCCACCTCTACGGGTTGACGCCGGAGCGGCTGGCCAAGGCCGAGCCTGACGCCTTCGTGATGCACCCGGGGCCGATGAACCGGGGCATCGAGATCGATTCGACCGTGGCCGACCATCCGACCCGGAGCCTGATCACGCGACAGGTGGAAATGGGCGTGGCGATCCGCATGGCCTGCCTTGAAGTGCTGACCCGCAGGGCGCGCGGCGTTCCGGGTTGGGAAGCTGAGGGAGTTCCGGCATGATCGCGCGGCCTCTGACGATTACCGGCGGTATGCTGGTTCTGGGCTCTGGCGAGCCGGTTGCGGGTGGCTTGCGCTGCGAGGGTGGCCGGATCGTCGCTGTCGGCGATGCGACGCCGCAGGATGGCGACGAAGTTTTTGACGCGGGCGGCAAGCTGATCGCGCCGGGTCTGGTCGATCTCGGCGTCTTCGCCATCGACAAGCCTGCGTTCCACTTCGGCGGGATCACCCGCGCGGCGCTGATGCCCGATCAGGGGCCGCCGCTCGACCACCCCGCGCGGGTGCGTTTTGCCGCGCAGTCGGGCAAGCCGGACATGTGGGTCCACCCGCTGGCAGCGGCGACGCGCGGGCTTGAAGGCAGCGAACTGGCCGAACTCGCCCTGATGCGCGATGCCGGGGCCAAGGCCGTGGCGACCGGGCGCGGCTGGATTGCCGACTCTGGCGTGATGCTGCGGCTGCTGCGCTATTGCGCGATGCTCGGGCTGGTCGTGGTGACCCATGCCGAGGATGCCGGGATCACCGGCAGTGCGGTGGCGACGGCGGGCGACGTGGCAACGCGCCTCGGCCTGCCGAGCGCGCCAGCGGAGGCCGAGGCGCTGGCAGTGGCGCGCGACATTGCGCTCGCCGAGCTATCCGGCGCGCATGTGCATTTCCGGCAGGTGACGACGGCCCGCGCGCTCGATCTGGTGCGCGCAGCCAAGGCCCGCGGGGTCAAGGTGACGGCGGGGGTTACGCCTGCGCACTTCATCCTTTCGGACCTTGAACTCGTCGGCTTCCGCACCTTCTGCCGGATGTCGCCGCCGCTGCGGCAGGACGCCGACCGCAAGGCCGTGATCGCGGCAATCGGCGATGGCACGATCGACGTGATCTCGTCAGGCCACGATCCGCGCGGGCCGGAGGACAAGCGCCTGCCATTCGCCGATGCCGAACCGGGCATGGCCGGGGCGGAGACGCTGCTGCCGCTGACATTGACGCTGGTACGCGATGGCGTGATCGGCATGGCTCGCGCCTTCGAACTGCTTGCCGCCAATCCGGCACGGCTGCTGGGCGTTGAGGCCGGACGCCTAGAAATCGGCGCCGAGGCGGACGTCGCCATCGTCGACCCCGCGCGTCCGTGGATCGTCAATTCCGACAAGATGGCCGCGGCCGCTGGCAACACTCCGTTCGACCGGCGTCCGGTGGAAGGCCGCGTGGCCGCGCTGTTCAAGGGCGGCGCGCGGATCGACTGATACGGGAAGGGCGCGGAACCCTTCGGTCCCGCGCCCCTGCCCGCTTGTGAATGGGCCCGCTCTCACACGGTAACCGCTGAAGGTCAGCGCTTGGCCATGCGGCTCTCGGTCGGGCGCTGCTGGCCAGGCTGCGCCGGAGCGGCGCCGCGCATCACCAGGCACACGCCGCCGCGCGCCTTGACCGAGCCGCACATCGAGCTGGCCGAGGCATAGCCGCCAAAGCCCGCCGCCTGCACGCGCCAGAACTGCTTGCCATTGACGGTGACTTGCGTGGTCACGTTGGTGAAGCCCTTGAGGTCCGGATTGCGCGCGGTGTAGTGGCGCCAGGCGCGACGGGCGCCCTCGGGCGTCGAGAACGAGCCGAGCTGGACGAGATGCGTTCCGGCCTTGGCAGGCGCCGCCACCGGCTTTGCCGCAGGCGCTGCCTTGCGTGCCGGTGCGGCAGCGGGGCGAACGTAGGGCTGCGAGGCGGGTACGTCGATCAGGGCAAGCTGGGTCTGCTGCGACTGCGACGAGGAATCCGCGAGCGAGGGTGACGGTGCAGCCGGCTCGGTTGCAGGCAGTTCCTTCACTGCGGCTTCGGCGAGAGCCGGAGCGGCGGCAGGTTCCGCCCGCGTCGCTGCTTCGGCTGCCAGCTGTTCGGTGGCAGGGAAATTCGCCAGCGCCAGCGCCTGCGGCTGGCCATTGTCACCGCGCAGCGGCACGCCGAGGAGGTTCGCCACGCGGTCGCGGGTGCGCTCCGAATAGCCCATCATCGCCCACTGCTCCATGCGCTCGCCAAGCTGGTCGGCGGGCACGTCCTGCGCGGCCATGGTGCGCGCCTCGCGCCACTGACCGGCAAGGGCATAGGCCAGCGCGAGGTTCTGGCGGACCTTCGGGGTATTCTCGCCATTGCGCAGCGCCTGCGACAGGATCTGCGCGCCCTGCTGCGGCTGCCCGGCCAGAGCGAGGGCAAGGCCGTAATCGGCGGCGGCGAGGCTGTCGCGATAGGAATTGAGCGTGTCGACCGCTTCGGCATGACGGCCAAGCGCGATGTCGGCCAGGGCCAGGCTGAGCGCGGTGCGGCTCGAATCCTCACCAAGCTCCATCGATTCGTCATAGGCCTGACGGGCGGATTCGAAGCGACCGGCCTTGAGGTAGGCATTGCCCAGCAGGACGCGGTAAGCGGCGTTGCGCGGATCGGCGAGGACCGCCTTCTCGGCATTGTCGATCGCGGCGGTCGTGGTGCCCTTGGCCAGCGCGGTCTGGGCCGAGGAGGCGTACTTGTCGGGATGGGCCCCGCCGGTGGTGCAACCGGTCAGCACGCCAGCGGCAAGCGCGGTCGAGATCGCGAGGCGGGCGGCGCGGTTGGGAGCGAATGCGGTGATCATGTCCATGGTCCCCTCAGGCATCAGTTGCGCGTGATGGCGCGGCGGGCGATGTCCTCAAGCCCGGGAAGGTCGGCGAGAAAGCGGTCGAGCGCCTCGGTCACCAGTTCCTGAGCGCTGCGATCCTCGAGGGTGCAGGCAAGGCGCAGGCGGACGTGGCGGTAGTTGTCGAGGCGCAAGGTGAAAGCGGCCTTGCGCCCCTCCTGCAATGCGGAACGGACCGGCTTTCCGGCCTTCACGCGGTTGCGCGCGATCTTGACCGAGGCTGCGGAAGCAAACTCGCCGGGCTGCGCGGGCTTTTCGAAGGCGGCGACCTTTTCGGCCAGGGCCTCGATCTGCTGGACGACGACCGGCTGTTCGACGGGCGCATTAACCGCCGCTGCGGCGACGTCCTCGCCAAGGTCGTTCCAGCCGAGGTCGTCCTGGGTGAGGAAGCGGCTCTGCTCTTCGTAGCTGATCGCCAGTTGCGGGCGCATCGCCGGACGGGCGGCGCCCTTGCGGGCAAGCAGGCTCGGCGAGAGCGAGGCGAGAGGCTTGGACGCGCTCATCGGCAGCGCCTCCTCAGGAACCGACGACGCGGCGGCCGAAGCCACCCATCGGGCGCGGCGCCCCGGCCATCGGCACCGCTGCAGCCTGCTGCGGCACGGCAAAGACGGTGCGGCGGAAGTTCTTTTCGAGGCGCTCGGAGATATAGGTCCACAGCGCGGCGACTTCGGCGGCAGACTTGCCGCCCGGATCGCATTCCATGACGGTGCGGCCATCGATCATCGAGGCCGCGAAATCGGTGCGGTGGTGCAGCGTTACCGGCGCGACCGTGCCATGCTGCGACAGGGCCACGGCGGCTTCCGAAGTGATGCGCGCCTTGGGGGTGGCGGCGTTGACGACGAAGATCAGCGGCTTGCCGGCGCGGTCACACAGGTCGACCGTGGCACCGACGGCGCGCAGGTCGTGCGGGCTCGGACGCGTCGGCACGACGATCAGTTCGGCTACAGAGATCACCGACTGGATCGCCATGGTGATGGCCGGCGGCGTATCGATGACGGCGAGCTTGAAGCCCTGCTGGCGCAGGATGGCGAGGTCCGAGGCAAGGCGGGCGACGGTGGTCTGGGCAAAGGCGGGGAATTCGGCCTCGCGCTCGTTCCACCAGTCGGACAGCGAGCCTTGCGGGTCGATGTCGATCAGCACGACGGGGCCGGCGCCTGCGCGCTGGGCCTGGACGGCGAGGTGCCCGGACAACGTGGTCTTGCCCGATCCGCCCTTCTGCGATGCCAATGCCAGTACGCGCAAAGCCCAATTCCCCCGAAATGCACAAACTCTCGCGGTCCGGATTCGCAGATCGGGCTGAAATTTCGGTTAACGCCGGTTCAATTTTGCCGACGGGCGCACAAGCGCAGGTATCGTCGAAGGCACAGGCAACGGCGGTTTGCAGCCAAGATCGGTCGCTAAGACTTCGCTAACGCCTCGTTGACTATAAGGCCGGCAACGGCGGACTGCGGGTTGCAGGATCGATCACCACGCACGCGTCACGCAATTTACCGAAACGGACTTGGGCAAGCATGAGACACTTCCAGCGCACAGCGACGGCAGCGATCCCGGTGATGGCGGCGGCAATCCTCATGGCAACGCCTGCGCTGGCCGACACCAAGGCCGGGGTGGATGCATGGTCTCGCGGGGAGTTCGACGCGGCCGTCAAGGAATGGCTCGGCCCGGCAGCCAAGGGCGATGCCGATGCGCAGTTCAACATCGGCCAGGCCTACAAGCTCGGCAAGGGCGCGCCGCAAGACCTGAAGCGCGCCGAGGCGTGGTATCGCAAGGCGGCAGAACAGGGTCACATCAAGGCATCCGACACGCTTGGTCTGCTGCTGTTTCAGGACAACCGCAAGGCCGAAGCTGCGCCCTTCCTGCAGGCTTCGGCCGAGCGCGGCGAGCCGCGCGCGATGTACATCCTCGGCATCGCGCACTTCAACGGCGATACCGTGGGCAAGGACTGGGTCCGCGCCTATGCGCTGACCAGCCGGGCGGCGGCGAGCGGTCTGGAGCAGGCGACGCGCGCGCTTACCATGATGGACAACATGATCCCGCTGGAACAGCGCCAGCTTGGCGTGTCACTGGCGGCGGATCTTGAGCAGAAGGCTCAGGCCAAGCGGTCGGAGCAGTTCGCGGCGGCCGATCTGGGTGCCAAGCCCTTGCCGACTGCGCCGGTTCGCCCCAGCACAACCACGGGCTCGCTGGAAAAGGCCGAAGTGCCGCCCTCGGTGATCACCGCCGGGGCAGATTTTGCCAATCCAGTGACAATGCCCGCGCCCAAGCGGGTAGTCGGCAGCAACGCGCCTGTCGCCAAGCCGGTGGTGAAGGCGCCATCGGGTGCCGTGCATGTGGCGGAAGCTCCGGCAGCAAAGCCAATCGTGACCAAGGAGCCAAAAGCTGCGCCCCCTCCCCCAAAGGCCCAAGGCAATTGGCGCATTCAGCTGGGCGCATTCGGCGTCAAGGCCAATGCCGACGGGCTGTGGAGCAAGGTCAAGGGACGGCCAGAACTTGCGGGCCATGGCCGGATCGACCTGCCTTCCGGAGCAGTCACGCGATTGCTGGCAGGGGGCTTTGCGGGTCAGGCCGAGGCCGACAAGGCTTGCGGCGCGCTCAAGGCTGGCGGCTTCACTTGCCTGGTGGTAAAGCCCTGATGGCTTGGCCGAGGATGTTCCCCCTACCCGCATAGACGCGATCGATTTCCTGCGCGGCGTTGCCGTGCTGGGCATACTGGCGATCAACGTCACCGGGTTCTGGGGGCCTTCGCTGGCCACCTTCTCCCCAGCGATCCCCCGCGCAGAGCCTGCCGCCTACGGCTGGTTCGCGTTTGCTTTCGTGGTGTTCGAGGGCAAGATGCGGGCGCTGTTCAGCATGCTGTTCGGGGCCAGCATGGTGCTGTTCGCGCAGGCCGCAGAGCGCAAGGGGTTTGACCCGGACACGGCGCAGATCCGGCGGCTGCTGTGGCTCGCGCTGTTCGGCTACCTCCACTTCGCGCTGCTGTGGTGGGGCGACATCCTGTTTCTCTATGCGCTGTGCGGGTTGGCGGCGCTGCTGCTGCGAAGGCTGGAGCCGCGCCAGCTGGTGCTGATCGCCCTGCCCTTCTACGTGCTGGTCCATGTGATCGAAGCGCTGCTGGCCCTGCCCGGCGTACTGGCCGAACAGGCGGTTCTGGCCGGCACCGCTCCGCAGGCTGACGTGGCAGAACAGGCCGCGATGATGGGCCGGATTGCCGCCTCGGTCGCAAACGACCTTGCGGTGCTGAACGCCGGGTTCTTCGACGCGATCTGGCTGAAGCTGTCGAATGCCCCGTTGCAGCCACTAACCACCACGCTTTCGACCTTTACCGAGACGGTGCCGCTGATGCTGCTGGGCATGGCGATGGTGCGCGGCGGGTTCTTCACGGGATGGCCGCGTGGCCGATTGGTGGGGCTGGCGGTGGGCGGGATCATGCTTGGCGGCGTGCCGACCCTGTTGGCGGCGCAATGGTTGCAGGGCCATGGCTGGCCACCGCGAGCGATGTTCATGGCGATCGAGGATGGCATGGCCTTGCCCCACCTGCTGATGGCGCTCGGCTATGCCGCTCTGCTGGTGCTGGTCTTTCCGGCGGTGCAGCGGTTGCGGATCGGCAGGGCGCTGGCAGCAGCGGGGCGTTGCGCGTTCAGCAACTACCTCGGCACGACAGTCCTGATGACGGCGCTGTTCTCCGGCTGGGGACTGGGCCTCGGAGACGAACTGCCGCGCGTCTGGCTTCCGGCCTTCGTGCTGCTCGGCTGGGTGGCGATGCTCATCTGGCCGCGGTGGTGGCTGCGACGCTACGGGCAAGGGCCGTTGGAGCGGCTGTGGCGACAGCTGGCACTGCCCGCGCGTTAACTACGCTTGATAACCTGCCAGACGCCCGCCGTCCCGCGCCGGGACGCGGTTGGATCGGGACTCGCAAGCACACGCGTTAATGCCTATTCCTTAACGGGAAAGGAGTTGGCGATGGCCTCGCAATCGGGTTGGTGGACGAAGCGCTGGGTGCGGATGCCGCTGGGCGTGCTCGCCACGGGCGCTGCCTCGCTGCTCGCCTTCCACGCCGGGCAGGACATCGCGCAAGTCGCCTTCGGCAACGGCACGGCAGAAGCCGCGCCTGCGATGGTGCCCAGCCCCAAGCCCGCTCCGGCTGTGGCGCAGAAGCCGATCGAAGGGCCGTTCGTGGTCAAGTCGATCCTGCCGATCAACGAGCCGATCAAGTTCGGCAAGTTCTATTGGGACGAGGCCCGCGCGCCCACAGCGGGCAAGCTGGTGGTGACGGTGGACCTCACCGCGCGGGTGATCTCGGTGTTCCGCGATGGCCACGAGATCGGCGCGGCGGCGATCCTCAAGGGCTATGGCGAAAAGCCGACGCCGACCGGCGTGTTTCCGATCACCGAGAAGGACGCCGACCACGTTTCCAATATCTACGACGCGCCGATGCCGTGGATGATGCGGCTGACCAACGACGGCGTCTCGATCCACGGCAGCAAGGTGGAAAAGGGCTATGCCACCAATGGCTGCATCGGCGTGCCCGATGCCTTTGCCGAAAAGCTGTTCCGCATCGCCTCGCTCGGCGACAAGGTCATCGTCACCGATGGCAAGACGATGCAGGTGGGCGACCCGATCCTGTCGGGCGAGCACGCGGGCTGAACCACAAGTTCTTCATCCCCGCGCAGGCGGGGATCCAGAGGAAAGCGCGTCTCGCTGGATTCCCGCCTGCGCGGGAATGACGAGTTTACGCCAGCCCCTTGGCTGTGCTGGTACGCGAAGCATCGCCCACCGAGCTGCCGCCGTCGACGTCGAGGATCGCGCCGGTGACGTAACTGGCGGCGGGCGTCGAGAGGAACACCGCCGCTTCGCCGATCTCGTAGGCCGTACCCCAGCGCTTCATCGGGATGCGGGCATAGTGTGCCTGCCGGGTGGTCTCGTCGGGCGCGAGGCGGGCCATGCCTTCGGTGTCGGCAATCGGGCCCGGCGAGATGCCGTTGACGCGCACGTCCGGTCCCCATTCGATCGCCAGCGTGCGGACAAGCTGGTTGATCCCGGCCTTGGCGGCACAGGCATGGGCCTGCATCGCCATCGCCTGTTCGGCCTGCCCTGCCGTGATCGCGATCAGCGAGGCACCGGGGTTGAGCAGTTCGTGGCAGCCCCGGAAGACGTTGAAGGTGCCCAGCAGGTCGATGTCGACCACGGTCTTGAACGCATTGGCCGACATGCCGAGGACCGGCGCGAGGAAGTTTCCGGCCGCACCCGAGATGACGATGTCGAGCGCGCCGATCTCGTCGCGCACCGACTTCATCGCCTCGCAGATCGCAGCGTAATCACGCACGTCGGCGGCGCGCCACACCGCATCGTGGCCGATCTCGGCGGCAGCGGCAGCAGCCTTTTCCGGGTTGCGGCCGAGAACTGCCACGCGGGCGCCGAGTTCGGCAAAGCGCTTGGCGATGCCGAGATTGATGCCGCTGGTGCCGCCGGCGATGAACGCGGTCTTGCCGGCAAGGACATCGTCACGGAACGGGGATTGGGTCATGCGGGAATCCTCAGCGAGGGGCCATGCGGATCGCGCCGTCGAGGCGGATCGCCTGGCCGTTGAAGTAGGTATTGCGCACCAGTTCCATGGCGAGGCTGGCAAACTCTTCAGGCTTGCCGAGCCGCTTGGGGAACGGGACCGACGCGTTGAGGCTGTCGAGCACCTTGTCGGGCAGGCGGCCCAAGAGCGGCGTGCCGAAGATGCCAGGCATGATTGCGTTGACGCGGATGCCGAGGTCCATCAGATCGCGCGCCATCGGCAGGACGAGGCCGTTCACGCCCGCCTTGAGCGAACCGTAGGCAACCTGCCCCACTTGCGCGTCCTGCGCCGCGACCGAAGCGGTAAGGATGATCGTCCCCCGCTCGCCGTCTTCCAGCGGATCGAGACTGGCCATGCCCAATGCCGAGAGGGAGGCGACGCGGTAGCTGGCGATGAGGATGCCTTGCGCGGCGTATTCGTAGTCCTCGGTCGAAAGCCTCGTGAACTCGCCGGTCTCGCGGTTGCGGCTGACGGTCTTGCCCTTGCGATGGGTCATCGCGCAGTGGACGCAGATGCGCTCCTGCCCATGGGCCGCGCGCGCCTTGGCGAAACCTGCGACGACGGATTCCTCGGACGTGATGTCGACCTTGCAGAACAGGCCGCCGATGGCGCGAGCGACGGCCTCGCCTTGCTCCTCGTTCACATCGAAGATCGCGACCTTGACGCCTGCGGCGGCGAGAGCCTCTGCCGTGGCGCGGCCGAGACCCGAAGCGCCGCCGGTGACGACCGCGCTGATGCCGGAATCGATCTTCATGCGACCATGCCTTCGAGGCGGCCGCGAATGATGGTCTCAGCATCGCCGACGATGCGATCGATCAGTTGCTGGCAGGTCGGGATGTCGTGGATCAGGCCCTGGACCATGCCTGCCCAGAACACGCCCTTGGTGAGATCGCCGGTTTCAAGCAGCTGCTTGCCCGCGCGACCATTGACCAGTTCCTGCACGTCCTCGAACTTCGCATCGGGCTTGGACAGGCGGCGGACGACCTCCTCGGACACTTCGCTGCGGCCGACCCGCGCGGTGTTCTTGAAGTTGCGGAAGATCAGGAAGCTGCCGCGCTCGTCGTTGTTGATGTAGGCCTGCTTGACGTTGTCGTGGATCGGCGCCTCGACCGTCGCGCAGAAGCGCGTGCCCATGTTGATCCCCTCGGCCCCGAGGCTCAGCGCAGCGACCAGACCGCGGCCATCGCCAAAGCCCCCGCTGGCGAGCATCGGGATCTTCACCTTGTCGGCAGCGGCGGGGATCAGGATCAGACCGGGAATGTCGTCCTCGCCGGGGTGGCCGGCGCATTCGAAGCCGTCGATCGAGATGATGTCGCAACCGGCGCGTTCAGCGGAGAGCGCATGGCGCACCGCCGTGCACTTGTGCAGGATGGTCACGCCGTGGGGCTTGAGCATTTCCCAGATCTCGCGCACCGCCTGCGTACCGGCGGTTTCGACGATCTTCACGCCGCCGTCGATGATTGCCTGGGCGTAGGCCCTGTAGTCCGGCGAATTGACGGTCGGGAAGATCGTCATGTTCACGCCGAAGGGCTTCGACGTCATCGCCTTGGTCCGCTCGATCTCGTCGCGTAGCGCGTCGGGCGTAGGCTGGGTCAGCGCGGTGATGATGCCGAGGCCGCCCGCGTTCGAGACCGCAGCCGCCAGCTCCGCATAGCCCACATTCATCATGCCGCCCTGCACGATGGGATGCTCGATACCGAGCATTTCGGTGATGCGTGTCCTGATCGCCATTCCTGCCACTCCCCAAACTCACATTTAACTGATCGGTTAAACTGACTCGGGAGACTTGGCAAGCGGGGTCAGAGAATATCGTAGCTCTCGCCCAATGCGCCGCGCAGCTTGTCGAGCGCCTGCGCCTTCAGCTGGTGCACACGCGGGATGCTGACGCCGAGGACTTCGGCGATTTCGGCGAGGTTGAGTTCCTCGACGAAGTAGAGCTGGATGATCATCTGCAGACGTTCGGGCAGATCGCCAATGGCCGAAGCAACCGCGCCGCGCATCTCGTCGTCGGCCAGCATGGCGAAGGCATCGGGGCGGTCATCGGCGAAGGCGGCATTGCTGTCGGAATAGGCATCGTCGATGGCTTCGAAGCGCAAGGGCTCGTCGGCCGCCTTCTGATCGGCGAGTTCGCGCTCGGTCAGGCCCATGGCGGCGGCGAGTTCGGCATCATTGGGCGGGCGACCGAGATCGTTGGTCAGCGCCGTGGTCTTCTCGCGCAGCAGGCGGCGGCGCTCTGTTGCAGAACGCGAAAGCGGGGTGGAGCGGCGGACGAGATCGACCATGGCCCCGCGCACGCGCAGCTTGGCGTAGGCGGCAAAGCCGTCCTCGGTGGGGCCGTCGTGGCGCTGCGAACATTCGGTCAGCGCGACAAGGCCCGCCTGAATCAGGTCCTCGATCTCTATCCCGGCGCGGCCCGAGCCGTGGACGTGCCAGGCAAGGCGCTTCACCATGGGCAGGAAGCGGCGGATACGGTCGGCAGCCTCGTTCTGCGCATAGGCGCGGGCGGCGGCGAAACCGCGATGGTCGTGTTTCATGCGGCAAGTCCCTCAGGGATAGGCAGCTCTTGACGGGCGGGGTGCGGAGGCGCTTCGCCGCCGATGACCGAGATGACCTCGATCGGCTGCGAAGGCGGCAGTTCGGAAATCGACATGACCTGACAGTTCGGCGCGCGCAGCCGCAGCAGTGCAGCCAGCGGGCGGCGGGCACGGGGCTGGACGATCAGGGCAACGGGCGGCGCGGCGGGGCCACGCTCGGCGATCAGCGCGGAGATACGCTCGCCGATGCCGCGGGCAAGATCGGGTTCGATCACCGGCTGGCCGGTGGCCGGATCGTGCATGCCGCCGACGATCATTTGTTCGAGCCCGGCTTCGAGTGTGACCACCGGCAGGCATTCGTCGGGACCACAGATTCGACCGACGATCATTGCGCCAAGATCGGTGCGCAGCAGGTCGACGAGGCGGTCGTGGTCGTTGGTCTGCTGCAGCGCCTCGCTCAGCGCCGAGAGAATCGGCAGAGGGTGGGCGATGGAGATGCCGTCGTCGAGCAGGGCGTGGAACAAGCGGGTGAGCGCGCCCAGCGACATCGGCTGCGGATGGATCGTCTCGACCAACCCTGCGGCGCGTTCCTTGACCGCTTCGAGGATCGCCTTGACCTCGTCGGGGCCGAGCAGTGCGGACGGGCGGTCGCCCAGAACCTGGTTGAGGTGGGTGGCGACGACAGTGCTGGCATCGACGGTGAGGAAGCCCTCGGCGATGGCGAGATCGCGCTGCGAGGGCTCGATCCAGATGGCAGGGCAGCCGAAGCTGGGATCGCGGGTTGGCTCGCCGCGCAAACCGTGGTCGGAGCTCGCCTCGCCCGCGTCGATGGCGAGGATCTTGTCGGGGCGCATCTCGGCAATGCCGACGGGGACGCCGCCGAGCAGGATGCGATAGGCATTGGCACCGAGTTCCAGCGAGTCCCGCACGCGGAACTGGGGGACGATGAAGCCGAAAGCCTGGCTGAGCTGCTTGCGCACGCCGGTGAGGCGGGCGACCAGCGGGGAGCCGCGGCGTTCGTCGACCAGATGGATCAGGCCATAGCCCATCTCGATGGTGACGAGGGTGTGGTCGCTGACTTCTTCGAGCGTGATGCGGTTGGGGTCGATCGGTTCGGGTGCGACCACGGCCACCGGGGCGGGACGGTCGGCGCGCTTCTTGAGCGTCCACCACAGCCAACCAGCGAGGCCGGCGGCAGGCAGGAACACGATCTGCGGCATCGCCGGGATCGCGCCGATGGCGCCGAGGATCACGGCGACGGGCAACCAGATCGCGGGATTGGCGAACTGGCCACCGATCTGCCCGGTCAGGTCGCGACTGTCGGAGACGCGGGTGACGATGACGGCGGCGGCAATGGACAGCAGCAGCGAGGGGACCTGTGCCACCAGCGCATCGCCAATGGCGAGCGTGATGTAGAACTGCGCGGCTTGCGTGGCGGTGAGGCCGTGGCTGATCATGCCGAGGCAGAAACCGGCGATGATGTTGACGCCAAGGATCAGCAGCGCGGCGATGGCATCGCCCTTCACGAACTTGGACGAGCCGTCCATCGAGCCGTAGAAATCCGCCTCGGTCGCCACTTCGCGGCGTCGGGCCTTGGCTTCGTCGGCAGTGAGCAGGCCTGCGGCAAGGTCGGAGTCGATCGCCATCTGCTTGCCGGGCAAGGCATCGAGGGTGAAGCGCGCGGAGACTTCCGAGACGCGGCCCGCGCCCTTGGTGACGACCACCATGTTGATGATCATCAGGATCATGAACACGAACAGGCCGACTGCGAAGTTGCCGCCGATCAGGAAAGCGCCAAAGGCCTCGATCACGTGGCCCGCTGCCGCGCCGCCTTCGTGGCCGTTGACCAGCACGATGCGGGTGGAGGCGACGTTGAGCGCCAAGCGCAGCAGCGTGGCAAACAGCAGGACCGAGGGGAACGAGGAGAAATCGAGCGGCTTTTCCGCATTCATCGCCGCCATCAGGATCGCCACCGAGAGCGCGATGTTGAGCACGAAAAACACGTCGAGCAGGACGGCCGGGATCGGCACGACCATCAGCACGATCAGCATGAGGATGCCGCCGGGCAAGGCCATCGCGGCGGGGGAGCCGAAACGCTTCAGCATCGCTTAGAGCCCTAGCGCCGAAAGGCGGCCATAAGCCTGCCGGACGTGAGCGGGGGCCGAGGCGCCGTCGTTGAGGGCGAAGGCCTGGCGCAAGGTATCGGCCATCGAGCTTGCCGCCACCGGCAGCGGATTGCCGGTGCTTGCCGCCGCGCTCTGGAATTCCTGGGCGATCGGGCCGCCGGTGAACTGCTGTACTGGAGCCGTTGCGGGCGTGACGCCCATGCTGGCGGGCCATTGCAGGGCTTCGTCGCCGGTCGCACCTTCGCTGGCGCCCGCCATGCGGGTGCGAATCAGGTTCATCACCTCGCCGACCGTGCGGGCATTGCCGCTGCGGTCGTAGAATGTCGAGCGGTTGGCGGATGCCGCGGAAGGCAGGATCGACGCGGCACTTTGTGAAGGATCGCTGGCGAGCGCGCCGAGGAAGCGCCCCGCCCCTTCGGCCCCGAAGAAATGGGCGACGTAGAGCTCGGCATGGTCTGGCTGACGGCCGAGGACGCCGGTCAGGAAGTCACTGTTATCGCCCGCCAGCTCGCCCGCCATGGTTGCGGCAACTTGCGGATCGAAGCGCAGGGCGAGCAGCTGGGCGCGGGTGGCAGGATCGCTCGCCGCGCCGCTACGGATCATGTCACTGGCCCAGGCGAGACCATGTTCGGCGCCATGCTTCTCCAGCGTGCGCAGCCAGGTGCCGGTGGTGAACTGGTAGAGGCCAGAGGCGCTCGACGTGCGCGAGCGGGCGGAAGGGTCGAGGCTCGACTCAAGCCTCGCCTGTGCCATCAGGTAGGCAAAATCGGTGCCGGTGGCCTGCGCGGCGCCGGCAATCGCCGAACGCACGTTCGCCCCGGCACCGCTGATGGCGGCCGGGGAACCGGGCAATGCGAAAACATCGGCTGAACTCACTGATCTTTCCTTCCGGCTGCCGCGTCGCGGCGCTGTGGAAGGTGTTCAGCAAGGGCCGTGCCAAACAGGCTCAGGCAGTGCGCAGGCGGTGGACCTGACCGTTCGGGCGGTATAGCGGAGCCGAGCCGGAGAGCGCGTCGAGACGGGCCGAAACGTTGGCCGCGATCAGGTTGCGCACCTTGCGATTGGCCTCGTTCTGGCGGCGCGCCGCTTCAAGCAGGCCACGGCATTCCTCGTCCACCAGCGCGTGATCGACATCGACCAGCGTGCCGCAAAGATCGGCCTTGCTCGACGCGCAGCCCATGATCATGTCGAGATCGAGCCCGGCAAGGGCGTGCCGTTCCTCCTGCAGCACGGCAAGCATCTGCCGCAGCGTGTCGCGAAGGTCCGATGGGTGAGCGAGCGTTGCAGTAGCCATTACTGGGCAGTCCTCAGCAGCATGCCGGCGGCAATCATGGCGTCGGCGATCTTGGCGGGCACGACGGGGTAAGTGCCGGTCTCGATGGCGTGACGGATCACCTTCACGCGCTCGGCATCGACGGGCGCAGCCTGTCCGGCATCGAGAGCACTGGACTTCTCGACCTGGGCAGCTGCACCGGATTCCACCGGGGTCAAAGCCTCGGTGGCCGGGGCCGCAGAACCTGCCCGCGTGGTCTTGGGCGTACTGACCTGCACCGGCCCAACCGGGCGCGATGCACCGATTTCAATTGGTGACATGGTACCGCTCCTAGCGTTTCATGCAGACAAGAACGGTGGTCTTGCCGATGTCTTAAGGCCGGGAGCGGAAAATTTTTGCCGGTTGGTGAAAACTGGCAGAACCGGGAGGGTCAGTCGACCGGGACGACGACGAGTCCGGGCCGCTCTATCCGTGCGCGAAGGGGAGTGGCGCGGGCGCTGGTGCGCACACGGATCCAAGCGCCCACGGCTCCGGATTCCATGGCTTCTCCTGACTGCGCAACCGAGAAGCCATCACCCGCAACGCTGATCGTCACCGCTTCGCCGCGAGCGATTGCCGGTGGGGCGGCAGCCATTTGCCGGGCGCTGCCGGATGTGGCGACGAACAGCCGCCAGCCTCCGGCATCGGGACACTGGACGAGGACGGTATCCTGCCGGCTTCCTTGCCAGTCGAGCGAGAGCGGCGATCTGCACGCGGCAAGGCGCAGGCGGCGGTCTACCGGCAGCGTGGCGCCACCGGGCTCGCCGATGCCTGCGCCGGTGAATGCAGTCACGGCGCGGTCAATCGCAACCAGATCGTGGAAGGGCGAGGACTGCGCCGACGCCGGTGCGGCCGGGGCAGTAGCGAAGAGGGCGGCGGCAAGGAAACGGGTTGTGGTCATGGTCGGCATCCAGCTGATGCTTTGCCGCTAACCAGCAATCATCGTGCCAGAGCGGCTGCCTCCGCCCGAGGCCGCCGTCTCGCTGCTGTAGACCAGCGCCACGCTCGCCCCGGCGCGATCGCCCGGTTCGACGAGGATGCGGGCGTGTCTGGCGCGGGGGCCACCGGACTCGGCCAGCTGCACCGCCTGGGCGAGTGCGGCGAGACGAGTATCGCCGACATAACGCACGATCACCCGCACCTCGAGGCGCGGGTCCTGTCCGAACTGGCCGAGCCACGTACGCAAGGGCGGTGCTTCGCTGCCGGTGCTCCACACGGCGACAGGTTCGCTCTCCGTCGCGGCGGCGATGGGCGGCGGCGGTGGCGCAACCTTGGTCTTGCCGCCTGTCTGCGACAGCGCCGAAGCCGTGGCGAGGAACAGGATCAGCGAAAGGTCGGCGAGCGCGTATTGCCAGCCGGTTCCGGCACGAACGATCATGCCTCGGCCCGCGCGCGGTGATGGAGGTTCTGCACCGCCGGGTGGTGTTGGTGGTGCGCTACCGGCAAGGCAGGCTCGATCTGGCCCGACAGCCAGTCGATCACGTCCTGCCGCTGCCGTTCCTCATCCTGCGCGCGCCGCTCCACCGCCCGCGCCAAGGGAGCAAGCACGAGATTGGCGATGAGCAGGCCATAAAGCGTGGTCATCACCGCCATCGAGATCGCGCCGCTCAAGGCGCCCTGTTCAAGCCCGGTCGCAGGCAGACGGCTCAATGAGACCAGCGTGCCGACCATGCCGAACACCGGTCCCAGCTCAGCCGCCTGCGCCAGCGTCCGCACCGCGGCATTGGCGGTGGCGAGGCGAGCGCGGCGATGATCGTGGTGCCGCTCGATCAGCGCATCGAGCGAACGCGAGCGGATCAGCACGTCGGTCACGTCATCGAACTCGCGATCGCCGATGGCGCGCGGACTGGCCCGCAACAGGCCATCGCGCCTGATGGCAGAGACCTGCGAGGCGAGATCGGCCTTGGCCTGCACGGCCGAGAAGCGACGGGTGAAGAGGCCAAAAAGCGCCTGCGCTGTAAGCTGCAGTTCTCTCCGACCCGAGCGCAACACGGTGGCAAGCGCCGTCCCGCCCAGCACGATGGCGAGGGACAGACCGTCGATGAGCGGGGCAGATGGCATGGGCGGGGGCGTCTCCTCGCCTCCAAGAACGGCAGCTCTTTCAGGTATTTCAGCCCCTTGCCCGGAAGATCGGCGCATTTCTGCCGGTTGCGGCAAGGCTTTGCCGGTCAGACCGCCGGGATTCGGCAGCCGAGGGCCGGAACCGCTCGATTCCGGCATTTGGCACGGTGCTTGCTGAAACACCGGCAGCAATCCGTCAGCCAGTGAAGGCAACACCCATGAGCGAGTCCCTATTCGGCATCCACGGCGCGGCGCTGGAATTGCGCTCGCAGCGCATGGGCCTGCTGACCTCGAACATCGCCAATGCCGCAACGCCGGGCTTCAAGGCCCGCGACATCGACTTTGCCGCCGCGCTGAAGGCCCGCACCGCAGGCATGAGCGAGGACAAGGCAATCGCCTCGGCCACGCGCTACCGCGTGCCGGTGATGCCGAGCCTCGATGGCAACACGGTCGAGATGGCAACCGAGCAGACCGCCTTTGCCGAGAACGCCGTGGGCTATTCGGCCACGCTCACTTTCCTCAAGGGCCGGGTCGAGACCATCACCCGCGCGATCAAGGGCGAATAAGCGATGGCGGGCAACAATCCCCTCACCCTGTTCCAGGTTACCGGCCGGGCGATGTCGGCCCAGTTGGTGCGGATGAACGCGGCGGCATCGAACCTTGCCAACGCGGGGACGGTTACCTCCACCGAGCAGGAAGCCTATCGTCCGCTGCGCCCGGTCTTTGCCGAACAGCTCGACCAGGCGAACGGCCTGTCCACCGTCCGCGTCGCTGCCGTGAAACGCTCCGACGCCACGCCCATTCGCCAGCACGATCCGGGCCACCCGCTCGCCGATGCCAATGGCGATGTCTGGACCGCCCCGGTCGATGAGAACGCCGAGATGGTCGAGATGCTCGAAAGCTCGCGCCAGTACCAGAATGTGGTCGAGGCGATGCAGACCGCCAAGCAGCTGATGCTTGAAACGATGAGGATGAAATAATGTCGATCGCTTCCGTAACTGCCACCACCGGCGTCAACGGCGCCACCACATCGTCGAAGGCCGGGCAAGGCTGGGGCGCGATGGGGGCCGAGGATTTCGTCAAGCTGCTGACCACGCAGCTGCAGAACCAGGACCCGACCGAGCCAGTCGACAATACCCAGATGCTGGCGCAGCTCGCCCAGTTCTCGTCGCTGTCGAACCTCAACGACATGAAGGACTCGCTCGGCACGATGACCAAGCAGTCCGACACGCTCTCGGCGATCTCGACCAAGCTCGACACGCTCAACAGCACGGTCGCCAAGCTGCTCGCCAGCCAGCCTACCACAGCCCAAGCCTAAGCCCCGCAGGAGACGCGCATGTCCTTCTACACTTCGCTCAACGGCCTCAGGAACGCCCAGACCGATCTTGGCGTGATCAGCCACAACATCGCCAATGCCGAAACCACCGGATTCAAGAAGAGTCGAACCGAATTTGCCGACATCGTCGTCGGCAGCGCCTTCACCAATCCCAAGCTGGTCGTCGGGATCGGCGCTGCGGTGGAATCGATCACCCAGAACTTCGCGCTGGGACCGATCGAACAGACCGGCTCCGCGCTTGACCTTGCGATCAACGGCGACGGCTTCTTCACCACCCGCAACGTGGTGACCGGCCAGACGCTGTTCACCCGCAATGGCAGCCTGACCGTCGATGGCGGCGGCCATATCAGCGACGGATCGGGCAATCGCCTGCAGGTCTTCCCGACCGATGCCGCAGGAACGATCACCTCGACCACGCCCGCCGATGCGGTCATTCCTGCCAGCAACGGCACCGATGCTGCAGGCAATCCCATCGAATTCGCCGGGATTACAGTTGGCGACGATGGCGCGGTGACGGCCTCCTACGCCGATGGTTCGAACGTGATCATCGGCAAGGTGGCGCTCGCCAGCTTCATCGCGCCGCAGGGCCTCAAGCAGGTCGGCTCGTCCAACTGGGTGACCACCGGCATTTCGGGCGCGCCGACCTATGGCCAGCCCAGCACCGGCCAGTACGGCTCGCTGCTGTCGGGCGCGCTCGAACGCTCGAACGTCGACATTGCCGAGGAACTGGTCGGCCTGATCACCGCGCAGCGCAATTTCCAGGCGAATGCAAAGGCGATCGATACCGCCACGCAGATCTCGCAGACCGTGATCCAGCTGCAGACCTGATCCGCACCTCTTTGACGGAGCCTCGCCCATGGACCGCCTGATCTACACCGCCTATTCCGGCATGACCGGATCGACCGTGCGCCAGCGCGTGATCGCCAGCAACATGGCCAACGCGCAGACCATCGGCTTCCGCGCCGAGATGCTCACGGCCACGCCGATGACGCTGAAGGGCCCCAGCCTCGAAGCCCGCGCGATGACCGATGGCGAAGTGCGCGGCGCGTCGATGGCGCAGGGCACGCTGATCTCAACCGGCAAGCCGATGGATGTGGCATTGACCGGCGACACCATGCTCAGCCTGCAGGCCGAGGATGGCAGCGAGGTCTATTCGCGCCGCGGCGATCTGGCGGTGAGCGCGGGCGGCGTGCTGGAAAACGGCGATGGCCGCCCGGTCATCGGCGAGAACGGCCCGATCACGGTCCCGCTCGGCTCCAAGGTGACAATCTCCCCCGATGGCGGCGTTTCCGTCGCCAATCCCGAAGCGCCCGACCAGCCCCCCCAGCTGGTCGGGCGTATCAAGATCGCCTCCACCATCGGCAGCAGGATCGAGAAAGGCCTCGACGGCCTGTTCCGCGTGCCCGGCCAGAACGGTCAGCCGGGGGTGCTCCCGCAGGACGAAGAGGCCCGGCTGATGGTCGGCAGCCTCGAGCAGTCCAACGTCGATCCCACCCGCGTGCTGGTCGAGATGGTCGAAGCCCAGCGCCTGTTCGACATGCGCACCAAGGTCGTCAGCCAAGCCAAGGAAGTCGACGAATCCAGCGCTTCCCTGATGCGCATTTCCTGATCGCAAAGGTAACCCGATATGCCCAGCTCAGCCCTACACGTCGCCCGCACCGGCCTGGAAGCGCAGGACACGCGGATGCGCGTGATCGCCAACAATCTCGCCAACGTCGGCACCACCGGCTTCAAGCGCGACCGCGCCAACTTCGCCACGCTCGCCTATCAGGACGCACGCGTTGCCGGGCAGCAGTCCTCGAACGAGACGGCTTATGCCACCGGCCTCAACCTCGGCACCGGCGTTGCCGTGCAGGCGACCACCCGCATCGACAGCCAGGGCACGCTGCAGAGCACCAGCAACGCGCTGGACCTTGCGCTCGATGGCGATGGCTACTTTCAGGTGACGATGCCCGGCGGCCAGCTCGCCTATACCCGCGCCGGCAACTTCTCGCGTTCGGCAGAGGGCGTGCTGGTGACGGCGCAGGGCTATCCGCTCAATCCCGCGATCACCATTCCCGAAGGCGCAAGCGCCATCACCATTGCCAACGATGGCACCGTCTCGGCCACGATCGCCGGACAGAACGAGCCCGCGCAGCTTGGCCAGATCACCGTGGCCAGCTTCGCCAACCCCGGCGGCCTCAGGTCGATGGGCGACAACTTTCTGCAGGAAACCGCAGCCTCCGGCGCGGCGCAGGTCGGCGTTCCGGGCGAACTGGGACGCGGCAAGATTCAGCAGGGCTACCTCGAAGGCTCCAACGTCAACGTCGTCGAGGAGCTGGTCGACATGATCGAGTGCCAGCGCGCCTACGAGATCAACTCGAAGATGATCTCGGCGGTCGACGAGATGCTCCAGAACGCGAACCAGACGCTGTGATTGCCATGGAAACCCCCTTCGATCGCCATTTCGCCCCGGACGCTACAACCAACCCGCGCCGCCGCAAGACCGCGCTGCGCGCTCTGCTCGTCGGCTCGCTGGTCGCTGCCGCCGTGGTATTCGGCCTGGACCCGGCTTCCGCTGCCAAGCCCAAGAAGGGCTTCGAGCCGGTGGTTGCGCCCGCAGTGCCCGTGCAAACCACCCCGCCCACGGCAGGCTCGATCTTCAATGTCAGCACCGGATACACCGGCTTCGTCGAGGGCCGCCGCGCCCATGCCGTGGGCGATCTCGTCACGGTCATGCTGGTCGAGAACATGACCAGCGCCAAGACCGCCGGATCGAGAACGCAGAAGTCCGGGCAGTTCTCGGTCACCCCGCCGACCACCGGCCCGCTGTCGTTCATAAAGCCCACCGCCCTTAATGCTTCGGGCGGATCGTCGTTCAATGGTCAAGGCAATGCCTCGCAGACGAGCACGCTCGCCGGCGAGGTTGCGGTGACGATCGCGGAAGTGAGGTCCAACGGCACGGCACTGGTGCGCGGCGAAAAGCGCATGATGCTGAGCCAGGGGCAGGAGTGGGTGCAGTTTTCCGGCATCGTGCGTCTCGGCGACATCGATCAAGAGAACCGCATTCTTTCCAGCCAGGTTGCGGATGCACGGGTCGAATACACCGGCAACGGTTCGGTCGGCCGGGCGAGCCGCGAAGGCTGGCTCTCGAAGTTCTTCAACGCGATTTCGCCCTTCTGAAGGTTGATGCAATGCTGGCCCGATTCATCCTTCCTGTTCTTGCAGCCTTCGTGGCGGCCCTGCCCGTGCCCGCCATGGCCGAGCGCGTGCGCGACCTTGGCGAGTTCCAGGGCGTGCGCGCCAACCAACTCACCGGCTATGGCGTGGTCGTCGGACTTGCCGGAACCGGCGACGACAATCTCGAATACCTGACGCAGGCGATGAAGGGCACCGCAGGACGCCTCGGCGTGCAGCTGCCCGCCGGGATCTCACCCGGTCTGAAGAATGCCGCCGCCGTGCTGGTTACCGCCGAACTCCCCGCCTTCGCCAAGCCGGGGCAGCGCATCGACGTCACCGTCTCGACCATCGGCAAGGCCAAGTCCCTGCGCGGCGGGGCGCTGATCCTTGCGCCGCTCTATGGCGCGGATGGCCAGATCTACGCGATGGCCCAAGGCAACCTTGCCGTCGGCGGCCTTGGCATCGCCGCGCGCGATGGCTCGCAGCTTACCGTCAACGTGCCGACCGTCGGCCGCATCGCGGAAGGCGCAAGCGTGGAACGCGCCGTCGCCACCGGGTTCGACAGCGGCGAAGTGCTGCGCTGGAACCTGTTCGACGCCGACTTCATGACCGCCCAGCGCGTGCGCGATGCGATCAACGCGCGCTTTCCGCAGTCGGCCACGATTGAAGACGGCGTAACCCTCGCCCTGCGTCTCCCCGCCGGGGCCGACAGCCGCGCGACCACGATGGCCGCGATCGAGATGCTCGACGTGACGCCGGCCGAGACCGCCGCGAAGGTGATCGTCAACAGCCGCACCGGCACAGTCGTGATCAACAGCGCGGTGCGCTTGTCACCCGCCGCGATCAGCCACGGCAAGCTGGTGGTGAAGATCGACGAGAAGCCGCAGGTCTCGCAGCCCGCGCCATTCAGCCGTGGCCAGACGGCAATTGTGCCCAACAGCCAGATCGCTGCCGAGGAGAAGGACGCCAAGGTCGCCCTGTTCAAGCCGGGCGCCTCGCTGTCCTCGCTGGTCGATGCGCTCAACAAGCTGGGCACCAGCCCTTCGGACCTCGTCGCGATCCTCGAAGCGCTCAAGCAGGCAGGTGCGCTCAAGGCGGAGATGGTGGTGATATGACCGCGCTTGTCCCGACAACTGCCGCCAACCTGTCGCTCTCGCCTAAGGCGCCGACCGAGCGAGAGAAGCTTTCGGGCGCGGCCAGGCAGTTCGAGGCGATCTTCGTCCGGCAGATGCTGGCCAGCGCCCGCTCGGTCGATTTCGGGGGCGACGAAGTGTTCGGCAAGATGGACCAGACCTTCGTGCAGATGCGCGACGAACGCTTTGCCGACATCGCCTCGCAAACCGGGGCGCTGGGCTTTGCCAGGCAGATCGAGAACCACCTGGCTGCGCTGCTTCCCAAGGAAAGTGTGCCGAAGGGAGGCGCATAAGCCATGGCATCCGATCTCCTCTCGATTGCCCGCAGCGGTGTGCAGGCCGCGCGCATCGGCCTCGATGTCACCGCGCAGAACATCGCCAACGCCTCGTCCACCGGCTATGTCCGCCGCTCCGCCGCGTTTCGCGAAGTCGCCTCGACCGGCGGCGCCTATCGCATTGGCGACCTTTCGCTTTCAGGCGTCCGGCTCGATGGCATCGTGCGCAATGCCGATGCCTTCCGCCAGGCCGAAGTGCGCCGCACCGGGTCTGACGTGGCGCGCGCGCAGGCCGAAGTTTCCGGCCTGCAGAACATTGAATCCGCCATCGAGCAGTCGGGCGTGTTCGACGCGATCGTCGGCTTTGAATCCTCGCTCCAGCAGCTGACCCAGAACCCGACCGACACGAGCTTGCGCGCCTCGGTGATCGAGAAGGCGCGGACCATGACCGGGACGTTCCAGATCGCCTCGCAGGAAATGGACGCCGCAGCCGACGGCCTGCGCTTTCTTGCCACCGATGGCGTGACGCAGGTCAACCGCATCGCCCAGGAACTGGCGCGGACCAACACCCGCCTGGCCCGCGCTTCGGATGCGAGCAGCGACAAGACCGCCCTCCTCGACCAGCGCGACAAGCTGCTCGAGGAATTGAGCGGTTATGCCAATATCGCGACCGACTTTTCCGCCGATGGACAGGTCGCCGTGAAGATCGGCGGGAGCGGCGGCGAGGATCTGGTGACCGGCAATGCCGCCGCGACAATGGCCATCGCCACATCTCCAACTGACGGCACCGTAAGCTACACTGTCGCAGGCAACGCGGTAACTCTCGCGGGCGGAACGCTGGCAGGACAGCAACTCGCGCTGGCCAAGGGGGCGCAGCTCAAGACCGATCTGGACACTCTTGCCGGCGACATCGTCGACACGTTCAACATGGCCCAGACCGGCGGCCGCGACCTCGATGGCGCGATGGGCGTGGCGATCTTTTCCGGCACCACCGCCGCAACGATGGCGCTGGCCGTCGAGGACGGGCGCAAGATTGCCACCGCCCCCGCAACCGCTACGACCCCAGGCAGCCGCGATGCCTCGAACCTGACAGCGATCCGCACCGCGCTGGCGGGGGTGAACCCCTCGGGCACCATGGACGCGATCCTGTTCGACGTTTCGGGCACGCTGGCCGGGCGCAACGTCACGCTCGGGGCGCTGCAGACGATTGCCGATACCGCCAAGGTCGCGCTGTCCGCGCAATCGGGCGTCGATCTCGATCAGGAAGCGGTCAACCTAGTAAGATTCCAGCAGGCCTTTCAGGCGTCCGGCAAGGTCATGCAGGTATCATCCGACATCTTCGACACCCTTCTGCAGATCAGGTAAGCGCAAATGAGCACGATCTTCGGCACATCGACCAGCGCCTTCTTCGAAAGGTCCCTGATGGACCTGACCGCCCTGCGCAAGCAGGCCGAAG
The DNA here is from genome assembly GCF_015694345.1 of Novosphingobium jiangmenense. Taxonomy (GTDB): domain Bacteria; phylum Pseudomonadota; class Alphaproteobacteria; order Sphingomonadales; family Sphingomonadaceae; genus Novosphingobium; species Novosphingobium jiangmenense. The sequence goes on from NZ_JADQDC010000009.1 coordinate 39,351, forward strand.
AGACGCAGGCGGAAATGTCGACCGGGGAGCGCCTGCAGCGTTCGTCCGACGATCCGGTCGCCGCCTCGCGCCTGCGCCAACTCGCCCGGGCCGATGTGTTCGACGACATCGACACCGCCGCGACCAACCGCGCGACGACCGACCTGACGCTGACCGACAACGCGCTTTCGCAGTTCGCAAACTTCGTCACGCGCCTGCAGGAACTGACCACGCAAGCCGCCTCCTCGACCCTCAGCGCCAGCCAGCGTGCCGGGATCGGCGAGGAAGTGGCGCAGATCCGCGACAACCTCGTCGCGCTGGCCAATACGCGTGACGGCAATGGCAACGCCCTGTTCGGCGGGGAGAGCGCGAGCGATGCCTATACGCTCGATGCTGCGGGCAATGCGACCTATGCCGGCACCGCCGCAGCGGGAACGATCTCGCTGGGTGGAGGCCAGTCGGTCTCGCGCGGGGTGACCGGACCGGACTTTCTGCGCTTCCCGTCGGGGGGGGGCACGGTCGACCTGCTGGCCCTGACCAAGGCGCTGGCCGACGACCTCAAGGCCGGCACAGGCGGCGCGACGACAGCGCAGAATGCGCTCGGCGCGCTCGGCGACGGGCTCAACGCGATCACCACCGCCCAGACTGTCGTCGGTTCGCGCCTCAACTGGATCGATCTCAACACCGAGCGCCGCACCTCGCTTGCCGAAATGCGCACGAGCGAGAAAACCGAGGTGGGCGGCGCCGATCTCACAGAATCCATCGCACGCCTGCAGAACACCATGCTGGTGCTGCAGGCCAGCCAGGCGAGCTTTGCCAAGCTGGCCAACCTTTCGCTGTTCAGCGTGCTGAACTGAGCGCGCCAGCCCACCGGGGACCTGTTTCATGTTCGTGATCGTCGGCATCGTCATCCTGCTCGCCATGGTCTTTGGCGGCTTTGCCATTACCGGCGGCGCGCTTGGCCCGGTGATGCACGCCATTCCGCACGAAATGCTGATCATCGGCGGTGCGGCGCTGGGCGCGGTCGTCACCGGCAACTCGATGCACGAGCTGAAGGGCATCGGCGGCGGCTTCAAGAAGGTGTTCAAGGGGCCGCAGCATTCCAAGCAGGACCACGTCGACGCCATCGTGCTGTGCACCAAGCTGATGAAGATCCTGCGCAGCGACGGCCCGGTGGCGCTGGAAAGCCATGTCACCGATCCCAAGAACTCGCCGATCTTTGCCGAATACCCCAAGCTGCTGGCCAACCATGCGCTGACATCGCTGATATGTGACACGCTGACGCTGATCGTGGTGTCCTCGGGCACGCTGGAAGTCCACGCCGTCGAGGATGTGATGGATCACGCGATGAAAACGCATTTCCACGAAGCAGCCGAAGCCCAGCACGCGCTGCAGGGGCTGGCCGATGCCCTGCCCGCGCTCGGCATCGTCGCGGCGGTGCTTGGCGTGGTCAAGACGATGGGGTCGATCGACAAGCCGCCTTCGATCCTCGGTGCGATGATCGGCTCGGCGCTGGTCGGCACCTTCATGGGCGTGCTGCTCGCCTACGGCATCGTTGCGCCGATTGCCGGCCGCCTCAAGCAGGTGCTCGATCAGGACGAGATGATCTTCCAGGCGGTCAAGCAGGTGATCATCGCCAGCCTGCATGGCTGGCCGCAGCCGCTGGTCGTCGAGAGCGCGCGGTCAGGCCTCGGCCATGCGTTTCGTCCCGGCCTTTCGGAACTCCTCGACGCCTTGCGCGGTAGATAAGCGATGGCCAAGGCACCGGCCAAGGGCAAGAACGAGCCGCCCAAACCTATCATCGTCAAGAAAATCACGGTCGTTGCCGGTGGTCACCACGGCGGCGCGTGGAAGGTTGCCTATGCCGACTTCGTGACCGCGATGATGGCATTCTTCCTGCTGATGTGGCTGCTCGGCGCGACCACCGAAAAGCAGCGCAAGGGCATCGCCGACTATTTCACGCCGACGCTGGTCAAGGTCAGGCAGGGCAGCGCAGGCGGCTATGGCGTGCTCGGCGGCTCCTCGCTGACCGACGCCGACGACTACCCGCACCGTGCCGGGCAGACCGGCAACAAGACCATCTCGATCCCGCGCGACGCGACCGGCGGCCCCAAGGAAGGCGGCAGCAAGATCAAGCGTTCGCAGGTGATGAAGGAGCGCATCGCCCAGAAGCTTGCCCAGTCGGAAAAGCTCAGGAAGCTCGCGCGGCAGGTGCGCATGACCGAGACTGCCGACGGCATCCGGCTCGATCTGGTCGACGATGCCGACTTCTCGATGTTCCTGCTGGGCACCACGGTCCTGACCCCCGACGCCGCCGAACTGCTGCGTGCGATCGGGCAGGCCATAGCCCCGGACCCGACGCAGCTCACCATCCGCGGGCACACGGACTCATTGCCGTGGAAGAATGGCGTGGCCAACAACTGGTCACTGTCGGCCGGTCGCGCCGAGACGACGCGACAGACCCTGATGCGCCAGGGCATCGCCGAAGCGCGCTTCCGTCGGATCGAGGGCGTGGCCGACCGGGAGCCACTGGTGCAGAACAACCCGGCTGATCCGCGCAATCGCCGCATGTCGATTTTGCTTAGTGACTGATTAACTAAAGAACTGTGACGTTCTTGAACTTTGGATGAAAAGTTACGGTTGCGTCTGCAACGAGTTGGATGCAGTTTCCCGTCATTGCGGTGGTGCACCGGGCCTTGCGCCCGTGACCGCGTACAACGACAGGGAGCGAAAATTCGATGAAGAAGATTGCAGCAATGGCGACGGTGTCTGCCTTGGCACTGGCCGGAATGGTTTTTGCAGCCGCAGGCGGCAACAAGAACGCAACCTCCAGCGCAGTCGTTCTTCCGGTTGGCAGCACTGCCACGGCGCCCGCATCCGCGCAGCCGACCACTGCGGCTGCAGTCGGCTCGGTCATTGCCGACAGCTGGATCTGCGTGTTCCGCGCCGGTGCAGTCGCCCGTGGTTCCGAACAGGCAGAAGCCAACCGCGTCGCCAGCCAGGCGGGCGGAAACGTCGGCCATGTCTATACCTCCGCGCTGCAGGGCTTCTCGATCCACGCCAAGGCCGCCAGCGCCGCCGCAATCGCCGCGCGCAATCCCAACATCGCCAAGTGCGAAGCCGACCAGATTGCCACCGTCATCGATCCGGTCAATTCGCTTGCCAGCCCGGGCGGCAACGTCAGCGCTTCGGCTACCGAGACCACGCCGCCGGGCATCATCCGCGTCGGCGGCGGCAACGCTTCCTATGCAATTTCCGGCCGCGCCTTCGTGATCGACACCGGCATCGACCTGACCCACCCCGACCTCAATGTCGACAAGGCCAGCAGCAAGAACTTCGTGCCGCGTGACAAGTCGGCCAACGACCTCAATGGCCACGGCAGCCACGTTGCTGGCACCATTGCCGCCAAGATCAACGGTTCGGGCGTGGTCGGCGTGGCACCGGGCGCGACGCTGGTTGCGGTCCGCGTGCTCGACCGTCGCGGCAGCGGCGCCTATGCGGACGTGATCGCTGGCGTGGATTACGTCGCCAAAATCGGCAAGCCGGGCGACGTTGCCAACATGAGCCTTGGTGGCCCGGTTTCGACCACGCTCGATCAGGCTGTGATCAATGCCTCCACCAACAGCGGGGTGGTCTTTGCACTGGCAGCTGGCAACGACGGCGAGGACGCCAACCTGCACTCGCCAGCACGCGCCAACGGTCCGAACATCTACACGGTTGCCGCGGTCAACAGCAGCGACACCTTCGCCAGCTTCTCCAACTACTCGGCGCTCGGCTCGCCGGTCGACTTCGCAGAACCCGGCGTGTCGATCCTGTCGACCTGGATGAACGGTGGCTACAACACCATCTCAGGCACCTCGATGGCGACTCCGCACCTTGCCGGTCTGGTCCTGATCGGGGGTCCGCGCAACGACGGCCGGACTTCGACTGCCGCCGCCAACGGCGTGAGCTTCCCGATCGGCGTGAAGTAAAAGCCACAGTATCGTTAACCAATGAAAGGGCGGCCCCGATCGGGAGCCGCCCTTTCTGCATTACCGGAGAACGCACGAAGGCCCGGCGACCCGCCAAAGGATCGCCGGGCTCGTGATCACGCCTGGTGGAGACAGGCGTATGTCATGCTTAGCGCAGCAGCGAGAGGACGTTCTGCTGGCTCTGGTTGGCCTGGGCGATCATCGCGGTCGAAGCCTGCGAAAGGATCTGGGCCTTGGCCATCTGCGTGGTTTCCGCCGAGTAGTCGGTATCCTGAATACGCGAACGGGCGTCCGACAGGTTGGTGATGTTGTCGTTGAGGTTGTTCACCACCGATTCCAGACGGTTCTGGCCGGCACCGAAAGTCGCACGGGCAGCGTTCACTTCACCCAGAGCGGTATCGACGTCGTCGATGGTGGTGCCTGCGTTGGTGCCGTCGGTGCCGCTGACGTCGAAGGCGACCGTGTTGATCTGCTTCGAGGTGATCGTCACCGTGGTCGCGGTTTCCGAGCCGACCTGGATGTCGAAGGTCTTGTCGGCGGTGCTGTCGAACACGGTGTTGCCGTTGAACTTGGTGTCGGAAAGAACGGCGTTGATCTGGTCCGTCAGTTCCTGGACTTCCGTGTTCATGTAGTCGCGGTCGGATTCCTGATAGGTCGCCGACTTGGCCTGAACTGCCAACTCGCGGACGCGCTGCATCATGTTGGTGACTTCGCTCAGCGCACCTTCAGCCGTCTGAGCGAGTGAGATGCCGTCGTTGGCATTGCGCACGCCTTGGGCCATGCCCTTGATCTGCGAGGTCATGGTCGTGGCAATGGCCAGACCTGCCGCGTCGTCCTTGGCGCCGTTGATGCGCTTGCCGGTCGACAGGCGTTCCATCGCCGTGCCGAGCATCTTGCTCGCCGAGGTCGACGAGTTAGCAGCCTTGATGGCGCTGATGTTGGTATTGATAACCGCCATTTTCCATTCTCCGGTAGGTGGTGTGTCGTTCCCGAAAGGACCGCCGGGTCAGAGGATCGACACGGCTGTCGGGACTAAGACCGGCAAATGGCAGCCGGTTTTAAGTTGCCGCCCGGCAAAAGAATGCCGCCCATAGGTACTGGCCCTTAGGGTTACCCGCCCCCTTAAAGTTTCAACCTGTTTGTCGGTCCCGCGCGAAAGAAGGGACCAGACAGGATGGTTAACAGGGGTCTTGAGATGATTCGCGATTGCGGGGCACTGCAGTTCACGGAAGCAGCGGCGAAAGCCCACGCGGCGCTGGTCCAGCGCGCGGCCTCGGTGCTTTCGAGCTACGGCGCTGACGGACAGTCCATGCTGGCCGACGCCTTCGAGAACGCGAAGATGCCGCCGCGCAAGCAGGTGGTGCTGCTGGAGCGGTCGCCCGTTCCTGCGATCGAACGGCAGAGCGGCAGCCGCACTGCGACCGTGCGCTATGGCGACGGCGCGGGCGAAGCTGCCCTGGCCGCCGTGCTCGCCTGCGCGGCAAAGCCCGGTGCGCCGATTGCCGCCGATCCTGAGAGCCTGTCTGTCCTGGCCTTGGCCGAACGCATCGCCGCCACCGACATCCCTGTCCTGATCAACGGCCCGACCGGCACCGGCAAGGAAGTGCTGAGCCGCTTCATCCACGAACATTCGGCCCGCGCCGACAAGCCCTTCGTGGCGATCAACTGCGCCGCCATGCCCGAAGCCATGCTCGAGGCCCTGCTGTTCGGCCATCAGAAGGGCGCATTCACCGGCGCCAACGCCGCCAGCGAAGGGTTCTTCCGCGCGGCTGACGGCGGCACCCTGCTGCTCGACGAGATTGCCGAGATGCCGCTTGCGCTTCAGGCCAAGCTGCTGCGCGCGCTGCAGGAGGGCGAAGTGGTGCCGCTGGGCGCGACGCAGCCGGTGAAGGTGGACGTGCGGGTCATTGCCTGTGCCAACCGCGATCTGCCGCTCGAGGTTGAGGAAGGCCGCTTCCGCGCCGACCTGTACTATCGCCTCAACGTCTTCCCCCTCACCCTGCGCGCACTGTGCGAGCGTCCCGACGACATCGCTCCCCTCGCCTTCGCCATGGCCCTGCGTCACTCGCCGAACTGCCCTTGGGTCTCCGACGATGCCCTGACGTTGCTCGCGTCGCATTCCTGGCCGGGCAACGTGCGCGAGCTGGAGAACGTCATGCGCCGTGCACTGGTGCTGGCAGGCAATACTGCGGTGATCGAACCTGCGCACATCGTGTTCGACCGCCCTGCCCGCCTGATCAACGAACCGGTTGCCGCTCCTGCCTCGGGGGATGCAAAGCTCTCGAACATCGTGCAGATGTCCGAAGCGCGGGCGATCCTTTCGACGCTCGAGGCCTGCAACGGCAGCCGCGTTGCCGCCGCCCGCCAGCTCGGCATTTCGGAGCGCACCCTGCGCTATCGCCTCGCCAGCTTCCGTGAGGCCGGGATTGCCGTAGGTGGCAGGCGATGAGCGTCTCCGGCATCGGCGGCCGGGCTTCCGGCATCCAGGACATCATGGCCCTGCGCCAGCAGATCATGGAGCGCTCGCAGCTGCTCCAGCAGGTCAAGTCGCCCGAGGCGACGCAAGCGCCGCAAGGCAGCAGCGGCCCGGCAGGAAGCTTCACCGACAGCCTGAAAGGCGCGCTCGATAGCGTCAGCGCGGCCCAGCAGAAGTCCAGCGCGATCACCGAAGCCTATGAAAAGGGCGAAGTCGTCGATGTCGCCAAGGTCATGCTGGCGCGGCAGGAGGCGGGCGTGGCGTTCGAAGCGACGCTGCAGGTCCGCAACAAGCTGCTGACCGCCTACCAGGACATCATGCGGATGGGAGTGTGATTGAATGGCTGACCTCGTTCCGGCCCCCGCACCTTTGACCTTCGGCGTCCTGACCGACCCCGCCGCCGGAAGCTTCGGCACGCGGGCCAAGGCGTTTCTGGCGCAGCCCCCGGTGCGGCGCACGCTGCCATGGTTTGCAGGCGTTTCCGCTGCGGGCCTGACCGCCGTGCTATGGCTGACGATGGCCCCTGCGCCGCAGCGCATGCTCTACAGCCAGCTTTCGGACAGCGAACGCGCCGAAGTTATCGCCAGCCTCGACAAGGCTTCCATCCCCTACCAGATCGACAACGCCACCGGTGCGATCACGGTGGGCGAGGACGACCTCTACAAGGCGCGCATGGCCGCCGCCTCGGACGGCGCGATCGCCACGCCGGAAACCGGCACGCAGATGCTCGACAAGCTGCCGATGGGCGCGAGCCGGGGACTTGAAGGCCAGCGCCTGCAGGCCGCGCGCGAGCGTGAGCTGGAACTGACGGTGATGGAGATCGACGGGGTCGAGGCCGTGCGGGTCCATCTCGCCGAGCCGGAGAAATCGGTGTTCGTGCGCGAGAACGTGCCGCCATCGGCCTCGGTCATGGTAAAGCTGAAGCGCGGGCGGCAGCTTTCGGAAAGCCAGGTGCGCGCCATCGTCAACCTCGTGGCCGGTTCGGTGCCGGGGCTTTCCATCGATGCGGTGCGTGTGGTCGACCAGCATGGCGCGCTGCTTTCCGATCCCTCCGGCCCCGATGGCGACAGGCTCGAACTGCAGCAGCGCATGGAAGAGAAATTGCGCCAGCAGGTGGCGCAACTGCTGACGCCGATGCTGGGCGAAGGCAATTTCTCGTCGGAGATCCAGCTCGATCTCGACATGGATCAGGTGACCTCGGCCCGCGAAAGCTATGACAAGCAGGGCGTCGTCCGGCAGGAAACGCAAAGCGCCTCGCAACAGACCGGCGCGGCAACCGCGCAAGGCGTGCCGGGCGTTACCGCCAACACCCCGCCGCCTGCGACGACAGCCCAGCCGGGGGCACCGCAAGGCACGCCAACTGCTGCAGCCACACCCGGCGCTAACGGGGAATCCAGCTCCTCGCGCACTTACGAGCTCGGCCGCGAGGTTGCCGTATCGAACCAGACGCCGGGCAAGATCAAGCGCCTGTCCGTAGCGGTTGCGCTTAGCGCCGAGACCATGGCCAAGGCCAAGCCGCAGGACATCGAACAGATCAAGCAACTCGTCAGCGCCGCAGTCGGCGCCGACCCGGCCCGTGGCGATCAGGTTGCCGTGGCCGTGCGCGCGTTCAAGCCCGCCGACGTTGCACCCGCACCGTTCTGGGAAACGCCGTGGTTCGCGACGATCCTGCGCAATGCCGTGGCGCTGATCGCGGTCCTGCTGGTGCTGCTGCTGGGCGTACGCCCGCTGATCAAGACGCTGAAGAAGGAGCCAGCTGCGGAGCCGGAGGGCAAGCCTCTGAAAAAGCGCAAGAAGGGTGAAGAGGCGGACTACGAGGACGACGAAGTCGGCGACGACACCGCCGAAACCGTCACGGCCGAGGAAGTTGCCCAGGCCATCCAGCCTGCGCAGAACCCCGAAACCGGCGTTGTCGACGCCGAAGCGCTCGCCCGGCAGGTCAGCCTCGCGCAGCGGCTTGTCGTCGAAAAGCCCGACAGCGCGGTGGTTGCGCTCAAGCAGATGCTGAAAGAGCCTGAAGAGGAAGGTGCCAGCGCATGAGCGACCTGATGGAAGCCCCGGCCATCTCCGATCCCGAACGCGCGGCGGTGATGGTCATGCTGCTGGAAGACGATCAGGCTGCGCAGATCCTGGCGCAACTCGAACCGGCGGAACTGCGCCTGCTTGGCGAAAAGATGTGCGCGCTGGGCGAGATCGGCCCGGTGGCCATTGCCCAGGCCATTGCCGGGTTCGTCGAGAAGACCGAACGACTTGGCCTGATCGCGCACGATCGCGTGGGGCAAGTGCGCTCGCTGATGACGCGGGCGGTGGGCGAAGTGAAGGCCGACAGCCTGATGCAGCGCATCCTGCCCGACGATCCTGCACGCACGCCCAGCATCGAACTCGCCAAGTGGCTGACGCCGCAGGTGATCGTGCCGCTGATCCGCGACGAACACCCGCAGGCGATCGCCGTGCTGCTGGTCCAGCTTGATCCGGAAGTGGCCGCCTCCGTGCTCCACGGCCTCCCGGATGAGGTGCAGCCGCAGGTCGTGCAGCGCATCGCCACGCTCGGCCCGGTTGCGCCCGAGGCGATCGCCATGCTCGAGGAGATGCTGCACCAGCGCATCGGCGAGCGGCACGGGTCCAGCGCCTTTACGATGGGCGGCCCGCGCGAGGCGGCCGACATCATCAACGCCTCGGTCCGTGCTGTCGAAAAGCGCGTCATGCCCGAAATCGCCAAGCAGGACCGCCAGCTTGCCAAGGCCATCGAGAACGAGATGTTCAAGTTCGAACACCTCTTCGCGCTCGACGACAAGTCGATGGGCGCGCTGCTGCGCGAGGTCGACAGCGATGCCCTGATCGCCGCGCTCAAGGGCATTCCCGAGGAGCAGCGCGAGGTGTTCTTCCGCGCCATGTCGGCGCGCGCTGCCGATGGCGTGCGCGACGAGATTGCCGCGCGTGGACGCATGAAGATGGCCGAAGTGATCGAAGCGCAGAAGGCCATGGTCACCGCCGCCCGCCGCCTCTCGGCAGAGGGCGTGATCGTGTTCGGCGCGGGCGACGACGACTATGTCTGATGGCCTGCGCGCGATCTCGCTGGCGGACTTGGGGCAAGTCCCCACAGGTTTTGCGCGCGACCGCCGCTTCTTCCGCGAATTCTCCGCACCCGAGCCGGAGCCGGTCGTGGTCCCGGTGGAGGACGAACCCGAACCGCACGATCCGGTCGCCGAGGCCTGGGCCGATGGCTATGCCAAGGGCCTGGGCGAGGCGCAGGAAGCCGCTGCACAGCTCATTGCCGAGCAGGAAGCATCGCGTCAGAAGATCGAATTCGCGCTGGGCAAGCTCGATGCAGCCATGCAGACGGAGTTGCAGGACCGTTTGCGCGAAACCGTGATCGCCCTGTGCGAAGCGGCGATTGCCCCTGCCGCGCTCGATCCCGATGGGCTGACCCGACGCGTCGAAGTGGCCGCCGCCATGCTCGCGCGGGCCGAGGACCAGCGCGTAATCCGGCTCCACCCCGAAGACCTTGCCCTGATCGCCGCGCGCCTGCCCGAGGACTGGCACTTCGAACCTGACGCCTCGCTCGGACGCGGCGCGCTGCGCGTCGAAGGCGCGACCGGCGGGGTCGAGGATGGCCCCGAGCAGTGGCGCCGCGCCATCAACGAGGCGCTCCGCCAATGCTGATGGGGCCGACCTTTTCCGCGCTGGACCGGGCGCTCGATTCCCTTGCCCTGTGCGAACCCGATTTCACGCCCGCACGCTATGGACTTCTGGCCGCATGCGACGGCGGAATGCTCGAGGTTTCGGGCCTGTCCGTCCCCATCGGCACGCAATGCCGCATCGCCCACGGCGCAGGCTCACTGACGGCGGAGACCATCGGCTTTCGCAACGGGCGTACGTTGATGATGCTGCTCGGCGATCCGGTGCTGCTGCGGCCCGGTGCCAAGGTCCGTCCGGAAGGCCGCCCCGGCATGGTGCCGGTGGGGGAAGCACTCCTTGGCCGCGCTATCGATGGCGAGGGCAAGCCCATCGACGGCATGGGTCCTATCCACAATCGCCGGGAATGGCCTGCAGGTGGCGTGCGTGCCGCCGCGCTCGATCGTTCGCCGGTGCGCGAGAGCTTCGATACCGGTGTGCGCGCTCTCAATGCACTGACCACCTTCGGCATCGGCCAGCGTATAGGCATCATGGCGGGCTCGGGCGTCGGCAAGTCGGTCCTGCTCGACATGATCGCGCATGGTGCCGAGGCCGAGATCGTCATCGTCGGCCTGATCGGCGAGCGGGCGCGCGAAGTCTCGGACTTTGTCGAACGGCACATGCAGGGATCCAAGCGCGAGCGCTCGGTCATCGTTGCGGTGCCCGCAGACCATGCCCCCAATTTGCGCATTCGGGGCGCGATGATGGCCACCGCGATGGCCGAATACTTCCGCGCGCAAGGCAAGCGCGTGCTGCTGATCATGGACAGCCTGACCCGCGTCGCCCACGCCGGACGCGAGATTGCCCTGCTGCTCGGCGAACCAGGCGCCGCGCGCGGCTATCCGCCCTCGGCACTCGCCACGATCACCAAGCTGGTCGAGCGTGCGGGCAATTCGGCGGAAAGCGGCGGATCGGTGACCGGACTCTACACAGTCCTTGCCGATGGCGACAACCAGGACGATCCGGTGGTCGATACCGCACGTTCGATCCTCGATGGGCACATCGTGCTCTCGCGCGATCTGGCGCAACGGGGGCAATATCCCGCGATCGACATCGCCGCCTCGCTAAGCCGCGTGATGAATGACATCACCGCGCCCGAACATCAGCGCGCTGCCCGCACCTTCCGCGCGCTCGTGGCAAGTTACGAGGCCAACCGCGATCTCGTGCTGATGGGCGCCTATCGCAGCGGAGCCGATCCCCAGCTCGATCGCGCCATCGCCATGCACGAGGTGCTGACCGGGTTCATCAGCCAGCCGCAGCGTGAAATCGTGTCGATGCCGCAAAGCGTTGCCGCGCTGACCCAGTTGATGGGCGCATGAAGGCAGAACGGGAGCGCCTGGCGCGCCTGAGGCGGCTCGAGCGCATCCGCGACATCGCCCGCCAGACCGCGCTCGCCGAAGCGGGCAAGGCCGAGGGCACGCTGGCGCAGTTGCAGGGGCTGGTTGAACGGACCCAGCGACTGTCGGAGGAATATGCCGCGCGCACCGATCCCCGCGATGCGCACGGCTTGCAGCAACTGCGGCATTTCGTGGCAGGGCTTGATCGCATCACCACCGGCACCCGCGCCGATGCCGATGCCGCGCGCAAGATCGCCGATGCCAAGGCGCAGGAAGCTGCCGCCGCCGAGCGTCGCCGCGCTGCCGTGGAAGAGCGTGCCGAGGCGCAGGAGCGCCTGATCGCGCGCAAGGTAGCATCCGCAACAACACCTACCACCGGCAAAAGGCAATCTGGCACGGGTCTTGAATAATCACGGTTAACGCACCGCCACGGAGCCTGACTGATGATCGACCTTGCCGCCCTTTCCCTGCCCACTGCCGCCCCAGGCCTGATGGCTGCACCGCTGCAGAATGGCGGAAATGCGGCGGAAGCGGCGGAAAGTGCTGCTGTCTCCCCCGGCATAGCCTTCGATGCCCTCCTCGCCCTGCAGATCGCACCGGCAGAACCGGCAGACGCGCCTTTGCCGGAATGCGGCAAGATCTTGCCGGATCCGGCAAAGCTGCTTGCCGCCTTGCCGCCAGTGCGCGTGGCAGATGTGCAGGCACGGCCGCAGCCGGCCAAGGCAGCTGCCAAGTCGGAGGCCCCCGACGAAGAGTTCGAGAACGCCCCGGAACTGCGCGATGCAGCCCTTCCTGACCCTGCCCTGATCGCAGCACTGTTCGCCGCTCCGGATCGCCCGGTTCCGACCGATACTGCGGATGCCGGGACTTCCCCCGAAGCACCCCGCGCCACCCATGCGCCCGCGGCATCGGCACCAGCTGCACCGCAATCGCCCGCTCACGCCGCCATCGCGCTGGCCCGCACCGCCCAGATCGAGCTTGCGCCCGCCAGCGAAGGCGCAGCCGTAGCCTCGCAGCCCGAAGCGGCCGCCGCCGTGCCGACCGCGCAGATCATGGCCGCACGGCAGGTTCGCCAGAGCAAGCAGACGGGCGCGGCCAATGCCGAGTTGCCCGAACCGGCAGCCCGGCCCGCGCCAGCCGGCGATCCAAAGCAACTGGCCGACCGTGAAATTGCCGAAATGCCGCGCGTCGAAGCGCCGAGCACCACGACCATGCTGGCGGATCGCTCGATTGCGACCCCCGACACTTCAGCGCCAGCACCGCTCCGCCACGAGGCCCGCTCCGAACGCATCGATTTTGCAACGTTGGTCGATACGCTTGCCCGCGCCCGCGAAGAGGCTTCGCCACGCGCGATCACCGCCTCGGTCAACCACGCCGAGTTTGGCCGCGTCTCACTCCGCTTCGATCACGACGAGGATCGCGGCATGTCGGTGGCGATGAGCAGCGCCGATCCCGGTTTTGCCCGCGCCGTCAGCGCCACGACTGAAGCAGCGCGTACCCCGACCGAAAGCACCGGCCAGAACCCGCAAGGCCAGCCACAGGCTCAGGCTCAGGCCGGACAGGGCGAAAGCCAACGCCAGCAGCCTCGCCAGGCGGAGCACACTCCTACCCGTCCCTTCGCAAACAGCGGCTCGCCCTTGCGCGATGACGAAGCCCCCCGTCCCCGCACCGACGATCGCGGCATCTACGCCTGATCCTGACCCCCAATCCCTGAGAGACCCACGATGAGCGACAAGAGCGACAAGGAAGACAAGCCCAAGAAGAAAAAGGGCGGCGGCATGATGGTGAAGGTCATCGGCGCCATTGCCCTGCTCGGCGTCGGCGGCGGCGGCGTATTCGGCCTCGTGGCGGCCGGGATCATCGGCGGTGGCCATGCCGAGGAAGAGAAGAAGGACAACAATCCCAAGCTGATCCGCAAGGGCGAGGAGGACCCCTACGCGCCCAAGGCCAAGGAAGGCGAAGGCGGCGAAGGCGAGATGGCCGATGTCGAAGGAGAAGGCGGCAGCGAGTTCCGCACCGTCTATTACAATTTCGCCGACGACTTTACCTCGAACCTCAAGAACACCGACGCGCTGCTGCAGGTGAACATCTCGGCCTCCACCCGGCGTGATTACCGGGTGGTGCTGTGGATGAAGAAGCATGAACTGGCGATCCGTTCGGCCCTGCTCATCGCCATCGCCGATACGCCCGAGGAAGACGTGATCAGCCCCGAAGGCAAGGGCCGTCTGCAGAAACGCCTGACCGCCGCGATCAACAAGGTCCTTGCCGAGACCGAAGGCTTTGGCGGCGTCGACAACGTCTACTTCAAGACCTTCATCGTTCAGTAACCCGGAAAGACCCTCGGTCCCCATGAAACCCGAACGCGCCTTCATCGCCGAACGTGCCATTGCCCGGCACGATCCGGCCCTGCTGCGCCCCGGCCCCAGTGCTGCGGAACTGATCCCGGCGCTCACCCGCATGAGCGAGCGTCTGGCCAAGGCGGTGCGAGGCGCGCTGTCGCCGCTGCTCGGCGGGGCGGAACCGCAGATCAATCCGATGAAGCCGATGGACACCGACTTTGCCGACTTCTGCTCGGAAATCCCGCGGCTTGCTGCCAACAGCCTGATGCAGATCGGCAGTGCGCCGTTCATGGTGACGATCGAGGGCGAGAACGTGCTGCGTCTGGTCGACCGCGCCTTTGGCGGCCCCGGTGACACGCCCTCCTCACTGCCCAAGGAATTTCCGCTCTCGGCCGATCTCATGATCGGCCGGATCGAGCAGCTTGTCGCCACTGCGCTGACCGTGGCGCTTGGCGGCAGCGGCGGGCAGATCCGCGCTGTACGCCGCGATGCCAGCCTCGCCCAGCTGCAGGCGATGCCCGATGCGACCAAGGTTGCCGGGCTGACGCTCAACGTCGTCGAGCAGGGCCGGATGCCCTGGGCAATCTCGATCGCTTTCCCGCACGATACGCTCGCCCTGATGTTCGCACACGGCGATGCCAAGCGCCCCGCCAAGCCCCGGCGCGGCCCGGCCGAGCCGACCGATGCGCCGTTTGCCGACCTGCCGGTCGAACTCGCGGCCGTGCTGGTCGACATGCGCCTGCCGCTCGCGGTCGTCTCGGGATTGCGCATCGGACAGGTCCTGCCCGTGCCGATCGCGCGCAACGTGCCGGTCAAGGTCGGCGACAAGACTTACGCCACCGGCACCATCGGCGCGCTCGAAGACCGCGTCGCCATCCAACTCAACCAGCTTTCCTGATTTTCCGAAGAGGCCCTGACCCCATGACCTTCCAGCCCCGCGGTTTCGATTTCCTCAAGGACGTGGACGTCCGCCTGACCGTCGAACTCGGCCGCACTTCGATGAAGCTCAAGGACGTGCTCAGCCTGACGGAAGAGTCCGTCGTCATGCTCGACCGGCTGACCGACGAACTCCTCGACGTCATGGTCAACGGCAAGCTGATCGCGCGCGGCGAAGTGGTCGCTCAAGGCGACCGCTTCGGCCTCAGGATCGTCGAGCTTGCCGGGAGCGAACCTGAAGAAGCGCCCGCGTCCACTCCGGCGAAGAAGCCCGCCAAGGGGGACGCCGCCTGATGTTCTGGTACATCCTCAAGCTGCTCGTTCTGCTGCCGCTGATTGGCGGCCTCGCCTGGGCCAGCCTCAAGTTTGCCAAGCGCATGGAAGGCCGCTTCATGGCCGGGTCGGCGCCCAAATCTGTGCGCATCGTCGAAACGCAGATGCTGTCCCCCACGCTGCGCCTTGCCGTGCTCGAATTCCACGGTCGCGAGATCCTCGTTTCGGCAGGCAAGAACGGACTCGTCCGCCTTGCCGAAGCTCCGGCACGGCCCAGAGCCGAAGCGGAGGACGTGCAGTGAAGCGCCTCTTCGCCACCCTTGCCACGACGTTGACCCTGCTGCCGCACTACGCGATGGCGCAGGCCACTGGCCCCGCCCCGGCGCAGCAACCCGCCGCGATCTCGGGCGCGCTCGATCGCGCCTTCGGCCAGATGGCCGGGGCGCAAAGCGGCGGCTCGCTGTCGCTGTCGTTGCAGCTCCTGCTCATCATGGGGCTGCTGACGATCCTGCCGTCGCTGATCCTGATGATGACCAGCTTCACCCGCGTGCTGGTGGTTCTGTCGATCCTGCGTCAGGCGATGGGGCTGCAGCAATCGCCGCCCAACCAGGTACTGATCGGCCTGTCGCTGTTCCTGTCGCTGTTCATCATGGGACCGACGCTCGACAAGGTGAACGCGAACGCGATCCAGCCCTACGCCAATGACCAGATCGGCGCGGAGCAGGCCTTCGTTGCGGGCGGACGCGAATTTCACGCCTTCATGATCCGCCAGACGCGCGAAACCGACCTCAGGATGTTTGCCGAGATGGCCAAGGCTCCCAAGTTCGCCACGCCTGCCGACGTTCCCTATTCGATCTTGCTGCCCGCCTATGTGACCAGCGAACTCAAGACCGCCTTCCAGATCGGCTTCATGCTGTTCCTGCCGTTCCTGGTGATCGACCTTGTGGTGTCATCGGTGCTGATGAGCCTTGGCATGATGATGATGAGCCCCACGATCGTCTCGTTGCCGTTCAAGCTACTGCTGTTCGTCCTCGTCGATGGCTGGGCGCTGCTGATGGGCAGCCTTGCGGCAAGCTTCGGGTAACCGGCGATGGACGACACCGCCTCCCTCCTCGCTCTGGCTGACCGCATGCTGTGGATCACCGCGCTGGTCGCCGCGCCGATCCTGATCGCCTCGCTTGCCGTCGGCCTTGTCGTCGGCGTGATCCAGGCAGCAACCTCGGTCAACGAACAGACGCTGACCTTCGTGCCAAAGCTGGCCGTTACCGCGCTGGTACTGGTGCTGTTCGGCTCGGCAATGCTCGGCCTCGTCGGGGATTTCACCAAGGAAATCTTCGACCAGATCGCCATGACCGGAAAAGGCTGACCTGTGCTGCAGCTGAACTTCGGCTTTGGCGCGCTCGAGGCGGATTTCTGGCGCTGGATGTTCGTGATGACGCGCATCGCGGCGGCGATGTTCGCGGCGCCGCTTTTTGGCACCGGCACTGTCCCCTATCAGATCCGCATCGTCGCCTCGGGCGCGATCGCGCTGCTGGTGTGCGGATGGACACCGGTCCAGGCGCCGACCGCGCTGCTTTCGATCAATGGCATTCTCTCGGCTGCCAACGAAGTCCTGATCGGCCTTGCCATGGGCTTTGCCCTGCAACTGTCCTTCGCCGCGCCGACGCTTGCTGCCGAAGTGATCGGCGGCGGCATGGGCATGTCCATCGCCACCACGGCCGATCCGGTCAGTGGCGCGCACTCGCCTGCGATGGGGCAGTACTTTGCCGTCGTGCTGACGGTCATCTTCCTCGGCACCGGCGCGCACCTCAACTGGATCGCGCTGCTGGTGGACAGCTACCGAACCTTCCCGCCCGGCACGTCGTGGCTGGCGGCAAACCGCATCGATCTGATCGGCCAGTTCGCCACGCAGATGTTCGTGACTGCGATCCTCATTGCCCTGCCCGTCACCCTGATCCTGCTGCTGGTGCAGGTGACCACCGGCATCATCAGCCGTTCGGCCCCCAGCCTGAACCTGTTCTCGCTGGGCCTTCCCGCAGGCGTGCTCGCCGGCCTTGCCGCCATGATCGCCGCCGCCCCGATGCTGACCGACGTGATGGTCGACATCTCCGCCACCGCCGTCGCCAATGCCGGCGCGCTGGTCCTGAAGTAGGAGGCAGGCGTGGCCGAGCAGGAGGGCGAAAAGACATTTGCCCCGACAGAGAAGCGCAAGAAGGACGCTGCGAAAAACGGCGACGTCTTGCGCTCCAAGGACCTAGCCACCGCCATCGGCGTGCTGGTCGGCGCCATCTGGCTGAAGCTTGCTGGCCCGTGGATGATGGACGCCCTGCAGGACACACTGCGCGCCTCGTTCACGCTCGACCGCGCCGCGATCGAGGATTTCGCCCCGGCCAAGCTGCTGACCGGCGCGCTGATCGCGGTCCTGCCGCCAGTCATGTTGCTTGGATTGACGGTGCTGGCCTCATCGGTCTTCTCGCAGGTCGGCCTGTCTGACGGGCGCTGGATCCCTTCGAACCTCGCGCCCAAGGCCTCGCGCATCAATCCGCTCTCGGGCCTAAAGCGCATGTTCGGGCCGCAGGGCTGGATCGAACTTGCCAAGGGGCTCGCCAAGCTGATCCTGCTCGGCGCGATTGCCTGGGTCTGGGCATCTGGCCGCATCGCCGGAATGGTCGGACTCGGGCAAGGAGACATTCACGGCCAGCTCGTCACCGCGTGGGACACGATCACCTCGCTCGCCTTTGCGCTGGCCGCTGGCCTCATCGTGATCGCGCTGGTCGATTTCCCGATCCAGTGGGTCCGCCGCTTCCTGCGCCTGCGCATGACGCTGCAGGAGGTCAAGGACGAGCACAAGGACGCCGAAGGTTCGCCCGAGAAGAAGGCGGCGATCCGCGGGCGTCAGCGCCAGCTGGCGATGGGCGCGATGCAGCAGGCGATGCAGAAGGCGCAGTTCGTCATCACCAACCCGACGCACTTCTCGGTCGCAATGG
Organism: Novosphingobium jiangmenense; assembly: GCF_015694345.1. Classification (GTDB taxonomy): domain Bacteria; phylum Pseudomonadota; class Alphaproteobacteria; order Sphingomonadales; family Sphingomonadaceae; genus Novosphingobium; species Novosphingobium jiangmenense. The sequence goes on from NZ_JADQDC010000009.1 coordinate 57,324, forward strand.
TCTACGATCCCGAACTCGCTCCTGCCCCGGTGGTTCTGGCCAAGGGGCGCGGCGAAAAGGCGCTGGCGATGCGCGAACTGGCAGCGGAGCTGGGCGTGCCGACGCTGGAAATCCCGCCACTCGCCCGCTCGGTCTACTTCACCACGCGTGAAAACCAGATGATCCGCGAAGACCTCTACGCCGCCGTCGCCTCGGCCCTCGCCTTCGTCCTTTCCCTCAAACGCGGCGACAATCCGCAGCTTCCGCCGATCGACCTGCCCATCCACATGCGGTTCGACGCCGAAGGGCGTCCCGAAGCGGTTATCGACCTTAAGACCGCCTCGGCGCAGCCGTCCTAACAACCATGGCAACGACCACTTCCTCGACGTCTTCGACCTCAGCCACCGCGCAGATCGTCTCGGCGCTGGGGGGCGGCAGCGGCATCAACACCGCGCAGCTTGCCGAACAACTCGCCGCCGCGCAGTTCGCGCCCCGGCTTGACCAGCTCACGGCCCGAAACGACAAGCTCACCGCGCAAATCTCCAGCGCCTCGAACCTGCGGTCGCTGATGACCACGCTGGCGTCCTCGATCGGCACGCTGATCCGCACCGGCGATCTCGCGGTGACCCCGTCGATCTCGAACAGCAGCGTGGCCACGGTCAGCAAGGGCACCGCCACCGGCAGCGGCACCTACAGCCTCGAGGTCACCAGCCTCGCCAATGCGCAGAAGCTGGTCACACCGGCCTACGCCTCCTCAACCTCGACGGTCGGTTCAGGCACGCTCACCTTGCGCTTCGGCACGGTATCGGGTGGCAGTTTCACCGCCGACGCCAGCCGCGCGCAAGTCGACATCGCCATCCCGACCGGCGCCACGCTGGCCGCCGTCGCCGCTGCGATCAACAACGCCAACACCGGCGTCTCGGCCTATGTCGCCAATGGATCGGCGGGTGCGCAGATCGTGCTCAAGGGGCAGGAGGGCGCGGCCAACGGGTTCCAGATCGAAACCACGCCCGATATCGGCGGGGAAGCGCTCGTCGATCTCGCCTGGACACCCGCCAGCGCGGGCACGCGCCTCAAGGCCACCGCCTCGGACGCATCCTACAGCATCGACGGCATCGACTACACCGCCAAGAGCAACACCGTGAACGACATCGTTCCAGGGCTCAACATGAAGCTGACGGCCACAAACGTCGGCAATCCCGCAACGATCAGCTTCAGCGATCCGTCGAGCGGCATCAGCACCGCGATGTCGGACCTCGTCGGCGCGCTCAACGAGGTCGTCTCGCAGCTCAACACCGCGATGGACAAGACCAGCGGCGAGCTGAACAACGATCCCGGCGCCCGCGCGCTGCGCACCGCGCTGACCGGGCTTGCGGGTGCGAAGGTCATGCCCAACGCAGCCGAGGGCAAACCTTCGACGCTGGCAGACCTCGGCCTCAAGATCGAACGCGACGGCAGCTTCACCCTCGACAGCACGCGCCTGTCGAACACGCTCAAGGCCAGCCCGCAGGAAGCCGGCGCGATGTGGACCACCGGCATCTTCGGCGTCTTCGCCACGGTCGACAGGATCGCCCGCGCCGCCTCGTCGACGACCGGCATCTCGCTCGGCAGCTCGATCACGCGTTACACCGCGCTGCAGAAGAGCACGACAGAGCGCCGGGCGCAGCTGACCGACAAGCAGGAGGCTCTGCGCCAGCAGATGGTCTCCCGCTTCGCGTCGATGGACACCCGCGTCAGCGGTTCGCAATCCACTCTCACCTTCCTGAAGGCGCAGATCGACGCCTGGAACGCATCGGGCAGGAACTGACATGCTGCATCGTCGCAACGACCCTTCCGAAGCCTATCGCCGCGTCGATTTCGATGCGCGCGTGCGGGGAGCCGATTCACGGCAGCTGGTCGACCTGTGCCTCGAACAGGTCATCGGCTCGGTCGGCCGCGCGATCCACGCGCACGAACGCAGCGACAATGCCGCAAAGAGCGCGGCGCTTACCCGTGCGGTTTCAGCACTCACCGCGCTGCAGATGGGCGTCGACGTCTCGAACCCGACCGCGGCCGCACTGGTCCAGCTCTATCAGTCGGCGCGCAACGCGATCCTCGATTGCGTGACCCGCTTCGACGCCGCGACATTGCGCACGATCCGGCAGGACTTCACCGAGATCCGGGAAGCCATGCTGCGCAGCATCGCTGCCTGATCCACTGACCGATCGGCAACTGGAAAAGCCCGGAGCCATCGCTGGCGCCGGGCTTCTTTCCCTTGCGTGCAGGGGACTTGGACGCGAGGGAGCTCCAGGACTCGTCGCTAGCCCATGTTGCAGGCCGCGATCAGCGCTGCACCAAGACCTTCCAGATCGAGCTCGCTTTCCGCAGCGCCCGCATCGATGGCTGCACCGGGCGCTTCGGCAACCAGCGCGCTCTTGCGATCCTGCGCGAAAGTCTTGCAGCCCTGATCGCGCATCAGCTTGAGGCCCTTGGCACCATCTGCGCCCATCCCGGTCAGCACTGCGGCAGCGGCCGGCACCGCACCGCGCGCGATCGATCCGAACAGCAAGTTGGCCGAGGGCCGCATGCCCTCCACCGGATCGCGGTCGATCAGTCGCAGCTTGGCCGGGCTGCCCGGTTCGATCACCATGTGGCGCTCGGGATCGTAGGCGATGTGGATCGTGCCCTGGGTCAACGGCGTACCATCCTTGGCCGCCTTGACCGAACATTTCAGTTCGCCGTCCATGCGCTTGATGAAGGTCTCGACGATGCCCGGCTCGGCATTGAGGGCGATCACGGTGGGCGGGCACTTCTCGGGAAAGTCCTCCAGCAACTGCGTCAGTGCGTCGATGCCGCCCATCGAGGCCGAGAGTGCCACGATGTGCCCGTTCCACTCGAAGTTGGTCTCGGCCACCTTGCGCTCGCGCGGGGCGCGGCGGTCCTTGACGTTGCTGTTGGCGGCGGCAAGCACGATCTTGCCAAGCTTGCCCACGGTCTTGCTGAATTGCTCGGGCGTCGCCTTCAGGGGCTTGGGGAAACACTCGACCGCGCCCAGCTCGTAAGCCTTGAGCGAAGTCTCGGTGCCCGCCTGGGTCAGGCTCGAGAGCATGACTACCGGCAGCGGATTGCTGCCCATGATCTCCTCGAGAAACTCGATCCCGCTCATGCCCGGCATTTCCACGTCGAGCGTGACGACGTTGGGGCGCAGTTCCTTGATCTGCTCACGCGCCTCGGCCGCGTTTGCTGCCGCACCGATGACGGTGACATTCCTGGACTGGTCGAGAATGTCCGAGAACAGAGCCCGCATCGCTGCGGAATCGTCGACCACCAGAACGCGTGCTTCGTGCATGATTGTGAAACCTTTTCGGGGCGTTGCTTGCCTGCCCCTGTCTACGCGCGAAGGCCCGATCAATTCCTGTGCCACACCTTACGTATCTCAACGTAGGTCCCGGGAAAGCCGGCCTTTTCCCTGCTGCTCTATTCCGGAAGACCAGTTGCCGTGCCCTGCCCGGGGCCGGCCCCCAACGAGCCGGAGGAAACGCATCTCCATGACGTCGATCACCTTGCCCGAACGCTGCGATCGCGCCGCCGCCGAAGCCTTGCTGCCCGAGATGATCGCGGCACTGGGATCCGGTGCGCTCGAAATTGACGCGCGTGGATGCCGGCAGATCGGTCAGGCCATGCTGCAGTTGCTGATCAGCGCGCGGCAGACCGGAGACGGTGCCGTGATCCATCCCTCCGACGCCCTGCGCGAAGTCGCATCGCTCACCGGCCTGACCGACGAACTGTTCTCGGGAGTGCTCGCATGACCGCCGAGGAAATCCAGGCCATCTTCTTTGCGGAGTGCGAGGAATCGCTCGCAGCCGCCGAACAGGGCCTCGCCGCCTGCCGCGAAGGCACGCAGGACAGCGACACCGTGAACGCCGTGTTCCGCGGCGTCCACTCGATCAAGGGCGGGGCGGGCGCGTTTGGCTATACCGCGCTCCAGGGCTTCACCCACACCTTCGAGACTCTGCTATCGGATGTCCGCGACGGCACGGTTGCGATCACCGCCCCGCTGACCGACCTCCTCCTCCGCGCGCTCGATACGCTGAGCGACCACGTCACCGCCGCCCGCGATGGCTCCGAACCGCCTGACGACGTGGCGCTGCAGGCCGAACTGACTGCGGCCATGGCGGCCAACTCAGGCGGGAGCGAAGTGATCGCAGCAGCGGACGCCGCACCAGCCCCCGCCACGCCGGCACCCGTCGCAAGCGCTGATCCGGTCGACGACTTCGATTTAGATCTCGATGCCCTCCTCGATGACATCTCGGGCGAGATCGCACCTGAAGAGGCCCCTGCCGCAGAACCTCGCTGGGAAGTCCGTCTGCGCCCCCATAGCGGTGCGATGCGCAATGGCAGCGAACCGCTGCTGATGCTGCGCGAGATGGCCGACCTCGGCGGTCGCTGCGAAATGTGCGACGTCTCGTCGGTCCCGTCGCTCGATTCGTTCGACACCGGAACCGGTTACCTCGGCTGGGCCTTCAGCTTCCCGCACAGCGTTGCCGAAGCCTCCGTCAGGGACATCTTCGATTTCGTCGGCGACGACTGCGCCCTTGCCTTCGGTGCCAATGCCGAGATGCCGCTGGTCCAGTATCCGGATACGCCTCAACCGAAGGTCGCTTCGCCAGCACCCCCAGCTGTCGTGGCAACCGAAGTCCAGGCGTCCCACGATCAGCAAGCCGCCCCGGCCGCCGCTGCGTCGCAGCCCTTGCCCGCCAGCAATTCCGTCCCCCCTGCCCCGCCCGCGCCCGGACAGTCCATCCGCATCGAACTGGGCAAGCTCGACAAGCTGATCGATGCCGTGGGCGAGCTCGTCATCGCCCAGGCGATGATGGCCCAGCGCCTTGCCGGACAGGGCCTCGCCGTCGCCGAGGAAATGGCGATGATCGAGGGCCTGACCCGCGACATCCAGGAATCGGCCATGGCCATCCGCGCCCAGCCGATCGGCTCGGTGTTCAGCCGCGTGCCGCGCATCCTGCGCGAACTGGCCTCCTCCACCGGCAAGCACGTCCGTCTCGAAGTCTCGGGCGAGAGCACCGAGCTCGACAAGACCGTGATCGAGCGCCTCGGCGAGCCCCTCACCCACCTGATCCGCAATGCCGTAGACCACGGCATCGAAGCGGCCGACGAACGCATCGCCGCTGGCAAGACCGCCGAAGGCACCCTGACGCTTTCGGCAGAGCACCGCTCGGGTCGAATCCTCATCCGCATCGGCGATGACGGCAAGGGCATCGATCGCGACCGCGTCTTCGCCAAGGCCGTCGAGAAGGGCCTCGTCGCGCCCGATGCGATCCTGTCGAAGGAGGAGATCGACCTGCTGATCTTCGCGCCCGGCTTCTCCACGGCGCAGCAGGTCTCGAATATCTCGGGCCGCGGTGTCGGGATGGACGTTGTGCGCCAGAACGTGAAGGACCTCGGCGGGCGCATCACCATCGATTCCGAGCCGGGCAAGGGCACCACCTTCACCCTGACCCTGCCGCTGACGCTGGCAATCTCCGACGGCATGGTCGTCAACGTCGGCGACCAGACGCTGGTGGTGCCCCTCGCCAACGTGGTCGAAAGCCTCCGCCCCGAACCCCATGAGGTCCAGGGCCTTGGCGCCAATCGCAGCATGATCAACGTGCGAGGACGCTTCATTCCGGTGATCGCGCTCGCCCAATCGGTCGGCGCCGCGCAAGCCGTCAGTGATCCGCGCGAGGCCGTGCTGATCGTGGTCGAAACCGAGGGCGCAGGCCGGGCCGCGCTGATGGTCGATGCCATCTGCGACCAGCGCCAGGTCGTGATCAAGAGCCTCGACACCCACTACCGCTCGGTCGAGGGCGTGGCCGGGGCCACAATCCTCGGCGATGGCCGGGTGGCGCTGATCATCGACGTCGATGGCCTGGTTTCGCGCAGCCTCGCCTCTGCCAACGCTGCTACGTCGCTGGCTGAAGCCGCATGAGCCTGATGGACGCTCTCGATTCCGCCATGCCCGGCGTCAGTCCCGGCGTATTCGACGAGGCGGACTTCCGGGCAATCGCGGAAATTGCGCACGCCGAGGCAGGCATCGTCCTGCCCACCGGCAAGGCCATGCTGGTCTATTCGCGCCTTGCGCCACTGGTCCGGGATTCGGGCTGCGCCACCTTCGGCGCCTATGTCATGCGCATCCGCGAAAATGCGGAGGAGCGGCAACGGGCCATCTGCGCGCTGACCACCAACCACACCTTTTTCTACCGCGAAGCCCATCATTTCGAACACTTCGCCAGCGACGTCCGCCCCGGCTGTCTCGATCGCCTGCAGCGCGGCGGCAAGGTGCGGCTGTGGTCCGCCGGCTGCTCCAGCGGCGAGGAAACCTGGTCGCTGCTGATGACGCTACTGGGTGAAGATACGTCCGCCGGCACCGCAATTGCGCGGCGCGACGTCCGGCTGCTTGCCAGCGACATCGCCAGCCACGCCCTGGCAAAGGCCCGCGCGGCGACCTACCGCACCGAGGATCTCAAGCCGGTGCCCGAAGGCCTGCGCCGCGCCTGGACGCGCAGCAAGGGCGAGGAGTGCACGATGGATCCCGTCATGCAGCAGATTGCCCGCTTCCGTACGCTCAACCTGCTGGGCGACTGGCCGATGCAGGGGCAGTTCGACGTGATCTTCTGCCGCAACGTGATGATCTATTTCGATACGCCTACCAAGGAGCGCCTCGTCGCCCGCTTTGCCGAACGGCTCGCGCCCGGCGGCTGGCTCTACATCGGCCATTCCGAGCGGGTCACCGGCCCGGCACTCGATCACCTCGCCTCCATGGGGCCAACCATCTACCGCAAGAGGGCTGCATGACCATTCGCGTCGTCATTGTCGAAGATTCGCCCACCATGCGCGCGATCCTGATGAACCGGCTTGGCAAGGAGCCGGACATCGAAGTGGTCGCTGCAGCTGCCAATGCCGCAGAAGGCCGCCAGATGATCCGCGAGCTGGACCCCGATGTCGTCACGCTCGACATCGAGATGCCCGGCATGAACGGCCTCGATTTCCTGGCCAAGATCATGGAACTGCGCCCGACCCCGGTGATCATCGTCTCCGGATCGACGCAGGAAGGCAACGAGATGACCGCGCGCGCCCTCGCTCTGGGTGCGGTCGATTGCTACGCCAAGTCCGGCGGCGGCAACGGCCTCGACGATGCCGGGCGCCTTGCCGGGATGATCCGCGAAGCGGCCAAGGTGCAGTTCTCCGCCCGCGCCCCGCAGGCCCGCCGCGTGGCCAGCGAGGCGCGCGGACTGCTGGCGGACCGACCGGCGCTGATCGCGATCGGCTCGTCCACCGGCGGCGTCGAAGCGCTGCAGACGGTGCTTGCCGGATTTCCGGCCGATTGCCCGCCGACCGTCATCGTCCAGCACATCAACGCCCGCTTCGCCCCGGCCGTCGCGCGCACGCTCGACCAGTCCTGTCCGCCAAGGATCGTTGTGGCCGAACCCGACATGCCGCTGAGGGACGGCCACGTCTACCTTGCCCCGGGCGACGACCGCCACCTGTCGCTCGGCGGATCGTCCAGCTTCCATTGCAAGCTGCGCGCCGGCGCACCGGTTTCGGGCCACCTGCCCAGCGTCGACGTCCTGTTCCATTCGGTCGCCGAACTCGTCGGCCCGCGTGCGGTCGGCATCCTCCTGACCGGGATGGGCGCCGATGGGGCACAGGGCCTGCTCGCCATGGCGCAGCAAGGCGCGCGGACCATCGCCCAGGACGAGGCGACCTGCACCGTCTTCGGCATGCCGCGTGCCGCCATCAACCTCGGCGCAGCGCGGATCGTCGCGCCGCTCGGGGCGATTGCCCGGCACGCCTTCAGCAAGGCCGCCTGAGATGAGCTTCGAAACCCCCATCCCCGGCGCGCCGCCGCTTGAACGGATCACCGTGATGCAGGGCCAGGCGCTGGCCAGCCGCAGTCCTTCGGTGGAATACTCCACCGTGCTCGGAAGCTGCGTGGCGACCTGTCTGTTCGACCCCGAGGCGCGGGTCGGCGGCATGAACCACTTCCTGCTCTCCGAACCGCCCGCCAATGCCCCCGGCACGCAGGTGGACGAGCATTACGGCGTCTATCTGATGGAGCTTCTGGTCAACCAGATGCTCGGCCAGGGTGCGCGCAAGGGCAACCTCCGGGCGCACCTCTATGGCGGCGCCAACGTCAATCGCAACATGATGCGCATCGGCTCGATGAATGCCGAATTCGCGCGCGAATTCCTTCGGCGTGAGGGCATTGCCCTGATGCGCGAGGATCTCGGCGGGACACAGGCCCGTCGGGTCGATTTCCGCCCGGCATCGGGCCAGGTCCGCCTCCGCACGGTGGAAGACCGGTTCGCGCCCCCTGTCCAGCCCACCCCGCGCCCGGCCGTTGCCCGTGGCGACGTCGAACTGTTCTGATCTTCGAGAAGCGAGTTCCAACCATGAGCAACACCACCCGGATCCTTACCGTAGACGACAGCCCGTCCATGCGGGCGCTCCTCAACCATGCCCTGTCGGGGCACGGCTTCGACGTGGCCCAGGCCGAGGACGGCCTTGCCGCGCTCGACTGGCTGGCGATGAACGAGGTCGATGTCGTCATCACCGACATCAACATGCCACGCCTCGATGGCTTCGGCCTGATCGAGCGTCTGCGCGAAGGCAGCCGCCACCGCGACCGCCCGATCCTCGTGCTGACCACCGAAAGCTCGGACGAGAAGAAGGCCCGTGCCCGCGCCGCCGGGGCAACGGGCTGGATCGTCAAGCCGTTCGATCCCGAAAAGCTCGTCGCCGCCGTCCGCCGCGTCGCCCACTGAACATTCGAAGAGGAGCCAGACCCATGCTGCGCGAACTGATCACCTTCGAGGTAGAAGGCCAGGTCTTCGGCCTCGACATCATGGCCATCCGCGAAATCCGCGCCTGGTCGCCCACCACCCGCCTGCCGCGCGTGCCGCACTATGTAGCAGGCGTCGTCAACCTGCGCGGGACGGTGCTGCCGGTGGTCGACCTCGCCGCCCGCCTCGGCTGGCGCGCGACCGAAGCCACCCCGCGTCATGCGATCATCGTCACGCAGCAGAACGCCCAGATCTCCGGCTGGATCGTCGATTCGGTCAGCGACATCGTGACCATCGACAGCGAAGCGCTGCAGCCTCCCCCGCCCACTTCGGCGGGTGATACCGTGGTTCCCTTCCTCGAAGGCCTTGCCGCCATCGAAGACCGCATGGTCATGGTCCTGAACCTCGCCGCCCTGTCCGACGGCGCCCAGATCGCCGAAGCTGCCTGAACCGAAGGAAGCCCGCCGCATGGCCCAGGCCACCCACAAGCAGATCGCGGTCGTCCTCGAGGAACTTGCCGAAGAGGTCGAGGCCCTCGGCTCGGCCCTGTGCATGGACATGGACATCGCCATGAAACACATGGACAAATTGCAGGCGATAGACCTCATCGCCCAGAAGCAGCGCTCGCTCGGCCGCCTGCTCGTCGCCGAACGCCCGGCAGAGGAAATCGAACGCATCGCAATCGACGTGCTGCGCGACAGGATGCGCCTATCCGGCTGACATAAATCGACAAACGGCTTTGGTCGGACAGCACATGCTGTTGGTCGAGGTCCCCGCGCCACCCCTGCCGACTTGAGCCATCGGCGGGGCATGAAGTTTCCGAAGAAACAATCTGCCCTCCTTGCCGGCATTGCGCTCCTCGCGCTCGCGCAACCCGCGCACGCCGAAGAGCCAGCGGCCGAAACCGCACCGCCTGCGGCCCAGACCACGGGCAACCGCGCCACCTTCACGCCCAAGGACTTCGAACGCTTTGCCCCGCGCAACGCGCTCGACATGCTCCGCCAGGTCCCCGGCTTCACCATCCGCGAGGGTGAGGAAGCGCGCGGCCTTGGCCAGGCGAGCGGCAACGTCCTCGTCAACTCCAAGCGCCTGTCATCCAAGTCCGACGACATCTTCACCCAGCTCTCGCGCATTCCTGCCGGAACCGTGGAGCGGATCGAACTGGTCGATGGCGCCACGCTCGATATTCCGGGTCTGACAGGACAAGTCGCCAACGTCGTGGCCCGCTCCTCAAGCTTTTCCGGCCAGTTCCGCTACAGCCCCGAGTTCCGCCCGCACTACGCCGATCCCCGCTTCACCAATGGCGAAGTCTCGGTGACCGGCCGGACCGGTCCGGTAGAGTACACCGTCAGCCTCACCAACAACGCCAATCGCGGCGCGGCGGGTGGCCCGACTATCATTACCGACCGCAATGGCGCCGTGATCCAGACCCGCGAGGACGTGGTCAAGGCCAACCGCGATGATCCCAAGCTTGCCGTGCGCCTGACCATCGATGGCCCCGGCTCCTCGGTCGCCAACCTCAACGGCTCGTTCCAGCGCGTGCCCCGTCATTTCACCGAACATTCGGTGCGCACCAATCCCGATGGCACGGTCGTGGTGCGCGACTTGCTCGACAAGTCCTCGGCCCGCAACTGGGAGATCGGCGGCGACTACGAGTTCGCGCTCGGCCCCGGTCGGCTCAAGCTGATCGGCCTCAACCGCGAGGAGCATGAACCCTACAGCCAGCAGGTCGTCACCATGTTCGACGACGGCTCGCCCGCAGTGGGTGACCGTTTCGCCCAGACCGGCGACAGCTCAGAGCGCATCGTGCGTGGGGAGTATTCGTGGAAGATGCTCGGCGGAGACTGGCAGCTGGCCGGTGAAGGCGCGTTCAATTCGCTGCGAAACGTTGCCACCCTCGCCGAGCTCGACGCGACCGGCCAGTTCGTGGACGTTCCCTTCCCCGAAGGCACCGGCGGCGTGAAGGAAGACCGCTATGACGCCAGCCTGTCTTTCAGCCGCCCGCTGTCGAAATCGGTCACGCTGCAACTCATTGCCGGGGCAGAAAAATCCACCCTGATGCAGACCGGCGCGACCGGCCCCGAAGGCAACCTCAGCCGCTCGTTCTTCCGTCCCAAGGGCTCGCTCTCATTGGGCTGGAAAGCCGCAAGAAGCCTCGACGTTTCGTTCAAGATCAAGCGCTCGGTCGGCCAGCTTTCCTTCTACGACTTCCTCGCCCGCCGCTTCCTCGATGATGGCAATGCCAACAGCGGCAACGCCGATCTCGTGCCGCAGCAGGACTGGTCCGCCGAACTCGAACTCAACCGCACTTTCGGCAAGCTGGGCTCGACCAAGCTGCGCCTCGTCGGCCGCAACGTGCAGGATTACGTGACCGTGATCCCGATTGGCACGAACGGCGAATCCATCGGCAACGTCGGTTCCGCGCGCGAGCGGCAGATCGTCAGCAACACCACGCTGCAGTTCGATCCGCTGGGCTGGAAGGGCGCGCGGCTCGATCTCAACGTCGAGCTGACCTTCACCAAGCTGCGCGATCCCTTCGATCCCGCGACCCACATCCCCTATGGCGGCATCACCGACCGTTATTGGGAACTGAGCTTCCGCGAGGATTTTCCCGGCACCGACTGGGCCGCCGGAGCCTCATACGAATATAATCACCAGTCGCTCTACCACCGCCGTTTCGAGCGGGGTCGGTCCTTCGAAGGGCCGGTGTTTGCGGGCGTGTTCATCGAGCACAAGAACGTCATGGGCCTGACGGTAAAAGCCAGCGCGAACAATCTGTTGAACGGCCGCCAGCGCTGGGACCGCGAAGTTTTTGCGGGCCCCCGCCCCAACTCCCCCATTGCTTTCGTCGAAACCCGCGACCGCCTGATCGGCCCGATCTTCACGCTGACGGTGAAGGGGGATATCTGAAACTTCCGTTTTATTGCAGTAGCTTGTGAGGCATGATCAGGTCATGATAGAGCAGCCGACAGCCAAAGCCCGGATCGATGCGCGTCTTGCCGAACTTGGTGATTGGCGGGGCGATATTCTCCGGCAAGTGCGGGCGCTCATCCACCGTGCCGATCCTGAAGTGGTCGAGAGCGTCAAATGGGCCAAGCCCAGCAACCCCGCCGGCGTCCCGACGTGGGAGCATGACGGGATCATCTGCACCGGCGAAGTCTACAAGTCCTACGTGAAGCTGACCTTCGCCCACGGCGCTGCGCTCAGTGATTCTGCGAAGCTTTTCAACGCGAGTCTGACCGGTGGAACGCGTCGCGCGATTGATCTCCGCGAGGGAGCCTTGCTCGATGAGGACGCGTTCGTTGCGTTGGTGCGCGAGGCGGTGGCGTTCAATACCGCGAAAGGACCGGGACGGAGACTGTAGTTTTCCCAAGCGTCCTTGACCGCCCGCGCCTCCCCGCGCAAAGCTTCTGTCATGTGGCAGCTTCATCAATTTCCCCTGTGTCCGTTCAGTCGCAAGGTGCGCCTCCTGCTCAGCGAGAAGGGCGTTGCCTATGATCTCGTGCGGGAAAATCCGTGGGAGCGGACCGAGGCGTTTGGGAAGCTGAGCCCGGCGTACCGGACTCCGGCGATCCATAATCCCGAACGCGGCGTGATTCTGGCTGACAGCCGGGCGATCTGCGAGTATTTCGAGGAGACCGTCGACAAGACGCCGATGATCAACGGAACCGCCGTGAATCGCGCGGAAATCCGCCGTCTCGTCGCGCTGTTTGACGAGAATTTCTTTGCCGATGTGACGCTGCCGCTGCTGGAAGAGCGGATGAAGAAGCGGCTGGTCTATCGCAGCCCGCCTGACAGCAAGCGGTTGCGCGATTCGATGCGGCTGGCCGACGAGCATTTGTATTATATCGATTATCTGATCGACAACCGGCCGTGGCTGGCAGGTTCGACGATGAGCCTGGCCGATCTTGCCGCCGCCGCGCAGATCTCCGTCGCCGACTATCTCGGCGGCATCGACTGGTCGGGGCACGAGCAGGCGCGCGGGTGGTATTCGGTGTTCAAGAGCCGCCCGAGCTTCCGCCCGCTGCTGGCCGAACGCATGGACGTGATCCAGCCGCCAAGCCACTATGCGGACGTGAACGCCTGACGAAATCGGGGTTTCCAACTCACCCCCAACTCCATGGCAACTCTACCCCAACTCCCCCCTAACTCACCCGCAACTCTCACCCAACTCGGTGGCGCGGACGGGGGGCAAAATCAAACCCCGTGGTAGTCCTTGTACCACTTCACGAAGTTCGGCACCCCGACCTCGATACTCGTCGTCGGACGATAGCCAAGGTCGCCTGAAATCGCGTCGATGTCGGCGAAGGACTGGCGGACGTCGCCGGGCTGCATCGGCATGAGATTCATCTCGGCCTTGCGCCCGAGTTGCTCTTCGAGAATGGCGATGACCTTCATCAGGTGCTCGGACTTGTGGTTACCGATGTTGTAGAGGCGGTGGGGTTTCTCGCTGCCCCCGGCCTTCACCGAGCCGTCGTCGGGCGGCGGGTTGTCGAGGCAGGCGATAACGCCGCTGACGATGTCGTCGATGTAGGTGAAATCGCGGTACATGTCGCCGTGGTTGAAGACCTGGATCGGCTCACCGGCCAGAATTGCCTTGGTAAACAGCCACATCATCATGTCCGGCCGGCCCCACGGGCCATAGACGGTGAAGAAGCGCAGGCCCGTCAGCGGCAGGCGGTAGAGGTGGGCGTAAGTCTCGCTCATCAGCTCGTCCGCCTTCTTGGTGGCGGCGTAGAGCGACATCGGGTGGTCAACGCGGTCGTCCACCGAGAACGGAAGCTTTGTATTTCCACCATAAACCGACGAAGAGCTGGCGTAGACCATGTGCTCCACGCCGCGATGGCGGGCGACTTCGAGCAGGTTGAGATGGCCGACGAGGTTGGCCTGCACATAGGCGTGCGGATTCTCGATCGAATAGCGCACCCCGGCCTGCGCGCCCAAATGGACGATGCGTTCGAACTGCTTGTCCGCCAGCGCCGCAGTGAGCTGCGCGTAATCGGCGAAGTCATTGCGGCAGAAGGAAAAGCGCGATCCGCCCTGCTCGACCAGCCGGGCGAGGCGCGCTTCCTTGAGGCTGACATCGTAGTAGTCGTTGACGATATCGACGCCGACGACCTCATCCCCGCGCGCGAGCAGGCGGGTGATGAGCGAGTAGCCGATGAAGCCGGCGGCTCCGGTAACGAGGACGCGCATTGAAATTCCAGTTTGTTGTCTTGCCGGCAGCCTAGAGCGCGGCGGTCAGAGTTTCCAGTCGGCGCGTTCGCCAAGTACGCCCTTGAGGTCGGCCAGCGTGCCGCCAGGTGCGAGCAGCGCGGCGATGCGGTCGGCTCCGGCGGCGAGGTAGTACTTGTGCGGCACGGCGAGGAAGACGAGGTCGAAGGTCTGTTCGAATGCATCGCCCGCAAGCTCGATGCCGTATTCGAGCATGGCCTCGGCATTGTCGGCATGGGGATCGTGGACGGCGACCTTGTGGCCGAGCTTTTCCAGTTCGGCAACAACGTCTGCCACCTTGGAATTGCGCAAGTCGGGCACGTTTTCCTTGAAGGTCAGGCCGAGGACGAGGACCGAGCCTGCCTTTTGCCCACGCTTTTCATGGAGTTGGCTAGCAACCCACTGCGCCATGCCGTCGTTCACGCCGCGCCCGGCGAGGATCACCTGGGGATCGTGGCCGAGCGCTTCGGCGCGGGCCGAGAGGTAATAGGGATCGACGCCGATGCAGTGCCCGCCGACGAGGCCGGGGGTGAAGGGCAGGAAGTTCCACTTGGTGCCGGCAGCGGCGAGCACGTCCCACACCGAGAGGTCCATCTTCGAGAAGATCTGGGTGATCTCGTTCATGAAAGCGATGTTGATATCGCGCTGGGCGTTTTCGATGACCTTGGCGGCTTCGGCAGCCTTGATCGAGGCGGCGCGGAACACGCCGCCCGAGGTGATCGCCCCATAGAGATCGGCAACGCGATCAAGCACTTCCGGGGTTTGGCCCGAGACGACCTTGGTGATGCGTTCGATGGTGTGTTCGCGGTCACCGGGGTTGATGCGTTCCGGGCTGTAGCCGAGGAAGAAGTCCTGCCCGCACTTGAGGCCGGAGACTTCCTCGAGAATCGGGCCGCAGATGTCCTCGGTGACGCCGGGATAGACGGTGCTTTCGTAGACGACGACCGGGGCGCGGCCTTCCTTGACGGCAGCAGGAATCATCTTGCCGACGGTGCGCGATGCGGCTTCGACGAGACGCAGGTCCGGGCGGTTCTGGCCGTCGATGGGGGTGGGCACAGTGACGATGTAGAAGTCGCTCGGTGGGCAGACGCCGGCATCGCAGGTGAGGCCAAGGCTCGACATCGAAAGCAGCGCCGGTTCGATCTCGCGGGTGCGGTCATGCCCTTCGGAGAGTTCCGAAATGCGCTGCACGTCGATGTCGAAGCCGGTGACGAAGAACTTTTTGGCGAGCGCCACGGCGAGCGGCAGGCCGACGTAGCCGAGGCCGAGAACGGTGACGCGGGTGGTCGACGAAACCAGCGGATCAAGACCGCGTACTGGAGCAGGAGCAAGCGTCGGGAACTGGACTGTCACGGGACAGGCGGCCTTTCATGGTTGACGCGATCCGCGCCGGATTGCCGCCTTGCTTAAATCGAGGCTCTTATTTCACGGTTAACACTCGCAAGTTATTGGAGCGGGCATGACGGAAAAGACGATCCTTGTGGTGTTCGGCACCCGCCCCGAAGCAATCAAGATGTTCCCCGTGGTCCATGCCCTGCAGGCCGATCCGCGCACGCGGGTGGTGACCTGCGTCTCGGCGCAGCATCGCGGGATGCTGGATCAGGTGCTGGAAATTGCCGGGATCGTGCCGGACTTCGACCTTGACCTGATGAAGCCGGACCAGACGCTGGATGGCCTGACCGCCGCGCTGCTGACCGAACTGGGCAAGGTGATGGATCAGGTTTCGCCCGACTGGGTGGTGGTTCAGGGCGATACGGCGACGGCGATGGCGGGAGCGCTGGCGGCCTACTATCGCAAGCTGCCGGTGGCGCATGTCGAGGCGGGCTTGCGCAGCCACAATATCTATCACCCCTGGCCCGAAGAGGTGAACCGCAAGATCATCGGCACGATTGCGAAGCTGCACTTTGCGCCGACCGATGTTTCGGCGGCGGCGCTGCTGGCAGAAAATGTCGATGCGGCGGGCGTGCATGTGACCGGCAATACCGTGATCGATGCGCTGCAATGGGTTTCGGCGAAGATCGCGGCTGAGCCTGTACTGGCGGAGGGGCTGGCGGAGATCGAGGCGCGCTTTTCCGGCAAGCGCGTGATCGGCGTGACCAGCCATCGCCGCGAGAACTTTGGCGGAGGGCTTGAGAACATTGCCGAGGCGGTGCGCCGGATTGCCGCGCGCGAGGACGTGGCGGTGGTGTTTCCGGTCCACCCCAATCCCAACGTGCGCAAGGTGATGGACGCCGCGCTGAACGGCCTGTCCAACGTGGCGATGATCGAGCCGCTGGATTACCCGCACTTCGCCCGCCTGCTGTCCGTGGCAGAAATCATGCTGACCGATTCGGGCGGCGTGCAGGAAGAGGCGCCCGCGCTGGGCAAGCCGGTGCTGGTGATGCGCGAGACGACCGAGCGGCCCGAGGGCGTGACTGCGGGGACCGCCAAGCTGGTCGGCACCGACGTTGACCGCATCGTTTCCGAAATCTTCACCCTGCTCGACGATAAGGCCACCTATTCGGCCATGGCGCGCGCGCACAACCCGTTCGGGGATGGGCAATCGGCGCGCCGTATCGTGGAGTTGCTGGCGAATGATGGGTGATGTGAAGCCGGACGTCTGTGTCGTCGGCCTCGGCTATATCGGACTTCCGACCGCTGCCATCATAGCGCGTGCGGGTTGCAAGGTGCTCGGCCTCGACGTGTCGCAACACGTGGTCGACACGATCAATCGCGGCGAGATTCATATCGAGGAAGTGGACCTCGACGGGCTGGTGCATGGCGTGGTGCAGCGCGGGCTGCTGCGAGCATCGACTGAAATTGCGGCTTCGGACGTTTTCGTGATCGCGGTGCCGACGCCGTTCGAGAAGGACGGGCATCACACGCCGGACATTTCCTACGTGCTCGCCGCCGCGACGCAGGTGGCGGCGGTGCTCAAGGCCGGGGACACGGTGATCCTCGAATCGACCTCGCCCGTCGGCACGACCGAGCAGATGCGCGATCTGATGGCGGGGCTGCGGCCTGATCTTAAATTTCCGGGGAAGACCAAGGAGACGCCCGACGTTTCCATCGCCTATTGCCCGGAGCGCGTGTTGCCGGGGCGCATCCTCGAAGAGCTGACCAACAACGACCGTTCGATCGGCGGCATTACCCCGCGTTGCGCGCGCAAGGCGCTGGCGTTCTACAAGCGCTTCGTGCGCGGCACTTGCGTGACCACCGATGCACGCTCGGCCGAGATGACCAAGCTGGTCGAGAACGCCTATCGCGACGTCAACATCGCTTTTGCCAACGAGCTGTCGATGGTGGCGGACCGGATGGGGCTGGACGTGTGGGAAGTGATCCGCCTCGCCAACCGCCATCCGCGCGTGAACATCCTGCAGCCGGGGCCCGGCGTTGGCGGGCACTGCATCGCGGTGGACCCGTGGTTCATCGTGGCGGGCGCTCCGGACGAGACGCCGCTGATCCGCACCGCGCGCAACGTGAACGATGGCAAGATGCACCACGTCGTCGCCAAGGCGGCGGAGCTGGTCGAGGCCCATCCGGGCGCGAAGGTCGCCTGCCTTGGCCTGGCGTTCAAGGCCAACATCGACGATTTCCGCGAGAGCCCGGCGCGTTATGTCGCGGCGAGCCTTGCCCGCAAGTTCGGCAGCCGAATCAACGTGGTGGAGCCCTATGCGGGCCAGCTGCCGCGCGAATTCGAAGGGACCGGCGCGGTGCAGATCGATCTCGACACCGCGCTTGAGGAGTGCGGCGTGCTGATCGTGCTGGTGGACCACGATGTGTTCAAGGTCGTGCCGCTGGCCGAGCGTTCGGGCAAGGTTGTCTACGATACGCGCGGGATCTGGCCGGATCAGCCGGGGGCTGACGTGGCCGCTGCGGGGTTGCGGCTGGCGAGTTGAACTGAACGCTATCGCAAAAAGGAACCGTCATCCTGAACTTGTTTCAGGATCCATTTTGCCGATCAGGCCGCCGCTTGTGCCGAGAGATGGACCCTGAAACAAGTTCAGGGTGACGGGTGCCTCAATCCGACAGTTGCGCCCTCGGCATCTGCTGGCTGGCGCAGTGGAAGCCGCCGCCGCCTGCCAGCACGGCGTCGCCCATCAGGCCTATCGTGGCGCGGGTCGGGAAGAGTTCGGCTATGGCCGCCACGCCCTCGTCATCGTGGGGTGAGCCGAAGATCGGCACGACCACGAGGTTCGTGGTGATGACGAAGTTCATGTAGCTGGCGGGCTGGATCATGTTGCCCCACTCGACGCGGCCCGGCGACGGGACTTCGACCACTTCGACGCCTGCGGCCAGTGCGCGGGCCTTGGCATCGGCGTAGATCGCGGCGTTGGGGTCATTCGGGCCAGTGGCGCGGGGCAGCGCTAGGCGGTTCGGGGCGACGAAGCGGGCGAGGTTGTCGACATGGCCGTCGGTGTGGTCGTTGATCAACCCGTCGCCCAGCCAGAGCACGCGGTTGTAGCCGAGGTCGCGGTTGAGGCGCAGTTCGAGGTCTTCGCGGGTGAGGTGCGGGTTGCGGTTGGGGTTGAGGAGGCACTGCTCGGTGGTGGCGACGAGGCCGGTGCCGTCGCCATCGAGTGCACCGCCTTCGAGAATCCAGTCGGCCTTCGAGGCTTCGAGGCTGGCCGAAGCGGCTAGATCGGCGCCGATTTCCTGGTCGCCGGGCATCAGGTACTTCTCGCCCCAGCCATTGAAGCCGAACAAGCGGGCTTTGCGATTGGCGGCTTCATCGAGCACGACGAGCGGGCCGGTGTCGCGCAGCCAGACGTCGCCATAGGTGCGGCGTTCGAGCTTTACCGAGGCAGAAACCAGCGACTTTGCGCGCATTTCGTTGGCCGCATCGCGCACGACGAGGCGGACTTCCTGGCCGCTGTCGGCAACGGCGCTGGCGAAGGCGGCAATCTGCTCCTGCGCCTTGTCGATCACGCCGGACCATTCCTCCGCGAGATGCGGGAAGCCGATCCACAGCCAGTCCTGGGGGTGCCATTCGGGGGGCATGCGGAATTGGGCGGTCATGGCTGTCTTGTCCGGAATCAAGGAATTGGCCCCGCGCCTTAGAGCAGAAGACGGGTGTTTTCCATGGCGCTTGATCGGGGCGATGAGCCGGGGCATGCGGGAGGGACGATGACGGATTTCCAAAGCGCCCTTGCCCGCGCCCATGCGCACTCGCCGTTCCTGTCGATGGCGCTTGGGCGACTGCCCGAGATCGAGGCGCTGCTGGCGGCGGGGGATGTCGAGGGGGCCCTCGTCTGGGCCAAGGCGGCCGGGGCTGGCCTTGAGGATGCCGCCGTGGCGCTGCGGCGGGAGCGGATGGCGCTGGCGGCGGTGGTGGCGATTGGCGATCTGGCGGGGGCGTTCGGGCTGTCGCGGGTGGTGGGGGAGCTTTCCGACTTTGCCGACCGGTCGCTCGATGCGGCCATTGCGGCAGCGATCCGGCGGCGGGTGCCGGGCGCGGAGTCGGCGGGCTTCTGCGCGATTGCGCTGGGCAAGCATGGCGCGCAGGAGCTGAATTACTCGTCGGACATCGATCCGATCCTGCTCTACGATCCAGAGGTGCTGCCCCGGCGCGAGCGCGATGATCCGGCAGAGGCGGCGCAGCGCGTGGCGCGGTCGCTGATGGAGATCATGTCGGCGGTGACGGCGGAGGGTTACGTGTTCCGCGTCGACCTGCGGCTGCGGCCGGCGTCGGAAGTCAGCCCCCTCGCCCTGCCCTTCGAAGCGGCGATCACGCATTATGAATCGAGCGCGCTGGCGTGGGAGCGGGCGGCCTATATCCGGGCGCGGGCAGCTTCGGGCGATGTGGCGCGCGGACAGGCCTTCCTCGATACAATCCGCCCGTTCGTGTGGCGGCGGAGCCTCGATTTCGGGGCGATTGCCGAGATCGGGCGGCTGACGACGCGAATTCGCGATCACTACTCGGCGGGGCAGGCGATCGGACCGGGCTATGACCTGAAGCGCGGGCGCGGGGGGATCCGCGAGGTCGAGTTCTTTGCGCAGACGCACCAGCTGATCCACGGCGGGCGCAATCCGGCACTGCGGTTGCGGGGCACGCGGGCGAGCCTCGATGCGCTGGCCGAGGCCGGGATCATCGCGGCCGAGGACGCGCGGGTCATGGGCGAGAGCTATGACCGGCTGCGCACGCTGGAGCACCGGCTGCAGATGGTGGCAGACCAGCAGACGCACTCCTTGCCGACCGATGCGGCGGCGCTGGATGGTGTGGCGCGGCTTGATGGTCTCGCCGACGGGGCGGCGCTGGTGGCGGAGCTGGCGGCGATTTCGGACACGGTGGGGCGGCGCTTCGATGCGCTGATCGAGACCTATGCGCCGACGGGTGCGGTTCAGGTGGAGGTGCCGGACCAGTCGGACCCGGTGGCCGACCGCTTTGCCGAGCGGGTGCAGGCTTGGGAGGGCGGGCAGTACCGCTGCCTGCGCTCGGCTGAGGCGCGCGAGGCCTTTGCGCGGATCCGTCCGCAACTGCTGCGCGCGCTGTGCGAGGCGCCGGACCCGGAGCGGGCGCTGCTGCGATGGGAGCGGCTGCTGGAGGGATTGCCGAGCGCGATCAACGTGTTCCGGCTGCTGGAGGCGCGGCCGGGCTTGCTGGCGGTGGTGATGCGGGTGCTGGCCCATGCGCCGACCTTGGCGGACGAACTGGCGCGGCGGTCGGACTTGCTCGACATCCTGATCGACCGGTCCGCGTTCGATCTGCCGGGGAGCGTGGCGGAGATTGCCGCCGAGCTTTCGCGCGGGGAAGCGGGGGACGATTACCAGCGCCTGCTCGATGCGGTGCGGCTGCGCGTGGGCGAGATGCGCTTTGCGCTGGGGGTGCAACTGGTCGAGGGGCAGCGCGATCCGCTGGAGGTGGCGGCGGCGCTGAGCCGGGTGGCCGAGGCTTCGATAGACGTGCTGGGCCGCGCGGCGATCGAGGAGTTCCGGGGCAATCACGGCGTGGTGCCGGGGAGCGATCTGGCGATCCTTGGCCTTGGGCGGCTCGGCGGCGCGGCGCTGACCCATGCTTCCGACCTTGATCTGGTGTTCCTGTTCAGCGGGGATCATGCCAGCGAGTCCGACGGGCGCAGGCCGCTGGGGGCGACACTCTATTACAACAGGCTGGCGCAGCGGGTGATTGCGGCGCTTTCGGTGCCGACGGCGGCGGGTGCGCTCTATGAGGTGGACACGCGGTTGCGGCCTTCAGGGGCGCAGGGGCCGATTTCGGTGAGCCTCGACAGCTTCGAGAAGTATCAGTGCGAAGATGCCTGGACCTGGGAGCACATGGCGCTGTGCCGGGCGCGGGCAATGTTTGGGACCGAGGCAGATCGGGCGGCGCTGGCGGCAATCATCGCGCGGGTGCTTGATCGCCCGCGCGATCCGGCCAAGCTGCGGGCCGACGTGCTGGAGATGCGCGGGACCATGGCCGAGCACAAGCCGGCCAAGGGTCCGCTCGACGTGAAGCTGGCGCGCGGCGGACTGGTCGACATCGAGTTCATGGTCCACTTCCTGCAGTTGCGCGATCATGTGGCGCAGACGCCCGATCTGGGCACGGCAGTGCAGGCGCTGGAGGATCTGGGGCTGCTGCCCGAGGGCACCCGCCGCGCGCATGACCTGCTGACGCGGTTGCTGGTGGTGGTGCGGCTGGTTGCCCCTGATGGCATGTTTCCGCCCGAAGCAAGCCGGGGCATCGTCGCGCGGTCGTGCGGGCTGGACAGCTGGGATGCGCTGCTGGACGCGGTGCTGGACGCGCGGCATTGCGTTGCGCGCGGCTGGGCGCAGGTGTTCGATATTCAACTGGAGATTGCATGATAAGCGAGCGGATCGGAACGGGCGAGGCATTCCCCGACATCGCGATGACCACGCCCGATGGCGGCAGCGTGAAGGCTTCGGACTTTGCGGGGAAAAAGCTGGTGGTGTTCTTCTATCCCAAGGATGACACGCCGGGCTGCACCACCGAGAACAAGGACTTTTCGGCGCTCCATGGCGAGTTCGAGGCGGCGGGGATTGCCGTGCTGGGCGTGAGCAAGGACCCGCCGAAGAAGCACGTGAAGTTCGCCGAGAAGCACGGCCTGACCGCGCCGCTCGCCAGCGATGCCGAAGAAGGCGGCGTGTCTGATGCGCTGGGCATCTGGACCGAGAAGTCGATGTACGGGCGCACCTACATGGGCATGGAGCGCACGACATATCTCGTTGGAGCCGATGGCAAAATTGCGCAGGTGTGGAACAAGGTGAAGGTCAAGGGCCACGCCGAGGAAGTGCTGGCTGCCGCCAAGGCACTCTGATCTGCGACACTGCTTGTGAACACCCCTACCCTCGCCCGCGCGATCCGCGCGGTGATGCTGACGCCTGCGCCGCACGACAAGGTGATGGCGGCGCGCGATGTGGTGCGCCGCTGGCGGGCGGGCGAGCTTGCGATGACGTTCGACGTGGCGATGCCGGACTATCCGGCGCGTCCGGAGAAGCCGGAGCTGCTGCCGCCCAGTGCCATGCCCAAGCGCGGGCGAGGATCGGCACATGGGCGGCTGGCGCTGCTCCATGCGCTGGCGCACATCGAGTTCGTGGCGATCGACCTGGCGCTGGATGCCGCCGGGCGATTCGGTGCGCAAATGGGGCGGCAGTTCGTCGACGACTGGCTGTCGGTCGCGGCGGACGAGGCGATGCATTTTGCATTGATCGCGCGGCGGTTGCGGACTTTGGGAAGTTTCTACGGCGCAATGCCTGCACACGACGGCTTGTGGGATGCGGCGCGCGAGACGGCGCATGACGTGGCGGCGCGGCTGGCGGTGGTGCCGATGGTGCTGGAGGCGCGCGCGCTGGACGTGACGCCGATGACG
The DNA here is from genome assembly GCF_015694345.1 of Novosphingobium jiangmenense. Lineage (GTDB taxonomy): Bacteria > Pseudomonadota > Alphaproteobacteria > Sphingomonadales > Sphingomonadaceae > Novosphingobium > Novosphingobium jiangmenense. Next base: position 80,137 of record NZ_JADQDC010000009.1, read on the forward strand.
GTGGAACGGTTCCTGCAAGCGGGGGACGAGCGCTCGGCACGCATCCTGCAGAGAATCGTTGACGACGAAATTCGCCATGTGCGGTTCGGCACAACACATTTCAGCGCAGTCTGCCAAACGAGGGGCGAATCCCCCGTGGACCTATGGAAAACCTTGGTCCAGCAGCACTTCCGCGGTGCCGTTAAGCCACCGTTCAACGACTCGGCGCGTCGATCAGCCGGTTTGTCGCGCGAAATGATGGCAGGGGTTGCCTGCCTGCAAAGCCCCCCGCATACCCCAATTCACGAGATGGCGGGGGGTTCCGACCAACTCTGAAATATCCCAAGGCGGCAGGCCGAAACCTGTCTGCTGCCATAAAACGGGTTCGCTCTGGGGGTTCAGGGCTTGCTGTTCCAAAGGTCCTACCGACCGGGAGCAGAGAGCCGAGAAAAAGGTCGTACGGGTCGTAATGTTGTTCAACACCAACACCTTCAAGACTGTATTCAGCGCCCTTACGGCAGTTGTTGCATTCTCTTCCGCTCCGGCATTCGCCAACAGCGCCGCTTCCGCAGACATCGCCGCCCCGCTTCGCGCCGCCGAAGCAGCCAAGGCAGGCGTCTCGGCCGATCGTGGCGATGAAGAATTCCGCCGCCTCTTCGCCAGCTGGCAGCAGCTCGACAACGGCATCCTGCCGTCCTCGAAGCCGACCACCATCCGCAAGGCTTCGGTCTCGATCCCGTCGCTGGTTCCGGTGGCGATGACCCGCCTGTCGAGCGGCTATGGCATGCGCGAGCATCCGGTGCTCGGCGGCCGTCGCGCCCACAAGGGCATCGATCTTTCCGCTCCCACCGGCACCCCGATCCGCGCCAGCGCCGATGGCGTCGTGGAAAAGGCCGAATGGTTCGGTGGCTACGGCCTGTTCGTCGGTCTCGACCATGGCGGTGGCATGGAAACCCGTTACGGCCACATGTCGCGCGTGGCGGTTGCCGAAGGGCAGCAGGTCCGCAAGGGCGACGTGATCGGCTATGTCGGCTCGACCGGCCGTTCGACCGGCCCGCACCTCCACTACGAAGTCCGCGTTTCGGGCGAAGCTGTGAACCCGCTGCCCTACATGCAGGGCAAGGGCGACGCGCTCTTCGCCTCGAACGACAAGACCGAAGGCCGCGGCGGTCCCGAGGAATAAGGTTCAGGACCAAAGGTCCGAACCTTGAAAGTTGCATCTTGGAGAGGATGCGGAAGAGGGCTCCGGTGACGGGGCCCTTTTCTTTTCGTTTCCATCAGATGTTAACACCCTGAAATCCGGTCAATTGCCCTAACTTCACTGCCCATAAGTGTTTTTGCGGCAGGTCCCGTGGCTCATGGTTAAATGGCGGTCAGGGAATGACCCGAGCGGGCCGCAATCGATTTATTTCGCTCCGCTTTCCTAACACGGGCTGCACGACGCAAGCTGCAGCAGAGGTCTCCCGCCGTGATCAGGAAGCAAGTCAGGACCGGCGCGATTGCTGCCGTGATCTCGTTGGTCGTGCTGGCGACCGTATCGGGCATCGGCATGAATGCGATCAGGGTCGGCGGCGCCTTGCATGAGCGCCAGTTGCTCAGCAACGAATTCGTCGCCGACATCATGCCACCGCCGCAATACGTGATCGAGCCGATGCTGGAGGTCACGCGGCTGATGCGCGACCCGTCATTGCTTGCGGAGAAGCGCGAGAGCCTGACCCGGCTGGAGAAAGTCTATCGGCAACGCGAGAGCTACTGGAAGGCCAGCGCGCTTGATGACGACCTGCGCGACAAGCTGGTCAATGCAACGGCGAGCCAGGCCGAAATCTTCTGGGGGCAAGTGAACGATGGCGTTCTTCCTGCCTTGGAACGCGGCGATGTGGCTGCGGCAGAGGCTGCCTACGCTGCGGCGATGGCAGCCTTCGAGAAGCATCGCGGGGCCATCGAAAGCCTGACCCTCGACGGGATCGCCCGCAGTACGGCGGCGGGAGAAGACGCGCGCAGCACTACCAACTTGACCCTGGCCATCCTGCTGGCGCTGAACCTTGCCATCATCGGCGCGGTGATCGCCGGCTTGAGGCTGCTGATGCGCGGCGCCGTCGACCCGCTGCTCGAAGTGGCGCAGACCATGCGCACCATGGCCGAGGGCGATCTCGATCATGGCCGCACCGAAAGCCATCGCGATGATGAAGTGGGCGACATGACCCGCGCGGTCGAGACGTTCCGGGCGACCGCCGTCCAGCAGCGCCGCAGCGAACAGGATCAGGCGCTGGTGGTGCGCGAGATATCGGCGGGGCTCGATGCCCTGGCGCAGGGGGACCTGACCCATCGCATTACCGTCCCGTTCGCCGGTGACTTCGAGAGCCTGCGCAGTGCCTACAACCGCAGCGGGGCAACGCTTGAGCAAACGCTGCGCGAAGTAAGTGTCTGTGCGGCGCGGGTATCGAGCGGATCGTCGGAGATCGGAGCGGCATCAAGCGACCTTGCCCAACGCAACGTGCATCAGGCGGCAAATGTCGAGGAAACGCTGGCGGCGATGAACCAGACTTTCGGACTGGTGACCGAGACGGCCCAGAGCACCACCCTGACCCGCGCCACGATCGAGCAGGTGCAGGACGAGACCCGCCAGAGCAGTGAAGTGGTGGCCAAGGCAACCGATGCCATGGCCGAGATCGAGGCCTCTTCAGCCAAGATCACGCAGATCGTCGCGCTGATCGACGGCATTTCGTTCCAGACCAACCTGCTCGCGCTCAACGCTGGCGTGGAAGCGGCGCGCGCTGGCGAGGCCGGGCGGGGCTTTGCGGTGGTCGCCTCCGAAGTGCGCGCGCTGGCGCAGCGCTGCGCCGAGGCGGCGGGCGAGATCAAGGCGCTGATCTCGGTATCCGAACGTCAGGTCGAGGTCGGGGTTTCGCTGGTGAACCAGACCGGCAGCGCTTGGCCATGTGATCAACCGGTTTGCCGAGATCCGCCAGCAGATCGAGGACATCGCCAATCGCACGTCGCAACAGGCCGTGACACTGCGGGAGATCAACAGCACGTCGCAGGAGATCGACCGGATGACCCAGCAGAATGCCGCGATGGCCGAGGAGACCGACGCCGCCGCCCGTAATCTGGCCGACGAGGCGCGCACGCTGGCCCGGTTGGTATCACACTTCCGCATTAGCCAGCCGGCCGGACCGGCAGACACGGCGGGGTGGCGCGAGGCCGCCTGACCGTTCAAGGCGCACCCCCGCCCTGTCCCTGAGCGCATACGTCATTCGACGCGTATACCTGAGCCCAAAACGTCCCATAGTGCCAGACGGATAGCGGGATTTCCCGCCTTTCGTCATGGATATCGAGGGTCGGCAGATGGCAGGTGTGCAGGTTGGCAATCGCATCATCGGGGCGGATTCGCCGGTGACGGTGGGCTGGGAGAACGTGCCACGCGTGGAAGGCGGCGCCTTCAAGCGGGCGTTCTTCACGTGGTTCCAGCCGGTGACCTTCTTCGGCTTCATGCTGTTCTGGTACTATGCGCCCAACGAGTGGGCGGTGGCCTCGACCGGCATTGCCATCGGCATCGGCTTCAAGGTGCTGCTCATGGCGCTGGAGTGGATCAACCCGCGCTATCGATCCTGGCAACTGACGTGGAAGGAACTTGTGACCGACCTGTTCTATGTCGGGCTGGGCTACACGGTGCTGCGCATCGTCGACCAGTTCATCGGGTCTGACGCGATCATCGGCCTGCTCCAGAGCAATTTCGATTTCGGCAAGCTGGCGTGGTTCACCGGGCTGCCGCTGCTGCTGCAGGCGTTCCTGATCTCGTTCATGTTCGACTTCGGGCAGTACTGGATGCACCGGGGCATGCACAACTGGTACCCGCTGTGGCTGACCCACGCACCGCACCACTTCATCACCCAGCTCAACATCAACAAGGGCGCGGTGGGCAATCCGGTGGAGCTGTTCCTGATCGGCCTTGGCATCGGCGGGTTCTTCGACTTCCTGCCGCGCGCCTTCCTGATCGCCGGGACCTTCGGCCTCGCCGTGAGCACCTACCAGCACATCAACGTGCGCTTCAACACGCCGCGCTGGTGGCGCTTCGTGTTCAACACGACCGAGCATCACAGCGTTCACCACTCGCTGGATTATGAAGCGACGCGCAGCAACTATTCGGGCACGTGGATCGTGATCGACCGCATGTTCGGCACTTGCGTCGATGGCGAGGCCGAAGTGCTGGGCATGGAAGGCGGGCGCCGCATGCCGATCCTCGAGGTGATGCACTATCCGTTCAGCGAGGCATGGAAGACGCTGCGGGCGAAGTTTGGCGGGAACATGGCGGGCGAACCGTCGGCGGTTCCGGCGGAATGAGCGGTCTGGCAGCAACTTCGCCCTGGACGCAAAACGTGACGCCCGAGAAGCCGCGCTCGGCCAAGCGCCTGATCGACTGGATCTGGACGGTGCGCGATGAAGTGCCGGTTCCGGAAGGCATGGGCGCGGACGAAGCCTTGGCGCGGATTGCTCCGGTGTTCGAGCGGCCCGGGTATCAGGTACAGGCCGGGACCGAAGGCCTTAGCTATGCCAACCCCTCCCCCGCCGCGCAGGACACGCTTTCGGTGTTCGAGAAGGGCGCGCTGCGGATCGAGGATGCCCCCACCGGCAAGGTGCTGCGCTACCGCCTGACCAGCCGGATCATGTTGTTCTGCTTCCTGCTGCCGTTCGTGTTCATCGGCTTCGGGCAACTGACGCTGGCAGTGGCGGACTACCAGAAGGCCAAGGCCGAGGCCAAGGAGAAGGCCGAGGGGACGAAGAAGGACGAGAAGAAGGACGAGCCGGTGCTGACCCTGCACCCGATCGACAAGTTCCTCGGCGCACCCGCCCCGGAAAAGCCCAAGGACGGCGAAGGCAAATCGCGCAAGCGCAAGCCCTCGGCAACGGCGGCCTATGTTTTCTCGGCGTTCTTTGCGATCCTGTTTGTGATCGGGCGGTCTCTGGAGCCGTGGCTGGTGCGGCGGATGTTCCGGCGGAGGCTGGCGGGGGAGGTTTAACCCTTCACCCACCGCGCGGCGAAGAAGCCGTCGATGCCGCCTGCTTCGCTTAACATGCCGGGGTCGCAGCGGAAGTGGCCGTTGGTGGGGGCGAGCCCTTCGGGAAGTTCGGCCTCGGTGACCGGCGCGGGGGTCAGTTTGTCGAAGGCCAGCGCCTGGAGTTCGCCTTCCTCGCGTTCGAGCGAGCAGACCGCGTAGACCAGCGTGCCGCGGGGCGCGAGCCAGGTGGCGGCGCGTTCGAGCATGGCGGATTGCAGGGCGGTGAGTTCGGCGAGGTTGGCGTGGCGGTGGAGGACGTCGGGGTGGCGGCGGCAGGTGCCGGTGGCGCTGCAGGGGGCGTCTAGCAGGATGGCGTCGAACGGGTGTTCGGGTTGCCAGTTCAGGGCATCGGCCACCACGACTTCGGCGGTGAGGCCGCTGCGCTTGAGGTTTTCGGCGAGGCGCTCGGTGCGGCGGGCGGACTTGTCGAGCGCGGTGACGCTCCAGCCAGCGGCGGCGAGTTGCAGGGTCTTGCCGCCGGGGGCCGCACAAAGGTCAAGCGCGCGACGACCCTTGCCTTCGCCCAGCAGGCGCGCGGGCACGCTGGCTGCGAGGTCCTGCACCCACCATGCGCCTTCGCTGAAGCCTTCGAGCGCTTCGATGGAACCGGCGCGGGCGAGGCGGACGTGGCCGGGGGCGAGCGAGTGGCCGCCAAGGCGTTCGGCCCAGTGCGCGGTCTGTGCCGGATCGCGCAGAGTGAGGTCGAGCGGTGGCGGTTCGGCGAGGCCTTGGGCGATGGCGCCGAGGCGTTCAGGCCATGCCACTTGCCAGTGCGCGGCGACGGCAGGCGGGAGCGTGGGCGCTTCGGGCAGCGTCGCACCACCCTTGGTGACGGCGGAAAACACGCCGTGGGCCAAGCGGCGCGGGCCGCCCATCAGCAGCGGCAAGCCGGTGGCGACGATGGCGTGGCCGGGCAGGTTCAGGCGCAGGGCCTGAGCCAGCATAATGCGCAGGACCGATCGGGCCTTGGCATCATCGGGCAGCGGTTGCCTTGTTGCGCCATCGATCAGGGCATCGAGATCGGCCATCCAGCGCAAGGATTCCTGCGCGATGGCGAGCGCGAGTGCGCGGTCATCGCCGCGTTCGATCGCGCGCAGGATCGGCGGCGCGGCCTGATCGAGCGGATCGCCCCGATTGAGCACGGCATCGAGCATGCGCAGCGCGGCGCGACGGGCGGGGACGCCGGGGACTTCATCGGCAGGAGTGGAACGGGACATGGGAGCAGCCTATCGGCGCTTGTGCCCCAATATGCAATTGCAGTTCGGCCCGCAAAGCCCCATCTGCAGGACTATGGATAAGGCAACTCCCCGTGCGACGCAGCGCCCCGCGGACTTCACTCCGCCCGCGCACTGGACCAACGACCCCGCCCCTGCCCCAAAGCCGATCGAGCGCGGGGATGATCCGGATGGTCTGGACCCGACGCGCTTCGGCGACTGGGAAAAGAACGGGATCGCGATTGATTTCTGAGGCGGCGGGCGCGGAGTGCATCTGCATTGCGGCCGGGGGACGGTCAGCGTAGTCTCGGCGCATGGGGCTGTTCGATTTTTTCCGGCGCGAGCGAGGGCTGAAATCCCGCAAGGAGCAGAGCCGGATCGAGTATCTCCTTGAGGTGATGCACGACCAGCTGGAGGCACCGAAAGACGCCTTTGGCGGCGTGAACTTTCTTGCCTTCGTCGAGAGTCAGCTTGCCGATGGGCCGTTGCATCTGGCGCTGTGGAACATCGGCAGTCAGGTCAAGAACTGCTTCGAACTGGCAGATCTCTATTGGGGCCAGGGGAATCTGCGCCGCGCCGAGAGCTACATGCGGCAAGCGCTGGAGCGGCACCGGCGGCTGTTGCGGGCGATGGCGGAGCATGGCGAGCCGGCGAGAGCCTATCATGGCATCGAGCATGCCAAGGCGGCGGCCTGCCTGCTGGGCACTTCGGACGAGGTCTTTCCTGCCGAGGGTGGCTTCGAGCATTGCTACGAACCGTGGTTCATCAATACCTTGCTTGATCGCTGCCTAGACGCCGAATCGTTCGACATGGCGGCATGGGCAGCAGCGTCAGATGCGTGGACCCGCAAGCGGCATCCGCGCTATCGGCTCGAGGAGTTCGGGTTTTATGTGAAGGCGCTGACTGGCGGGTTTGCCTCGACAGCGGAGATGTTCAAGGCGCACGAGGCAATGTTCACCGGACGGGCGAAGCGCTCGCCGGACGCGGACTTTCTGGCGGGCTATCGCGATAACGACCTGATCATCGACTTCATCTTCGCCGCCGTGCTGAAACGGATCGGGTGGGAAGGGACTTATCGGCATAGCTGGCCGGGCACCGACGTGGTGGGGTCGGAAGTGCGAACGACGCGAGAGCCGGATCGGTATCTCGACATATGTACCGCACCTTTGCCGCAGCCCGATGCGGAGAACGGGGTGATTGCCGACGCCTCCGAGGCGCGCCGGTTCATTGATGCGGCCTTGGCGGTCATGCCCAGATTTGAGGACTACCCGGCGGACGCCAGACGTCCGGCAAAGGCGCGCAGCAAGGTATCAGGTGAGCTGGCCAAGCTGGGATGGAGCAATGACCCGTCGTCGCTGGACCTCATGCGTACCTACCGGATGGACTGCATCCCCAATGGCAGCACCCACATCGCGCTGTGCGACCCGCTGCCCGGTGCGGCGATCACCTTGCGGGACTGGACGCAACTGCTGGTCGGCGAATTCGACCTGCACCCGGATTTCATTGGGATTGCCGGGAGCGAGGACCGGTCGGACTATGGCGACCCGCACGGGCGCTGGTATGTTTACTGGAAGCCTGACAAGCGCATCTATGCAGTCGAGCGCGACGATTGGGACAGGCCCGACGTTGCGACGCGGGACGCCCGTATCGGACTGACGTGCTGGCCTTCGTACTGCAGTTTCGTGGCGTGGTGGATCTCGGAGCACCTGCGGGCGACAGGGTAATCAACGACCAAGCCGGTTTAGCAGTCACCCCTGCTCATCACCCTTGCACTCGCCCTTGTGCTTTGAGGTGAGGCCCATTTGCATGACCATGGCCTTGCCGTTGGGGGCGGTGCCGGTCATGTCCATGGTCATGTCGTAGGTGTCGGGGCTGTAGGTGCCGGCAAGCGTCATCTTTGCCGAATTGCCCGCGTTCTCGCCGGTTCCCTTGCAGGTCATGGTGGCGTCGATCTTGCCATTGCCCATGGTGAAGGTGTCGTACTTGCAGTCTTCGCCCTGCTGGCCGAAGAACTTGCCGTCGGGCTTTTCCGCCTCCTCCTTGGTCAGGCACGAGGCGAAGGTCCTGGTCTTCCCGAGCATCTGCTGCATTGCCGCCTTGGCCTCGGGCGGCATGCCTTCGACCTCGAACTTCTTGAACTGCATCGTCATTTCCCAGCGGCCGGGATTGAGCTTCATGCCTGCGTCAGCCACGGACTTGGCCACTTCGGCGGTGCTGGCGTTCTTCTTCTCGACGGTGGGGCTTTCGTTGCAGGCGGCCAGCAGGGCCAGCGGAATCAGGGCAATCGCAGCGCGCATCGGTCTCGTCCTCTCTCGTTCCGCGTGAGAGGCTAACACCCTGTCGCAAAAGCGCCAGTGCGCCGCGTCACCCTGCCGAGGACTCTTCCGGTCACGGTTGCATGGACGCGGTTTGTTCCCCATATCGCTGGCATGGCCGAACTCGTCATCCGCAGGGGACTCGAAGAGCCCGACACTTCCGGCACCTTCGTGCCGCACAAGCCGCAGCGCCCCGACAAGATCGAGGGCGGCAGGCCGTTCAAGGTTGTGTCCGACTACCAGCCAGCGGGCGACCAGCCAACCGCGATTGCCGACCTCGTGGCGGCAGCACGCGATGGCGACCAGACGCAGGTCCTGCTTGGCGTTACCGGATCGGGCAAGACTTTCACCATGGCCAAGGTCATCGAGGAATTGCAGCGCCCTGCCCTGATCCTTGCGCCGAACAAGATCCTCGCCGCCCAGCTCTATGGCGAGATGAAGAGCTTCTTTCCGGAGAATGCGGTCGAGTATTTCGTATCGTATTACGACTACTACCAGCCCGAAGCCTACGTCCCCCGGTCGGACACCTACATCGAGAAGGAAAGTTCGACCAACGAGGCGATCGACCGCATGCGCCACTCGGCGACGCGGTCCTTGCTGGAACGCGACGATGTGATCATCGTCGCCTCGGTGTCGTGCATCTACGGCATCGGCTCGGTCGAGACCTATTCGGCGATGATCTTCGATCTCAAGGTCGGGCAGACGGTCGACAGCGGCGAGATCATCCGCAAGCTGGTGGCGCTGCAGTACAAGCGCAACGACGCGGGGTTTGCACGCGGCAACTTCCGCGTGCGGGGCGACAATCTCGAAATCTTCCCTTCGCACTATGACGATACCGCATGGCGCATCAGCTTCTTCGGCGATGAAGTCGAGGAGATCGTCGAGTTCGATCCGCTGACCGGCAAGAGCGGGGCGAAGCTCAACAACGTGCGCGTCTATGCCAACTCGCACTACGTGACGCCGGGGCCGACCATGCAGCAGGCGGCGCAGGCGATCCGCTTCGAATTGACCGAGCGGCTCAAGGAGCTGGTCGAGGAGGGCAAGCTGCTGGAGGCACAGCGGCTGGAACAGCGCACCAATTTCGATCTGGAGATGATCGCTGCGACGGGATCGTGCGCAGGGATCGAGAACTACAGCCGCTTCCTGACCGGTCGTCTGCCCGGCGAGCCGCCGCCGACATTGTTCGAATACCTACCCGACAACTGCCTGCTGTTCCTTGACGAGAGCCACCAGACCGTGCCGCAGATCGGCGCGATGGCGCGGGGCGACCACCGTCGCAAGCTGACACTGGCGGAGTACGGCTTCCGCCTGCCCTCGTGCATCGACAACCGCCCGCTGCGCTTCAACGAATGGGACGCGATGCGCCCGCAGACCATCGCGGTTTCGGCAACGCCGGCGCAGTGGGAGATGGAGCAGGCGGGCGGCGTGTTTGCCGAACAGGTGATCCGTCCCACCGGCCTGATCGACCCGCCGGTACTGATCCGCCCGGTCGAGGACCAGGTGCAGGACTGCATCAACGAGTGCAAGCTGACTGCTGCAAACGGCTATCGCACGCTCGTCACCACGCTGACCAAGCGCATGGCCGAGGACCTCACCGAGTTCATGCACGAGGCGGGGCTGAAGGTCCGCTACATGCACTCGGACGTCGAGACGCTGGAGCGCATCGAACTGATCCGCGACTTGCGGCTGGGCGTCTATGACGTGCTGGTCGGCATCAACCTGCTGCGCGAGGGGCTGGACATTCCCGAATGCGGGCTGGTGTGCATTCTCGATGCCGACAAGGAAGGCTTCCTGCGCAGCGAAACCTCGCTGATCCAGACCATCGGCCGCGCCGCGCGCAACGTCGATGGCCGCGTGATCCTCTATGCCGATCGCATGACCGGCAGCATGGAACGCGCGATCGCCGAGACCGACCGCCGCCGGGCCAAGCAGCAGGCCTACAACGAAGAACACGGCATCACGCCGCAGACGATCAAGCGCAACATCCACGACATCGTGGCGGACACGGCAAGCCGCGATGGTGTGCTGGTGGAGATCGACGCGGATGGCGCGAACAACCTCGTTGGCCACAACTTGCGCGCGTACATCGAAGAGCTTGAGAAGAAGATGCGCGCGGCGGCGGCGGATCTGGAGTTCGAGCTGGCCGGGCGGCTGCGCGACGAGATCCGGCAGCTGGAGGCGAGTGAGCTTGGGCTGCCGGAGGGTGAGCGCAAGGCACCGATTGTCGGGCGGAGCAACGAGGGCAAGCCAGGGACGCGCAAGACGCGGTACGGGAAGAGCCAGAAGACGAAGTGGGGGAAGTGAGTGATTTTTTCGGAATCGCTTTCCACAGCTTTACAAAAAAGTCTATCTAAATCAGGCTCTTGAGAATTAGCGCAAAGGAGATCTGCATAATATCATGCAGCCATGATTGTAAGCTTTGCCAACAAGGAAACTGAGGCCGGCTGGTCCGGCCTGCGCAGTCGAAAGCTGCCTGCCGAAATCCAGCAACGCGCTCTCGCCAAGTTGGCGATGCTTGATGCGGCTGCCGAGTTGGACGATCTGAAAAATCCGCCGAGCAATCGGCTGCACGATCTCAAGAAGGATCGCGCTGGCCAACATTCCATTTCCATTAACATGCAATGGCGCATATGTTTCGTCTGGAAAGACGGAAATGCCCACGATGTCGAGATCACCGATTACCACTGACGAGGAATGGCTGCACAACCCGCATGCGGGGGAATTGCTTGCGTCCGAATTCATGGAGCCGCTCGGGCTGGACGCCGCAGCGCTTGCTTCGGCAATCGGGATCGATGTGGCACGCCTTGATGCGCTTTTGGCTGGCAGTGCGCGGATCGATGGGGAAATGGACCTCCGGCTTGCCCGCTATTTCGGCATGTCGGAAGGCTTTTTCTTGCGGCTGCAGGATCAGTTCGAGCTACGCGAGGCCAAGAGGTCGCTGCAGTCCGATCTCGACCGTATCGTTCCCCGCGCCGCCTGATCCAGCCAGTGAAGACAGTATTTGTTGCCATCGCGGCCCTCACCCTTGCCGCTTGCTCCAAGTCACCCGCGATGCCGACGCGCGAGGGGGCGCCTGACGGTGCCGTGCGGATGGCCATGCCTGAGGGCGAGGCTTTGCCGGGGGTGCGTGATGGGGAATCGCAGGCGTCCTGGGCCGGGGGATCGGACGGGCTTTCGGTGCGCTATGGGCATCCGGGGGAGCCGCCGCTGGTTTCCATCGCCTGCCGCGAGGGCGTGCTGACCGTGACCCGCCACGCTGCCGCGCCAGTCGGGGCGCAGGCCTTATTTGCGCTGGTGGGGAGCGAGGGGATCATGCGGCTGCCGGTGGACGCGACCTCGGTGCCGGGACAGCGCGGTTATATCTGGCAGGGGACGATCTCGGCCGACGACAGCCGGACCAAGGTGCTCGCCGGGTCCTACAACGGCACGCTGCCGGGGGCGGGGATGATCAAGGTTTCGGCAGGAGCACCGGTGCGCGACCTGATCGGCAGGTGCCGCCGCTCAGCGCCTGCTTCTGCGCCGGAGCCTGTCGCCCCGGCGCAGGTGGCCGAATAAGTCAGACCTTGCCGAACTTCGCTTCGTAGGCAGCGGTATCGCCGCTGGCGAGAAGCTTGGCCTGCTCGACCCAGTTGTCGCGCTTGGCCCGGCCGGCGAAAGTGCCAAGCTGGGCGTCGATCTTCGCGATATCCTCGTCCGTCCACGCGGCGATCTGGGCGTATGTTGTGATGCCAAGCGAGGTAAGCAGGGCCTTGAGCTTGGGGCCGACGCCCTTGATGCGGCCGAGGTCGTCGCCAGTAGCTTCGGCAGCGGGGGCCGGAGCAGGCGATGCCTCGATGATCTCTTCTGCAGCGGCTGCGGCGACCACTTCGCCAACCCCGGCCATTGTCCCGACGCCCGGCGGCGGCGTGACCAGCGCGGCGGCGCTTGGCGCATCGATCAGCGCATTGTTGCGCGCGGCGGGCGCAGCGCCTTCGGACAGGACGTCAGTGTATTCGCGCTTGTTGGGCGTGGGCTTGGAACGGCCCCAGACCCACCACACCACGAAGGCGACGACAAGAACGATGCCCGCCAACAGGATCTGTTTGGATTCAAGCGATTGCAGCATCTGCATGACCCCTTAAACGATAAGTGCGTGCGAAAGTGTCAGGCCGGTTGCTGCTTGCGGAACAGCACGCGGTCCTCGGGTCCGAACGCGCGGACCCACAACATGTAGCAGTAAATACCCAGAATTGCCGGAATTCCAACGGCGAGTTCCGCCCATTCGGGAAGCCAGGTCATCGCCACGCCCACGGCGATGGCGGGAATGATCGCCCATGCCAGGCCCCAGCGCCAGTTGCTGATCGAGTGGCCGAGAATGCGGGTCAGCACGCGCGACTTTACCGCCGAGGACAGGCCGAGCGAGATGGCCAGGGCCAGCGCGGCGGCAGCGGCGACGTACATTGGCCCCGGCGTCACCTGCTTCGCCACGAGGATCAGGCCGATCGTCAGGACCGCCTGCAGCGCGATTGTGGCGAGGCTGATCCACAGGTTGCGCATGCGGGCGAGGTAGACCAGCGCCGCTTCGCTCACCACCGCCTTGGAGGCGACGACTTCTGCGACGAGCAGGAACACCAGCGCCGCAGTGCCGGAAACGAAGGCGGGACCGCCAAGGCCCATCAGCCCCTCGCCCGGAATGCCCAGTGCCAAGGCTATGCCGATCTGCGCCGCGCCGATCCAGAAGCCAACCTGGCAGACCTGCTTGGCAATCGCGGCATAGTCCTTGTCCTTGACGCTGCGGGTGATCACAGGCCCGAGCACCGGTTCGAAGCTGGTCTTGAGCTTCTGCGGCAGCGAGGCGATCTGCTGGGCGAAGTAGTAGATGCCGACCGGTGCTTCGCCCACGAAGAAGCGCAGGATGAACACGTCGAGCTTGCGGGTGCCCCATTCCACGGCGTCGGCGCCTGCCAGCGGGATATTGCGGCGGGCGATCTGCCACAGCGGGCCGGGGCGCGGCTTCCACGCGCGCGGCAGGCCGTAAGTACGCAGCAGGACGAAGACCGCGACGCCAGTGGCCGCCCATACGGAGGCGAGATAGGCGAGAGTGAGGCCGGAGCTTGGCCAGATGAAGTAGAACGCACCCGCCGCGATGGAGATCGTCCATGGCTCTACCACCGAACGGGCGCGCACCGTGGTCGCCACGTCAAAGCGGTAGGCCAGCGCAGCCAAGGCAAGGTCGCCCAGCGCGAGGCCGGGGATTGACAGCACCAGCAAGCGGTCGGCCAGCGTGAAGTTGCCGCTGGGGTACATCGAGTGCGGGAACAGGTAGATCAGCGCGCCCATGCCGAGCGCGAGTGACATCGCCAGCAGCACTGCGTCACCGACGACATTGGCGGGGTGCTCGTCATTCTCGGCAAGGCGCTGGGCAAGGCCGCGCTTTTGCCCGAGCGTGGCCAGCATCCCGGCGAACTCGACCATGACCAGTGCCGAGGCGAAGCGGCCCATCGCCGGCGCACCATAGAGGCGGCTGGCGATGAACAGGAACGGGATGCGCGCGAGGAGGCGCAGCAGGAAGCCGAGGAAGTTCGTCCGCCCGCCCTTGGCGAGCGCGGCGATATCCTGCTGCGGGGGTTTCGAGGCTTCAGACAAGGACGGCTTCCGCCTTGAGGGGGCGCGAAAGCAATCCCGCGACCACGTCCCGCGCCGGGGCAGCGCCTTCAAGGAGCGTCACTACCGCTTCGACGATAGGCATGGAGATGCCGCGATTGCGGGCGATCTCGGCGAGGACCGGTGCGGTGAAGGCGCCTTCGGCCACCGAGTTCTTCGCGCCCAGCACGTCAGCCGCGCGCGCGCCTTCACCCAGCGCCTTGCCGAGCGAGAAGTTGCGGCTGGAGGTGGAGGAGCAGGTCAGCACAAGGTCTCCCAACCCGGAAAGGCCGGACAGCGTTTCCGCTCGCGCGCCCAGAGCGAGGCCGAAGCGCTGCATTTCGGCAAAGCCGCGGCTGATCAGCGCGGCACGGGCGTTCTGGCCAAGACCGAGGCCATCGACCACGCCGCAAGCGATTGCGAGGACGTTCTTTACCGCACCGCCGATTTCGGCGCCGGTCACGTCGTCGGAGAAATAGGGGCGGAACGTGGGACGCGCGATGGCAGTGGACAGGCGCTGCCACTGGGCTTCGCCACCCTCGCAGGCGAGCGTGACGGCGGTGGGCAGGCCGGCTGCCACCTCGTGCGCGAAAGTGGGGCCGGAAAGCACCGCGATTTCCGCGCCGGGAGCGGCGGCGCGGGCAACATCGGCCATCAAGCGCCCGGTCCCTGCCTCGATGCCCTTGGAGCAGAGCACGACATCGCCGCTCTTGCGGCCCATCGCACCGAGCACGCTGGCGAGGAACTGCGCGGGCGTGACCATCAGCAGCACCGGCAGCGTGGCCATTTCCGCGAGATCGCTGGTGGCGCGGATCGAGGGGGCGAGCCTTGCGGAAGGCAGGAACAGGCTGTTGGTGCGCGCGGCGTTGATCTCCTCGACCAGTTCGGCCTCGCGCGCCCAAAGCAGGACATCGCGGCCGTCGCTTGCCAGCATCTGGGCGAGCGCGGTGCCCCATGCGCCTGCGCCAACGACGCCTACCTGAGCGGTCATGCCTTCACCCCTGCACCGCGCACCGGCGCGGCATTGTCATCCAGCGGCCAGCGCGGGCGCGCCGCCACGTCGAGCGGGTCGGTATATCCCAGAGCGAAGCGCTCGGCGCCAGCCCAGCCGATCATCGCGGCATTGTCTGTGCACAGTTTCGGCGGTGGCGCGACCAGCGGCAGGCCATGTTCAGCGGCCAGTGCCTCGAGCGCGCCGCGCAGGGCGGCATTTGCGGCGACGCCACCGGCGACGACCAGCGCGGTCATGCCCGGCGCGGCGGCCGCGAGCGCGATGCGCGTGCGGTCCACCACGCAATCGAGCGCGGCCTGCTGAAACGAGGCGGCGATGTCGGCATCGGCATGGATGCCGGCGTCCTTGGCCCGCATCACCGCGCTTTTCAGCCCGGCGAAGGAGAAGTGCGGCTCGCCACTGCCAACGAGCGGGCGCGGCAAGGGCACGGACTTCGGATTTCCTTCGCGCGCAAGGCGTTCGACCGCCGGGCCGCCGGGATAGCCGAGGCCGAGGATCTTCGCGGTCTTGTCGAACGCCTCGCCCAGCGCATCGTCGATCGTGGTGGCAAGGCGGCGATACTGGCCGACGCCCGCGACTTCGAGGATCTGGCAATGCCCGCCCGAGACCAGCAGGAGCAGGTAGGGATACTGCAGTGTGGGATCGGCAAGGCGCGGCGAAAGGGCGTGGCCTTCGAGGTGGTTCACCGCCACCAGCGGCTTGTCCGCCGCCATAGCCAGCGCCTTGGCCGTGACGAGGCCGACCATCACGCCGCCGATCAGGCCGGGGCCTGCAGTGGCGGCGATCGCATCGACATCATCGAGCGTCATGCCCGCGTCGGCCAGCACCGCCTCGACCATCGGCCCCAGCACTTCCACATGCGCGCGCGCCGCAATTTCGGGCACGACGCCGCCATAAGGACGGTGCTCTTCGTCTTGCGAAGCAATGCGTTGCGCGACAATGCGCGCGGCCAGCGTCGTGCCATTGCCGTCGATCACCGCGGCGGCGGTTTCGTCACAGCTGGATTCTATGCCAAGGATCAGGGCCATCTGGGCCTTTCCTCTAGTGATAATCCCCGTTACGGCAAGCAAAGCATGAACACGCGCACGCTTGAACGCCCGCTGAGGCTCGGAACCCGCCGCTCCCCGCTCGCCATGGCGCAGGCCGAGGAGACGCGCGACAGGCTGTGCGCTGCCCATGGCTGGGACGAGAGCATGGTCGAGATCGTGCCCGTCACCGCCAGCGGCGACAAGATTCTTGACCGCCCGCTGGCCGAGATCGGTGGCAAGGCGCTGTGGACCAAGGAACTCGACGCCTGGCTGTTCGAAGGCGAGATCGATTTTGCGGTCCATTCGATGAAGGACGTGGAGACCCTCAGGCCTGAAGAATTCTGCATTGCCGCCGTTCTTCCTCGCGCCGACGTGCGTGACGTGCTGGTTGGCGCGCCCTCCATCCACGCAATCCCGCCCGGCGCGCGCGTCGGCACCAGCGCGCCAAGACGCGCGGCGCAGATGCTGCACGCGCGGCCCGACCTCAAGATCGTTGGCTTTCGCGGCAATGTCGCCACGCGGCTCGCGAAGTTGCAGGCGGACGAGGCGGACGTGACGCTGCTGGCGGCGGCTGGCCTGCAGCGACTGGGCGAGACTGGCGTTGGCACGCCGCTGTCCGAGTTCGAATGGCTGCCTGCCCCGGCGCAAGGCGCGATCGGCATCGAATGCCTGGTGGCGAGCGAGGATGTGCGTGGCTGGCTTGCGGCTATCGACGACAGGCCGACGCATGAGGCTGTGCTGGCCGAGCGCGGCTTGCTGGCGGCGCTGGGCGGCAATTGCCACAGCCCGATTGCGGTGCTGACCACGCATCACGAAAGCTCGCTCACCCTGCGCGCGGCAATCTTCAGCCCGGACGGGGCCGAGCGCGTGGAGGCGAGCGAGACGTTTGCGCCCGCCGACGCTGAAGGCCCGAAGCGGCTGGCGCATCGCCTGCTTTCGCAAGCGCCGGAATCCGTGACGGTGCACTTCTCCGGCGAATGAGCTTGCCGCTGGTGGTGATCCGGCCCGAGCCGGGGAATGCGGCGACCTGCGCAGCGGCGCGGGACTTGGGGCTGGAACCTGTCGCTGCCCCGCTGTTCGAGATCAAGCCGGTCAATTGGGACGTGCCAGAGGGTCGCTTCGACGCCATCCTCGCGGGCAGTGCCAATGTATTTCGCCATGGCGGGGCAGGTCTGGCTGCCTTCGCCGAGGTGCCGGTGATCGCGGTGGGAGAGACTACGGCGGCGGCGGCACGGTCTGCGGGCTTTGCCGTGGCACGAGTGGGCGAAGGCGGATTGCAGCCGGTGGTCGCTACATTGCCACCGGGGAATTACATCCGAATCGCCGGTGAAGACCGGGTGACGCTGACCCCGCCCGAAGGCGTGCGAATCGTCACGGTTGTTACTTATGCCGCGCGGAAACGGGCGGTTCCGGACGCGCTGCGGGCGCGGCTGGAACGCGGTGCGGTGGTGCTTTTGCACTCCGGGGAGGCGGCCCGCCATTTCGCGCAGGAATGCGAAGCCCTTGGAATCCGGAAGCAAAGTCTCCATCTGGTGTGCTTGGCCCCACGCATAGCGGAACTCGCTGGCAATGGCTGGGGCACAGTCGCAGTGGCTGCCGGCAGGACCGACAAGGAGGTTCTGGAACTCGGCGCGCGGATGTGCCAGACAGTGTGACTTCGGGGCGACAGGACAAGCGAAAACGCATGGAGGATCTGGCTTACAGCACGCGGGGGCAAAGCCCGCGAAGGAGCGGCATAGGCGGCCGCGGCATCGCTGCGCTGGTCGCCGGATGCCTGCTGGCAGGCGCTGCCGGAGCCGCGTGGATCGGCTGGCGCAATGGCCTGATCGACGTGCGCATGGACGGTTCAGGGCTACCGCAACTGGTCACCTCTCCTGCCACCACCGAACCTGCGCCCGGCCCGTCTGCCGCCGAAACAGCCGCAGCGCAGGCGCAGATCGGCGCGCAGGTTGACAGCACCGCCGCCAAGATCGCCATGCTCGAACAGCGGCTGGCTGAATTGAACCAGCAGGCGATCGCCGCATCGGGCAACGCGACCCACGCCGAATCGCTGCTGCTCGCTTTCGCCGCGCGCCGGGCGCTGGAGCGCGGCCAGCCCCTCGGCTGGATCGAGGCGCAGTTGCGCGCGCGCTTTGGCACCACGCAGGGCGCAGCAGTGGACCGCGTCATCGCCGCCGGCGCCGCGCCGGTGACGCTCGCCCAGCTTGGCGAACAGTTCGAACTGCTCGCGCCCGAACTGGTCGGCGGCAAGGCCGATGAAGGCACGTTCGACTGGCTCGGCCGCCAGCTTTCAGACCTCTTCGTGATCCGCCACGACGATTCCCCCTCGCCCGCCCCCGAAAGCCGCCTGCAACGCACCCGCGCCTACCTTGCCGGCGGCAAGATCGAGGCCGCTGCGGCAGAAGTCGAAAAGATGCCCGGCCACGACGCTGCCGCCGACTGGCTGGTCCGCGCGCGCGACTACATGGCGACGCAGCGGGCGCTGGATCAGCTTGAGGCGGCAGCACTGATGGGAGCGCAGCCGGTCAGCGCGCCTGCGCAGACTGTGGCGCCGGAGCCGACGGCCAGCGCAGCGCCTGCAGTGCCACCGCTGCCACCGGCGGGGTCTACGCCGCAGATTTGAGGTGGGAGTCAGAGGCGGTAGCTCAGTCCGCTTTTGCGATTTACGCACCGAGAGCGGCCGTTCAGGATACGACGCCATTGCGGACGTCACGGTAGTCAGACATTGTCCGGCTGCGATGGACCTTCCCCTCGATCCTGAAGTGGCTCTCCCGAGCCTGCCCTTTGGCACCAACCGACACGAGGTGAGGCGCTTTTTTGCGGGCGAACCGCGCACTTTCCGCCGCACGCAAGCAGATCGGGAGAGCGACTATTGGGCAGAACTTGGCGTATTCGCCTACTACGATAATGCTGATCGGCTTGAAGCCATCGAGCTTGCCTCGCCGGCCCGCCCGGTCATCTCGGGGGAAACACTAACTTGCCTAACATTGCAGAAGGCAAAACAACTGCTCAAGCGTCTCGACGACAATATGAAAGACGAAGGTGGCGCAGCAACCTCCAAAGCACTTGGCATAGCGATTTGGACGGGGGCGGGTGAGCATGGGATGGTCAATGCTGTCCTGCGCTTTGCACCAGGCTATTTTGAGTGAACCCTACGACCGCTACCCACTCCAAAGCAGCCATTCAAGTCGCAGTGCTGCAATCCCCAAACCGGTCGTCTCGGACTTGATCCGGGACCCCGCTTTTCTTCTTCAGCGCTGGGCCAAGAGAAAAGCGGGATCCCGGGTCGAGCCCGGGATGACGAAAATGGGGTGGCGGGTGATGGGGTTAATCCCCCAAGCTCACGCCGCGCGCAGCAGCTTCGGCAGGTCTCCGCTCATCCCGCGCGCCTCGTCCATGAACCAGCGCTTCAGCGGCGCGGCGCGTTGGACGCCGGCCATGCCCAATCGCCGCACTGCCGAGGGCAGCTTGCCTGGGATACCGAACAGGCGGGTGAGGACGTCGGTGGCGGTGGCGACCATGAAGGTGTCGGCGGCGCGCCAGCGTTCGTAGCGGACGAGGAGTTGGGCATCGCCCACGTCGAGGCCGAGACGCACGCCGTCAGACAGCACCTCGACCAGCGCCGCGACATCGCGCAGGCCGACGTTGAGCCCCTGCCCGGCGATCGGGTGCATGCCGTGCGCGGCATCGCCGACCAGCGCCAGCCGGTCCTCGACGATGCGTGCGGTGTGGTGGAAGTTGAGCGGATAGGACGTGCGCGGGCTGGCGAGTTCGATCTGGCCGAAGATGCCGTGCATCCGGCTCGCCACTTCGTTCAGGAACATCGCCTCGGGCATGGCGAGGACGGCGGCGGCGTCCTTCTCGGCCACGGTCCAGACCAGCGCCGAGCGGTGCTTGCCGCCTTCGTCAAGCAGCGGCAGCAACGCGAAGGGGCCTGCCGGATAGAACACTTCCCACGCCACATTGCCATGGGGCTTTTCGTGGGTCAGCCCGGCAATGATCGCGCGGTGGCCGTAGTCCCACCTGGCGGGGGTGAACCCGGCCTCATCGCGCGTCGGGCTCTTGCGGCCTTCCGCTGCGACCATCAGCCGCCCCTTCAGGATACGCCCATCCTTGAGCGTGACCGACACGCCATGCTCACCGCGTTCGCGGGCGATGACGTGGCTGTTGGGGTGGAAGGTGATCGCCTCTTCCCGCGCGGCCACGCCATACATGGCGATGCGCAGATCGCGGTTGGCGTACATGCGGCCCAGCGAGCCATCCCCCTCGCCCGGCTTGAAGTCGATCCGGCCCGGCTTCATTCCGTCGGTTACCGCGATGGATTCGATCGGGCAGCCCTTGGGCGCCAGTTCCTCGGCCATGCCGAGGTTGGTGTAGAGGTTCCAGCTGGCCGTCGAGATTGCCGAGGCGCGACCGTCGAACCCTTCGGCGGTCTGCGCCGCAGGGTCCGAATTGTCGACCACGTGGGAGGTGATCCCGGCCTTGGCGAGGCCGATGGCCAGCGTCATCCCGACGAGGCCACCACCCAGAATAACGACGTCAGCCTGCGACTCGTTCACTTCGATGCTCCACACGTGTTTGCCGTGCCACCATCGAGATCGAGGCAGCGTCCGTCAAATGCCCCTTGGGGGGTCTTGAGGCCGATCAGGGCGGCAAGCGACGGGGCAATGTCCACGGTTTCGACGCCGCTCGGCTGTTCGAAGCCGGTAAGCCCCTTGCGCCAGAACAGGATCGGCACGCGACGGTCATAGTCCCAGGGACTGCCGTGGGTGGCGACATAGCCGGGACCGGGCGCCGGGATCGGCACGATGCCGCGCTTGAGGAACACGACAAAATCGCCCGAATGCAGCGGGTTGTACGAAGCGCGGGCACGCTCGGCCAGGGTCCAGCTTTCGGGCGAACGGGTCGGCATCGGCGTTGCAGCGATTTCGGCGGCGGAGAGCACGACTTCGACCTGCGGATCGGCTTCGAGCAGGGCCTTGGCATCATCGACCAGCTTGCCCTTGGTTCCGGCATCGAGATCGCGGCGCAGCCAGTAATCGCCCGAAGGCCCATCCGACAGGATCAGGTTCTTGGGTTCGAGGCCATACTTCTTGCCCAGCGTGGCCGAGAGCGCCTGTGCCGAAACCGCACTGCCGACGCGGGCAGACTTTTCGAGCGCCTGTTCGTGCAGGCGTTCAGGAATATCGAAGCCACCGTGGTCAGCGGTGAGCACCACGGCATAGTCGATGCCGCGCTTGTCGAGGCTGGCGAAGAAATCGCCCAGAGCGAGGTCAAGCTGAGTCAACTGAATGCACATTTCCGCGCCTTCGGTGCCGGTGGCGTGGCCGACATAGTCGGTGGCCGATAGGCTGACGGCGAGGAGATCGGGCACGGTGTTCCGGCCCAGCTTCTGTTCGTCGACCAGCTTGACCGCAAGGTCGAGCGTGGCGCGATCGAGGCGGGGGGAGACGCGGAACTGCTCGGCCTCTCCGGCCTTGAGCGCGAAGTGGCCGGTGCCGATCGTGACGCTGCCGGCCTGAACCGGACGGTCCTGACGCGCGCACCACGCCGGGAGCGGGAACGCGGGCGCGCCCTTTTCGAGCAGCTTGGTCACTTCGGCGTTCTCAGCCACTGCGGTGGCGCCAAGCTCGCGCCCGGCCAGCGTGACGAACTGCTTGCCCTTCCACCAGTAGACCTGATCGATATCGTGCCCGCCCATCATCAGCGCGCCGCGGTCCTTGCCCGAAACGGCGACGTTACGCGCGGCTGGATTGGCCTTCTTCATCCATTCGCCCAGCGTCGGGACAAGCAGATGGACTGGCGAGGCGACATAGCCGCCGCCGCCCGACGAACGCTTGGAAACGTCCTCGGCGCAATAGACGACCTTCGATCCGGTGGTGACCGTCTGGTCGATCCACGAGTTGGCGATGATGCCGGTGTGCGCCGGGCGATTGCCGGTGAGGATGGTGGAGTGGCCGGGGCAGGTTTCGGTCGCGGCGTGGCTCTGGAAGCCCGCCGGGAACACCGCGCCTTGCGTCAGCCGCGCGAAGCCGCCGGTGAAGCGTTGGCGATATTGCGCAAAGATGTCGGCCGAGAACTGGTCGATCGAGATGGCGACGAGCAGCTTGGGCGCGCCTGCGGGGACCTGCTGGGTGACGGCGGGAGCGGGGGCGGCTTCCTGCGCTGCCAGAGGGACGACGGGGGCAGCGCATGCCAGCAGAACGGCGGCGTAACGGGTCAGGGTCTTCACGCGAAACATACTCCTGTGGGCACGTACTCTGGACTCGAAAGCAGGCCAGCCGTAGGACGCCCAAGAGCGCTACGCATGGCCCGCCCGGCGCTCCTGTTCAAGGGGCCAGATGGAACCGGTGACGCCCCTGATGCCGATACGCGAACTGGCCGGGATCAAGACCTTGCGGATCATAGCGATGTTTGTGACGGCGATATGGCTGATGGCTTTCGCGCCTGCGCAGGCCGCACCCAACCACATGCGCGCAAGCCTGATCGCCGAAGGTCCTGCGGCACCCGGTGGCACCGTCACGCTCGCGCTGCTGATGCAGCCGGAGCCGGGCTGGCACGGCTACTGGTCAAACCCGGGCGACGCCGGTTACGGGCTGACGCTGGACTGGACCTTGCCCAAGGGGGCGGGCACCGGGGGGATGCAGTTCCCGGTGCCGCAGACGCTGGTGATCCAAGGGCTGATGAACCACGTCTACGAGCATGATTATGCGGTGCTGGTCCCGCTGAAGCTGCCTGCGGACGCGGTGCCCGGAACGCTGCTGCCGATCAGCGTCAAGGCGCAGTGGCTGGTGTGCACCAACGAGATCTGCGTGCCGGAGCGTGCCGAATTGCAGGGCACGGTTACGGTTGGTTCCGGCCCAGGCGACACGCGTTTCGAGGCCTGGCGCGCGGCGCTTCCCGCACCGCTGGACCGGGCTGGCACTTTTGCGGTGACTGGCAATGCGCTGCGGCTGGCCCTGCCCTTCCCGGCGTCTGCCGCGCTAGAAGCGCCGCACCTGTTCCTCTCGACCGAAGGACTGATCGACTACGGCGCGAGGCAGCGCTTCTTCCGCGATGGCGATACGCTGGTGGTGGAAGTCCCTCTCGCAAAGTCCCCGGCGATCGTGGGCAAGGTCGAGGGCGTGCTGGCGATGGGCAAGGACGCGGGCGGAATTGCCTTTGCAGCCAACCCCGGCGCGGTGCCGTCGGGCGGCAACGAGGTGGGCGGCGAAGGAGAATTTTCCGCTGCTACGCTGGGCTTCGCCTTGCTTGGCGCATTTCTCGGCGGGCTGATCCTCAATGTGATGCCGTGCGTGTTCCCGATCCTCAGCCTGAAGGCGCTGGCCCTGGCGCGCGGCAATTCGCACAATGCGCGGAGCGAGGGGCTCGCCTATACGGCTGGCGTCGTATTGGCCTGCCTGCTGCTGGGCGGCGTGATGCTGGCGCTGCGCGCAGGGGGAGAGCAGGTCGGCTGGGCGTTCCAGTTGCAGGAACCCGGCGTGGTTGCGGTGCTGATCCTGCTGGCCGTGGCAATCACGGCGAACTTTGCCGGACTCTATGAACTGCCCGGCCTTTCGGTGGAGCGCGGTGCGGGCAATTCCGGCGCGTTCGGCACCGGCCTGCTCGCCGCGTTCGTCGCCACGCCCTGCACTGGCCCGTTCATGGCGGCGGCGATGGGTGCGGCGCTGGTCCTGCCGACGTGGGCGGCGCTGGGCGTGTTCGCTGCGCTGGGGGTGGGGCTTGCCCTGCCGTTCCTGCTGATCGGCTTTGTCCCCGCACTGCGGCGCGTGCTGCCCAAGCCGGGCAAGTGGATGGAGCGCTTCCGCCGGGTGATGGCGATACCGATGGGGCTGACGGCGGCGGGCCTGCTATGGCTGGCGTCGCGCCTCGGCGGTCAGGTCTTCGCGGGCGTGCTGCTGCTGCTCGCGGTTGTCCTCGTTGCTGCCCTGTGGCGCGTCGGGCGGGAGCAGCGCGGTGGGCGTTCGACGCTGCGCTGGATGGCTCCGAGTGCTGCGGTGATGATCGCCATCGCCGCAGCAGGGGCACCCCGCCTCGCCAGTACCAGTGTGGTCGCGGAAGAGGACCTGCTCGGCTCGGTGCCGTTCGATGAGGCCAAGCTCGCCGAGGCGCGGCAGAACAAGATGCCGGTGTTCCTCTACTTCACCGCCGACTGGTGCCTGTCCTGCAAGGTCAACGAGAAGGTCGCGATCGAGACCAGCACCGTCGACGCCGCATTCCGCATCCGCAAGGTTATCGTGATGAAGGGCGACTGGACGCGGCGCGACCCGAAGATCACGCGCTTCCTGGCGAGCCATGGCGCTGCGGGCGTGCCGCTTTACCTGTGGTATCCCAACGGCGGGGGCGAACCCCGGCAGTTGCCGCAGGTGCTGACCAAGGACATGCTGGTCGATCTCGTCGGCGAGTAGGCCCTTAGAGGCTCTGGCCGTCATCCACCGAGATGAAGGTGCCGGTCACCTGGCGCGAGGCGTCCGAGGCGAAGAACAGCATCATGTCATCGAGCGCGGTGATGTCGGTCAGGCGCTTGCGCGGCCAAGAGGCGATCTGCGCCTTGCCGCCTTCGCTGTCGAACCACTCGCCATCGATCTCGGTGCGGACGTAGCCGGGCTGGATCACGTTGACATTGATCCCGAGCCGCGCCCATTCGCGCGCGAACTGGCGGCCGAGGTGCTGGACGGCGAGCTTGGTCGCGGCATAGGCACTGTCGCCCTGCGCGGTCATCTGCGCGGTGATCGATCCGGTCAGGATGATCCGACCCTTCTCGCTCTGCTTCGATCCCGCAGCGATCATCCGCCGTGCCCCTTCGCGCGCGGTGAGGTAGACGCCGTTGAAGTTGGTGTCGACCACGCGGCGCATGGCATCGGCGGGCAGATCGACCGAGCGCCCCGCCTCGACGATCCCGGCATTGGCGACGACGACATCAGGCACACCGATGCCCGCTTCTGCCGCATCGAAGGCGGCGATGATCGAGGCTTCATCGGTTACGTCCAGAGCCACGGCCAGAGCCTTGCCGCCGTTGGCGTTGATTTCTTCCGCCAGCGCGGCAACACGCTCGACGCGTCGGGCTCCGATCACCACCGCAGCGCCCGCCGCCGAGAACAGACGGGCGAAGTGCGCGCCGAGACCGGACGAGGCGCCAGTGATCAGCGCGGTGCGGCCAGCGAGCGAATAGCGTGGGACGTCCATGGTTCTCTCCGAAAAGGTCGGAACCGTTTAACCGCCTGCTTAACGCTGACAACCCGCTTTTTGCCGAGCACTCACCTTGCAGTGCTTTCCACCAGCCCGCCGCCCAGCGCGCGATAAAGCTCGACCATGTTCGCCGCCTTGGTCAGGCGCGCCGAAACCAGCGACTGGCGGGCGTTGTAGAGCGTGCGCTGTGCATCGAGCGGTTCGAGGTAGTTCGCCACGCCCGCATCATAGCGCGACTGGCTGATGCGATAGGCGGTGGCCGCGTTGGCTTCGAGCGAGGACTGCGCGCGGATGCTCTCGTCGATCGTGCCGCGACGGGCCAAAGCGTCGGCCACTTCGCGGAACGCGGTCTGGATGGTGCGCTCGTAAGTGGCGACGGCGGCATCGCGCGAGGCCTTGGCGGCGGCGAGATTGTTGGCCGTCGCCCCACCATCGAAGATCCGCTGGCGCAACGAGCCATTGACCGTCTTCTGGAACTCGCCGCTGTTGAAGATGTTGGTCAGCCCGGCGCTTGCAAAGCCGAACAGGCCGGTGAGCGAAAGCGTCGGGAAGAACGCCGCACGCGCCGCGCCGATATCGGCATAGGTTGCCTTGAGGTCATGTTCGGCGGCCAGCACGTCAGGGCGGCGCAGCAGCACTTCCGAAGACAGGCCGACCGGCAAGGCATCGCGCAACTGGTCCCCTGTGCCGAGCGTGGTCGGCAGGACATCGTCGGCGAGGGGCTTGCCTGCAATCAGTTCGAGAGCGTTGCGGGACTGGGCAAGGCTTGTGCGAAACTCGGCAACGGCAGCCTCGGCGCTGTTTAGCGCGGTGGTCGCCGTGGCGACTTCGAGCTTGGTGCCGATGCCATTGGCCTCGCGGCGCAGGTTCACGTCGAGCGTCTTGCGCCGGGACGCCACGGTTTCCTCGGCGATGCGCAAGGCGTCGGCGGTGGCGGCGTAGGACAACCAGGCAGTGGCCGTCTCCGCCACGAGCGCGATCTGCGTGGCCTTGCGGCCTTCGTCGGTAGCGAGATAGCTTTCGAAGGCGCTCTGGCTCTGGTTGCGCAGGCGGCCCCACAGGTCGATCTCGTAGGCACTGGTGCCGGCCTGGACGAGGAAATTGTCGGTCACGCGCCCGGCTGTGCCCTGCACCGCCGAGAGCGTGCCGGAGGCATTGACGATCGGGAACAGCGCCGCCCGATTGACGCGATAGAGCGCTCTCGCCCGCTCGACGTTGGCCAGCGTGGCGCGCAGGTTGCGGTTCTCGGCGAGTGCCGTGGCAATGACCTGCTGCAACCGCGCATCGACGAAGAAGTCGCGCCAGCCGACAGCGTCGGTGGCCGCGTCCCCTGCCGCCAGCACCGGATAGCTTCCGCCTTGCGGAAGGGCTTGCGGCACAGGCGCAGCGGGTTGCACGTACTTCGGCGCGAGGTTGCATCCGGCGAGTGCCAGCGCAGGCAGTGTGGCGAAGAGGGTTCGCAGCTTCATGCGGCTTCTCCTGCCAGCGCCGAGGGTGCGCGACGGGCCTTGCGGCGACTGACCCAGCCCTTCACGACGACGAAGAACACCGGCACGAGGAAGACGGCAAGCAGCGTGGCAGACAGCATCCCGCCCATAACGCCGGTGCCGATTGCCCGCCGACCGTTGGCGCCAGCGCCATCGGCAAAGGCCAGCGGAATGACGCCCGCGATGAACGCAACGCTGGTCATGATGATCGGGCGCAGACGCAGCCGCGCGCCTTCGAGCGCAGCATCGATTGCGCTCGCCCCGCGCGCCATGGCGAACTCTGCGAACTCGACGATCAGGATGGCGTTCTTGGCTGAGAGGCCGATGGTCGTCAGCAGCGCCACCTGGAAATAGATGTCGTTGTCGAAGCCGCGCAACGTGACCGCCAGCACTGCGCCGATGATGCCCAGCGGGATCACCAGCAGCACGGCCACCGGCACCGACCAGCTTTCGTACAGGGCGGCAAGGCACAGGAAGATGAAGAAGATCGATGCCGCATAGAGCAGGCCCGACTGGCTCGACGCCGCCCGTTCCTGATAGGACAGGCCGCTCCACGCCGGCGTGAAGTTGCCTTGAAGCGTGCCGACGTTCTCTTCCATGATCTTCATCGCCTCGCCCGAGCTGACGCCTGGCGCACCGCTGCCCTGAAGCTGCTGCGCGGCAATGCCGTTGAAGCGATCGAGCCGGACCGGGCCCTGCGTCCAGCGCGAGGAGGCAAAGGCGGAGAATGGCGCCATCTCTCCATTGGCACTGCGCACGAACCACTGGCCGAGGTCGGCAGGCTTGGCGCGATAGGGCGCATCACCCTGCACATAGACCCTCTTGACGCGCCCCCGGTCGACGAAGTCGTTCACGTATAGGCCGCCCCACGCGATCGACAGCGTCGAGTTGGCACTGGCGGGTGCGATCTGGAACGCTGTCAGGGCATCGTCGTCGATGTCGACCTTGAGCTGGGGCGTGTCCTCAAGGCCGCCGAAGCGGACTTGCGCCATGCGGGAGTCCTCGCCTGCCAGCTTGGTCAGTTGCTTGCGCGCTGCGGTCAGCGCTTCACGCCCGGCGCCTGCGGCATCCTGGATCCACATCTCGAAGCCCGAAGAGTTGCCAAGGCCCCGGATCGGCGGCGGGTTGAGCACGAAGATCTGCGCCTCGCGCGATTTTCGGAAGTAAGCGTTGAGCCGTTCGGTGATAGCGGCAGCCGAGCGATCCTTGCCCTTTCGCTCCGACCAGTCCTTGAGCAGGACGAAGCCCTGCCCGGCGTTCTGGGCCGAACCGGACTGGCCGCGCCCCATGACCACGAACACTGCCTTGACGTTGTCGGCCTCGGTCTTGCGAATGTAGTCCGAAATGCCCAGCGCCACCGCGCGCGTCTGCTCCGACGTAGAACCCACCGGCAGCTGATAGCTGATCGAGATGTTGCCCTGGTCTTCATCGGGCAGGAAGCTCGTCGGCAGGCGTGAGTAGAGCACGACCATCGCGATGGTGATGCCGAGGAACGCAATCATCCACGGGCGGGGGCGGCCAACGACACGAGCCAGTCGGCTCCGGTAACGCCCTTCGAGGTTCACATAACCCGAATTGAACGCGCTGAAGAAACGCCCTTTGGGCTTCTCATGCTCTGCCACGGGCTTGAGCAGCGTTGCGCAGAGTGCGGGCGTGAACACCAGCGCCACCAGCACCGACAGGGTCATCGCGGATACGATGGTGACCGAGAACTGACGGTAGATCGCGCCTGTCGAACCGCCGAAGAATGCCATCGGCACGAACACGGCCGTCAGCACCAGGGTGATGCCGATCAGCGCCGAGGTGATCTCGTCCATCGATTTGACTGTGGCTTCAAGCGGGCCGAGCTTTTCCTCGTGCATCACGCGCTCGACGTTCTCGACCACCACGATCGCATCGTCGACCAGCAGGCCGATGGCCAGCACCACGCCGAACATGGTCAGGGTGTTGATCGTGTAGCCGAACAGCGAAAGCACGCCGAACGTGCCGAGCAGCACGACCGGCACCGCGATCGCCGGGATCAGGGTCGCGCGCCAGCTTTGCAGGAACACGAACATCACCACGACGACCAGCACGATCGCCTCGAACAGCGACCAGACCACTTCCTCGATCGAGAGCTTGACGAAGATCGAACTGTCGCGCGGGTAGGCGACAGCGTAGCCCTCGGGCAGATCCTTGGCCAGTTCCTCGACCTGCGCCTTGACCAGATCCGCAGTGCGCGTGGCATTGGCGCCGGAGGCCAGGCTGATCGACAGGCCGGTGGCGGGATAGCCATTGAACTTGCTCAGCGAGCCGTAGCTTTCCTCGCCAAGTTCGACGCGCGCCACGTCCTTGAGCTTGACGACGGAGCCGTCGACGTTGGTCTTGACCACCACGTTCTCGAACTGCTCGGGCGTTTCGAGGCGCGAGCGCGCGGTGACCGTGGCGTTGAGGCGCTGCCCTTCGGGCGCGGGGTTGCCGCCGATCTCGCCGGCTGCGACCTGCGTATTCTGCGCCTGCAACGCGGCCGTCACGTCCGAGGGCATGAGCTGGACAGCGGCAAGCCGCAGCGGATCGAGCCAGACCCGCATCGCGAACGAGCCGCCAAAGACCTGAGTGCTGCCGACACCCTCGACGCGCGAGATCGGGTCCTGGAAATGGGTCGTCAGGTAGTCGGAAATATCGGAATTGGTCGCCCGGCCGTTCTTGTCGTAGATCGAGACGACCATGAGCTGGTCGGACTGCGCTTTGTTGACGTTGACGCCCTGCTGCTGGACCACTGCCGGCAGGCGGCTGACGGCGCGCGAGATCGCGTTCTGGACCTGCACCTGTGCCGTGTCGGGATCGGTGCCCTTGTCGAACGTCACGGTTATACTGGCCGACCCGTTCGACGAGGTGGAGCTGAAGTACAGCATCCCGTCGAGGCCTTTGAGCTGCTGCTCTAGCACCTGCGTGACGGAATTCTCGACAGTCGAGGCATCCGCACCGCCATACGTGGCGTTGATCGACACTGTCGGTGGGGCGATGTCGGGGTATTGCTCCACGCCCATCGTGCGCAGCGCGAAGAGGCCGGCGGCCATGATCACGATGGCCAGAACCCAGGCAAAGATCGGACGGTGGGCGAAGAACCGGGAAATCATCGCGGATCAGTTCCCGCCGCTCTTGCCCGGTGTGCCCGCGCCTGCATCGGCAGGCTTCGAGCCGGCAGGCACAACCTTGGCCTTCTGCCCTTCGCGCGCGTTGATCAGCCCTTCGACCACGACACGGTCACCCGGCTTGAGGCCGGACGTTATCAGCCAGTTCTGGCCAACCGGGTTGTCGGCCACGACATCACGCCGCTCCAGTTCGTCCTTGCTGTTGGCGACCAGCACGCTGGCACGCCCGCGCGGATCGCGACTGACGGCGACTTGTGGTACGAGAATGCCGTTGGGCACGGTTCCTTGCGAAACGCGGGCACGCACGAACAGGCCAGGCAACAGATCGCCCCTGGGATTGGGCACGACGGCACGCACGGTGATCGTTCCGGTTTCGGGATCGACGTCGATGTCGGCGGGATTCAGCTTGCCCGCAACGGGATAGACGCTGCCATCGGGCAGGACCACGGTGACCGGCGCTGCGCCCGATACCAGCTTGCCGCTTTCGATCGCGCGGCGCAGCGCAATGAAGTCCGCGCCCGACTGCTTGATATTGACGTACATTGGATCGAGCCGCTGGACCTTGGCCATGGGCGTGGCCTGGGCATTGGTGACAAGCGCGCCCTTGGTCACCATCGAAATGCCGATGCGCCCGCTGATCGGCGACGAGACCCGGGTAAAGCCGAGATTGACCTGGGCCGAAGCCAGCGCGGCCCGGGCCTGCCCCACCGCCGCGCGCGACTGGTTGTAGGCGGCCCGCGCATCAGCGGCCTCCTGTCGGCTCACGCCGCCCTGCTCTGCCAGCAGGGCAAAACGCTCGGCCTTGAGGCGGTTGGCTTCGACCGTGGCCTGTGCCGCCGCCAGCGAGGCCGACGCCTGCTGCTGACTTGCGGCGTAGAGCCGGGAATCGATCTGGTAGAGCGGCTGCCCAGCGCGCACAAAGGAGCCTTCCTGAAACAGGCGCGAAGTGACGATCCCCGCAACCTGCGGCCGGACCTCGGCGATTTCGGAAGCTTCGGTACGCCCCGACAGTTCGGTAGTCAGTTCGACGGGTTCGGTTTTCGCGACGATCACGCCGACGACCGGGGTCGGCTTCTGCTTCTGGGCGTCGGCCGACCCGCAGGCTGCCAGCAGGAGCGTAGCGGCAATGACGACGGGAGTTGCAGGGGCGATACGAAAGCTCGATGGCAAGGACAGTCTCACTCGAAATACGCGACGATGGCGCACCCCGGCACCGCCAACGGGCGAATCGCGCGCCGCGCGTCACCTCTTGCTGCAAGTGCGAAATGCATTTCCGATTGGTGTCTAGCAGATTGGCAAGCGCGCGCACGTTCCTTCATAGGCATGAGCGCGGACTGCGACACAAAGTTACAAGTGTGCCCGAAGTTCCGGAAATTCGCCGATTCGGAGCGATGCAAGTCCAAAATCACCGCAAAATCGCGATGTCTTGGTGAAATTCAGTGGATAGACGCGCAAAGGCCATGGCTTTCGCGGTTCGCGATGCGTTAGCCGTGCCGTCCCTTTCCAGCAGAGGACAACAGGACAATGAACAACAGCGACCTCGCCGATACCATCGCAGCAAGCCACGGCCTGACCAAGGCAGACGCCCGCAAGGTCGTCGACGGCGTTTTTGCAGCGATCGCCGACGCAGCCGCGAAGGGCGAGGAAGTCTCGCTGAACGGCTTCGGCAAGTTCAAGGTCAAGAACACCCCGGCCCGCGAAGGCCGCAACCCCTCGACCGGCGCCACCATCCAGATCGCAGCTTCGAACAAGCTGACGTTCTCGGCTGCCAAGGCGGTCAAGGACAAGCTGAACGGCTGATCCGTTCCGGACCGGCGCCTGCAGATGCGGGCGCCGGGTCCACACTTTGCGCGAACGCGCCAAGGCCGCCGCGAAAAGACGGCGCAAATTCCGGGGCAGCGGTGCGCTCCCCAGATCCAGGTACGCATCAGGATCGAGCAGCTTCGATGGGCCGTACCATGCTATCTTCAGCTTCTCCGACTTAACGACTTTAGTTAACGTGCGACGCGGGATTTGGCTGTGTTGCTGACATTAATTCAAGTTAAATACTGCCTTAAGGTCGGCGAAATTTCCCAGAAATCCGTTGTTTTTAAAGAATAATGCTTGGCCTCACGATTCAAGGGCGGAGGCCCGCCCCCCTCGTGAGCGCCATTCTTGTTAACCATTGCTTAGGTGCGTTTACCTAGGAAATCCCCTGTCCGGCGTGTGTGCCGGCAATGGATTGTGCAGCACTTTGCGCAATCCGCTTCGGGACGGCTCCGGTGGCTCCGGGGCTTCGAAAGGGGAAGTTGAGATGAAGAAGTTGCTTGCCAGTGCGGCCGTTGCCGCCGGGCTGCTGGCCGGGGGCTCCGCCTTCGCCCAGACTGCCGCCAATACCAGCAATGCCACCGCATCGGGATCGGTCACCATCGTCCGCCCGCTGACCATCACCAAGACCAGCGACCTGGCCTTCGGTCGCATCGTGCGTCCGCGCACGGGCGGCACCGGCACGGTCACGCTGGCCAACACCGGCAATGCCGTCGTCGCCGCCAGCGGCGCCGTCGCGCTTGCCAGCACCACCAGCCGTGCCCAGTTCACCGTCGACGGTGAAGGCGGCCAGTCGGTGACGACGTCGATCCCGGCTTCGGTCAACCTGACCAGCGGCACCAACAGCATCGCGGTGACGCTGCTGCCCGACTTCGGCAACACCGTGACGCTCTCGGGCGCGCTGGCTGCCGCCGGTTCGGCCACGCTCAACGTCGGTGGCCAGTTCAGCTTGCCCGACACGCAGGCCTCGGGTGCCTATACCGGGAACTTCACGGTTACCGTCACCTATCAGTGATCCGGGACTCTCGGGGAGCATTGCCACAACCGCGTGGCAACTCCCCGAAGCACGGAACAACCGGCGGCAGGAGGGGGACACATGGACAAGCGAGCGAATGACCAGGGCAAGGCACTTGCTGCAGCGCTGATCGCCGCCTGTGCTGTGTTCACCTCGCCGTCGATTGCCCGGGCCGAGGCCACCTCGGCGGACGCTGCGGTCGTCATTGTCGAGCCAGTCGGGGCCGGATTCTCGTTCGACATCCTCAGCGATGCGGTTTCGGCAGTCTTCCTCAATGGCGACGCTGGAGACTCGGTGTCGGTGCTCATGTCGCGCCGCAAGCCGGGGCCGAAGAGCACGCCGCGCAACGACGGGGGCGTGCTGGTCATGGCGAGCGGGGTCTATCGCATCGACCTGCTGCAACCGGCTGCATCCGCCACGCGGCTGCGCGGTGCCTTGCGCGCGTCGGCTCCCGGCGGCAGCTCGATCCTGTTTCTCGCGCAGTTCAACTGAAAGGCTTCATGCCATGAAGCGCAGATTTCTTATCACGCCGGGTTTGCTGGGGCTGTTGGCACCTGCCATGGCCGCCGCGCAGCAGGCGCCGCTGCCGATCGCCGCGCCCAAGGCCGAGCCGACGCAAGTGAGCGTGCCGGTCCAGTCCGCAGCAGCCAACATCAACATCACGCCGCGCCGCGTGATCTTCGATGCCGCCAAGCGCACCGAGGCGGTTTATGTCTTCAACCAGGGCACCACGCCGGTGACGGTGGACGTGGCCCTTGTCGACAACGCGATGCTGCCTTCGGGCGAGATCGTGCCGCTGGCGCGCCTTGCAGAGCGCGGGGCAGAAGCTGTCGGTGCCAAAGTCCGTTCGGCCAAGCCATTCGTGCTTGCCGCGCCAAGCCGCCTGATCCTGCCTCCGGGCCAGGGCAAGACGGTACGCGTCCGCGCCACGCTGGCCGATGGCGGCACGACCGCCGAGTATCGCACCCACCTGACCGTCACCACCGTGCCGCCAGCCGACACGGGGCTTACCGCCGAACAGGCAGCGGCTGCCGAAAAGGGCGAGCTGGTGCTGCGCATCCAGTCGGTCTTCGGCATCTCGATCCCGCTGATCGTGCGCGGCGGCACGCCGGATGCGACCGGCGGCATTGGCGCCATTACGCCTGCCACCACCCGCGACGGCCCGGCCCTGTCGGTCACGCTCCAGCGCAAGGGTACGACATCGCTCTACGGCAATCTCGAACTGCGCACGGCCAAGGAAGTGGTCGGCGTGGCGCGCGGCATCGCGGTCTATCCCGAAGCCGACGAGCGGCAGGCCCTGGTGCCCCTGCTCCGCCCCCTGAAGAAGGGCGAAGTGGTGACCGCGATCTACAGCGCCGACGACGGCAAGAAGCCGGTGCAGATCGCCAGCGGGACTTACACCGCCCCCTGACATGACCGCATCCTTGGCCATTCTGGCCCTGGCCGCTGCCACCGGCAGCGCGCCAGCGGGACCGGCTGCGCCTGCGCAGACCAACGCCGCAGCTGTCGGCGCGCCGATGCTCGGCACCACGCAGGCCGACCGCGAGGACCTGCTGCTGTTCTCGGTCCAGCTCGACGGCACTACGATCAGCGAGGCGCTGACCGCCTATGGCGACCCTGTCGATCCGCTGCTGCCGCTGGGCGAACTGACCCGCTTGCTTGAACTGCCGCTCGACATCGACGTCGCCAATGGCGTCGCCTCGGGCCGCATTGGCGAGGGCCAGCGCCCGATCACCATCGACCTCAAGTCCGGCCAGGCCCTGATCGGCGGCAAGGTCGTGGCATTGATCCCGCCCGACAGCCTCGTCACGGAAACCGACATATACTTGCGTGCCTCGCTCGTCGCAAAACTGCTGCCGCTGAAGATCGCTTCGGTCGCCGACGAGATGATCCTGACGCTACAAGCGACCGAGAAGCTGCCCCTTCAGGCCCAGCGCGAGCGGCTTGCCCGGATGGCCGGACTGGCGGGGCAACCCGAGGCGCAGGACGATGCGATGCGCGTCGCCACGCCCTACCGCTGGATCAGCGCGCCCGCCTTCGATTTCACCACCGAGCTTGGCTACAACAGCGAAGGCACGAATGGCGGAGGCCGATCGGTCACCCGCTTCGAAGGGCGTGTGGCTGGCGATTTGCTCAAGGCTGGCTTCAACGCCTGGATCGCCACCGACGATCGCGGCGATCCGGTCTCGGCCCGTCTTGCCTTCACCCGCCGCTCCGAGGAGGGACGGCTGCTCGGCGGGCTCGGCGGCACGTCTGCCTCGCTCGGCGACGTGTTCACGCCGCCGCAGGTCGTCGGCGCACGCAGCCTTGGCGGCGCGGGCTTCGTGTTCTCCTCCTCGCGCCTCGATCAAGCGAGCGTGTTCCAGCGCATCAACCTGCGCGGGGAACTGCCGCTCGGGTATGACGCCGAACTCTACGTCAACGACATCCTGCGTTCAGCCCAGCGCGGCTCGGGAGCGCAGGGGCGCTACGAATTCAACGACATCCCGCTGGTGCGCGGGCGCAACGCCCTGCGCGTCGTGCTCTATGGCCCGCGCGGCGAGCGGATCGAGCGGACGCGTGTGATCAACGTCGGCGGCGGACAGCTTGCGGCGGGCAAGACCACGATCGACCTTGGCGTGGTCTCACAGGACCGCACGGTGATCGACCTGTCGGACGCCAATCTCAGCGGCTTTTCCAAGGGCAAGGGCGATCTGCGTGCGACTTTCAACATCGCTCACGGCATTACCGAACACTTGACCATTGCCGCGGGCCTCTCGCGCTTCACCGACTTTGGCGGCGTCTCGCACACGGTCGGCTCGGTCGGCACGCGCAATTCGCTGCTTGGCCTCGCCGTGCAGACCGATCTGGCCAGCGATTTCTCGGGCGGGCGCGCCGCGTCGCTTGGCCTTGCCGGGCGCATCAAGGGCGTGAGCTTCCTCGGCCGCCATGTCGAATATGGCGGGGGCTTTGCCGACGAGGCCAACACCGCGTTCGACCCGTCGCGCCCCATGCGCCGCTACAGCGAAGTGGTGTTCGATCTGGCCGTGCCTCTGCCGGGATCGATCGGGCTGCCGGTTTCAGGCCGGTTCGAGCGTGCCCAGTTCATCGACGGGGGACAGACCCTCTCCGCCCGCGCCCGCACCACCGCCAACGTCGGACAGACCCTGCTCGCGATCGGCGCGGACTACAGCCGCCGCACGCAGGGCAGCTTCTCGGACACGCGCATCAATGCCAACCTCGGCGCAATGCGGTTGGTCGACTACAAGTGGCAGTTGCGCGCGACCGCCGACTTCCGCGTCAAGCCCGGTGCCCGCCTTGAAACGCTCGGCGTTGCGGCTGACCGCGCGATCGGGGAGCGCTACAGCCTGCGGCTCGGCGCCACCCGAAACTTCGGCGGCAACGACACTGCACTGCAGGCAGGCCTCACCGCCCGCCTGCCGATGGCGACAGCAACGCTGGGCGGCGACTGGTCGACCGGCCAGAACCGCTGGCGCGTGGGGCTGCAGCTCAACTTCGGCATCGCGCGCGATCCGCTGAAGGGCCGCTATCGCATGACCCCGCCCGGCCCCGCCAACGGCGCGAGCGCGGCGCTGCTCGCCTTCATCGATGCCAATGCCAATGGCCGCAGGGACGAAGGGGAGGAAGCTGTCTCCGGCGTGCTGGTGCAGGGCGGCGGGCTGAAAGCTGTAACCGACGACCAAGGCCGCGCCTTCGTCACCGGCCTTGGCGATGGCACGACGACTTCGCTGCGCGCGGACATATCCGGTACCGATACGGTGTTCGTCGCCCCGCCGCCGCAGAACATCCAGTTTGCAGCGCGCGCCGGCGGCATTGCCCGGATCGACTACCCGCTGGTGCCGACTTCCGAGCTCGTCACCCGCATCCGTTTTCGTGGCCGCGATGGCTCGTTGGGCGGCCTTTCCGCAGTCAAGGTCCGCCTCGTCTCGCCCAAGGGCGAAGTGGCTCACGGCATGACCGAATTCGACGGCACCGTGGTGTTCGACGAGGTGAAGCCCGGCAAGTATGCAATCGAGATCGACGCGGATCAGGCGGCGCGCCTCGGCATGCACCTGAAAGAGCCGATCTTCGCCGTGGTCGGTGCCGACGGTCGCGGCGTTGACGTCAGCGGCGAAGTGGCTTTCAACGACCCCGTGCAAATGGTGAAGCGCTGATGGTCCGGTTTCCGTGGGCGGTTTTCGCCGCGCTTCTGCTGGCTCTGGTACCTGCTCTGGCGCGGGCACAAACTTATTCGGTGGACACGATAACCGATGCCAATTTCGGCGACATCGTCTCGGCAGCGTCCGGACAGACGGTGTTCCGCTCGAATGCCTCGTCCGGCTCGGTCACCCTGGTTTCGGGCAGCGGCGTCCGCCTCTCCGGCACATCGGCCAATGCGGTGGTGACGATTTCGTGCAGCAATACCAGCGCCTGCAATTCGACCAACGTGCAGGTCCAGCTTTCGCTCGCCGGTACGCCCACCGGGAGGCTGAACTACATTACCGCGATCAGCCTGGCCAACGGGACCGCGAGCATCACCTCTGCGTTCAGCGCCGGCAGCTACATCGTCATCAACCTCGCGCCTATCCCCCGCAATTCCTCGCGCACCTTCCTGATCGGCTTCGATCTGCCGGTGGACGGCAACGAGTCCGCCGATCCCACCGGCAATGCCACCAGTTCATACCTGATCACCGCGCAGCGCCAGTTCGGCGGCGGCGCGGATTCGCTGGTGGGCAATATCCTGGCCAAGGTGATCCGGCCGATCAGCATCGCCAAGACGCAGGATCTGCAGTTCGGCTCGGTGACGCGGCCGAGCAGCGGTTCGGGTTCCATCACGCTGACGCCCGGCGGCGTGGCATCGGTCACGGGCACCAACGTGCGCCGCTTCCCCTCGCCCGCGGCAACGGCGGCGCAGTTCACAGTCAGCGGTGAAGGTGGACAGGCGGTGACCGTCTCTGTGCCGACGACAATGACGCTGTCGGGCAGCAGTGGTTCGGTGACCGCCACGCTCACCAACACCGGCGGCGGTGCGCAGGTGCTGAGCGGGGCGACCGGCGCGGCAGGGACGGTTCAGGTGAACGTCGGTGGCTCGGTTCCCCTGACCGGCTCGACGGCAATCGGCACCTTCACAGGCACGTTGACCGTGACGGTGCAGTATAACTGACAAAGCCGTTGGATCAGTTCACCTGGCGCTCCAGCCCTGCCCAGTAGGGTTCGCGCAAGGTGCGGCGGAGGATCTTGCCGGAGGGGTTGCGCGGCAGGGCCTCGATCACGTCGACCGACTTGGGGACCTTGAAACCGGCGAGGCGCTCGCGGGTCCAGTCGATGATCGACTGCGGGTCGATCACATGGCCGGGCTTGGGTACGCAGACGGCCTTGACCGCCTCGCCCCAGGTTGCATCCGGCACGCCGATGACGGCGACTTCCTGAACGTCGGGGTGGCCGTAGATCGCGCTTTCGACCTGCGCGGGATAGACGTTCTCGCCGCCCGAGATGATCATGTCCTTGATGCGGTCGTGCATGTAGACGTAGCCGTCCTCGTCGAGGTAGCCGGCGTCTCCGGTGGCGATCCAGCCGTCCGGCGTCATGGTCTTGGCGGTGGCTTCGGGCAGGTTCCAGTAGCCGAGCATGTTGTTGGACGAACGGGTCTGGATCTCGCCGATCTCGTTGGGCCCGAGCGCCTCGCCGTTCTCTCCGACCACGCGGACCTCGACGCCGGGCAGCGGCTTGCCCGCCGAGCGCATGCGCTGGTTGCCTTCGACGCAATGGTCCTCAGGCGGCAGCATGCAGATCGTGCCGGTGGTCTCGGTCATGCCATAGGCCTGGATGAACTCGGCCTTGAACATCGCAATGCACTCGCGCAGCAGCACCAGCGGGATCGGCGAGGCGCCGTAGATGATGTACTTCACGCGGGCAAAATCGACGCTGGCGCAGTCAGGGTGGTTGAGCAGCATCTGCAGCGCAGCGGGGACGATGAAGAAGCGGGTGACGCCCTTCTGCTCGACCGCGTCGAACACCGCGCGCGGCTCGAACTCGGCGAGGATGATCCCCGGCAGCCCCGCGCCGATGGCCATGACGCCAAGGCCAGTGCCGCCGATGTGGGCGCAGGGCATGGCGACGAGGATCGCCTCGTCGTCGGTCATGGTGGTATAGGGCTGGTCGCTGCCGATCGACTGCTTGCGCAAGCCGAACAGGTTGCGATTGGACAGGACCGCGCCCTTGGGATTGCCGGTGGTGCCCGAGGTGTAAAGCTGCAGCACGGCGTCTTCGGGGCCGGCCGGTTCGAACGCGGCGGGTTGCTGCGCATCGATCCAGCGCCACGCCTCGTCCTGCGTCAGGGCCATGCGCACGGTGGGAAGGTCCGCGAACGTCGGGGCGAGGCCTTCGAAGCCCTGGCCGAGGAAGACGGCCTTGGCCTGCGCGTCGCTGGCGATCCAGGTCGCCTCCGCGGGGGCGAGACGCCAGCCGATCGGGACCATGACCGCGCCAAGGCGCGCGGCGGCGAAGAACAGGGTGAAGTAGAGCGTGCTGTTCTTGCCGAACCAGGCGATACGGTCGCCCTTGCCGATGCCGAGGTCGATCAGGCCGGAGATGACCTGTTCTGTGGTCGCCGCCAGTTCGCCGTAAGTGAGCGTACGGTCCGGTCCGTCGAGCGCGGTGGCTTGCGGGCGGTCACTGCCCCAGAAGCGCAGGAACTCGTCGAATGTGAACAGGTCGGCGGTACGCTCTGCCGTGGTGGGCTTTGCGGCGGCTTCGGCCATGCGGTGCTCTCCCAAGCGATTTTGCGCAGTTAATCACGCAATTAAGGCTCGGTGCAAGCCTTGCATTCGTGACGGAGTGTATCGCCAGAGGCAGGCCGTGCTCAGGCGTCGGCCATGGCTTTCTTGTAAACGCTGTTGAGCGGTCTTTCGAACAGGCGAATGACCATCGGTTCGAAGAATTCGAGCGGCAGCGTGTCGTAGTCCGGGTCGAAGGCCGGGCAATCGTACTTGTCGATGAACTCGGCGGTGGCGGCGGCATGGGGATGATCGGCGAACTGGTCGCGTAGGTTGCGATCGAGGCCGATGAAGTGGAAGAAGTTGTAGCCCTGGAAGATGCCGTGGTGCTGGACGATCCACAGCAGTTCCTCGGAAACGAACGGCTTCAGGATCGCGGCGGCGATATCCGGGTGGTTGTAGGCGCCGAGCACGTCGCCGATGTCGTGGAGCAGTGCCATGACGACGTAGTCCTCGCTGCGACCATCGCGGTGGGCACGGGTGGCAGTCTGCAGGCAGTGGGTCAGGCGATCGACCGCAAAGCCGCCGCAATCGCCTTCGAGCAGGCGCAGATGGGCCAAGACGCGCGCGCCGCCGCTGGCCGCGTGGGGCTTGAGGTGGGACATGATCGCGTCCCAGTCTTCCTGGGTGCCCTCGGTCATGCTGTGGAACTTTGCCGTCGGCAGCTCTTCCATCGCGCGAATCCTCTCCGTGGCGCCTTGGCGGCGCATCTCGTTGCGGATGAGAGTATCGCGTTTATGCCGGTTGGGAAGAGGCCTCTGGCGCAAATATCTGATCGGGTAGCGAAAGCGCCAGAGCGAGGCAGCCCGCAAGCAGGACGAGGATGACGCCGAGCGCCGCGTAAACGCCCGCTGCGCCCATGGCCAGGACCGGACCGCCGAGTGCGAAATAGGCGCTGCCGACCAGTGCGATGCCGAAGGCGCTGCCCATCTGCAGCACTGTCTTGAGGATGCCGCTGGCGGCACCGGCGTGGCGGCGGTCGACCCGCGCCAGCGCGACGGGAGAGACCGGGCCCGACAGGCAGCCCATGCCGACGCCCGCCAGCAGGAGCGCGGGCATCAGCAGCCAAAGGCCGGGCCCGCCCAGCGCGATCCAGCCGAGCGAAGCCACGTCGGCCACGATCAGCGCGAGCGCGGCGCTGACCATCACCCACTTGCCCATCTTCGCCAGATAGCGCCGCCCGAGGAAGCCCATGCCAATCATCACGCCCGCGCTGAACGGGATGTGGACGAGGCCGGTCTGCAAGGGGGAATAGCCAAGGCGCGATTGCAGGGCGTGGGCGAAGACGAAGAGGAAGCCGGTGTTGGCCGCCGAGAAGATCAGGCCGATCAGCGCACCGGTGCGGAACAGCCCATTGTGCGGGAGTTCGGGATCGAAGATCACCGGCTGGCCCGCCATCGCCCGACGGTTGAGACCAGCCCAGGCCGCCCACATCAGCAAGGGCGATGCAGCGAGGAGGACCATGCTGCCGGTATCCATTCCCGCATGTTCGCCGCGCACCAGCGGGAACAGCATGGCCGCGAGCGCTGCGCCAAACGCCAGCGTGCCGATCACGTCGATCTTCGCGCCCTTGTGCGCCACTTCGCGCGGCAGGTAGCGCCAGCCGGCAGCGAAGGCGGCAATGCCGATCGGCAGGTTGATCAGGAACACGGTGCGCCAGCCAAGGCCCGCGATGTCAGCCGAAATGAGCAACCCGCCGATGATCGGCCCGGCGATGCCCGCAAGCCCGCCGATGACGCCGAACCACGCCAAGCGCCCGATGCGCTCGACCGGATCGTAGAGGATCTGGATCACCGCCATGACCTGCGGGGCCATGATCGCGCCCGCCGCACCCTGCAGGACGCGCGCGGCGATGAGCAGGTGCGGGTCCGCCGCCGCGCCGCACAGGGCCGAGGCGAGCGTGAAGCCCGCGACGCCGCTGAGGAACATGGCACGGCCGCCGAAGATATCGCCCAAGCGTCCGCCGAGGATCAGCAGGAGGCCGAAGGCCAGCGAATAGCCCGCCGCGATCCACTGCGCCGCGCTGCCACCAAGGTCCTGCCCGCGCGCGGCAAAGTCTGCCTGCATGGCAGGAAGCGCGGTGTTGATGATCGTGACGTCAACGATCTCCAGCACCAGCGCGGTGATAAGCGTGAAGAAGGCGAGGCTTTTCTGCCTCTCGGTCATGCCTGCGATAGTCTGGGCCATCCGCTCAAATCACGCCGTCGCGCAGCATCTTCACCGCCGCATCGCAGGCACGAGCGGTCAGTGCCATGTAGGTCAGCGAAGGGTTCTGGCAGGCGGACGAGGCCATCTGCGCACCATCGGTGACGAACAGGTTGGGAATGTCGTGCGCCTGGCTCCACTTGTTGAGCACCGAGGTCTTGGGATCGTTGCCCATGCGCGCGCCGCCCATTTCGTGGATCGCCGTGCCGCCAGGCCCCGGCTGGTCGAGGCCCATGATCACGGTTCCGCCCGCAGCGGTCATCATTTCGGCAGCATCGGCCTTGGCCTGTGCCAGCGCGGCCTGCTCTTCCTTGCCGAAGGCGAAATCGACGTGGAGCTGGGGGATGCCGAAGCGGTCGGTCCGGGTCTTGTCGAGCGTGAGGCGATTGCTGTCACGGGGCACGCAATCGGCGAAGGCGACCAGCACCATGCGCCACATGCCGGGCTGGTGCAGCTTGTCCTTGAGTTCCGCGCCGATCCCGGCCTCGCGCTTGCCCGCGCCCCAGTTGCTTTGCAGCGCGCCGCCCTGGAACGAATAGCCGCGAGTGTGGCCGACGCCGTCCATCGCATCCATGTTGCGATAGCGGGCGATGATCGCACCGGTCGGACGGTTGCCAAAGGTCGTCCGATCGTTGAACTGCGGGAACAGCGCGATGGTGGACAGCGTGTTGGCGTGGTCCATGATCTGGGTGCCGAGCACGCCGCTCGAATTGCCAAGGCCGGTCGGCATCGCCTCGCTGCGCGAATTGAGCATAAGGTGGACCGAGTTGAACGCGCCAGCATTGAGGAACACCAAGCGCGCCGTCGCGCTGCCGCGCGTGCCGTCCTTCGTGTTGACGTAGCGCACGCCGGTGACGCGCTTCGTCTTCGGATCATAGTCCACCGCCTCGACGATGGCGTCGGTGACGACCGTGAGGTTGCCGGTGGCCTTGGCGGCCGGAAGCGTGCTCGACTGGGTCGAGAAGTAGGCGCCGAACGAGCAACCGCGCGCGCAGATCGAGCGGTTCTGGCATTCCGAGCGGCCCTCTTCGGGCTTGGCCACGGTCATGTTCGCAGTGCGGCCGATGGTCAGGCAGCGACCGTACTTGTCGGCCACGACCTTGCGCACGTGCTCTTCCACCACGTTGAGCTTCATGCCCGGCTGGAACTTGCCGTCGGGCAGCTGGGGCAAGCCTTCCGGGCTGCCCGAGACGCCGATGAACTCCTCGACCTTGTCGTACCACGGCGCGATGTCGGCGTAGCGGATCGGCCAGTCGGTACCGTGGCCGTCGCGCTTGTTCGCGCCGAAATCGTAGTCCGACCAGCGATAGGACTGGCGGCCCCAGGTGAGCGAGCGGCCGCCGAGCTGGTAGGAGCGGAACCAGGTGAAATCGGTGTCCGCGCCGGTCGCGTAAGGGTTTTCCTTGTCGTTGACGAAGTGCCCCTGCGTGAACTCGTTGAAGTGCCGGTTCTTCATCTGGACCTGGAATTCGCGCACGTATTGCGCGGTATCGCCCAGACCCCGGAACGGCATTTCCCACGGGGCCTTGTTCTCGGTCTCGTACTCGCCGTGGACGATTTCGCGCCCGCGCTCGATCATCAGGACCTTGAGGCCCGCCTGCGTCAGTTCCTTGGCCGCCCAGCCGCCGGTGATCCCGGAGCCGACTACGATTGCGTCGAATTGCATGTCAGTCAGTCCCTGTGTCTCAGCCGAAATCGACGGCGGTCCAGTCGTTGGAAATGGCGCGGAAATCGGGCGTCAGCGGCAGGTCGGGATCGAAGCGGCCCGGCACCGCTTCGTAGCGCAGCTCCCGCGCGCCGCCGACTTCGCTGGTGTAGTAGCCGGTGAGGATCAGGCCCTTGATCGCCTTCCACGGGCTTTCGCTTTCGCGGCTGGCGAAGGCTTCGGCATCGAGCGCCTTGAGCGTGGCGAAGCGCTGGTCGGCAGGCGCCTTGAGGAAATTGCCGCCGGCGCGGGTGTCGAGCTCCTTCTCCAGCCAGGCGACGTGGCGAATCGAGCCATCGTTGCGGGCGAAACGGGCGTAAGCGGTCGGGTCCTTGAGCGGCGAGCGCGAACCGTCGAGACCGTGGGCGAGCGCCAGAATCGCGAAATCGCCCGCGCCGACGTCCCCTGCCCCCGGCGTCGCCGAGCGCGGGATGACCAGCTGGCTGACGTCCTTCATCAGCAGGCGCTGCCGGTCGCTCGGCGCGTCTTCCGATTCGAGCTTTGTCAGGCTGACGGCGGCGGCGGGCACGCCCAAGGCCAAGGCCACCAGTGCCGTGGCACTGACGAATTCGCGGCGATTCCAGCCACGCTGAGGACTTTGCTGCATCAGAAGACCACTCTCCCCGCGCACGGCTACCCGCGCGCCTTCAATATAGAATTAATACTCTAATTTGAAGGCGGCGCGCAAGAGGCTTCGTGCAGTCAGCGCCCTATTGATCAGTGATTAATCTAGCGCTTTTCGCAGATTTCGCAAAGGGCGTGGATGATCGCTCGGACGATCTCGTCCTTGAGGCTGTAGAACCGCACTTGCGCGGCCACGCGACTGTCGACCACGCCTTCATCGCGCAGGCGAGCAAGGTGTTGCGAGAC
Organism: Novosphingobium jiangmenense; assembly: GCF_015694345.1. Classification (GTDB taxonomy): domain Bacteria; phylum Pseudomonadota; class Alphaproteobacteria; order Sphingomonadales; family Sphingomonadaceae; genus Novosphingobium; species Novosphingobium jiangmenense. The sequence continues at coordinate 124,530 of NZ_JADQDC010000009.1, forward strand.
GGCCGATTGCGAAAGGCCGGTCAGTTCGACCAGTTCGGTCACCGAAACCTCGCCTTCGTCCATGCGGCAGAGCATGAGCAGGCGCTCGGGATGGCTCATCGTGCGCATCCGGCCCGCCATGGCGGCGGCATTGGTCTTCAGTTCGGCAAGGCTGGCGGGCTTCATGGCCCCCACCAGATAACGCCGAATGCGCACCGCACAAGACCGTGGCGGCAATTAAATGATCCTTGCCTTATATTAGGTTTAGTTTATATAAAGGGGCAAAGGAGCTTTCCGATGTCCGATCAACCGCTTGCCACAGCCCATGCTCAAGTGCTCGCGACGCGCGCCTCGGGTGCCGTGCCCGTTGTCACGACCTTTTTCGACGAGGCGACCTTCACCGCCACGCATGTCGTCCACGATCCCGCAACCTTGCGCGCCGCGATCATCGACCCGGTGCTCGATTTCGACCAGGCCTCGGGTCGGACCAGCCGCGTCTCGGCGGACAAGGTGATTGCCCATGTCGAGGCGGAAGGCCTAACGGTCGACTGGCTGCTCGAAACGCATGCCCATGCCGATCATCTCTCTGCCGCACCTCATCTCAAGGAAAGGCTGGGCGGGCAGATCGTCATCGGCGCCGCGATCCGCACGGTGCAGGAGGTATTCGGCAAGGTCTTCAACGAAGGCCCGGCCTTCGCCCGCAACGGCAGCCAGTTCGACCTGCTGATGGACGACGGCCACGCCTTCAGCGTCGGCGGGATCGAGGCGATTGCCCTCCACGTCCCCGGTCATACGCCTGCATGCCTTGCCTTCGTGATCGGCGATGCGGTCTTCGTCGGCGATACGCTGTTCATGCCCGACTATGGTACCGCCCGCGCCGATTTCCCCGGCGGCGATGCGCGCACGCTCTACCGTTCGATCCGCCGCCTGATGGCGCTGCCGGACGAGACTCGGGTGTTCCTGTGCCATGACTACAAGGCCACGGGGCGTGACCAGTTCGTGTGGGAAACCACCATCGGTGCGCAGCGCACGGCCAACGTCCATGTCCACGAAGGCGTTGGCGAGGACCAGTTCGTCGCGATGCGCGAGGCGCGCGATGCGACGCTGGGGATGCCGAAGCTGATCCTGCCCTCGATCCAGGTGAACATGCGCGCAGGACACCTGCCCGAACCGGACAGCAATGGCGTGCGTTACCTCAGGCTGCCGGTGGACCTGCTGTGATCTTCGATCTGCAACACCTGCTGGCGAGCCTTTCGGGGGTGATCGTCGGCTTCGTTCTCGGGCTGGTCGGCGGGGGCGGGTCGATCCTTGCCGTGCCGCTGATGGTCTATGTCGTCGGCGTGGCCAGCCCGCACCTTGCCATTGGCACGAGCGCGCTGGCGGTGGCGGCAAATGCCCTCTCGGGCCTCGCCAGCCATGCCCGCGCGCGCAACGTCAACTGGCGCTGCGGCGGCATGTTCGCGGGCGCTGGCGTGCTTGGCGCGCTTGGCGGTTCGACCATCGGCAAGGCGGTGGACGGGCAGAGCCTGCTGGCGCTTTTCGCGCTGCTGATGCTGGTCGTGGCGTTCTTCATGTGGCGCGGACGGGGTAGCGAGGGGATCGAAGGCGTGGTGTGCAACCGCGACAACCTGCCGCGCGTGCTTACGTTCGGTGCTGGCGCGGGACTGCTGTCCGGCTTCTTCGGCATCGGCGGCGGCTTCCTGATCGTGCCCGCGCTGATCGCCAGCACTTCCATGCCCATTGGCCGCGCAATCGGCACTTCGCTTGTGGCGGTGAGCGCCTTTGGCATGGCAACGTCGCTGAACTACGCGGCCTCGGGCATGCTCGACTGGCCGATTGCCATTGCCTTCATCGCGGGCGGCGTGATCGGCACGGTGCTGGGCACCAAGGCCTCGGGTCGGCTGGCGGCGAGCAAGGGCACGCTCAACGCCCTGTTTGCCGGGCTGATCGTGCTGGTGGCGCTGTACATGCTGGCCCGGAGCGTGCCCGCGCTGATCGGCTAGCCTTCCGGGCCGGGCGCAGGCGTTTCGACCAGTTCGGCGATCTCGAAGGCAAAGCTCTTCCAGCCGCGCGCCTTTGCCGCATCCTGCGCCGGAGCCCGCTTCTTGCGGGCCTCGGCCAGCGAGCGCGTGTGGCCCCAGAACACCTCGGTCTTGCCATTCTCGAGCTCGGCGACAATGCGCCAGTAGTGGGTGAAGCTGTCGGCGGTCGGCCCGATGGTCTTGACGTAGCCATCGGGCATGGTTGCAGTGAGGTAGCGGCGGCGGCGCTTGGTCATTCAGGACGCCTTCCACAGGGCTCCCGCCTTGGGGAGCAGGAAGTGACTGAACGGCAGGATCGCAGCGCCGACCGCCGGGGCGTCGTCCGAGAGCATGGCGCGGCGGACGGGCGCGATGGCCGGGAGATACCCGGCGCCGCTTTCCATGATCAGGTTCAGGCGATCCGCAAGCCGTTCCAGGATCTGCGACGGAAGCCGCCCGCTCAGCAGGATGGCCGCCGGATTGATAATGCAGTTCACCGCCTCGAGCGGTTCGCGGAGCCAGTCGGCTGCCTCTTCGATCCACTCGCCGACGGCAGCGTTGGCAGCCTCGCTCAAGGTCTCGGCCTCGATGTCGTGGAGCGACAGCCCATGCCGACGCAGGATCTGCTCCAGCCCGGACAGCGAAACCTTGCCTTGCACGGCCTCCCCCGCCGCCCCGGAGCCGCGATGGCGCAGGAAGCCGATTTCACCGCTGCGCCCCTGATGGCCGCGCACGTAGTTGCCGTCGATCACGAGCCCACCACCGAGGCCGCGCGAGATCAGGATGTAGAACAGGGAGCTGTAGTGGCGGCCTGCCCCCAGCTGCTGTTCGCCCATGGCGGCGGCGGCGGCGTCGTTCTCGACGAAGACCGGCAGGTTGATCGGCTCGGCCAGCATCTCGCCCAGATTTGCGGTGTCCCATTCGCCATAGTCGCCGGGACGGCCGGGAAGATCGATCTGCCCGAGGTTGTCCGGGATGGCGACGCCGATCCCGAGAATGCGCTTGGTATCGACCCCGGCTTCGGCGATGATGCTGGAGACACTGCTGCGATAGAATTCGCAAACGTCGACCGGCCGCGGAAACTCGATTTCGAGGGCGCGCCGGGCAAGGGTTTCGCCGAGAAAGTTGACGAGGACGATCGAAAGGTGATCGCGGTCGACGTTCAGTCCGATCGCGAAGCAGGCGTTGCGATCGACCGCGTACTCGGTTGCCGGCTGGCCACGTCCATGACGGAGACGCCCCACTTCCTCGATCAGGCCATCCTGCAGGAGCCGCTTGGTGATGTTCGCGATGGCGGGCGCGGTCAGGCCGGTCATCTGGGCAATATCGACGCGGGTCATGATGCCGTGAACGCGAATCGCGTGCAGCGTGATGCGCTGATTGTGGTCAGCCGCCCGTTCGAGATTGGTGCCCGAGAGCCTTACACCCATGTCTGCCATTGCGATCAAATCCCGCCTTTTTCGCGCGTCTGGGCGATTAAATAAATTCACTTGCTTTATTCGTGCGCCTTTTGCAGCATAGTCAACAACAAACCGATCTCAATGAGATCTGGCTATGGGAGATCGTTTATGTCCCCGCGAGCGACGCTGGCGTGCGCCTTGTTGGCCATGCCAATGGCACTCCATGCCGAAGTGGCGCCACCGGCAGGCCCTTGGGATGCGCGTTTCGTGGCAGGGGGCATCGGGATCGAGCGCGATCTGCCCGACGGTTCGCCGCTGCTGGCGGCCGACGCGCAATGGACCATAGCCGGGTGGATCAGGCTCGACGCCAAGGGCGAAGGGGTGCTGGTTGCGATGGGAGCCGGAGCGCGCACGCTAGCCGTGGATGCGCAAGGGCGGCTGGTCGTCGAGACCGGCGGCGCAACGGCAAGGAGCACCGGTCAGGTCAGCACGGGCAAGTGGACGCATATCGCTGCGGTCCGCGATGCCGCCGGGGTTGCATTCTACATCGACGGCGCGCCTGCCGGCAAAGGGCCGACCATGGCAGTGCCCTCGGGTCGGCGCATCGCCATCGCGCCGGTGATCGAAGGGCGCCCCCACCTTTCGGCCACGGTCGTCGGCCTTGGCGTGGATGACAAGGCGTCCACTCCGGCCGCAATCAAGGCTTCCGCGCGCCAGCGCCCCGATTTCGCCGCCGCCCACATATGGGAAGTCGGCAAGGGCTGGGAATGGCAGAATCGCGCCAATACCGGGTACTGGCGGCCGCAGGACCCGTGGACGCTGCCGCGTGCCAAAGCGCCTTTCGACAAGCCAGTTGCCAAGCCCGGAACAAAAGATCCGCAACTGCTGCCAACCGGTGCCGGACGCTGGCAGGTCAACGGCTGGACGCTGGCGGCAGCGCCGGACGTGAACGAAGGCGGCGCTGTCCTGTCGCGGCCCGGACTCGAGGCCAAGGGCTGGCTGGCAGCGACAGTGCCCGGAACCGTGCTCACCACCCTGGTGGATCGCGGCGTCTATCCGGACCCCTACCGCGGCCTGAACAACATGGCGATTCCGGAAAGCCTCTCGCGGCAGGACTGGTGGTATCGCACGGAGTTCGACGTGCCAGCCGAGGCGGCCGACAAGCGGGTCGAGCTGGTGCTCAACGGCGTCAACTACGCCAGCGAAGTGTGGATCAACGGCGCACGCATCGGCGGGACGCGCGGGGCCTTCGTTCGGGGGCAATTCGGCTTCGTGCCGGTCGCCGGCAAGAACGCGGTCGCGATCCGCGTCAGCCCTGCTCCGCATCCCGGCATTCCGCACGAGGAATCCATCAGCGCCGGGCCGGGCGAGAACGGCGGGCAGATGGCCATCGACGGACCGACTTTCGTGGCGAGCGAAGGCTGGGACTGGATTCCCGGCATCCGCGACCGCAACACCGGCCTGTGGCTTCCGGTCGAACTGGGCGTTTCGGGCGACCTTTCCATCGGCGATCCCCATGTCATCACCGACCTTCCCCTGCCCCGGACGGACAGCGCCGACATTTACGTGACCGTGCCGGTCACCAATCACGGCGAGCGGGCGCTGGAGGCAAAGGTCGAGGTCCGCTTCGACGACGTCGCGGTCAGCAGGACGGAAACGGTTGCTCCCGGCGAGACGCGCGAGATCCGCTTCTCGCCCAAGACCGATGCGGCGCTGCGCGTGGCGAACCCGCGCCTGTGGTGGCCCAACGGCTATGGCGAGCCGGTCCTGCACGACATGGCGATCGCGGTGGGTTCGGCCAACGGTGCCTCGGATACGCGCAAGCTGCGGTTCGGCATCCGCGAAGTCAGCTATGATCTTGGTCTGATGGATGGTGCCGGCAAGCTGGCGCGAGTGAACGTGCAAACCACCGACGGCCGCCTTGCTGGGACGCCGCTGATCGATGTCACGCACGAGAAGATCTGGCAGACGCCCAAGGGCTTTGCCGCATCGCTGACACCTGCCGGCGAACGCTCGCCGGCGGTGTCGCCGGTCACCGAATACAGCATCCCCGAACCGCATCTTGCGCTGCGTGTGAACGGCGTGAAGATTGCGGCGCGGGGCGGCAACTGGGGCATGGACGACGCAATGAAGCGCGCCCACCGGTCGCGTCTCGAGCCCTATTTCCGTCTCCAGCGCGATGCGGGCATGAACATCATCCGCAACTGGATGGGCAACAACAACGAGCCGGACTTCTTCGACCTTGCCGACGAGAACGGCATGATGGTCCTCAACGACTTCTGGCAATCGACGCAGAATTTCCAGGTTGAGCCGGAGGACGCCGCGCTGTTCCTGGCGAACGCGCGCGACACCGTCGCACGCTATCGCACTCACCCTTCGATTGTCATGTGGATCGGCCGGAACGAGGGCGTGCCCTATCCCCTGCTCAACGAGGGGCTCGACAAGCTGGTGTTCGACCTTGACGGTTCGCGCTGGTTCACCGGTTCGTCGAACGTCGTCAATCTGCAGGGTTCGGGGCCCTACAACTATCGCCCCCCGGTCGGTTACTTCACCGATCTGGCAAGCGGGTTCTCCGTCGAGACCGGCACGCCGTCGCTGGCGACGCTGGAGTCCATCGAAGCGACCGTGCCTGCGGCCGACCGCTGGCCGATAAGCGATACGCTTGCCTATCACGACTGGCACATCGGCGGGAACGGCGACGTCAAGACCTTCATGGAGACGCTGGAGCGTCGCTATGGCGCGGGCACCAGCCTCGCGGACTTCGAGCGCAAGTCGCAGCTGATGAACATCGAATCCTACAAGGCCATTTTCGAAGGGATGCAGGCGCACCTGTGGTCCCGCAATACCGGTCGCATGTTGTGGATGACCCACCCCGCCTGGCCATCCAACCACTGGCAGATCTACAGCTGGGACTACGACACCCACGGCGCATACTATGGCACCAAGTCCGCCGCCGAACCGGTGCACGTGCAATTGAACCTGCCGGACAACAGCGTTGCGGTGGTCAACACCACGCAGGCACCTTTGGCGGGACTGACGGCCACGACCAAGGTGGTCGGCCTTGACGGCCAGACCCTGTGGAGCCGGGCGGACAGGCTGGACGCGCCCGCCAATGCGGTTGCGACCCTGCAACCGGTTCCGTTGAACGAGCTCTTTGCACGGGCGCCGATGGTGCTGGTCGAGCAGCGACTGACTCGGGCGGACGGCAGCCTTGCCAGCCGCAACTTCTACTGGCGCGGACGCGACGATGCCGCCCATCGCGATCTCGAGGCGATGGCGCAGGTCGATCTCGAAGCGGACATCGCCCGGGCAGCGCAACGGCCCGGCTACCGGTCGCTCACGGTGACACTGCGCAACACCTCGGCCCGACCGGCGCTGGCGGCGAAGCTGACGCTGGTCGACGCCAAGGGCGAACGGATCCTGCCCGCGTTCTATTCCGACAACTATGTCTCGATCCTTGGTGGCGAGAGCGCCAGCGTCAAGATCGAGTGGCCCGAGCGCACGCCTGAAGGGGTGCTCACGCCGGAGAGCGGGCAGGTCAAGCTGCGGGGCTGGAACGTCGAAGGGAAAGTCGTCCAGTGAAGCTGGGATGCCATCACGTCGAGAAACCCTGGGGCCGGACCGACCTGCCCGAGGTGTTCGGAGCGCGAGCGGGCTCGGTCACCGGTGAGGTCTGGTTCGACGCGGCCGATCGCCCGCTGCCGATACTGGTGAAGTGGCTGTTCACCTCCGAACGGCTTTCCATCCAGGTCCACCCCGACGACGGACAGGCGCAGGCTTTCGGCGGCACGTCGGGCAAGGAAGAATGCTGGGTGGTCACCAGCGCGGAACCAGGCGCGACGCTCGGCATCGGCACCCTGCGTCCGCTGGGCTCCGATGCACTTCGCGCGGCGGTGCTTTCCGGGGAAATCGAGAAGCTCATGGACTGGAAGCCGGTGCGCGCGGGCGACTTCTTCTTCATCCCCGCAGGAACCGTCCACGCCATCGGAGCGGGGGTGACGCTGGTCGAAGTCCAGCAGAATGCGGACATCACCTACCGGCTTTACGATTATGGCCGACCGCGCGAACTCCATCTCGACCACGGCCTCGCCGTTTCGGTTGCCAGACCCTATGCGGACCAGCGATCGGGCCGTCTCTCTGCGTCGCCCCGGCAAGAGCTGGTCGATTGCGCGCATTTCCGGTTGTGGCACGCACGGGGCAATGCCGTGGTCGACGTCGCGACGCAGGACGCGCCGTGCTGGATCATACCCCTTACGGGCGTGGTGACCGAAGACGGCACCGCTGCTGCTTGCGGCGAGTGCCTCTATCTCGACCGGCCAAGGACGCTCTCGGCATCGGCTGACTGCACCGCGCTCATCGCTTTCGAGGGGCCGACGCCATGATCGCGCTGTGGTCTGCCGCCGCGGCCCTGGCCGGGCTGCTGTTCGGATTCGACGTGGCGGTAGTATCGGGCGCCGAGCAGACGATACAGCAGCACTGGCACCTGACGCCGGAGCAGCATGGCCTGATCCTGTCCGCTGCGCTGTGGGGGACGGTGATCGGCGCGCTGGGCGGTGCCTGGCCGACGGACGGGATCGGCCGCAAGGGCACGCTTGCCGGTGTGGCCGTGGGGTATGTCGTCGCCTCCCTTGGCAGCGCCCTGGCGCCGGACCCGTGGACCTTTGCGACGTTCCGCCTGATCGGCGGACTGGCGATCGGGGTATCGTCGATTGCCGCGCCTGCCTACATCAGCGAGATCGCGCCGCCCGAGCGCCGGGGCCAGCTGGTCGGCCTGTACCAGTTCAACATCGTTGCCGGCATCCTGATAGCCTACTTCTCGAACTGGGTGATCGGCGAGAGCGGAGTGGCCAACGCGTGGCGCCTGATGCTGGGCGTTCAGGTCGTTCCATCGCTGCTCTTTCTGGCGGCCACGATTGCCATTCCGGAAAGCCCGATGTGGGTCCGCAAGACAGCCGAAGCGACGCCGCCCAGAGCCGCCTGGCGCGACTACCTGAGAGCGCCGTTGCTGCGGCCCGCCGGGCTGGCCTTCACCATTGCGCTTTTCAACCAGCTCTCCGGGATCAATGCGGTCATCTACTTCGCGCCCCGGATATTTGAATCGGCGGGTCTGGCGCAGAATTCGGCGCTGCTGGCCTCGATCGGCATCGGCCTCGTCAATCTGCTGGCAACCGGACTTGCCGTTCTCCTGATCGACAGGATGGGGCGGCGGGTTCTCATGCTGATCGGTGCTGTCGGCTACTGCCTGTCGCTCGGCACTGTCGCGGTTGCCTTCGCTACAGGAACCGGCGGGCTGGTCGTGCCATTCGTGTTCCTGTTCATCGCCGCTCACGCCGTGGGGCAAGGCGCGGTGATCTGGGTGTTCATCGCCGAGGTGTTTCCGACCCATGCGCGCGCCAGAGGCCAGACCATCGGTTGCGGGACGCATTGGGTCCTGGCCGCGCTGGTCACGCTCGCGCTGCCCCCGGCGCTGGCGGCGTTCCCACCGGCCACCATCTTCGGCTTCTTCTTCGCCATGATGGCGCTGCAACTGGTCTGGGTGCTGCGCGTGATGCCGGAGACGAGCGGGACCACCCTCGCCCCCAACGAGAGGCCCATCGCGCACTGACGAGGGAGGCTGGGAGGACGCTCAGGCGACCCGGAAAAAGCAGGTGATGGTCAGGCGTCCGTCGGCAATCGAGACGGGTGGCGGGCGTTGGTTGTCGATCAGGCCGGAATGCAGGACATTGCCCGGATAGAGCAGCATCCTGTTGAACTGCGCCGGGAATGCTGCCGTCTCTGCGAAGATCCGTGAGGGGGCGGCGAAGTACTGCGGCGGGGGCGTGCCGAAGGCCTGAAGGTCGCTGCGCAACTGCTCGAAGTAGGGCGCGCTGCGTTCCGGGGTTATGGACTCGAAACCGGTTCCGTCGTGCCGATAGAAGCCGGTTCCGCCATGATCGCGCGTGGCGAGATAAAGCACGCAGGCAAAGAGGCTGTCCTCGGTCCCGTCGAAATGCGGTAGGCGCTGCGGGGGGCTCAGCTTGTCGGGCGGCGCGCAGACGAGAGCGAACCTTGCCCCCTCGACCTGCACCGCACCGGATTGGCCGAAGACCTCGCGCAGGATCGGTTCTGCGAGAGCAACCAGTTCCAGCTCGAGTGCCGCAGGCAGTGCCGCCCGGACCCCGGGGTAGAACGGCGAGTCCGCCCGGAAGTCGGACCACGCCGCGAGGTCCCGCGCGCGGGCGGGATCCCGCAAGGCATCGTCGAGCGTGACGATCGCCGTCGCTTCGTGGCCCACCCTATGCAGGGTCCAGCGACGGCCGTCACGGCCGGTCACATGGCACCGACCGCTTCCCGTTCAACCTCGAGCGCGAGGGCCATCGCGATGGGACCCAGCGGTCCTGCCATGTTGCCGAGCTGCGGCGCGCGGACGTAAGGCTCGTCGGCCGGCAATTCGATGTAGCCGGCGAGGCTGTGCCGCAGCGCCGGTTCGATCCGCGCGAGGATGTGCGGCTGCTTCTCCATGACGCCGCCGCCAAGCACGATCCGCTGCGGGCCGGTCATGCAAACCATCGCGTGACACATCGAGGTGATCGCATCGGTCACCACGTCCCAGATGAAGTGATCGGCGGCGATCTCGGAAACGTTCTGCTTGCCGAGGCGGACCTTCAGCGCGGTTCCGGACGCAAGTCCCTCGACGCAATCGTTGTGGTAGCAGCAGGCGCTCGGTGCGGTATCGCCGGGCAGACGCGGGACGCGGATATGGCCGATCTCGCTGTGGCCGATGCCGCGGGTCGGCTTGCCGTTGACGATGAGGCCGACCCCTACCCCGGTCCCGACGGTGACGTAGGCAAAGTCGGTCAGACCGCGTCCGGCTCCCCAGGTCATTTCGGCGAGCGCGGCACCGTTAACGTCGGTGTCGAATGCCATGGGCACGCCGAACGGCCGGCTCAGGCGACCGGCGATGTCTGCTCCGGGCCAGCCGGGCTTCGTCGTGGCCAGGATATGGCCGTAATCGGGCGACTTGGGGTCGACGCGGATCGGGCCCATCGAGGCGATGCCCATGGCCCGGAAGCCGTGGGTGCGCCACCACCGCGCGAGGATCTGCTCGATCGCGCCGAGGGTCGTCTCGGCGTCGGTGGTCGGGACAACTTCCTGGGCGACCAGTTCGTCAGGGCCGAACGCCAGGATGCAGATACACTTTGTCCCGCCCAATTCGATCCCGACAAGCGGCTGCGTCGCCTTGGCGGACAAGACTGAAAAATTGGCGTTCATCATGCTTCCTGTAACGATTTGTTCGGCGGGACGGCCTCGCGGGAGAAATTGCGAGCCATGAATTCTGCGTGGAGCGGCGCCTGCGCTGCGCCGGTCGCGATTGCTGCCTTGATCTGCGGGAGTGCGCGCCTGACGGCATCCATGTCGATATCGAGGACGCGACTGTCGCTCTGCGCCGGGCGCAGTCCGAAGGCCTCGAACATCGTCAGCCAGCTTTCCGCCTTGAAGGAGTCCGCGAACCAAGGTTCGAGGTATCCGCACGCCAGATAGCTGTCGATCCGGTCGGACAGCGACTGCGGCAGCGACATGTCGCGGAACTGGCGCCAGAACGCGGTGTCGTTCCGGCTGGAGGCCCAGTAGTGCAGGATGATGAAATCGCGGATGTTTTCCTGCTCGGCACGGAAACGGCGATTGGCCGCCGCGATCTGGCGTGGATCGAACGCGTGCTGAGGATAGAAGTCCATCAGCGTGGAAAGGCCCCGGTGGACGAGGTTTATGCTGGTCGATTCAAGCGGCTCGATGAACCCGCCGGCAAGGCCCAGAGCGACGCAGTTGGCGGTCCAGAAGCTGGCGCGCATTCCCGCCTGGAACCGCAGGTGATTGGGTTCCCCCACCGGCGGTGACGGGAGGCTCGCGAGGAGGCGTTCGGTTGCGGCCTCGGCATCGATGTGGCGCGACGAATAGACATAGCCGTTGCCGATCCGATGCTGCAGCGGGATGCGCCAGGACCAGCCCGCTTCAAGCGCCCGGGCAACGGTATAGGGCGGCAGTTCTCCGGTCGTCGGCGCACTCGGAACGGCCACTGCGCGATCGCAGGGCAGCCATCTGCTCCAGTCTTCATAGGGCGTTTCCAGCGCCTTGCCGATCAGCAGCGCGTTGAAGCCGGAGCAATCGACGAACAGGTCGGCGGCAAGGCGCGCGCCGTTCTCGAGTTCGAGCGCCTCGATCCAGCCATCGGACGGGCGGCGCGAAACACCGCAAATGCGTGCATCGATCTCGCGCACGCCCGCCGACTTCGCGATCCGGGCCAATTGCTGCGCATAGAGGCCCGCATCGAAATGATAGGCGTAGCCAAAGTCGCCGAGTGGCGAGCGGTTGTCCGGCGAGGGTTGCGAGAAGCGCGCGGATCTCGCCATGGCGACAGGCAGCGAGTAGTCGGCGAGATCGAGCCGGTCGCCAAGCTCGCGCGCCCTGTTGAGGCAGTGATGAAACTCGACTTCCTCGAACGGCAGGCCGTAGCCACCGAAAGGATGGAAGAACGATGACCCGTGGCGCACCCAGTCGTCGAAGCGGATGCCGAGCTTGAACGTGCCGTTGGCGCCGGAGATGAAGTCGCGCTCCGACAGCCCGACATAGCGGTTGAAATTCTGTATGTTGGGAACGCTGGCTTCACCGACGCCGACGGTCCCGATGGCGCTCGATTTCACGAGCGTGATAGCGGTCCCCCGCTTCGCGAGAAATCTGGCGAGGCAGGCCGCCGCGCTCCAGCCCGCGGTGCCGCCGCCGACGATGACAATCGACCGGATTGCCGACGCTGGCTCAGACACGTGCGGCAATCGCACAATTGCGGGCAATGAAGTCGGCGTGGAGCGGCGCCTTTCGGGCGGCGGAATCCATTGCAGCGGCCATGTTGGACAGTTCGGCGTTCAGCGCCTCTGCATCGTGATCGTCCGCTGCGGGATGGTGCCAGCCGGCCAGTTCGCCGAGCCCGGAGAACAGCGCGAGCCAGCTGCTGTCACGAAAGAAGTCCGTCGGATCGGCGGGCAGGACGCCTGCGGAACGGAACCGTTCGATCTGGGTCGCAAGCGTATCGGGCAGGTCCATGGTGCGGCACCGGTCCCAGAAGGGTTCACCGTGGCGCCGATTCAGGGCGTAATGCAGGATGATGAAATCGCGGACATGCTCCCAGTGCGCGCGCTGCTCGGCGTTCACGACGTCGCGGATCGCGGGCAGTGCCTCGCGGGTGGGGAAACTTGCCAGCAGGGCAGAGAGTCCCTTCTGCACCAGGTAGATGCTGGTCGATTCCAGCGGTTCGAGGAAGCCGGACGCCAGACCCAGCGAGAATACGTTGTGCGACCAGATCTTCCGCCGGATGCCGGCGGTGAACCTGAGCTGGCGCGGCTGACCGAGCACAGGGCCTTCGACATTGGCAAGGAGCTGCGCGAGGGCCTGCTCGTCGGTGACATATTGGCTGCAATAGACCTGGCCGTTGCCGACGCGGTGCTGCAGCGGTATCCGCCATTGCCAGCCAGCGTCGACAGCCAGCGATCGCGTGTAGGGGGCGGGCGCCAGCCGGCTTTCGCAGGGCACGGCAATCGCGCGATCGCAAGGCAGCCAGTGCGACCAGTCCTCGAAGCCCGTCTCGAGCGCCTGCTCGATGAGGAGCCCGCGAAAGCCGCTGCAATCGATGAACATGTCGCCGGTCAAGGTTCTGCCATCGTCCAGCGTGACGCCCTTGACGTCACCGTCCGGCGCGCGCTCGACCGCGACGATGGTGCCGGCAACGCGTTCGACCCGCCGCGCTGTTGCCCAGTCCCGGAGGTAGGCGGCGACGAGGGATGCATCGAAATGGAAGGCATAGTTGAAGGCATAGGAGCCGGACTTCGACCGCGTCGGCAGCGCGAAAGTGCCATGCTCGGCCATCCGGCTGGCAAGGCAGTATTCGTCGAGGGGGCCTGCCGTGCCGCTCTTGCGCAGGCGTGTCCAGTGATGCCGGAAAGGCGTGCCGAGCAGGGACAAGCCGAAGTCCGCGAAAGGGTGGAAGAAGCTGGAGCCTTCGCCGGACCAGCCGTCGAACCTGATGCCCAGCTTGTAGGTCGCGTGCGTTGCACGAATGAACTCGATCTCGTCGATGCCGAGACGGCGGATGAAGTCGAGGATCTGGGGCACGGTGGCCTCGCCGACCCCAACTGTCGGGATGTCTTCGGACTCGACGAGAGTGATGGTTGCAGCGGGATTGCGCTGAAAGAAGCGAGCGAACATGGCCGCAGCCATCCAGCCTGCGGTGCCACCGCCTGCTATGACGATGTGCTGAAGCCGGGACTGCTCCATGTCGTTCTGCCTCCTCAAGCGTGTGGTACATCCGACTCCGGCCGACAACTCGGGGCAAGTCCCCTTTCGTTGCCGACCGGAGCCGGATTGGCGACCCGTTCCGGGGCTTTCCTACCGATCAGAACTTGGCGCGGACGCCACCGCTGATCACGCGTTCGAACTGGTTGTAGGTATGGCGGAAGTCCTTGTTGAACGCGTAGTTGACCGGGGCTTCCTTGGTGAGGTTCGAGCCGTTGACGAAGACCTGGAAGTTTTCGGTCACGTCATACGATGCGCCGAAATCGAGATAGAGCGTCGAACGCTGGAAGTTGCCGACGCCTGCGGTGCCGGCAGGCGGGTTGAACGACCAGTGGCCATAGGTGCCCTGATAGAGGTCGCTCAGATAGTTGGCGGCGATACGGGCCTGGAAGCGGCTGTCCTGATACCACAGCACGGCGTTGACCTGATGCTTGGCGGTATCGTTGAACGGAGCCTTCGACCCGTCCGCCAGGATCAGCTTCTCACCGGTTGCCGCATCACGACCAGCCTGGCTTGGCGAGTACGTGTAGGTCAGCGAGGTGCCGAGATTCTTGAGGAAGCCCGGCAGGAAGGTAAAGCTCTGCTGGTAGCCGAACTCGACACCGTAGTAGCTCGCACCCTTGCCTTGGGCGATGGTCAGCAACGTCGCGCCATTGCGGACCACGCCGTCGCTGTCCGGGACGAGGATGGTCGAGGTGTTCTGGTAGGTGTAGCTTTCGATCTGCGTCTTGAAGGCACCGAGTGACACGATCGTGCTGTTGTTCGGATACCACTCCGCAGCAACGCTGAACGAACGGGCCGACCACGGATCGAGGTTCGGATTGCCGAGCCGCTGGACCGAACTGACCCTCTGGAACGCCTCGCCGATCTGCGGGGTGTTGTAGAACGTGATTTCACCGCGGCCGAGGTTCTCGAGAGGCTGCAGGGCCTGGGTTTCGCTGTAGGCGGCCTTGACGCGTACCTTCTCTCCGAGGTCGAAGTTCAGGTTGACGCTGGGCAGGGCGCGCGTCCGGCTGGTCTTGGTGTTGATGTCACCAAGGTCCTTGTAGGCCGTGTGGTTCGGGTCCGAGCCGACGATGATCAAGGGATTGAATTCGCCACCACGCACGACGTTCTGGAGAACGTCCAGCTTGGTATTGATGACCCGGACACCGACGTTGCCCGACACGCGGACAGTGTCGGAGAGGTCACCCTTGAAGTTGACCTTGAGGTAGGCGGCCAGCTGCTTCTCGACCACGCCATAGCTGCGGTCCGGGGCTGCGATGTATTGCCCCTCGCCGTAGAGCTCGTCGCGCCAGGCCTCGGGGCTGGTGATCAGGCGGGTGTTGACCATGGGCAGGTTGACGTTGAGCCCGGTGACACCGCCGAAATTGCTGATGGCGCTGACATAGGGCGAGAGCGCGGAGTTATCCAAGCCGTAGACGGGCAGCGGATCGTAGGTCAGCGGGGTGCCGGTGCCGCCGACCGACTTGCCGATCACGTAGCCCGCTTCGGCATACTTGGTCAGGATGCCGCCGCCGAAGCCCGAAGGCGAGAAGTAGTCCTCGCGAACGACTTCCATGTCGCGGTTGGAATAGCGCGCGCCGAATTCGAGCGACAGGGTGTCGTCGGCGTTGGCCCACTTGCCGTCTGCCCGGAAGATGTTCTGCGTCGCCTCGGTGCGCGAACGCTCCAGCCAGGACGAGTGGAGATACCAGGCAGCGGGATTGGACGCGAGCTGTGCAAGCGCATCGCCCACCTCGAAGTTGAGCGCGTTCTTGCCCAGGGAAAGGGCGATCGGATAGCTCAGCGTTTCGGGGATCGAGCCCGGGTTGATGTTGACCGGCGCTCCGCCCGCAGTGCGCGGCAGGAGAAGAGTGCTCGTCTGCTGGGCGACGGTCAGGTCGCGCGAGTCACGCTTGCCGTTGCCATAGACCCAACGGACGCTGCCGGTGAAGCCGTCGGCATTGTCGAAGCGCAGTTCGAGATTGGTGTTGATCGCCTCGGTATCGCGCAGGTTCGACTGGACACCACCGCGCAGCCCGTTGGTCATCGACCTGAAGGACGTGACCAGGTTCGAGCGGCTGGTGATGCCCGAAATATCGAACGAGTTGAGCACCGAGGGCTGGCCGGTGGCCGCCGAATAGGCCGGAAGCCCGCCGCGACCGCCGAAATTGCCGTTCACGAAGAGCTGCTGGCCGTGGGAGTCCTCGTCCATCTTGTTGTAGAGGACGTCGGCAATCAGTTCCACGCCGTCGCTGAGCTTGGCATTGAAATTGTAGCTGAGGCCGAGGCGCTCGCGATCGGTCTCGCGCGAGTTGACGTAAGTGTTCCAGCCATTGGGGATGAGGAAATCGTCGGCGCGATCGCCATCGCCGTTGAGGTCCACGCTGTTGGGCGAGAACCACGTCGAGTATTCGTCCACGTAGTCCAGTTCGACCGACTGGAAGGAACTGGCGAGGCGGCTCTTGCCGTAGGAGAAGGCCAGAGACATGCCGATGTCATCGTTGAAGCGGTAGCCGACGAGGCCATCGACCTTCTTGTCGACGCCGCCGACCATGCTGCCCCAGGCGGCCTCACCGCGGACGTTGACGGTCAGGCCATCCTTCAGGGTCAGCCCGCGAATGGTCTGCAGATCGACCACGCCGCCGACGCCGCCGTCGGTGATGCCGGCATGCTGCGACTTGTAGACGACCACCCCGTTCACGAGGCTTGCCGGAATATCGATGAAGTTGGCTTCGCTGTTGACGATCGTTTCGGCGTTGATGAAGCGCTCGCCGTTGAGGGTGCCAAGCACCTGCGGAGCGCCGCGAATGACGACCCTGCCGCCTTCACCGGCGGTTCGGGAAATCTGCACGCCGGGAACGCGCTGAAGTGAGTCGGAGATGGTCACGTCGGGCAGCTTGCCGATGTCTTCGGCAACGATGGCGTCGGCAATTTCGGCCGTCTTGCGCTTGACGTCGATGCTGCGCTCCTGCGCTGCGCGCACACCGGTGACGACGATCTCATCATTCGTCACTTCATCGGCCGGCGGCGCGGCTTGCGCCAAAGCCGACGCGGAAAAAGCCAATGTCGATGCCGAAACCGTGCCGAGCAGAATCGCCCGAGCAAGTGGTGAACCACCCTTCATTACAAACCTCCCTGTTACTCGCTCCATTGGCCACGTCGCAGCAATGAAGCCAGATTCTCATCCTCGGCGGGTAGCGTCGCCTCGCTCCCATTGATTAAATATATTTGCTTTATTAAATGCTCGGTTGTCAAGCCGCTTTGGGCGAGGCGCATTTTTTCGTTTCTACAAAGGCATAACGGGCACGGCTGCGGGACTGATCGGGAGAAAATGCGATTCGTCTCGTCGGGGATCCTGATCTGGACCTGACGCCGGGCAGTGGAGAGGACGATGCGATGACGTGGGCAGGTGCCGGAATGCCGGGCCGATGGTGGAAGGGCGCAAGCGCGTCGGCGCGTGCGGCCTCATGCGCGGCAGCCTTGCTGGCCGTTGGTCTGCCCGGGCCTGCTGCGGCGGACCAAAGGACTGGTGAGACGGCAGTGCCCGACCGGCCGGTCGTTCGCACTTCGGTGGGGCCGGTTGCCGGGCGCCTCGACGCGGAGCGGACGCTGCGAATGTTCCGGGCCATACCCTATGCGGCGCCACCAACGGGTGCGCGGCGCTGGCGACCGCCTGTCCCTCACCCGCGCTGGTCGCGTGAGCGGGATGCGACGGAACGAGGCCCGGCCTGCATGCAGAACGATTACGGCTGGAATCGTCAGGACCTGCAGAACATGTCCGAGGATTGCCTGACTCTCGACATCGCGACGCCGCTGTCTGCTCCAGCGGGGGTGAAGTTGCCAGTGATGGTTTGGATCCACGGCGGATCGAATCGGGCAGGTTCGAGCGGAGACACGATCGCCGGACGCTTGGCAGACCAAGGCGTCGTGCTCGTCTCGGTCCAGTACCGGCTGGGGATCTTCGGCTTTCTCGCGCACCGCGGGCTCGCACGCGAGCAAGGAGATGCGAGCGGCAATTACGGGCTGATGGACCAGATCGCGGCCTTGCGATGGGTCCGGGAGAACATCGCGCAATTCGGCGGAGACGCCGGCAATGTCACGCTGTTCGGCGAAAGCGCGGGGAGCCAGGACGTCTCGCTGTTGCTGGCATCGCCGCTGGCGTCGGGACTCTTCAGGCGCGCCATCCTGCAAAGTGGCACGCCCGGGTTCGGCATGACCGCGCGCAGCCTGTCGGATGGTTTGCGCCTTGGCGACCAGCTCGACGGGCTTTTGCCGCGCTCAAGCCGACGCCGAAATCTGGACCGGCTGCGCGCGCTGCCGGCAGCCGACCTGCTCGCCGCCGATCTGAAGCTGCGCGATCCGGCGATCTGGAACCAGGACTACCTGTGGCTCAGGACCACGGTCGACGGCCGGGTGTTGCCGCGAGCGCCAGCGGAACTTCTCGCTGCGGCAGCGCCGAGACCGGTGATCATCGGCAGCAACCGCTTCGAGTTCGGACCGGCGCCGGGGACGATCGACGTCGCCCGGCATCTGCAACACTGGTTCGGCGCGAATGCCGAAGCGGCGGGCAAGCTCTATGCCGCCGAGACGGGCCCTGCCACGCGTCTCGGCCCGCTGGAGGCCCGGATCGAGACCGATGCGGTGTTCCGCTGCCCCGCCAACAATCTGGCCTACCTTCTCGCCCGCTGGCGCTGGCCAGTCTGGCGCTACGAGTTCGATGTCGGTCCGGTCGGGCCGGATGGAAGCGAAGCGCTGACCACGCACGGCGGAGAAATCCCCTACGTTCTTGACCGCAGGCCGATCGGGACTGGCGCTGGCGTGTTCCATCTCCAGGACATCTGGCTCAGCTTTGCCCGCGAGGGCGTTCCCCGCACCCCCTCAGGCACGATCTGGAGCCGCTACGACGCCGGTTCGAAAGCGTTCACGGCGATCACGCGTAACGGCATGGCGCGCAAGGCGAGCCTGAGAGCGGAAATCTGCGCATTGACCGACCGGATTTGAGAAACCTGGCAGAAAGCCGCAATACGGAGTTCCTGGATGTTCAGACTTGACCGCCGCACTGCCCTCGGCGTGGTCGCCGGTGCCATGGCCGCCCCTGCCCCACTGTCTGCCGAGGAAGCGCCTCAGGCGTGCAGTTCTTCGAAAGGCTATCCCGCAAATCCGGACGACTGGGCCAATCTCGCCCGCTATGCCGAAGACAACCGCCGCCTGCTTGCGACTGCGGCGCGGCCGCAGATCGTCTTCATCGGGGACAGCATTACCGAAGGTTGGCCGCAGAAGTCCGCGGACTTCTTCCCGGCGGGCCGGGTTGGGCGCGGGATCGGCGGACAGACGACGCCGCAGATGCTCGTGCGGATGATGGCAGATGTCGTCGCGCTGCGCCCGCGCAAGGTGCACATCATGGGCGGAACCAACGACATCGCGGGCAACACAGGGCCAATCGATCCCGCCCAGACCCGCGACAACATCAGCGCCATGATTGCCATTGCGCGCCAGCACGGCATCGACGTCCTGCTGGGGTCCATTCCGCCCGCTGCCAGCTTCCCGTGGCGGCCAGGACTGGACACGATCACCGAGATCCGGAACCGCAATCGCCTGCTGTCCGAACTGGCGAGAACACGGAGCGTCCGCTTTGTCGACTACACTGCCGCCCTTGCAGACACCGACGGCACGCCGCACCCGGGAATGACAATCGATGGGGTGCATCCCGATGTCGCCGGCTACCGCGCGATGGAGAGGGTTCTGGAGCCCCATCTGTGACGGGATCTTCCGGATGCTGATCGGACGGCGCCGCGGATCTGCACCTGCCGGCGCGCTCCGGCAACGCGAACAGAAATTGACAGGCCGCCTCCTACCTGCCATGCGCCGCCACCTTGGCTGGTGACAGTCAGGTCGATCACCCGGCCACAAGCCGAGCGACGAATCCCAAATCCACCGGAAACGGCGGATTCTCCCGGTCGGGGAGTAGCGCAGCCTGGTAGCGCATCTGGTTTGGGACCAGAGGGTCGTAGGTTCGAATCCTATCTCCCCGACCAATTTTCCCGAAGCGATGGCACTGCGAAGTTCCGCCCCATGTCAGGCGATTCCCTGCTTGCCGGGCGAAAGGATGTGGTTGGGGTCCAGCGCCTGCTTGAGCCGGGCGTTAAGCGCGCGGTTGGCCTCGCCATATTGCTTCGCCACCAGATCCATGGTGTTGACGCCGGTGCGGTAGCTGGCCCAGCCCCGCTCGCCGAAGCGGGTGACCATTTCGCGGATGCAGTCGTCCGCCTTCTTCTCCTCGACAGGGTCTTCCTTGTCATACTGGATGAAGATCAGGTGGTGCAGTTCGCGACCGCCAATGGCGTAGGCGACCGAGTAGTCGAAGCCGTATTTGCCCAGGATTTCCTTGGCGAGTTCGGTCTGCTGCTGCGTCTCCACGCCCTTGGCCGGAGCAACCGGCGCAAAGCAGCACATCCCGCCGCCGCGCCAGCGCATGATGCCCTTCTCCTCCAGCGTCAGTTGGCCGGACATCAGGTTCTTGTGATGCTCGAACCACAGGTTGCCGCCCATCTCCTTCTCGGTCAGCACCTCGCCGCCGGAAGCCTCGAACGCGCGGCGCACGATAGGTTCGACCGCTGCGATGATCTCGTCGGTGCCGTAGAGCGCGAAGTAGGTGTTCCACATGCCGAGGCCGTGCTTTTTCGCGAAATCGCGCACAACGTCGTCGGGGATGCTTTCCGGCTTGTCCCACAGCTCCTCGCGGCGGTGGAACATCGCGATCTGGTAAGCCGCGCCCATCATCAGCACGACGTTGGGAATGAGGTTGTTCATGCGGAACGGGCGCATCGCATCGACGATCTTGGCGACATCGCCCATCTCGTTGTGGCGCACCATGAACGGCTTGAATGCGGGCGGCTTTGGCATGAGCCAGAAGCCGAGCTTCGTCACCACGCCGAAGTTTGACTGGGTGAAAATGCCGTCGATATAGGGTCCGTAGCCCCACTTGAACGCCTGCCAGGTGGTCGAGTTCTTGACGCTGCCCATGCCGGTGCGCACCACCGTGCCGTCGGCCAGCACCACTTCCATGCCGCACTGCATGAAGAAGTGATCGCCATAGGGGGTGTAGCCCACCCCGCGTTCCAGCGTGTTGCCGAGCGGCGAGACGATCGGGCCGACAGTGGGCACGTCGAGCCAGAACGGCAGGTTGTGCTCGTCAAGGTAATCGCGCAGGTCCTGATAGGTGACGCCCGGTTCCACCAGCGCGGTGCCGAGTTCGGCATCGATCTCGATGATGCGGTTCATCCGCTTCAGGTCGAGGATCATCTGGCCACTGCTGGCAGGCGTGGCGCAGCCATAGCCCATGTTCTTGCCGGTGGAGACGGTCCACAGCGGGAGCTTGTATTTGTTGGCAATCTTGAGGATCGCCTGCACTTCTTCCACCGAGGCCGGGGCGACAGCGCCTGACGGCACGTGCTCGTGCCGGGGATCGGGCGTGAAACTCTTGGCATAGGGCAAGGTGCTTTCGGGATCGGCGAAGACCCATTCCGCTCCCACCACCGCGCGCAGTTCCTTCACCGCAGCGGCAAAGACACCCTTGTCTAGATGAGCCGGCAATTGGCGCGGGCCATCGAGCGGCGAAGCGAAAGCGCTCGATCCCAGCATGGCGGCACCAACGGCACCGGTCCGGATCACATCGCGACGGCTGATACCGGTCATTCGCCCTTCTCCTTGGGATCGGCCTTCGAGGCATTGAGCCACTTCGCGAGCGCCTTGAGTTCGGCATCGCTGATTTCGGTGGGGCGGAAGGCAACCATGCTGCGCGGGCCGGTGCGGACATATTGCTCGATCACGTCGACCGGCAGGCCGCGCCCGCGAATGATTGGTGCGACATGCTGGCCATGGCAGTAGCCACAGGTCTTGGCGTAAACAGTCTCGGGCGGACGCGGGGCAGGCGCGGCGCTGGCAAACCCAGAGCATGTCATGGTCGCTACAGATACGGACGCAACGACGTGGCCGGCAAATCGCCGGTTACGTGCCAAGACAGGCATTCTTCGCTTCTCCCAACCAACGGCTTCTGCGGCCGAGGACATCGAATCTTAATCCGACAATATGTCAGATTGAGGTGGGGTATTTTCAATCTTGCAGATCGTCAAGTTTGTTCTTGGCGAGGTGCCGGGATCAGCGCGGGCAACTGCCGTTCGGTAATTTCCCGCGCATCTGCCGGGGCAACGCCGAGACCCACGAGGATCATGGTGACGACCTGCTCGGGGTAATTGCCGTCCCGTTCCTCGCGCAGCATCGTCGATATTGCGGCGATGGTCGTGCCCAGGATCGCATCTCTCCCGAGGGCGCTATCCACGATCGTCAGATGCCCCGCCGCGATTGCGTCCACCACCGTGAGTTCAGCCTGGCGGAACGTTTCCGCGCCGAAGATGATGCCGTTCGCGCTGAGGTTGATCATCGATCTGCCCCAACCCGGAACTTCGCGAACACGATGCAGGTAGAAGCGGATTGCCACCGAAATGCGCTCGCGAGGATCCGGAAGCAGCGAGACGGTGTGGGTGACTGCGGTCAGGAAATCGTGGGTGACCTCATAGGTCACAGCTTCGCGAAGCTCGCTCATCCCGGAGAAGTGGTCGTAGAACGTCGCGCGGGTGATCCCCGCGCGCTGCGATACGTCTTCGATGCGGGCGTAGAGGCCATCTTCCTCGCCGAACAGCTCAAAAGCAGCGGCGATGATCTTGGCGCGTGTCTTCGCTCGCCGTTGCCGGCCTAGCTCAAGCCTGCGCGCCCTGTCCGACCTTGCGTCCGCCACGTTCAACCTCGCACCATTTGCGAAGGCTCATAAACCAATCTGACAGAATGCCAAATTCGTACACAGACCTCGGTTTGGCGAAGCAATGAACTGTCAGGCCCTGTGAGCGCGCTACTCCACCGTCACCGACTTGGCGAGGTTGCGCGGCTGGTCGACGTCGGTGCCCTTGGCCACGGCGACGTGGTAGGCCAGCAACTGCACCGGCACCGCATAGACCAGCGGGGCAATCAGCGGATGGACCTTCGGCATCTCGATCGTGGCCAGGCAGCCCTCGCCCGCTTCGGCAATGCCTTCGGCGTCCGAAATCAGCACGACCTTGCCGCCGCGCGCACGCACTTCCTGCATGTTGCTGACGGTCTTCTCGAACAGCGGACCTGAAGGGGCGAGCACGATCACCGGCACCGCCTCGTCGATCAGCGCGATGGGCCCGTGCTTCATCTCGCCGCTGGCATAGCCCTCAGCGTGGATATAGCTGATTTCCTTGAGCTTCAGCGCGCCTTCGAGGGCCAGCGGATAGTCCGGCCCGCGGCCGAGGTAGAGCACGTCACGCGCCGGCGCGATCAGGTGGGCCATGCCGGCGATTTCCTCGTCATGGGCCAGCGCCGCATTGAGGCAGGCGGGAGTCTCGACGAGTTGCTCGACGATCTCGGCTTCTTCCTCACGCGTCAGGCGACCGCGCTTGACCGCAAGGTGGGCAGCGAGCGCCGCGAGAACGGCGAGCTGGCAGGTGAAGGCCTTGGTCGAGGCGACGCCGATTTCCGGCCCGGCATGAGTCGGCAGGAGCAGGTCCGCCTCGCGCGCCATCGAGCTGGTCGGTACGTTGACGACGACGGCGATGGTCTGCCCCGCCGCCTTGCAGTGCCGCAGCGCCGCCAGCGTATCCGCCGTCTCGCCGCTCTGCGAGATGAACAGGGCGAGGCCGCCCGGCTCGAGCACGGGATCACGGTAGCGGAATTCGGACGCCACATCGATGTCGACCGGCAGGCGGGCGAACTGCTCGAACCAGTACTTGGCGACCATGCCGGCATAGAAGCTCGTCCCGCACGCCACGATGGTCACGCGGTTGATGCTGGCGAGGTCGAAATCGATCTGCGGCAGGGCTACGGTCTGCTCGACGCGGCGCAGGTGGGAGCGCAGCGTCTGGGCAACGACGACCGGCTGCTCGAAGATCTCCTTCTGCATGAAGTGGCGATAGTTGCCCTTCTCGATCGCCGCCGCAGTCGCGCCCGAGGCGACAATGGGGCGCTCGACCGGATTGTTGTCGGCGTCGAAGATCTGCGCGCCTTCGCGGGTGATGACCACCCAGTCGCCCTCTTCGAGATAGGTGATCCGCTGGGTGAGCGGGGCGAGCGCCAGCGCGTCGGAGCCGAGATAGGTCTCGCCGTCACCATAGCCGACGACGAGCGGCGAGCCGAGCCGTGCGCCGATCAGCATGTCGTCGTGGGTGCGGAAGGCGATGGCCAGCGCGAAGGCCCCGCGCAAGGTCGGCAGCACGGCCTTGACCGCATCCTGTGGAGAGAGGCCTGCCTCGACCTGCTCGGAGACGAGGTGCGCCACCACTTCCGTGTCGGTCTCGCTCTCGAACTTGCGGCCGCGTGCGATCAATGCGTCGCGCAGTATCTTGAAGTTCTCGATGATGCCGTTGTGAACCAGCGCCACTTCGCCCGTCGCGTGCGGATGCGCGTTGCTGGTGGTCGGCGCGCCGTGGGTGGCCCAGCGGGTGTGGGCGATGCCGATCAGGCCCGAGGCCGGATTGCGCGCCAGTTCCAGCACCAGGTTGTTGAGCTTTCCCTCGGCGCGGCGGCGGACGAGCTGGCCGTCTTCGACCGTGCAGATGCCGGCGGAGTCATAGCCGCGGTACTCCATCCGGCGCAGGCCATCGACCAGCCGGTCAGCCACCTGTTCCTTGCCGACGATTCCGATAATTCCGCACATGAGGATTCTGGGCCTTCGCTTAGAGAGTACAGGGCGCTTAGAGAGTATAGGGCACGCGGATGCCGGGCAGGTTAGCCGGGAAATCCTTGGTATTTCGTGTAACGAGAATGCTGCCGTTGATCTGTGCCGTCGCCAGCACCATCGCATCGGGAAGGGGCATACCGTGGCGATGATGCTGGTCGGCGGCGGCTATTGCTATGCGCCCGTCGACCTCTACGATTTCAAACGGCAAGATTAAATCGCGGACATGATCGCGCGTCTCTAGAGGCTCGCAAGCGAGTATCTCGGCCCAGACGAGCCGGCTGATGCGATGGCGGCGATAGCGCGACAGCTCGGCACGCGCCTGCGGCACGTCCCGCAGCCAATCGGCCAGAATGCACGTATCGAAGAAGGGGTCGGACAAGCGTCAGCCTTCCACCAGGGTGCCGCGACCACTGGCGCGAAGTTCGCGTTGGCAGTCTAGTCCGTCGCCGATGTCGCGCCGGTCTTTCCAGTAGCCTGCGCCGCGCACGATCCAGTCCGACCGACCGGGCAGCGGCAGACTGGCCTTGTAAGCGCTGACCGCATCGCGCAATACCGCCGCACGCGACTTGCCCTCCTCGGCCGCGCGGGCGTCGAGCCAATCGATGTCGGCTTCGGGAAGGTCGGCGAGAATGCGAGCCATGATGATATCATGATATGATATCGCGCTATCGTCAAGTCATCCTCTCGGCTATGTCGACCCCCAATGCGGCCTACGACGGTTTCGCCGCGCGCAGCCGAGGATTCGTCCGGCTGACCGCTCCTCGGCGGAACGCAATGCCTTCGCTCCGGTTGCCTGTCGTGAACCCCAAAGCAGAAGCCGGATCGATGAGCATTTTCAGCAAGATCATGGACGCCATCTCGTGGAAGGGCACGCGCCCCACGCAGACCGGCCAGACGCCCAAGCCAGCGCCCGCGCCCGCTCCGGCAGCACCGACACCGACTCCGACAGCAGCCCCAGCAGCGGCCCCCGCACCGACCCCAGCCTCGCAATTCGATGTCGAAGCCAACCTCAGCGAAATGGCGCAAGGCAAGGACCTCAATTGGCGCACTTCGATCGTCGACCTGATGAAGCTGCTCAGCATTGATGCGAGCCTCGCTAACCGCAAGGAACTCGCCCAGGAACTCGGCTATACCGGCGCACTCGACGGCTCGGCGGAGATGAACATCTGGCTCCACAGGGCGACGATGCGCAAGCTGGCGGAGAACGGTGGAAAGGTGCCGGCGTCGATACTGGATTGATCCGGCGCCGGCCGGAGAGGCTTCTCCGGTCAGGCCATCGCCGGAACAGGCTCGGCCGGCTTCGATGCCGGTTCGACGGTTGCGGTTTGCGGAGCCACTTCAAGCACGAAGGTCACTTTCGACATCGGCTTGATGGCGTTGTGCCGTACCTGCACCGATCTGGTCGTCAGGCCGTACCCGCCGAAGAACGCGCTCCACCCGCGCACCGAACGGAACGTCAGCGGCATCGGCATTTTCGCAATGGTGAACTTGCCGAGGCTCTTCCACGCCCGGACGCTGCCCATGATGATGTTGGCGTAATAGTCGTTCCAGGCAACGAAGACCCACTGCCATGGCGTGAAGAACGTGTCCTCGAAGATGATGATCCGGCTGCGGCAGACGCGGACCAGTTCGGCCATGGCCCGCTCCTGATCGACAATGTGATGCAGCACAAAGGCCGCCATGCCGACATCGACGCTCTTGTCCGGCAAGGGAATGCGATCGCCATCGAACATCAGCACTTCGACGTCGTCATCGGTATAGTCGATGATGTCGATGCCGATGATATCGACCGAGAAATCGCGGGCGACGTGCTTCAGGAAATCGCCGCGCCCGGCACCAAAGTCCAGGACCCGCTCACCCTTGTTGACGAACTGATCCATCGCCTTGAGCCGCGCCGCGATCTCCTTGCGCCGGTTTGCTTCCTGCAGGCGCGCAACGACCGACCGCGGCATCAGCACGTAGACCAGGACTGTAAGCACCATGATCGGGAAATAGATGAGGCTCAAGGGAAGCCCGATCAGAAATCGCAAACCTTCGCCAAAACTCGATTTGTACACGCGCCCCCCAATCCCTGACCCGCCCCGGTCAACCGGGGCAGTCTACACAACGAGGAGCGCATTCAATTCAATTAGAATTGTCGAAGCGAAAGTCCTTCAAATTTAAGTTACTATAATAAAACAAGTAATAATCATCCAAATCGGGTAGAGTTTCATCGCATGTCGAAGTGATGCTGGTCGCCCGATGCTGCAGCCGGTCAGTGCCTCCCGAAGCCTCGACCATCGCGCGGGCATGGATAGGCACCACCGGAATTCCGGCTGAGCGGGCCAGCAATGGACGATATGGCGAAGCGACTAGGCGCCGAACGCAGGTGTCAGCCCCGTTTCTCGGCCTTCTTCTTCTTCATCGCGTCGTGAAAGCGGTCGGCCCAGCCGGGCTTTACGAGCTGCTCGGCCCGCACCATGCGCAGCTCGCCATCGGCCACGTCGCGCGAAACCGCGCTGCCTGCTGCGACGATGGCATCTGCACCGATCTTTACTGGCGCAATCAGCGCCGAGTTCGAGCCGATGAAGGCGCGTTCACCGATCGTGGTCTTGTACTTGAAGTAGCCGTCGTAATTGCAGGTGATCGTGCCGGCGCCGATGTTGGCTTCTGCTCCCACTTCGGCATCACCTAGGTAGGTCAGGTGGCTGGCCTTGGCGCCACGGTGCATGACCGTGTTCTTGACCTCGACGAAGTTGCCGACCTTGACGTCCTCCTCCAGCTTCGCGCCAGGGCGCAGGCGGGCGTAGGGGCCGATATGCACGCCGGGCGACAGCGTTGCGCCCTCGAGGTGGCAGAAGGCGTGGATCGTCACTCCGTCTGCCACGGTCACGCCGGGGCCGAAGAACACGTTGGGCTCGATCGTCACATCGCGGCCGAGTACGGTGTCCCAGGCGAACCAGACCGTCTCCGACGCGATCAGCGTGGCGCCGTCGGCCATCGCCTGCGCCCGGCGGCGCTGCTGCCAACGGCCTTCGGCTTCGGCCAGTTCGGCGCGGCTGTTGATCCCGGCGACTTCGTCGGCATCGTCGGTCACGACAACGGCACAGGTCCGGCCATCGGCAATTGCGATGTTCACCACGTCGGGCAGGTAGTATTCGCCCTGGGCGTTGTCGTTGCCGACGCGGGCGAGCAGGCCGAACAGGTCGGCGCTGCGCACGGCCATGAGGCCGGAATTGCACACGCGGCACGCGCGCTCGGCCTCGGTCGCGTCCTTGTGCTCGACCATCTTCACGATACGGTCGCCTTCCGCAATCACGCGTCCGTATTGCAGCGTGTCGGCGGGTTCAAAGCCGAGCACGACCGCCGCCGGAGCATCAGCCTCGTGCAGGCGCGCGATCATCGCGCGCATCGTCTCTGCACGGACGAAGGGCACGTCGCCGTAGAGGATCAGTACGTCGCCTTCGAAACCTGCGAGCGCCTCTTCCGCCTGCTGCACCGCGTGCGCCGTGCCGAGCTGCGGGTCCTGCACGGCGATGGTCGCAGAGCCGCGCAAGGCCTTCTCGAGCTGCTCGCGACCATGCCCTGCGACTACTACCTGACGCTCGGGGTTCAGCTCCGCCGCGCTTGCCATCAGGTGCGCCACCATCGGCCTGCCGGCAATGGGATGGAGCACCTTGTGCAGGTCGCTCTTCATGCGGGTGCCTTTTCCGGCGGCAAGGACGATAGTCGCGAGAGGGGTGTGGTCGGTCATGCGCGCACCCTTGCCAGACAAACCTTGCGCTTTCCAGAACGGCGCGCCAGTTGCGCACATGATGGCGGATTTTCCTTATGCAATCGTCGGATTCGATCTCGACGGCACCCTGCTCGACACCAGCCACGACCTGGGCGTCGCGCTCAACCATGCGCTGGCACTGGCAGGCAGGCCGCCGGTCCCGCTGGAGGAGACCAAGCGCCACATCGGCGGCGGCGCGGCGCAGATGCTGCGCTCTGCCCTGACGGAGTCGGGCGGGGTGGACGAGGATGCCTTCCCCGGACTGCAGGCGCGGCTGATCGAGTTCTATGGCGAGAATATCGCCCATCACACCACGCTGTTTCCCGGCGGCGCGGCGATGATGGACGCTCTGGACGCGCGCGGCGTGAAGATCGCGATTGCCACCAACAAGGCGGAGGGCCTCGCGGTCAAGCTGTTCGAAGAGCTGGGGATTCTCCACCGCTTCGCCTGCGTGATCGGCGGCGACACCTTGGGCCGCCATCGCGCCAAGCCGAAGCCGGACATGCTGCACGAAATGGTCGAGCGCTGCGGCGGCGGGCGTGCCGCGTTCGTGGGCGATACGACGTTTGACGTCGGAGCCGCCAAGGCGGCGCAGATGCCGGTCGTCGCAGTCCGCTTCGGCTTCAACGACATGCCTGCCGACGAACTGGGCGCGGATGCGGTGATCGACCACTACGACGAGCTGGTGCCAACGCTGGAGCGCCTCGCCACGGCCGCGCAGAGCGTCTAGGCTGCCGCGCATGACCGCCCCTCTTGCCCTGACCATCGGCGATCCTGCCGGCGTCGGCCCCGAGCTTGCCGCCGCCGCGTGGGCGCTGAGCGATACCGAGGCCCTGACGCCGTTCTTCGTGGTCGGCTCGGCGCGTGCGGTCGAGGAAGCGGCTCAGCGGCGCGGGATCACGGTACCGATCTGCACTGTGAAGACGCCGGACGAAGTGGCCGACTGTTTTGCAGGGGCTCTGCCAGTGCTGGACCTTGGCGATCTGCCCTACGCTCCGGGCGAGCCTGACGATGCAGGCGCCAGCCTTGCGCTCAATGCGCTGGTGACCGCCACCGGTCTGGTCCGCTCAGGCGCGGCCTCGGCGCTGGTCACCGGCCCCATTGCCAAGAGCCGCTTGGCCCGCGTCGGCTTCGATCATCCGGGACAGACCGAATTCGTCGCCGAGGCCTGCGGCATCGCGGCCGAGAACGCGGTGATGATGCTGGCGGGGCCGAGCCTCAGGGTCGTGCCGATCACCGTGCACGTCTCGCTGCGGTCGGTGCCGGACCTGCTCAACGCCGAACTGATCCGCAACCGCGCGGCGATCACCGCTGCGGCGCTGGTGCGCGATTACGGGATTGCAAAGCCGCGCCTCGCCGTCGCCGGTCTCAACCCCCATGCGGGCGAGGATGGGCGCATGGGCACCGAGGACGCCGAGCTTGTCGCGCCCGCCGTCGCCTTGTTGCACGAGGCCGGGATCGACGCGTTCGGCCCGCTGCCGCCCGACACCATGTTCCACGCCGAGGCGCGCGAGGGCTATGACGTTGCCATCTGCATGTACCACGATCAGGCGCTGATCCCGATGAAGGCCCTGGATTTCGACGCCGGGGTAAACGTCACGCTGGGCCTGCCGATCATCCGCACCTCGCCCGATCACGGCACTGCTTTCGGCATTGCCGGAACCGGCAAGGCGCGCGTCGGGCCGACGATCGCGGCGCTGCGCATGGCAGGCGAATGTGCTGCGCGGAGGGCTTTGACATGACCAACCTTCCCCCCCTTCGCGACGTCATCAACCGCCACGGCCTCTTCGCCACCAAGGCGCTGGGCCAGAACTTCCTGTTCGACGAGCAGTTGCTCGACCGCATCGTCCGCGTCCCCGGCAGCCTAAAGGGCGAGAACGTCCTCGAAGTCGGCCCCGGCCCCGGCGGCCTGACCCGCGCCCTGCTGCGCGCGGGCGCGAACGTCACCGCCATCGAGATGGACAAGCGCTGCCTGCCTGCGCTTGCCGAATTGTCCGAAGCCTTCCCGGGTCAGCTGACCGTGATCGGCGGCGACGCCACCAAGATCGATCCGGCCACCCTGTTCGATGGGCCGTGGCACGTCGCGGCGAACCTGCCCTACAATGTCGGCACCCAGCTGTTCACCGGCTGGCTCAGCGGGCAGGACTGGCCACCGCAGTGGAAGTCGCTCACGCTGATGTTCCAGCTGGAAGTGGCCGAGCGCATTGTCGCCGCGCCCGGCACCGATGCCTATGGCCGCCTTGCCGTGCTGGCGCAGTGGCGCGCGACCCCGCGCATCGCGATGAAGGTCCACCGCAGCGCCTTCACCCCGCCACCCAAGGTGATGTCGGCGATCATTCACGTTGAGCCGGACACGATGCCGGAAGGCGTCTCGGCGCGGATGCTGGAGCGGGTGACCGAAGCCGCGTTCGGCCAGCGCCGCAAGATGCTGCGGCAGTCCTTGAAGGGTCTGCCGGGTGCGCTCGATGCGCTGGAAACGCTGGGGATTGACGCCCAGCGCCGCGCCGAGACGTTGAGCGTCGAGGAATTCGTCACGATTGCGCGGGTGCTGACGAAGTAGGGAAGCGGTTTCGCGCGGAGAAGTGACGGGCTCTGCCCGGAATGTCGCACGCAAAGCCGCAAAGACGCGAAGAGCTTGAGAGCGCCGCAGGCCCTGCCTGCGGATTTACTGCGTCTGCCGATCTACTGCAGCACCTCACGGGCTAAACGGCTTCGCCGCAAAGCGCGACACCTTCGCGTCTTTGCGGCTTCGCGTGAGAAAATTCTTCTCTTCTCTGCTCCCTCTGCGCCTCTGCGAGAAACAAAAAGGGCGGACCCGAAAGCCCGCCCCCGAAAATTCGAAACCTTCAACCTCAAGCCGGCTCTGCAACCTTCGCCACAGCCGCCTTCTTCTTCAGCCGCCACGCGTGCAGCAGCGGCTCGGTGTAGCCGTTGGGCTGCTCCACCCCGTTGAACACCAGATCGCACGCGGCGCGGAAGGCGAAGCTTTCTTCCCAGCGCCCGGCCATCGGTTCGTAGAGCGGATCGCCCGCGTTCTGCGCATCGACCTTCGCCGCCATGCGCTTGAGGCTGTCCATGACCTGCTCGTTCGTGGCCACGCCGTGCAGCAGCCAGTTGGCCATGTGCTGGCTCGAGATACGCAGCGTCGCGCGGTCTTCCATCAGGCCCACGTCGTTGATGTCCGGCACCTTCGAACAGCCGACGCCCTGGTCGATCCAGCGCACGACATAGCCCAGCAGTCCTTGCGCGTTGTTGTCGAGTTCCTCGCGCACTTCCTCTTCCGACCAGTTGGCCCCATCGGCCAGCGGGATCGCAAGCAAAGCGTCGAGCCCCGGCGTGCGCTCCTGCGCCACGCTTTCCTGCACCTCGAAAACGTCGACCTGGTGGTAGTGCATGGCGTGGAGCGTCGCCGCCGTCGGCGAAGGCACCCATGCGGTGTTCGCGCCGGTCTTCGGATGGGCGATCTTTTGGCTCATCATGTCGTGCATCATGTCGGGCGCGGCCCACATGCCCTTGCCGATCTGCGCCTTGCCGGAGAGGCCATGTGCGAGGCCGATGCAGACGTTGCGCTTCTCGTAGGCCGCGATCCAGCCCGACCCCTTGATCGCGCCCTTGCGGATCATCGCACCGGCCTGCATCGAGGTGTGGATCTCGTCGCCGGTGCGGTCAAGGAAGCCGGTGTTGATGAACACGATGCGGTCGCGCACCTTCTCGATGCAGGCGGCGAGGTTGGCCGACGTGCGCCGCTCCTCGTCCATCACGCCGACCTTGACGGTGTGGCGCTCAAGGCCCAGCAGGTCCTCGACCGCGTTGAACAGGTCGTTGGTGAAGCCGACCTCCTCGGGCCCATGCATCTTGGGCTTGACGATGTAGATGCTGCCGGTGCGGCTGTTGCGATGGCGGCCAAGGCCCTTGATGTCATGGCAGCCGATGGCGCTCGTGATCACCGCGTCCATGATGCCCTCGGGGATGTCGCTGCCGTCCTCGAGCAGGATCGCCGGGTTGGTCATCAGATGGCCGACATTGCGCACGAACAGCAGGCTGCGGCCCGGCAGGGTCATCGCCTCGCCCTTGGCCGAAGTCCACTCGCGGTCCGCCTCCAGCGCGCGGGTCAATGTCTTGCCACCCTTCTGGAAACTGGCTTCCAGATCGCCGCGCATCAGGCCGAGCCAGTTGCGATAGGCGAGCAGCTTGTCCTCGGCATCGACAGCCGCGACCGAATCCTCGAGGTCGACGATGGCCGTCAGCGCCGCTTCCATGACAATGTCGGCAATGCCCGCCTTGTCATCCGCGCCCACCTGATGGCTGCGGTCGATCACGATCTCGACATGCAGGCCATTGTTGCACAGCAGGATTCCGCCCGGCTTGGTCCCGGCAAACTGCGTCGCGTCGCACAGCACCGGCACGCCTTCTCCGTCCCAGTCGGCCCAGCTCATACCGTCGAGCGGGAAAGTGAGGTCGAGGAAGGCACGGCCCGCCCGGACTACTGCTGCCCCGCGATCCCTGTCGTAGCCACCCGGCCGAGCCGGCGGCGCATCCAGCGCATCGGTCCCGTACCATGCGTCGTAAAGGCTGCCCCAGCGCGCATTGGCGGCGTTGAGCACGAAGCGGTCGTTGAGCACCGGCACGACGAGCTGCGGCCCCGCCATGCAGGCGATCTCGCGATCGACGTTCTGCGTGCCGATCGTGAAATCCGCAGGCTCGGCCACAAGGTAGCCGATCTCGGTCAGGAAGGCACGGTATTCGCCCGCATCGATCGGCTTGCCCCGGCGCTGATGATGCCAGGAATCGATCAGCGCCTGCAGCGCGTCGCGCTTGCTCAGCAGCATGCGGTTTACCGGAGCGAAATGTCCGACCAGCGCGGCAAAACCCTGCCAGAACGCGCCCACGTCGAGCCCGAGCGGGCCGAGCACGTCATTGTCGATGAAGCTGGCGAGGTTTGCGTCGACCTTGAGGCCGTTGCGATCGATACGTCCGTTCATTTCACCCATGTCCATACGCTCACATAAGCGACGCCGCGCAAGACACGCGCCACGTCGAATCCGATGAACCTGGGGAGGAACGGCTCAAGCCTATGCATGATCCGTCAGACCATTGCAATCGTGCGAAAGTCCCGGCTCAGCCGTAGACCTCGGCATAGAGCCGCTCGATCTCGGCCGCTTCGGGCACCCGGGGATTGTTGCCCGGCGAGCCCGAGGCCAGCGCTTGCCGCGCCATCTCGGGCACGACCTCGAACCATTGTGCCTCGCTGATGCCGTGCGAGCGCGGGGTCGGCACCGCCAGGTCAGCGTTAAGCGCCGCCAGTTCCTCCAGCAGCCGCGCCACTGCGGATTGGTCACCCTCGTCCGCCGCGGCAACGCCCATCGCCCGCGCGCATTCGGCATAGCGCGAGAGCGCAGCGGGCGCGGAGAACGCCGTCACCGCCGGCAGCAGCATCGCATTGGAAAGCCCATGCGGCACGTGGAAGAAGGCGCCCACCGGACGGCTCATGCCGTGGACCAGAGCCACGCTGGCATTGGAAAAGGCGATCCCGGCGTGGTGTGCTCCCACCATCATCGCTTCGCGTGCCGCGCGGTTGCCCGGCTCGGCACACGCGGTGCGGATATTGGGCGCGATCAGCTTCATCGCCGAGATCGCCATGGCATCGCTGAAGGGATTGGCCCGCTTCGAGACATAGGCCTCGATGGCATGCGTCAGCGAATCGATGCCGGTGTCGGCGGTCAGCCGTGCGGGCTTGCCCATGGTCAGTTCGAAATCGACGATGGCCACCGTCGGCAGGAAGGCGAGACCTGCGCAGAGCATCTTCTCGCTGCTCGCCTCGTCGGTGACGATGGTGAACTTGGTCGCCTCCGAACCTGTTCCTGCCGTCGTCGGCACTGCGATGATCGGCAGGCCCGGCACGTCGGTCGTCGCCGGAGCCTTCATCGACTGCACCGGACGAGGGCCCACGGCCAGCGCGGCAATCGCCTTGGCAGTATCGATAGGGCTGCCCCCGCCAAAGCCGATCACGCAATCGCATTCAGCTGCGCGAAGGGCTTCGAGCGCCAGTTCGACCACGGCCACTGTCGGATCGGGCACGGTTTCGGCAAAGATCGTCGCGCGCATTCCCGCAGCGTCCAGCACTTCGGCCATACGCGCCACCAGGCCCGAGCCTACCAGGAACGCATCGGTGACAACGAAGGGCCGCTCCAGCCCGCACTGCGCCATCGCCGCTGGCAATTCGGCAAGCGCCCCGCCCCCGATGCGGATCACACGCGGCAGATTGATCGCAGCCATCTTCGTTCCTCTCGCTTGCCCTTATCCGACCGCAAAACCGGCGCGGGGGCAAGCCGCCAAAAGAAGAGTTCAGGCCGCGCCCGCGATGAAGACAAAAAAAGACCCGGCAGTTGCCCGCCGGGTCGGAAAGTTTTGGGAGAGGATGCCTGAAAGGCAGTTTCTGTATGCACCGCACACAGGTTTTGTGCAATTGCGAAATGATCTGATTCGGTTGTATTTTTTGCAATTACCTTCTCAAGTCCATGAATTCCTTGGATTTGATAGTTGTTGCATACGTAACGATACCCGACCGTTTCGTTCGCAATGGTTTGCAGGCTCAGTCAGCGAATCGGCCTTGTGCGGCGCACAATGCGGTTTTGTACACCGTCAACGGGCACAGCCGCGTTGCACGTCCCCGCCCAGACGCCGAACCACCGAGAGCGGATAGACCGTATCGGACATGCCATCCGAGCATGACCCCGGACTGACTTCAAGCACCAGCGGCAGGCCGCCGACCTTCGCGGAAATCACCGCCTTGCCGTCCCCGTCCTTGCGGGTGATCGGAACGGCCTGACCATCCGGCTGTTCCGGCGTCGACCAGGCAAGCGTCGCCCCCTCCACCCGCGCCGACCAGAACGGTTCGGTGCCAAGTGCGCGGAATGAGGGTGGCACGGGGGCCGCAGCCACGGTCGGTCCGCCAGAGGCAAGCATCGCATCAGGTCCTTCAGGAGCAACTGACGCTTGTGCAGTTGGCTCGCTCACACCCTCGGTCGAAGCCGCAGGCGATGGACCGGCTGGCTCGGAGGAACAGGCGGCGAGCGGAAGCAGGAACAGCGCCGCAGCGAACAAGGTGGGTAGCTTAGCCATGCCCCACCTTGGCCGCAGCGCCGAGCGGCCCCAAGTGTCAATGTGCCAGCAGCAGGGGAATCTGCGACCGGTCGAGCATTTCGCGCGATACGCCGCCGATCAGCAGTTCGCGCAACCGGCTGTGTCCGAACAGGCCCATCACGATCAGTCCGGCATCGACACTGCGTGCGCACTCTTCGATGGTGAACGCGATGGAGCCATTGCGCTCCTGTTCGCGCACTTCGGCGTGAATGCCATGGCGCGAGAGGTAGCAGGCGGCATCGACCGCCGGGAAGGTATCGTCCTTCTCGCGCACGGTCAGGATGTGTACCGCGCTCGCCTTGGCCAGAAACGGCAGCGCGGCGCGCAGCGCGTTGGCGGATTCGTGGCCGCCGTCCCACGCCACCAGCGCCGGCGCATCGAACGCCAGCATCGGCACGCCGCGCGGCACGGCCAGTACCGGGCTACGCACGCCGAGCACCACTTCTTCGATGGCCGGATCGTCCAGCGTCGCCACGATCACATCGGCGAATCGCGCACCAGCAGCCGTCGCCTCGACCCGCCCGTTGTCGTCGATGTTGATGTCGAACGGCACGTCCTGCGGTGCCAACCGCGCATCGAGCTCGCGCGCGAAAGCCTCGTCAGCTTCCCGCGCCTCGTTGATCGCGGCGGCAGAGATTGCCGCGCCGCCAAACGGCTCCCACGCGGCCATCTGGGCGAAAGGCGTGGCGATCTGGAAGGTGACGTGCCCGCCCGTCTCACGCGCCAAGGCCAGCGCGGTTTCGACGCGGTCGTTCAGGGTTTCGGACTTGTCGACGGGGCAAAGAATGGAGCGCATTGGGGATCCTCCTGTCCTTTCAATGGGAAAAGCCTGCCTTCACCTCCCCCGGCTTACGATGATCCACGTCAAATCGGATGAAAAAACCTGCAGCTTGCCGGATTTCACCGGACGGTTAAGGGTGCTCCCACAATGGGAGGCACAATGGCTTACGCAGCAGTGATTTTCGATTTCGGCGGAGTGATCACCTCCTCCCCGTTCGAGGCGTTCAACCGGCTCGAAGCGGAACGCGGCCTGCCGCAGGACTTCGTCCGCTCGGTCAACGCCCGCAACGGTGACACCAACGCCTGGGCCCTGTTCGAGCGCGCCGAGATCGACGCCGCCGAATTCGACCGCCGCTTTGCCGAGGAAGCCCGCGCCTTGGGACACGAACTCGACGGCGCTTCCGTCCTCGCGGTGCTGGCTGGCGCGGTCCGTCCGGCGATGGTGTCAGCGCTCGACCGGCTCAAGGCCGAAGGCTACCGCCTGGGCTGCATCACCAACAACGTGCCCGCCGGCCACGGCGCGGGAATGGCCCGCAGCGCCGATGCGCATGACGAACTCGAACAGATCTTTGCCCGCTTCGAACACGTCATCGAAAGCAGCAAGGCCGGCGTGCGCAAGCCCGATCCGCGCATCTACCTGATGATGTGCGAAGCCCTCGGCCTTGCTCCGGCTGAATGCGTCTACCTCGACGACCTCGGCATCAACTGCAAACCGGCCGCTTCGCTCGGGATGCACGCGATCAAGGTGACGAGCGGCGAACAGGCTCTGGCCGATCTCGGGCAGGTTCTCGACCTTTCCTTTTGAGCCTGCGCGGCGCTAGTCTGCCTCCATGACTCCAGACGAACTCAAAGCCCTCGTCCGCACCGTGCCGGATTTCCCCGCGCCGGGCATCCTGTTCCGCGACATCACCACGCTGATCTCTCACGGAGCGGGCCTTGCGGCGAGCATCGGCCACCTCGCGCAGATGGCCAAGCAAGCCGGTGCCGCAGCTATCGCCGGAATGGAAGCGCGCGGCTTCATCTTTGGAGCCGCGGTCGCCGCCCACATGGGTCTCGGCTTCGTGCCGGTGCGCAAGCCGGGCAAGCTCCCGGTAAAGACCATCGGCATCGACTACGCCCTCGAATACGGCCGCGACCGCCTCGAGATCGACCCGACGGCGATTCCCGAAGGTCAACGCGTCGTCATCATCGACGACCTCATCGCCACCGGCGGCACCGCCCTCGCTGCTGCCGAACTCCTGCGCATGGCCGGAGCCAGCGTCACCCACGCCCTCTTCGTGATCGACCTGCCAGACCTCCACGGCGCCGCCCGCCTGCGCGACGCCGGGCTGACAGTCGAAGCCCTGATGGACTTCCCGGGGCACTGAACTGCCCAGGAGCGCCGCTCACTCCACCAGCATCAGCGCGTCTAGCGCCACTACACCCTCGCCCTCGGGATGCAGGATCACCGGGTTGAGATCGATCTCGCGGATCGAGGGTTCAGCGCGCAGCACCTGGCCGACCTTGACGATCAGCGCCGCCAGCGCCGGAACGTCGAGCGCGGGTGAGCCGCGATAGCCGCTGAGCAGCGCCGCGCTCTTGAGCTTCATCAGTTCGGCTTCGACCGCCGCTTGCGTCAGGTCAGCCGTCAGCAGCCGAACGTCCTGCAGAATCTCGGCAGTCACGCCGCCGAAGCCTGCGAGCACGACCGGCCCCCATTCGGGATCGTTCTTCGCGCCGACGATCATTTCCATGCCGCGCTTGCCCATCGCTTCGATCAGCACGCCGTCCAAGCGGATCGCCGCGGAATAGGCCGCGACGTTGGCGTGGATCCGATCCCATGCCTCACGCACGGCATCGGCGTCGGCGAGGTTGAGGATAACGCCACCGGCATCGCTCTTGTGCCCAAGGGCTGCGGCTTGCGCCTTCATCGCCACCGGATAGCCGACCGCATCGGCTGCAGCGACCGCCGCGTCGGCGCTGTCGGCAAAGCCGCCCTTGGGGAAGCTCACGCCCAGCGGCCCGAGCAGTTCCTTCGACTTGTATTCCGGGATCACGCCGTGAACATCGGCAAGGCCGGGCAGAGGCGTTGCCGGAAGATCGTTGGCGGAAAGGTCCTGGGCCGACCAGTGCGTCAGCCGGGTCACGGCGCGCAGGGCGCGTTCGGTGGTCGGGAACCACGGAATGCCCGCCGCCCGCAGCGCGGCGATACGCTCGGCCGGAACCTCGGCGCCTTCGTCGAGCCCGGCGAAGATCACCGGCTTGTTGAGCGTCCGGCCCTCGACCGCTGCAAGGATCGGCGGGAACTTGATCTTGCAGGTGATCGGTTCGGCCTGGATGATACCGGCAAAGACCGTGCCGACACGGTCGTCGTCAAGCAGCGCCTCGATGCAGCGCGTATAGATCGCCGGCTCGGACAGGCCCTGTGCGGTGATGTCGAGCGGATTCGACACCGGCACGAACGGCGGCAGCGCCGCGCGCAGCAGTGGCGAATCCTCGTCGTGCAGATCGGCCAGCGGCAGATCGAGCTCTTCGGCGAGGTCGAGCGTGAGCGCCTTGAACGCGCCGGATTCGCCCAGCACCGCCGTCGTGCCCGAAGGCAATGCCGGGCAGCGCACGGCGATCTCGGCAATGTCGCCCAGTTCTTCCAGCGTCTCGGCAAAGATCACGCCCGCGCGCGCGACCATGGCTCGCATCAGCTTGTAATCGCCCGCCATGGCTCCGGTGTGCGTGGCAGCGGACTCGCGCGCCGCGCTCGACTTGCCGGGGTGGAGCAGCACCACCGGCTTGCCCGCCGCCTTGGCCCGCCGCGCCGCCGCAAGGAACGCCTGCGGCTTGCGGAACTGCTCGACGATCATCGCGATCACGTGCGTGTCGTCCTGATCGACCAGCCAGTCGACGTAGTCTTCGACCCCGCTGGCCGCCTCGTTCCCGGTCGAGACGGAGTAGGACACGCCGGCATCACGGGCCAGCAGCATCGTGCCGAGCACCGCTGCCATTGCCCCCGATTGCGAGACGATGCCGATCGCCCGCTTGCCCGCAGGCGGCACTGCATTGGTTTCGACGAAGGTCAGCGGAATGCGGTCGACATAGTTGACCAGGCCAAGACAGTTCGGCCCCTCGACCACCATGCCCGCCTCATGCGCGATCCGAGCGATTTCGCGCTGCTCGGCAAGGCCTTCCTCGCCGCCTTCGGCAAAGCCCGCCGAGAAGATCACCACCCCGCCGCACTTGCGCGCCGCCAGGCCCTTCACCGCATCGAGCACGCCCGCACGCGGGATCGCCAGCACCGCCACATCCACACCCTCGGGCAGCGCATCGACCGAGGCGTAGCAGCGCTTGCCCATGATCTCGTCGCGCTTGGGGTTCACCGGATAGACTGCCCCGGCATAACCATTGCGATCGAGGTTGGTCAGGATCGTCGCACCGAGTGCGCCCGGCTTGTCCGATGCGCCGACCACGGCAACGGACTTCGGGCGCAGGAAACGGTCAAGCGCAGCGTGGGCCAACGCACTTTGGGACAGACTCGCAACAACGGCCATGGCATCCTCCGATTTCGCTATGCGCTATAACAATTATCGGAAGGACGGCAAGTGGGCGCGGAAGTTAGGGTCAGGACCGATTACTCACGCCTTCGAGGCGCCGGAATGGCGAACATATCGAGCGGAAATGCGCGCCGGGAAGGCTGGTTGCCTTTCCAAGCGGATTTCCGTTCGAGATGGAAGCCATTGCGGCGTCCCGCAGGGATTTGACCAAAATGGCCCATCGCTACGTTGGATGAGCTTGAAATAGAACCACTATTCCCGCGCCCATCCGCCTTGCGCCGGGCCATTTTGCCTCAAACCTCGAAGGCGTGAGTAATCGGTCCTGACCCTTAGGCCCGCACGACCCTTTGGTGCAGGACCCCGAACGGCGCGCGGCCCGAGGCATCGACCGCCTCCATCCGCACCGTATCGCCAAAGGCCATGAACGCGGTCTTCGGTTCACCCTCGTCCAGCACTTCGATCCCACGACGCTCGGCGATGCAGGACGAGCCAATCTCGCGGAAATTTGCGTTCGAGACCGTGCCCGATCCGATCACCGTGCCTGCGACAAGATCGCGCGTGCGCGCCGCGTGGGCGACGAGTTCGTGGAAGCCGAAGCCCATCGCGTGGCCATTGGCCGCGCCGAAGCGCTTGTCGTTCCAGTCAACCAACAGGTCGAGACAGACGCGCCCGTCTTTCCATGCGTCGCCGAGTTCGTCGGGCGTCACTGCAAAAGGCGCCATCGCGCAGGCCGGCTTGGCGCCAACCCAGCCGAAGCCGGTCTTCATTTCCGGTCCGGCCAGCGTGCGCAGCGACCAGTCGTTGATCTGCACGATCAGGCGAATGTGCTTCAGCGCCTCGGCCGCGCTCGTGCCCATCGGCACGGCATCGACGATCACGCCGAACTCGCCCTCGAAATCGATGCCGAGGTCGGTCGACGGGAAACGCGCTTCGGTCCCGGTGGCCATGAAGGTATCGGACATGCCCTGGTACATCAGCGGCACGTCGGTCTTGGGCTTGGTGATGCCGAGCACCGCGTCCATCAGGTCGCCATGGCTCTGGAAGGCCGAGCCATCGAGCCACTGCCACGCACGCGGCAGCGGCGCGAGCAGCTTGGCCTCGCCCAGCGCTTCGGGAAAGTCGGCGATGGCAAGCAACGCGGGAGCAAGCGCTTCCCAGCCCTCGACCAGCGCCTGCAAGGTCGCCGCTGGAGCATAGGCGAAGGCATCGCCCTGCGGCGAGACCACGATCAGCCGCCCGTCGCGAGTGCCGTTGTCGATAGTGGCGAGGCGCATGTCATTCTCCCGATGCAGTCCTGGCCAAACGCCTAGTCGGCCCAGGCCTGCACCGCAAAGGAATGCTATTTATCGCCAAGCATTCACAGCGTGAATGCGGCCACTCAGGCCACAGGCTGCCAATCGAATACCAGCTCGCCTTCCTTGTGGGCAAAGCGGTTGAGATGGTCGGCCACCACCTGCTGCATCCGGGCAAGGTCACCCTCCCCCTCGATCGTGCAGGTCACCTCCAGCGCGGCATCATCCGCCTTCAGGTCAACCGGCCCGAATGGCAGCGCGACGCGGCCCGCCTGCGGATCGAACGAGACTTCGAACTTGTGGCCCCAATGCTTGCACAACTGCTGCAGATAGCGGCTGGCATTGGCGGTAGGGACAATCGCGCGGCTGGATGACATCAGGGACTCACTTCCAAAGACTGATTTTTGATACTGCTAAGATATATCTTTATATCGGTCCGTCAAGTACCCGGTCGATTCCCGCCGCATCCAAGGTTGACGAGATCGGCAAGTCCGTGGCAAGCGCCGCTCCACCACAAGGCCGCTGACGGCCTGCTGGCCCGGGCGGGTATAGCTTAGTGGTAAAGCTCCAGCCTTCCAAGCTGGCTATGCGGGTTCGATTCCCGCTACCCGCTCCACCTTTCCGCTACCGAAAACTGGCGCCAATCAGAATTTGTAGGCGGCCTCGAGTCCGGACATGTAAATCGCGGCGTTCCTGCCGGTTTCCCGCAGATACCTGCCCG
Organism: Novosphingobium jiangmenense; assembly: GCF_015694345.1. Taxonomy (GTDB): domain Bacteria; phylum Pseudomonadota; class Alphaproteobacteria; order Sphingomonadales; family Sphingomonadaceae; genus Novosphingobium; species Novosphingobium jiangmenense. The sequence continues at coordinate 166,202 of NZ_JADQDC010000009.1, forward strand.
CACCGAACCGCGCGAGCGAGCCTGACAGCGAAAGGGCAGGTGCGGCTTGCCACGTTGCGCCGAGCTCGATCTGGCTACCGATGTGTTTTTCGGCAGAGGAACCGGCCGGCGCAATCTGCTTCCCCGGAACATCATAGATGCCATCGCCCGACGATGCGCGCCAGAACGCCGCCGCCGACAATTCCACGGTGACGGCCTGTCCGATGTCGAAGCTGACGCCGGGATTGAGGTTCACGATGTTTCTCGGCCCGATCGGCGTCAGCTCGCCGAAGTAGCGTCCCTTCGGAAACAGCGCATTGAAGGTGCCCAGCACGTGGTCGTCTGACCGGCCATCGCCGCTGGCGTAATTGGCGCGCAGGCGCAGGCGCGGGCGGAATCTCGCCTCTGGAAAGGAGATCGTGGTTTCGGTCGCCAGAGACCAGGCCCGGATCGGTAGCCCGTCGAAATCTCCGCGCTGGACCATCGCTTCCCAGTTCCAGGCAAGACGGTTGCGCACACCGAACAAGCGCAGGCCGTACGTCTCGCGGCGCTCCGGCCCCGCACGACCGCCGAACCGCGCCTGCCGGTCGCGATAGCCGATCCAGTAGAAATCGAGGCCCAGCCCACGCGTTGGCACCGCCGTCGCATAGATCGCCCGCAACCGTCGGCGACCGCTGCCATGATCGTCGAAGTCGCCCTGACCGACCTCGACCGCGCGCAGATTCAGCACGTCAATGCGTATGGGGCCAGCGGTGGCGATCATGCGCCCACCATCAAACGCTTGGGGAATATTGGGACCATAGCGCGTGCCCACCAGCCGCTCCGAGCCCAATGCCACCAGTTCGCGGCCACCCCGCAAGGTCACCTGCGCATCGCTGCCCAGCTTGAGGTTCAGGTCGGCAAAGCCCTGCAGCAGATCGATCCCGGTCTGGTCCGCCGGCCCGTTGCCGCCGCTCACGCCGCGCGCATAACCGATGATCGGCTGAACGAAGGCCCGCACCGGCCCCGCGCGGAGATCGGCCAACGGCATGAAGCGCAGCCACAGATAGCCATCGTCCGGTGCATCGCCCCACAACGGATTGGCATAACTCTCCTGCCGCGCTCTCGCCTCCAGCCCCAGCGTCAACCGCACGTGTCCTGCAGCATCAAGCGGCAGGTTCTTTGCACCTGTCTCCTGCCCTGACCAGTCCTCATCATACCGCAGGTTGGTGCGCGCAGGCTCATCTGCCGCAGCGGGAGGCGAGACCACAATTGCGACAACCGCAAGGCCCCGACGGACCATCATTTGCGCTGCAGTTCCGCCATCTGCGGGTGGCGTACAAAGATCATTGTCGCCACCAGCACCACGGCGCCCGTCGCCAGCAGGGTCGGCGCAAGGCCCAGCCACCGGAACAGCAGTGCCCCCGCCGCCGCTCCGGCAAAGATCGCCAGCACGGCACCAAGCCGGGTGGGAAGATTGGTCGGCGTTCCGGATGCCAGCCGCGAGTCCGAGGCGATCCCGGTGATCGTCAGGGTCAGCACAGTCGTCGTCAGGTCCGGCACCTTGAGCTGGCGGATCACGGCATTGCGAAAGCCCATCGCGCCTGCTGTCAGGGCGATGACCAGCGGCAACACGCCGGTCATCGACAATCCGGCCCGGTCGCTGGCAATGACCAGCATCCCGGCCAGAAACAGCATGCAGCTCTCGATCGCTGCGGCCCGCACCAGCCAGTGGTTCAGCCGTGGCGCGCCATCCCCACGCCACAGCCGCCCGGCAATCACCGCACCTGCCATGAACGCTCCCAGCGCTACCACGTAGTGCAAGGGATGGAAGCCCGCCGCGCCGGTCGCCGCGAAGGCGAGGAACACCACGTTGCCGGTCATGTTGGCGGTGAACACCTTGTCCATGCCGAGAATGCTCGCCGCGTCGACCATTCCGGTGGTTGCCGAAAGCACGAGCAGCAACCGGAACAGCGCCGCCGGGGTCTTGAGGGGAACGCTTTCGCTCATTCTGCCTCCTTGGCGCACCCTGGGAAGTCCTGCCGCAAGTCAGGGCCGCCCCTGTCGTCGCGCATGCTCGGCGACCAGCGCAGCGAGGATGAAGCCGCCGACCAGCCCGACGTGTTCGAAGAAGGCGTTGGTCGCCATGAACCTCTCGGTAGCCTGTCCTGGCCCTTCCATCGTCCAGAAGGCATTGGCGACGAACGCGGCGAGCAGAGTGAAAACGCCCAGCATCCCGGCACCAAGCCAGACCATCCGCCCCAGCAGGATCAGCAGCGGGCCGATGATCTCCACCGCGATGGTCAGCCCGGCCCACAGCGCAGGCGGGTTCATCCCGAAATGCACCTGTTCAGCCACGGCGCCATTCCAGTCGGTCAACTTGGCAAAGCCGCCGACCATGTAGGCCCCCACCAGCAGCAGACGGGCGAGGAACCACGTCGGCGGCCAGTCGAGCACGGCGTGGACGAGGCGCGGCTCTGCATCAGCCATCGGTCAAACTGCCCAGCAACCGCAACCGAGCGCGCCCCAAAAGGTCTGAACGTCCGCCGCCGGAACGCTCGCCCCCAGTGCCGAGGCATGGTCATGGCCATGCACGCCGCAAGCCGAGGCGCAGCCGCAGGCACTCGCCATCTTTGCCGCCGCTTCAGGCTCGCGATGATATCCGCCGAAAGTGCGCACCGGGGACCAGTCCGGCATCGGCGCAGGCAGCGCGGGCGCAAGCGGCCCGAAATCGCCCTCGCCATGGACAACCTTGCCACCCAGCAGGGTAAGCACCGCGCGAATGTGCGGAATATCCAGTTCCGGCACTGCGAAGTAATCTGCCGAAAGCAGCGCGCAGTCGGCAAGCTGCCCCGCCTTGATCCGCCCCTTCTTCCCCACTTCGCACGAGAACCAGGTGTTCTCGTGCGTCCACATCGCCAGCGCCTTCTCGCGGCTGACGCGATTGGCGCCGGGATAGAGCGACAATCCGCCCACCGTCCGCCCCGTCACCAGCCACGAGAGCGAGACCCACGGGTTGTAGCTGGCCACCCGCGTCGCATCGGTCCCGGCCCCCACCGGAATCCCCGCCGCGATCATCCGCGCGATCGGCGGGGTGCGTTCGGCGGCACGGCGGCCATAGCGCTCGACGAAGTATTCGCCCTGGTAGGCCATACGGTGCTGCACGGCGATGCCGCCGCCCAGCGCAGCGATGCGGTCGATATTGCGCTCGCTGATCGTCTCCGCATGGTCGAAGAACCAGTTGATGCCGTGGAGCGGCACGTCGCGGTTGACCTTCTCGTAGACGTCGAGCGCGCGCCCGATCGTCTCGTCGTAAGTCGCATGTAGACGCCATGGCCAGCGGTTCTCGGCCAGCAGGCGGATCACCGGCTCGAGATCGCCTTCCATCGACGGCGGCATGTCGGGCCGCGCCACGCGGAAGTCCTCGAAATCGGCAGCTGAATAGACCAGCATCTCGCCCGCACCGTTGTGGCGATAGGTGTCGTCGCCCTGCCCCGGCGTGACCTGCTTCACCCACCCGGCGAAGTCGGCCAGTTCCTCCTTTGGCTTCTGGGTGAACAGGTTATAGCTGATCCGCACGGTGAGTTGCCCGTCCTCATGCAGCTTCTCGATGACGTGGTAGTCGTCTGGATAGTTCTGAAAGCCACCACCAGCATCGATCACACTGGTCACGCCCAGCGAATTGACCTCGCGCATGAAGTGGCGCGTGGAGTTGATCTGGTAATCCTCGGGCAGCTTAGGCCCCTTCGCCAGCGTCGAATAGAGGATCGTCGCGTTCGGTTGCGCCAGCAGTAGCCCGGTAGGGTTGCCAGCTGCGTCGCGGACGATCTCCCCGCCCGGAGGATTGGGCGTGTCCTTGCCATATCCCACCACCCGCAATGCCGCCGCGTTCAGCAGTGCCCGGTCGTAAAGATGGAGAATGAACACTGGCGTATCGGGCGCTACGGCGTTCAGTTCCGCCAGCGTCGGCAGGCGCTTCTCGGCAAACTGGTGTTCGGTGAAGCCGCCGACCACGCGCACCCATTGCGGAGCAGGGGAGCGGTCGACCTGAGCCTTCAGCATGGCCATAGCATCGGCCAGCGTCGGCACTCCGTCCCAACGCAGTTCCATGTTGAAGTTCAGCCCGCCCCGGATGATGTGCATATGGCTGTCGATAAGTCCGGGGATCATTCGGCGCCCCCTGGCATCGATCACCGTCGCGTCGGGCGCGGCCGCCCGCACTTCCTGCTCGGAGCCAACCGCCAGAAAGCGCCCGTCCCGGATCGCCACCGCCTCGGCGCGCGGGTTCTCCCTGTCGAGCGTGGTGACGAGGGCGTTCACGATGATCAGGTCGTCGCGGATGGGCTTGTGCTTTCTGTCTTTGGCGCGGGCAAGGCCCGGAATCAGGTACAAGGCCGAGGCACCAAGCGCCCCGGCCAGCGTCTCGCGGCGACTGGCGCTCAAGGTGCGTCGTCCGGTGCAGGCGGCAGGCCGGTCACGCGTTCAGCGCAACTGGCCTTCCAGAACGAGGCGACCTCCTGCCCATGGATCACCCGTGTCACCAGCGGCACCGCCTGTTCGCCCAGCAACATGCCAAGCAATCCCAGCAGCGCGATGGCGGGAGGGGCGGGCGATCGCGTGCCGAGCAGGCTGTAGAGGGCACCGACGAGAATTCCGATGCCAAGGGCGGCGAGAAAAGGTTTCATGGGCAGGAGGCTCCCGATGGGCCAGTGGGAGATCAGTGGCCTTCGGGGTGGGGTGCTTCGTGCGGGAAAGCGCCGCGCTGCGGGGCCTTGTGAACCATGGTGTAAGCGTAATCGACGCCCATGCCATAGGCTCCCAGATGCTCGCGCACGATGTCCATCACGCCGTTGTAGGTATCGCGATGCGCCCAGTCGCGCTGCAGTTCGAGCAGGGCGTTGATCGTGGTGAGCGACTGCGCGCCCGCCTGCTCCATCCGTCGCACCGCCGCGTCATGCGCTTCCTGCGAGGTCCCGCCCGAAGCATCGGTAACGATGTAGATCTCGAACCCTTCCTCGATCGCGCAGAGCGTCGGGAACAGCAGGCAGGCCTCGGTCCACAGCGCGGCGATGACCAGCTTCTTCTTCCCGCTCGCCTTGACCTGCGCGACCAGTTCGTCGGAATCCCACAAGTTCATCGAAGTCCGCTCGATCGGCTTCTGCTGCACCACGTCGAGCAGTTCGGGCCAGATATAGCCCGAGAAGCTTTCGGTCTCGACCGCGGTCAGGATGATCGGCACGCCGAACAGCTTGGCCGCCTTCGCCAGCGCCACGGTGTTGTTCTTGAGGGTCTGGCGGTCGATGCTGGTCACGCCGAACGCCATCTGCGGCTGGTGGTCGATGAAGATGAACAGCGTATCGTCGGCGTTGATCAGCTTGTGGGAACGGAAGGACATGGGAATTCTCCTCGTAGGATAAGGGGTTCAGTGCGCCTGCAGGTGCGCTTCGAGGAACCACAGCTGCTTGTCGGTCTCGCGCGAGACTTGCGTGAACAGGTCTGCCGTATCGGCGTCGCCAATGACGCCTGCCTGATCGATCGCCTCGCGCACGGCCTTGCCGAACGCGCCAAGGCTTGCGGCCAGCGCCTTGAGGTGCGCCTCGCCGCCGGTGGCCTCCAGCGGATAGCCATAGAGCGTCGTCGCGGCGGCGGTGGTCGTCACGCGCCCGTCCGCGACATGGCCCAGCGTCGTGATGCGCTCGGCCAGCAGGTCGACGAACTGCTCGATCTCGTCGTGCACGGCGTCGAACAGCTGGTGCAGCTGCAGGAAGTGCGGCCCCTTGACGTTCCAGTGGGCCTGCTTGGCCTGCGCTTCCAGATCGAGCGCGTCGGACAGGCGGGCCTGCAGCAATCCGCAGGCCTGCTTGCGCACGTGATCGGAAAGGTCGATGCGGCTGGTATAGCTCATCGCATCAGGCCTTGATGAAGGCGAGCAGGTCGGCGTTGATCACGTCCGGATGGGTCGATGCCATGCCGTGCGGCAGTCCCGGATAGGTCTTGAGCGTGCCCTTCTTCACCAGCTTGATCGCCAGATGGGCGGAATCCGCGATCGGCACGATCTGGTCGTCCTCGCCGTGCATGATCAGCACCGGCACATCGATCTTCTTCAGATCCTCGGTGAAATCGGTCTCCGAGAAGGCCTTGATGCAATCGTAGTGCGCCTTGGCACCGCCCATCATGCCCTGCCGCCACCAGTTCTGGATCAGACCCTGGCTGACCTTCGCTCCGGGACGGTTGAAGCCATAGAAAGGCCCGCTCGGCACATCGAGGAAGAACTGCGCGCGATTGGCCACCAGAGCAGCTCGGAAACCGTCGAACACTTCCATCGGCAACCCACCCGGATTGGCTGCAGTCTTCAGCATGATCGGCGGTACCGCTCCGATCAGCACAGCCTTGGCGACGCGGCCCGGACGTGCGCGGGCGGCATAATGCGCCACCTCGCCACCGCCAGTCGAATGGCCCACATGAACCGCACCGCGCAGGTCGAGTTGATCGGTCAGCGCCGCAACGTCGGCGGCGTAAGTATCCATCTCGTTGCCGCTATCGGTCTGCGTCGAACGCCCGTGCCCGCGCCGGTCATGCGCAATGACGCGGAAGCCCTGGCCGAGGAAGAACATCATCTGGTTGTCCCAGTCGTCCGCGCTCAGCGGCCAGCCGTGGTGGAACACGATGGGTTGCGCGTCCTTCGGCCCCCAGTCCTTGTAGAAGATCTGCGTGCCGTCCTTGGTGGTGATGGTAGCCATCCTGCGTTCTCCTGAAGCGGGCATGTCCGGGGAATATGCGAGGGAGGGCATGGCGGTGAGCGCGGCTGCGACCGAACCCGCGGCCAGAAACTCACGTCTTTGCAATGCGATGCGCGGATCGTCCCGAGTGCTTGCCATGTCCGTTCCCCTTGCTGCGCCACAAGGGTGATCCGCATCGACGCAGGGCGATACACCCGGTCGGGGGAACCTCTTCCCCGCTTTCGGGTGGCTACCCACCACCCCGGGTTCGTGGTAATCCTCGTGCCGTGGCAAGCACTTGCCGCGGCCTTGGGGCCGCCGGCAGCATCTGTTGGGGACGATCTTGCAAACGCCGGCGGGCAGCGCTGACCCGATCCGCATTCTCGTTGCGGACGATCACCCGATCCTGCGTGAAGGCGTCGCTGCGATAATCGCGCTGCAAAAGGACATGGATCTGGCCGGAGAGGCCGCAACCGGCGTGCAGGCTGTCGAACTCTATGAGACGCTTCGCCCCGAGGTCGTGCTGATGGACCTGCGCATGCCGGAGATGACCGGCGTCGAGGCGATCGAAAAGATCCGCGCCATGCACCCCGAAGCCCGGATCATCGTGCTCACCACCTATTCGGGGGATGCCAAGGCCCTCGAGGCGATGCGCGCGGGCGCGGCAGGCTTCCTCTTGAAGTCCAGCCTCCGCCGCGAACTGCTCGATGCGATTCGCGCCGTCCATCGCGGCCAGCGCCACCTCCACCCCGACGTCGCGCAGGACATCGCGCTCCACGCCATTGAGGAATCGCTGACCACGCGCGAGATCGAGGTCCTCCAGATGATCGCGGGCGGCCACTCCAACAAGCAGGTGGCATGGAAGCTCGGCGTCGCAGAGGAGACCATCAAGTCCAATATCAAGAGCATCTTTGCCAAGCTCCGGGTCAATGACCGCACCCATGCCGTGACCACCGCCGCCAAGCGGGGCCTCATTGAGCTTTGACCCTGCGCCCAGGGCCATCGCCCGGCTGATCGCCATCGCGTTGGCCATCGCGACACCCGGCTCCGCCCAGCCTGCGGCATCACCCGAGGCAGACGCACAGGTCGCGCTGCACGGCTTCAAGATGCGCCACTGGTCGATCGAGGAAGGCGCCCCCAGCCGGATCAATGCCTTTGCCCAGACGCGCGACGGCTTCCTGTGGATCGGCGGTGTCGATGGCCTGGTGCGGTTCGATGGCCTGACCTTCGAACGCATCGGCCCACCCTCCACGAGCCCTGACCGCATCGTCGTCGCGCGCCTCCTGGTCTCGCGCGATGGCACGCTGTGGATCGGCCTTGCCCGCAAGAAGGGCATGCTGCTCTGGCGCAACGGACGGCTCGAAGATGCCCGCATGCCAAACCCGTCGCGCGAGGTGAACGACATCGCGCAAGGCCCCGATGGCTCGATCTGGGTCACTCGCGGAGGCCGTGCCGCGCTTTCGCTTGCACGATATGCCAATGGTCGCTGGACCGAGTTCGACGCCACCTCCGGTCTCCCGCCCGAGCCGGCCTGGAACCCGCTCTTTGCCCATGACGGCACGCTGTGGCTGACCACCGAAAGCGGCGTCTATCGGCGGCGACCCGGCGCATCCCGGTTCGAAAGTACCGGCATCACCACCGTCCCGCGCGCCACCCTGGCACAATCCGCAGATGGCACGATCTGGCTGACCGAGAAGGACCGCACGCGCCCCATCGCCAAGGGCACCACCCTCCTTCCGCCACAACCCGGCTTTCCGACGCCCTTCGCGATCCGGACACTGTTTGACCGGCAAGGTGATTTCTGGGGCGTGACCTGGAACGACGGCGCCTTCCACGCCCAAAATCTGCAACCGCGCGGTGCATCCACTGTGCAACGTTTCGGCACCGCCAACGGCCTGCTTTCCAAACCCTTGCGCGCACTGTTCGAGGATCGCGAGGGCAACATCTGGATCGGCGGCGAAATGGGCCTCAACATGCTCAGGCGCGTGCCCGTCGCGCCCGTCGCCGGCATTCCGGCCGATGCCGCCACGAACCACATGCTCGCCGTCGACCGTGACGGCGCGGTCTACATCGCCGACGATCACACGCTGTTTCGCGCTCTTCCGCACCAGGAACCGGCAAGACTGGCGCAGTCCGCCACCCAGTTGGAGGCAATCTGCGCAGCCAAGGGCGGCGGCGTCTGGATCATCCAGCGCGGGAACGCCTCCCTCATCCGCGACTCCGGCATCGCGGAGCGCGTGGCGCTCCCTGCCAGCTTCGCCGCCAACTCCTGCGCGCAGGACGGGGAGGGACGCCTCTGGCTTCCGGCTCTCCAGAAAGGCCTCTGGCTGGTTGAACGAGGCCGCGCACAGATCTTCCCCGGAACCCAGGGCGCGAGCGCCCTGCCCGGCAATGTCGTCGCTCTGGCTGATGGCCGCGCCGCCATCCATTTCCGCGCCAAGGCGCCAGGCAGCGCGACGCTGCCATTCGTCGCCCTGTCTGATGGAGCCAGTGCCGCAGAGGCGATCGAAGGCCTCCTGCCGCTGGGCGAGACACTGCTGACCAGCAACAGCGCCGGCCTGAGCAGTCCGCTCTCCGGAAGCCCCCTGCGCCTGCCCGCCGACCGCTACCCTTGGGCAGGATCGCTCAACGGCATGACCCAGACCGCCGATGGCGAGACTTGGGCAATCGGCGACATGGGCCTCGTCCGCCTGCGCTCGGCCGACTTGCGCCATGCCCTCGCGCACCCTCGCGCTGCCATCCCCTATCGCATCTTCGATTTTCGCGACGGCCTGTCGAGCTTCGTCCAGAAATCATCGGGCCTGCAGATCGTCACCGGCGGGGATGGCCGCATCTGGTTCGCCACGCGCGGCAATGTCTCCAGCATCGATCCTGCGCTGCTCGCCCGCAACACCAGCCCGCCGGATGTGATCGTGCGGGGCATCCGGACCGGGCCCGGCATGCCATTGCCGAGCGGGGTGCAACTGCCCTCCGGCACCACCCACGTCGAGATCGACTACACCGCCACCAGCCTCGCCGTGCCGGAACGCGTCCGCTTCCGCTACCGGCTGGACGGGGCACAATCTGCCTGGACCGAGACCACAGCACGCACGGTCAGCTTCAATGGCCTCGGCCCCGGTGCCTACCGCTTCGAACTGCTGGCTGCAAACGAGGAGGGCGTCTGGAGCAACGTCCCCGCCGCCGCGGAATTCACCATCGCCCGCGCCTTTCACCAGACCTGGTGGTTCCGCATTGCCGCCGCGCTTGCCACGGCGGGCCTGCTCTACGGCATCTATGCCCTGCGCCTTCGCCAGGTTGCCGCCCGCATTCGCAGCCGCATGATCGCCCGCACCGACGAGCGCGAACGCATCGCCCGCGAATTGCACGACACCATGATCCAGGGCGTCCAGGGCCTGATCCTGCGCTTCCAGGCGGTGGCTGACCGCTTCGCCGACGATCCCGAAACGCAAGCAGTACTCGTCCCCGCACTCGAGCGTGCCGAGGAAATGCTGGTCGAGGGACGTGAACGCGTGACCGGCCTGCGCCAGAACCATCGCCGCGATTTCCTCAAGGAACTGGCCAAGATCGTCTCCGGCGAGATCTATCCGCAGGAACTTCTGGCCCCGCTTGCCATCCAGCGCACTCCCCGCCCGATCACCCCTGCCCTGATCGACGACGTCCTCGCCGTCCTGGCCGAGGCGTTGAACAATGCCTCCTGCCATTCCCGGGCATCGCGGATCGAGGTCGGCATCCGCTATGGCCGCTCGGAGTTTTCCGCCTACGTCCGCGACAACGGCATCGGCATATCAAGCGAGATGCTCGAGAAGGGCAGTCCGCGCGGCCATTTCGGCGTCATCGGCATGCGCGAACGCATGGTCTCCATCGGAGGGCGGCTGCGCGTCGAAAGCGCCGAAGGCTTCGGCACAGCGGTCATACTTTCACTGCCCGCAAAGCTGGCTTACGCGACAAGACGCAAGCGTGCTTGACGCGTGGGCACGATCCCGGCACCCCCGTCCGGAGGGATCGGCCTGCCGGAAAAGCACACAAACCCCGATACATAAGCCATTCCCTTTTTGCGAACAGCCCTGCGGCTCGCCGGCAATCGAGATGCAATCGCGCCCTGCGAAGTTTTCAGTGGCAGCATGAACTTATATTCATTATCCCGTAAACCCGAGGGCGGGGGCAATGGCGTGAATCGACAATATCTAAAGTTATTTCTTGCAAGATATCGCTCGTCAGCACTTCTCGTTCTGGCAGCAAGCGTTTTCATGAACGTGCTGGTCTTTGCCGGCACCATCTACATGATGCTTGTCTACGATTCCGTATTGCCCAGCCGCAGTATCCCGACTCTGGTCGGCCTCTTCGCGCTCGTCGTTCTTGTTTACCTTTTTCAGATGCTGTTCGAAGCGATCCGCGGCGAAGCCATGCTTGCGGTGGCAAATGGCGTGCACGACGATCTCTTTTCCGCCGTCCACCATGCCACCACCACGCGCCCCTTGCTTGCCGGACCTGACAAGGGCGACGGCCTGCAGCCCATCCGCGATCTCGACGCAATCCACACCTTCCTCGCTGGCCCCGGCCCGATCGCGCTGTTCGACCTGCCCTGGGTGGTCGTCTTCCTGATCGTCCTTGCCTGCCTGCACTGGTGGCTGGGTCTTACCGCGCTCGCCGGCGTCATTGTCCTGGCCGGAATCACCGTCTGGTCCAACAGCCGCACCACCGCCGCCACTCGCGAACTGCAGACCGTGATCGGCCAGCGCTCCGCTGCCGCGCAGGCCGAAATCCGCAATGCCGAAGCCTCGCGCGCCATGGGCATGCAGGACCGCCTCGTCGCGCGTACTGCCTCGTGGGAGGGCATGTTTCTCGACACGCAATCGCGCCTGTCCCGCCTCGTTTCACGCTTTGGTGGCGCAGGGCGCACCTTCCGCCTGTTTCTCCAGTCGCTGATCCTTACCGTTGGCGCCCTGCTGGTGATCGACGACAAGGCCAGCGGCGGCGTCATCCTCGCCTCCTCGGTGCTCTCCGGCCGCGCCCTCGCCCCGGTCGATCAGGCCATCGCCAACTGGCGCGGCTTCGTTGCCGCCAGCACCGGCTGGGACCGCATCATCCAGTCCATAACGGTCTTCCGCAAACCCCAGCCCCGCTCGATCGTGCTCGGTGCACCGTCCGGCGAATTCACCATGCGCGATCTCTGGGTTGCCCCGCCCGGCACGCAGCGCATGACAGTCCAGGGCGTGAGCATGACCATCAAGCCGGGGCAGGCTCTCGCGATCATCGGGCCAAGCGCTGCCGGGAAGACCTCACTGATGCGGGCCATGCTCGGCATCTGGCGGCCCAACCGCGGCGAAGTCCGGCTTGACGGCGCCACGCTTGACCAGTGGGATCCGGAAGACCTCGGCCGCTACATCGGCTACGTGCCGCAGACCGTCGAACTGGTCGAAGGGACGATCGGCCAGAACATCAGCCGCTTCGATCCCGCTGCCACGTCCGAAGGCGTCGTCGCCGCCGCGCGTGCTGCCGGCATGCACGAGATCATCCTCGGCCTGCCCGACGGTTATGAAACCCAGCTCAGCGCCGGTGGCGTCGAACTCTCCGCCGGACAGCGCCAGCGCATCGGCCTCGCCCGCGCGCTCTATGGCGAACCGTTCATCGTCGCGCTCGACGAGGCCAACTCGAATCTCGACGCCGCCGGAGACCTCGCGCTCGCCAATGCCATCACAGACGTGCGCCGCCGCAACGGTATCGTCGTGATGATCACCCACCGCCCGGCAACGCTCGGCCCGATCACCCACATCGCCGTGCTGGCTGGCGGCCGCCTGTCCGATTTCGGGGAAAAGGAGGAGGTCATGAAGCGCCTTGCCGCTCCGCCTGCGGGCAAGGGGAAGCCGCGCCCGGTCGGATCGCAGAAGGAGGCCACTGCGTGAATCTCCCTGTCGTCGTCGGCAGCGATGCGCTCCTGCCGGTTCCGTGGTCCGAGGATTCCCCGCCGCCGCGCCCCGGTCGGCTTCTGCGGCGCCTCGCCATCGCATCGGGCGCGCTGTTCCTCGTGCTGTTCGGCATGTCCATGTTCATTCCGATCGGCGGCGCCGTCATCGGCACGGGTCAGGTCGGCGTGCAGTCGCGGGTCAAGCGCATCGCCCATCCCACCGGCGGCGTGATCGCGCAGATCTCGGTAACCAACGGCGAACATGTCACCGAAGGCCAGATCCTGATGCGCCTCGATGACCGCGTCACCGGGGCCGACGCCACCTATTCCAGTCTCACCGTCGAACAGTTGCTCGCCCAGCGCGCCCGGCTCGAGGCTGAACGCCTCGGCCTCGGCGGCATCAGCTTCCCGCCCGAACTGCTCAACGCCAAGACCGACAGCGCCCGCAAGGCCATGGCCGACGAGGAGCACCTGTTCCGCATGCGCAGCACCGAAGTCGGGCAGGTCCGCGCCCAGCTCGGCGCGCGCGTCAACCAGTACCAGCAGGAAATCCGCGGCATCGAGGCGCAGATCGCCTCGCTCCGCCAGCAGCGCAGCCTGATCGAGCCTGAACGCCAGGGCGTGAAGGACCTGTGGGACAAGCAGCTCGTCACGATCAACCGCCTCAACCAGCTCGAACGCACCGCGGTCGATCTCGATGGCTCGGTCGGCGCGCTGAACGCCCAGATCGCCCAGGCCCGCGCCCGCATCACCGAGGCCAACGAACAGGCCGTGCAGGTCAGCCAGCAGCGCCGCGTCGATGCCGGCACCGAACTCGCCCAGGTCAACACCGCGCTCAACCAGCAGCGGTTGCGCAGCGTTGCCGCCAGCGACCAGCAGGACCGCAGCGAAATCCGCGCGCCCTATTCCGGCACGGTCGAGAAGATCGCCTTTGCCGCCATCGGCGATGTCGTGCGCCCCGCCGAGCCGATCATGGAAATCGTGCCCGACAAGGACGTCATGGTGGTCGAGGCGGCGGTCAGCCCCGCCGACATCGATCAGGTGGTCAAGGGCCAGAACGCCCGCGTGCGCTTCTCCGCGTTCAACCGCGCAGCAACGCCCGAAATCACCGGCAAAGTCGTCTACGTCGCGACCGACCGCACCGAAAATCCCGAATCGCGCGCCTCGTTCTACATGGTCCGCATCGCGGTGAACCAGGACGAGATCCGCCGTGAGCGGCTCGACCTGCGCAGCGGCATGCCCGCCGAAATCTACATCGAGACCGGCTCGCGCTCGCTGCTTTCCTATCTGACCAAACCGCTGCGCGACCAGTTCCTGCGCGCATTCCGCGACAATTGACCTGAACCGGGGGGATCATGGGCAAGACTTACACGGCGGCACTCATTGCCGCGCTTCTGGGCAGCACTGCGCTGCCAATCCCGGCCGGTGCGCAGCAGAGCACAGAAGGCAGCTTCGCCTACGCACCGGAACTCGCGCCCGAAACACCCGCTGACTTGCGCGACGAGCTATCGGCGCAAACGCCGGTTGCATCGCTCTCCGCAGCGTTGCGCCGCGCCTATTGGGGCAATCCCACCCTTCAGGCCCAGCGCGCGGCGGTACGCGGCGTCGACTGGCGCGTGCCCCAAGCCCGCGCCGCCTATGGCCCCCGGCTAAGCGCGTCGGGCAGCTATGGCTGGCAGCGCGACAATTTCGAGACCGCGCCGGGTGATTACACCCCGCTCAGCGGCTGGTCGACCACCGCACAGGCCGTGCTGACGCAGCCGCTGTTCACATTCGGCCGCAATGCCGCAGCGGAGCAATTCGCCCTCGCCCAGCGTGAATTCCAGGGCAACGTGCTGCGCTCGTCCGAACAGCAGACCATGCTCGATGCGATCACTGCCTATGTCGCTGTGCTGCGCGATCGCGCCGGTGTCGGCATCGCGCAGGACAACCTCGATCTGCTCGAACGCGAGCTGGTCGACAACCAGGCCCGGCTCAAGGCGCGCGAGGTCACCTCGTCCGATCTGCAGCAGGTCGAAACCCGCGTCGATCTCGGCCGCGCCCAGGTGCTGTCGGCCAAGCGCGCCATTGCCGGGAGCGAGGCCCTGTTCGTGCGCGTGATCGGGGCGCCTGCTTCGCCTGCGGCGGCCGCACCCAATCCGCTGTCGCTTCCGGTGCGCACGCTGGAAGAGGCCTATGCCTATGCCGAGGCGCACAATCCGGTGCTCTTTGCCGCACAGGCGCGCGAGAAGGTCTCGCGCGCGCAGGTTGCCAGCGCCCGCGCCGATCTCGCCCCGCGCGTCGATCTGCGCGCAGCGGCCGATTACGGCACGACCTCGCCCTATTCGAACACCCTGCGCCAGAACACGCTGCGCGGCGAAGTGCTGGTCACTGCGCCGCTGTTCGAAAGCGGGTTGCGCCGCTCGCGCGTGTCCGAGGCCGAGGCTCTGAACGACGCCGACTGGCGCCTGATGGACGCCGCCATGCGCGAGAACCGCGCCGCCATTGCCGATGCCTGGAGCGACTGGCAGGCCCAGACCGGCGCGATCGCGCGGCTCGGCGATGCGGTCGAATCCGCCCGCAAGGCCTATGACGGCGCGCTCCTGCAGGAACGCGCAGGGCTTCGCACCACGCTCGACGTGCTCGACCTCGCCCGTGAACTGCTCTCGGCGCGCAGCTCCTACAACAGCGCTATTGCCAACGCCACGATCGCCAAGGCGCGCCTGCTCGCCGCGATGGGCTCGCTCGAATATGGCTGGCTACTGCCGGACGAGGCGCGCTACGATGCCGACGGCCACTTCCAGGACGTCCGCCGCAAGGGCGACGTCCCGCTGCTGACGCCGCTGTTCCGCGCCATCGACCACACCGTCGCCGGCGGCGGCGCCCCCCGCCCCTTGCGCGATCCCAGCGCCAAAGTCGCCACGCCGGGCTTTACGCTGACCGAAGGTCCAGACGCGCAGAAGTAGCGCAGCCGCGCATTCACAGCCTCCAGTCCCGCGTGATCGGGGCCGACCCTCACGACCATAGCCGCACAGTCCCGGTCGGGACGCTCGGTCGTTGCACAGGCGTGCCTCGCTCACGCATGGCGGCTACGAAGCTCCATGCGATCCGGGCAAACAACCCAAACGAAAAGGCCGGCGGTTTCCCGCCGGCCTTCCGAATGCGACCCCGAAGGGTTGGTATCAGAGAGTGAAGTCTGCAGCTGCCAGCGAGGTGACGCTGCCGGTGATGTCGAACCAGAACTCGGCGGTGCTGGTGTCACCATTGGTGTCGGCGTAGACGTGCAGCGTGGTGCCATCCACGGCATACCAGATGCCGTTCGCAATTGCGGTGGTGCCACCAAATGCGAACGCCTGATCGCCGGCAAGACTGCCATTCGCATCGATCGCCGAGACATCGATCTTTTCCGGGTTACCGGCAAAATCGGTGATCGTGTCACCACGGTCGTTCACGGACAGGAACTTGAAGGTGTCGGTGCCAGTGCCGCCGGTGTTGGTATCGGCGCCGTAGCCGCCGATCAGCGTGTCGTTGTTGTTGTCACCGTTGAGGGTGTCGTTGCCCGAACCACCGTAAAGCGTATCGTTCTGCGCACCGCCGTTAAGGGTGTCGTTGCCGGAACCGCCATAGAGCGTGTCGTTGGCATTGAGGCCGTTGATCGTATCGTTGCCGCCGCCGCCATAGAGCGTGTCCGCCGTGTTGCCGTTGGCACCGTCGATTGTCTGATTTGCAGAAGTCGCAGCAACACCGTTGCTGCCAACGCCGTTGTCATTGTCGTTCGGGTCAGCGGTGGTGACCACCGGCGCAAGCGTCGGTGCATCGTTGGCGCCGTTGATCGTCACGACCACGTTCTGGCTGGTGGTGCCGCCGTGGCCGTCCGAAACGTTCACCGTGAAGGTATCGGTACGGGTATCGCCGCTGTTCAGCGCCTGCACGTTGGCTTGGCTATTGGCGAGAGTATATTCCCACGCGCCAGTCGAGGAATTGACCGAGATCGAGCCATAGGTGCCAGCGGTGCTGGCGGCCGAGTAGGTCAGCGTGTCACCATCGACATCGTTCGCGGCAACCGTACCGTTGGCCTTGAGCGTGCCGTCCTCCGTCACCGAACCGGTCTGGGCGGCGCTGGTGATGGTCGGGTCGTCGTTCACGCCATTGACCGTGATCGTCACGTCCTGCGTGGCGGTCGCGCCATGATCGTCGGTGACCGTGACCGTGAAGGTCTCGGTTGCGGTCTCGCCCGCGCCAAGGCTCTGCGCCGCCGCGTTGTCGATCGTGTAGGTCCACTCACCATTGGCCGCGACCACGAAGGCACCATAGGCGCTGTCCTCGCTGCCCGAGTAGGTCGCAGTAGCGCCGTTGTCGACGTCGTTCGAAGTGACTGCGCCCGTTGCCGTTGCCGTGCCATCTTCGGTGACCGAACCCGCCTGCACACCGCTGGTGATGGTCGGAGCATCGTTGGTGCCGGTAACGGTGATCGTCACGTCCTGCGTGGCGGTCGCGCCATGGTCGTCGGTGACGGTGACAGTGAAGGTCTCGGTCGCGGTCTCGCCTTCGGCAAGGCTCTGCGCGGCCGCGTTGTCGAGGGTGTAGCTCCAGGTACCGTCCGCCGCCACGGCAAACGCGCCGTAGGCACCATCAGCATCGCCCGAGTAGGTTGCCGTCGCGCCATTGTCGACGTCGCTGGAAGTCACCTGACCGGTCGCGGTCAGCGTACCGTCTTCGGCAACGTCACCCGACTGCGCTTCGCTGGTGATCACCGGAGCATCGTTGGTGCCGGTAACGGTGATCGTCACGTCCTGCGTGGCAGTCGCGCCATGGTCGTCAGTGACCGTAACCGTGAAGGTCTCGGTGCGGGTTTCACCCTCGGCAAGGTTCTGCACCGAGCCGTTATCCAGAGTGTAAGTCCACTTGCCATCGCTGGCCACGGCAAACGCCCCGTAGTCACCATCAGCATCGCCCGAGTAGGTTGCCGTCGCGCCATTGTCGACGTCGTTCGAAGTCACCTGACCGGTCGCGGTCAGAGTACCGTCTTCGGCAACGTCACCCGCCTGCGCACCGCTGGTGATGACCGGAGCATCGTTTGTGCCGGTGATGGTCACCTTGACGTCCTGCGTGGCAGTGCCGCCGTTGCCGTCGCTGACGGTAACCGTGAAGGTTTCGGTCTTCGTCTCGCCAGCGGCAAGGCTCTGCGCCGCCGAATTGTTCAGCGTGTAGAGCCAGGTTCCGTTCGCCGCGTTGACAGTGAACGCGCCGTACTGGCTGGTGGCGTTGCCCGAATAGGTCGCCGTTGCACCATTGTCGATGTCGGTCGAGGTCACCTGACCGGTTGCGGTCAACTGGCCGTCTTCAACCACCGAACCGGACTGAATCTGGCTGGTGATCACCGGCGCATCGTTGGAACCGGCAATCGTCACGTTGACGTTGGCGGTGCTTAACGTGCCGTTTGCCATCCTGGCGGTGTACTGCACGGTAAAGGTGATCGACTGGCCCAGCGCCAGCTTGTCCGAGTCGTAGCCGCCAAGATCGAACGAGATCTTCCCGTTCTCGATCTTCATGTTGCCGGTGCCCGAGACCGAGCCGCCATAGTTGAACGTGGTCGAAAGGACCTGCGCCATCTGGCCGCTGGTGCTGCTGACGGTCGTCGGCGCACCGATCGACCAGAGCGTGGCGGAGCCGGGGTCATTCGCCAGAACGTCAAGCGACCAGCTGTCGGTCGCGCTTTCGCCCAGGTTGAAGACGTCGTCCTTCGCGGCATTGTTTGTTACCGCGACCTTAACCGTAGTCTTTGCAGCCATTTTCCCTGTCCTGCGCTTGGCCGCAGGATCGGCATGGATCCCGGTCGGCCTGATTCATAGCTGGCGATCAGGGAAACCCCTGATTTCCATAACGATTTTTGCGAGCCCCACTTACATAAACGTTTCTTAATCCGAGTCGTAAACAATACTTATAAAAACAACAAGCTCGTTAACTAAATATGCTTAGGTTATAGCAATAGATAACTTTGGTTATAGGCCGCCGAATAATCAAAATACTTCAGAATGACGAGAAATATTGTCCAATCATCTCGGGCAATTTATCGAACTTTTTATAACATCCACTGTCACTATCAGGCACTCATTCTGACGTTTTTCAATGATGATCTTCGACATCTCCAACCTTTACAAGATATTTTCTATGAAATCAGACAGTCTTTATTTCATGTAGGCCACCTACTTTCATGCCTGTAAGCGCACTGCCGAGTAGCAAAAAGTAATCTTATCTTCACCATTGTGGACTGATTTTCGTAATCTCCAGACGGAAACGCCCGTCTGGCCGGACGTGCGCCACAGGCAGCGGAAACGCTTCGCTGCAAAAGCAGCAGCTTGCGCAGCGCCAACCCGGCTCAGGCCGGTTAACCACAAGTTTCAAGGATGTTTTCGCCTGAAGTCCGAAACGGACCGGTCAGGCTATTTCTGGCACTTCGGACAGAAGAAGCTCGAGCGCCCGCCCTGCACGATGCGCTCCACCGTGCCGCCACACGCGCAAGGCTCGCCCTCGCGACCGTAGACGTTGAAGTCCTTGGCAAAGTAGCCGAGTTCCCCATCGGGACGGGCGTAATCGCGCAGAGTCGATCCGCCTGCCACGATCGATTCCTCGAGAACTGCCTTGATCGCCGGCACCAGCAGTTTCAATTCGGCAGGCTTCACGCGCCCACCTTCGCGCGCCGGATGCACCCGCGCACGATATAGGGCCTCGCAGACGTAGATGTTGCCCAGACCCGCCACGATGCGCTGGTCGAGCAGCAGCAGCTTCACCGCCGCGATGCGATCCTTGAAGGCCCCGGCCAGCAGCTTTGGCGTAAGATCGGGCCCCAGCGGCTCCGGCCCCAGGGCAGCAAACGGTGGCCAGCTTTCCAGCTTGTCGCTGTCGACAAGGTCCACGGAACCAAACCGCCGCGCATCGTTCAATGACAGGACCCGGCCTTCCCCGGTCTCCAGAACCAGGTGATCGTGCTTGCCGATGTCTTCCGGATCGATTCGCCAGCGCCCCGACATGCCGAGGTGGAACACCATGGTCCGCTCGCGGTCGGTATGGATCAGGCCATACTTGGCTCGCCTCGAAAGGCCGGTCACCCGCGCGCCCGTCAGCGCCTGCGCCAGATCGACCGGGAACGGCCGCCGCAGATCGGCGCGGTTCACCCTCACGCTGCGGATGACCTGCCCATCGAGCACGGTTGCAAGGCCACGGACGGTCGTCTCTACTTCTGGTAATTCCGGCATATCCCCTTCACCCCTATCAGTCTTTGCCGTCCGGGCAATTCCCCACTAAAGGGCCAAGGCATGACCGCATCAGAAACAGCATCTTTCGGCTACGAAGACATCCCGGCAGAAGAGAAGGAAGGCCGCGTCGGCGCGATCTTCTCGAACGTCGCGCGCAAGTACGACGTGATGAACGATGCCATGTCGGTCGGCATGCACCGCCTGTGGAAGGACAAGTTCGTCAAGAGGGTCCGCCCCCAGCCGGGCGAGGCGATTCTCGACATGGCCGGCGGCACCGGCGACATCGCCTTCCGCATGGCCAAGCATGGCGCGCAGATCACCGTGTCGGACATCAACCAGGACATGCTCGACGTCGGCATCGAACGTGCTGGCAAGCGCGGGCTTGAGGGCCTCGAATGGTCGCGCCAGAACGCCGAGGAGCTGACCTTCCCGACCCGCGTGTTCGACGCCTACACTATCGCTTTCGGCATCCGCAACGTCACGCACATCGACCGCGCCCTTGCCGAAGCGCACCGCGTGTTGAAGTTCGGCGGCCGCTTCTTCTGCCTCGAATTCTCGACCACCGAGTGGCCCGGGTTCTCGGAAATCTACGACGCCTATTCGCACAAGCTGGTCCCCAAGCTCGGCCAGATGATCGCAGGCGACGAGGATTCCTACCGCTACCTCATCGAATCGATCCGCCGCTTCCCGACGATGCCGGAATTCGAGAAGATGATTCAGGCCGCCGGGTTCAAGCGCACCCGGGTCGAACCGATCCTCGGTGGTCTCGTCGCGATCCATTCGGGGTGGAAGGTCTGATCCTTTGACCCTGCCCGCCACGCATATCCGCCGCCTGCTCGGCTGGGGCCGCACGCTTGCCCGGCACGGCGCACTGCGCGGGATCGAGTCTGACCCGAACACCCCCGCGCCGGTCCGCACCCTGTGCAAGGTTGCCCGCTTCGGCACGATCCAGCCGAAGACTCCTGACTATGCCGGTGCCTTCCGCGCCATCGGCCCGGCCGCGATCAAGCTCGGCCAGACCCTCGCCACCCGCCCCGACCTTGTCGGCGAAGAAGCCGCGCACAACCTGCTCGCCCTGCAGGACCAGCTCCCCCCGGTCGACTTCGCCCTGATCCGCGCCGAGATCGAACGCTCGTTCGAAAAGCCGCTGGAAGCACTGTTCTCCTCGTTCGATCCGGTTCCGGTCGGCGCAGCCTCGGTCGCACAGGTCCACCGCGCCGTCACCACCGAAGGCCGCCACGTCGCGGTAAAGATCCTGCGACCCGGCGTGCGCGAGAAGTTCGCCCGCGATATCGACACCTACGAATGGGCCGCCGCCCATCTCGAAGGCCTGGGCGGCGAGGCTTCGCGCCTGCGCCCGCGCATGGTCATCGCCAACTTCAAGCGCTGGACCGTCCGCGAACTCGACCTGCGCCGCGAAGCCGCCTCGGCCTCGGAACTGGCCGAGACGATGCGCGCCCACGCCGGCTATCGCGTGCCCGCCATCGACTGGGACCGCACCAACGGCCGCGTGATGACGCTCGACTGGATCGATGGCGTCAAGATCAGCGACGTCGAAGCGCTTGACGCCGCAGGGCATGATCGCAAGGCCCTCGCCCAGCGCCTCGTCCTCGCTTTCCTCACCCAGGCGATCAACGGCGGCTACTTCCACGCAGACATGCACCAGGGCAACCTGTTCGTCGAACCCGATGGCACCATCGTCGCCATCGATTTCGGCATCATGGGCCGGATCGACCGCCGCGCCCGCCAGTGGCTCGCCGAAATCCTCTACGGCCTGACCACCGGCAACTACCGCCGCGTCGCCGAAATCCATTTCGAGGCGCAATACGTGCCGAGCTACCACTCGGTCGACGAATTCGCCACGGCCCTGCGCGCGGTGGGCGAGCCGATGCGCGGCAAGCCGGTCAGCGAACTCTCCGTCGGCCAGATGCTCGACGGGCTCTTCGCCATCACCCGCGATTTCGACATGCAGACCCAGCCGCACCTGCTGCTGCTGCAGAAGACCATGGTCATGGTCGAAGGCATCGCCACCCAGCTCGATCCCGAGATCAACATGTGGGAAACCTCGGCCCCGTTCGTCCGCGCCTGGGTGCGCGATGAACTCGGCCTCGAGGCCGCGATTGCGGATCGCGTGCGCGAGGATGCACAGACCCTGCTGCGCATTCCCGACCTCATCCGCCGCATCGAGGATCGCTTCCCGCCCAAGGGCGGCGCGCCCGAAGCGCCGCCGCTGCCCAAGGTCGAACTGATGTGGCAGCGCAAGCGCCGCAAGCGCGGGACCGGCTTGCTTGGCCAGTTCCTCACCTTCCTCGCCGGCGGCGCCCTCGTCATCGGCACCCACGCCCTTGGCTGGTGGGGCTGAGAAGACCGCTCCCTTGAGTAACGACCTTTCGCACCTGCGCTTGCCCAAGCGCCACTTCCACGCGCTCGACCTGTCGCGCCTGCTGGCCGCGATCATGGTGCTGTTCTGGCACTACCAGCACGTGTTCGTGCCACCGGTGCCGTATCACGTGAACGTCAACCGCGCGATCCAGCCGTGGTACGAAGTGCTGTCGTGGCTCTACAACCACGGTCACACCGCCGTGCAGTATTTCTGGGCCGTCTCGGGCTTCGTCTTCGCCCACGTCTATCTTGCGGACATCGACTACAAGGCGCGCTTCTGGCCGGCGCGCATTGCCCGCCTCTGGCCGCTGCACCTGCTGACGCTGGGCCTGATGGCGATCCTGCAGGGCATCTACGTCGCCCGCACCGGCACCGAGTTCATCTATCACACCAACGATCTCAAGCACTTCCTGCTCTCGATCCCGCTGATGCAGTACTGGGGCTGGCAGGATAACCAGTCATTCAACGGCCCGTCGTGGTCCTTGTCGACCGAGATCCTCGCCTACCTCGTGTTCTTCGTCAGCATCCCCGCCCTGCGCCGCGCGCCGCTGGCGCTGTCGCTGCCGCTAGGCGCGCTGCTGCTTTATGGCATGCTGAAGGGCCTGCCCAACAAGGACGTGCTCGCCTGCATCGGCTACTTCATGCTCGGCTGCGCAGCCTATGGGGCGACGCTGAAAGGCTGGCTGCGCCCGGCCACCCTCCTGCCCTTGGGGCTGGCCCTGCTGGCGAGCGCCTTCATGCTCAAGGCCAACTACCGCAGCGGTGATGCTGCGACGATCACCGGCACGTTCGCGGTCCTGTTCCTCACGCTGGCGCTCGACCTCAATGATGAAAGGGGCCGCCTCCAGTTCGGCCAAAAGCTCGGCGATGCGTCCTACGGCATCTACCTCTGGCACATCCCGATCCAGCTGACGCTCGTGCTGATCATCGATGCCATGGGCCTCACGCGCGACATCGCCCGCCAGCCGTGGTTCCTGATCCTCTTCGTCACCCTCGCCATCGCCGCAGGCTTCATCAGCCACGCCAAGTTCGAACGCCCCGCCCAGCGCGCGGTGTTCGCTCTGTGGGGGCGGTGGAAGTCGCGTTCGGCCTAGCCCGCGATTTCCTCCAATCGGTGGTGCGGCAGCATCCGCCACGCCGCCAGCATCAGCACGACATGCGCAGCCTCGACAGCCATCGGCACCGGCCAGCCGGGATAGGCTCCGGTCACCACCAGATCGATCGCGCGGCCCACGAACGAGGTGCCGAACAGCAGCGCCGGGACCAGCATCAGGTCGGCGTTCCTGCGCCACGCGCCCCACATCATGCAGAATGCGGCCACGCCGAAGAACGAGGTGAAGTCCGCGCGGATCGTCGAGACACCGCCCACCCCGGTCGCTGCGATGCCGAACCCGGTTGCCGCCTGCTCCGGCCCGGTCAGGAAGCCGATCGCCAGGAACAGGTCGAAAAGCCCCGCAAGGAATACCAGCGCCGTCAGTATCAGTCTCATCACTCGATCCCCCGTTATGGTTTGGGACAGACTGTGCCCCAACGCGTTCCCTCGCGCAAAAGGATTGCGCGATCCTGCCCGCCATTGCACAAGCCGCAGCCATGAAGGGTACACGCATCCTGCTCATCATTGGCGGCGGCATCGCGGCCTACAAGTCGTGCGAACTCGTCCGCCTGCTGCGCAAGGAAGGCGCGGACGTCACCTGCGTGCTGACCGAGGGCGGATCGCACTTCGTCACCGCGATGACGCTGGCCGCGCTTTCGGAAAACCCTGTCCACACCACGCTGTGGGACCTCAAGAACGAGGTCGAGATGGGCCACATCCAGCTCTCGCGCCAAGCCGACCTCGTCGTCGTCTGCCCCGCCACGGCAGACCTCCTGGCGCGCATGGCTGGCGGCATCGCCAACGATCTGGCGACCACCCTCCTCCTCGCCACCGACAAGCCGGTGCTCGCCGTGCCCGCCATGAACGTGCGCATGTGGCAGCACCCCGCCACCCGGCGCAACGTCGCCACCCTGCGCGGCGATGGCGTGACCGTGATGGAGCCCGACGAAGGCGCGATGGCCTGCGGCGAATTCGGCCCCGGCCGCCTGCCCGAACCGCCCGAGATCTGCGCAGAAATTGCGCGGCAACTCGGCAGGGCGGCCAAGCCCCTCACCGGCAAGCACGTCCTCATCACCGCAGGCCCCACGCACGAACCGATCGACCCGGTGCGCTACATCGCCAACCGCTCGAGCGGCAAGCAGGGCTACGCCATCGCCGCCGCCGCCGCGCGGGCGGGCGCAAAGGTCACCCTCGTCTCCGGTCCGGTCAACCTGCCGACGCCACAGGGCGTCACCCGCATCGACGTCGAGACCGCGCGCGAGATGGCCGCCGCCGTCGACGCCGCGATCCCCGCCGACGTCGCGATCATGGTCGCCGCCGTGGCCGACTGGCGCAGCGCCGGAGAAGCGGCGCAGAAGATCAAGAAGGACGGCTCCGGCGCGGTTCCGCCGCTGCAACTGGTCGAAAACCCCGACATCCTCGCCACCCTTTGCAAGTCCGAGCGCCGCCCGCCGCTGGTCGTCGGCTTCGCTGCCGAAACCAACGACGTGCTCGATCACGCCCGCGCCAAGCTCGCCCGCAAGGGTGCCGACTGGATCGTCGCCAACGATGTCGCCACGCACAAGATGGGCGGTGAAATGAACGTCCTCCACATCGTCAGCGCGAGCGGCGTCGAGACCCTGCCCGAACTCCCCAAGGACGCGGCAGCCGCGCTCCTGATCGAAAGAATCGCCGATGCACTCGCCTGAAGTCCCCGTCCTGCTCAAGCGCCTGCCCCATGGCGAGGGCCTGCCGCTACCCGCCTATGCCACCGATGGCGCAGCCGGCATGGACGTGGTCTCGGCCGAAGACGTCGATCTTGCTCCCGGCGCACGCCATGCGGTCGCCACCGGCCTGTCGATGGCGATCCCCGCCGGCTACGAAATCCAGGTCCGCCCCCGCTCCGGCCTCGCGCTCAAGCACGGCGTCACCGTCCCGAACACGCCGGGCACCATCGACAGCGACTATCGCGGCGAATTGAAGGTCATCATGATCAACCTCGGGCCTGAGGTCTTCTCGATCCGCCGGGGCGACCGCGTGGCGCAACTCGTCCTCGCCCCGGTAACGCGCGGCACCTGGCTCGAGGTCGAGGAACTCGACGAGACCACCCGCGGCGAAGGCGGCTTCGGCTCCACCGGTGGATTGGCGGCGCTCAAGGGCTGAATGCCCACCCCCAACCCCTCCCGCGTGCGGGAGGGGAGTCGAAAGACCTGCTCTTTTGCCCTCCCGCAGGCGGGAGGGCCGGGAGCCTTGGCCTTGCGCAGCAAGGCTTAGGCGGACGGGGTGGGCATCCAACTTCAGGACAAACAAAAAGGCCCCGCATCGCTGCGAGGCCCTTTGCAAAAAACGGCGTGAAGAAGCTCAGTCGACCTTCTTCACCGTCTTCTTTTCCGGCGCGATCGAGATCCTCACCGTTTCCCCGTTGTTGCCGGGGAAGTCGGTGAACATCGCCTCGACGAGGTTCGGCACGACGTAGGACAGGCGGTTCGACGAAGAGGCGGCTTCCGCCTTGCCCTCGAACAGACGCTTGCCGTCGGCGCGGCGGTCGATCTTCAGGTCCATGCCCGAGGTATAGACGGTCACCACGTCAACCCCGCCAGCGCCCCAGCCGGGACCGCCGAAGAAGAACGGATCGTTCCATCCCCAACCCCAGCCGCCGCCGACAAAGCCACGACGGCCCCAGCCACGACCCCAACCCGGGCCCCAGCCGCCCCAGCCACCCCAACCGCCCCAGAACGGGTCGGCAAAGCCGGTGGAGCGAACGCGGTCGCGCCCGCCATCGATGCCATAGTCGAACTTGACCAGCAGGTCCGCGTTCTCGGGAGCTGCCGGCTGATAGCCCAGCTTCTCCATCTGCTTGCCGACGAGCGAGGCATACTGCGCAAACTCGAGGCCACCGGCATCCTTCGGATCGTCGGCGACGACGGCAAAGGTCTGCCCGGTCGGC
The DNA here is from genome assembly GCF_015694345.1 of Novosphingobium jiangmenense. Taxonomy (GTDB): domain Bacteria; phylum Pseudomonadota; class Alphaproteobacteria; order Sphingomonadales; family Sphingomonadaceae; genus Novosphingobium; species Novosphingobium jiangmenense. Next base: position 192,420 of record NZ_JADQDC010000009.1, read on the forward strand.
GCCGGCAGTTGCGCCTGAAAGCGCTTGACGTCGGCCTTGAACGGGGTGGTGCAACCAGCGAGCGAGACGAGCATCAGCGAGACCGCCGACAGCCCGAGCAGACGACGCTTGCCGGAAGAAGAGGGCTTCACTTGCGAAACGGAATTCATCCTTGCGACTCCTGTTATGCGCCCGCCGCCCCTTGCCAGACGCACGCACTGCATAGCATGCCGTCTTTTTGGACGGGAAGTGCTGAATGCACGTTGAATGGTGCCTGCAACATATGTTGCAGGCCCGTAATCTTTTGCAACGAAGCTGCGAAAAATCAGCCTCTTACGAGGCCGAGCGCCTGATAGGTCTTCGCCAGCGTCGGTGCAGCCAGATCCCGCGCCTTCAACGCGCCCTTGGCCAGAATCGCATCGAGCGCCTCACCATCCTCGCGCAGCTGGCGATAACGCGCCGCCATCGGCGACAGCGTCTCGACCAGCAGTTCGCCCAGCGCGGGCTTGAACTGGCCAAAGCCCTTGCCCTCGAACTGCGCCAGCACCTCGGCCGGGGTAATCCCTGCCATTGCCGCAAAAATACCGACAAGGTTGTTGGCTTCAGGCCGCCCTGCCAGCCCCTCGACCGTGCCCGGCAGCGGCTCGGGATCGGTCTTGGCCTTCTTCACCTTCTGCATGATCGCATCGGCATCGTCGGTCAGGTTGATGCGGCTCATGTCCGAAGGGTCGGACTTGCTCATCTTGGCCGAACCATCGCGCAGCGACATGATGCGCGCGGCCTCGGGCGGAATGATCGGATCGGGCAGCGTGAACAGCGGTGCGTCCTCTGCACAGAAGTCGTTGTTGAACTTCTGCGCGATGTCGCGTGCGAGTTCCAGGTGCTGCTTCTGGTCCTCGCCCACCGGAACGTGCGTCGCCTGATAAAGCAGCACGTCCGCCGCCTGCAGTACAGGATAGGTGAACAGCGCCACGCTCGCGCCCTCGCGGTTCTTGCCCGCCTTGTCCTTCCACTGCGTCATGCGGTTGAGCCAGCCCATCCGCGCGGTGCCGTTCAGCAGCCATTGCAGTTCGGCATGGGCGGGAACCTGCGCCTGGTTGAACAGGACAGACTTGTCGGGATCGATCCCGCACGAAACCAGCGCCGCCACCATTTCGCGGGTGTTGGCGGCGAGTTCCGCCGGGGAATGCGGCATCGAGATCGCGTGCAGATCGGCAAGGAAGTAAAGGCACTGCCCGCCCTTGGCCGACCACTCGTCCTGCATGCGCACCCAGTTCCGGATCGCACCCAGGTAATTGCCGAGGTGGAGATTGCCGGTGGGCTGGATGCCGGAAACGATACGCATTTCAGTGCCTTCAGTTGGAGCGGCGACGCCGCAGGAGAAGCTTCAAGTCGTCCACCCGGAAAGCCCCGGTCAGGACGGCAGCGAGGCCATAGACGACGACCCCGGCGGTGACCAGTGCGCCCATCGCCGCGATGCGCAAGGTCCACGTGCCATGGACATAGGGCATGACCAGCCCCTGCCCCGCCCACAGCACCGCGCCCATCGCCAGCGCCGCCAGCGCCAGCCGCATCGTACGCCGCTTGAGCCGCGCATCGGCGGCAAAGTGCCCGCGCTTGACCAGCGTGTGATAGAGCAGCCAGACGTTCACCGTCGAGGCAATCGCGGTCGCCAGCGGCGGCCCCATGTGCCTGAGCGGCACGATCAGCGCCAGATTGCCGACAAGGTTCACCACCATCGAGATCGTGGCATAGCGCACCGGCGTCTTCGTATCCTGCCGCGCGTAGTATCCCGGCGTCAGCACCTTCACCAGAATGTAGCTCGGCAGCCCGATCGAGAACGCCGCCAGCGCCTGCGCGGTGAAGTGCGTGTCATTGGCGTCGAACTTGCCATAGCCGAACAGCGCCGCCGCAATCGGCTCGCCGCACAGCACCAGCGCCACCGTGGCGGGCAGCGTCAGCAGCAGCGCCAGCTCCATGCCCCGGTTCTGCGTCTCCATCGCCGCCGCGTCCTCGCCCCCGCCCAGCTGGCGCGAGATCGTCGGCAGCAGCACCGTGCCAAGGCCGATGCCGATCAGCCCCAGCGGCAGCTGGTTCAGCCGGTCGGCCATGTAGATGTAGGTAACCGAGCCATGGTCGAGCAGCGATGCGGCAAGCGCCGTCGAGATCACCAGATTGATCTGCACCGCCCCCGCACCCGCCGCCGCCGGCAGGATCAGCTTGAGCAACTGCTTCACTTCCGGCGACAAACGCGGCCGCCGCAGCCGCAACTTCACGCCGTTTTTCCGGCAAGCCCACGCCAGCCACAGCAGCTGCAACGCGCCCGAAACCGAGACCGCAATCGCCTGATTGCGCGCGGTCACCAGCGGATCGTCGGAATGGAACCCCAGCAGCGCCACGATCAGCGTCAGGTTCAGCAGGATCGGCGCCGCCGCGTTGACCCAGAATTTGCCCAGCGAGTTGAGAATCCCGCCAAACAGCGAGACGATGCTGATCAGCATCAGATAGGGGATCGTCCAGCGCGACAGTTCCACCGCATAGGCGAACTGCTCGGCGCTCACCCCGTTGAACCTGCCCGACAAAAGCAGCGTGACCGGCCAGGCGAAGACCTCCAGCACCACCGTCATGAACAGCAGCACCGGCAGCAGCACCGCCAGCGCAGCCTCGGCAAAGTCCAGCCCGTCACGCAGGCCTGCGCCTTCCGGGTCGGCGACCTTCTTGTTGAACATCGGGATGAAGGCGCTGGCAAACGCGCCTTCGGCAAACAGTGCGCGGAACATGTTGGGCAGCCGGAACGCCACCAGAAACGCGTCCGAAGCAAACGCCGCGCCGACAAACCGCGCAAACAGACTGTCGCGCACCAGCCCGAGGATACGGCTGAGCAAAGTCAGCCCGCCAATCGAACCGGTGGCCTTGAGCAAGTTCATGGCCTTCGCTCCATGGCCACCGGTTGTAAGATCAGGCCTGACCCGCCGGAGTCGCCTCGGCAGTTGCCTGGGCCTGCGCCAGCTGCTGCATGTACAGGCCGGTGAAATCGATCGGCTCGAGCATCAGCGGCGGGTAACCGGCATCGCGCACGGCATCGGCAACGATGCGGCGGGCGAACGGGAACAGGATGCGCGGACCTTCGGCGAACAGGAACGGGTGGGCCTGGTCGTCCGGCACGTTGCGCATGCCGATCAACCCGCAATAGGCCAGCTCGACGATGAACGCCGTGCCCTGCGCGCCCTTCGAGGTCACGTTGATCTTCAGCTCGATCTCGTGGATCTCCGGCTGGATCGCGCGGGCCGAGATGTTGAAGTCCACCGCGATGTCGGGCGCTTCGGTCCACTGGTAGGATTCCGGCGCATTCGGGTTCTCGACCGACAGGTCCTTCACGTACTGCGAGATCAGGCCGATCGCAGGCGAAGTGTCCTCGCCGTTCGGCACCGGACCATCAAGGTTGAGATTCGAAATGATGTTGCCTTCGTCGGCCATATCAGACGTGCTTTCTGTGTGGGTTTCCCTTGGCCGCGCGCCTAGCATCATGGCCAGAAGGCCGCAATCCGCCTTTATCTGGCGCACGAAGGCCACAACCCGGCGAGATTCTTCGCCCCGGTATCCGCCCAAAGGGCCATGCACGCGTTGTTCATTTGTAATCCGTACCTATTTGAGGCACGTTGGCATGACGCCATGCACTCAGGGCTTCCGATCCTGGGCCGTGGACAGTTCGGGAATCTTGCGCGTGATTGTTCAAATTGTGATCCTGGCGATGATTGCGGCCTTCCTCGGCCTGCGCCTCTACTCCGTCCTCGGCCGCCGGCCCGAGCATGACGAGGAGCCGATGCGCCGCCGGATCGAACAGCCCGACCCTTCGGCCAAAACGCAAGCGCCGATCCAGCAGCAGGGCGGTTCCGCCGCCCCGCGCCCGCGCGAACTCGCAGCGCCCGCACCCAGCACATTCGACAACAGCGCCGAGGCCGGCGTCCGCGCGATCATCTCGGCCGACCGCCGCTTCGATCTCGCGCAGTTCCTTGCAGGGTCCAAGGGCGCCTATTCGATGATCCTCGAAGCCTTCTGGCGCGGCGACAAGGACGAGCTGCTCCAGCTCTGCGACGCTGACGTCTACGAAGGTTTCAGCGCCGCGATCGATGCCCGCACCGCCGCTGGCGAAGTGATCGACGCTCGCGTCATCCGCATCGAGGAAGCGCGCATCGTCGCCGCCTCGATCGAAGGGCAGACCGCGCGCATCACCGTCCGCTTCCTCGCAGACATCGCCTCGGTCACCCGCAACGCGGAAGGGCAGGTCATCGCCGGCTCGCTTGACGATGCGATCGAAGCGCGCGACCTGTGGACCTTCCGCCGCGACCTCACCTCGCGCGATCCCGACTGGCTGCTCGACGAGACCGACGAGGCCTGAGGCTTCAAGTGAAAGCTTCTACGAAGTTCGGCAAAGATAAGAGCGCTGCGATCATCGCGGCGCTCTTTCTGCTTGGCGGCTGCGTGCGTCTCGTGCCCGAAACTACCGGCCCCCGCCCCGTCACCCCGCCGACGCCGCCAACCGTAAAACCCGCCAATGCCGCATTAACCGGCGTCATGCGCGGCCCCGTCACCGCAGGCCTCGGCTTCAAGCCTGACAACACCGCCGCCGCGCTGCAGGCCTTCGTCACCTCCTGCCCACGCGTCACGAAGCGCACCGACAACACCGGACTCACCCGCCCCGAGGACTGGGCGCCTGCCTGCGCCGCCGCGCCGACATGGCCTGCGGGCGAGGCCGCGCGCTTCTTCACCACCTATTTCGAAACCGCCGAAGTCGGCGACGGCGCGGCCTTCGTCACCGGCTATTTCGAGCCCGAGATCGCCGGATCGCGCACCCGCCAGCCGGGTTACGAAGTGCCCGTCTATGCCCTGCCGAAGGACCTCGTCCGCGCCAGGCCGGGCGACGCGCAGCCGCAGCCCGATGGCAGGATGCCATGGGGCCGTTACGACGATGCCGGCGTCTTCACCCCCTACTACGACCGCGGCCAGATCGAGGACGGCGCCCTTCAGGGCAAGGGCCTCGAGATCGCCTGGGCCGCCGACAGGATCGAATTCTTCTTCCTCCAGATCCAGGGTTCGGGACGGCTGCGCACGCCCGATGGCAGCGTGATCCGCCTCGGCTTTGCCGGGCAGAACGGCTACCCCTACACCGGCATCGGCTCGCTGATGCGCGAGCGCGGACTGATCGGGTCCTCCCCCGGCCAGTATTCCGGCTCGATGCAGGGCATCCAGCAATACCTGCGCGATTTCCCCGATGCGGGCGACCAGCTGATGCGCCAGAACCGCAGCTATGTCTTCTTCCGCGAGCTGACCGGCCCCGGCCCGGTCGGCGCGCTGAACGTGCCCATCGCCGGGAAAAGCACCGTCGCGGTCGACCCTGCCTTCGTGCCGCTGGGCGCACCGGTCTGGCTGCAGGTAGACCGCAAGGAAGCCAGCGGCTTGTGGGTCGCGCAGGACACCGGCGGCGCAATCCAGGGCGCCAACCGCTTTGACAGCTTCTGGGGCGCAGGCCCCGAAGCCCGCCAGATCGCTGGCGGCATGAGCGCCAGAGGCCGCGCCCTCATCCTCCTGCCGAAGGGGACGCTGGCGCGTCTCGGCCAGCAGTGAGAGTCCGATAGTGGCAAGGGCTCCCAGAGGCCTCTCCCCGGAGGAGGCCGACCTGTGGAACAAGGTCGCCGCCACGATCACCCCGATCCACCCGCCGCGCCCCAAGGCCAAAGCGGTGGAACCCGCGCTCGCCACCACGCTCCCACCCCCACCCGCCAAGCGCATAAAAGGCCGCGTCCCCCCGCCGCTCCCCACGCCCGCGCCAACCCCGGTCGCCCGCCCACTGCAAAACCACGGCCTCGATTCCACCTGGGACCGCAAGCTGTCGCGCGGCCCCATCACCCCGGACGTAACCATAGACCTCCACGGCCTCACCCTCGACGCCGCCCACACACGCCTCAATGCCAGCCTGTCGCAAGCCCTCGCCATGGGCGCCCGCGTCATGCTCCTCATCGCCGGCAAACCCCGCCCCCACGACGCCCAGGACGACCGCGGCAACCGCCGCGGCGCCATCCGCGCCAAACTGCTGGACTGGCTCGCCCACAGCCCCCACGCCAGCCAAATCGCAGCCGTACGCCCCGCACAGCCGAGGCACGGCGGGGCGGGTGCGGTCTACATCGTCCTGCGCAAAGGCCGCTGAAGCGCCCAAATCCTCCCCATTTTCACCGCAGGTGCAAATGGGGAGCAACCGTCTTGTTATGCGGTCCATGGTTGGTTGTTTTTGACCATGGCGTTGAGAGCGCAGATGAGTTTGCGCATGATGGCGATGAGGATGACCTTTGGCGGTTTTCCGGCGTC